>NZ_JAIY01000003.1:839090-839695 GCF_000710405.2 Kitasatospora sp. MBT66 | reverse complement strand
CCCTCTACGCGCCCTCGCGCACCGGCTGGGAGCGCGCCGAGCCCGTCGCCGAGAGCTTCGGCGACGTCGACCCCAAGACCGACACCCGCGAGGACGGCCTGGAGCCCGGCCAGGAATGGACCGGCTGGCACAAGCTGGAGAAGTCCCTCTGGGCGGACGCGAAGATCGGTGACGAGGAGAAGAAGCTCGCCGACCAGCTGGTCGCCGACCTCAAGGACTGGCAGAAGCGCATCCCCGAGGCCGAGATCACCGCCACCAGCATGGCCAACGGCGCCAAGGAACTCCTCGACGAGGTCGCCACCGGCAAGGTCACCGGCGAGGAGGACCGCTACAGCCACACCGACCTCGCCGACTTCGCCGCCAACGTCGAGGGCGCCAAGAAGGCCTACGAGCTGCTCAAGCCCGTCGCCGCCGAGAAGGACGCCGACCTCGCCAGGACCCTGGACTCCGAGTTCGCCGCCATCCAGACCCTGCTCGCCAAGTACAAGCAGGCCGACGGCAGCTACACCTCCTACGACAAGGTCACCGACACCGAGCGCAAGACCTTCTCCGACGCCGTCAACTCCCTCGGCGAGCCCCTCTCCAAGCTCGCCGCCGCCGTGGTC
>NZ_JAIY01000003.1:812519-838987 GCF_000710405.2 Kitasatospora sp. MBT66 | reverse complement strand
TGTTCGCCAACTATCTGATCGGCCTGCGCGAAGGACTCGAAGCCAGCCTGGTCGTCTGCATCCTCATCGCCTACCTGGTCAAGACCGGCCGCCGGGAGAAGCTCCCGCCGGTGTGGACCGGCGTCGGCGCCGCCGTGCTGCTGTCGATGGCCTTCGGCGCGGTCCTGCAGTTCGGCTCCTCCCAGCTGTCCTTCGAGGCCCAGGAAGCCCTCGGCGGCTCGCTGTCGATCATCTCGGTCGGCCTGGTCACCTGGATGGTCTTCTGGATGCGCCGCACCGCGCGCCACCTCAAGAGCGAACTCCAGGGCAAGCTCGACGCCGCCCTCGCCATGGGCACCGGCGCCCTGGTCGCCACCGCCTTCCTCGCCGTGGGCCGCGAGGGCCTGGAGACCGCCCTGTTCATCTGGACCGCCGTCCAGGCCACCGAGGACGGCTACAACCCGATCATCGGCGCCGCCCTCGGCCTGCTCACCGCCGCCTTCCTCGGCTGGCTCTTCTACCGCGGCGCGCTGAAGATCAACCTGGCGAAGTTCTTCACCTGGACCGGCGCCATGCTCGTCGTCGTCGCCGCCGGCGTCCTCGCCTACGGCGTCCACGACCTCCAGGAGGCCGGCTGGCTGCCCGGCCTGCACAACCTCGCCTTCGACATCTCCAGCACCATCCCCAAGGACAGCTGGTACGGCACCCTCCTCAAGGGCGTCTTCAACTTCCAGCCCGACCCCAGCGTCCTCCAGATCGTCGTCTGGCTCGCCTACCTCGCACCGACCCTGGCGTTCTTCTTCGGCGTCCTCGGCGGCGGCCCCGCCAAGCCCACCGCGCCCAGGCCCACCGGGGCCTCCGGCACCACCGGCACCACCGAGGCCCGTCCCACCGCCTGACACCACCGGCCCGCGCCACCCGGCGCACCCACGACACCACGCAACGCCCCGCCCGGAACCCCCCGGACGGGGCGTCCGCGTTCCCCGACCCCGACGGGAAAGGATCGGCGGACGAGCTTTCACGAGCCGGCACGGGCGCGAACGGGCACGGCTGGCACCGGGGTTCGCCGAGGCCGGCCCGGGCCCCCTCGGCCCGGTGGAAGGACGCCCCGGCGACCCGGGCGGCTTCCCCACTGCGACCCACCGACCCTTGCGGCGCAACCCTGCACCGCCACCCGAAAGCACGAAACCCCCGGCCCGGCCACCTCCGTGAGGTGTCCGGGCCGGGGGCGTCGGTCCCGCCGAACGCGGTCGGACCGTCAGACCGCCGCGGCCGGGAGCGGACGGCGGGCGAGGAGGTCGGAGACCTTGGCCGTCGCGTACAGGGAGACCGCGAGGGCGACCACCAGCGCGGCACCGGCGGCGAGGATGCTGCCGGAGAAGACCGCCTTGGGGCTGCCGGCCTCGGTGCGGGCCGAGCCGGCGATGAAGGGCAGTACCAACAGGACGGCGAGGCCCAGCGCGACCTCGCCCCACACGACCTTGGGGAAGTGCCCGAGGGTCAGGTCGCGCAGCGTGGCGGTGTCGTCGGCGAGGCGGGCCCGGGTGATCCGGGGCATCAGCCAGAACTGGTTGAAGGCGCCGGCGGTCACCAGCCCGGCCACGAGCAGCACCTTGACCAGCAGCGCGATGCCGTATCCGGTGGTCCACAGCTGCGGGACGCTGCCGACGTGCTTCCAGCTCAGCCACAGGCCGGAGACGGTGATCGCACCGACGCAGACCATCGCGACGAGGCCGAAGCGCTGCCACAGCTGGGCCCAGAGCAGCCCGGCGCCGTCGCCGAGGCTGCGGCGGGTACCGGCCAGGGCGACCAGCAGTGCCAGTCCGCCGAGCCAGACCGTGCCGGAGACGATGTGGACCTGGTCGAGGACGAGGTCGAGCCAGCGGTCGAAGGTGGTCGGCGCGATCGAGGGGACGGCGGCGACCAGGGTGACGGCGAGCGCCGCCGGCAGCGCGGCGAGCACGACGCGGTCGGTGTGCCGGCGGACGGCCGGGACGAACAGGGCGATCATCACGGCCGCGGCAGCGAGGAGGGCGATGTTCTGCACGAGGTAGACGGTGCCCTGGGCGATCCAGGCGCCCTTGGCGGCGGGGGCGCGGAGGAAGTGCCAGATCCGGTCGGGGGCCAGGGCGTCGCCGAAGGGCATCCCCTTGCCGGAGCGGGCGACGCGGGCGGCGAGCTGGAAGTAGCCGGCGATCAGCAGCACCACGCCCGCCCAGGCGACGTAGGCCGCCGATCTGGATCTCAGCACCGCGGCGTCGGGGCCGGCTCCGTTGCGCTCGGCGTTCCCGAGCGCGGGGCGCACCGCGGCGGCGTAGCCGACGGTGGCGCCGATGGCACCGCTCAGGCCGATGAAGTAACCGGCCTTGGTGAGGATCCGCCAGGTCTGGGGCATGGTGTATCCGGCCGTGTCCGCGGCCAGCATCAGGCTGTTCATGAGGGAAGGCTAACCTTAGAAAGGTAAGCCTTCCCTCACTTTTTACGGTCCGATTGTTCTACTGGAATCAACCCGTTATGCCCCGGGGAGGCCCCTGGAACCGGTCGGACGCGAACCGGCCATCATGGCCTTGACCAGGGCATTCGAATGCCCGGACCGCTCAGGCGGACCGGGTGCCGGCCGCCGGCGTCCGGCTTCCGTCACCCGCAGCCTCGCCCAGCCCGCCGGCCCCGCGGGCGGCGGCGGCGCACACGCGTCGGAGCAGCGAGTTGAGCTCGACGCGCTGGCCCCTCGTCAGCGCGGCCAGCAGGCCGTCCTGCGCGGCGGAGGCGTCGGAGTGGAGCAGGTCCAGCGTGGCCCGGCCCGGGTCGGTGATCGCCAGCAGTTCCTGGCGCCCCCCGATGTGGACCACCATCGACTGCAGCAGGCCGCGGGAGAGCAGGTCGTCGAGTGCCCGGTGCGTATCCGCCCCGGGCATCGCGAGCCGTTCCACGAGGTCCCGTCGGCCGTGCGGCCCCAGGGTGGCCAGTGTCGACAGCAGCGCCTGGTGGGCCGGGGTCAGCCCGCGGTGCTCCAGCCGTTCGGCGAGCAGGCGGTCGACGGCGCGGCCGGCCTCCGCGAGGAGGTAGACGGTCTGCTCGAACGGACTCGAGGATCCCTTCCGTCCGTCGTACAAACCGTGTCCCCATCGTCGAGAGCGTGCGACGTCCCGCGACCGGGACGGTAAGCCGAGGCTCACCATATCCGCGCGTCCGAGGATTGGTCTACATCGATGTCGTCACACCGGTCACCGACCGGTGAGCGCCTCCGCCGCGTACTCGACGTACTCGTGCAGGCCGTACGCCAGCCCCACTGCCAGCGCGGCCGAGGCCACCACCGCGGCGACGAGCCCGGCGGCGGCGAACCGCGAACCCCGTCCCTCCGGTCCGGCGGGCACCGGCGCCAGCAGGGCCTGGACCCGCCGTGGCACCGGCCCGCTGTTCACCGCGAGGGGCCGGGCAGCGCGCCCCCCGGGTCCGGCCGCACCGGCCAGGGCGGCACGGGCGATCGCGGTCGCGGCCAGCCTCCGGTCGGACACCGAGCGGGCGGCCGCCTCGTCGGCCCACCGCTCCAGATGGAACTCCAGGCCGGTCCGCAGCCGCGCGAGGGCAGGATGGACGGCGGCGGCGAGGTCGGCGGCCGCCGAGAACAGATGGTGGCGCCCACGGAGGTGGGCCCGCTCGTGCGCGAGCAGCACCGCGCACTCCGACTCCCCCAGGGATTCGAGCATGCCCTCCGTCACGACCACCCGGCCGGCCCGCCCCCGGTGGCGCGGCAGGGCGAACGCCTCCGCCTCCGCTCCCGGCACGATGAGCACATCGCCCTCCGCCGTCGCCCCCTCGGTCAGCCGCCACGCCCGCGACAGCACGGCGCGGTGGCGGCGCGCGGCCCGGACCAGCCGCACGGCCTGCACGACGAGCACGGCCCCGGCGACGCCCGCGACCGGCAGCACCGCCGGCCAGTGCGTGGTCACCCCGGTGAGCGGCAGTTGTTCGAGGCCGGCCAGGAACGGCACATGGAGGAGGGCGACCAGCACCGCGACGGTGCCGCCCGCCAGCAGGACCGCCGCGCCCGCGAGGGCCAGGGCGGCCTCGCGCGGCGCGAGCAGCCGCGCGAGCCGGGACGCCGCGGGCACCGCACCCCAGGGAAGCAGGACGGCCAGGGCGACGACCACCAGGACCGCCGTCATCCCTCCTCCGCCCCCGTCGGGTCCTCCGCACCGGGGAGTGGTTCGCTCCCGGCCGCGATCAGGAGGCTCCGCAGCACGTCCTCGTCGTCCGCGGACAGCGAGGACACGAACCGCTTCAGGACGAGATCCCGCTGCGGTTCCTTCTCCAGTTCCCGGCGCATCCGGCCCGCGGCCAGACCGGCGGCGTCCGCCACCGGCGCGTAGGCGAAGGAACGCCCCGGGCGGGTCCGGTCGAGCGTCCCCTTCTCGTGCAGGCGGGCGAGGATCGTCGCCACCGTCGTCCGGGCGAGGTCCTGCCGCAGCGCGCCCTTGACCTCCTGGGCGGTCATCGGCTCCGCCGACGCCCACAGCACCGCCAGGACGTCCGCGACCAGCTCCCCGTGCGGACGCCTCGCCTCCTGCCTGCCCCTCACCATCTTGCTCCCTGTTCCCGCCCGGTCCCGATGCACTCGACCGGCACACCCCGCACCGACAGGACCGGCGGCCGGGGCCGCCCGGAGCGGCGCGGTGAAGAAACAGCGCGGCCGACGTGGGTGAGGTGTGCCTCGGTCGACTCTACGCGGACCGTCGGCACCCCCCGCAAGGCAGTCGGCCAGGGCGTCGCCCCGCAGGCGCGGTTCGAGAACGCCTCGGAGGCAGGGGTTCGAGGAAACGCCCCGGAGGCGCGGGCCGGGCCGGTTCAGGTGCGGGCCGCGCCGGGGCGGTGCCCCTCGCAGAACCACCCCCCGGGGTACAGCCGGGCGCGGTGGCCGCAGGCCGGACCATGGCCGGCCGAGCAGACCCCGCGCCGGACCGGGGCGATCTCCGGGCGCAGGATCCGCGCGGGGGCCGCCGCCGGCTCCGGGACCCAGATCGCCTCGCCGCTGTCGCGGGCCGGCAGCGCCGCGAACCTCCGGTGCCGCCGCTCGGCCCACTCCGTCCGGTCCCTCCGGTCGACGACGCAGCGGCTGTCCCGGCGGGAGTGGGGGCGCGGACCGGACGCGGCGGAGCGGTGCGGTGCCGCCGCCCGGTCGGCGGCACCGGCGGCACCGGCGGCGCTCGCGTCCGCCTCGTCGGCGGGCGCGAGCGTGCCACCGCTGTCGAGAAAGGCCTCGCGGTCCTCGGCCGAGGACCAGAAGCGGTGCACGCCCCGGCCCGCCCGCACGGTCAGCGGGACGCAGCTCCCGGCGGCGATGTCGCGGACGAGGTCGTCGAACTGCCGGGGCCGGGGCCCCCACCGCGCGTGACGGCGCCCGCAACTGCCCAGGCGGCGCGTGGGGCACGGCGTCGGCATGCGGTCGCAGAGTTCCAGGGTGAGGGCCCGCACGCCGCCCCGGACCAGCAGGTCGCGCTCCGCGCGCACGGCCGCCGCGGGCAGGTCGTCCGTCCTGGTCCAGTGGACCTCGTCGATCAACGGCGACCGCGGGTCCACCGTGTGCCAGACCGCCGTGATGCCGTCGGCCCGGGCGGCGGCATCACGGCCGCGGGCGGTCTCGGCGGGAAGGTACGACAACTGTGGTTCGAACCCGTACCGTTGTCCGCCCGCGCCGGTGACGAGCACATCGGTGCGCCGCCTGCCGTCCGCGTCGACCACCCCCACCTCGGCGGTGTGACCGGCGCTCTCGGCCGCCCGCACGTACCGCTCCCGGTAGGCCTCGCGCACTTCGCTCCCGCCGGACGGGCTGCGGTGCGGATTGTGGTGCGCGGCGATCCGCAGTCCCTGCCGCTCGAAGACGTACATCCAGGCCCGGGCACCGCGGGCATCCCGGCAGTCCGGGCAGTGGAGTCCGCGCTGGTCGACCGGCCTGCGGTCGCCGACCAGCCGCTCCCACAGACCGGGGTGGGCGGGGTGCCCGAGGTCTTCGCGGTCCAGATCGAGGGTGGCATTGACGAGAGCACAGAAGACTGGGTTGCGTTTGGAGGTTTCGCTGTCGAAATCATCCATGGCATCTCTTTCTCTGCCTTCGGCTACCGGGGTAGGCTCGGGTGAAAGGGTCCGCTGCTGCCATTCCAACGCGCGAACGCCCTTGGGACTCCCGGATTCCGATACCTCGTCGACAGTTGTCCTGATGCACACGGGTATTCGGCGGGTATTCGGCCGCCCGTTCCCGGGAACGCGGTAATTCCCCGCACTTGCCCGATATTCACCGCGCCGGAATCGGCCACCCGCAGCCGGCGTCCGAGCGGTTTCGGGTAGTCCTGTCGACGGAGGGCGGCTCCGACCGTGGGGTGACGGATCGCGGCGGCCAGCGCCCGTATCGTCGGAGGCATGAGCCGAGCCCTGCATCTCTCCGGCTATCTGCTGGCCTTCGACACCCGGGCACAGTCCTTGCAGGACCGCACCCGGGCCGGTTTCCTGGTCCGTGCCGCCGCCCTCGCCGAACTCGCCCACCGGGGCGCCGTCGACGAGGACGGGTCCGGGCACGTCCGGGTCGTCGCCGCCGACCCCACCGGGGACGGTGTGCTCGACGCCCTGCTCGCCGAGGCGGGCGGCGCGTCACGCAGTTGGAAGGCCTGGATCCGGCGCGACCGCGAGGACACCCTGGAGGCCGTCGAGCAGCGGCTCGCGGTGCTCGGCGTGGTGACCGTCGCGGACCGCGACCCCCACGGCCGGGTCGTGCCGCATCGGCCGGTGGCGATGGACGACCCGCGCGAGGCCCTGGACCTCCAGCTGCGGGTGGCGGAGCTGGTCCGCGGCAGCACCCCGCCCGCCGAGGCGCCGTTCCCGGACGCGGTGCTCGCCGCCCTGGCCGCCCACGGGCACCTGCGCCTGGTGCTCTCCCGCCACGACCGGAAGGCGCACGCCGATCGCGTCGACGCCCTCACCGACCGCCTCGCCACCACCGCGCCCGGCCTGGCCCGCGCGGTGTCCGGGCTGAACCTGACCATGATCGCCGCCCAGGGCGGCATGGGCGGCGGCTGACCGAACCACTGACCCGCCGAACCGCTGCCCCGCCGTACCGCTGCCCGCCCCGGCCCCGGACCGGCGGGTGGTGATCGACGTCGGCGCCGTCCGCGACGACCGGGAGCTGCACGCGACCTTGCAGCGGGAGCTCGGGTTCCCCTCGTTCCGCGTCAGGAACGGGAACGCCTTCCACGATGCCGTCACCGGCCCGGTCGTCCTCCCCGCCGAGATCCGGTTCACCGGCCGGCCCGCCCTGGAGCGCCGTGCCCCGCACTCGGCGGCCGCGCTGCGCGAGCAGCCGGCGCGGTACCGGGATGCCTTCGGACGCTGCGTCGTCCACTACCAGGACATGCCCGGCGCACCCCACGGACCGGGCGGGGGTCTGCCCGGCGGGCGCGGACCCGCCGGAGGCCACTGAAACCCGGTCCGCAGGTCCGCGTCAATGTTCTCGGGGCGGTCCGGCACCCGACAGCCTCCACCCGGCAGAAGAAAACCGCAGGTCAAGGGGGTAATACGGACTGCCGTCGCCGGGCTGCGGGTGGCGTGGCGTGCGTCTCATCACAGGCGCGACCAAGTTCGTTTCCGTCTCAATGTGGTGGGATGTGCGCACACAAGGTGATGACCGTTGGACAGGGGGTGTTCCATGCGGAACGGACTGTTCGGGCTCGGGCCCGACGCGGGGGCTGCGGATCTGGTGGCCGTGGGTCTGGTCCGGCTGGCCGTGGAGGAGCGGCTGGGGCTCGTGGAGGGCGCGCCGCCGTGGCTGGGGCAGATGCGGGCCGCCTCGTTCGCGGACGCCTGGCTGGCGTTCGCCGACCCGGCCGCTCCGGGCCTGCGGGTGCCGGCCGAGACGGTGCTGCGGGCGGTGGTGCTGCGGGCCGCCGAGCTGGTGCTCCGGCGCGAGGACGGGGACGGTCCGGCGGCGCTGGAGCGGCTGGGGCGGGAGTCGGCCGGGGCCCGGGAGTGGGCGGAGCTCACCGAGGTGTCGCACCCGGCCGAGCCGGACGCGCTCGTCCTGGTCTGGTACGGGGTGAAGACGGCGATGGCCGGTGCCGATCCGGTCGCGGCGGCCGAGCGGGAGACGCTCGGCGCCTGCATCCTCGAACGCGCCCGGGCCTATGTCCGCGAGCACCGCCGGCGCCAGGACATGCTCGCGCTGGTCCTGGCCTGCGCCCGCTCGGCGGCCGCGACGCTGGCCGAGCTCAGCGACGGCGACCGGGACCGGGCGCTGGCCGTGCTCGACGAGCACGCCGCCCGGCACATGGTGCCCACCGCCCCGGTGCCGCTCTGGGTCCCGGGCCGGCCGGGCCAGCTCGCGGGCTGAGCGGGGCGCCACGGACGGACCCGCCGGGCTCAGGCGCTGGTGCCGCGGGCGAAGGCGTACTGCTCCTCGGTGACCGGCTCCAGCCAGGTCGTCTCGGGGCTGCCGTCCTCGGTTCCCTCCCAGGTGGCCAGGTGTTCCATCGAGCCGTCCGGCGCCGCGCCGTGCCAGTGCTCCTCCCCCGGCGGGCAGACCACCAGCTCGCCCGGGCGGGCCGCGAAGACCGCGCCGTCACGGGTGCCGATCAGGGCGGTCCCGGAGACCACGTGCAGGCTCTGGCCCAGCGCGTGGGAGTGCCAGTGGGTGCGGGCCCCGGGTGCGAAGCGGACCAGGTTGGCGCGTTTCCGCGACGGCGCCCCGTCGGGGTGGACCGTGTCCCACCACACCTCGCCGGTGAACCAGTCGGCCGGGGCCCGGCCGGTGGCCGAGGGCTGGGCGAACTCCATGATCATGTGCTCCAGGGGGCGTGCCGAGGGAAATCCGCCGTTCGCGCCGCCGCCGTCCACACCCGCCGCCGGTCGCGGCACGACGCTCGCACGCCGCACGGCCGCCGAAAAGGGGACACTTCCGTCACGCGCGGATTCCACCGGGGGAGAAAACTCTCCCTCCCAGCGGACTTGCCGCAGCAGCCGGTGCGCGGGCACGCTTCTGGCTGCCGATCCCGCCCCCACCACCGGCCGCCGCTGCCACACTGGGGGCATGAGCACCTCAGGCGGCCGCCCGAAGGAACTCGGCGCGTTCCTCCGCACCCGCCGGGCCGAGCTGACCCCCCAGCAGGTCGGGCTGCCGTCCGACGGCACGCCGAGGCGCGTCGCGGGGCTGCGCCGCGCGGAGGTCGCGCGGCTGGCCTCGATCAGCACCGACTACTACACCCGCATCGAGCAGGGCCGGATGCCCGCCTCCACCCCCGTGCTGGAGGCCCTCGCCCGGGCCCTGCGCCTCTCCCCCGACCAGCGGTCCTATCTGCTCGGCCTGGCCGGACGGCCGCCGGCCGAACCCCCGGCCCGCGCCACGGCGGAGGTCACCGAGCACAACCGCCGGCTGCTCGCCCAGCTCGCCACCGGACCGGCCGTCGTCGTCACCCGCACCATGGACGTGCTCGCCTGGAACCCGCCGGCCGCCGCGCTGCTCACCGACTTCGGCCGCCACCCCGTCCGGGACCGCAACTACGTCTGGCTGCTCTTCAACGACCCCGTACTGCGGTCCCGTTACCGCGACTGGGCGGACGGCGCCCGCGCCTGCGTGGCCCATCTGCGGATGCACACGGCCCGCCGGCCGGACGACCCGCGCCTGCACCGACTGCTCGCGCGGATGGCCGACCACGTCGACTTCCAGCGCTGGTGGCAGGCCCGCGAGGTCGCCGTCCACGCCTCCGGGAACAAGCGGTTCCGGCACCCGCTGGTCGGTGACCTCACCCTGGACTGGGACACCCTGACCAGTGCCACGGCGCCGGACCAGCACATCGTGGTGTGGACCGCCGAGCCCGGCAGTGCCTCCGAACACCGGTTGCACGCGCTCACCGCGCGCAGCGTCGCCGCCGCTCCCCCGGGCCCGGCCGCCGAACCGGTCACCGGCCCGCCCGAGGAGCCGAGCACCGAACCTGCCACCGGGCCGAGCACAGACCCGAGCACCGAACCGGTCACCGGCACGCGCCGCGGCGCACCCGAACCGGCCTGAGGCGCGCCGCCGGCCCGGCCGGGGCAGCGGGACGGCCGCCGCCCCGGCCGGAGTGCCCGGCCGGGGCGGCGGCGACTGCCGGGTCAGGGTCAGCCCTGCGGGCAGCGCTTCCACGCGAAGTGGTAGACCGTGTTGATGCTGCCGTCGGTGGAGTCCATCGTCATGAAGCTGGTGGTTTTGGTCGGGTCCGAGCTGCCGGCGGCCACCCGGAGCTCGGTGTTGATGTTGAAGTTGCGCAGTTCGCCGCACGGCGCCCAGACCAGGGCCTCGACCGCGACGGTGTCGGTCGCCTGCCAGCTGTCGTCGAGCGCACCGGTGAAGCTGTGGCTGGAGTAGGTGGTCTGCGGCGAGCCCTGGAAGTAGTAGTTGGCGCGCTGGACGGCGGTCGCGCCCTTCTCCAGGTGGGCGAAGCCCCGGTAGTCGGCGGCGGCGACGGCGTATGTGAAGCCCTGCGGGACATGCACGTTCAGGTTGAGCTGACAGTTCTTGCGGAAGTCCGTCGGCTTGGAGCCGAGGCCGACCTGGGCCACGTAGTTGCTGTAGGTGACGGTGAAGGCGGTGTTGTCCGGGGACACGGCGACCGCGGCCGTCCCGGCCGGGCAGCCGGAGCCGTTCACGGTGGCGACGGAGATGACGATCTTGTCCGGCGGCGGGGTGTCCCACCCGGTGGCGAAGGCGGTGCCCGCGGTGCCGACCGTGCCGACGAGGGCTGTGCCGAGCAGTGCCGCGGCGGCGGTGCCGGCGGCCAGGGTGCGAAGGGACATGGGCGCTTCCTCCCTCTCGCCCGTCGGCTGCGGGCCGCGCACCCCCTCGTGCGGGACCACCGACGAGCTTGACGCGTCCATGTCAGCACGTGCTCCCGGCCCCGTACAGCGGCGCGGCAGGGCGCACACCAGGGCGCCCTGGCGGACGTCCCCCGCCCGGCGCGCGCGGCACGCCCCGGGGCGCACGCCGCCCGCACGCCCACCGGGCCGGCCGTGCGACCGGCTGTGCTCGGCGAGGAGCCGTCGTCACGCTCCGGCGTCGCCGCCGATCGACAGCACCTCGGCAGTCGTCCGACCGCCCGGAGCGTCGTACTCGACGGTGTCGCCGACCCGGCGGCCGAGCAGGACCTGCCCGAGCGGACTGTCGTCGGTCACCAGCTCCGGGTCCAGCTCCTCCGCCAGTTCGCCGATCCGGACGGTCAACTCGGCGGCGTCCGCGAAGCGCAGGGTCACCGTGCTGCCGACACCGACCGTGTCGGTGCTCGGCGCGCCCGCGACCGCCGCCTCGCGCAGTCGGCCCTCGATCACGGTGATCCGGTCGTCCAACCGGTCGAGAATGTCGGCCCGTTGCAGTTCGTCGGCCTGGTCGGCCCGGTCGCCGACCTCCTCGCCGCCCCGCAGTGTGGCGGCGACGGCGTCGCGCTCCGTGCGCAAGTCGGCCAGGTCCCGCTCCAGCACGGCACGGCCGGCGTCGCTGATGGGTTCGGGTGCACCGGTCATTCCGGCCTCCCTGGTCGAGCCGTCCGATCGGACGGCGCAGGCTGATTCCGGCAATCCGAACATAACAGGACTCCTCGGTGCCCGGCTCGGCGACAAGCTCGCCCCTGATCGGTAACGACTTGCCCGTCCGTCTTCCCGCGCCCGTCGGATGATCGGTAGAACAGCCGTACCACCACTTCCGAGGCAGGGAACCAGCCAGGATGAGCACCAACGGCCCCACCGGGTACGGCCAGAACGAGAACCCGTACGACGGGTCCAATCCCTACGGACAGCAGAACCCCTACGGACAGCAGCCCCCGGCCGGCCAGCAGCCGCCCTACGGCCAGCAGGCACCGTACGACCAGCAGGCGTACAAGCAGGAGGCCCCGTACGGGCAGCCCGGGCAGCACGGCTACGGCGTTCCCCCGCAGCAGCCCTACGGCCAGCAGCCGCAGGCCGGTCTGCCGCACTGGCTCGGCCAGCACGGCGGGTACGGCGGCGCCCCGGTGCCCGGGTCCCGTCAGCTCGCGCCGATCGGGGAGCGGCTGGTCGCCCGGCTGATCGACGTCGCCGTGCTCATCATCCCGACCCTGCTGGTCTTCGTCGTGCTCGGCGCCTCGATCCTCTACTACGTCGTCGCGGCCCTGCTCTCGTTCGGCTACGAGGCCGCGATGCTGCTCACCCAGGGCGGCCAGACCGTCGGCAAGAAGGTCATGAAGCTGCGGGTCGTGGACCTCGGGCACGGCGGGAAGCCCGCCGAGAACTCGCTGCTGATCCGCGCGGCCGTGTACACCCTGCCCAACGCGGTCTACTGCATCGGCTCCCTCTTCGCGCTCGTCAACGTCCTGTTCCCGCTGTGGGACAAGCCGCTCCAGCAGGCCCTGCACGACAAGGCGGCGAAGACCGTGGTGGTCAAGGAGTCCTGAGCCGCGGCCTCCCGCGAACGCCCCCGACCGGACGTCGGGACGGGCGCCAGTGCCGGTCCTCGGCCCGTCGCCCGCCCGATGTCCGGCCGGGGTTCTGTCTACGGTGCCGGTGCAGGTGCGGGCGCCCGCACCGGTGCCCGTACCGGCACCCGGCGGCAGGCCCGGGGAGCCCGGGCAGAGGTGACGCGGCGTCGGACCGGCGGGCCCGCCGGCGGCCCGTGGACACAATTCGGGCCGGAACGTCAACATTTACATTCCTCGCGCGTCCTCGCATAGTGACAGGCCGAACCCGAGAGGAGCGCTGCCTTGCCGCAGGTCGAGGACAACGTGGTACACCAGGTTGAGCTGGAGCGGGCGGAGGTGGCCGCCGTCGTCGCGCTGTTCGACGAGCGGCTCGCCGACACCCGGGCCCGGCTCGTCGGGACACTCGCCGAACAGGCGAACGGCACCACCGAGGCGTACGAGAGGGACCTGGCCGCCGAACAGCTCGCCCGGGAGGTGCGACGCCTCGAAGGAGCCGAGGGCGGCCTGGTGTTCGGCCGGATCGACCTGACGGACGGCACCGCGCTGCGGATCGGCCGGCTGAGCCTCCAGCGCGACGAGGACGAGCTGCCCGCCCTGGTCGACTGGCGGGCCGACGCCGCCCGCGCGTTCTACGAGGCGACACCCGTGCACCCGATGGGCCTGCGCCGGCGCCGTCACCTGCGGCTGACGGAGCGCACCGTGGTCGGGGTGAGCGACGAGCTGCTCGACGGCTCCGAGCCCACCGCGGAGGACGTGGTCGGCGACGGCCCGCTCGCGGCCGCGCTCCAGGCCCGCCGCACCGGCCGGATGGGCACCGCGGTGGCCACCCTCCAGACCGAGCAGGACGCGATCGTCCGCTCCCAGCACCGCGGCGTCACCGTGGTCCAGGGCGGTCCCGGCACCGGGAAGACGGTGGTCGCGCTGCACCGCGCCGCCTATGTGCTCTACGCCTTCCCGAAGGCCGCCGAGCGGGGCGTGCTGGTGCTGGGGCCCAACGCCCGCTTCCTGGACTACATTTCGCATGTGCTGCCCTCGCTCGGCGAGAGCGAGGCCGTTCTCGCGACCTGCGCCGAACTGGCCGCACCGGGCTGGGGGAACGGGACGGACGCGGCGAACGGGCCCGACCGGGAGGGCGCGCCGGGCGGGGCCGGGCCCGGCATCACCGCCGAACGGCCGGAGGCGGCCAGGCTCAAGGGCGACGGCGCGCTCGTCGGGGCGCTCGCGGCCACGGTGCGCGAACGGCAGGCGCCCGGCGGGGAGTTCGCCGTGCGGGTCGGACAGGACGACGTCCGTCTGGGCGAGGCGGAGGTCGCCCTGACTCGTGACGCCGCACTGATGGGCGGTCTCCCGCACCACCGGGCCCGCGGGCTGTTCAAGGAGATGCTGGTCGACGCGGTGACCAGGGAGCTGGCCCGCGAGTCCGCCGAGACAATGGAGCGGATCGACGCCGAGGTGGCCGAGCTGACCGGCCTCGACCTCGACCGGGCCACGGCGGCGGACCTGCGCAACCTGGGCATCGAGGCCGATCCGGCCGCCGGCGGGGCGGAGTTCGACCCGGACGCGATGCGGGCCGCCCTGCTCGACGACGACCTGGTGGAGCGCACGGTCGAGGAGCTGTGGCCGCACCTCACGCCCGGCGCGTTGGTGGACGCCCTGCTCGGGGACCTCGGGACGCTGGCCGCGCGCCTGCCGGGGTTCACCGACGAGGAGCACCGGATCCTGCTGCGGACCCCGGGCGCGCCGTGGACCGACGCGGACCTGCCGCTGCTGGACGAGGCGGCCGCGCTGCTGGACGGCCCGCCGGCGCGGACCTTCGGCCATGTGGTGGTGGACGAGGCGCAGGAGCTCACCGCGCTCCAGTGGCGGACGGTCCTGCGCCGGTGCCCGGCCCGGTCGATGACCCTGGTCGGTGACTTCGCCCAGGCCGGTCCGGCCACCACCGCGAGCGGCTGGCACGAGGCGCTGGACCCGCACCTCGGGGGCCGCTTCGAGCTGCGCACCCTGACCGTCAGCTACCGGACCACCGAGGAGATCCTCGCCACCACCCGCGAGCTGCTGGCCCGGATCGCGCCGGACCAGGCCCCGATCGGCTCGATCCGGCACGGCGAGGAGCCCCGCAGCCGCGACGCCTCGCCCGCCGGGCTGCTGGACACCCTGCTCGCCGAACTGCGCGAGCAGTCGGCCGCCCACCCCGGCGAACTCATCGGCGTGGTCTGCCCGGACGGCTCGGTGGACGCGCTGACGGCAGCGGGCGCGGATGCGTACGCCCGGCTGGTCCCGGCCTCCGAGGCGCGCGGTCTGGAGTTCGACACGGCCGTCGTGCTCGATCCCGACGCGATCGCCTCGGCCCGCCCCGGCGGCGACCGTGACCTGTATGTCGCGCTCACCCGGGCCACCAAGCGCCTGTGCACGATCGTGGTGCGCGAGGACTGACCCGGACGGGGCCCGGACCCGGGGGCGGCGGGCGGATCGCCCGCCACCCCCGGGGGTTCGGGGTCCCCCGTCCCCGGTCAGGCGCGGTAGGCGAGCAGCCCCATCATCCCGGCCTCGCCGTGGTAGGCGTTGTGGCAGTGCGTCATCCACTGGCCCGGGTTGTCCGCCTCGAACTCGCAGATCACCGTCCGCCCGGGCAGCACGATCACGGTGTCCTTGCGCGGGCCGTCGTCGCCCACCTGGAAGGTGTGGCCGTGCAGGTGCATGGGGTGCCACATGTCGGTGCGGTTCACGAACTCCAGCCGCACCCGCTCGCCACCGCCGACGAGGAACGGGCGCGCGGACGGGTCGGCCATGTCGAAGGGGCGCCCGTTCAGCGCCCAGTCGTACTCGGCCATCCCGCCCGTCAGTTCGATCCGATGGGTGCGGTCGGGCGTCCGCTTCGGCAGTCCGGCCTCCTCCGCCGCCCGCAGATCGGTGGCGGCGAGGATCCGGCCGTCGAGCTCGGCGGGGCGGAACGCGGCGGCCGGCGCCTCGCCCGCGCCGGTGCGGACCAGGGCCCGACCGGCGGCGTCCTTCCCCTCGGCGAGCGCGGTCAGCGGGAAGACGCCGTCCTGGAGGGTGACCAGCACGTCGTAGCGCTCGCCCATCCCGACCAGCAGGGCGTCCACCTCCTCGTGGCGGACCGGGTAGCCGTCGGTGTGGGTCACGGTCAGCCGGTGGCCGCCGAGCGCGAGGCGGTAGGCGGTGTCGGCGCCCGCGTTGACGATCCGCAGCCGCACCCGCCGGCCCGGCGCCGACCGGTACACCTCGGGGTCGTCGGCGATCCGGCCGTTCACCAGGTGGTGCGGGTACCGGACGTCCCCGGCGTCGCCGCCGAGCAGCGCGCTGGTGGCGCCCATGATCATGAACGGCCCGGCGCCGCCGCCGTTGCTGTTGCTGCCGTTGCTGTTGCCCTTGCCGCTGCCGCTGCCGCTGCCGCTGCCCGGCATGCTGTGACCGCCCATGTCGTGGCCGCCCATGTCGTGGCTGCCGGAGCCACCGCCGCCCATCCCCTTGCGGAGCTCGGCGAAGGCCTGGTCGGGCGAGCCGGTGACACCGTCCAGCCAGTCGTCCAGCACGACCACCCACTCCTCGTCGTACCCGAGCGGCTCCTTCGGGTCCTCGACGATCAGCGGCGCGTACAGGCCCCGGTCGAGCTGGACCCCGACGTGCGGATGGAACCAGTAGGTGCCCGGCCGGTCGGTGACGAAGCGGTAGGTGAAGCTGCCGCCCGGCGCGACCGGCCGCATGGTGACCGGGGGCACGCCGTCCATGTCGTTGCGCAGCGCCAGGCCGTGCCAGTGGAGGGAGGTCGGGTCGGGCAGGTGGTTGTTGAGCGTGGCGACCAGGGTGTCCCCGGCCGTGGTGCGAACCGGGGTGCCCGGCAGGGCGCCGAAGGTCCAGGTCCGGGCGGTGGTCCCGCCGCCCAGGTCGACGGTGTCGGCCGTCGCGGTGATGGTCACGGGACGCTCGCGGCCGGTGCCGCCCCGGGCGGCCTCCGCCCGGGCGACGGGGCTGCCGGAGGGGTCGACGAGCGGCGGCGACGAGGGACTGTCCGAACAGGCGGCCAGCAGCCCGGCGCCGGCGGCGCCGAGGCCCGCGAGCAGGACGGAACGACGGTTGACGGTGAACTGGGGCATCGAGGTCTCTCGGGTGTGTGCGCGTGGTGGCACGGTGGTCGCCCGTGCCGGTGGACGGGTCCGCTCGGCGGCGGGGGGGCGGGAGTTCCGCCTCCCGGCCGCCGGGGGGCGCCTATCTGCGCGCGACGGAGAGTACGTCGAGGTCGGGGGGTGGTGCGCCCGGCCAGGGCAGGCCGGGGTGGGCGACCGCCGGTCGCGGCGCCGGATCGGGGTGTCCGGGTACGGCGAGCGCGGCCGCGGGAGGGGCGGCGAGGGCCGCACCGCGCGCGGGCACGGTCGAGGAGCAGACCCGGTGCTCGGCGCAGACCCGGACGGGGTCGGTCACGACGGGCGCCGTGGTGGCCCCTGCAGAGGTGGCGTGTGCCGCCGCGCCGTGGGCCATGACGGCAGGGGCGTGCGAGGTCGGCATCGTGCCCGCCGGCAAGGCGTGGTGGCCGATCAGTCCGAGGGCCGTCAGCAGGAGCACCACGACGGCCGCCCCCGTCCACCGTCGGTGGTTCCGGTACGGACGCCCGGCCGCCCCGGTACGGGCGGTGGGCCCGTGGGGGGAGGCTTCGGCGTCCGGGCGGCACATGGCGGTCACCATACCCCACCCCGGTATATGAACCCTGTAAGACCCCCGCCCCCGCCGCGACGGTCAGACCCGCCCTTCGCCCACCTCGGTCGCGCTCTCCGCCGACCAGGCCACCATGGGCGGACGGACCGCCGCACACAACGGCAGCCCCTTGACATCCGTCAGCCCGAGCCGCCCGACCAACCGTCCGGCAGCCGCCGCCTCGGCCAGGACCCGCCCGTCCACCCCGTCGAACATCAGCTTCGCCCGCCGGAACATGGTGAACCCCCCGTCCGCTTCGACGGTCCCCCACACCAGATAGACGAAGCGCTGCCCGGGCCGCCCCTGGACATAGGGCCCCTTGACGTCGATCCCCTCCCCCAGCGGACTCGCCGTGCACTCCAGCGTCCACACGGCCGAAGCCGCATCACCGGGATGGAGGTCCAACAACTCCCCGGGCCGCTCACGCCGTTGGACGGCCACATGCACGTCGAGAAGATCGGGAGCGCCCGGCCCACCGGGGCAGGAGCGGCCGGGAAGATCGACAGCTTCGATTCGGATCTGCACAGCCCCAGTCTCCCCGCCGGGGCCGCCCCACCGCACCCCCGCCGCACCGTCCGCCGGGGCCGCGCAGTCAGAGTTCCCAGAGGCCCTTGGCGAGGGTGACCAGGCCGCCGGCCAGGGCGAGGGTCAGGACCACTAGGCGGGCGGGGCGTTCGGTCACGCGGTCGGAGAGTGAGCGGCCGACGACGGCGCCCAGGGCGATGCCGGCTGCGGTCGTGGACCAGGCGGGGGCGGCCAGGTGCGGGACTCCCTTGGCGGCGATCGAGAAGATGTTGACGACCACTCCGTAGAGTTGTGCGTTGGGGACGAACTCGCGGGCGGTCCAGCCTGTGTTGACCGCGTAGAGCGACACGGCCGGGCCGCCGACGCCGGCGGCGGAGTTCATGAAGCCGCTCGCCGCGCCCGCCGCCACCGCGCCCCGGAGGCCGCGCAGGGAGGAGGCCCGGATCCCGCGGATCACCAGCAGGGCGGCCGCGGTGACCAGCAGTCCGATGCCGATCAGCAGGGCGGGCGGCGGTACCCGGTCGGCGACCCGGGCTCCGATCGGGACGGTGCAGGCGGCCGCGGCCATCAAGGGCAGCATCCGGCCGAGCCGGACCTGCCGCCAGCTGCCGGCCAGGCCGATGGCGCTGATGACGCAGGCCGCGCAGTTGGACAGTGTCACGCCGTCGCCCGGGCCCAGCAGCAGGACCAGTGCCGGTCCGCAGACGAGCGCGAAGCCCATGCCCGCCAGTCGCTGCACGGACGACCCGACCAGCACCAGCAGTCCCAGCAGCACCGCGGCACCCCAGCCGTCAGCCACGTCTCCCCCTTCGCCCGTGTGCAGCCACCCAACCGTATGCCCGGCCGACGCCGTGCACCGGGTTCGGTGTTGGACCCCCACGAACTACTACAGATCTGTAGAGTTGTGGCCGACGACCCGCGCCGCAGCCAGCAGGGGGAGACATGGCAGACCGTCCGCACCAGGACACCCGCACCGGCCCCACCACCGGCCCGGCCGACGGAGCCGGGTGGCAGCCGCCGGAGCACGAGGTCGAGCCGGCGTACCAGCCCGTGCAGATCAACCGGGCGGACGGCAGTTGGGCGGTGGGCCGGATCAACGGCTGGTGGCGGCCGTCGGCCGGCGAGCGGGCCTGGTGCCGGGTTCGGGCGCTGGGGCGGGGCGAGGCCCCGACCTGGGTGCCGTTCGATCCCGAGCGCCTGCTGCTGCTCCCGGCCTGCGGCACCTGAACCGGTAACCGGCACCCGGTAATCGGTCGGTAATCGGTGGGTAATCGGCCGGAACCGCTCCCCGGTCCCACCCCGGTGATCTTGCTGTGCGCCTAGCATGATCCGCACAACCGATCACCAAGTGACAGGCGAGGACAGGGACATGACCGTAAAGGTCGCAGTCATCCACTACAGCGCCACCGGTACCGTGCACGCGCTCGCGCAGGCGGTCGTCGAAGGAGCGGCCTCGACCGGGGCCGAGGTCCGGCTGCGGCGGGTCGCCGAACTGGCGCCCGACAAGGCGATAGACAGCAACCCGCGCTGGCGGCAGCACGCCGACGCCACCGCGTCGCTGGAAGAGGCCACCCTGGACGACCTGGCGTGGGCCGACGCCTACGCGTTCGGCACGCCCTCGCGCTTCGGCGCGCCGGCGGCGCAGCTCAAGCAGTTCATCGACCAGGCCAGCGGGCTCTGGCAGGAGGGGCTGCTGGCGGACAAGCCGGTGACGGTCTTCACCGCCGCGTACAACCGGCACGGCGGCACCGAGGCCACCATCCTGTCGCTGTCCAACGTCTTCTACCACTGGGGCGCACTGATCGTCCCGCCCGGCTACACCGACCCGGTCGTGTTCGCGGCCGGCGGCAATCCGTACGGCACCGCCTCGACCGGCGACGCCGAGGACGGCCCCGAGCCCTCCATCCTGGCCGCGGCCCGCTACCAGGGCGAGCGCCTGGCCCGCACCACGCTCCGCCTCCAGGCGGGCACCCGGGCCCTCGCCACCCCCGACGCCGTCGACGACGCCGAGAGCGGAATCAGCGCCCACAGCGGCTGACCGGCCGCCGGAGGACTCCGGGGCGAACGGGGCCGCCGCCGGCGGGCGGCGGCCCCCGCAGGGACTGTCAGGACGCTCCCGGCCGCGGCGGGCGGGGGCGGGGGCCGTGGAACGCGGTGGTGAGGTGGTGGCGCCCGAGGGCGGGGATGCCGGTGGCGGCGACGGCGGCCCAGGTGGTGCGGCCGGCCGGGGCGAGGGCGTCCGGGGAGAGCCGCCAGCCGGGCGGGAGCGGCGCGCCGGTGCGGAGGGCGGCGAGCAGGGGCTCGACCCGGGCGGCCGGGCGCCAGTAGGGGCCCAGCGGGTCGGGGGGCGTGGCGAAGCGGCTCAGGACGAAGGCCACCAGCAGCGGTACCAGCGCGGCGAGCAGGAAGGCCGGGCCGGGGCCCGCGCCGGCGGCCGCGGCGACCCGGACGGTGCCGACCGCGAGAAGGATCAGCAGCGGGACGGCCAACCAGGTCGGCAGCAGCAGTGGACGGCGCCGGGCGGGGCCGGTGCTGCCGCCGACGATCAGGCCCCGGTCGCGCAGGCCCTCCTCCAGCCGGCAGGCCGGCACGCTGGTGCCGAAGGCCGAGCGCGGGGCGCCGAGCCACCCGGTGCCGGACGGGCCCAGCGCGGCGAGCAGCACGGCCTCCACCTCGTCGCGGGGCCGGGGGCGGACCACCCGGACCGTGCCGTGCCGGTCGATCTCCACCCTGGCGTCCAGGAGCATCCGGGCCAGCGCCGTCTCCGCGACCCGCCAGGCCCCGCCGGCCAGCAGGGCGAGTTCGTGGAGCGTCAGTTCCTCGGGCTCCCCCGCCCGTCGGCCCGCCGTCCCGCCTCCCGGTCCGCGCACGGCCACCACCCCCGCCCCGTCCGTCCGCCGGCGCAGCTGTCGGCGCCGAACGCCCGAAAGAGTATCCGGGTCCGGTTCCGCATCGGCGGGCGGCCGCAGGGGTACACGGACCGTTCGGGGGTGGAGCCTTCCGCCCTTCCGGTCCTCCCGGGCCGCCCGACGACGTACGGAGCCCGCGTGCAGGCAGCGCCCATCGATCCGAGCATCCCCGACGCGTTCCTCACCCCCGTCGGGCAGGTCTTCCGCCGCAGCCACCTCGGGCCGCCGCCCGAACTCGACGCCGACGTCTGGACACTGAGCGTCGAGGGCCTGGTGGACCGGCCGCTGCGGCTGGACCTCCCGGCCCTGCGCCGGCTGCCCCGCACCGACCTCACCGCCTTCCACGAGTGCTTCGGCAACCCCGCTCACCCCGACGTGCCGACCCGTGCGGTCGCCAACCTGTCCTGGTCCGGGGTGCCGCTGTCCGCCGTACTGGACCTGGCGGGCGTGCGCCCGCAGGCCCGCCACCTCTGGCTGGAGGGTGCCGACCGGGGCGCGTTCGCGGGCGAGCGGGGCCTGACCTACCTCAAGGACCTGCCGCTGGACCTGGCCCGCGCGGAGGTGCTGCTCGCCGACACCGTGAACGGCGCGCCGCTGCCGAGGGAGCACGGGTTCCCGGTGCGCGCGGTGGTGCCCCGGTTCTTCGGCACCAACTCGGTGAAGTGGCTGACCCGCTTGGTGCTGGCCGACCACCGGCCCGAGCACCTCTTCACCACCCGGCTCTACACCCGGGTCCCGCCGGGCGGCGGCGCGCCTCGGCCGGTGCGGGAGGTCGAGGTGAACAGCAGGCTGGTCGGGGCGAGCGACGGGGACGCCGTCCCGGCCGGGCCGTTCCAGGTGACCGGCCGGGCCTGGGGCTTCGACCCGGTGGTCGCGGTGGAGGTCGCCGTCGACGACGGCGGCTGGCGGCCCGCCCGGCTGGAGTCGCGCGGCCCGCAACCCGTCTGGCAGCGGTTCACCCTGCCCTGCGCGCTCGCCCCGGGCCGGCACCTGATCCGCTGCCGGGCCACCGACGCCCGGGGCCGCGTCCAGCCGCCCGGCGGCGCGCGGAACGCCGTGCACGGGATAGCGGTGCTGGCCCGCTGAATCCCCGGGCCCGGAGGTGCCGCCGACCCACCGGTCGCCACACCTGCGGCCGCGGTACGTAGGGTCGGGGAGGGACCCGACGGTTCCGGTCGAGCACCTGCCCGGCCGGACGGGCAGAACCGAGGAGCGGTGACAGTGGCGATGCGGGACTATCCGCTGGTGGACGGGCCGGTCGAGATCCGGGGCGCGCTGGACCTGGAGACGACACCTGCGGGAGTGATGCCGCGCCGGCTGCCCGCGTGGACCAAGGAGCAGTACCAGGATCCATCGGTCTTCGGCGGCACCGCGATGCCTTCGGGGGTGCGGTTGGTGTTCCGTACCGACGCGCGGGTGCTCGAGTTCGTGGTGCTCACCTCCACGGGGCAGCTCGACGGTGACCCGGAGCCCCGGCCGACCGGGATGCTCGACCTGAGGGTGGACGGCGCCCTGGTCGGGCGGCAGCGGGCGCCCCTGGGCCATGTGGTGCGGATGGCGGGCCCCGGCGCCGCACAGCGAGTGATCCCGGGCGAACCGGCAACGGCACGTTTCGACGCGCTGCCGGCCGGGATGAAGAACGTCGAGCTGTGGCTGCCGCAGCAGACTCCCACCGAACTGGTGTCGCTCCGCGCCGACGGCGAGGTCCTGGCGCCCCTGCCCGACGGCCGGCCCCGGTGGGTGCACCACGGCAGCTCCATCAGCCACTGCATCGAAGCCGACGGCCCCACCGGCACCTGGCCGGTGGTCGCGGCGTCGCTCGGCGGCGCGGAGGTGACCAACCTCAGCCAGCCCGGCAATGACATGCTGGACCCCTACGTCGCCCGGACGATCCGCGACCTGCCCGCCGACCTGATCAGCCTCGAGACGGGCATCAACATCGTGGCCCGGGCCGCTTTCCGGCTGCGCACCTTCGGCCCGGCGGTGCACGGTTTCCTGGACACCATCCGCGACGGGCACCCGGACACTCCGCTGCTGGTGGTCTCACCGGTGAGTTGCCCGGCCCTCGACGGGTGTCCCGGTCCGACCGGGACGGGACGGGACGGGAGGATCACCGCGCTGGGGGACCCGGCCGATGTGGCCCTCGGGGCGCTGTCGCTCCAGGTGGTCCGCGACGAGCTGGCGAGGATCGTGGCCGCCCGGCGGGCCCGCGACCCCCACCTGCACTACCTCGACGGACGCGAACTGCTCGGCCCCACCGAGGTGGACGACCTGCCTGACGGGCTGCACCCGTCCGCGGCCGCGTACCGCCGGATGGGAGAACGGTTCGCCGAGCACGCCTTCGCCGACGGGGGCCCGTTCCGCAGCCGACCGTGAAGGCGGGCGACCGTGAAGGCGGGCGACCGTGGACGCGGGCGACCGACCGGCTAGCGTCCTTCGAGCATCCGCAGGACGCCGTCGAGGCTCTGGCGGGTGATCTGCGTATCGGGGTGGTCGGGTCCCAGTCGCTCGGTCTCGACGGCGAGGACCGCCTCCAGCTCCTCGCGGGCCTGCGCCGACTCGCCCTGGTCGCGCAGGACCAGGGCGAGGCTGTACCGGGTGAGGAGGGTACTGGGGTGTGTGTCGCCCAGCCGCTCCCGCTCGCCGGCGAGGACCGCCTCGAACTCCGTTCGGGCCTGCGCCAACTCCCCTTGGTCGCGCAGGACCAGGGCGAGGCCGTAGCGGGTGACCAGCAGATGCGGGTGGTCGCCCGCGAACTGGTCCCGCCAGCCCGCCATGACGGCTTCGAACTCGGCCCGTGCCATGGCCAGTTCACCTTGCGCGTGCAGGGTCCGTGCGAGTTCGTGGCGGGTGACGAGACTGCTGGGGTGGGTTTCACCGACCCGCTCCCGCTCGATGGCGAGCGCCGCCTCCAACTCCGCGCGGGCGGACTCCAGCTCCCCCTGGTCGAGCAGTACGGTGGCCAGCTCGTGCCGGGTGGTGACGGTGCTCGGATCGGTGTCCCCCAGCTCGCGCCGCCGGACGGCCAGCACGGCCTCGAACTCCGCCCGGGCCGCCTCCAGTTCCCCCTGGTCCCGGAGCAGGGAGGCCAGCTCGTGCCGGGTACTGAGGGTCGCGAGGTACGTGTCGCCGCCCAGCGTCCGCCTGGCCTCGAGAACCGCCTCGAACTCCGCCCGGGCAAGCGCCAGTTCCCCGAGCTCGCGCAGAGCCAGGGCGAGGTTGTGCCGGGTGACGAAGGTATCGGGATGGGTGGGTCCGACGTGTTCGCTCTCGGCGGCGCGCACGGTTTCGAGCACCGCCCGGGCCTGGACGTAGAGACCGTCGACCAGCAGCTGACGACCGGCCACGTTCATGGCCACCATGAGCTCCAGGAAGGCGCGTTCGTCGAGGCCTGCGAGGTCTGCCCGCTCGAAAGCGTCGAGGATGTGCGGGGCGAGCGACCGCCGGACGGCCGCGACCTCGGGGTCCATCTCGTCCTCGGACTCGTCGGCGCGCGCCGCCGCGGTCACGATCCCGGTGGCGACCGCCACCGTGCCGGGCGTCCGTGAGGCGTCCCGGACGAGGGGGTGCATCCGCAGCAGCGCGGGGGTGCCGGGCGCGGGTTCGAGCAGCTCGACCAGGCCCAGCGCCGCGAGGGCCGTGAGGTGCTGCCAGATCGCCGGGCCGTCCAGGGCGGCGAGCGGGCCGGCCTCGGCGAGGCGGTCGGGGGTGAGGAGGTGGGTGTAGGGGAGGTCGGCGTCGGCGAAGGCTGCGAGGAGTTCGAGCAGGGCGCGGGCGTGGCCGTGGCCGCGCTGTTCGAGCAGGGCGACGGACATCGCCCAGGTCCGGGCGAGGACGTGGCCGGGGTCCAGCCGGTCCAGGCCGTCCTCCCAGGCCCGCCGGTAGCCGGTGTAGGTGGTCGGGGTGGCGGGGGCCCGGAACGGCGGCGGGGTCCGGTTCGCCTGGTCGAGGTAGGTGCCGGCCAGGTACAGGGCGAGCGGGAGGCCGCCCAGGCGGGCCGCGAGCTCGTGCGCCTCGGCGGGGGTGCCGGCGCTCGCGGGGGCGTGGTCGCGCAGGATCCGGGCGGCGGCGTCGAGCCGGCCGCCGGTCAGCGGCCGCAGCAGGTGGAGTCGGGCGACCTGGCCCCAGGTGGTCCGGGTGCTGTCGCGGGTGGTGACCAGGACGGCGCCGGGGCCGGTGGCGGGCCGGATCCAGCCGGTGCCGGCGCTCAGCGAGCCGGGGCCGTCGAGAAGGGCGGGGTCGTCGGCGTTGTCGACGACCAGCAGCCACGGCGTGTCCTGGCGGGCCAGCCCGGACCAGAGGAGGTCGGCGGTGTCACCGCGATCCAGTTCCTCCTGCGTCGCCCCGGCCTGGCGGGCGACGGCGCGCAGGGCCGCCTCCAGGGCGGGGCCGTTGCGCGCCTCGACCCACCACACCCGGCAGCCGGCGGCGCTCCGGCGGGCGGCGATCTCCAGGGCGATGGCGGTCTTGCCACAGCCGCCCATGCCGCACAGGGCCAGCAGTCGGCCCTCGGGGCCCGGGTCGGCGACGAGTTCGGCCTCCAGGCGTTCCAGGGTCTCCTCGCGGCCGCGCAGTGGGCGGCCGGGGTCGCGCAGCCCCAGGGGCGGGGTGACGGTCACCGGCAGGGCGCTCGGCGCGGCCGGGTCGGACATCCGCAGGGTGATGTCGGCCCGGCCGGCCTGGACGACGTTGCCGTGCACGGTGCCGCCGGTCAGCCGGTTGTCCACCCGGGCGACCGCGCCGCCCGCCTGTTCCTGCTCGCCGCTCACTCACAACTCCCAACCCCGACAAGCGCGTTCGTCGGCCTACATCCTGGCGCACCCGCGGCCCGCCGACCCGGGAACGGCGAGATCCCCGCCGCGGCCCCCGGCGAAACCCATGAAGGACCGTCAGGCGAGCAGCTGGGCGCCGAGGACGGTTCCCGGCGGGGCGCCGGGGAGGACGTAGGCGACGGCGGAGGCGGTGTGGGTGAGGAAGGGGTTGAGGGCGTCGCGCTCGGCCAAGCGGCTCTGGACGCGGGTGAACTGGGCGGTGTCGCGCACGAAGGCGGCGAAGAGCAGCCCCCGGTCGTCCGGGGCGTCGTCGTAGCCGTAGCCGCGCCGGAGCATCCGGGCGCCGCCGTCGAGGCGGGGGCCGGTGAGCCGGACGTGGGCGGTGGCCGGGATGACGTAGGCGCCGTCCGGGTGCTTGGCGTAGAGGTCGGGCTCGTCGTGCTCGGCGCTCCCGGTCAGTGGGGCGCCGTCGGCGGCGCGGCGGCCCATCGCGGCCTCCTGCCGCTCCGCGGGGAGGGCGGCGAAGGCGGCGGTGTCCATCCGGATCCGCCGGTAGACCAGGAGGGTGGCGTTCTCGTGCGGGCCGGGCGGGCCCCAGACCCACTGGCGGGCGGCGTCCTCGTCCGGGTTGGCGGTGCCGTCCTTGAAGCCGAACAGGTTGCGCGGGGTGGCGCCCGGCCGGGTCGGGGGCAGGAAGCCGGACTGCGACCAGCGGGGCACGGCGCCGGCGGAGTGGGCAGCCGCACCGGCGAGTTCGGTGAGGACGGCGAGGGTCCAGGGGTCGGCGGCGGAGAGCTGGAGCAGCAGGTCGCCGCCGCCGCGCGCCGGGTCGAGGCGGTCACCGGGGAAGGCGGGCGGCTCGGCCAGTCCGCCGGGGACGGGGAGGGCCAGCCGGGCGGCGAGGGCCGGGCCGAGGCCGACCAGTGAGGCGGTGCGGGGCGGGCCGTCGTCGCCGCGCAGTCGCGGGTCCGGGGGCGGGCCGACTGCCGTGGCGGAGAGGAGGCGGGTCCAGTCGGCGAGCAGGGTGCGCAGGGCGTTGCGGTCGGCGGCCGGGGAGTTCGTCGGGAGGTCGAAGGCGAGCAGCCTGGTCGCGGGGAGTTGAGGGCCCGTCA
>NZ_JAIY01000003.1:808452-812283 GCF_000710405.2 Kitasatospora sp. MBT66 | reverse complement strand
CGGGCGGGTCCGACGGCCGCGCGTTCTCCGACGGCGGCGCGTTCTCCGGTTCGGTGGGCATGCGCCCTATTGGAGACGATAGAACACGTCCTATGCAAATCACGTTTCGTGTTCGTCAGTTGACTCTCGCGGTGGTGGTGGCGGCGCTGGCCGCCGGGACGGCCACCGGGTGTTCCTCCAGCGGTTCGGGCTCCGGCGACGCCG
Source organism: Kitasatospora sp. MBT66 (assembly GCF_000710405.2). Classification (NCBI taxonomy): domain Bacteria; kingdom Bacillati; phylum Actinomycetota; class Actinomycetes; order Kitasatosporales; family Streptomycetaceae; genus Kitasatospora; species Kitasatospora sp. MBT66. The sequence continues at coordinate 812,079 of NZ_JAIY01000003.1, read as the reverse complement.
CGCACCCGGCCGGGAACGTGGTCCGGGTGCCGGAGGACTTCCCCACCGTCCAGCGGGCCGTGGACGTCGCGCGCGACGGCGACACGGTGCTGATCGGCCCCGGCACCTACCGCGAGAGCGTGCGCGTCGCCCGGAGCAACCTGGTGCTGCGCGGGACCGACCGCTCCGCCGTGGTGCTCGACGGCGGGCTGAAGCTGGCCAACGGCATCACCGTCACCGGCCCGGGCTCGGTGGTGGAGAACCTCACCGTGCACCACTACCTGGCCAACGGCGTGCTGTTCACCGGTGTCACCGACGAGAAGCTGCAGCAGCGCGGCGCAGGCGGATCGGCGTACGACCCGCTGGACACCGCCCGCTTCCCGCCCGTCCAGGGCTTCCGGGCGACCGGTGTGACGGCGTACAACAACGGCCTGTACGGCATCTACGCGTTCGACGCGCGCGGCGGCGTGATCGAGGACTCCTACGCCTCCGGGCACGCCGACTCCGGTATCTACGTCGGGCAGTGCAAGCCTTGCGACACCCTGGTGCGCGGCAACACGGTGGAGCGCAACGCGGTCGGGGTCGAGCTGACCAACGCCTCGGACGGCCTGTCGATCCTGGGCAACCGGGTGGCCGGGAACCGGGTGGGTGTCACGGTGAACTCCAACGACCTGGAGGCGCTGGCACCGCAGCACGGGGCGGTGATCGCGGGCAACGTGGTCGTCGACAACAACGCCGCCGACACCCCGCAGCAGGCCGACGGGGGCTTCGGCATCGGCATCGGGATCGGCGGCGGGACGGCGAACCGGGTGGAGCGCAACCTCGTCCGGGGCAACCGCGCGGCCGGGGTGGTCGTCACGGATCCGGCGGGCCACCCGGCGAGCGGCAACCGGGTCGAGGGCAACCAGGTGGACGGCAACGGCGTGGACCTGGTGCTCGCCTCGGCCGATCCCGGCAACTGCTTCAGCGGCAACCGGCCCGGCGCCCAGAGTCCGGACGGCCTGGAGACGGCGGCGGCCTGCGGCGGCCAGGGGCGCGGGCCGCTGGCCGCCGGGCGCCCGGCCCCGGTGCAGGCACCGCCGGGGGTTCCGTTCAGCCAGGTGGCGGCACCGCCCGCGGTGCCGTCCGCGGTGGACCCGGCGGCGCCGGCCCGCCCGGCGACCGGGCTGCCGGGGCCGGTGGACCCGGCGGCGTACCCGCTGCCGACGGACGCCGGCTCGCTCCCGCCGCGCCCGGCGGGGTGAGGCAGGAGCCCGAAGGGGGGGCGCGGTCAGCCGGTGAGCCAGGGGGCTTCGGGCAGCACGGCGCCGCCGTCCTGCCCGGAGAACTCCACCGCGGTCGGCGTACCCAGGCCGGGCATCCGCATGGTGACCCGCCGCAGGCCGCCGTCGCCGTCGACCCAGTAGGTGAGCGGCGAGCGCTCGCCGTCGGGGGCGGCGCCCTGGGCGCGCGGGCCGGCGAACCGGTCGTAGTCCCGGCCGTCGATCCGCTCCCCGCCGAGCCTGCGGGCCCCGGACTGGGCGAGCAGCAGCGGGTTGTCGGGCCGGTCGGCGCCGAGCTGGACGACCAGTTGGAGCCCGGCGTCCAGCGGGTCGGCGGTGTAGGAGCGGGGGGACCAACCCTGCCGGGGGACGCGTTCGGCCTGCTTCCAGGCCGGGCCGTCGACCCCGGCGGGTTCGGGGGCGAGCCCGAGGCCGCCGGCGTCCCACACCACCAGGCCGTGGTCGAGCGGGCCGCTCGCGCCGGTGACCTGGTAGCGGCCGACGCCCCGGCGGACGCGGTAGTCCACGACGCCCTCGACCCGGACGGTGACGTCGCCGCCCTCGGCGGCGGTCAGGGCGAGCGTGACCGGGCTGGCCTGGAACAGGTTGAGCCGCGACAGGGCCAGCCGGGAGGCCTCGTCGACGGTGACCGGGCGTTCCCCGGTGCCGCCGGTGACGGTCCGGTAGGCGACCGTTCCGCCGACGGCGGCGGCGCCCGCCACCAGGGCGGCGAGGATCCTGAGGCGGACGGTGCGGCGGCGGCGCGGGTCCGGTCCTGGGGTGCCGTCCTTCCTTGATGCCTTCGCCTTCCCGACCGCCTTCGTCGTGACGGGTTCCTTCGTCGTCGACGCCTGCTTCGCGGCCTCCGGGTTCCGGGCCGGGGTCGTCCGGGCCATACGGGTTCCTTCTCTAGTCCGTCGGTCGGCCGGGTCGGCCGGGTCGGCCGGTGCCCGGCGTCGGGCAGCGGCCCGCGGTCCCGTTCAGACCGCCTGGTACGCGGCCGGGCCCTCGTCCGGCGCGGGACGGGGCGGCCGGACCGGGCCGAAACCGGGGACGGCCGACAGTCGCGTCACCCCGACGGGCCGGACGACCCGTCCCGGCGCCTCGATCACCTCGCAGCCCGCCCGGGCGAACCGCCGGACGATCTCCTCGGCCGCCCGGTCGTCGAGCGCGAACACGAACGGGCCCGGGACCAGTACCGCGTCCACCCAGCCGCGCTCGGCCGCCACCAGCAGGTTCTCCAGCGCCGGCAGCGGACCGTCGGTGCTGAGACCGTGGTCGCTGTACACGTCCGGCATCGGCAGCCCGAACCGGTCGGCCAGCTGCTCCATGGCGGTCCGCATGTAGTCGGCCTCCCGCGCGTCGTAGGGCCGGCACCGCAGGTACATCGCGGCCCGCCGCATCGTCGGACGTGCCGGTCGGTGGAGGTCGTGCATGCCGTTCACCTGGCTCTGGTCACTGTGCGTGGGGGAGGACGGCACCGGGCGGCAGGTGGGGAGGGGCTGGGCCCGGGACGACTCCCGGCGGCCACCGGGCCGATACCCAGCGGACTCCCGGAATGGTACGGGGATCAATGGGGGCCACTACCCATTGCTGCGCGGGGCCGTGCCTACGGCCCCCACCCGCTCCCCACCCGGCCATCGCCGGGCCCGTCCCTGCGGCGCTCCGCCGCAGGTGGGACGGGGTGCGCCGGGCCGGGGCGGGTCGCTGCCGGGTGCCGGTCCGGCGTCGCTGTCGGTGACGGCGGCGGAGCGCCGCCGGAGTGGCGGTGCCGGTCGCGAGGCAGCCGGACCGCCGGGTGACGTGCCCCGGGGGTCCGATCGGTTCGGGTCCCCGGTGAGGTTCCGCCCGGGAAAACCGAGCGCGGGCGATCCTCTGCGGCTGGCAGGATCGGCCCATGTCGAAAGATCCCTTACTGGCCAGGGCCCGGGGTGTGTGGCAGGAGCTGGCGGCGGTACCGGTGTCGTTCGGTGCGGCGGGCGAGATCCACGTCGTCGTGTCTCCCGGGTCGAGGATCTGCCCGCGCGGCTGGGCGGGCATCGTGCTCCTGGGAGGGGCTGCCGTCGTGACGGCTCCGAGCCGGGAGGCGGCCGACCGCATCCGCACGGCGGTGGCCGCACTGCCTGCCGAGCGGCTGACGGATCCGGAATCGGTCCGGAGGGCGCTGCCGACCGGCGAGGTTCTCGGGCCCGCCGGGCTTGCCTGTGTCGCCGACGAGGGCTTCCGGCCGGCCGCGGCGCCGACGGGCCTGCGTGTCGAGGAAGCCGCCGCCGGGGATGTCGACCTGGGCGGTCTGGAGCGGGCGGCCGGGGCGGCGGACGCCGACGAGGCCGGACTGGACGGGATGTCCTCGCCCGTGTTCGTCGTCCGGGTGGCCGGCCAGGTG
>NZ_JAIY01000003.1:796408-807269 GCF_000710405.2 Kitasatospora sp. MBT66 | reverse complement strand
CGCTGACCGCCTGCTCGCTCGCTGACCGCCTGCTCGCCCGCTGACCGACCGCCCGCCCGCTGCGCGGCCGGGGGTTCCGCTCCGGCCGACCGTCGGCGAGGATGGCGGGATGCTGCACAGCGTGCTCGCCGGTGACCACATCCTTCGTCCGACGCCGGACGCCCGCAGCGGCGCAGCCGCCCCGGTGGACGTCGTCCCGGCGGCTGCCGTCCGGGACGCCGACCCGACGGCCACGCCGCCGGAGGTCCGCACGGTCACGGGGGAGACGCTCTTCTTCCCGGCCGACCGGAAGAACGAGCTGGAGGGCTTCTGCCGGTCCCACGGGATCCCGCTCGTGTCCAGGCCGGACGTGTGGGGAGACCTGCTCGAACCCTTCCTCGACACGGAGTTCACCCCCCGGCGCCGGGCCGCGACCGCGCAGGCGCTGTCGCGGGTCGGGCTCGACGAGGCGGCCGTGGCCGACATCAGGGCCGAGGTCGGCCCGCTCGTGCTCGCCTACAACTCCCTTCACTGGGAGTGGTGCTATCTGGGCCTGGCCGACCTGCTCGACGCCGCGACCGGGGGTTCGACCACGGAGCCGTACCGGATCGGGCCCGACCGCTTCCCGGCCTTCCGCGCCTGGGCGATGGCGATCGCCGATCTGGGCCATGTGCCCGGCACGCCCGTTCCGGTGCGGTAGCGCGCCGAGTGATCACCCAGGGCGTGACGGTCACGACGAGGTGCGACGACTGCGGTGGTGTGCTGATCCGCGACATCGGGCAGTTCATCGACGGCGGGCAGCTGTGGTGGGGCACCGAAGGGAGCTGCCGGACCTGTCCCACCGCATGGTGCGAGCAGGACACCGGCGCGGCGACCCCGGAGGCGATCCGGCAGGCACTGCTGGCCGAGCACGGCCCTGCTCGACTTCGCCTTGCAGGGCCCGGGTCGAGCTCCGTCCCCGTCCTGCGCGCCCTGCGCGAGACACACGGGCTGTCGCTGGCACAGGCACGTGCCATGGCCGACGAGTTGAGGACGACCGGCCTGACGGGCACGCTGGTCGAGATGGAGCTCATGGCCGCCGGGCTCGGTCGCCGCTTGGTTGCGGTGACCGTCGAGTCGGCGGCGGACTGACGGCCACCGGCCCGGCCGGAAGCGGCTGACAGGCGAATCAGGAACCGGCGTCGTCATCGGCCGCCGGGGTGGGGGCCGTCCGCTCGTGGTGGTCCAGGAGGCGGGTCAGCAGGTCCGTCAGGCGGGCGCGGTCGTCGGCGTCCAGGGGGGCGAGCAGGGCGTCCTGGGCCGCGTCGACCACGGTGTCGAGCCGTCGGAGGTGGGCGCGTCCCTCGGCGGTCACCGTGATGACGTTGCGGCGGCGGTCGGCCGGGTCGGGTGTGCGCTCGACCAGGCCGCGTTCGGCGAGTTCGTTGACGACCGCGACCATGTCGCTGCGGTAGATGCCGGTTCGCCGGCTGAGGTCCGACTGGCTGGCCGGGCCGCCCTCGGTGAGCGCGGTGAGGGCGGCGAAGTGCCACTTGCGGGCGCCCTCCGCCGCCAGGCCGTCGTGCACGAGGCGGTCGGCGTGCAGGGCGTTGACCGCCAGCAGCCGGCTGGGCAGGCCGCGGACGCGGGCCGGGGCGGCGTGGTCGGTCATGGCGCCCGGGGTGTGGCGGGACGTCTCGTCGTTCTTCACGCCCCGCAGTCTAGCCGTTGTGTTAGTCGCACTAACGATGTAGCGTCATGGACGTCAGATCGTTAGTGCGACTAACGGGTATGGCAGGGTCGGCGTCGAGTGCCCGGCCCCCGCCCAGCCCCCTGTCCGGCCCCTGTCCGGCCCCCGCCCGGTGCTACGAGAGGAACTGTCCCGATGCTCACCGTCCCCGTGATCGACTCCCATCTCGCCTACCTGGACACCGGTGCCGACCGCCCCGCCGCCGAGGCGGGCGGCCCGCCCGTGGTGCTCCTGCACGGCAATCCCACCTCCTCCCACCTGTGGCGCAACGTCGTCCCGCACCTGGCCGGGCGGTCCCGGGTGCTCGCGCCCGACCTGATCGGCATGGGCGCCTCCGGCAAGCCGGCCGTCGACCACGGCTTCGACGACCAGGCCCGCTACCTGGACGCCTGGTTCGAGGCGCTCGGCCTCGACCGGGTCGTCCTGGTGGGCCACGACTGGGGCGGCGCCCTGGCCCTCGACCGGGCCGCCCGGTACCCGGACCGGGTGGCCGGGGTCGTCCTGCTGGAGACCTTCCTCAAGCCGCTGGCCGCCGAGGAGCTACCGCCGCCGGCCCGGGCGCGTGCCGAGGCGTTCCGTACGCCCGGTGTCGGCGAGGAGCTCGTGCTGGAGCAGAACATCTTCATCGAGACGGCCTTCAAGGGCGGGGTGCTCAACCCGCTGGGCGAGGACGAAGTCCGGCCCTACCGCGAGCCGTTCCCGACGCCGGAGAGTCGCCGCCCGATGCTGGCCTGGTCCCGGATGGCGCCGATCGACGGCGATCCGGCCGAGGTGGTCGCCCGGGTGGAGGCGTACGACCGCTGGCTGGCCGTCAGTCCGGAGGTGCCGAAGCTGCTGCTGACCTTCGACTCCTTGCCGACCCTGCTGGTCGGGGAGGCCGTGGTCGCCTGGGCGCGCGAGCACATCGCCGCGCTCACCGTCGAGCACTGCGGCCCGGCCGGACACCACGCCCCCGAGGACCGTCCGGACGAGATCGGCCGGGCGATCGCCGGCTGGCTCGAATTGCACTGTCTCGCGGAGGTCAACACAGCTGTGGAACAAGAGGGTTGATTGTTCGTCGGCCAGGTGGTCCAGACCATTGACGAGGGGCTGCGCGCTGCCTACGGTATGGGCATTCACCTGGCGCAGGCATGCCAAGATCCTCTTGGTCGGCGCACCCCCACGCGCGCGTCCTGGGCCGGGCACACTCTCCATCCCCCCACGGAGGAGCATCGTCATGCGCAAACGCCTTGCCGTCGGCGCGGCCCTGGCCGCCGTCGCCGTCCCGCTCGCGATGGCCGTCCCGGCCAGTTCGCACGGATTCATCAACCTGCCGCCGAGCCGCTCGGCCCTGTGCGGTGCGGGTGTCGTCAAGAACTGCGGCGACATCCAGTGGGAGCCGCAGAGCGTCGAGGGCCCGAAGGGCTTCCCGACCCGCGGCCCCGCGGACGGCACCATCTGCGCCGGGGCGGACGCCCGTTGGGCCCCGCTCGACAACCCGCGCAACGGCGCCTGGCCGACCACCAAGGTGACGGCCGGCGGTCAGCAGACCTTCACCTGGGAGATCGAGGCCCGGCACTCGACCACGAACTTCCGGTACTTCCTGACCAAGCCCGGCTACGACCCGACCCAGAAGATCACCCGGGCGAACCTGGACCTCACGCCGTTCCTGACGGTCCCGTACAACGGCCGTCAGCCCGCCGCCACGACCACCCACACCGGGACCCTCCCCACGGGTCGCACCGGGCACCACGTGGTCGTCGCGGTCTGGGACGTCGCGGACACGTCGAACGCGTTCTACTCCTGCACCGACGTGCTCTTCTGAGGCAACGTGCGCCGCTGAACGACGCGATCCTCGGGGCCGACGCGCTCCGCCGATCGGAAGCAGCACCCGTACCCCGGGGCCGGACGACGGCCCCGGGGTACGGGCGCGCCGCTCAGCCCTCGGTCCAGCCGTGGCCCTGGGCGCACCGCAGCATCGCCTCGCGCACCTTGAGCACCTGCTCACCGGTCAGCGACGGCGCGTGCGCCAACAGCAGCTCGGTCACCTCCACCACGAACTCGGCGGAGGTGAGGACGTCGCACTCCGCGTCGTCGTGGTCGGCCGCGGACCGCGGAACGAGGGGGACCGGACCGGCCGCCCCGGCCGGACGCGCGAGCGCGCCCTTGGGAAGCCGCACCGACGAGGCCTTGAGCCCGCGGTCGCCCTCCTCCATCTCGAACTCGACCACCAGACCCGAGTGCACCACGGACTCCGGCATCAACATGTCATTGACGTGCAGGAAGACATCCTCCCCGCCGTGGTCCGGAGCGATGAACCCGTAACCCCGCACGCTGTCGTAACGCACCACACGACCGGTGACCACTCGTACCCCCAAGGAACAACCCGGGCCCCCTGCCCGACACCTGACGTAGAGGATAGACGACCGGGCACCCGGGACGGTGCCGGAGCGGACTTCACCGGGCCGGACTTCAACGGGCCGGACTTCACCAGGCCGGACGTCACCGGACCAGACCCGCCACCCGGGCCTTCCAGCGGAGGACCGTCGCGAGCATCACCGTGCACACGAACGCGGCCAGCGCGATCGCGCCCCAGAACGGGACCGCGATCCCGCTCGGCCGCTCGGTGATCATCCGGTCCCCGTCGAGCCACACCGAGGTCTCCCGGCCGTCCGGGTACAGCTTCCCGGTCGGCCGCTCCTCGCGGAACTCGTGGTCGTCGACGAACCAGCGGTAGGTGCAGCCGTAGAGGTCGTGCGCGATGTTCTGGTCGTCGATGCTGCGCCCGGTGACCCGGCAGTCGGTCGTCGTGGCGGCGACCCGGCGCGGTTCGTGCCACGCCGAGTCGACGGCGTGGGAGGTCTGCGCCGCCGCGAACACCGTGGCCAGCGCGAGCGCGGGCACTGCCACCAGGCCGACCCAGGCCGCCGCGTAGTCGCGGTCCGACAGCTCGTTGACCACCGTCCGGGCGACGGCGAGGAGTGCCACCAGGGCGGCGCCGGCGGCCAGCAGCCAACCGGTCCGGGTGCCCGGCGTGTCCTGCGACTCCCACCACACGACCGGCGCGGCCGCGGCCACCAGCCCCGCCGCCGCCACCGGCACCAGCAGGGCGCACCGCCGCTGCGCCGCCGTCCACCGTTCCCTGTCCGCGGCCGTCAACCCGGCCCCCTTCCCCCCGAGTTCCCCCGAGGCCCCGTGGTGGCGGACGCCCCCCCGGACGTCCGCCGCGACGAGTGTCACGTGCCGCCGCCCGCCGTGCCCACCCCGCCACCGGTCCCGGGCCCGGCCCGGGTCGGAACGGTGACGCGGCCGCGACATCGTCACGGCGGACCCGTCGGGGCACCATCCGGCCCGGGCATCGGCCGAGCAGAGGCCGAACGCGCCCTGCAGCGCCGTCCTTCCGCTTCCACCACCCCCGGTCCGCTCAACTCGACGCCTGGGCCACCGAGTCCGGCGCGCGCCCGGACGGAGGGCCGGTGGCAGCGGGATCCGGTCATCCCCCGAATTCCGTGCGCGGACGGCCGGTTCGTCGTAGCATCGACGCCGGAACGCGCGAAAGCACAGCCCGGTCGGTAGTCCGGGCGCCGTCGGCCCTCGGCCGACGGCCAGTCATTCCCTCCCAGGGTGTCCGGTGCGTTCCTCCCGGTGCGCGATCGCGCGCGGGACGCGGCACCACCATGGGGGGAAGCAGCATGCCGAGGACGATCGCCGCCCGGCCGCCGGGGACCGCGCCCGCGGTCCGGCCGTCCCGCGCCGACACCGGGCACGCTGCCGCCGAGTGCCTTCCCGTGGCGGTCCGCTTCCAGGAGAGACGGGCCCCGGCCCGGACGCGTACGGGCAGATAGCCCGTCCGTTCCGGGCGCGCCGCGAGCCCTTCGCGGCCCCGGCCCCGGTAACTCCCCTGCGCCGTACAGCGGTCCGTCCCTCCTTCCGGCTGTCTCCGTCCGTCCGTTCTTCCGTCCGGGCACCCGAACGTCCGATTGTCGGTCCTTCGTGGAAAGAGATCTGACCGTTCGTCAGTTGACCCTTGCGGTAGACGGATCGGTCCGCGCGCGATCCGTGGCACGACCCAATCGAGAACGATCAGGAGAACACCGTGCGCATACTCTTCACCGGCCCGGCCGCGCCGAGCCACCTCTTCCCGATGGTGCCGACCGCCCAGGCCCTGCGGGCCGCCGGGCACGAGGTGCTGTTCGCCAGTCCCAGCCCGTACGACCAGCTCCGGCAGGCCGGCTTCCCGATCGTCGCGATCGGCGACGGACGGCCGCTGCGGGAGTCCTTCGAGGCGACCTCCGACGGTCCGATGAGCTACGCCCAGCCGGGAATGACCCAGGACGAGATCCTGGAGATGGCCGCGGCCGCCTTCGCCCACGCCTCGCGCTCCACCGTGGAGGACCTGCTCGCGGTCGCCGAGGGCTGGGGCGCCGACCTGCTCGTCCACGACTCCTGCCTGGCCTCGGCCCAGCTGGTCGCGGCCCGGCTCGGCATCCCGGCGGCGCTGCAGAACTTCGGCATCATCTCCGGCCTCGACCTGGCCGCCCGGCTGGCCACCCACTTCACCGACGTCTACGAGAAGCACGGTGTGGCCGGCCCAGCGCCGACCACGCCGCTGAACATCGTCCCGGCCTCGCTCGGCGGCGACCCGGGCGGCCTGCGGATGCGCTACCTCCCGTACAACGGAGGGGGTGTGGTCCCGGTCGAGCTGCTGGAGCGGGGCCACCGGCCGAGGGTCGCGGTCACCCTGGGCACCGTCATCACCGGGATCGACGGCGTGTCGGCGATCAGCCGGCTGGTCGAGTCCGCCGGCGCGGTCGACGCCGATTTCCTGCTCGCCGTCGGCGACGCCGACCTCGGCAAGCTGGGCGCCCTGCCGGACAACGTCCGCCCGCTGCCGTGGGTGCCGCTCGCGGAGCTGCTGCGGGTCTGCGACGCGGTGGTGCACCACGGCGGGTCCGGCAGCACCCTCACCGGACTCCAGGCGGGTGTGCCCCAGCTCCTGCTGCCCCAGGGCGCCGACAACTTCGCGGTGGCCGACGCCCTGACCGCCGCGGGGGCCGCGCTGAGCTCCGGCTCCGACGCCGTCGACACGGCCCTGCTCACCCGGCTCGTCACCGACCCGGGCCTGCGCGAGGGCGCCGCACGCCTGCGGGCCGAGAACGACGCGCTGCCGACCCCGGCGGCCCTCGTCCCCGCGATCGAGGCCCTGGTCACCGACCACCGGTGACCGGTCCGACCGTTCGTCGGAGGCGCTGAGCACGAGCCGCCTCCCGTCCCCGGTGGAGGTGCCGCCCCGCACCCCCACCGGGGACGGGACGGCGGTTGCCCGGCCCCGGTCAGCGCGCCCGCCGCCCTGGGTGATCGTCCAGTTCGGGGGCGGTGCGCTGGTGTGCGGATCCACTCGTTCCGGGCGTGGCGCGTTGCTGCAATACCCATGTCGATCTGTCGAGGACGGTGGATGCACATGGACCTGAACACCGTGGTGGAACTGCGCGATGCGCGCGAACGCGGGACGTGGCGGCCGGGGGACGCCTGGCTGGGGGGCGGGACGTACCTGTTCTCGGAGCCCCAGCCGCACATCCGGCGGCTGTTCGACCTCAACCGGATGGGCTGGGAGGCGCTGCGGCCCACCCCGGACGGCGGGCTGGAGATCGCCGCGACCTGTACGATTGCGCAGCTCTCCCGGCACCCGAGGCCGGCCGGCTGGACGGCGGCGCCGCTGTTCGAGCAGTGCTGCCGGGCCTTCCTCGCCTCCTGGAAGATCTGGAACGCGGCCACCGTCGGCGGCAACCTCTGCAACGGCCTGCCGGCCGGGCCGATGATCTCCCTCACCGCCGCCCTCGACGGCGTCTGCCGCCTGCTCGACCGCAGCGGCGCGACGCGCACCCTGCCGGTCGGGGACTTCGTGCTCGGCGCCGGGGTCAAGGACCTTCGGCCGGGCGAACTGCTGCGCTCGATCACCCTGCCGGGCCGGGCGCTGGCCCGGCGGACGGCGTTCCGGCAGGCCTCCCTCTACGGGCTCGGCCGCTCCGGCGCGCTGGTGATCGGCACCCTGGACCCGGTGGACGGGGAGTTCGCGCTGCACATCACCGCGGCCACGGTCCGGCCGGTCCGGCTGGGCTTCGCCGTGCCGCCGAACGCCGAGGCGGTGCGGGAGGCGGTGGAGCACGCCGTCGCGCCGGACGAGTACTTCGACGACATCCACGGCCTGCCGGCCTGGCGGCGGCACATGACCCTGCGGTTCGCCGAGGAGGTCCGGCGCGAGCTGGTCGAGCCGGACCGATCGGTGGAGTCGGGCGGGCCGGTGGAGCCGGTCGGGCCGGTCGAGAGCGCCGGGCCGGTCGCGTCAACGGCGTCCGACACCACCGAGGAGGCCGGCCGATGAGCTTCACCGTCCGCGTCAACGGCGAGGACTCCGACGCGGAGCCGCGCCCCGGCCAGTGCCTGCGCACCTACCTGCGCGACCGCGGCTGGTTCGGCGTCAAGAAGGGCTGCGACGCCGGCGACTGCGGCGCCTGCACGGTGCACGTCGACGGCGAGCCGGTGCACAGCTGCCTCTACCCGGCGCGGCGCGCCGACGGCCGCGCGGTGACCACCGTCGAGGGGCTCGCCACCGACGACGGCCTCCACCCGGTGCAGCAGCGCTTCCTCGACGCCCAGGGCTTCCAGTGCGGCTTCTGCACGGCCGGTTTCCTGATGACCGCCGCCAAGCTCGACGAGGACCAGCTCGCCGACCTGCCGAGGGCACTCAAGGGGAACCTGTGCCGCTGCACCGGCTACCGGGCGATCGAGGACGCCCTCCGCGGGGTGAAGCACACCGAGGAACCGGCCCCCGGCGAGGCGGTCGGCCGCAGCCCGGGCGCCCCCGCCGGACCGCAGGTGGTCACCGGCACGGCGCGCTACACCTTCGACCTGGAGGTCGAGGGACTGCTGCACATGAAGCTGCTCCGCTCCCCGCACCCGCACGCCCGGATCGTGTCCGTCGACACCTCGGCGGCGCTGCGCGTCCCGGGCGTGCGGGCGGTGTTCACCCATCACGACGCGCCGGAGCGCCTCTACTCCTCCGCCCGGCACGAGCACCCGACCGAGGACCCGGACGACACCCGGCTGCTGGACGACGTGGTCCGCTTCGCCGGCCAGCGGGTGGCGGCGGTGGTCGCCGACAGCGAGGTCGCCGCCGAGGAGGGCTGCCGCCGGGTCGCGGTGGAGTACGAGGTGCTGCCGTACGTCCTGGACCCCGAACTCGCCATGCTGCCCGGCGCCCCGGTCCTGCACCCCAAGGGCCCGGAGTCGCGGATCGCCCGCCCGGCGAACAACGTCTGCGGCGAGGTGCACGGCGAGATCGGCAGCGTCGAACAGGGCTTCGCCGAGGCGGCGGTCGTGTACGAGGAGACCTTCCGCACCCAGCGGGTGCAGCACGCCAGCCTGGAGACGCACGGCTGCCTGGTGTACTTCGAGGAGCACGAGGAGACCGGCGAGGAGCGGATCGTGGTGCGCTCCTCCACCCAGGTGCCCTTCCTCACCCGGCGCGCCCTGTGCGCGCTGTACGACCTGCCGCCGGAGCGGGTCCGGGTGGTGGCGGGCCGGGTCGGCGGCGGCTTCGGCGGCAAGCAGGAGATGCTCACCGAGGACATCGCCGTCCTGGCCGCGCTGCGGCTGCACCGGCCGGTGAAGCTGGAGTTCACCCGGGCCGAGCAGTTCCTCGGCGCCACCACCCGGCACCCGTTCACCATCAGGGTGAAGGCGGGCGCGACGGCGGACGGCACCCTGACCGCCCTGAGCTTCCGGGTGGTCGCCAACACGGGGGCGTACGGCAACCACGGCCCGGCGGTGATGTTCCACAGCGTCGGCGAGTCGATGGGCGTCTACCGGGCGCCGCACAAGAAGGTCGAGGCCTACTCGGTCTACACCAACGGCGTGCCCGCCGGGGCGTTCCGGGGCTACGGCCTGGGCCAGGTGACCTTCGCGGTGGAGTCGGCGATGGACGAGCTGGCCCGCCGGCTGGGCATGGACCCGCTGGAGTTCCGGGAGCGGAACATCATCGGCCCGGGCGAGCACATGGTCGGCCCGGCGGGCGAGGAGGAGGACCTCCACATCGCCTCCTACGGCCTGGACCAGTGCCTGCGGGTGGTGCGGGACGCCCTCGCCGACGACCGCAGCGCCGAACTCGCCCCCGAGGGCTGGCTGGTGGGCCAGGGCTTCGCGATGTCGGCGATCGCGACCGGCCCGCCCGGCGGCCACTTCGCGGACGCCGCCGTGACGCTGCTGGAGGACGGCGGCTACGACATCGCCGTCGGCACGGCCGAGTTCGGCAACGGCACCACCACCGTGCACAAGCAGATCACCGCCGGGGCGCTGGGGACGACGGTCGACCGGATCACCGTCCGGCAGTCCGACACCGACGTGGTCCGCCACGACACGGGGGCCTTCGGCTCGGCCGGCACCGTGGTCGCGGGCAAGGCGGTGATGAAGGCGGCCAACGCGCTCGCCGAACGCATCCTCAGTTTCACCGCCGAGTACGCCCGCACCCCGCGCAGCCGGATCACGCTCGGCGCCGAGGCGGTGGAGTGCGAGGGGCGCCCGGTGCCGCTCAAGGAGGTGTTCGCGGCGGCCGCGGCGCAGGGTGTGACGCTGACCGGGGAGGGGCACTGGGGCGGTTCACCGCGCTCGGTGGCGTTCAACTCGCAGTGGTTCCGGCTCGCCGTCGACCCCGACAGCGGGGAGATCCGGATCCTGCGCAGCGTCCACGGGGCCGACGCCGGGCGGGTGATGAACCCGCTGCAGTGCCGCGGCCAGGTCGAGGGCGGCGTGGCGCAGGCCCTCGGCGCCACCCTGTTCGAACGGGTCCTGGTCGACGAGCGGGGCGAGGTGACCACGGCCGCGTTCCGGCGCTACCGGCTGCCGGCCTTCGCGGACGTGCCGCGGACCGAGGTGCACTTCTCCGAGACCTCCGACTCGATCGGCCCGCTGGGCGCCAAGTCGATGAGCGAGAGCCCGTTCAACCCGGTGGCGCCGGCCTTCGCCAACGCGCTGCGCGACGCGACCGGCGTCCGGTTCACCGAGACGCCGTTCCTGCGCGACCGGGTGTGGCAGGCGATCGACGAGCACCGCCGGGGCGGGGGAGCCGGTGCTGGGGGAACCGGAGCTGGGGGAGCCGGCGGTGGGGCGGCCGGCGGT
>NZ_JAIY01000003.1:785212-795323 GCF_000710405.2 Kitasatospora sp. MBT66 | reverse complement strand
TCGCACCGCTCGCCGAACGCGCCCGGGCCACCGCCGCCGCCCAGCGCCAGGCCGGTACCCGGCTGCTGGAACTCCTCGCCGCCGGCGCCGACCCGGAGGCCGACCACGCCCTGTCCCTCGCCGGACTGCCGCCGCGGCTGCCGCTCACCCCCGTCGCCGCCCGCTTCGGAAGCGCTGTGGGAAGCGCTGTGGGAAGCGCCGGGGGAAGCACCGCCGCAACCGTCCCCGGTACCGCCCCGGGCACCGCCGCCCCGCCCGGTCCGGCCGACCCCTCCGGGGCCTGGGCCGCCGCCGCGCTTGCCGAGGCCCTGCACCCGACCGCCGCCCCGTTCGTCGCCGCCCCGGACGGCCGCGGCGGCGCCGTGGCACTGGTCGCCCTCCCCGAGGACGCCGTCGCCGCCGCCCTGGACCTCACCCTGCCCCGGCTCGACGAAAGGCCCGGCCAGACCGGCCCCCGCGCCCAGGCCGGACCGGGAGGTCCCGCCGCCGGCGTCGGCCCCACCGTCCCGCCCACCGCCGCCGACCTGCGCCCGGCCCTGGTGCAGGCCCGCTACGCCCTGGACGCCCGCCCGCCCGGCGCGGTCGGCCGCTGGGCGAGCACGGTCTCCCTCGCCGACCTGCTGCGCGGCATCCCGCCCGAGGTCACCGCCGCCTTCCATCAGCGGCTGCTCGCCCCGCTGGTCGACCACGACCGGCACAACACGGTCTCCCTGGTCGCCACCCTCGACGCCTTCCTGCGCCACAACGCCTCCTGGTCCCGCACCGCCGAGGCCCTGCACGTCCACGTCAACACCGTGCACTACCGGGTCAAGCGGATCGAGGAACTGACCGGCCGGAGCCTGCTGCGGCTCGACGACCGGCTCGACCTGCGTACCGCCCTGCTCTGCGCCCCATCCGCTCTGCTCCGCGCCCCCGCCGATCCGGAGGCGCCGATCGTGGCCAAGGGTCGGGCGCGCCGGGCCGGCTGACGATCAGTCGGACCGGCGCGGATCCGGAACCGCCCTTGTTGGTGGTATCCCTGCACAGGACGGTTGCGGTCGCCTATCCTCCAGGCGCACGGCGAGGTACGGCCTCGCCGGACGGCTGGGGGGTCGCGGTGGTTCTGCACGGGCGTGCAGCGGTGTTCGAGACGGTCGTACCTTCACTCGTCGGCCTGGAAGTGAACGGCGAGGAACCGGGCGTCAGGACGCGGCGGCTGCCCGTCCCGAACGGCACCCCGCCGGTGGTCGAGTGCGCGGGCGGGCGCCTCAGCGGGCGCACCGCCCTCCTGGCCGGCCTGGACGCGCGGTACGCCGCCCACCTGCGCCGGGCCTCGGCGGACCTCGGCCGCCCCGACCTCGGCCGGGCCGACCTCGCACTGGCCGCCGACGACGAGGACCCGACCCGGCGCAACGCCTCGCACCTCTCGGACCTGCTGTTCCACCTGCGCCACGAGCTGAGCCGCCGGCCCGGGGACTTCGGCGGCACCATCGCCTTCCCCCGGCTCACCCAGGGCCTGCTGGCGGTGACCTCCTGGCAGGCCGTCGGCGCCGGCGAGCCGGAGGCGGCCGTCGGGCGCCTGGAGAGCCTGCTCCGGGAGACCGTCCCACCCGGGCCCGCCCGGCGCGCCCGGGTGGCCCAGTGGATGCGCCAGGCGGCCCCCGGCGCGGCCGCGGCGGCGGGCCCCGGGGCAGCGCCGAACACGCTCGTCGCCCGCCTGGTCGACCTCGTCACCCCCGAACTGCTCGGCCCCTCCGCCCACCGGCAGGGCCTGCGCTGGTGGGCCGTCCGCCAGGTCGCCGGCCCGGGCACCGACCACGTCCAGCTGTCCGAACTGGCCCGGCGCTTCCGCGGCGACCCGGACGACCGGGAGGCCGCGGAGCGCCAACTGATCGCCGCGTTCCTGGCCGACATCGACAGCCACTACACCTGGTCGCGCCGGATGAACCGGCTGCCGCGCCCGCTGCTGCTCCTCGACAACGCCCACACCCCGCTCGGCCGTCCGGTGGTGCGCGCGCTGCTCCGGGTCTGGCACGAGGAACCGGCCGGGACCCGGCCGGGCGTGATCACCACCGTCCTGGCCGGGGAGCCCTCCGACCCCGACGACACCGCGGCGTCGACGCGCCGCGCCCCGGGCCCGTTCTGGCGCCAGGACCGCCCCGGAACGGCGGCCGACTGGACGGTGCGGCTGCCGCTGGCCCCGCTCGGGCTGGAGGAGATCACCCTGATGTTCGGCACCGAGCACCCCCCGTCCGGCACCGCCCGGGTGATCCACCGCCTCAGCGCGGGCCGCGCCGGGATCGCCCACGCCCTGGTGGAGGCCGCCCGGAGGGCCGTCCGCCAGCGCGACAGCGCGGAGCCGCGCTGGCTGCTCGACCTCCCGGCCCACGACGCGCCCGCGCGCACGGTCCACGAGCAGCTGCTCCGGGTCCTGGTCCCCGGGGAGCGCGACCGGGAGCGGCTCATGTTCTACAGCCCGGCCCTCGACGACGGTGCCGCCGACCTGCTCGGCGCCTACTACCCGCGGACCGACCACAGCCCGCTGGACGTCCAGGAGGCCAGGCGGCTGCTCGAACGCAACCACTGGGCCGCCGCACACCATGCCGCCCATGCCGCCGCCACGCCGCAGGCCGTCGTCGACGCGCCGTTCGTCCAGGACCGCACCATGCGCACCCTGCTCGGCCACCGCCTCGCCGTCCAGGTCGCCGGCGAGCGCGACATGCAGACCTGGAGGCACCTGCACGGCACCGTGCGCGCGCGGTACGCGCCGACCGGCGCCGGGCTGCCCGACCAGGCCCTCCACCACGCGCTCGCCGTGCACGACACCGGAGTCGTCGTCCGCACCCTGCACCAGCGCCTGGCCGAGCGGAGCGCCGCCGACTGGCTCGCCTCGGTCAACCTGATCTGCTCCGCCCCGCACCCGCCGGAGCCGGTGCCGACCGCCGCCGCGACGAACGAGCAGTGCCAGGCCTGCCGGCACGGCGAGATCGCCGTGCACCAGGCGATCGACCGGCTGGTGGTCAGCCTGTGGGTGCAGTCGCACCCGCTCTCGGTGCCCACCCCGGCGCTGATCGACAGTGTCCGGCTGCAACTGCTCACCCTGGCCCAGTACACCGGGGCGGCCGACCAGGCGGTGTTCTTCCAGGCGCACGAGACCTGGCCCGGACGGCTGCGCCGCTGGCACCAGGCACCCGACCTGCCGACCTGACCCGAGCCCGGAACCTGGCCCTGGTCCTGGTCCGGTCCTGCCCGCCTCGTTCGACCCGCCCGACCTTAGGAGACGCCCGACCGTGAAACTGGAACTGCCCCAAGGGCCCCTGAACCGCGCGCTGGTGATCCTGCTGGCGGTCGCCGTCCTCGGCACTGCCGGGTACTTCGGCTACGGCTTCCTGACGGATCCCAGCTGCGCCACGGGCGTGAAGAAGGTCAGGAACGAGTGTGTCGGCGTCACCGACGGCTCGTACGTCTTCAACGACGACCTGGGGCCGGTGACCGCGCGCATCAAGGAGGAGAACGACAGCGTGGCCGGGAAGCACCCGGTCACCTTGGCGCTGATGATCCCGCTGGTCTCCGACCAGCAGGCCGAGCGGCGCGAGATGGTCGAGCAGGTCCAGGGCGCCTACCTCGCCCAGTACCGGGCCAACCGGGAGAGCGGCAAGCAGCCGCCGGTCCGCCTGGTCCTCGCCAACCCCGGCCGGGAGTACGGGGAGTGGCGTCGCGTGTCGGACCAGCTGGCCAAGGCGGCGGCCGACGGCAAGCAGAACCTGCGGGCCGTCACCGGCATCAACATCAGCATCACCAACAGCGAGGCCGCGGTGCACTACCTCACGGCGGACAAGCACATCCCGGTCGTCGCCGGCCCGATGACCGCCGACGACATCGTCAACAGCGTCGCCGATCCGCGCCACTACCCGGGCCTGGCCCGGATCGCTCCCAGCAACAGCGACCAGGCGGCCGCCCTCGCCGCCTACGGGGCGGGGATCAAGCCGGCCGAGACCCTGGTGGTCGAGGACACCCGGGAGAACGACAACTACCTCGCCACCCTGCGGGCCACCTTCGCCAAGCTCACCAAGGGCGCGCCCAACGAGCCGGAGACCTTCGAGTCCCCGAAGGACTTCACCCAGGAGGGGAACCTCGGCAACGTCTTCCAACGGATGGTGCCCGAGATCTGCAGCTCCAACGCGTCCACCCTGTTCTTCGCCGGCCGCCCGGTGCAACTGCGGCTGTTCCTGGTGGCGCTGGGCGACCGGAAGTGCAACAAGCCCTACACCGTCATCACCGGCTCGCACGCCTCCACACTGATGGTCGACCAGGAGTTCGAGAAGCACTGGAACGCGCTCACCAAGAGTCAGGGCATCACCGTGCGCTACACGGCGCTCGCCCACCCCGACAGCTGGGGCGAGGCGAGCACCGAGGGCCCCGGCGGCTCCAAGGGCCCGACCGCCGAACTCGCCGCCCTGCTGAAGGCGGACGACACCAAGCAGCCCGACCGGATCGGGCCCGCCGACCGCCGCGACGGCCGGATCATCATCACCTACGACGCGGTGACCACCGCCGTCGAGGGGATCCGCAAGGACGTCGGCGAGTCCGTGGCCATGCCCTCGCTCGACGACGTCACCCAGAGCTGGCGCCGGCTCCACGGCGGCAACCGGGTGGACGGCGCCAGCGGCTGGATCTGCCTCGACCAGTACGGCAACCCGTACAACAAGGCCGTCCCGATCGTCCACCTGGACCCGACCGTCCGCGGCGCCGTCCTGGACGCCGTCGCCTGGCCGCTCGGCCACGCCCCCGACAGCAACTGCTCCATCGGCGCCGGGGGCTGACGAGCGCCGACGAGCGGCGCCGACGAGGGCTGGCGAGGGCCGGCGAGGGCTGGCGAGCGCCGACGAGGACCGACGGCCGCGCTACCCGCGGCGCGCGGCGGGGACGGCGCGGGGGAGGGCGAAACCGACCTCCGCGCCGCCCCCCGGGCCGGTGCCCGCGAACACCGTGCCCCCGTCGGCGGTGACGAGGTCGTGCACGATCGCGAGCCCCAGCCCGGAACCCGGCGTCGACTGGGTGCCCGCGCCCCGGTAGAAGCGGTCGAAGACGGCGTCCCGCTCCTCGGGCCCGATCCCCGGCCCGAGGTCGCGCACCACCAGCCGCACGTACGGCACCCCCGGCCGGGCCCGGCCCCGGCCCGCACCGGCGGGCGCCGACTCGACCAGCACCGTGACGGGGGTGTCCCCGGGACTGAACTTGACCGCGTTGGCCAGCAGGTTGTCGATGCAGCGGTGCAGCGCGCGCGGCCGCGCGAGCACCACCACCGCCCCGTCCCGGTCCGGCCCCGCGCCCGCCGCGCCGACGTCGATGACCCGCCCGGTGCGCCGTCGGAAGCGTTCCGCGCAGTCCTCGGCCGCCGCCGCCAGGTCCAGCGGCACCTGGTCCTCGTCGGCCTGCCGGTCGGTGGCCAGCTCGACCAGCTCGCGCACCAGCTCGTCGAGCGCGACGCTCTCCGTGACCAGGGTGCCGAGGATCTTCTCCTCGTCCTCGGGAGCCAGCCGGCCCCTGGCCCGCTGCAACAGCTCCGCGCTCCCGCGCACCGAGGTGAGCGGGGTCCGCAGCTCGTGGCTGGCGTTCTGCACCAGCCGCTGCTGCGCCTCCCGGGAGCGGCGCAGCGCGTCGAGCATCACCTCGAACGCGAGGGTCAGCCGACCCACCTCGTCGCGCCCCGCGGCCGGGAGCGCGGTGCCGAGGTCCTGGGTCGAGCTGATCCGCTCGGCGGCGCGGGCCAGCCGGCGCATCGGGCGCAGGATCCGGCCGATCAGCAGCCAGCTGAGCGCGGCGCAGGCGGCGGCCGAGCCCGCCGTCGTCCAGCTGATCCGCCCGAGGAACTCCTGGTCCATCCGCTCGGCGTCCGCGTAGTCCTGACTGACGACCAGGGCCCCGTGGCCCTCGCCGCGTCCCAGGACCAGCACCCCGAAGGTGCGGTCGCCGACCGTGGTCTCGGCCGTCAGCCGTCCCTCCCCGGAGCGGGCGACGGCGAGCGCGCCCGGCGGGACCGGCAGGGCGGCGCGGCCGGGGGAGAGCGGCCGGACCGTGCCGTCCGGGAGGAGCAGCTGCTCGGCGGTGTCGGGCCGCTCGGCGGGGACCCGCCCGGCGTCGAGGACGGCGGCGACGGCGTCCGCGCGGTCGACCAGCGCCCGGTCGAACTGGTCGGCGACCATTCCGGTGACGCCGCGGTAGGAGCTGACGACGGAGACGACGATGGCCAGCAGGGTGGCGGCCACCACCACGAGGGTGATCCTGGTGCGCAGCACTACGCGGCCCGCACGAGGTAGCCGACGTTGCGGACGGTGTGGATCAGCCGGGGCTCGCCGCCCTCCTCGCTCTTGCGGCGCAGGTAGCCGATGTAGACATCGAGCGAGCGCGAGTCGGTGTCGAAGTCGTAGCCCCAGATCCGCTCGTAGATCTGCGGGCGGGTCAGCACCGCGCCCTGGTTGCGCAGCAGCAGTTCCAGCAGGTCGAACTCGGTCTTGGTGAGGTCGAGGAGCCGTCCGCCGCGGTGGGCGCGGCGCGCGGCGGTGTCCAGCGCGAGGTCCTGGCAGGCCAGCACGCCCGAGTCGGCGGGCGGGGCGGAGCGCCGGAGCAGGGCGCGTATCCGGGCCAGCAGCTCCTCGGTGGCGAAGGGCTTGGCCAGGTAGTCGTCCGCCCCGGCGTCCAGCCCGGCGACCCGGTCGCCGAGCTGGTGCCGGGCGGTGAGCACCAGGACCGGCAGCCGGTCGCCGCGGCGGCGCAGCATCCGGCACAGGGCGAGCCCGTCCAGCCGGGGCATCACCACGTCCACCACGGCGAGGTCGGGGCGGTGGCGCTCCAGCAGCTCCAGGGCGTCCTGCCCGTCGGTGGCGGTCAGGACCCGGTAGCCCTCGAAGCGCAGCAACTGGTCGAGGGTGGTGCGGACACCGGGGTCGTCCTCGACGACGAGCACGGTGCGGCCGTGGGTGGTGGCATCTGTCATGGCGTCATTCTCGCTGGTCACGGCGGACGGTCGGGGTGCGGACGGTTCTCCGTCGGTGTCAGCGCCGCACCGGGGAGACGGCGATCGGCGGGACGGCGGCCGTGCAGGAGGTGTCGCCCGGCTGCCCGGTGCGGACGAAGGAGTCCACGATCCCGAGCGTGCAGTGGGTGGACTCCAGCTCCGCCACGTGCCCGGCGTTGGGCACGGTGACGACGGTCGAGCGCCGGAACTGCGCGGCCGCCTGACGGGTGGCGCTCTCCGGGGTGTTGGAGTCGAGGTCGCCGGCGAACAGCAGCACCGGCACGTCCGGCTGCGCGGGGTCCACCGGCTGCGGGCGGGCGGTACCGGTGCGCGGCCACTTGATGCAGGCATCGGCGCCGTCGGTCTGCCCCTCGGTGAAGCCCTTGACGCTGAACGCCCCGAACCGGCCCGGATCGGCGGCCGACAGCGCGGCCCGGTACTCGCGCCAGCGCTCCGGCAGCGAGGAGTCGACCGACCAGGCCCGCGGATAATCGTTGCACACCACGGCCAGGAACGACGCCTGGTCCTCCCGCCCGGCCGCCCGGTAGTCGGCGTCCACCAGGGCCCGCAGCGCGCGGTCGTCGCCCTCGGCCGAGCTGTGCAGCGCGGCCGGCAGCTCACCGAGCAGCGAGCGCTCGGCCGGGCTCTCCCCGGCGCCGCGACTCGCCGCCTCGTACAGCAGATTGGCGAGCTTGTCCTCGGTGAAGCGCAGCGTGCGGGTCGCACCGGCGGCCTCGATCCGCAGCGTGAACGGCCGCTCGCGCAACTTCCCGGCCACGGTGCGGAGGTCCTCGACGGCGGTGTCCCCGTCACAGGCGGCGCTGCGCTCGCAGACCCGCTTCAGGGCCAGCGACACCGCATCGGCACTCGGCCGGGCCAGCGGGTCCACGCCGAGCGGGTAGGCCCCGGACAGCACCATCGAGTCGACCCGCCCGGGGTGGCGGCTCGCGTACACCGGCATCAGGTACGTGCCGTAGGAGAGCCCGTAGGGGATCAGCGAGGCGGCGCCGATCCGGGCCCGCACGGCGTCGATGTCGTCGGCGGTCGCGGCACTGGTGTACCCCTCGGCCCGGGGCCCCAGCGCGGCCGCGCAGCGGGCCACGGCATCGCGCTGCCCCGCACGGTCGGCGAACCGGTACTCGGCGTCGGTGACCCCGCACGGGATCCGCCCGGAGCGCCCGGTACCGCGCGGGTCGACCAGCAGCACGTCATGGCTGCCGAGCACCCCGTCGAGCCCGGCGGCGAACGCCCCCGCCCGGTCGATCGCGGTCTCCCCGGGCCCACCGGGGTTGACCGCGACCGTCCCCCGCGCCGCCCCCGCGTCCCGGTGCCGCAGCACCGCGTACGCGACGGAGACACTGCCCAGCCACGGCTTGCCGCTCACCACGGGCCGGCTGACGGTGCCGCAGTCCACCCGCAGCCCCTCCACCTCGGGGCACCAGGCCGCCTTGCCGGGCCGCGCCCCGTGCTGCGCCGCGACCGCCGCCCCGGCCGGCAGCACCGACATCAGCACCGCCGCCGCCCCGGCCACCGCCCCGACCCGCCGCACGGTGCTCGCGGTGGTCTTCCCGTTCCTCGTCATGGTGGTGTTCCTTCCGTCCTGTCGTTCTCCGGTGGTGAGGACGACACTGCCGGGCCCCGGTCAGGGGCTCGGCAGAGCGACGGCAAAGGCGTGTAAGAACTCGCGGGGCCCGGGATCGGGAGCGCAGCGGTGGCGGCGGTCCGGTCAGCGGCAGGGGAGGAGGGCGAAGGTGTAGCCGCGGGACTTGAGGGTGCGGAGGATGGCGGGCAGGGCGGCGACGGTCTGGCTGCGGTCGCCGCCGCCGTCGTGCATCAGGACGACGGAGCCGGGGGTGACCCGGTCCAGGACCCGGCGTTCGATCGCGGCCCGGCCGGGGCGGGCCCAGTCCTGGGGGTCGACGCTCCAGAGCTGGACGGTCTTGCCGAGTCGGGCCGCGCCGGAGCGGACGGCGGAGTTCACCGCGCCGTACGGCGGCCGCAGACAGCTCGGGGTGGTCCCGGTCCGCTCGCGGATGCGGGCGTCGGTGGCCGTCACCTGGGAGTCGAAGGAGGACTTGGAGAGGGAGCGCAGGTCGGGGTGGGACCAGCTGTGGTTCTGCACGCTGTGGCCCTGGTCGTGCACCCGGCGGGTGACCTCGGGGTACGCGGCGACGTTCTGGCCGATCTCGAAGAAGGTGGCGCGGGCCCCGTACTGGGCCAGCAGTGCCAGGACCTGCGGGGTGTAGCGGGGGCTCGGTCCGTCGTCGAAGGTCAGGTAGACGACCTTGGCCGGGGCCGCCTGGGCGGGGGCGGCGGGCAGGGCGACCACGGCGGTGGCGGCCGCCAGCAGGGTGCCGAGCGCGAGGCGGGCGGCGCGGCGCCCGCGGGGCCGGTCCGCCGCCCGGGGCGAGGTCACCGAGGTCACTCGGGTCGAGGTCACGGGTGCTCCCAACGGCCGCGGAACCGGAACGAACCCGGTGCCCGCCCCCCTCCCCGGCCCTCCGTCCAATGTAGCGGTCCGTCCCCGCACCGTCCCGGGTCCGGACGGCGAGGGGTCGGTCTTCGGCCAGACCCGGCGTCAGTCCGCGTCGGCGAGGATGTCCCCGGCGACCTCCCCGGCCTGGGCGCGGATCTCGGGGATGGCGGTGCTCTCCAGCAGGCTGCCGCGGCGCAGCGCGCCGAGCGTCCACAGCGGCGCGGGCGGGGAGCCGTCGGCGGGTCGCACCCGGCCGAGGGCGTCGGTGCGGAAGCCCTGGCCGAGGTCGTCGGGTTCGGCCAGTCCGGCGCCGAGCAGCACGGCCACCAGCGGGTCGGGCACCCGGCGGACGTCGGCCTGCGGGCCGGTGCAGTTGAGCACCGCGCCGACGGTCAGGGCGCGGCCGTCGCGCAGCCGGACCCGGACACCGTCACCGGTGGGGACGGCGTCGGCGAGTTCGCCCGGTCCCACCGTGATCCACCCCTCGGCGACGGCCGCCGCGAAGGCCCGGGCGGTCGCGGGCGCGGCCCGGTGGCGGTGGACGTCCCACAGCCGCCGGTCCTCGGTCTGGAAGCGCATCCGGTCGGCCGGGGAGAGGCCCTGCCACAGTGCGGCGGTGACGGGGCGCAGGCTGTCGA
>NZ_JAIY01000003.1:757720-785191 GCF_000710405.2 Kitasatospora sp. MBT66 | reverse complement strand
CCCCGTGGGTGCGCCGACAGGCCGAGACGTGGGCGAGCAGGGCCCGCCGGACCCGGGACAGGCCCGCCGCCGGGTCGACCTGCGGCGGCCGCGCCGGGGGCAGCGCCGTCGCGGCGTGCGGGCGCGGGACCAGGCCGTGCCGGGAGACGGCGTGCACGCGCCGGCCGGGGCGGGCCAGCGCGAGCGCGACGTCGATCATGGTGAGGCCGGTGCCGAGGAGCAGGAGGTCCTGGTGCTCGGGGAGGCCGCGCAGCGCCCCCGGGGCCCACGGGTCCGCGACGAACCTCGGCGAGCGGCGGAGCCGGGCGGGCGCCCAGGCGTTGTCGGGCGGGAAGGCGCCGAGGGCGAGCACCACGGCGTCGGCGTCCAGCCGGCGTCCGGTGCCGAGCCGCAGCGACATCCCCGGTCCGGCGCGCCGGGCGGAGACGACCCGGTCGTCCACCCGGTGCAGCCGGGCGGTGCCGGCGCGGGCCTCGGCGGCCGCCAGCACCTCGCCGAGGTAGGCCCCGTAGAGGCGGCGGGGGACGTGGTCGGCGGCGGTGTGGACGCCGGGCGCGCGGCGGGCCAGCCAGTGGACGAAGTCGTCCGGCTCGTCGGCGAAGGCGCTCATCCGCCCGGCCGGGACGTTGAGCAGGTGGTGGTCGGCGGTCGTGGCGTAGGCCGTGCCCCGGCCGGTGGCGGGGGCGCGGTCGATCAGCCGGACGTCGAGCGGGACGCCGGCCGACGCGGCGCGGCGCAGCAGTTGCGCGGCGGTGAGCGCGCCGGACGCGCCCGCGCCGACGACGGCGACGCGGCGGGGGTTCTCGGTCATGGGGTGGGGCCGGCCTCTCCCGGGTCGGGTGCGCTTCACGGGTCCGGATCGAACTGCCCAGCGGGTTGACCCATGTCCATCAACGGGGGCGGTCAAACAGGGGTGGTCGAACGAAGGTGGGCGAACGAGGGCGGTCGAACGGGCGGACGGGCGGACGGCGCTCCGCTCGTGCTGCCCGGTCAGTCGACGCGTCCGCCGAGCGCCCGGACCAGGGCACCGACCAGCGTGTCCACCATCGCCCCGTCCGGGTCGCGGTCCGGGTTGACCTCGGTCACCACCAGTCCGGCGAACTGCGGCGCGGCGCAGAACTCGGCCAGGCAGTCGAAGGCCACGCCGACCGGCAGACCCTCGTTGAAGTGCGGGAAGTTCGCCAGCGGGAAGTCCACCGAGTCGATCACGTCCACGTCGAAGTGCAGTACGAACCGCTCGTGGTCGGCGGCGAGCGCCCGCCAGGCGGCCCGCGCCTCGACGACCGGGTCCACCCGGGGCGAGGTGAGCTCCGTGCACGGCAGGGCGCGCAGCCGGTAGCGGCCCAGCCGCTCCCGCCCCGCCGCGCCCAGCTCCACCGGGTCGTAGCCGAACGCCACGATCCCCTCGGGCCCCAGCAGCGGGGTGCGCGGCCCGGCCTCCCGCAGCTCCGGCGCGCCCTCGCCGAGCAGGTGGGACAGCACCATGGTGTCCAGGATCCCGGAGCGGCTGGTGTCCGGCACCGACAGGTCGAGGTCCCCGTCGAAGTACAGCAGGCCGGTGCCCGGCCGGCGGGCGACGTACGCGGCGAGCACGCCCAGGGTGATGGTGCAGTCCCCGCCCACCACCAGGGGCACCGCGCCGTCGTCGAGGATGCCGCCGACGGCCTTGGCCACCGCGCGCACCACCTCGACCACCAGCGGCAGGTTCTGCCGGTCGCGGCGCTCGGGGTCGGTCCGGAACGGCACCGTCGGCAGGTCGCCGCGGTCGCTCACCGCGACCCCGGCCGCCCGCAGCCGCTCCACCAGGCCGGCGGAGCGCAGGGCCGCCGGGGCCTTCTCCTGGCCGGGGCCGTGCGTGCCCGCGCAGGACGGGACCCCCAGCAGTGCGAACTCCTCGGCCACGGCCGCTCCCTGTCCGTTCGTCCCGGCCCCGCCGGGGCCGCGTCCGCGCCCGGGACCGGGGCGGCGCGGGACGGAGCGCGGCAGTGGGCCGAGCGTATCGGCGGACGGGGCGCGCGGCGCGTTCCTCCCGACGGTGTCGGCAGTGTCGGCGGCCCCGGTTTCTACCGGCGCCGGCGGACCCGGGCCCGCCGGTGCCCCGGCACGGCGCTCAGCGGGCGAAGGCGGTGACCACCTCGGCGAACTCGACCACCGGCTCCTCCGCCAGCAGCAGCGGGAACCGGTCGAGCAGCGCGACCACGTACGGGGCCGCGAAGTGGGCGTCGCGGGCCGCGCCGTCCGCGTACCGCTCCACCACCAGGAACCGGTCGCCGTCCTGCCGGGCCACCGAGTACGCCAGCGCGCCCGGTTCGCCCCGGGTGTGTCCGGCCACCTCGCGCAGTGCGGCGTCCAGCTCGTCCGCGTGCTCCGGCTCGGCCCGCAGCATCGCCAGCACCATGGTCATCGGGTCTCCTCCTGTGTCGGTCGGAGCCCAGCCTGGCCGTCGGCGGTCAGCGACGGATAGTAGAAATGCGACCGGCCGGGCCCGAGCAGTTCGGCCGGGCGCTCCCCGGTGAGCCGGCGGAACTCCCGGGTGAAGTGGCTCTGGTCGTAGTACCCGGCGTCCAGTGCCGCCGGGAGGCTGTGGGGTTGCTCCTCCCGCAGCAGCAGCCGGGCGAGCCGCTGGAACCGGGCCAGCCGCTGGAACTCCTTGGGTCCGGCGCCGACCGCCGCCGGGAACATCCGCTGCAGGTGCCGGGGGCCGACCCCGATCGTCTCCGCCAGCCGGTCGATCCTCAGTCCGGCGGGCCTGCGGTAGATCCGCCCCACCGCGGCGTCCAGCCACGGTTCCGGGCGCCGGTGCGCTTCGAGCAGTCCGGCCAGGAAGCGGTCCAGCACGGCCACCCGCTCGGCCGGGCCGCGGGCCGCCCCGACCCGCTCGACCAGCCGCCGCCCGGGAGCGCCCCACAGCTCCTCGGCGCCCACCACCCGGTCGGCCAGTTCGTCGAGGCCGGCCGGGACCAGGTGGCGCAGTGCGCCGGCCCGGAACCGCACCGCCACGAACCCGGGCCGGCCGGCCCCCGCCCGGTGCTCCAGGGACCAGGGCGTGCGCCGCAGGCAGACCAGGTGCGCGGCCGGCAGCGGCGTCACCGACCGCCCGTCGGCCGGTCCTCCGGCCGGCGAGCTCCCGTCCACCGGCCCTCCGCCCACGGGCCGCAGGTCCACCCCGCCCGACCAGTGCACCCAGAGCTCCGCCCCGGTGCCGGGAAGCAGCCGGGGCAGCGCGCCCGCGCCGCCCTCGGACCACCAGTACCGCTCGACGAGGGCCGTCAGGCCCGGCGCGGAGCGTGCGAACGCCACGACCGGTCGGTCCGTCAGTTCCGGTTCCGGGTACGGTGATCGGCTCATTCAGCAGATGGTACGACCGCCGCCGTCGGGTCCGCGTACGATCGATCGCCATGGTGGACCTCTACGCTCCGACCGACCCCTACGACCGCGGCTTCCTCGACACCGGGGACGGCAACCGCCTCTACTACGAGCAGTTGGGCAATCCGGCCGGAAAGCCCGCCGTCCATCTGCACGGCGGACCGGGCGCGGGCACGGCCGACCGCCCCGCGCGGGCCTGGGACCCGTCCCGCTACCGGCTGGTCCGCTTCGACCAGCGCAACTGCGGGCGCAGCACCCCGCACGCCTCCGACCCGGCCGTGGACATGAGCCTGAACACCACCCGGCACCTGATCGAGGACATCGAGCGGCTGCGCGAACACCTCGGCATCGAGCGCTGGCTGGTCAACGGCGCCTCCTGGGGTTCGGCGCTCGCGGTGGCCTACGCCCAGCAGCACCCGGAGCGGGTGAGCGAGGTGGTGATCGCCGCCGTGACCACCGCCCGCCGCTCCGAGATCGACTGGCTCTACCGGGGCGTGGCGCGGTTCCGGCCGGAGGCCTGGGAGCGCTTCCGGGACGCCGTGCCGGAGGCCGAACGCGACGGGGACCTGCTCGCGGCCTACGCCAGGCTGACGGCGCACCCCGACCGGGCGGTGCGCGAGCGGGCCGCCGCCGACTGGCTGGCCTGGGAGGACGCGGTGGTGGCCGGCGAGCCCAACGGCGTGCCGGGCATGTACAGCCGCCGGGAGGCCGACGCCCAGGTGGCGTTCGCCCGGATCTGCGCCCACTTCTTCGGCCACGGCGCGTGGCTGGAGGAGGGGCAGCTGATCCGCGACGCCGGGAAGCTGGCCGGCATCCCGGCGGTGCTGGTGCACGGCCGGCACGACCTGAGCTGCCCGCCGCGGACCGCCTGGGAACTGGCCGCGGCCTGGCCGGGCGCCCGGCTGCACATCGTCGAGGACTCCGGTCACGCCGGCAGCGAGGAGCTGAACCTGCTCGCCCGCCGGGCGATCGAGGAGTTCAAGGGCCGCTGAGCACGGCGGCGCCGGACGGGCCGCCCAGGGCCCGTCCGGCGTGGCGGCCGCGACCGGTCAGGCGCGGTGGTACGGCATCGGGCCGGTGACCTCGGCGCCGAGCGCGGTGGCGGCCTGGCGGGCCCAGAACGGGTTGCGCAGCAGCTCGCGACCGAGCAGGACGGCGTCGGCCCGGCCCTCGGCGAGGATCCGCTCGGCCTGCTCGTGGTCGGTGATCAGGCCGACCGCCGCCACCGGCAGGTCGGTCTCACGGCGGACCGCCTCGGCGAACGGCACCTGGAAGCCGGGGCCGGCCTCGATCCGGGCGTCCGGGACGAGACCGCCGGTGGAGACGTCCAGCAGGTCGACGCCGTGGGCGTGCAGCTCCTTGGCCAGTCGGACGGTGTCCGCGGAGGTCCAGCCCTCGCGCCCGTCCTCGGGGTTCTCGGTGAGCCAGTCGGTCGCCGAGATCCGGAAGAACACCGGCAGCTCCTCGGGCCACACCGCGCGGACGGCGTCGACGACCTCCAGCGCGAACCGGATCCGGCCCTCGAAGGAGCCGCCGTAGCCGTCGGTGCGCCGGTTGCTGTGCGGGGAGAGGAACTCGTGCACGAGGTAGCCGTGCGCGCCGTGGATCTCGGCGACCTGGAAGCCGGCGTCGAGCGCCCGGCGCGCGGCGTCGGCGAACTGCTGGACGATCGCGCCGATCTGCTCCACCGTGAGCTCCTCGGGCGAGACCCGGTCCGGCTCGAACGGCAGCGCGCTGGGGGCCACCGGCCGCCAGCCGTGCGCCTCGTCCGGCCCGATGGCCCGGCCCCGGTCGACCCAGGTCCGCTCGGTCGAGGCCTTGCGTCCCGCGTGGGCGAGCTGGACGGCGGCGACGGTGCCGTGCGCCTTCAGGAAGGAGGTGATCCGCCGGAACCCCTCGGTCTGGGCGTCGTTCCACAGCCCCAGGTCGTAGGGCGAGATCCGGCCCTCGGGGCTCACCGCGGTGGCCTCGGTGATGATCAGCCCGGTCCCGCCGGCGGCCCGCGCCGCGAGGTGGGTGAAGTGCCAGTCCGTCGGCACGCCCGCCGCTTCGCCGTCCGGCGCGGCGCTGTACTGGCACATCGGCGGCATCCACACCCGGTTGGGGACGGTCAGCGACCGCAGGGTGAAGGGGGTGAAGAGGCTGGTGCTCATGTCGGACTCCAGGAGACGGCCCAAGAGTGATTGCAGGTGCAATCTCTGTGGAAACAATAGTTGCATGCGCGCCACAATCGCAAGCCTCGGCCGCGGGCCGGGGACGGGCCGGACGTGGGCGGGCGGGCCGGCCGTGGACTGTGGACGGGTCGGGCGTGGACTGTGGACGGGTCGGGCGTGCGCTTGCCCCTGACGCGCGGGGCAGGGGTTAGCGTCCCGCTGTCGGACGGCCCGCAGGCGGTCGTCCGGCACCGCCAACACCGGCACCGAACCCAGGAGTTCACCCATGTCCACACTCCCCACCAGCACCCGTGAGGTCCGCCTCGTCTCAGCCCCGGACGGGCTTCCCGTCCCCGCCGACTTCGCCGTGTTCGATGCCCCCCTGGCCGCGCCGGGGCCGGACCAGGTACTCGTCCGCAACCGGGCCTTCGTGGTCTTCCCCGGGCTGCGCAGCCTGATCGGCGGCGAACTCGAGTCCGCCGTCCTGCCGACGGTCCGGCCCGGCGACCGGATCTTCGGACCCGCGATCGGCGAGGTCCTGGCCGCGCCCGCCCAAGGGCCGCTGCGCCCCGGGGACCTGGTGACCCATCTGCTGGGCTGGCGCGAGCACGCCGTGGCCGAGGCCGCCGCCTTCACCCGGGTGGCCGACGGCTTCCCCGACCCGCTCGCCCTGCTGTCGCCCGCCCTGGCCGCCTACGGCGCGCTGACCCGGGCGACCGCAGTCCGGGAGGGGGACGTCGTCCTCGTCACCGGTGCGGCGGGAGCGGTCGGCACCGTCGCCGGACAGGTGGCCCGGTTGCTCGGGGCCGCGCAAGTGATCGGCACCACCGGCTCGGCCGAGAAGGCGAAGCGGCTGACGGAGGAACTCGGCTACGACGCCGTGCTGCTGCGCGGCCGGCGCCCCATCGCGGACCAGCTCGCCGAGGCGGCCCCGGAAGGCATCGACGTCCTGCTGGACATGGTCGGCGGCGAGCAGCTGACGGCGGCCGTCGACGCCGCCCGCCAGGGCGCGCGGTTCGCGCTGATCGGCGCGCTCGCCGGACAGTTCGACCCGGCCCGCCGCGGTGCCAGCGCGCCCGCCGTGGTGGACAGCTTCCGGCTGCTCGTCCGCGACGCCACCGTCCACGGCATCGCCGGCCAGCGCTACCAGGACCTGGACCCGGAATGGCGCGAGCGGCTCGCCGGCTGGCTGCGGTCCGGTGAACTGGCCGTCCCCCGCACCGTCCTGACGGGCATCGAACAGGCGCCGGGAGCGTTGTCCAGGCTGATCGAGGGCGACCTCTTCGGCGCACTGATCGTGGAACTGACGGACTGACCGGACAATCGGCTGACGGGCACAGGAGGACGGATGGCGACTCGGATGAGGATCGGCGACGCGGCGGCCGCCGCCGGCACCACACCCCGGGCGCTGCGCTTCTACGAACAGCGCGGCCTGCTCCCGCCACCCGACCGCAGCGCCTCCGGCCAACGCGAGTACGGGTCGCAGACCGTGGTCAGGGTGCGGGTCATCCGCGCCCTGCTGGCGCTCGGCCTCACCGTGGACGACCTGGTCAGCCGCTCGCACCGGTTGGACCTGCTCGCCGAGGACCCGCCGCGCAGCTGCGCCTCCGACGGGGACTTCGGACCGGACACCTTCGCCCCGGTGGTCGAGCGGCGGCTCGCCGCGCTGGACGCGGAGATCGCCCGGCTGACCCGGCTGCGCGAGGCGCTGGCCCGCCACACCGGGACGCAGGCCGGTCCGGACCTGCCGGGTCGAGCAGTACCGGGCCAGTAGCGCCGGGCGGTGCGGCGGGCCCACCGGGTCGTTCGGGTGACCCTGCGGTGCGGCGCCGGTCGTGCGTGGGCGATCGGGCGCTAGGAAGTGCAGGACCGCACCCCGCCGGTGGCCCGCCGGCCGCCGGTCCCACGAGAGGAGTTCCGGCGTGGCCGTCCCCACCACGTTCGACCATCGGGTGAAGAGCTACAGCCTGCCCCACGCGTACTGGCTGGCCCGGGCCGCCGACCTGGCCTACAAGGACAAGGACACCATCGAACGGCAGGCCCGCGACTGGGGCTTCACCGAGGTGCGGCACCACGAGACCACCTTCGCCCCGCCCTTCCCGCTCCAGGACACCCAGGCCTTCACCATGGCCGGCGAGCACATGGTCGTGACCGCCTTCCGGGGCACCGAGCCGCAGCAGATCCGCGACTGGCTCTCGGACGCCTCCACCCCGCCCTGGCCGGGGCCGGCCAGGACCGGCTACATGCACTACGGCTTCGGCGAGGCCCTGGAGTCGGTCTTCCCGGACGTGCGGAAGGCCGTCACCGAGCTCCGCGCCGAGGACCAGAGCGTCTGGCTCACC
Organism: Kitasatospora sp. MBT66; assembly: GCF_000710405.2. Taxonomy (NCBI): domain Bacteria; kingdom Bacillati; phylum Actinomycetota; class Actinomycetes; order Kitasatosporales; family Streptomycetaceae; genus Kitasatospora; species Kitasatospora sp. MBT66. The sequence goes on along the minus strand of NZ_JAIY01000003.1, from coordinate 777,330 downwards.
GGCCACAGCCTGGGCGGGGCGCTGGCGATGCTGGCCGGCGCCCGGCTCCTGCTGGAGGACCCGCGACTGGCGGCCGACGGTGTGGTCACCTTCGGCCAGCCCCGGACCTGTGACCGCCTGCTGGCCGCGGCGTACAACAAGGGCTTCCAGAACCGGATGTACCGCTTCGTCAACAACAACGACATCGTCCCCCAGCTGCCGCCCGAGCCCGCCTACACCCACGTCGACACGCTGCGGTACATCGACTCCGGCGGGAAGCTGCACGACTCGGTCGGCCTGGTCGGCGTCGGCGGCCTGGCGGACCGGGCGAAGGGCCTGACCGCCGACGCCTTCGCGCCGGCCAGCGACGGTATGCGGGACCACTTCATGCGCACCTACCTGGCCGCGCTGGAGAAGAACCTCGCCTGACGGCGATGGGGAACCGGGTCCGTCGGGCCCGGATTCCCGCGAACCGGCCCTTCCCGTCGCCGAGTTCTGAAAGCATCGACCTCGTTCCGGACCGATCCCGTTCCGGGTGGTGCGGTAGGAGAGGGGCCCGGGACGATGGGTGCGACGCGTAGGAGCCGGTCGGGAGCGGCGGTCCTCGCCGGGGCGGTGGCCGCCGCGATGGGGGTCGCGGGTTGTACGTCCGGCGGCTCCACCGGGGCGGCGGGATCGCCCTCGCCCTCGGGCCCGGTGAGCACCTCGCCGTCCGCGTCGACGGCTTCCCCGACGGGCGCGACGGCGACCTCCTCGCCGCCCGCCGCACCGGCGCCGAGTCCGACCTGCTTCGACACCACCATGGTCGGCGACACCACGGTGGCCGGCTACCTCTCCCGGCTCCCCGGCGCCGCGCGGATCATCGATCCGGGGATCTTCATGGGCCTGGACGGCCTCCACCTGGACACCACGGGCGACCAGCGGCCCTGCGGACCGGTGACCGTGCGGATCACCCGGTTCACCGTGCGGCTGTCCCACACCGGTTCGGGCACCGTCACGCGCCCGTCGTACTCCTACAGCCCGCTGGACACCACCGAGGTGACGGTCGGTCCCGCCAACGGCCTCGCCCCGGGCAGCGCGCCCCCGGCGACCTCGCACTGCTCGGGGGTGCTCTCCGTGGTCCAGTTGGGCGCGCCGATCAAGGACGCCGACCTCCCGCAGCAGCTGAATCTGGTGACCCCGAGCCCGGCGCCCACCGGGCCGTACCATCAGATCGTGAAGGTGATCGGCGAGCGCCAAGTGGCCGCCGGCCTGGCGCTCCCGGCCGACGCCGCCACCTGCTGAGGGCCTCCACCTGTCGGCGCCGGCCCTCCCCGTCGCAGCGGTACTACGCGGCCGGCGGCGCCCACTGCGGGTCGCGGCCGGTGAAGCCGAGCAGCTTCGCGGCCGGGCCCGCGTCGGAGGGGACCTCGACCACGGGGCCGAACTTGCCGAAGGTGTCCCGGACGAAGTCGACGATCCGGGCGGCCGGGCTCTCCAGCCCCGCCGCCAGGGAGTCGGTGAGCGGGAGGTCCTGACCGGTCGCGCGGGCGATGTCCCAGGCGTGCACGGCGGCGTCGAGCGCCGCGACCGCAGCCCCGGCCCCCGCCGGCATCGGGCCCATCGGCGTCGGCACGCTCTCGGCGTCCCGCACCGACTCCCAGGCCTTCGCCGCCCCCTCCAGCACCCGCGCCAGCTCGGCCACCGCGTCGTCGCCGCCGTCCGCCGGAGCGTCCGCCGGGTCGAACGGGTCGCCCGCCGGGGCCTCCTCGGTGATCTGCATGACCAGCGCCTGCTGGTCGAGCCGCGCGTGGTTCAGCACCTGACGCACCGTCCACTCGCTGCACGGCGTCGGTGCTCCCCAGGCACCCTCCGGCACCCCGCGCACCACGGTCAGCAGGTACTCGTGCGCCCCGGCCAGCAGCGCGAAACCGTCGACGGACATCCGGCATCCCCTCCAGATTCGTTCGGCATCGACCCGGGCGGCAGCACCGGCCGCCCCGAAGTCGTTCACCCTCACCATAGGCCCCGCCACTGACAATCATCAGCAGCAGCCGAGGCGCAGTCGAGCCGAAGGACTCCGGTAACTCCGAGGATCGGCGGTCCTGCCGGCTTCCGACCGCCTACGCTGGCCGTCCTGGCCGTCCTGGCCGTCCTGACCGGTCGGCCGTGCAGTCCGTCGACGTGATGGGGAGGGCGGATGGTCGAGCGTCAGGGGTCCACCGAGGACCTGTGGACCTGGGACTTCGAGGACAGCAGGACCGTCTACTGCAGTGTGCTTCGAGACTGCATCAACAGGCCGGAAATCAGTCGGTACTTCGGACACCGGGGTGTCAGTTCGGAATCGCTCGAACGAATCGCTCTCGGCGACGCATTCGTGCGCGACGCGCTCGGCAGGACGCAGACCACGTACGGCGCCTACCGTCGTGCGGTTACCGAGGCGGCGCGCGCCGGAGCCACGCTCCGCGCCGCCCGCGCCTCTGTGGTGGTCGACGGATCGATGCGGCTCTGTGCCGCTGTCCTCGCCCTCCTTCCCGTGTGGGTGCTCGTCGACCTGCTGGTTGCCGGTGGAGACCTGCCCGACTTCCCGGTCGTCCTGATTCCTGTGACGGCGGCCCTGATCTTCGCCGTTTGCATCAGGCTGCGACCTGCGGCCGAGCGCTCCGCCCGGAGTCTGATCGACTGGGCCCGGTACCGAACCAGGTTTCGACAGTACGAGCGTCAGCGCTCGGTCAGGAAGCAGTTGTGGGCCCAGCCCCTCAAGGACGCAGTCCTGATGCCCAATCTCCACGCTGTGATCCGTCACATGCTGGGACCGGACCGGGACTCCTTGTTGCATGTGGAGAACCACGAGGGGTTGCGGGACGTCCACGACGCGAAGTACGTGGTCGCGAGCAACGCCGAACGCCTGTTGCGGCAGAAGATGGACCAGCTCGACGGCGGCACCATCGCTGTCTGCGGGCCGAGGGGGACGGGAAAGTCCACGCTGTTGCGTTCGTGCTCGACGCGGCCGAGGACGAGCTCCGACCTGGCGGTGTTCGTCCAGGCACCCGCCGACTACACCCCCCAGGAGTTCCTCCTCACACTCTTCGGCGAGGTGTGCGAGCGCTATCTGAAGTTCCACGGACAGCCGACGGACGCAGGTGTGTTCGTCGATGCCGGGCGCGCACGCCGGTTGGGACGCAAGGCCTGGCGGGCTCTGAAATGGCTCATCGCGTTCGCCCTCGCGGTCGTGCTCCTGGCGGCGGCTGTCGGAAGGGGGCTGCAGTGGCTCTACGAGCACACGGTTCGGCCCAACGTGGTCGACCACCTCGGCCATTGGAGAGACGTCGCGTGGGCCGAGGTTGTGACCTTCTGGACGGATCATCCGTGGTGGGCGGGCATCATTCTCTCGGCTTGTGGAGCCCGACTGATGCCCTCGATGCCACGCCGACGCAGGGGCACTCGGATGCCGTCCTCCGTCCAGCAGTGCCAGCGGTACCTCTACCGCTTGCGGACGGTCCAGAACTCGACGACGGCCGTGAACGTGGGTATCACGGGCCCGCAGGGAACCGGGCTCGGGAAGTCGAGGACCACGTCGATGTCTTCGGTGCCTCTGACATTTCCCGAACTCGTCGGTGATTTCCGAAAGCTCCTGGCCGAGATCGCGACGGACCACCGGAGAAGGTTCAGGGGGGCGCGCGTCGTCATCGCCATCGACGAACTCGACCGGGTCGGCAGTACCGCGCAGGCCCGCAGGTTTCTCGGTGAGATCAAGGCCGTGTTCGGCATCGAGAACGTCTACTACCTCATTTCTGTCGCGGAGGACCTCGGTGCGGCGTTCGCACGGCGAGGGCTTCCCCACCGCGACGTCACCGACAGCTCGTTGGACGAACTGCTCTACGTCCCGCCGCGAACCCTCACCGAATCGAAGGAGTTGCTGGGGGCCCGGGCTCCCAGCCTGACACCACCGTTCGTCCAGCTCCTCCACGCCCTCTCGGGCGGTGTTCCCCGGGATCTGATCCGCTACGCGCGGCGACTGATCGAGGTGCACCACTGGACGACCCGTTCGGAACGGCAGGACCTCGTTCCCGCCATGATCTGCGACGAACTGGGCGACACGCTCGAGGGGTTCCGCACGCTGATGGCCGCACACCAGTGGACCGCCGAAAGCGGTCGACTGCTGGCCGACCTGCAGGTGCTGGTCCAGGTCCTGCGGTCGCCCGCCGAAAGGGACAGCCCGGCGACCCGTGACACGATCAGCGACCTCGCCACCGGCCGCGGTGTCCTGCGCGCGGCCCCACCGGAGGCCGAGGCGACGCCGTACGGGTTCTCCGGCGAGCTGCTGACGCTGTGGCAGGAAGCGTCGGTTTGCGCGTATTTCTCGCTGACCCTCTTGGAGATCTTCGGAGCTCCGGACTTCGAGCACCTGGTCGCACGGGCAGCGGGGGAAGGGCGTGACGGTGAGCCGAACCGCCTGGCCGAGGCCAGGCAGGAGCTCGCGGTGTCCCCGCACAGCGCACGGGTCGTCCTCGACGACATCCGACGCGCGTGGGGCCTCCCGGTCCGACCTCTCTGAAGCCGCGCGGCTCGGGGCCGACCGGGTCGGGTCGGCCCTCGCCGAGGAGAGCCCCGCGCTCAGGGCGTCAGGACGATCTTGCCGCCGACCGTGCCGGACTCTGCGAGGCGCAGCGCCTCCGCCGCCCGGGCCAGCGGGAGTTCGGCGGCGACCCGGGCCGTCACCTCGCCGCGGCGCACGGCGCCGAAGACCTCGCCGAGGTCGGTCCGCAGGCGGGCGCGGAAGCGGTCCTTGCCCAGCCCCCGGCCGGCCCAGATGTTGTAGAAGTGGGCCCGGCGGCCGTTCGGCAGGGTGTTCCAGAGCCAGGTGCGGGCCAGGATCTTGAGCACGGGCCACTGCTTGGAGCCGGTGTCGTCCCGGGTCGAGGCGCTGCCGTAGGCGATCAGCGTGCCGCCGGGGGCGAGCAGGCTCCAGGAGTCGATCACGCTGCGTCCGCCGACGTGGTCGAACACCGCGTCCACCCCGTCCGGCGCCAGCTCCCGGACCCGGGCCGCGACGTCGCCGGCGCGGTAGTCGACCGGCTCGACCCCGAGCTCGCGCAGGGCGTCGTGGTGGCGGGCGGAGGCGGTTCCGATCACCCGGACACCCGCCGCGCCGGCGAGCTGGACCAGGACGGAGCCCACGCCGCCGCTCGCGCCGTGCACCAGGACGGTCTGTCCGGCGCGCACCCGTGCCCGGCGGTGCAGCATCTGCCAGGCGGTGATGCCGTTGACCACCACGGTCTCCGCCTCGGCCGGGGTGAGGCCGTCCGGCACCGGTACGGCGTCGGCGGCGTCGACCACCACATGGCTGGCCCAGCCGCCGACCTTGACCAGTGCGGCGACCCGCTGCCCGAGCAGCCCCGGGTCGACGTTCTCGCCGGTGGCCAGCACCCGGCCGACCAGGTCGTAGCCGGGCACGAAGGGGAAGGGCGGCTGGTCGTAGTACCGGCCGCGGCGCATCTGCTGCTCGGCGAAGGAGACACCGGTGGCCTCGACGGCGATCACGATCCGGCCCGGCCCGGCCTCCGGCACGACCCCGTACCGGAGCTCAAGACCCTCCGGGGCCACGACACCCGGCAGTACGACCTCAAGCAGACGCTCGTCACCCATGATCGTGTTCTCCTTCTTCGTTCGGCAGATGCTTTCGCGTTCGTTATAAGTTATAACTCCGTCGGACGGTGAGCGTCAAGCGCAATCGTGAGACCCTCTAACTGTGCGCCGTTCAAGATCGCCGTGATACCTTCGCTCCCGCCGTGCGCCGCTGCGACCCGAGGAGGTGGGACCGATCAACGCTGCAACCCGTCGGGCACCCCTCCCTCGCATGGCCTGAGGGCTTCCCGTACTAGGCATCCCGAAAGGCCCGAACGTTATGCGCCTCCTTTCTGACACCTCCTCCGACGGCATCCGCGAGCAGCTCCTCGTCGTCGACGACACCCCGGCCGCGCTGTGGACGCCGGACGGTCCCGCCGCCACCCGCCCGCTGGTCCTGCTGGGCCACGGCGGCGGCGAGCACAAGAAGGAGCCCGGCATCCTGGCCAGGGCCCGCCGGCTCGTGACCGAGTGCGGCTTCGCGGTGGTCGCACCGGACGTCCCCGGACACGGCGACCGCCCGGTCGAGGAGGACTACAACCGGCTCGCGATCGCCAACCAGGAGCGGATCGCGGCCGGCGCGGACCCGGGCCCGCTGCTCGCCGAGTTCCACGCCCTGGTGGCACGGCGGACGGTGCCGGAGTGGCAGGCCGTCCTCGACGCCGTCCAGCGGCTCGACCACGTCGGCGCCGGACCGGTGGGCTACTGGGGGGTCTCGCTGGGCTGCGGGCTCGGCGTGCCGTTCGTCGCCGCCGAACCCCGGGTCCGCGCGGCGGTCCTGGGCCTGGGCGGGGCTCTGGCCTCGGCGGCGGAGGCCGCGCGGATCACCGTCCCGGTCGAGTTCCTGCTGCAGTGGGACGACGAGCGGGTGCCGCGCGAGGCGGGCCTCGCCCTCTTCGAGGCGTTCGGCTCCGCCGAGAAGACGCTGCACGCCAACCCCGGCGGACACGGCGACCTCCCGGCCTTCGAACTCGACAGCACCCTGCGCTTCCTCGCCCGCCACCTCGGCTGACCGACGCCTCCGCCGACCGCTGTCGGCGTGCTGTCGGCGGGCCGACAGCGGCACCGGTGTCCTGCCGGTGTCCTGACGGCACGCCGACGGCGGCCGGGCGGAACCTGGTGCGTGGCAGCACACGAACCAGGGGAGGCCCGCCATGCCGAACAGCACGCGACCGCAGCACTCTCGCCCGACCACGGTCCTGATCTCCGGTGCCGGGATCGCCGGCACCGCCCTCGCCCACTGGCTGGACCGCTACGGCTTCCGCGTCACCGTGGTCGAGCGCGCACCGTCCCTGCGCGGGGGCGGCCAGCCGGTGGACATCCGCGGCAACGCGCTCGAAGTCGTCGACCGGATGGGCCTGCTGGCGGAGGTCGGGGCGCGGCGGACCGGCCTGCGGGGGATGTCCGTGGTCGACGGGGACGGCCGGGAGCTGAGCCGAACCACCGAGCGCACGGCCAGCGGCGGCCCGGTCGACGGCCCGGACGTGGAGATCCTCCGCGACGAACTCGCCGAGCTGATCGCCGGGGTGGCGGGCAGCGGCGTCGAATACCGCTTCGACGACTCGATCGAGACCCTGGTGCAGTACGAGGAGGGGGTCCAGGTCCGGTTCCGCGGCGGCGAGGAGCGCTCCTTCGACCTCGTCGTGGGCGCCGACGGCCTGCACTCCAACACCCGCCGCCTCGTCTTCGGCCCCGAGGAGGACTACCTGCACCCGATCGACACCTATGTGGCGGGCTGGAGCGTGCCCAACCACCTCGGGCTGGACCGCTGGCAGGTCATCCACCGGCCGGGCGACTCCTCGGAGCGGATGTGCATGGTGATGACCGTCCGCGACAACGCCGAGCTGCGCGTCTTCGTCGGCTTCGGCTCGGACGAGCCGCTCGGGCGGATGCTCCCGCGCGACCCCGCCGAGCAGCGCCGCCTGGTCGCCGAGGTCGCCGCGGACCTGCGCTGGGAGGTGCCGCGCTTCCTCGCGGCCCTGGACGGGACGGACGTGTTCCACTACGACGTCGTCGCCCAGATCAAGATGGACCGCTGGTCGAACGGCCGGGTCGCGCTGCTCGGCGACGCCGGGTACTGCTGCTCGCCGCTGACCGGGCAGGGCACCAGCGTCGCCCTGACGGCGGCGTACGTCCTGGCGGGCGAGCTGCACCGGGCGGACGGCGACCACCGGGCCGCCTACCCCGCGTACGAGCGGCGGCTGCGCGGGCACGTGGCCGCCAACCAGGCGATCCTGGAACTCACCGGCGACCGGCTGAAGGCGGACGGCGCCGAGGGCGGCTACGAGGAGATCGGCCCGGAGATGGACGCGGTCTTCCGCGCGGCCACGGTCTTCGACCTGCCGGACTACTGACGCGCCGAGGACGCGCTGAGGACGCGCTGAGGCCGTCCGACAGAGTCCGTCGACCTGCGGTGGCACTTGCTTGCCTGTGTGGGAGTACTGGGGGCGGGCCGTGCAACGCGAGGCCGCCGAGCACGGAGTCCGGAGGCGCGGAGCGCACCTCGGGGCGACGGGGCCCGTCGTAGGCCACCGCCGCGTTCGCGAGCCGCAGTCAGATGACTGATGTCCGCCGGGCCACGGGTCGGCGAGAGTCGTGGCATCGGGCAGGACGAGGCCCCCGCTCCGGGGGCGGCCGCCCGATCGAACAAGGGAGACCGCTTTCATGAAGCGCACGGTACGGACGTCAGCAGCTCTTCTCCTCGCGGCGGCCGCGACGACCGGGGCGCTCGTGGCGGGTGCCGGGACGGCCTCGGCGGCCGGCTACACCAACTCGCTGGTGCACACCTTCACCACGGGCTGGAGCGGCATCAACTGGAACGAGTGCGACATCACCATGCACGAGCAGAACGACATCCTGCTCCGGTCCGGGAACCGGGACTCGCAGGTGTACTACTACTGCTCGCCGGGGCAGTTCGCGCACGGCGAGCAGGCGGTGAACCTCTGGTTCAGGCACCAGGCCTGACGGTCGGCGCGCCCGTGCGGCGGACAGCGGGGAGTCCTGCTGTCCGCCGTCCCGCCGGGGACGCGCGGCCGCGGCCCCGGCATCCGACGGCCCCGGCCCGCCGAGGAGGCGGGCCGGGGCCGCGGTGGGTCTCGGCTCACGGAACACTTTGCAAAGTCGCCGACGACTTTGCAAAGTGTTCTGCTTTGCAAAGTGCGCTGCGCGCGAGGTGCCGGTGACGTGAGGGCTACAGGGGACTCGGTGCCCGGCCCCGGTCCCGGCCCCGATCCCGGCCCCGGGGACGTGCGTCAGCCGGCGAGTTCCCGGAGGGCGGCGGTGGCGAAGCCGTGGTCCTGCTCGGGGGCGCCGCCGCCGATGCCGAGGGCGCCGATCAGCCGGCCGTCGCGGTGGACGGGGACGCCGCCGGCGATGAACAGCAGCGGCCGGTCGAGCGCGGTCGGCAGCGAGTGGAACGGCCCGTCGGGCTTCACCAGGTCGACCAGGTCGGCGGTCGGGGTGTTCAGCTGGAGGGCGGTGTAGGCCTTGCGGGTGCTGGTCTCCCCGGAGACGAGGACGGCCCGGTCGTCGCGGCGGAAGGCCAGCAGGTGGCCTCCGGCGTCGAGGACGGTGACGCTCACCGCGACCCCGGCCGCCTCGGCGGCGGCGCGGGCGGCGGCGACCAGGGTCTCTGCGTCGGCGGTGGTCAGCGGGGCGACGGCGGTGGCGCTCGAGGTGGCGCTCGAGATGGTGTTCGTGGTGGTGCTCATGGTGGTGCTGCTCCTTGGAGGAAGGGGGGCGGTCAGTGGTGGACGGGAACGGCGGTGGGGGAGGGCGCGGTCACGGCCGTCGGGGCACCGGCGGTGCGGCGCTCCAGGGCGGCGGACCAGAGGGCGAGGACCAGGGCCGCGGCCGCGAGGAGCGCGCCCACCCAGTTCGGCGCGGTGTAGCCGAGACCGGCGGTGATGACCATGCCGCCGAGCCAGGCGGCGAGCGCGTTGCCGAGGTTGAAGGCGCCGATGTTCACGGCCGAGGCGAGGGTGGGAGCACCGTGCGCCTGGTCCAGCACCCGCTTCTGCAGCGGCGGGACGGTGGCGAAGCCGAGCGCCCCGACGAGCACGACGGTGATCGCGGCGAGGACCTTGTCGTGGGCGGTGAGGGTGAACAGCGCGAGCACGAGGGCGAGGCCGCCGAGGGTGGTGTAGAGCAGCGGCATCAGCCGCCGGTCCGCGAACCGGCCGCCGAGCAGGTTGCCGAGGAACATCCCGATGCCGAACAGCACCAGCAGCCAGGTGACCGCGCCGTCCGAGTAGCCGGCCACGTGGGTCATCATCGGGGCGATGTAGGTGATCGCGGCGAACACGCCGCCGAAGCCGAGCACGGTCATCGCCATCGCCAGCAGCACCTGCGGGTTGCGGAAGGCGGTCAGCTCGCGGCGCAGGTGGGCGCCCTCGGGGCGGGGCTGCTCCGGGACGAGCCTGGCGATCCCGGCCATGCCGAGCAGCCCGAGCGCGGCGACGATCACGAAGGTGGTCCGCCAGCCGACGGCCTGCCCGATGTACGTGCCGAGCGGGACGCCGACGATGTTGGCGACGGTGAGTCCGGTGAACATGGTGGCGATGGCGCCGGCCTTCTTGTCCGGGGCCACCAGTTCGGCGGCGACGACGGAGCCGATGCCGAAGAACGCGCCGTGGGCGAGCGAGGCGACCACCCGGCCGGCCAGCATCGTCCCGAAGGAGGGGGCGGCGGCGGAGAGCACGTTGCCGACCACGAACAGGCCCATCAGCAGCATCAGCATCCGCTTGCGGCTGACCTTGGTGCCGAGCACGGTGAGCAGTGGCGCGCCGAGGACGACGCCGAGGGCGTAGCCGGTGACCAGCAGGCCCGCGGTGGGGATGGAGACGCCGTAGTCGGCGGCGATCTCGGGCAGCAGGCCCATGATCACGAATTCGGTGGTGCCGATGCCGAAGGCGCCGACGGCCAGAGCGAGCAGTGCGAGAGGCATTGGGCTCGACCCTCCTGTGATTGCTTGAGTGAGCTCCTTGCGTGTCTTCACAATAATTGCAGACGCGCGCTAACTGCAAACGCGGGATGTCGCCGTGATCTGGATGTCAGCTGGTGCAAGCCGTGAAACCGGCCCCGGAATGCACAGGACCGGTCCCAGCGCAGTGCTGGAACCGGTCCTCGGGGTGCTGATGGGAGAGCGGACTCTGAAAAGCGGCTTCTGAAGAGTGGCCTCTGAAGAACGTGCGGGCTACCGCGCGGCCGCCGGCGCGTCCACGGCTTCGACGGCCGCGACCAGGGAGGCCAGCTCGGGGTTGCGGGCCGCCTCGGTGAGCGCCTCGCGCAGGGCGGCGTCGTTGGTCGGTCGCGCCTCCGCCAGCAGCTTCAGCCCGGCCTCGCTCACATTGGTGTAGATGCCGCGCCGGTCGGTGGGGCACAGGTAGCGCGACAGCAGGCCCCGGTCCTCCAGTCGGGTGACCAGCCGGGTGGTGGCGCTCTGGCTCAGTACGACCGCGTCGGCGACCTGCTTCATCTGCAGGTGGCCGCCCTCGCCGTCGTGCTGGCGGCTGAGCACGTCGAGCAGCGAGTACTCCCGCACGCTGAGGTCGTGCCCGCTCTGCAGGGCGCGTTCGATGTGCCCCTCGATCCGGCTGTGCAGGAGGGAGAGTGCGCCCCAGCCGCTGGCCAGGGCGGTGAGCGCGGGGTCCGTGGCGGTCATGGGTCCGGGTCTCCTTCCGGTGGTGGCCGTTCCAGGATAAGCCATCGGGGGAAATACCGGCCAGAGCCGCTAGCAGGCGGATGCAAGTATTTCAAGGACGGCCGTCCTTGCCCGCCGCCGTGTTGAGCCGGGCGGCCTGGCGGGTCAGATGGTCCCGCTCGGCGAGGTTCGACGCGGCCCGGGCCGCCTCCGCGTACAGTCGCGCCGCCGTCGCCCGGTCGCCGGCGCGCTCGTGCAGGTAGGCCGCCGCCGCCGTGCGGCGCGGCACCGCCGCGTCGACGTCCGCGAGCGCCGCCAGCCCCGCGTGCGGCCCGTCCGCCTCGCCGACGGCGACCGCGCGGTTCAGCCCCACCACCGGACTGTCGGTCAGCCGCAGCAACTCGTCGTACCACTCGACGATCTGCACCCAGTCCGTCTCCCCGGCCGTCGGCGCGTCCGCGTGCAGCGCCGCGACCGCCGCCTGCGCCTGGAACTCGCCCAGCCGGTCCCGGGCCAGGGCGCCCTGGAGCACCGCCACGCCCTCGGCGATCGCCGAGGTGTCCCACCGGGACCGGTCCTGCTCGGCGAGCGGCACCAGCGCGCCGTCCGGCGTCGTCCTGGCCGCCCGCCGGGCGTGGTGCAGCAGCATCAGCGCCAGCAGTCCCGCCACCTCCGGGTGGTCCACCCGGGCCGCCAGCTGCCGGGTGAGCCGGATCGCCTCGGCGGCGAGGTCGACGTCCCCCGAGTAGCCCTCGTTGAAGACCAGGTAGAGCACCCGCAGCACGGTCGCGACATCGCCGGGGCGGTCCAGCCGCACCCCGGACACGGTGCGCTTGGCCCGGCTGATCCGCTGCGCCATGGTCGCCTCCGGCACCAGGTAGGCGCGGGCGATCTGCCGGGTGGTGAGCCCGCCGACGGCGCGCAGGGTGAGCGCGACCGCCGAGGCGGGCGACAGCGACGGATGGGCGCACAGGAAGTACAGCCGGAGCGTGTCGTCGAGCTCGGCCACCGGGCCCGGCGCCGGCTCCTCCTCGACCCGGTCCTCGCGCCGCCGCCGGGCCGTGTCCGCCCGGGAGGCGTCCAGGAACTTCCGCCAGGCGACCGTGACCAGCCAGCCCTTGGGGTCGCGGGGCGGGTCCTCGGGCCAGACCCGCAGCGCCTCGACCAGCGCGTCCTGGACGGCGTCCTCGGCCGCCGCGAAGTCGGCTCCGCGGCGGACGAGGACGCCGAGCACTCCCGGGGTGAGACCGCGGAGCAGTGCCTCGTCCATGGGTACGGTCACTCGGTGACGGTGGGCGCGACGCCGTAGAACGGGCGCAGCTCCAGCCACTCGTGGATCGGCCGGCCGCCCGCGCCGGGGGCGGCGGACAGCTCGCCGGCCAGCTCGACGGCGCGCTCGTAGCTGTCGACGTCGATCACCATCCAGCCGGCGATGAGGTCCTTGGTCTCGGCGAACGGGCCGTCGGTGACCGGCGGGCGGCCCTCGCCGTCGTACCGGACCCAGGTGCCCTCGGGGGCGAGCGCCTGGCCGTCGACGAACTCGCCGGTCTTCTCCAGCGCGGCGGCGAAGTCGTTCATGTACTGGATGTGGGCCGAGACCTCCTCCGGCGTCCAGCGGTCCATCGGCACGTTGTTGACCGCCTCCGGCGCGCCGCGGTAGTGCTTCAGCAGCAGGTACTTCGCCATGATGTCCCTCTCCTCGGGGGTGGTGCGGCCCATTCTGGCCGCGCTCACCCCTGGGACGGAGCAGGCCACGGGTTCTCGACACCGCTGCCGAAGATTTTTCGAGAACCTCCGCAGGGCCCGCCGGGGGGCGGTCGCGCCGACCACCCCCCGACGGGCCCGGTGCAGGTCAGGCCCGGTACACGCCCACGTCGTACAGCGAGTACCCCCACGAGGTGGCCCGCTGCTCGCCGTGCACCCGGACGTACCGCGCCGGGACGCCGGCGAACCGGGCGGTGTCCAGTCCGCCGTCACCGGAGGTGGTGGACCAGACGGTCCGCCAGTTGCTGCCGTCGGTGGACACCTCGATCCGGTACGCCCTGGCGTAGGCGCGCTCCCAGTCCAGGGTGACCCGGGAGACCAGGGTGGTGGTGGACAGGTCGAGCTGCAGCCACTGGTCGTCGCTCCAGTCGCTGGCCCACCGGCTGGACGTGCTGCCGTCGATCGCCCGGTCCGCGGCGTAGCTGACGAACGGGTTCCACTCGGTGGAGCTGGCGGTGGCGGAGGCCCCCGCGGTGAGGTTGGCGGCCGCCTGGTGGTGCTCCGCGGCGCCCAGGGTGGTGAGGTAGGACTCCGCGCCCCGGAACAGGTCGTCGACCACGTCCTGCCCGCCGACCTGCCGGATGTCCTCGATCCAGTCCGGCACCAGGCCGTAGTGCGCGGCCCCGTCGGTGTTGAGGTCCCAGGTGCGGCTGCCCGCGGTGGCGCGGTCGACCAGGGAGCCGCCGTCGGCGGTGCGGAACGGGTAGCGCACGGGGTTGGGGGTGTCGGCCCCGCGCGGGCCGGGCCAGCCGCCGACGCCGTTCATGTCGGTGCCGTAGCCGTAGCCGACGCCGTACTTGTCGCGCAGCGCGTCGGTGCGCTTGGCCTCCGAGCTGAACGCCTCCGCGCCGTTCATGTACTGGGCGACGAAGCCGCCGAGCTTGTAGACGCGCTCCATCCAGCCGAGGTCCATCCAGCTGTGGGAGGAGACGACGCCCGGGTAGGACTGCGATTCCAGGATGTCCAGCGACCGGCCGGCCGCCTTGACGCTCATGTGGTCGAGCTCCAGCATCATGCCGCGCCGCATCATGCCGCGCAGCGCGTACTCGCCGAGCTCGGTCAGCCCCCTGGTGTTGCACTGCGCGTCCCCGGCGTACGAGGGCACGGTGACCCCGGCGGGCAACTGCTGCTGGATCGAGGCGGGGGTCGGTGCCAGCCCGATCGGGTTGTCGTGCTGCGGGCCGGCGCACTTCTCGGTCTGCCAGAAGGTGCCGGTCGACAGGAACTGCCCGGCGTTGATCGCCGTGCCGAGCGCGCCCTCGTCGAAGCGGACGCCGCACAGCGCGTTGTCGAACTTGTGGCACAGGAACATGCTGCGCACGCCGAGCCCGTACAGCTCGTCGAGGCCGCGGTCGATGTCGGCGCGGCTGCACTGGGCGACGTCCAGGACCTGCTTGCAGCCGAAGGGCTCGGAGGTCTCCACCCCGAGCACCACGGCCAGCTTGCCCTGGCGGACCACCTCGCGGGCCTGCGCGCTGTCGGTGACGATCCGGAACCAGCCCTTGCCGGGCCCGCCGTACATCTTGTCGACGTACGCCTGGAGGTCCCAGGACTTCTGGGCCTCCAGCCGGATCGCGGTCATCTCGTCGCAGCTGCGGTCCTTGAAGAAGTAGACCGAGCAGATCACGCCGTTGGTCACCAGGTCGTTGACCAGCACCCGCTCGCCGCCGCGCCAGGCGCGCTCGATCCAGGCGTAGTAGTTCTGCTGGTGGGTCAGCGAGTCGTGGGCCGGCCAGTCGGCGAAGGTCGGCCAGCCGACCGGGTCGTGCTTGCCGTCACCGCCCTTGGTGATGAGGTCGAAGATGGCGAGGGAGCCGTCCGGGTAGTGCTCCGGACAGTCCTTGAGGGCGTCCTCGACCCCGGCCTCGGAGAAGGCCTTGCCGCAGATGAGGCGGCCGCCGAAGCCCTCGGCGGCCATGATGTGGTCGTGGGCGTCGACGAAGCCGCGGACCTTGCCCTGGGCGTCGGTGCCGGTGAACGGCGCGCCGGTGACGCCGATCGCGGCGTCGGGGGTGGGCCGGGCGACCGGGTCCCACCAGTTGGGCCCCGCCGCGCCGTGCGCCGGCGCGGCGAGGGCCGCGGCGACCAGGGCGAGCAGTGTGGCGATCAGGGTGGCGATCCTGCGGCGGGCGGGGAAGCGCTGTGCGTGGGGACGACGTGGGTGGGGGAGTCGCGTCATGTGCACCCCAGTTCCGGGTGGCGGGCGGACGACGCGGACGACGCCCGCCCGCGGCACGGAGCGCCGCCCGGGCGGGCTGTCATGTCCTGCGTACTCGGTGGGTCGAGAATCGCCACTGTTGGATTTTTCGTCAATAGCCGTGGCACAACCCGCCCGTGCCAATACCGGCGGGACCCGGCCGAGCGCACCGGCGGGGACCCCGCCGAGGGCACCGGCGGGGCTCGGCGGCCCGGCGCTCAGCGGTCGGGCGCGCCCGCCGGCCGGTCGTGCGGCAGGAACAGCGCCGCACCGAGGCCGACCACCCCGAACACGGCGAGGGCGATCATCGCCGCCGCGTACCCGCCGTTGGTGAGTTCGGCGACCAGGATGGTGCCGGCGATCGCGGTGCCCAGCGAGGAGCCGAGGTTGGAGATGCTGCGGGACAGGCCGGAGATCTCGCCCTGCCGGCTGTCGGGGAAGGCCGACTGCACCACGTTGACCGAGGGGGTGAGCATCAGTCCGAGGCCCAACCCGATCAGCAGCAGCCCGGGGGTGAAGGCCCAGATGTCGTCGACGGCGCGCACCAGCAGCAGCAGGACGACGATGCCGGCGGTGGTCGTCGCGAAGCCGGTGACGATCAGGGTGCGCTGGGACCACCGCTCCGCCAGCCGTTCGGCGCCGAGCGAGGAGGCGAGCAGGCCCAGGGTGGCGGCGGTGAAGACGCCGCCGGTGGCGATGGCGCTGTAGCCGCGGACCACCTGGAGGTACGCGCCGACCGTGAACGAGACGCCCATCAGCACCAGCCACTGCGCGTTCTGGGTGACCAGGCCGAGGTTGGAGACCCGGTCGCGGAACAGCGAGGTGGCCAGCAGCGGTTCCCGCCCGGCCCGCTCCAGCCGGCGGATCCAGCCGAAGAAGCCGGCCAGCACGGCCGCGCCGGCTGCCAGCAGACCGGCCATCAGCCACACATTGTCGTCCGCGGCGAGGATGCCGGTGACCAGCAGGACCAGGCCCGTCGCCGACAGGACGGCGCCGACGGCGTCGAACGGCCGGTCGGGGTCGGGCGGCAGCGGGTCCTCCAGGGTGCGGGTGAGGAGGAGGATCAGCGCCACCACCACGACCTGGAAGCCGAAGTTGGCCCGCCAGCCGATCGCGGTGGTCAGCAGACCGCCGATCAGCGGCCCGGCCGCCGCGCCGATGCCGCCGAGGGCCATGATGGCGCCGAACGCCTTGGCCCGGGCGGCGGTTCCGGTGAACAGCAGGGTGGTGAGGATGTAGACCGGGGGGATCAGCAGGGCGGTGCCGACGCCCTCCAGCACCGAGTTGCCGAGGATCAGCACGCCGAGCCCGGGCGCCGCCGCGCTGAGCAGCGCGCCGACCCCGTAGATCGCGAGGCCCAGCATCAGGCAGCGCTTGCGGCCCCAGCGGTCGGTGAGCTTGCCGCCGGGGATCATCAGCGCGGCCATCACCAGCAGGAAGACGGTGATGGCGACCTGGACGCCCTGGACGCTGGTGTCGAGGTCGGCGCTGATGTCGTTGATCATCACGTTCATGCTGGAGCCGGCGAAGCTGCAGATGAACTGGGCCAGGGCCAGCGGCACGAGGACGCGCCGCCCGCCCGCCGCGCTCGTGCGCGCCCCCGGTGCGGCGGTGGTCATGCCGGGCTCCTCTCGAACGTCCGCGTTCCGCAGGCCTGGTGCGGACCGGCCGGTGGCCGGTCGGTCAGGCGATGCCCCGCCGGTCGAGCTCCTCGTCCAGGGCGAGGGCCGCGTCGATCAGCGCGAGATGGGTGAACGCCTGCGGGAAGTTGCCCAGTTGCTCGCCGGAGGGCCCGATCTCCTCGGCGAACAGGCCGACGTGGTTGGCGTAGGTGAGCATCTTGTCGAAGGCGTAGCGGGCCCGTTCGATCCGGCCGGCCCTGGCCATGGCCTCGACGTAGAGGAAGGTGCAGAGGTTGAAGGTGCCCTCGGAGCCGCGCAGTCCGTCGGGGGAGGCGGCCGGGTCGTAGCGGTAGACCAGGCTGTCGCAGACCAGTTCGCGGTCCATCGCGTCCAGGGTGGACAGCCAGTCCGGGTCGGTGGGGGAGAGGAAGCCGACCTTGGGCATCAGCAGCAGCGAGGCGTCGAGCACCTCGGTGCGGTAGTGCTGGGTGAACGCCCGGCGTTCGGGGTTCCAGCCGCGCTGCACGATCTGGCGCAGGATGTCGTCGCGTTCCGAGGTCCAGCGGTCCAGGTCCGCGGGGCGGGCGTGGGCGCGGGCGAGCCGGATCGCGCGGTCGAAGGCCACCCAGCACATCAGCCGGCTGTAGGTGAAGTCCTGGCGGCCGCCCCGGGTCTCCCAGATCCCCTCGTCCGGGCGGTCCCACTGCTCGGTCAGCCAGTCGACCATCCGCCGGAACGCGTCCCAGCCGCGCAGCGCGCCCATGTCGCCGGTGCCGTCACCGTCGCCGGCCGCGAACGCGAACGCCGCCTCGCCGTAGATGTCCAGCTGGAGCTGGTCGGCGGCGCCGTTGCCGACCCGTACCGGCGCGGAACCCCGGTAGCCCTCCCAGTGCGGCAGCGTCTCCTCGCCCAACAGGCGTTCGCCGTCCACCCGGTACATGATCCGCAGGCCGTCGTGCTCGGCGCCGGCGCTCTCGATCCGCTCCCGGACCCAGCGGCGGAAGGACTGGGCCTCCTCCCGGAAGCCGAGACCGATCAGGGTGTGCACGGACAGCGAGGCGTCCCGGATCCAGGTGTAGCGGTAGTCCCAGTTCCGCTCGCCGCCGATCTGCTCCGGCAGGCCCATGGTCGCGGCGGCGATCGGCGCGCCGGTCGGGTGGTAGCTGAGCAGCTTGAGCGTGATCGCCGAGCGGTCCACCATCTGCCGCCAGCGGCCCCGGTAGGTGGACGACCTGAGCCACTCGTACCAGAACGAGCGGCAGGCCTCGAAGGCCGCCCAGTTCGCCCGGTCGTCCGGGGCGGCGGGCGGCTCGGCGCCGGAGGGCAGGGCGGTCAGGCACACGGTCGCCGTCTGCCCCGCGTCCAGGACGAACCGGGCCGTCACATCGTCCCCGTCCGGGCGCAGCTCCAACGGCCCGGCGGCCTGCACGCAGAGGTCCTGGCCGGGCCCCCGCAGCCGCACACCGCGCTCGTCGAGCACGGTCAGGGTGTGGTCGGCGCGGCCGTAGTCGAACCGGGGCCGGCACTCCAGGACGAACGGCACCCGGCCGCGGACCACCCGGGCGGCGCGGACGATCCGGTGCCGGTCGCTCGGGGTCGGCGAGGTGTCGGGCGGCATGAAGTCGACCACCTCCGCCACCCCGTCCGGGGAGAGGAAGCGGGTGACCACGATCGCCGTCCCGGCGAGGTAGAGCTGCTTCACCGTGACCTCGGGCACCGCGTCCCGGTCGACCGCGAGCCGGCAGCGACCGCCCCCGGCGTCGTCCAGCAGGGCGGCGAACAGGCTGGGGGAGTCGAACCGCGGGACGCACCACCAGTCGATGTCGCCGGCCGTGGAGACGAGGGCGGCGGTCTGGAGGTCGCCGATCACGCCGTGCTCGGCGATCGGGGGGTAGGGACTCATGGAGGGGCTCCCCTGGCGGACGGAGGGACTGGCGGCGCGGCCACCGTACGGAGCGGCGCCGGGTCGGCGGATCACCCGCGGTGGGTGACCGCCGGCCGCTCCCCGGGCCGCCGAACCGGTCCGCCGCCGTCCGCCCGCCGCGCGCTCACCTCACGGGGGTGATGCGGCGGGCTCCGCGCGGCGGCGAGACTGGACGCCACCGCCGAGGCGAAGGGAGCCGGCCCCATGCGCTACGAGATCCGGGTGTCCGGCGTACTGCAGGAGACGACCCGCCGGGAGGGCTTCCCGGAGCTGGCGAGCACGGTCGTCCCGGACCAGACGGTGCTGGTCGGCGAGGTGGTCGACGACGCCCACCTGTACGGGCTGCTGAACCGGTTCCAGGCGCTCGGGCTGACGGTCACGGAGCTGCGCCGACTGCCGGAGTAGCCGTTCGGGCCCCGGCCCGGCTGAGGGCGCGCCCAGGCTCAGCGCGCGTCCAGGCTCAGCGCGCGTCCAGGCTCAGGGCGCGTCCAGCAGGCGCAGCCGGGTGGCGGTGCGCACCGCGTCCCGGCGGTTGGCCGTCCGCAGTTTGCGGTTGACGCTCTTGAGGTGCGTCTTGACGGTGTTCGGCGACACGTACAGCTCGTCGGCGATCTCCTGGGTGGACAGCAGTCGCGCGGCGCAGAGCAGGATCTCCCGCTCCCGTCCGGTCAGCGGCTCGACCGGCGTCCCCGCCACCGGCACCGGCGCGGTGTCCGCACTCCGCTCCGGCACCGGGTCGCGGGCGGGCGGCCGCAGGTCGGCCGGCAGCCAGCCGTGGGCCGCGGCGACGTGGGGCAGTCCGCGCAGCCGTCGGCGCACCCAGGGCGCCGACTCGCGGAACGGCCGGCACAGCCGCTCCGGCTCGGCGGCGGCGAG
>NZ_JAIY01000003.1:755312-757066 GCF_000710405.2 Kitasatospora sp. MBT66 | reverse complement strand
GCCGGCCGCGCAGGTGCTCGACGAGCGCCAGCCGGCACAGCGCGTCGTGGCGCAGCCGGGCGGTGGCCGGCGTGAGCGGGGCCCGCGCCGCGCGTTCCAGCGCCCGGCCGGCCTCCTCCAGGCGCCCGTGCCAGAGCAGCGTCGAGCCGAGGTCGGCGGCCATCTGGGCGAGCAGTTCGGGGTGCCGCTCCAGCAGCTCGGCGGGCACCCGGTGCTCCAGCTCCTCGATCCGGCGGGCGGCGCGGTCGGCGAGCGGGGCCGAGCCGAGCAGCCGGGCGGCGCCGGTGCGCACGAGGACGGCGGCCAGTTGCAGGGGGGTCCGTTCGGCGGGCAGCAGCGGTTCGACGTGCTCCAGGATCGTCAGCGCGCTCGCGGCCTCGTCGCGGGTGAGGTGGACGGCCGCGCGGACCAGTTCGGCGGCCGGGCTGTGCTCGGTCGCCGGCATCCGGGCGAACAGTGCGCACAGCCGGGTCGCGTCGCGTCCGGCCAGCAGCTCGCCGAGGGCGCACTCGTCCACCAGCAGCCGCGCGGCCAGCGCCCAGGCCCCGGCCTCGGCCGCGTGGTCCAGCGCGGCCCGGTACTGGCCGTGGCCGGCGAGCCAGTGCGCGGCCCGCACCCGCAGCTCGTCGACCCGCTCCGGGGCGGCGGCGCGCAGATGCAGGCGCAGGATCCCGGCGAACATCGGGTGCAGCCGGTACCAGCCGTCGGGCAGGGCGTCGGTGAAGGCGTTGTCCTGGTGCAGCCGGTCCAGGATCCGCCGGCCGTCGCGGCGGCCGGTGAGCGCGTCGGCGAGGTCGGGGTGGACCCGGCCCAGGATGCTGCAGCGCAGCAGCAGGTCCTGGGTCGGCGCGGGCTGGGTCCGCAGCACCTCGGCGAGCAGGAAGTCCGACAGCGCGGTGGGACCGGCGTCGATCCGTCCGAGGTAGTCCTCGGGGTCCTCGGCGTCCTGCGCGGCGAGGGCGAGCAGCCGGACCCCGGCCGTCCAGCCGGACAGCGCGTGGTGCACGGCCTCGACGGCGGCCGGGCCGACCCGCAGCCCGTGCCGTTCCAGCACGGCGGCGGTCTCGGCGCGGTCCAGCGCCAGCTCGCCCGCCCGGATCTCGGCCAGCTCGTCCGCCGCCCGGTAGCGGTGCAGGGGCAGCAGCGGCTCGCTGCGGCCGACCAGGACGAGCCGCAGCCGGCCGGCGGTGTGCCGGACCAGGTCGTGCAGTTGTTCGGCGAGCCGGAGGTTGTCGAGGTGCTCGCACTCGTCCAGGACCAGGACCGGCGGCCGGGGGAGGGCGTTGATCCAGGCGGCCAGTCGCAGCAGCAGGGACGGCTCGACGTGCTCGGCCCGGGCGGGGGCGCCGACCTCCGCGGGCAGCCCGGCGACCCCGGTCTGCAGGGCCTCGCGGACGTAGGCCCAGAAGGTGCCGGGCTGGTTGTCGCTCGGCTCCAGGGTGAGCCAGGCGGCCGGGCCGGGGAGGCGGCCGCGGGCCAGCCAGTCGGCCACCAGCAGGGTCTTGCCGGCCCCGGCCGGGCCGTTGACCAGGGTCACCGGGCGGAGCGCGGCCGCGTCGAGGCGGCCGAGCAGGCGGTCGCGGGGCAGGAAGGCGGCGGCGGGCGGGCGGGGCGGCCGGACCCGGGTGGCCAGCATCGGGTCGCCGTTGGGCAGCCGCTCCGGGGTGGGCGGCTCCGCTGCCGGGAGCGGCTCCGGGGCGTTCGTGCCCGCCGCCGGGGCCGGGGAGGCGGGCGCGGGGGCGAGCACCGGTGGG
>NZ_JAIY01000003.1:746434-755168 GCF_000710405.2 Kitasatospora sp. MBT66 | reverse complement strand
GGACCGCCCGGGGGAACGTCCCTTCGACCGTAGTACGGCCCCGAGGCCGGGTGCCATCCGAGCGGGGTGCCGTCCGCGCCGGGTGCTGTCCGGCCCGGCCCGGTCCCGGCCGCCGTCGGGCTCCGGCCGCCGTCCGGCCGCGCCCGCCGGAGGTGGCCGGGCGGGGCCCGAGCGGCGAGGATCGCGGCAAGGACTCGGCGAGCCGGCCGAGCGCAGCCCCCAGGAGGCCGCCGTGAGCGTCCCCGGACCGGCACCCCGCCGCCGTGTCCCCGGTCCGCCCGAACCGGGCGCGGCCGACCCGGGCTCCGACTTCCCGCAACGGCGGACGGACTACGCGGGCGCGGTCTACGGCTCGATGTTGGCGGCCTCCGTGATCGCTGCGTCCAGCACCCAGGAGGCCCACCCGAGGCTGTCGCTCATCCTGCTGCTGGTGATCACCGGGCTGGTCTTCTGGGCCGCCCACGTCTACGCGCACGTCGCCGGGCAGCGCGAGGCGGGCAAGGACGTGACCTTCCGCCAGGTGCGCCGGGTCGGCCGGCACGAGTGGCCGATCGTCGAGGCCGCGGCGCTGCCCGCGCTGGCGGTCCTGGTCAGCCCGTGGCTGGGCGCCGGGGAGAACGCCTGGCTCGCGCTGACGGTCGCGATCTGCCAGCAGGTGGCCTGGGCCACCCTGGGCGCCCACCGGGCCGGCGCCCGGCCCCGCCAGGTCGTCGTCGAGGGCGCCGTCAACCTGGTGCTGGGACTGGTCATCGTCGCGGCCAAGGTCGCGGTCGGCCACTGACGGGCGCCCGCCGCCCGGCGCGATGCGCAGGAACGCGGTTCAGTCACCCGTTCGGCGGGACGACCGGGTGGCCTTCGGCCGGTCCGGCCGGGTGGCCGGCAGGTGGCCGGTGAACAGCACCGCGCCGGCCGTGATGCAGGAGCAGGCGAGCACGGCGGCCTTGAGACCGTCGATCTGTGCGTCCTGGTAGTTCTCCACCACGGCGGCCGCCTCCTGCGGCGGCACGTCCGGACGCGACGCCAGCGCGGACGCCACCTGGTCGGCCGGTACGAAGGACAGTCCGGCCTCCACCTGGACGGCGGTCTGCTGCGCGACGGCCCCGGAGACCCGGGGATCGCTCTCGATCTGGCTGGTCACCGAGGTCGCGAGGGCACCGATCAGGATCGCCCCGATCAGCGCCGTCCCGAGCGAGGAGCCGAGGTTCTGCGCGGTGTACTGCAGCCCGCCGGCCTCGCTGCGCTCCTCCGGCTGAACGCTGGACTGCACCGTGTTGCCCAGCTGCGAGGCGAGCATGCCCATCCCGACGCCGAGCAGGGCCATCGCCCCGGCGAAGGAGGCACCGTGCAGGTCCGGTCCGATCGCCGTGATCAGCCACAGCGTCGCGGCGAGCAGGACCAGCAGCCCCGCCCTGGCGATGGTGCGAGGCGAGGCGAAGCGCAGCAGCAGGGTGCCCGACATCGAGGCGCCGAGCATCGTCACGGACACCGGCAGCAGCCGCAGACCGGTCTCGAAGGCGTTCAGGCCCTGTACGACCTGGAGGTAGAGCGGGATGACGAAGAACAGGCCCAGCAGGACGGTGTTCTGGTTGAACAGGCTGATCAGTCCCGAGCGCAGTGTCCGGTTGCCGAACAGGTCGAGCGAGACCAGGGGCGTGCGGCCCCGGCCCTCGCGCCGTCGCTCGTGCACGCAGAACGCGTAGGTCAGGGTGGCGCCGAGGGCGACGACGAAGAGGGTCGGCGCGAAGCCGAGCACGGTGAACGGCGGGTTGCGCGGCTGGACCCAGCCCCAGGTCCCGCTCTGCAGCACGGCCAGCACCATCAGGGCCAGGCCCGAGGCGGAGAGCACGACGCCGAGCAGGTCGAGCCGGGGCGGGTCGGTCGGCCGGGGCTGCGGCGGTATCCAGCGCATCAGCAGCAGGATGGTCACGACCAGCACCACTTCGCCGGCGAACACCAGCCGCCAGGTCAGATAGGTGGTCACCCAGCCGCCGAGCAGCGGGCCCACCGCGATGCCGGCGCCCGCCAGGCCGCCGATCACGCCGTAGGCGACGGCGCGGTCGCGGCCGGAGTAGGAGCCGGCCACCAGGGCGGCCAGCGCGGGCAGGACCAGGGCCGCCCCCCAGGCCCTCGACGATCGACCAGCCGAGGGCGAGCACCCCGACCGTGGGCGCCACCGCGGTCAGCCCCGAGCCGACCGCGTACACGACCAGGCCGATCACGAAGACCCGGCGGCGTCCGAACATGTCGCCGATCTTGCCGCCGGTCAGCATGAAGGCCGCCATCACCAGGGTGTACAGGGTGATGACGGCCTGGATGGCGGTCACCTCGGTGTCGAAGTCCTCGACCAGCTGGCTGATCGAGACGTTCATCACCGAGGCGTCCAGCACCATCAGGAACTGGGCGGTCCCGAGGACGGCCAGGGGCTTCCAGCGGTTCGCCATGGTCAGCTGCCGAGGATCCGGGCCTTCTGCGCGGCGAACTCCTCCTCGGTGAGGACCCCCTGGTCCTTGAGCGTCGCGAGGTCCTTGAGCTGGTCCAGCTTCTCCTCCATGGTCGGCGCGGCGGCCGGCGCGGCGGCCGGCGGGGGTGCGGCCGGGGCGGCGGGGGCGGGTTCGGCGTAGGACTCCTGTTGCGCCCAGCGGCCGGCCTGGCGGCGGGAGACTCGGTTGGAGACGGCGGTGGCCGTTCCGGCGACGACCGCGGTGCGGGCGACGCCACGTAGCAGTCCGGGCATGGCTTCCTGCCTGGGGTGAGGGAGATCGGGGGTGGGGTGGGGGCCGCGCGGGTCAGCCGGCGGCGTCGAGCTCCTCCAGCGCGTCCAGCACCTCCAGGAGGTCCTGGACCGGGACGCGGCCACTGGCGACCATGCGCGCGTCCGCCCGCCGCAGGGCGGCGGCCAGCGGGGCGGCCCACCGGTTCTCGTAGAGGAGCACCACGGCGGAGTCGCCGGGTTCCAGGAGCAGACCGGCCTCGGTGACGTCGGCGTCCCCGAGCAGACCGGAGGAGGCGCCCTCGAAGACGGTCAGGTCGAGGATCCCGTCGCCGTCCACGTCGGCAAGTTCGACGGCGGTGACCGTGCCGTCCTCGTCCTTGCGGACGAAGATCAGGTCGAGGATCCGGACGATGTCGCGTTCGACCAGGTCGACGAGCAGCGGCAGGCCCTCGCCGCTGAGGTGGCTGCCGGGGAACGCGATCACCAGGTAGTCGATGGGGCCGAGGTCGACCGGTTCGGTTTCGTCCGCCCCACCGGGCGCATCGGGTGCGTTGCTCACGTCGGCTCCTCCTGGTGTCAGGGCGTGCGGTCCGGCCGGCTGGGTGCGCCGGTCGGGGGCCGGTCCGGGCGCCGCCCGGACACCGACCCGTAGCGACGCTAACCCGCCGCCCGCGGTCGGCGGCTCACCTGTTCGGGGTGACGGAGGGACGGGGCGACAGGGTGACGGAGGGGACGGGGACGGGTCGGTGGGGTGCCGGGCGACCGGGTGGCGGACGGGGCCGGGGTCACCCCGCTGGGTCAGCCCTGCTCGCCGAGCGCCGCGCGGGGTCCTTGGCTGGGTGCACCGGTGTTCGCGCCTCCCGGCGCCACCGGTCCGCCCGGGGCGCCCCCCGACCCCGGGCCGCCCAGAACGAGGAGCCGCGCCCATGCCACCGACCGAGCCCGGCCCCGCGCAGCCCGACCCTTCGCAGCCGGGCCCTTCGCAGCCCGGCCGCCCGGACAGCGCCGAACTGGACGCGCTGCACCGCCGGGTCGCCGAGCTGGAGGCGGACGCCCGGGGCAGGAAGGAGCACCACCGGCTGCGCACCACCGGCTCGGTCGTCCTGGTGGTGGTCGCGTCCGTGCTGTCGCTGCTCGCGGTCATCGCGGTCTGGGCCCACGACGAGATCACCGACACCGACCGGTTCGTCGCCACCATGGCGCCGCTCGCCCACAACCCCGACGTCCAGAACGCCCTGGCCAACCGGATCACCGACGCCGCGACGGAGCAGGTCGACGTCAAGGCCCTGGTGAACGACCTGTCCCAGGCCGCCGCCGAGCAGGGTGTGCCGCCCCGGCTGGCCCAGCTGCTGGGCGGCCTGACCGGTCCGCTGGAGGGGGCGCTGACCAACCTGGTGCACTCCGCCGCCGAACGGGTGGTCACCAGCGACGCCTTCGCCACCGTCTGGGAGGAGGCGGTCCGGGCCGGGCACGCCACCATGGTCAAGGCCCTCACCGGCGAGGGCGGCGGCGCGGTGGTGCTGAAGAACGACGAGGTCGTGATCGACATCGGGCCGATGGTGGACCGGGTGAAGACCGCCCTGGTCCAGGCCGGGTTCGCGCCCGCCGCCAAGATCCCGGAGGTGCACACCCAGTTCGTGGTGTTCTCCTCGCCCGACCTGGCCAAGATCCGCGGCGGCTTCCGGCTGCTGGAGATCCTCGGCTGGTGGATGCCGGTGGTCACGGTCCTGGTCGCGGCCGGCGCGGTGTTCACGGCCGTCAACCGCCGCCGCGCGCTGGCCGGTGCCGCCCTCGGCATCGCGGCGGCGATGCTGCTGCTCGGCATCGCGCTGACGGTGTTCCGCTCCTACTTCCTGGACCACCTGCCCACCGACGCCTCGCCCGCCGCGGCCGGCGCCGTCTACGACGCGCTGGTGACCTATCTGCGCACCTCGGTGCGGGTGGTCGGCTTCCTGGCGCTGGTGGTGGTGCTCGGCGCGTTCCTCATCGGCCCCTCGCGGGCCGCCGTCACCGTCCGCTCGGTGGCTGGGCACGGGGTGGCGGCACTGCGCTCGGCGGCCGACTCGGCGGGCTTCCGGGCCGGGCCGGCGGAGCGCTTCGTCCGCCGCTACAAGCGCTGGACGGGCGTGGCGATCCTGGTCGTCGCCGCCGTGCTGTTCGCCTTCTGGGACCACCCGACGGCGATGGTGGTGTTCTGGTTCGCCGTGGTCGTGCTGGCCGCGTTCGCGGTCCGCGAGTTCCTCGCCCCCGCCTACCGGACCGCCGCCCCGGCCGAGCCGCCGCCGGCGGAGCCGCCCCCGCCGCCCGGGCCGCCGACGCCGCCGGTGCCGCCCGCGCCGCCGGGACCCCCGACCGTGACGGTCCAGGGCCCCTGACGGCACCGTTCCCCTTGCCTCTCCTGCGGGCCGGTCACTCCAGCACGAGCGCCTTGGCGCGCTGGTACTCCTCCTCCGTGATGGAGCCGTCCCGCCGCAGGTCCGCCAGCCGGGCCAGCTCCTCGGTGGCGCTGGGCCGCTTGGCCTCGGACCCGGCGGCGTCCCGCACGTAGTCCCGGAACTCGGCGTCCGCCTGCTTCACCCGGGCCGCCTCCCGCATCCCCATGCCCTTGCCGCGGGCGATCAGGTAGACGAACACGCCCAGGAACGGCAGCACGATCAGCAGCACGCACCAGCCGGCCTTGCCCCAGCCCCCGACCGAGTCGTCGCGGAAGAGGTCCCCGAAGACCCGGAACAGGAGCATGAACCAGAGGATCCACAGGAAGATCCACATGGTCGTGAGGAAGATGTTGAGCAGCGGGTAGTCGTCCATCGCCTGCCTCCGGAGAACGAGCCGACCGGACCACCGGGCACCGGGGTCCGACCCCCCGTGGCCCACGGTGACGCCCCTCGCCCGCGCGCGCACCACCCCGGGCGGGTGAGGCGGGACCGCTGCGGAGCCCGGATGCCGCGCTCACCCCGCGGGCACCGGCCTCACTCGGACCAGTCCGAGCCGAGGATCACCTCGACGAAGTCGCCCCGTTCGAAGCCCGGGACGAAATGCGCCAGGACGTCGGCCTTGACGTTGCCGAAGGTGGTGGCCGGGCGGTCCCTGATGCCCTCGGTGAACGCGGCAAGGATTCGGTTCTTGAAGTCCGGCCGGGGGTGCGCGGCCGTGACGGCGGCGCGCTGCTCGTCGCTCACCGCGTGGTAGCCGATGCCGAGGACGTCCAGCTCGACGCCCCGGGTGACCAGGGCGATCTCGGGCGCCATGTGCAGCGGGACCTCCGGGGTGGTGTGCAGGGCGATCGCCGTCCACACCCGGTCGGCCGGTTCGCCGGTGATGCCGTGGGAGAGCAGGAACCGCCGGGCCTCCTCGGCGCCGTCGATCTCGAACCGCCGGTCGGTGCGGGCGAACCGCCCGGTCAGCCCGAGGTCGTGGAACATCGCCCCGACGTAGAGCAGCTCCGGGTCGTAGTCCAACCCCTGCTCGGCGCCGCGCAGCGCCCCGAACAGGAACACCCGGCGGGAGTGGTCGAACAGCAGCGGCGGGGCGGCGTCCCGCACCAGCTCGGTCGCCTCCCGGGCCAGGGCGCTGTCCGGGACCCGCACTCCGGCAATCGTCTCGCTCATCCCGACTTCCCCATTTCCATTGGTACTTCCGGTACTTCCGGTACGTCGAAGGTCTCTCGGTACCGCTCGGCGAACCCCTCCACTGTCGCGCGGTGGCGTAGCCTGGCGCCATGTCCTTTCTGCCCTCCGCACCACGGATCCGGACATGACCGATCCGGACACGACGCATCCGGGCGCGACGGAGCAGGCCACGACGCATCCGGACACGACGGCGCAGGCCACGACGGAGCAGGACCCGCCCGGCCGGGTCGCCTTCCTCGTGTTCGACGAGCTGACCCTGCTCGACCTCAGCGGCCCGCTGGAGGTCTTCCACCTGGCCGGCGCGCTCGGCCACCCCTACCCGACCGTCCTGGTCTCGCCCCGGGGCGGCACCGTCACCGCCTCCAACGGTGTCGCCCTCGCCGGGACCGTCGCCGCGGCGGACACCGGCCCGCTGGACACCCTGGTGATCGCCGGGGCCGACCACCTCGCCGTCCGGGGGCCCGACCGGGAACTGCTCGCCGCCGCCGGGGACCTCACCGAGCGGGCCCGGCGGGTGGCCACGGTCTGCAGCGGCGCCTTCGTCCTGGCCGCGCTGGGACAACTGGACGGCCGCCGCGCCACCACCCACTGGCGGCACGCCGCCGCGCTGGCCCGGCGCCACCCCGAGGTGCGCGTCGAGCCCGACGCCCTGCATGTGCGCGACGGCCGCTTCCACACCGGTGCGGGCATCAGCGCGGGCATCGACCTCGCCCTCGCGCTGGTCGAGGACGACCACGGCGCCGACACCGCCCGGGGCATCGCCCGCGAACTCGTGATGTTCATGCGGCGCCCCGGGGGCCAGTCCCAGTTCTCCACCGCCGCGGCCGGTCCGCCCGCGCTGGGCGACCTGCTGCGCGCCGTCACCGAGGCCGTCCTGGCCGACCCGGCGGCCGACCACGGCCTGCCCGCGATGGCCGCCACCGCGGCGGTCAGCACCCGTCATCTGACCCGGCTGTTCCGCGCCGAGCTGGACACCACCCCGGCCCGCTGGGTCGAGCGGGTGCGGCTGGACCGCGCCCAGCAGCTGCTGCTGGACGGCCACAGCGTCACCTCGGCCGCCCGGCGCAGCGGGCTGGGCAGTGACGAGAGCCTGCGCCGGGCCTTCGCCCACCATCTGGGCACCACCCCCTCCGACTACCGCCGACGCTTCGGTACCGCCCGGCTCCCACCGCGCTGACCTGCGAAGCCCGTGCCGCCGGTGACCGGCGGCACGGGCTTCTGCATGCCCGGACCGGGCTCGGTCGTCACGTTGTAACGTTTTCGCTCTGCACGACGAAAAATTCTCGAAAACTGTTGTTAACCCCTTCGTGGCCTGGCTAGATTCACTCCCGTTCCCGCGATCGGCGGGACGGCGGCGGCACCGATCGGTGGTGCGTCGCAATCGGTCGGGACCGCCGCGTGCGGCGGCGGTCCCGAGCAGAGCGAAGGAGCTCCGGGCATGGGTGGCAGAATCGTGGGCGGGCCGAGTCGGCGTGGCTTCCTCAAGGGGATCGGCGCGGCCGCGGTGGCCGCCGGCGGGGGTTCGGTCCTGGCGGCGTGCGGCGGTTCTGACTCCGGCGGGGGCGACGCGGGCGGTTCCGGCGAGCTGTCCGGATCGGTCACCGTCTGGAGCTGGAAGAACCCGGCGGCCGAGCTCAAGGCCCTGATACCGGCCTTCAACGCCGTCCACCCCAAGGTCAAGGTGACCGTCCAGGACATCGGCAACCCGGCGATCTGGGACAAGATCACCATCGCGATGGCGGCCGGCGGCCAGGGCCTGGCCGACGTGCTGCACATCGGCGTCGACTACCTGCCCGGCTACATCGAGAAGTTCCCCGGCGGCCTCGCGGACCTCGGCGCGCTGGGCGCCAACAAGTACGCCGACGCCTTCGCGCCGGGCCTGTGGCAGACCGTCTCCCGCCAGTCCAAGGTCTACGCCCTGCCGTGGGAGGCCAACGCCAGCGGCTTCTTCTACCGCTCCGACCTCTTCCAGAAGGCCGGCGTCGACGCCGCCTCGCTCGCCACCTGGGACGACGTCATCGCCGCGGGCAAGAAGGTCAAGGAGGCCACCGGCACCGCGCTGCTGGCCGTGGACCGCTCGGCCTCGCAGGCCGACTCGGCCAACCTCTTCCAGCTGCTGCTCCAGCTCCAGGGCACCTTCTACTTCAACATCGACGGCAAGATCACCATCAACTCGCCGGAGGCCGTCCGGGCGCTCACCCTGATCAAGGAGATGAACGACGCCGGGCTGCTGCTCGACGTCCAGGGCTCGCCCGGCGCGCCCGGCTACGACGCCGCCGTCAAGGCCGGCAAGGTCGCCGTCTGCCCCAACCCCGCCTGGTACGGCGGCTACATGGAGTCCCTCGCCGCCGACCAGAGCGGCAACTGGCGCCTGATGCTCCCGCCGGCCGTC
>NZ_JAIY01000003.1:721844-745945 GCF_000710405.2 Kitasatospora sp. MBT66 | reverse complement strand
CGCCGCCCCGGCCCGCCGGCGGGCGGGCCGGGGCGGCGGCGCCCGCCTGGCGCCGTACCTGTTCGTCCTCCCGGCCCTCGCGCTGTTCGCCGCCTTCCGGCTGTACCCCGTGGTCTGGTCCTTCGTCCTCAGCCTGTACCGGACCGAGGGCACCACCCAGACCTGGACCGGCCTCGGCAACTACGAACGGCTGCTGAACGACCCGCTGTTCTGGAAGGCCCTCGGCAACACCGCGCTGATCCTGGTCGTCCAGGTGCCGGTCATGCTCGCCCTCTCGCTGGGCCTGGCCGTGGCGCTCAACTCGGCGCTGCTGCGCTGGAAGCCGCTGTTCCGCCTGGGCTTCTTCCTGCCGGTGGTGACCGGCCTGGTCACCTACGGCCTGATGATGGGCGCCCTGCTCAACCAGGACTCCGGCGCCGTCAACTGGCTGCTCCAGCTGGTCGGCCTGCCCGAGGTGCACTGGCTCAACGACCCGTTCTGGGCGCGGGTGTCCATCATGCTCGCGCTGACCTGGCACTACACCGGCTACAACGCGGTCATCTACCTGGCCCGGCTCCAGTCGATCCCGGCCGAGCACCACGAGGCCGCCGCCGTCGACGGCGCCGGCCCCCTGCGCCGGTTCTGGCACGTCACCCTGCCCGGACTGCGCCCGGCCCTGCTGCTGACGGTGGTGCTCTCCACCATCGGCACCCTGCAGCTCTTCGACGAGCCGTTCATCATGACCGGCGGCGGCCCCGACAACGCCACCACCACCATCGGCGTGTACCTGTACCAGACCGGCTTCCGGTACTTCGACTTCGGCTACGCGTCCGCCATCGGCTACGCGCTGGTCCTGATCATCTCGCTGTTCGGCCTCGTCCAGGTCAAGCTCGCCAAGGAGGAGGACTGATGGCCGCCACCACCAGCCCCGCGTTCCGCGCGTCCCGACGCGGCCAGGTGCTGCTCACCGCCGGGATGCTCGCGCTGCTCGCCTTCACGGTCGCGCCGCTCTACTGGCTCGCGATCGCCTCGACCCACACCTCGCACGACATCTTCGGCCGGCCGCCGAAGCTGCTGCCGGGCGGTGAGCTCGGCACCAACCTCGGCAACCTGGAGGAGTCCGTCGGCTTCGGCCGGGTGGTGCTCAACTCCCTGATGCTGTCGGTCACCTACACCGTGCTCGGCGGGATCGTCTGCACCCTGGCCGGCTACGGCTTCGCCAAGTTCCGCTTCCGCGGCCAGGGCCTGATGTTCTCCGTGCTGCTGCTCGCCCTGGTGGTGCCGACCCAGCTCACCATCGTCCCGCTGTTCAAGATGATGGTGAACCTGGACTGGCTCAACACCTACCAGGCCGTGCTGCTGCCCAACCTGGCCCTCCCGTTCGGCATCTTCCTGATGCGGCAGTCCATGAGCGCGCTGCCGGACGAACTGCTCCAGGCCGGCCGGATCGACGGCTGCGGCGAGCTGCGGCTCTTCCTGCGGATCGCCCTGCCGACCATGCGTCCGGCGCTCGCGGCGCTCGCCATGTTCCTGTTCCTGTTCCAGTGGAACGACTTCCTGTGGCCGCTGATCGCGCTGCGCGACCCGGCCTCGTACACCATCCCGGTCGCCCTGGCGGCGCTCACCGGCAGCTCCGACGTCGACTACGGCCAGCTGCTCACCGGCACCGCCGTCGCGGCGGTCCCGATGGCCGTGCTCTTCCTCTTCCTGCAGAAGCACTTCGTCTCCGGGATGCTCGCCGGGGCCGTCAAGCAGTGACCGCGGCAGCGCAGGACCCCGGCACCGCCCGCGCTACCACCACCGGCACCACCGACACCCCCGGCACCGCCGGTACCACTCCCGACCCGACCCCGACCCCGACCCGAGAGAGGCCCGCCGTGCAGACCGGCTCCATCGACCTCGCCGCGCTGCCCACCTTCACCCCGGACCAGTGGGAGGGCGGCACGCACGAACTGCTGTTGCTCGGCGCCCGGATCACCGTCCAGGCCGCGCCCGGCACCGTCGACACGGCCCACGCGGCCGACGACACCGCCTGGGACAGCGCCGGGATCACCGCCACCGCCGACACCGAGGTGACCGTCCGCCTGGACGTCCCGCTCGGCGACGCGGCCGGCTACTGGCACCCCAACGCCGGCTGGGAGCGCACCCTGCCCGCCGACTGGTCGCCCTGGCGCCCGGTCTCCCTGGTGGACTCCGCCCCGGTGGGCTGCCTGTACGACACCGCCGGGCGCACCATGCTCGCCTTCGCCGCCGACCGCACCGTCCGGCAGACCGCCGTGCGCTTCGGGGTCAGCGAGGAGCACAAGCGCTTCGGCGTCTGGCTGCGCTTCCCGCTCGCCGCGGGGGAGACCGTCCGGCTGCGGCTCGCCGCGCCCGGCGCGAGCCTGGCCGCCGCCCTGCGCGACCTGCGGGAGTGGTTCGCCGCCCTGCCCGGCGGCACCCCGATGCCCACGCCCGACTTCGGCCGCACCCCGGTCTACTCCACCTGGTACGCCTTCGCCCAGGACGTCACCGCCGCCGGCGTCGAGCGGGAGGCCGCGCTCGCGGCCGAACTCGGCTGCGGGCAGCTGTTCCTGGACGACGGCTGGCAGCTGCACGGCGACGGCCGGGGCTACGCCGGCTGCGGCGACTGGACCGCCGACCCGGTCAAGTTCCCCGACCTGCGCGCCCACGTCGAGACCGTCCGGGCGGCCGGGCTGCGCTACACCGCCTGGATCGCCCCGCTGCTGCTCGGCGAGCGCGCCGAGGCCCACCGCACCTGGGCCCGGTTCGCCCCGCACTACGTGCACCGGCTGGACTGCCGCATCCTCGACCCGCGCCACGCCGAGGTCCGCGAGCACGTCGTCCGGGTCTGCCGCGACGCCGTCGCCGACTACGGCCTGGACGGGCTGAAGATCGACTTCCTGGACGAGGCCGTGGCCTACGGCGCGGCCCCCGCGCCCGAGGACGCCGGCCCGGGCTTCGTCGCCGACGTCGGCGAGGCGATGGCCCTGCTGCTCGGCCTGCTGCGCGAGGAGCTCAGGGAACTGCGCGGCGACGAGTTCGTGATCGAGCTGCGCCAGCGCTACACCGGCCCGGCCATGACCGCCTACGGCAACCTGCTGCGCGCGATCGACTGCCCGGCCGACGCGGTCGCCAACCGGGTCCGCACCCTGGACATCGCCATGCTCGCCCCCGGCGGCGCCGTCCACTCCGACATGCTGATGTGGGACCCGCAGGGCGCGCCCGAGGTGCTCGCCCGGCAGGTCCACGGCGCGCTCCACTCGGTGCCGCAGATCTCCGCCCGGCTCACCGAACTCCCCGCGCCGCACCGGGAGGCGCTGGCGTTCTGGCTGGCCGCCTGGCGCCGGCTCGCACCCGCCCTGACCGGCGGCCACTACGAGCCCGGCCGTCCGGACGAGCTGTACCCGCAGGTCACCGCCCGGCACGGGGAGCAGTGGGTGGTCACCGCCTACGACGAGCGGCCGGTCACCCTGCCCACCGGCCCCTGGCAGGCCCTCACCCTGGTGAACGCCTCGACCACCGGCCGCCTGCTGCTGGAGGTCGAGGGACCCGCCCGCCGGGTCCGGATCGAGCCCTACGACGCGGCCGGCCGCCCCGGCCCCGAGCTGCTGCTCGACCTCGCGGAGGGCCTGTACTCGGTCGCCGTCCCGGCCGGCGGCCTGTGCGACGTCACCGAGGCCACGGGATGACATAGTTACGGCCGACCGGCCAAACGATCAACGCATTGGGGGCAGGGAAATGGAGCACGAGAAAATCGGGATCACCGAAGTCGCGCAGCACGCCGGTGTCAGCGTGGCCACCGTCAGTCGAGTGCTCAACCGCAAGGCCGGCGTGTCGCAGAAGACCCGTCAGCTGGTCGAGCGCGCCATGGAGGAGGTCGGCTACGAGCGCGGCGCCGCCTCCGGCGGCATCGTCGGGGTGATCACCCCGGGGCTGTCGATCCCGATCTTCGGCGTGATGGCGGAGCGGATCGGCCTCGCGCTGGCCCCGCACGGCCTGCGGGCCGTGGTCTGCCCCGCGCTGCCGGGCGGCGTGCAGGAGCGCGACTTCCTGAAGTCCCTGCTGGACCTCGGTGCCAGCGGGATAGTGTTCTGCTCCGCCAGCAACACCCTGGAGAACTTCGACCCCGAGGTCCTCCAGCTGCTGGAACACCGCCCCGTCCCCTATGTCTGCATCAACGGCCGGTTCGAGGACAGCTCCTCCGTCGCCTTCTCCACCGACGACGCCTACGCGGCCGAACTGTCGGTGCGCCATCTGCACGGCCTCGGCCACCGCCGGATCGCGATGGCGGCCGGCCCGGTCGGCAACCGCCCCACCGACCGGAGGGTGGCCGGCTACCGGGCCGCGATGACGGCGCTCGGCCTCGGCGAGGACGAGCAGCTCGTGGTGCACCAGACCTACTCGGTCGAGGGCGGCCAGTTCGCCGCCGAGCAGCTGCTCGCCCAGGGCGTCACCGGAGTCATCGCCGCCAGCGACCAGATGGCGCTCGGCGCGATCCGGGCGATCCGCCGGCAGGGGCTGTCCGTCCCCGAGGACATCTCCGTGATCGGCTACGACGACGGCCCGCTCATGGAGTTCACCGATCCCCCACTGACCACGGTGCGCCAGCCCGTCGACCGGCTGGCCGCCGAGGTCGCCCGGGCCCTGGTCGGCCTGCTCTCGGGCCACCAGGTCCCGGTCGGCGAACTGATGTTCCAGCCGGAGGTGGTCGTGCGCGGCACGACCGCCCCCTACCACCCCCGACGGCCGCCGGCCTGAGGCCGCCGGGGGCGCCCCTTCCACAACGATGTCGGAGGATACGTTGCCCCACCCCGTTCCCCGCCGCAGCGCGCGGCGCGTCCACGCCCACCTGGGCCTGGTCTCCCTCGCCGCGAGCGCCCTGACCCTGCTCCCCGCCGGCGCGGCCCGTGCCGCCGGCGAGCCGGTGGCCGCCGGAGCCGCCTACACCGTCGCCTCCGTTGCCGGCGGCCAGTGCCTGGGCGGCCTGTGGGCCGCCGGCACCGACCGCACCCCGGTCGTGCAGCAGCCCTGCCAGGGCGTCCTGGGCCAGCGCTGGCAGTTCACCCCCAACGGCCGCGGCGGTTACCGGATAGCCGACCGCTCCGCCCCGCAGTCCTGTCTCAACGTCGAGGGCGCCTCCACCGCCCCCGGCGCCGCGCTGATCGAGTACGCCTGCGACGACTCGGCCAACGAGCAGTTCACCCTGGAGAGCGCGGCCGACGGCGCCTTCCTGGTCCACCCCGCCAACAGCGCGCTCTGCCTCGACCTGCCGAACGGCGCCCCCACGCCGAACGCGCGGATCCAGCAGTACACGTGCCACGGCGGCGTCAACCAGCAGTGGCTGCTGACCCGGGCCGACCCGCTGGCCTTCGGCGACCCGGGCCTCGAACAGAACGGCAGCGGCTGGACGTTCGGCGCCCACACCGGCACCGCCGGGAACAACGCGCACCGCGGCTCGCGGGCCGCGTACCTGGACGCCGGCACCGGCTACCGGATCAGCCGGAGCACCACCGCGCCGCAGGCCGGCGGCTACGACATCGGCGCCTGGATCGCCTCCGGTGCGGCCGGAGGCACCCTGACCGTGCAGGTCAACGGCACCACCGCAGGCACCGTGACGATCCCCTCGCAGCGCGTCTACGCCCAGTACACGGTGTCCGGCGTGCGGGTGGCGGCGGGCGACACCGTCACCGTGGCCGTCGACTCGGCGCCCGGTGGCTGGGTCAACGTCGACGACGTCACCGTGGCCCCCGCCGCCCCCAACGCGCCGCGGATCACCTCCTCCGACGCCACCGTCACGGCGATGTTCGAGTGGGCCCGGGCCAAGGCCAACTCCTTCAGCTCCCAGCCCGGCGCCACCGGCGCCCTCAACGCGGACGAGGGCAACAGCGGAGGCCGCGGCCAGGGCGTCTACGCCGCCTCCTACTGGGCCGGCTACCCGTACCGCTCCGGCTTCTACTCGCGGGACTTCGCCCACCAGGTGGTCGGCGCCCACCTGCTCGGCCTCGACGGCGCCACCAAGACGATGCTCCGCTCCTTCGCCTCCTCGGCGGCCGGCGCCCCGGACCACATGCCGTACTGGGCGGTCAACTTCGACGCGAAGACCCCGCTGTCGATCGACTACCGCAGCCCGACCTCGTTCGTCCGCGAGCTGCCCGCCGCCTTCGAGCTCGCCCAGAAGATCAACGAGGCGTACAGCTGGACCGGTGACACCGACTACCTGAACGACCCGGCGATGTCCGGCTTCGTCGCGAGCACCGTCGGCCCGTACATCACCGGCCACACCGGCCCGATCGACAACGGCGGCGTCCCCGTCGCCCAGGCCACCAGCGGCGACATCTTCAAGGGCGTCGCCAGCTACAACGAGAACGGTGCCACGCTCGCCGAGTCCGGCGACGCCATCGCCTCCCAGTACCGGGCCTACCTGTCCGCCGCCGCGCTGGCCACCGCCAAGGGCGACACCGCCGCGGCCGCCGGGCTGAACGACAGGGCCGCCACCCTGAAGTCCTACTTCAACTCCACCTGGAGCGTGGACCCGAGGAACCCCGGGCGGGTGGTGCGCGCCTACGACGTCAACGGCACCGCGTACAGCGACTGGGGCAAGGAGAACTCCTGGTTCGTCCCGCTCAAGGGGATCATGGACCCGGGTGCCCGGCAGAACGACTACCTGGCCTGGATCGACGCCCAGGCCTCCGGCAGCGGCGCGCCCGAGAACCTGGAGGCCGCCACCTACCTGCCCGACGTCTTCTTCGCCCACAACCAGCCCGCGAACGGCTGGAAGTGGATGCGCTACGTCTACGACCGGGCCGGCGCCCTCCACAGCACCGGGCGCTTCCTCAACGGCGACTACCCCGAGATCGCCTTCACCCTGCTCGGCCAGACCGTCCAGGGCCTGCTGGGCGTCCAGCCCGACGCCGCCGGCCGGGCGCTGACCACCGCCTCCGGCCTGCCCGCCGACATGGGCTGGCTGCAGCTCAGCTCCGTCCCCGTCGGCACCGGCACGGTGACCCTGCGCCACGACGGCGGCACCCGGTCGACGCTGACGAACACCTCCGCCGCCGGGAACCTGACCTGGACCGCCCGGTTCACCGGCGCCCACAGCGGTATCACGGTCGACGGCGCCGCGCAGACCGCCCGCACCGTCACGGTCGACGGGACCGTGTACACCTACGCCACCGTCACCGTCCCGGCCGGTCGGACCTCGGTCGTCGAGGTCACCGGCTGACAGACCCCCGGCCGGGGCGCGGGATTCCCCCACGCCCGCGCCCCGGCCGGGCCCCCGCGGCCCGTACCCGCCGCCTCGGAGCGGAGCGGGGGCGGGCCCGCGGACGACAGGGCTCCACCGGCCTGCGCCGGGTGGAGCCCGTCGTCGTTACCCTGCCTCGGTTCGGTTCGGTTCGGTTCGGTTCGGCTCGCCTCGCCTCGCCTCGGGTCGCGGTCAGGCGGCGGGCCAGGCCCGCAGCAGCGCGTCCAGCGCGTCCAGGATCCGGTTCCAGCTGTCCTCGGCCGTGCGGGGGGTGTGCTGGAACCCGCCGGAGCGTTCGAGGGCGACATAGCCGTGGAAGGTGCTGCCGAGCAGCCGGACGGCGTCCGTCTCGTCGGGCTCGGCGAGGCGGTAGCCGCGCAGGATGGCCCGGGTCATCTGCGAGTGCCGGACGGCCGCGCTGGCGCGGGCTGTCTCCGGGTCGAGGTCCAGCTGCGCGGCGGCGTAGCGGCCGGGGTGCTCGTGCGCGTAGTCCCGGTAGGCGTTGGCGAAGGCGGTCAGGGCGTCCTTGCCGGCCCGGCCCGCCAGCGCGGCGGCGGCACGGTCGGCGAGTTCCTCCAGGGCCAGCAGGGCGATCCTGGTCTTGAGGTCCTGGGAGTTCTTGACGTGGGAGTAGAGGCTCGCGTCCTTGACGCCGAAGCGCCGCGCGAGCGCGGAAACGGTCACCTTGTCGAAGCCGACCTCGTCGGCGAGTTCCGCCCCCGCCGCCGTCAGGCGCTCGGTGTTCAGTCCCACGCGTGCCATGCCCGTCCTCTCGCTCACCTGGGGCAATAATACATTTGCCTAGGAAGCCTAGGTAATTTACGTTGCTTCCTATGAAGCCATTGACCGAACCCGAGATCCGCGCCGCCTTCGTCAACTGCACCAAGGGCGAGGCCTCGCGCCTGAACGTCCCCCGCGACCTGGCCGAGCAGCCCTGGGACGACCTGGACTTCCTCGGCTGGCGCGACCCGCAGGCGCCCGACCGGGCCTACCTCGTCGCCGTGCTCGACGGCCGCCCGGTCGCGGTCGCGCTGCGCTCCTCCGGCGCCGCCTCCTGGCAGGCCCGCCGCAGTCTCTGCTCGCTGTGCGTCACCACGCACACCGGGGGCGTCTCGCTGCTGGTGGCGCCCCGCGCCGGGAAGGCCGGCAAGCAGGGCAACTCCGTCGGCGCGTACATGTGCGCCGACCTCGCCTGCTCGCTGTACGTCCGCGGCAAGAAGGAGGTCGGCACCAAGCTGCACGAGTCGCTCACGCTGGAGGAGAAGATCGAGCGCACGGTCGCCAACCTCGCCGCCTTCGTCGCCAAGGTGATGGCGTGACCCTCCCCGGCGCCGTCGCCGGGGTGGCGGCGTGACGCTCCCCGCCGCCGCCCCCGCCGGTGCGCGCCGGTGGCCGGAGTCGGCCGTTCGACGGTACGGGGGCGGCCCGGCCGGGCATACTGAGGAGACCGCCGGGCCCGCCCGGCGGTGATCCGACGAACCGTCAGTTCCCCTCAGCGAGCGGCGGTTCGAGTACCCGGCGGCCGCTCCCGAACCCAGGGAGGGCCATGTCCGAGGAGATACCGGGCGCCGAGCAGCCGCCACCGCAGGACGGACCGTCCGATGCCGTCGCCGGACCCTCCGACCACGTCGCACCGTCCGGCACCGCCCAGGCCGCCTTCGAACGGTGCGCCCGGCTGGTGCTCGCCGGCCGCTACGAGGAAGCCCTGACGGCGACCGAGGAGACGGCCGCACTCCTCCGCGGGCACACCGCCGGCAGCCGCCCCGCGAACCGGGAGGCGGCGGCCGCACTCGCCTACGTCCTGGTGCTCCGCTGCGAGGCGCTGGCCAAACTCGGCCACTGGGACGAGTGCCTGCGCACCGCCTCCGAGGCGGTCGACCTGGGGCGCGGACAGGCCGTGACCGCGCCGTTCACCGCCCCGCTCGGCGCCACCCTGCTCGGCCTCGGCACCGCGCTGTGGGGCCTCGGGCGCCCGCAGGAGGCGGTCGCCGTGACCCGGGAGTCCGTCGACCTCCACCGGCAGCTCGCCCGCGCCGACCACGCCTTCCGGCCGCAGCTCGCCAACGCGCTCAGCCAGCTCGGCGTGGTGCTGTCCCGGCTCGGTCGACACGCCGAGGCCCTGGACGTCACCAAGGAATCGGTGACCCTCTACCGCCGGCTGGTCGCGGTGGACCAGGCCGTCCACACCCACGGACTCGCCCAGGCGGTCAACAACCTGGCCCGCCGCCAGTCGGCGCGCAACCAGCACCGCCGGGCGCTCAGGAGCATCCAGGAGGCCGTGGCGCTCTACCGTCGGCTGGCCGCGGCCAATCCGGCGGTCCACCGCCGGGACCTCGCGATGGCGCTGGGCAACGCGGCCCGGATGCACAACGGCCGGGCCGAGTCGCTGGCCGCCGTGGCGGAGGCGGTCGCCATCCTGGAGGAACTGGACCGGGCCGAACCGGGCGTCCACGGCGGGCTGTTCGCCGACTCGCTGTCCCTGCACGCGGCGGCGCTCGCCGACCTGGGGCGGTTCCGGGAGGCGGCCGAGGTCACCACCAGGGCGGTCGCGATGATGCGGGCGCAGGCCGCGCTCAACCCGGTGGCGCGGCGCGGCGACCTGGGCCTGGCGCTGGCGTTCCACGCCCGGGTCCGGGCCGAGGCCGGCCTCGACCTGGCCGGCGGTCTGGCCGCGGCGACGGAGGCGGTCGCGCTGATGCGCGTCCTCGCGGCCGAGATCCCGGCCCTCTACGCGTCCCCGCTCGCCGAGGTCGTCGCCCTGGAGAGCCGGCTGCGCGCGGCCGTACCGCGGGACACGCCCTGAGCGTCCTCCCGCGAGATGCCCCGCCCGACCACCCGGGCGGGGCCGCGTCGGATCGGCGGCCGGCTCGTTGGACCGGGCATGGCGGACGACACGGACGAGACGGACGGCCCGGGTGACGGTGGCTCGGTGCCGATGGTGTGGGCCCTGGCAGTGCGTGCGGTGGAGCTCGGACCACCCTTCGCCGAACTGATCGTGGAGATCGGCCCCGCCCTGTTCGCGGCCTTCGTCGACAACGCGGTGGACAGCGGGTTCGTCCTGGCCGCGGGGGAGCCGCCCGCCACCACCGCCGTGGTGGAACTGGCGGGGAACGCCCTGGTCCGGCTGGTCATGGTGGGCGGCCGGCAGGCCTGGGAGCCGGCCTCCGACGTGCTGGCCTCGCCCGGCTGGCTGACGGCCGCCGCCGGACGGCGCGCCGTCGTGGTGCTCGTCGTGCCGCCCGGCACCTGGCCGCCGGGCCTGATGGATCTCGACCCGGCGGCCGGCGCCGAGCTGCTGACCCGCAGCCTGGAGTCGGCCCGGGCGGCCGGAGCGGTGCTGCACGGCACCGCCGGCTACCGGCGGCAGGACGACTGACGGACCCCCGCCCGGGGCAGGGCGGGGCAGCGCAGGGACCGGCGGGTGGCGGTCGGCGGCGTCAGTGTGCCGCCGGGCCGCTCCACCCGGCGGGTACGTGGCCGAGCCGGACGCGCTGCGGGTGGTCGCCGACATCGACCGAGGAGGTGCGCTGCCCGGTGGCGAAGTCGATGGCGCTGACCCGGTCGGCCCCGGCCTCGGACACGATGCAGGAAGTCCCGTCGCCGTTGACGGTCGCCCAGTAGGGCTTGACGGCGGGCACCAGCGGCCCCTCCTGGAGGGTCGTCCGGTCGACCACGGTGGCGTAGTCGTCCACGGTGCCCGCGACGCAGAGCTTGTCCCCGGCGGGGCTCATCGCCAGGCCGTGGTGGCGGGAGTCGTTGACCCAGGTGGTGCGGTCCTCGTTGGTCGCGGGGTTGGTGGGGAGGGTCCTGATCCGGGTGATCCGGTCGGTGGCGACGTCGTACTCGACCAGGCCGTTGAAGAAGGAGACCTGGAAGTACAGCGTCGAACCGTCCGGACTGAACGCGGCGGGGCGGACGGCGTCGGACAGGTCGGGGCGGCCGAAGGCGTCCAGCCGCTCCCGCATGTCGATCACCCGCACGGTGCGGAAGGTCGTCGCGTCGGCCACGGTGATCCGGCGGTCGCCCTTGGTCCAGTCCAGCCAGGGGGCGTCGAGGGCGGTGGTGACGTCGCCGATCGACATGTTCCAGATGTACCGGCCGCCGTCGGTGAAGAGGTTCTCGTGCGGCTTGTCGCCGGTCCGGAACGAGCCGAGCTGGCGGCCGGTGGCGATGTCGAGGACGTGCACGGTGTTGGCGGTGGAGGCGGAGACCACGACCCGGGTGCCGTCGGGCGAGAGCGCCATGTGGTCGGCCCGGTAACCCGCGACCGGGAAGCGCCAGTTGATCCGGCCGCTGGCGAGGTCGATGGACACCACGTCGGCGAAGCTCGGCCGGGAGACGACGACGGCCGTGCCGTCCGGGGTCGAGTACATGTCGTCGACGAACTGATCGTGGCCCTCGCCGGGGCCGAGCCTGATCCCGAGGAAGTAGCCCAGTTTGATCGGGTCGAGGTAGATCTCGGTGAGGCGCCGGTCCTTGTCGGGGACGACGTCGATCCGGCCGATCCGGGCCAGGTCGCCGCGGGAGGTGATGACGTCGGCGGTGCCGTCCCAGTTGTTGCCCACGAACATCACCTCCCGCAGTGCGGCGGCACCGGCCGGTCCGGGGCGTTCCGCCGTGCCGGCGGTCGCGGTGGCGCCCGGCAGGGTCAGGCCGAGCACGGCCGCGATGCCGAGGAGGGTGCGCAGGCGTCGGGGGTGTTGGGGGCGCCGGGTGCGCCGGGGGCGCGGGGTTCGGGGGAGGGAGGTCGAGGACATCGGGGGCTCCTTGGAGAGCGGTGCTCCGGGGGTACTCGACGGTAGGGAGCGCCCGGTGCCGCTGGCAAGAGGCGTGCGGCGTCTTGCTGACGATTCGTCAACAAGTCGCGCCAGGCTCCTTGACGGTGCATGGACACCGCTCTACAACGTAGTCAGCTCCCGGAAACCCCCACCTCCGCCCCCTGCCGGGGCTCCGGAAGCGTGCCCGCTCGCCGCCCCCCACCGAGAACGAGGCCCCCATGCGTATCCGCACCTGCCTTGCCCTGGCCGCGTCCGCCGCGACCCTGGCCGTCGGCGCCGTCCCGGCGTCCGCCGCCCCCGCCGCCGTCCCGGTACTCACCACCGGCGATGCCGCCGGCGCGGCCGTGGCCGCGGGCGACACCCTGGTGGCGTCGCTCGCCGCCGGGACCAAGGCCACCTTCTACTCGGCCACCACCGGCGCCACCGGCGTGACCTGCGGCGTCTCGCCGTTCACCGCCCGGGCCC
This sequence comes from Kitasatospora sp. MBT66, assembly GCF_000710405.2. Lineage (NCBI taxonomy): Bacteria > Bacillati > Actinomycetota > Actinomycetes > Kitasatosporales > Streptomycetaceae > Kitasatospora > Kitasatospora sp. MBT66. Next base: position 733,477 of record NZ_JAIY01000003.1, on the reverse strand, counting down.
TGACCAACCCCGACGCGCCGGGCACGGCGACCGCCTCCCTGACCGGCATGAGCTTCGGCTCCTGCACGGCCAATGTCACGGGCGTCACCTCGGTGAAGAGCCTCACGGTCGGCAACCTCGCCTACAACCTCTCGCTCGGCGGCGGCCAGCCGGTCGTCCTCGCCGCGGGTACGGCCGGCCCGATCCAGGCCTCGGCCGTGCTGAACAGCTGGTTCGGCACCCTCACCTGCACCTACCAGCTCAGCGGTGCCTTCACCGGCACCTCCGACAACGCCACCCACACCCTGAGCTTCCGCAACGAGCACTTCGTCAAGAGCGGCGGCTCGGGCCTCTGTCCGGGTGAGGGCTACTTCTCGGCGACCTACGGCCCGCTGGCCGACTCCAGCCGGGCGGGCTCCCCGGTGGTCCACGTCAACTGACGGCACCCGCCGCCGGCCCGGACACGCCGCCGGCCCGGACACGTCGTCCCCCGACGCGTCCGGGCCGGCGGTCCCGTGTCGCAGGTACGCCTGCGGCTCAGACGCCGGTGGCCGTCACCGAGGCCGCGACCGTCAGCATCGCGTCGTTGGCGCCCTTCGCAGTGGTCAGCTCCGGCTGCTTCAGCCGGATCAGCTCCTGCTCGTACGCGGACTCGACGGTGAACCAGACGCCGACCACATTGACCCGCGCCTTGCAGTCGACGTCCGCGGTGGCGGTGGCGATCTCCTCGGCCGACGGGGTCGCGGTGGCGCCCCAGCGCGGGTCCTTCAGGGCGTCCCCGGGAGTGCCGTAGGAGTACCCGCGCTCGGCCATGCAGCGCGACCAGTCCTGGAAGACCGCCAGGACCCGCGGGTCCTGCCGCGAGCGCTCGAAGCCCTCGTAGTTGACCCCCACCGCGACATCGGCGTCCCGACCGGTGCCGCCGCGCGCGGTCAACTGCCGCTGCGCGTCCGCGATGCACCCGCCGGACGGCAGCTTCTTGCCCCGGTACTCGGTGGCGGTGCCGGGGGCGGGCCTGCCGTCCGGGCCGAGGCCGGCACCGAGCACGGTGGTGACGTCGGGGCTGACGGACGGCGCCGCGCCCGGCTTCTTCCCGCGGTCCGGGTCGGGCGAGTGGTAGCCGTTCGCGGAGACGTCGGAGATCTCCACCGGGTCGTAGCGGTGGGAGGTCTGGGTCGTGGCGGGCGCGGTCGGCGTCGGCGCGGAGTAGTCCAGGCCGAACCCCCGGACGCACCGGGTGACCAGCACGCCCTGGGCCGTGTCGAGCTGCCGGAACTGCTCCCCGCTCAGCAGGTACGCCTCGATCGGCAGGGTCCGGTCGTCCACCCGGCTCAGCCGGGGGACGTCCCCGATCGGCGGCGGCTCCATCGGAGCGAGGGTGGCGGACGGCGGCGCGGCGGCTGCGGCGGTGTTCGCGGCGGGACCGGAGGCGCAGCCGGCGGTCAGGGCCAGGGCGGCGGTGAGAGCGGCGGTCAGCAGCAGGACCGGCAGCGGGCGGCCGCGGCGCGGGGGTGTCATGCGGGGCTCCTCGGGCACCCGCCCGCGCGGTGCCGCGGGCGGTTCGGCGGGTGGTGCGGCGGGTGGTGCGGGGGAGTGGGTGCGACCCGGGTGCCGGGCCCCGGTGATCGGGGCCCGGCACCCGGGTCGGCCGCTGGCTAGATGCCTTCCCAGCTCTGCGAGTGGTTGTTGTTGCGCATGTTGACGGAGCCGCCGTTCCACGGCACGGCGCCCAGGTTCACCCACTGGTCGTGCGGGACGAACTGGTTCGGGCCGGAGTCGCGGATGCTGAACTCGCGGTAGTGGACACGGAGGTTGTGGTAGTGGTCCATGTTCGACACCGAGGCGGCGTTGTTGATGACGGGCTGGCCGTTGCCGGCGCCGCCGCCACCGAAGTTGCCGCTGTAGTTGCCGTACTCGCCCTTGCCGAACTTCGCGCCCTGGAGGTTCGGGCTGTAGTAGAGGCAGGCGTCGCCGCTGACGCAGCCGCCGCTGCTGGCGAAGGCCGGCGCGGAGGCGCCGAGCAGAACCGAGCCCAGGGTGGCGGCGGCGAGGACGCCGGCCGCGATCTTCTTCTTCACGTTCTTGCCTCTCGATCGGTGGATCGGGAATTCGGCACGCCTGCGTCGTCGAGGCGTCGGTCGATTTCCCGGATCGGTTGCGGGCTGTGCACCGCCCGGCGAGGAACGACTCTGCCGCAGCGACCGGGCCGGTTCGAGAGGGGAAGCGGGCTTTGAGACGTCTCACTCGGCCGCGAGCCCCTGAGCTGGGATTTGAGAAGTGGTCTGGACCAATCGTGAGACGCCGTCATTTCTGATCGAGGGCGATTCGTTCGATTGCTCCCCGCATTCCGCATTAGCGGCGGCTGTTCCGTCATGGGAGGGCTTCTGACGGAATTTCAGGTTGTCCGAAGGGGGAATTTCTTTCGATTCCAGAAGTGGAATCGAGTATTCCGAGCTCGGGGGAACGCGCCGTCGCCACCGGCCGTCGGCCGGCGGCGGTTCCACCGGTGCGAGGATGGCCACCGCCCCCACCCCGACAGAACAGGAACCGGAACATGGAACGCGTCCTCGGCATCGGCGGCTACTTCCTGCGTGCCTCCGACCCGGCCGCCCTGGCCGCCTGGTACCGCGAGAGCCTCGGTCTGGACACGGACGAGCACGGCCTGTGGCAGCAGGAGCAGGGGCCGACCGTCTTCGCGACCTTCGAGGCCGCCACCGACTACTTCGGTACGCGCAGCCAGCAGAGCATGCTGAACTTCCGCGTCCGTGACCTCGACGCGATGCTCGCCCAGCTCCGGGCCGGGGGTGCCGCGGTCGCCGAGGACGTGCAGGAGATGGAGGGCGTCGGGCGGTTCGGTTGGGTCACCGACCCGGAGGGAAACCGGATCGAGCTCTGGCAGCCCGCGGGCTGAGCCGCGCCCTGGCTGTGCCGAGCCCCGCTCCGGGGTCGTCCCAGGGACGTCCCTGGGACGACCCCGGCCTTGCGTCGGAGGGGAGCGGGCCGGTAGCGGCCCACTCCCCTCCGGCTGTCTGCCCGTCAGGCCGCGACGGCCTCGACCACCGACAGCACCGTCGAGGTCGGGACCACCCGGGACAGCCGCAGACCGGCCCGCCCGAAGAGCTCCGCGAAGTCGGCCTCGGTCCGCTCCCGCCCGGTGAGCGAGGCCATCATCATCAGGTCCAGCGCCTTCGACTGGTGGGGCCCGTTGCCCGGCGGCACCACGGCGTCCAGGACCAGGATCCGGCCGCCCGGCCGCAGGGCGCGCCGGCAGTGGCCCAGCAGGGTCACGCAGCTGTCGTCGTCCCAGTCGTGGGTGATCCGCTTGAGCAGATGGATGTCGCCCGACGGCACGGAGGAGAAGAAGTCGCCGTCCTGCGGCGTCCAGCGGCCCGCGATCTCCCCGTGCGCGTGCAGCCGGTTCCCGGCGAGGACGTGCGAGCGGTCGTAGAGCACGCCCTCCAGGCCGGGGTTGCGGCGCAGCACCTCCAGCAGCAGTCCGCCGTGGCCGCCGCCGATGTCCACGACGGTGCCGCTGGCGGGGAAGTCGTAGGCGGCCGCGATCGGGGCGTTCTCCGGATCGGACATCGCCGCCATGCCGACGTGGAAGACGGCGGCGGTGCGCTCGTCCTTGGCGAAGTGGTCGAAGAACGGCATGCCGAAGAGCTTCTCGAATGCCGTGTCGCCCTCGGTCAGACAGTGCGTCAGTTCACCGGCGGGCCCCCACATGGTGCGGTCCGTCAGCATCCCGATCGCCGTCCGCGCCGAGTGCGGGACATCGCTCCGCAGCGCCTGCCCGGCCCCGGTCAGGGCGAAGCGGCCCTGCTCGTCCTCGGCCACGATGCCCCGGGTGGCGAGCAGTCGCAGGACCCGGTGCAGATTGCGGGCGTCCGTGCCGGTCGCGGCGGCGAGGTCGGCGGGGAGGGCGGGCCCGGCCGCGAGGTGGTCGGCGACCCCGACCTCGGCGGCGGCCCGGAGCGCGGCGGGGAAGAGGAATCCGAGCGCCTCGTCGACGAGGAAGGCGGCGGAGGCCCGCAGCGCCTCCTCCTGTTCGGCCGCCCCGGCCGCTCCGGCCTGCCCGCCGATCGCGCGAGCGTCGTCGTCACTCATGCTGTCCTCCTGCTGCTGTCGCTGCTGCCGTGGCCGGTGCTGTCGCGGAGGCCGGTGCCCGGCCGTCCGCCCGGGAGACTGCCCATGAGTAACCGGTCCGACACCCACCGCGACCGATCCGGCCCGGCGCCTGCCCGCCGCGCCTGCGCCGGGCCGCGCCGCTGCTCACCGGACCAGGCGCAGCCAGGCCGAGGCGAGGGCGGCATGGCCGGCCGGCGTCGGGTGCACGCCGTCGACCGACCAGTGCTCGGGGCCGGTCCGTGCCGCGAGCCCGGCGAACATGTCGTCCGCGGCCAGCAGCCGCGCGCCGTACGTGCGGGCGAGCTCGTGGACGGCATCGATCTTCGGGTCCGGATCGGCCCGCCACAGCTTCCGCACCTGGTCGTCGACGACCGCGTGACCGGCCCGGAAGGTGCCACCGACCGGTAGGAGGAACGGTTCGACGAGGATCAGCTGCGTGCCCGCCGCGGCCAGCGGGGCGAGCAGTCGGTCGTAGCCCGCCGCGAACTCGGCGGCGGGGATCGGACGGCCGTCGGGTGCCGTCGTCTGCCACCCCATGTCGTTGGCGCCGACGAGGACGGACACCACGTCCGGCCGCGCGTCGAGCACGTCCGTCCGCCAGCGGTGATCGTCATGATTTCTCCTTGGGTGGGGAGTGGGGGAGGCGGCTGCCCGCCAGGAACGTTGCCGGAAACGCGCGGCTCAGGCCTGGGCGGCCGACCGGGTTTCGGTCGCTCCGTCCGCTGCGGTCGCTCCGTCCGTTTCGTCCGCGGTGGCGGGCGGCACGCCACCGTCCGCCACCGCGGGGCGGCCCGGCAGCAGCAGGCAGAGCGGCACGGCCACGGCGGTGAGGGCCGTGGCCCACCGGAAGGCGGTGTCGAAGCCCTCGGCCAGCGCGTCGGGGGAGTGGGCGCCGGCCGTGGCGTGCTGGAGGACGACGGCGATCAGGGCGATGCCGACCGAGCCGCCGAGCTGCTGGGCGAGGCGGGTGATCATGCTGGCGTCGGGGATCTCCCCGTGCTCCAGTCCGACGTAGGCGGCGCCCATCGGCGCGATCATGGCGGCACCCAGGGCGAGGCCGCGGACGAACAGCGCCGCCAGGAGCAGCCACTCACCGGTCCCGGCGGTGACGAAGGCGAACGGCACGGTCGTCGCGGCGACGAGCGCGAACGCGGCGACGGCGACCCGGCGGGCGCCGAGGCGGTCGGTGTACCGCCCCGCCAGGCCGCGGGCCAGCAGCGCGCCGAGGCCCTGCGGGACCAGCAGCAGTCCGGCCCCGAGCGCATCCTCGCCCCGGACCTGCTGGAACCAGAGCGGCAGCAGCATCATCGAGCCGTACAGCGAGACGCCGCCGAGGAACAGCAGGGTCGCGGAGGAGGCCACCGCGCGGTGGCGGAACAGCCGCACGTCGACGACGGTGCCGCCGCCGCTGCGGGTCAGTGCCCGGGCGACGAAACCGCCGACCAGGGCGAGTCCGCAGACCAGCGGGACGAGGACCCCGGCGTCGGCGAGGCCCGCGCTGCCCTCGACCCGGGAGAGGCCGTACACGAGGGCGGCGCAGCCGGGGGAGAGCAGGAGCAGGCCGAGCGCGTCCAGCGGTGCGCCGGGGCGGCCGGGGACGGGCCGGTCGTCGGGCAGGTTGCGCAGGGCGAGCCGGGCGCCGACGGCGCAGAAGGGGATGTTGACGAGGAACAGCCAGCGCCAGTCGGCCAGATGCAGGATCAGACCGCCGAGTACGGGCCCGAGGATCGGACCGAGGGCGGTGGGCACGGTGATGATCGCCATGACCTTGCCGATGTTGCGGCCCCCGGCCGCCTGCACGAGCAGTGTGGCCATCAGCGGCATCATGACGCCGGCGGCGGCACCCTGGAGGACCCGGAAGGCGATCAGGCTGGGTGCGTCCCAGGCCAGCGCGCTCAGCAGCGAGCCGAGCAGGAACCCGCCGAGGGCCGCGACCCACAGCCGCCGCCCGCCGAACCGCGCCTGCGCCCAGCCGGCCAGCGGGACGGTGACGAACACGGCGAGCAGATAGCCGGTGCCCACCCACTGGACGGTGGAGAGCGGGGCGCCGAGGTCCTTGGTCAGGTCGTCGAGGGCGACGCTGACGATGGTGGTGTCCAGGACGACGGCGAGGGCGCCGACGACGAGGGTGATCGCCATCCGCCACACGGCTGGGTCCACGCGGTCGGGGTCTGTGCGACGGGGGTCGGTGCGGTCGGGGCCCGTGCGGTCGGGGCCCGTGGGGTCGGGAGTGCTCATGCGCGGCAGCCACCTTAAGATACATCGGTCTATCTTACGGTGGTCAGGCTAGGCCGCTAGGATAAGAAAGGCAAGTCTTTCCAAAGGAGGAGCGCCCATGGCCGAACGACGCCGCGGACCGGCACTGGAGAAGGCACTGCTCGACGCCGCCTGGGAGGAACTCGCGGACCACGGCTACGCCCGCTTCACCATGGACGCCGTCGTCAAGCGCGCGGGCACCAGCCCGCCCGTCCTCTACCGCCGCTGGGCCAACCGCGAGGAACTCGTCCGCGCCGCCGTCGCCCACACCCTCAAGGTGTCCCCGCTCGTCCAGCCCGACACCGGGACCCTGCGGGGCGACGTCCTCGCCCTCATGCGCGAGATCAACTCCCCGACCCGGGTCCGCCTGGTCACGGTGATGAACCTGCGCCTGGCCGACTTCCACGGCGAGACCGGCACCAACCCGGCCGACCTGCGCGACCCCCTGGTGACCGGCCGCGCCGAAGCCCTCGACGAACTCTTCGCCCGCGCCGCCGCCCGCGGCGAGGTCCGGCCCGAACGCCTCACCCCGCGCCTCAAGTCGCTCCCTTTCGACCTCCTGCGCCACGACATCCTGACGACCTTCGCCCCCGTCCCCGACGACACCCTCGAAGAGATCGTCGACACGGTGTTCCTCCCCCTGGTCCGCTGACACCCCGTCGGCTGCTCCGCCCGCCGCGTCCTCGGGGGGAAAACCGCTTGAGCCCGGTCCGACCCTGTGGCAGGCTCGCCCGCCGTGAACGATCACCGGGGAGCGCCCCGGTGGACACCGGCAGTGTGTGCGACGGAGGACGGATGGCATCGGTCAAGCAGGTCCAGATCACCTTCGACTGCGCGGAACCCGAGCGGGTCGCGCGGTTCTGGTGCGAGGTGCTGGGCTACGTGGTCCCGCCGGCGCCGGAGGGCTTCGCCTCCTGGGCCGAGTACGACCGCAGCCTGCCGGCCGAACGCCAGGGCGCCGGATTCGTCGCACAGGACCCCGAACGCGTGGGCCCGCGCCTCTACTTCCAGCGCGTCCCCGAGGGCAAGGTCGTCAAGAACCGCCTCCACCTCGACGTCCGCGTCGGCACCGGCCTCGTCGGCGAGGAGCGCGTCGCCGCCCTCGAAGCCGAGTGCGCCCGCCTGGAGGCACTCGGCGGCACCCGCCTCCACCTGCTGCGCGCCGACGGCTTCAACGAGTCCTGCCTGGTGATGCAGGACGTCGAGGGCAACGAGTTCTGCCTGGACTGACCTCCCCCGGGACCGCGCGGTGCCCGGGCCCCTGCCGGCCCGGGCACCGCCGCCTCACTTGTGCACGTCGGCGCGGACGGCGGTCAGACGACGGTGACGTTGGCGGCGGACGGACCCTTCTGTCCGGCCTCTATCTCGAACTGGACGTTCTGGCCCTCGACGAGGGTCTTGAAGCCGGTGCCCTGGATTGCCGAGAAGTGGACGAACACGTCCTTGCTGCCGTCCTCCGGCGTGATGAAGCCGAACCCCTTGGCCTCGTTGAACCACTTGACCTGTCCGTTCACCTTCGACGACATCCGCGTCCCCTCGATCGAGTCCCGAAGCCCTGCCCCGAAGCGGCCGGGCTTCTTCGTCGTGCCCACGCCATGGATCACGCAACCCTGGAATCACGTCAATCTGATCCAGCCACAGTGTGGCCCCGCGATCCGCCGGAGAGTGCCACGTCATGACGGTCCGTTAGGAAGGACTAACATTGCGTGGACGCACCATCGGGAATCCGCGCGGGACCGCGCTCCCCACCCTGAGCACCCCGCCGCCGGTTCCCCGCACCGTGAGGAGAGTTCCAGCATGCGCATGAACCGGACGCTCATCGCCGCCGCCACCGCCGTCCTGGCGGTCACCGCCCCGGGAACCGCCCTGGCCGCGACGGCCGACGACGCCGCGCCGTCGGCCTGCCGCCCCGCCAACCACCTCGCGAGGGTCGCCCAGGACCAGTCCAGCGCGGGCCACCTCCACTTCCGGGTGACCTTGACCGCTCCCGCCGGCTACGCCCCGTGCCGGCTCGCCGGTTCGCCGACCGACGTCAGCTTCTCCGAGCACGGCAGCACGCTGCCGGTGACCGCGGGGGCGTACGGCGACCAGACCGGAGTGGTGACCTTCGGGCCGGGCCGGCCGGTGCACTTCGACATCCAGGTCCGCAACGACGGCCGCACCAGCCCGGCCGACGAGGCCTCGTTCACTCTTCGCGGACCCGACGGGGCGATCCCCGGCACCTCCGTCGCGGAGGGCGCCTTCGCCGTCTCCGAGGGCACCCTCGTCGGCCCCGTCCAGCCCGGCGCCTGAGCACCGGCCCCGGCGCCCGACCACCGGCCCGGCTGCGGCGCGCCCGGCGCCTCCGGGGCGGGGGCAGCGGGCATTGTCGGTGGTGGGGGCGATGATGCTGCCATGATCGATGCAACCGCTCCGCTGCTGTCCTCGTCCGCCTATGCCGACGCCGTCACCGCTGCCGTGCGCGCGGCCGCCGCGTACTACACCGACGGGGCCACCCCGCTCGGGGACGACGAGTACGACGCCCTCGTGCGCGCCATCTCGGCCTACGAGGAGGCGCACCCGGACGAGGTGCTGCCCGACTCGCCGAGCGGGAAGGTCGCCGGCGGGGCGGTCGTCGGGGACGTGCCGCACAGCGTGCCGATGCTGTCGCTGGACAACGTGTTCTCCGGCGAGGAACTGGACGCCTGGGCGGCCGGACTGGAGCGGCGCTTGGGCCGCCCCGTGGCCGCGTGGTGCGTCGAGCCCAAGCTCGACGGGCTGGCGGTGGCCGCCCGCTACCGGGCCGGGCGGCTGCAGCAGGTCCTCACCCGGGGGGACGGGCTCGCGGGCGAGGACATCAGCCACGCCGCCGACGCCGTGCTCGGCCTGCCCGCCGCGCTGGCCGAGCCCGTCGACGTCGAGCTGCGCGGCGAAGTCCTGCTCACCCAGGAGCAGTTCGAGGCCGCCAACCGGCTGCGCACCGAGCACGGCGCGGAGCCGTTCGCCCACCCCCGCAGTGGCGCGGCCGGCACCCTGCGCGCCAAGGACCGGCCCTACCGGGTCGAGCTCACCTTCTTCGCCTACGGCGCCCTCGGCCTGGACGAGGACCTCACCCACAGCGCCCTCCTGGAGCGGCTCGCCGCCCTCGGTGCCAACACCGCCGCCAGTACCGACGCCCACCCCCTGCGCTGCGCGACCACCGAGGAGGTGCAGCGGCGGATCGAGGAGATCGTCGCCCTGCGCGCCGCGCTGCCCTTCGGCATCGACGGCGTCGTGGTCAAGGCGGACGCGGCCGCGGACCAGCGCGACGCCGGTTCGGGCTCGCGCGCGCCGCGCTGGGCCGTCGCCCGCAAGCTCGCCGCCGAGCACAAGGTCACCCGGCTGCTCGACGTCGAGTGGAACGTCGGCCGCACCGGCATCATCGCCCCCCGGGCCGTGCTCGAACCCGTGGTCATCGACGGCGTCACCATCACCTACGCCACCCTCCACAACCCGGCCGACATCACCCGGCGCGGCCTCATGATCAACGATCAGGTCTTCGTCCACCGCGCCGGGGACGTCATCCCGCGGGTCGAGGCCCCGCTGACCGAGCAGCGCACCGGCGACGAGCGCCCGATCGTCTTCCCCGAGGTGTGCCCCCGCTGCGGCGACGCCATCGACACCAGCGAGCAGCGCTGGCGCTGCGCGCGCGGCCGCAACTGCCAGGCGGTCGCGTCCGTGATCTACGCGGCCGGCCGCGACCAGCTCGACATCGAGGGCCTGGGCGGCACCCGCGCCGTCCTACTGGTCGAATCCGGCCTGGTCGCCGACATCGCGGACCTCTTCACGCTCACCCGCGAGCAGCTCCTCGGTCTGGACCGGATGGGGGAGACCAGCACCGACAACCTGCTCGCCGCCCTGGAGGAGGCCCGCAACCGCCCGCTCGGCCGGGTGTTCTGCGCGCTCGGTGTGCGCGGCACCGGGCGCACCATGTCCCGGCGGATCGCCGCCCACTTCGGCTCGATGGCGGCGATCCGCGCCGCCGACGCCGACACCCTGGCCCGGGTCGACGGCATCGGCCCGGAGAAGGCCCGGCTCATCGTCTCCGAACTGACCGAGCTCGCCCCGCTCCTGGACCGGCTCGCGGCCCAGCGGGTCGGCACGGCCGTCACCGAGCCCCAGGTGCCCGCCGTCGACGCGCCCGCCGGTGACGGGTCGGGGGGCGACCCGGCGCAGGCTCCTGCGGGCGGCCCGCTCACCGGGGAGGCGGTGGTCGTCACCGGCAGCATGACCGGGCCGCTCGCCGCGCTCTCCCGCAACGAGATGAACGAACTCGTCGAGCGCGCCGGCGGCAAGGCCTCCTCGTCGGTGTCCAAGCGCACCACGCTCCTGGTCGCCGGCGAGAAGGCGGGGTCCAAGCGGGCCAAGGCGGAGGAGCTGGGCATCCGGGTCGTCGCCCCCGAGGAGTTCGCCGTCCTGGTGGCCGAGTACCTGCCGCAGGGCTGAAGGCCGCCCTCAGGCGCTGAAGTTCAATGCGTACAGCGAGCGCACCAGCTCGGCGGTGACGAAGTCCATCGGGACGGTGCCGAGCACCGGGCGGGTGGAGCGGTCCAGGCCGCCGAGGTAACCGCGCAGTCTGGGAGTGATGGCGTCGGCGGCCTGGCGGGGCCAGAGGCCCCAGCCGGAGCTGGAGGTGAAGGTGAGGAAGAGCCGCTGCGGGTCGGTGGCGGCCCGGGCGGCGGTCAGATGGGAGGAGACCTCGGGCCACTTGCGCGAGTCGATGTCGAAGATCGTGCCGATGTCGTAGTCGTCCTCGATGTCGGTGCGTCCGCCGCCCCAGCGGATGCCCGGCAGGCCGGAGTTGTCCGCGAGGAGGACGACCCGGCCGCGGGCCTCGCCGAGCGCGGGGATCCGGTCCTCGGTCCGGAACAGGCCCGGCCAGCGCCGCTGGTAGTCGGCGAAGAGGGCGCCGAACTCGGTGTCGGGGACGGTGGAGTACTCCTGCTTGACCCGCATCACCAGGGCCTCGCCGGGGTGGGCGGCGAGAAAGGCCTGGCACTGGTTGAGCACGTCGCCGAAGAAGATCTGCTGGAAGACCGGCCCGTGGTGGATCGCGAGCACCCCGTCGACCGCCCGGCAGCGGATGTCGAGGAACCGCACCCCGGCCGCCAGTTGATCGGGCAGCGCCAGGGTCTGCGTCTGGGTGAGCGGCCCGCCGTACAGCGAGCAGGTGTCGTGGGTGCCGGGCAGGGTGAGCCGGGCGAGCGGCAGCCGCGGGTCGACGGCGGCCAGCCAGTCGGCGCCGCCCGGCA
>NZ_JAIY01000003.1:637636-721129 GCF_000710405.2 Kitasatospora sp. MBT66 | reverse complement strand
CCGCCGATGGCCAGCACCTGGGAGGAGCCGTCCGGCAGGCCCGCGATGGCGACCCGGCCGGCCGCCATCTGCGGCGTGGCCACACCGGGGAGCGCGGCGAAGCCGGACCAGTTGCCGTCGGCGAACCGCGTCTGGTGGTAGACGTTGCCGTCGTTGCCGATGGCCAGCACCTGGGAGGAGCCGTCCGGCAACCCGGCGATGGCGACGTCCCCGGCCGACATGGTCGGGGTGCCGATCCCGGGGAGCGCGGCGAAGCCGGACCAGTTGCCGTCGGCGAACCGGGTCCGGTGGTAGACGTTGCCGTCACCGCCGATGGCCAGCACCTGCGAGGAGCCGTCCGGCAGGCCCGCGATGGCGGCCCGTCGCGCGGCCATGGTGGGGGTGCCGTTGCCGGGGAGCGCGGCGAAGCCGCCCCAGCCGCCGTTCGCGGCGCGGGTCCCGTGGTAGAGCAGGCCGTCGAGGCCGATGCCGAGCTCCTGCGAGGAGCCGCCGGGCAGCCCGGCGATCGCCACCTCGGAGCCGCGGAAGATGCCCGCCCCGCCGGTCAGCGGGTTGAAGCCGGGCCAGTTGCCCGAGCTCTGGCGCACGCCGAGGAACATCCCCGAGGACTGCGACGGCGGGGCGCCGTTCAGCTGGACGTCGAGGTAGTCCTGGTCGATCCCGATCGAATAGCCGCCCCAGCTCTCCGGGGCCTGCGGGGAAGCGTACTGGTGGGCGCGCTGGTGGTTGGACCAGTAGCCCGCCGGGATCCAGGGGTCCTCGGTGTCCTCCCGGCCGTTCCAGTTGGCGCTGAAGACGGCGTCGGGCATGGCGTAGGCGCTGTTGCCCGCGTTGGCGACGAGGTCCTTGATGCCGGACGAACTGCTGCTGTAGACACCGGAGTTGTAGCCCCAGGCGTGCAGCTCGTTGGTCCAGGCGGTGAGGAAGGCGAGCACCGGGGCGGTGTACTGCGGCGTGGAGTAGGCCTCCATGTCGTAGTAGAGGACCGCGCCGGGGGAGAAGCCGAGGCTCTGGGCCTGGGCCGCCGCGTCGGCGGCGGCGTTGGCGCCCTCGGTGGCGGGGGCGGTGATCTTCGAAGCCTGCACGCCGACGTACAGCGGCATGAAGGCCCAGCCGGCGGACTGCTGCTGCTGGACCCAGGAGGCCGTGAGGTTCGGCTGGGCGCAGGCCCGCTTCGACCCGCCGATGTAGATGCCGACCGCCCGGTAGGGGGAGGAGGTCATCCAGGCGTTCATCGCGGCACCGGAGGGCGCCGTACAGGCGTCGAAGCCCTTGCCGGTGTAGTTGGTCGCGGACGCGGGTATCGCGGCGACGGCAGCAGGTGCGGCAGCAGGTGCAGCAGCGGGCGCGGCGGCCGGAGCCGCAGCGCGCGCGGAGTCGGCCGGTGCGGAGTCGGCCGGAGCGGCCTGGGCCGCCGAGGAGCGCGGCGCGACCGGCGTCCGGGACCCGGACCCGGCGGGCGCCGGGGTCGGCGCGGGCTGGTGCTGCGGGGCGGGGACGAGGCCGGCGCCGGTGATGATCCGCCGCACCAGCGCCTGGTCCGTGTCGTACGTGCCGGTCACGGCGACGACGCCGTCGTTGGCCCGGACGGTGTGTGCGACGGGGTTGGAGCCCTCCCGGTCCGGCGCCGCCGCGGCGGCGGGCTCGACCAGCAGCGCCTCGGTGCGGCCGATCAGTCGCGGCGGGCAGACCTGCTGGTCGCCCGGGTGGCCGAGGTAGACGGCGTGCTGGTCGAAACGGACGCAGGCCTGCGGGTCGACCGCGAGGTCCACCACCGCCCAGGTCGAGGGCACTTGGAAGACGTGGCCCTGGTACGTCACCGCCTTGGTGTCCGGCCCCCCGGCAGGCGCGGCTCCGGCCGAGCCGACGCCGGGCGCCGTCATGAGGACGGCCGCCGCGACGGCTGCGGCGCTGCGGAGCGCTGTGATTCGGGACTTCACCCAGATCTCTCCTGACATGGCGTAAGACCGCGCGCCGGGAAGTCGGCGACGCGGCATCGCCCGCCACGATATCCAGCTCCGGGCCGGATGATCGACACCCTTTCCCCCCGTCCGCCCGTCGGCCGCCCAAACGCCCCTCCGTGTACACCCGTTCACGTGGGAGGAATCGTCCCCGTGCGCCACCGGGGCGCGGCCCGGGCGCCGTCGGGGGCTTCGCCGGACCGGGACGATTCGTGTGCGATCGGACACCGCCCCGCCGACAGCACCGCCGGGGCGGGCCCTGACGGCGCCGCCCCGGCGGGGGATCGGGGGGTGGTGGGGGTTGCTACCGGCTCGGGCTCAGCCGACGTTCAGCGCGACGTCGTCGACCACGAAGCTGGTCTGGAGCGAGGAGTCCTCGGTGCCGGTGAATTTGATCGTCACCGTCTGCCCGGCGAAGGAGGTGAGGTCCAGCGTCCGCTGGGTGTAGCCGGCCGCCGCGTCCGCGTTGGAGTACGTCTTCAGCGTGGTGCTGTTGGCCTGGACGGTCAGCTTGTCGTAGGCGGTGGAGCCGGTCTCGGCGGTGTCGACGTGCAGCCAGAAGGTGAGCGAGGCGGACTTGCAGCCGGCCGGGACGGAGACGGTCTGCGACATCGAGTCGGTGTGCGCCGAGCCGTAGCCGTTCATCCAGGACTTCCAGCCGCCCGAGTGGGCCGCCTGGGAGGCGCTGTTGTCGACCACGCCGCTGGAGGCGGTCCACGGGGCGGCCGATCCGGTCTCGAAGCCGCCGTTGCCGATCAGCTGGGCGGCGGTGCAGCCCCCGGACGGCGGGGTGGTGGTGCCGCCGAGCAGGGCGGTGGTCAGGGCGTCGGCGACCGGGCTGCCCCAGCCGGTGACCTGGTCGTAGCCGGTCCGGGTGGGGAAGTCCTGGTTGGAGCCGGTGGTCACGTCGTGGAAGGTGGTGCCGTAGCTGCTGCTGTTGGCGAGCGCGTACAGCCGCGGACCGGCCTCGCCCAGGACCGGCTGCCCGGCGGCCTTGGCCTTCTGGTTGAACTGGGCCGCGTAGCCGGACCAGAGCGGGGCGGCCGCGCTGGTGCCGCCGTAGACCTGCCAGCCGCCGGCCGTGTAGATCGCGAAGCCGCTCTGCGGGTCGGCGTTCGAGGAGACGTCCGGGACGGTGCGCATGGTGCCGTTGACCCCGGTGCCGGTCTGCCAGCTCGGCTTGGCGAACACGGTGGAGACGCCGCCGCCGGCGGTGCTCCAGGCGCTCTCCGAGGAGTAGGCGTTGCCGGCGGAGACCTTGAGGTTGGTGCCGCCGACACCGGTCTGGTGCGGGCTGGAGGCCGGGAAGTCGACCGCCTTCACGGTCGATCCGCTGGTGGAGCGGGTGCAGTCGCGCGAGCCGTCGTCGCCGGAGGCGGAGAACACCGAGATGCCCTGGGCGGCGGCCTGCTTGAAGGCGTTGTCGACGGCGGTCATCGAGGCCGGGGTGGTGTCCGGCTCGCAGGAGCCCCACGAGATGGAGATGACCGAGACCCGGTTGTCGGACACGATCTTGTTGGCCATGTCGATCTCGCCCTGGTCGCTGTTGGGCGCCTCGTAGACGAGCTGGGTGGCCTTGGGCGCCGCGCCGCGGACGATCTCGCTGTCCAGCTCGACCTCGCCCTGGCCGTCGCCCGGCCGCGAGTCGTAGTTCGCGCCGTCGACCGACACGGTGGACACGGCCGGACCGGACAGGCCGTACTGCGAGTCGTAGGTGGTCAGGTTGGACTTGCTGTAGCCGTCGAACTCCCACAGCGCCACGGTGACGCCGGTGCCGTCGGCGCCGGTCCGGTTGAGGTTGTAGGCCCCGGTGTACTGGGCGGGGGACAGTCCGCTCGGGCTCGCGGCGACGGCGCCGGGGACGGCACCGGGGGTCGCGCCCGGGGCGACGTCGGAGGCGGGGGTGCCCGGCCGGACCAGGTGGGTCCGGCGGACCGGGTGGTTGTCCAGACCGCTGACGCCCTGGACGGTGGCGGCCAGCTCGGACGGGACGGAGGCGGCCGCGTCGTTGGCGAAGAAGGACCGCTGGGTCTGCGGGTCGACGTACGCGCTCTCGTGGGTGCCGAAGGCCTGCGAGACCTGGGCGGTGGTGCCGCGGGCGTTGACCACCTGGCGGTTGGCGCTCACCTCGGTGACCGTCAGGCCCTGGGCGGTCAGGTAGGCCCGGACCTGGTCGACGGAGGCCTGGGTCGGCCCGAACCGGTCGGTGAACTGCTCCGGCGTCAGATACCTGCCGAACTCCGGCGCGCCGGGCGTGCCGACCGCCGCCAGGAAGCGCTCCAGCGCGTCGGCATCGCGCAGCTTCAGGCTGACGGCCACGGATATCTGCTGCTCCGCCGGGATGTCGCCCTTCTTCTCCGAGTGGGCCACCGCCGGGTTGAGGGTGTTGGGAAGGGTGACCCGCGGGGCGGCGTGAGGGGCGGCGGCCTGTGCGGTGGAGACACCGAGCGGGACGGCGGTGAGCGGCAGCACGGCTATCGCGGCGGCGAGGGTGAGGGTACGGGGGCGCAAGGGATCCTCCTGCGGCCGGCTGTGGGGGCCGGCTTGGGGCTATGGCGTTCCGGGATCTGGGACGCTGGCTAGAACATGACAGAGGAGTCGATCGAATTGGCTCATGGTCAAGCAATTCGTTGCTAAAGAACAGTCAACTGTGTACATCGCAGCTGGCCAGGACTTATACAGTGAATGGCCGGATCCGCCGGCCCGCGCTACCGCTCTCCCGCTGTCCCGCTGTCCCGCTGTCCCGCGCCAGGGCTCTCCCGCTCTCCCCGTCGGAGGTCGACGTGGCACTCCTGCCCGACATCACCGCCTTCTACGACGACGGCGACGAGGCCGGCCGCCTCACCTCCGGGCGCACCGTCGGGACGGTCGAACTGATGCGGACCCAGGAGATCCTGCGCGCCCACCTGCCGCCCCCGCCCGCCTCCGTCCTGGACGTCGGCGGAGGGCCCGGCGTCCACGCCCGGCTGCTCGCCGACAGCGGCTACCGGGTGCTCGTGGTCGACCCGGTGGAGCGGCACGTCCGGCAGGCCCGCGCGCAGGGACTGCCGGCCGAGGTGGGCGACGCGCGCTCCCTCGACCTGGCCGACGGCTCCTTCGACGCGGTGCTGCTGCTCGGCCCCCTCTACCACCTGCCGGACGCCGCCGACCGTGCCCGCGCCTGGCGGGAGGCCCACCGGGTCGTCGCGCCCGGGGGTCCGGTCGCCGCGGCCGCGCTCAACCGCTACGCCAAGCTGCTGGACCTGCACTCGACCGCGGCGCTGGAGATCGCGGCCACCGGGCTCCGCGTACGCCGCGACGGCCCGACCACCTACTACCACGACCCGGCCGAACTCCCCGCCGAGGCCCACCGGGCAGGTCTGGAGGGTGTCTCGCTGCACGGGCTGCACGGACCGGCCTTCGAGGCGCTGCGGGCGGAGGAACGCCGGACCGGGACGAAGGACCTCGGCGAGCGGGCGCTCGAGTCCGCCCTCGCCGCAGCGCGGTTCGCGGACACCCGGCCGGAGCTGCTCGTCGCCAGCCTCCACCTGCTCGCCGTCGCCCGCCGCCCGCGTCCGCGTCCGGCAGGGCCGAACGGCTGACCCCGCGGGGTCGGTGCGCCGGGCGGAGCGGCGCCCGCTGCCAGGCTCGTGACAGGCTCCGCGGCCCGCTCGGCCCCGGGGGAGACCACCGACGACAGGAGTATCAGATGCTGACCTCCACGCAGCTCCCGGGCGGGCTGAACTGGCTCGACCTGGGGACGCCCGACGTCGCCGCGGCCGCCGCCTTCTACCGCGGCCTGTTCGGCTGGGAGTTCGCCTCCGCCGGGCCGGAGGCCGGGGGTTACGGCTTCCTGCGGAAGGAGGGCCGGACGGTGGCCGCTGTCGGCCCGCTGACCGAGGAGGGCGCGAGTTCCGCGTGGACGGTGTACTTCCGCACCACGGACGCCGACGCCACCACCAGGGCCGTCGAGGCGGCCGGCGGCGTCGTCCGCTTCCCGCCGGCGGAGGTCTTCACGGCCGGACGGATGGCCGGCTTCACGGACCCGACCGGTGCCGAGTTCGCCGTCTGGGAACCGCGCGACACGGACGGCCTGGATCTCGTCAACGAGCCCGGCAGCGTGAGCTGGGTCGAGCTCTACACCACCGACGGCGCGGCCGCGAGGACGTTCTACGGCGGGGTCCTGGGCTGGGAGGGCACGGACCGGCCGATGGGCGGGGGCCTCGTCTACAGCACCGTCGGGCCGGCCGGCGGCGGGGGCGCCCCGCACGGCGGCATCCTGCAGCTGCAGCAGGTCCACCTGGACGCCGGATCGACCTCCGAGTGGCACCCCTACTTCGAGGTCGAGGACTGCGACGCCGCGCTGCTCCGGGCCCAGGAGCTCGGCGCCACCGTCCTCATCCCCGCCATGGACGCCGGGGGAGTGGGGCGCCTGGCGATGTTCCTCGACCCGTTCGGGGCCCCATTCGCCGTGCTCAGGAGCGCTGCGGGCTGACCCCGGGCCGGCCGACCCCGGGCTGCCGCCCAGTTCCGGCGGGTCGGGGTCGGCGGACGGGCCTACGGGAGCACGGCGACGTGCTCCCGCAGGAAGGCGCCGGCATGGGCGGCGGCCTCCTCCTTCGTCGCGTACCAGGTGCCGTCCTCGGCGGCGCCGCGCGTTCCGTCCGCGCCTTCGGCCTTCCAGGCCCAGCCGCCGGACAGCTGGTCCTGCGTCAGTTCCGCGCTCCCGCCGAACAGTTCGAGCGACGAGCCGCCCCGCGCTCCGGCGGCCGCGGGGCGGGGAACCGCGTCCGGCCACTTCTTGCGCGCGCCCTGGCGGGTCATGCCCCAGACCGCGCCCAGTTGCTCGTAGGTCGCGCCGTAGGAGCCGGCTGTCGCGGCCGCGAGCGCCGTCAGTTCCTTGACCTCGGTGTCGACCACCTTCCAGGCGGCGAGGACGGACAGCGTCACCTCGAGCGGGTCCGCGTCCCACATCCGGGCCGGGGACAGGCCCGACTGGCGGGAGCGAATGGCAGCCGCGAGGGGGGTGAGGGCGTCGGTGAGGGCCTTGGCCAGCTCGGCCCGCTCTTCGGGAGTGATCTCGATAGAAGCCATGCGACAACTCTAGTTACCGAAATCCATCTCGACAACCTTTGTTACCGTCTGGATCGAGTATCGGACGGTTCACCGGCTCGGTCGGACCGGCGCCGTGCGAGGTGGACGACGATGTCGGCGTCGATCCCGACCGTCCCGGGCAGGGCCCGCTCGATCGCCTCGAAGGCCCGTCGGCGGTCCGCCTGCGGCAGTTGGAGGTACGCCGAGACCGTCGACAGATAGCCGAGGTAGTCGGCGGCGCTCATGCTCCACCGCCGCTCGACGACGGCCTGCCGGACGTCCTCGAACAACGGGGACCGTTCCAGCTCCGTGCCCGGCCACTGCATCGCCGCGTCCGGCGCGGTGCCGTCGGGGGACGGAACGTCGTCGCTCTCCAGGAACGGCGCGCGGGCCGCCCCCACGGCCTCCTCGACAGCCGGGTCCGCGAGTTGGACCGGGCCGCCGAACGAGGCGAACACCCCGCCCGGCTCCAGCAGCGCGGCCACGCGCGGCCACCGGCCGTCCGGGCGGGTCCAGTGCAGGGCCGCCGCCGCGTAGACCAGGCCGTACGTCCCGCCCGGCCGCAGGTCCTCGAACGCGGCCCGTACGGTCGTCACATTCGCGGGCGCCGTCCGGTCCAGCTCGGCGAGCATCCCGGCGTCGGGCTCCGTGGCCGTGACCGTGATGCCGTGCCCGGCGAACAGCCGGGTCGCCTTGCCCGTCCCCGCGCCGATCTCCAGCGCCGTCCGGACCGGTCGGCCCGCGTACGCCGTCACCAGGTCGACGAGTTCCTCGGGGTACCCCGGCCGGAACCTTTCGTAGGCCTCCGCGACGACGCCGAAACCCAGTGCGCGAGCAGTCATGGCGAGCATCCTGGCACGACCGGGGCCGTGGCGGTGCCGGAATTGCCCGCAGCCGCGCCCGGTCCCCGTCCGGGGGTGCGGGGGCCCGGGACGGGATGCCGGCCGCGGCGGCGGCGGTTCGGTCAGGCGAGTTCCAGCACCCACAGGTCGGGCGTGTCGCTGAGGACGACCTGGCTGCCGTTGGTGTCGAAGCTCTGGGCGGCCAGCCACTTGCCCGAGCTGACCGTCCGGATCGCGGTGTAGTTGGTGTTGGGTACGTTGAGAAGCGTGAACTTCTGCTTGTCGGGCACGTAGTTGTCGTCGCAGCCGACCGTGATCAGCCAGACGCCGGGGTCCCTCCCGTCGCGGTCGACGTCCGCACACCAGTGGCGCCAGGCGTCGCGGAAGACCACCTGCTGGGTGCCGTCGGACATGGGCTTGCGGCAGACCTGCCACTTCTGGTTGGACTCGCCGCTCCACTGGTACTGGATCACCGAACCGTGGTTCCCCCGGGACAGGGCGACGGTCAGGGCCAGCTCGTTGAAGACCGGGCGGTTGGCGGCCTTGATGCGGTAGAGGATCGGGTCGCAGGTGTAGTTGCTGCCCGTGTCCCAGGCCGAGGCGGGCGGGGCCGCGGCGAGGGTCAGGGCGCCGAGGATCGCGGTGGTGCCGAGCGCGGTCAGTCGGCGGATCGATACGGACATCGTGAACTCGCTTTCACAGCTGGGGGGTGGGGAAGGGTGCGCGGCGTCCGGATGTGTCCGGTCCGGTCCTGGAGCGTGCGGTCAGCAGGCGAGCCGCTGCCGGGCGGCGTTGCGCAGCGTCCCGGCCGCCTCCGGGGAGGCGCACGACACGGTGCCCTCCTCGGGGTACCCGAAGGTGGTGAAGGTGCCCTTGCCGTTCGGCGTCGTGTTCAGCCAGAAGCCGATGGCGCCGGCGCGGGCGCAGGTGTACTCCACGTACTCGCCGGAGACCTTCTGCGTGCCCCGGTAGAGGCCGTAGTAGCCGGGCTGGTTGAAGTTCCAGGTGTTGGAGGCGGTGGTGGTCGTGGTGGACGAGGTGGTCGTCTGCACGGAGAAGCCGACCGTGGCGGACACCTTGAAGAACAGGAAGCTGGCGGAGGCCGAGATCTCGGTGTTCCGGTTGACCGTGGTGGTCACGGTGTCGACCCGGGTCAGGGTCTGGTAGCGCTGACCGGTGGTGCCGGGAGCGACGTTGATCGCCGAGAAGTCGGTGACGACGGCTTCGACCTTGCTGTTGAGGATGTCCTGCACGGGCTTGTCCACGGCCGGATTGCAGACGCCGCTCGGCGCTCCCGACGGGGTCGCGGCCGCCGCACCGGTGGCGTTGACCAGGCCGAGCGAACCGACGGCGGCGAGGACGGCGGCGGTCGACGCCATCGCCCGGAGGAGTGTGCGCGGACGGGGGGTCGGGTTCGGGTTCATGGGGGCTCCCTCTCTGGACTCTCCGGAACTGAGTCGGCCGGGTGCGGCGCCCGTCGAGGTGCTGGGCGGATTTTGTCCGGCTCGGAGAGAACCCTGCTTCAGTCCGTCACGATTTCGTCATCAGCTGATCACGGTGGACACATCACGGGTACCTGGCGCGCCATGGACACCGCCCGGCGTCCGGGTGAGGATGGCGCTGCCGGGCCGTCGGGTGTACGAACCTGACGCTCGGTGCGCGACCCGTGGCCGCGTACGCGGGCCGGGCAAAGGCGGGGCAAAGGCCGAGTGAGGGTCGGTCGAGGGGTGCCGGGCGAGGGTCGAGGGTCGAGGGCGAGGGCCGAGCGAGGGCGGACGGACTATCCGGCGGAGGGGCGGGAGTGGAGTTCAGGATCCTGGGAGCACTGGAGGTCCGGGCCCCGGACTCCACCGTGCTCGCCGTCGGCGGCCGACGCCAACAGGCCCTGCTGGCCTGTCTGGTGGCCCATCCCGGCCGGATCGTCTCGGTCTCCCGGCTGGTCGACGCGATCTGGGACGACTCCCCGCCGGCCACCGCCGACCGCCAGGTCCGGAACATGGTCGGCGCGCTGCGCCGCGTCCTCGGCGGTGGCTCCGGCGTTGGCCCCGGAGGGGTGTCGCCGATCCGCACCGACGGACCGGGTTACCTCTTCACCGGAGCCGGACCCGAAGTCCGCGTCGACGTCCAGCAGTTCACCGCCCTGGTGGACGCGGCGGCGCAGCCGGGCGCCGACCGGGTCGCGCGCCTGCGCGAGGCCCTGGCGCTCTGGCGCGGACCCGCCCTGGACGGCCTGCCGGGCCGGGCCCTCTCGGCTGTCGCGGCCGGCCTGGAGGAGCGCCGGATGGCCGCCCTGGAGCGGCTCTACGAGGCCGAGTCGGCGGCCGGCCGGGACGAGCTGGCGATCGCCGAACTCACCGAGCTGGTGGTCACGTTCCCGCTGCGCGACGGCCTGGTGCGGCACCTGCTGACCGCCCTGGCGCGGTGCGGCCGGCACGTGGAGGGGCTGGCCGCCTACCGCCGGTACGCCGACCGCCTCGCGGAGGAGCTCGGTCTCGACCCCTCGCCCCGGCTGCGGGCCCTCCAGGGGGAGTTGCTGGGCGCGGCCGGCGATGCCCGGGGCGAGCCCCGTCCCGCGGACCCGCCCGCCCGGGTGGCGTCCGCCCGAGTGCTGCCCGCACCGCCGCGGCCGTGTCCGCGCCCGGCCCAACTGCCCTGGGACCTCCCCTCCTTCATCGGCCGAACCGCCCAACTCCTGGCCATGGACCGCCACCTGGCCGCGCCCGCCGTCGCGGGCGACCCGCCCCCGACGTCCGTTCTTGTGATCACCGGCATCCCCGGCGGCGGCAAGTCGGCCCTGGCGGTGCGCTGGTCGCACCGCGCCCGGGAGCACTTCCCCGACGGCCAGCTCTTCGCCGACCTGCACGGCTGGTCGCCCGCCGGCCCGCAGGACCCGCACGCCGTCCTCGGCGCGTTCCTGCGGGCACTGGGCGTCCCGGCCGAGGACGTACCCGGTCGGCTCGACGAGGCGGCCGCGCTCTACCGCACCACGCTGGCCGGCCGACGGGTCCTGATCGTGCTCGACAACGCGCTCGACGCCGAACAGGTCCGCCCGCTGCTGCCCGGCACGGCGGGCTGCGCGGTGGTCGTGACCAGCCGCGACCGGCTCACCGGCCTCGTCGTCCGCGAAGGGGCCGAGCGGATCGAACTCGTCGACTTCAGCCCGGCCGAGGGGCGGGCACTGCTGCACCGGGTCCTCGGCGCCGAACGGGTCGCGGCCCACGAACACGCCGTCACCCGGCTGCTCGACGCCTGCGGCCACCTCCCGCTGGCCGTCGGCCTCGCCGCCGCCCGGCTGCGCGACCGTCCGCACCACGATCTCACCGGCCTCGCAGCCGAGTTGGCGGCCGAGGGCACCCGTCTGGACGTCCTCGACGCCGACGGCGACGGCCCGTCCGTCCGGCTGCGCACGGTCTTCGCGCTCTCCTACCGGGCGCTCGACGAGCCCGCCGCACGGCTGTTCCGGCTGCTCGCGCTGAGCCCCGCGGTCGTCCTCTCGGCGCCCGTCGCCGAGGTCGTCGGCGAGGTGGTCGGCGGCCAGGACGCCGCCGAGTGCGCGCGCATCCTGCGCCGCCTGGCGAACTCCCACCTCCTCACCGAACACGCCGCCGGCCACTACCGCTTCCACGACCTGGTCCGGCTGTTCGCCGCCGAGCGGGGCGCCGACCAGGAGAGCGAGCGCTCCCGCGCCCGCGCCCGGGACCGCTGGTACGCCTGGTGCCTGCACCAGAGTGCGGCCGCCACCGCTCCGCTGCTCGCCCCGCGCCGCCCCCGGGTGCCTCTGCCGCCGCCCCCCGAGGGCCTGCGCACCACGGCCTTCGACGGCGCGGAGGAGGCACTGCGCTGGTACGACGGACAGCGCGCCAACCTGCTCGCCACCGTCGGCCACGCCTTCGCGCACCGCAACGACGAAGTCGCCTGGCAGCTCCCCGCCCTGGTGTGGCCGTACCTCCACCGTTCCGGCCGGCACGCCGAACGCCTCGCCCTCGGCCGCACCGCGCTCGCCGCCGCCCGCCGCCTCGACGACCCCCTCGCCACCGGCCGCACCCTCAACGACCAGGGCCACGCCTGGAGCACCGTCGGCGACCTGCCCCGGGCGCTCCGGCACTACGAACAGGCCCTCGACCACGTCCGCGCGGCCGGATCCCCGGCCGTCGAGGGCCAGGTGCAGGCCAACCTCGGCGCGTTCCGCTTCTTCTCCGGCGACTACGCCGAGGCCGCCGACCACTTCGAGGACGCCCTGCGGCTCCTCCCCGCCGAGGGACCGGACGCCGACGACTGGACCGTCCGCCTGTGCGAGGTCAGCCTCGCCTCGGTCCACGCCTTCCTCGGCCGCTTCGACGCCGCCCGGGCCCGAGCCGAGCGGCTGCTCGCCCCCGAACTCGGCCTCCACGACGGCATCCTGGGCTGCTCCCTGCGGAACGTCGTCGGTATCGCCCACTACGCCGCCGGCCGCCCCGACGAGGCCCTGCGTTACTTCGCCCGCTCCCTGGCCGTCAGCCGGCGCACCACCGGATTCCCGGACCAGCAGGCCAACTCCCTCGCCGGCCTCGCCGCCGCCCAGCAGACCCTCGGCCGCCCCGCCGCCGCCCGCCGCTCCTGGACCGCCGCCCTCGACCTCTACCGCCGACTCCCCGCCCACTACCGGGCCCCGGTGACCCTCCTGACCTCCCTCGGCTTCACCCCACCCGACACCCCGACCGATGTTCTACCGAAGCTGTGACCCCGACGGTTGTGCCCCTGCCCGGGCCTGTCCGCCGAGCGGTGTTTCGGGGCCGTGAGATCATCGCAGGCATGTTCGAAGTCAAGCGCAGGGGCGAGGCCGTGGCGGCCGTCGAGTCGCACGTTCGGGGCTTCTTCGCGGGTCACGAGGTTCAGGCCCATGACTACGATCCCGGGCCCGGCCGCCAGGACGAGGTGCCCGGCCTCCGCATCATCGCGGTCGGTCCGGGGCCGCGCGGCAACTGCTGGACATACCTCACGGCCGGTTGTTGGTCCGCTGTGGAGAACCATGGGCACGGACTGGAGTTCGTCCTGACCGCTCCGGCGAAGGACGAGAGCTTCGTCGAGCTTCTCGCGAGGATCGCGTACTACCACGCCGGACACCGTCTCGACCTCGGGCACAGCCTGCCGATCGGCGAGCCGTGGATTCCGGGGTCCCACTGCAACCATCTGCTCGTCAGTCTGCCCTACCTCCATGGGCCGGAGCTCGAACGCTGCCCACTGCCGGACGGCCACGCGCGTATCCTCTGGACTCTCCCGGTGACGGCGGACGAGATGGCATTCCGGCGCGAACACGGCCTCGAAGCACTTGAGCAGCTCTTCGACGTACACGGGATCGACCCGGTGGATCCCGAGCGGGCTTCCGCGGTCCGACCGGCTTCCGGCCCGCCCGTCGGTACGCCGAGCCTTCCGGCCGGGGCATGCTCGGCGGTGGGGGCGTGAAGAGGCCCGTCAGCGGGATGCTGCACCACGTCGAGCTCTGGGTTCCCGACCTGGAGCGTGCCACGGCCTCGTTCGGGTGGTTGTTGGAGGCCCTCGGGTACTCGGTGTTCCAGGACTGGAGCAGGGGGCGCAGTTGGCGCCTCGGAGCGACCTACCTGGTCGTCGAAGAGTCGCCGGCCCTCACCGCCGACCGGCACGACCGCTGCCGGCCGGGTCTGAACCACCTGGCGTTCCACGTCGACGGGCCGGACACGGTGGAGGAGTTGGCCTCGGAGGCCCGTCGGCACGGCTGGCACCTGATGTTCCCCGATCGCCACCCGCACGCCGGCGGTGAGGAGGTCCATGCCGCCTACCTGGAGAACGACGACGGCTTCGAGGTCGAACTCGTCGCGATGAGTGCGTCGGAAGCGGACTGATCACTACGGGACCGGGTGGCGCCCTGCTGAACGCCGTCGAGAGTCCGGGGTCGAAGGGTATGGTGGACGGAGCCCGATCCTCGGCAGGCCGGTGGCGATGCTCCTGTTCGCGGGGATGTCGACCTCGGGAGCGTCCGGGGTCGGCCTGATCACCTTCGTCCCGGGCGGTGCCGGGCCGACGACGGTCGCCGTTCGGCTCGCACAGGCGGTCGAGGTAGGGCGTCGGGGCGTGCGGTCCTGACCCCGGATTCGGCGGTCGGGTCGGCCGATGGGTGGATCATGGGTGGGGCTTCGCGCGTCCCGCGGTGCGGCGGATGAGATGGTGGGGCGCCACGGGTGGGATCGGCCGCGCTTTTGCGTGCGGCGGATGCTCCGTGGGCCGGCAGATGGCACGATGCGATGCCGGAAGCGACGCTCAAGGAGAAGACAGCACCATGGCAACCGACTACGACGCCCCGCGCGACACCGGCGACGAGGGACGCGACGACAGTATCGAGGCTCTGAAGAACAAGCGGGACGACAAGCAGAGCTCCTCGGTGGACGTGGAGCCCGAGGCCGTGGAGGGCCTTGAGCTGCCGGGTGCCGACCTGTCCGGTGAGGAGCTCACCGTGCGGGTCGTGCCGCTCCAGGCGGACGAGTTCACCTGTATGACCTGCTTCCTGGTGCACCACCGCGCGCAGCTCGCGGGTGAGGACAAGAACGGCCGGCCGATCTGCCGGGAGTGCGCTTCCTGACCCGGGCGCAATGTCCGGGCCGGCCGGGACCCCAGGGTCGCGCGGCCGGCCCGGGCCCGGTCCGGGGCGGGAGCCTCAGGCCAGGAAGCCCCGCAGCAGTGCGGCCGTCGCGGCGAGGTGTTCCTCGGTGGCGCGGCGGGCCGCGTCGCCGTCTCCGGTGAGGATCGCCCGGACCATGGCGCGGTGCTGTTCGGCGGCGTGCTCGATGTTCCGCTCCAGCATGGGGATCGCGTTGAGGAGGTCGTTGAGGCGCATTCTGGCCTCGGCGATGGCCGCGGCCAGTGTGGGGGAGCCGGTGAGTTCGCCGATGGCGAGGTGGAAGCGCGAGTCGAGCTGGCGGTAGCGGTCCGGCGGGGCGTCCTCCAGGTCGTCGAGGCGGCGCTCCAGGTGGGCCCGCTGGTCGGCGGTGAGGGTGCGGCGGGCGGCTGCCTCGGCGGCGCCGGTCTCCAGGACCTGGCGGTAGGTCAGCGCGTCCTCCAGCGCGCCGCCGAGGTCCCGGGCGGCCCGGCGGAGGTCGGCGACGTCGGGTGCGGGCATCCGGTAGGTGACGAAGGTGCCGCCGTAGCGGCCCCGGCGGGGTTCGACGCAGTCGGCCTGCTGGAGGGTGCGGAGCGCCTCGCGCAGGGTCTCCCTGCTGACGCCGAGTCGTGCGGCGAGGTCCCGTTCGGCGGGCAGCCGGTCGCCGTGGCCGAAGACACCGAGTTTGATCGCCTGGAGGAGCCGTTCGACGGTCTCCTCGAAGGCGTTGCCGGTGCGGACCGGGCGGAAGATCGCGCCGGCCTGCCAATCGAGCCGTGCCTGCTCACGTGCTTGGTCCAGGTCCACGCCCGGAATCGTACCTACGGGCGGGTGTCGGACCCCGTTCCGTCCCGTTCTCGGTGTCGGCCCTTGACGTGGCCCCGGCTGAGCCGGAACGATGCTGCTCACCCACCCAATGGTCTGGTTCCAGACCATTGAAGAGCCGTCCGACCGTCGAACCCGCCCGGCCGAGCGCGCCACGCCGTCGTGGCCCTGCCCGTCCAGGCACACCCTCAACCCCCTGGGGTGCCCATGACCGACGCACGCTCACCCGAAACCCGCGCAGACGACCCGCGCGCGGGCGCCCAGCCTTCCCCCACCGTGTTTCCGGAAAGCACCACCGCCGTTTCCGACGACGAACAACGCCTCCGCGAGCTGGGCTACACCCAGGAACTGGCCCGCTCGATGTCAGGCTTCTCCAACTTCGCCGTCTCCTTCTCCATCGTCTCGATCCTCTCCGGCTGCCTGACCCTCTACGGCACGGGCATGAAGACCGGAGGCCCGGCCCTGATCGTCTGGGGCTGGCCGGTGGTCGGCCTGTTCACCCTCTGCGTCGGGCTGGCCATGGCCGAGATCTGCTCCAGCTACCCGACGGCCGGCGGGCTCTACTACTGGGCCGCCAAGCTCAGCCGCAGCCGGGGCGCCGCGTGGAGCTGGTTCACCGGCTGGTTCAACTTCCTCGGCCAGGTCGCGGTCACCGCCGGCGTCGACTTCGGCGCCGCGTTCTTCACCAACGCCTTCCTCACCCTGCGCTTCGGTTTCGAGGCCAGCCCCGTGCACACCATCGAGATCTTCGCCGTCATCCTGCTGCTGCACGGCCTGCTCAACACCCGCGGCGTGCGCCTCGTCGCCCTCCTCAACAGCGTGTCCGTGTGGTGGCACCTGGTGGGCGTCGCGGTCATCGTCGGCGCGCTCGCCGTGCTCCCGGACCAGCACGCCCCGGCCTCCTTCGTCCTCACCGAGTTCGTCAACGGGACCGGCTTCCGGAACCAGTTCTACGTCGCGATGATCGGCCTGCTGATGGCCCAGTACACCCTCACCGGGTACGACGCCTCCGCGCACATGACCGAGGAGACCCGCGACGCCGCCCGCTCCGGCCCCCGCGGCATCGTCAACGCCATCACCGTCTCCCTGGTCGCGGGCTGGGTCCTGCTGCTCGGCATCACCTTCGCGATCCGCGACTACGACGGCGCGCTCAACAGCGACACCGGAGTCCCGCCCGCCCAGATCTTCATCGACGCGATCGGCTCCGGCGGCGCCCAGTTCCTGCTGCTGGTCGTGATCGGCGCCCAGTTCTTCTGCGGAATGGCCTCCGTCACCGCCAACTCCCGCATGATCTACGCCTTCTCCCGGGACGGCGCCCTGCCCGGCTCCCGGCTGTGGCACCGCATCGACCCGCGCACCCAGACCCCCACCAACGCGGTCTGGCTGGCGACCGGCGGCGCGCTGCTGCTCGGCCTGCCCGCGCTCTGGAACTCCACCGCCTACACCGCCGTGACCTCCATCTCCGTCATCGGCCTGTACATCTCCTACGTCATTCCGGTGTACCTGAGGCTGCGCCAGGGCGAGGACTTTGCCCCCGGCCCCTGGAACCTGGGACGGTGGAGCCGGCCGATCGGCATCCTCGCGGTCGGCTGGACAGCGGTGATCACCGTGCTGTTCATGCTCCCCACCGCCTCCCCGATCACCGCCGAGAGCTTCAACTACACCCCCGTCGCCGTGGCCGTCGTGGTCGGCTTCGCCGGAGTGTGGTGGCTGGTCTCGGCCCGGCACTGGTTCACCGGACCCCAGGTCCACCCCCTGCCGGCCGGAACCGACGCCGGGGACACGCCGCCCGGACCCGACGCACACGACACCGAACTGGAGGTCCGATGACCAGCCCCCGGCTCACCCTCGACGAACTGCGCGCCCGCGTCGCCGACGGGTCCGTCGACACCGTCGTGCTCGCCATGACCGACATGCAGGGCCGCCTCCAGGGCAAGCGCCTGGCCGCCGAGCACTTCCTCGCCGACGTGGTGCCCGGCGCCGCTGAGGGCTGCGGCTACCTGCTCGCCGTCGACATCGACATGAACACCGTCGACGGCTACGAGATCTCCTCCTGGGAGAACGGCTACGGCGACCTGACGCTGCGCCCCGACCTCGCCACCCTGCGGACCGTGCCCTGGCACCCCGCCACCGCGATGGTCCAGTGCGACGTCCTCCACCACGACGGCACCCCGGTCGCCGTCTCCCCGCGCCAGATCCTGCAACGCCAGCTGGACCGCCTGGCCGGCCACGGCTGGCACGCGCAGGCCGCCACCGAACTGGAGTTCATCGTCTTCCGGGACAGCTACGAACAGGCCTGGGACAAGGACTACGCCAGGCTCACCCCGGCCAACCAGTACAACGTGGACTACTCCGTGCTCGGCACCGGCCGGATCGAGCCCCTGCTGCGCCGGATCCGCAACGGGATGGCCGGCGCGGGCCTGTCCGTCGAGTCCGCCAAGGGCGAGTGCAACCTCGGCCAGCACGAGATCGCCTTCAAGTACGCCGACGCCCTCACCACCTGCGACAACCACGTCGTCTACAAGACCGGCGCCAAGGAGATCGCCGCCCAGGAGGGCTGCAGCCTGACCTTCATGGCGAAGTACGACGAACGCGAGGGCAACTCCTGCCACATCCACCTCAGCCTGCGCGACGAGCAGGGCGCACCCGTGTTCGCCGGTGACCGGCCGCACGGCTTCTCCCGCACCATGGAGCACTTCCTCGCCGGACAGCTCGCCTGCCTCGCCGACTTCGCCCTGCTGCTCGCCCCCACCGTCAACTCCTACAAGCGCTACGTGCCCGGCAGCTTCGCGCCCACCGCCGTCGCCTGGGGCCGCGACAACCGCACCTGCGCCCTGCGGGTGGTCGGCCACGGCCCGTCGCTGCGGTTCGAGAACCGCGTCCCCGGCGGTGACGTCAACCCCTACCTCGCGGTCGCCGCGCTGATCGCGGCCGGACTGCACGGCATCGACCAACAGCTCGAACTCGAACCGGAGTTCACCGGCAACGCCTACGCCTCCGACGCCCCCAGGGTGCCCGCCAACCTGCGCGACGCGGTCGACGCCTTCGAGCGCAGCGCCGTCGCCACCGAGGCCTTCGGCAAGGACGTCGTCCGGCACTACACCCACGCCGGACGCACCGAACTCGCGGCCTACGAGCGGGCGGTGACCGACTGGGAGCGGCGCCGCGGATTCGAGCGGCTGTGACCGGCACGGCTGTGACCCCGGCGGACCCGCGCCGACCGCTGATCGGCATCACCACCTACCAGGACGACGCGGCCTGGTCCGTCTGGCACCAGCGCGCCTCCCTGGTGCCCCAGACCTATGTGGACGCCGTCGTCCGCGCGGGCGGCACCCCGGTCCTGCTGCCGCCGCAACCCGGCGGGGCCGAACACCTCCTCCACGCGCTCGACGGCCTCGTCCTCGCCGGCGGACCGGACCTCGACCCGGCCAGGTACGCGGCGGCCGCCGACCCGCGCACCGGCCCGCCCCACCACGCCCGGGACGAGTGGGAGAGCACCCTGCTGCGCTCCGCCCTGGCCCGGGACCTCCCGCTGCTCGGCGTCTGCCGCGGCATGCAGCTGCTCAACGTCGAACTCGGCGGCACCCTCCTGCAGCACCTGCCCGACGGGAGCCACCAGAGGGTCCCCGCGCAGTTCGTCCGGCACCGGGTCGAGGTGGCCGAAGGCAGCCGGCTCGCCGGTGTCCTGGGGCCGGACGCCGAGGTCTCCTGCTACCACCACCAGGCCGTCGACCGCCTCGGCCGCGGGCTGCGGCCCACCGCCCGCGGCGCCGACGGCACCGTCGAGGCACTCGAACTCGACGGCCACCGCTTCGCCCTCGGCGTCCAGTGGCACCCCGAGACCGACCCCGACGACCTGCGACTGTTCCGAGCCCTGATCGCCGGAGCCGTGACCGCCGGAGCGCTGACCGCCAGAGCCCTCACCACCGCCAGCCACCGGGAGACGAGCCCATGACCGAACCGGACCTCTTCGAGGTCGTCAACCCCGCCACCGAGGAGGTGATCACCACCGTCGAACTCGCCGGCCTCGCCGAGACCGACGCCGCCGTCGCCCGCGCCCGCGCCGCCTTCGACACCTGGCGCCGGGTGGCCCCCGCCGACCGGGCCCGGCTGCTGCGCGCCTTCGCCGCCGCCGTCGACGCCGACCGCGAGCACCTCGCCGCCCTGGAGGTCGCCAACGCCGGCCACACCATCGGCAACGCGCGCTGGGAGGCCGGCAACGCCCGCGACGTCATCGACTACTACGCCGCCGCCCCGGAACGGCTGTTCGGCCGGCAGATCCCCGTCGCCGGCGGCGTCGACATCACCTTCCAGGAACCGATCGGCGTGGTCGGCGTCATCGTGCCGTGGAACTTCCCGATGCCGATCGCCGCCTGGGCCCTGGCCCCGGCCCTCGCCGCCGGCAACACCGTGATCGTCAAACCGGCCGAGCTCACCCCGCTCACCGCCCTGCGCCTCGGCGAACTCGCCCTGAGCGCCGGGATCCCGGAGGGCGTGCTGCAGATCCTGCCCGGCCGGGGCCCGGTGGTCGGACAGCGCTTCGTCACCCACCCGGACGTGCGCAAGGTCGTCTTCACCGGCTCGACCCGGGTCGGCAAGGAGATCATGGCGGGCTGCGCCGCCCAGGTGAAGCCCGTCACCCTCGAACTCGGCGGCAAGAGCGCCAACATCGTCTTCGCCGACGCCGACCTCGCCAAGGCCGCCGCGACCGCCCCCTACGCCGTGTTCGACAACGCCGGCCAGGACTGCTGCGCCCGGTCCCGGATCCTGGTCGAGGCCTCGGTGTTCGAGGACTTCCTGGCGCTGCTGGAGCCGGCCGTCCGCGGGGTGCGGGTCGGCGACCCGGCCGACGAGAAGACCGAGATGGGTCCGCTGATCTCGGCCGCCCACCGGGCCCGGGTCGCCTCCTACGTGCCGGACGGGGCGGCGGTGGCCTTCCGCGGCGCCGCCCCCGAGGGGCCCGGTTTCTGGTACCCGCCGACCGTGCTCGCCCCCGTCCGGCACGACGACCGCGCCTTCACCGAGGAGATCTTCGGCCCGGTGGTCGCGGTGGTGCCGTTCCGCGACGAACAGGACGCCCTGCGGATCGCCAACGCCACCGAGTACGGGCTGTCCGGCTCCGTCTGGACCAGGGACGTCGGACGCGCCCTGCGGGTCGCGCGCGGCGTCGAGGCCGGCAACCTCTCCGTCAACTCGCACTCCTCGGTGCGCTACACCACGCCGTTCGGCGGCTTCAAGCAGTCCGGACTGGGCCGCGAGCTCGGCCCGGACGCCCTCGACGCCTTCACCCAGACCAAGAACGTCTTCATCTCCACGGAGGAGTGATCAGCATGACCCAGCGACTCGACGGCCGGGTGGCCGTCATCACCGGAGCCGGCAGCGGCATCGGCCTCGCGACCGCCCGCCGCTTCGTCGCCGAGGGGGCCAAGGTGGTCTGCGTCGACCTCGACGCGGAGACCGGCGCCAAGGCGGCCAACGAGGTCGGCGGACTGTTCGTCCAGGCGGACGTGACGGACGAGGCCGCGGTCCGCGACCTCTTCCAGCGGGCCGTCGACGAGTACGGCCGGCTCGACATCGCCTTCAACAACGCGGGCATCTCGCCGCCGGACGACGACTCCATCCTCACCACCGGTCTGGACGCCTGGAAGCGCGTCCAGGAGGTCAACCTCACCAGCGTCTACCTGTGCTGCAAGTACGCGATCCCGCACATGCAGCGCCAGGGCAAGGGCTCGATCATCAACACCGCCTCCTTCGTCGCGGTGATGGGCGCGGCCACCTCGCAGATCTCCTACAGCGCCTCCAAGGGCGGGGTGCTGGCGATGTCCCGCGAGCTGGGCGTGCAGTTCGCCCGCGAGGGGATCCGGGTCAACGCGCTGTGCCCCGGCCCGGTGAACACCCCGCTGCTGCAGGAGCTCTTCGCCAAGGACCCGGAGCGCGCCGCCCGCCGTCTGGTGCACATTCCGCTCGGGCGCTTCGCCGAGCCCGAGGAGATCGCCGCCGCGGTGGCCTTCCTGGCCTCCGACGACTCCTCCTTCATGACCGCCAACACCTTCCTGGTGGACGGTGGCATCTCCGGCGCCTACGTCACCCCGCAGTAGCACCGGAAATCCGACGGCCCGGCCGCCCCGCACCGGGGGCGGCCGGGCCGTCGCCGGTTACGTGGCCGGGCTGGTCCGCTCCGGCTCCGGCTCCGCAGGTGCCGGTGAAGGTGTCGGCGCGGTGGCGGTGGCGGTGGCGGGGCGGGGTCGCCGGGGTCCGCCTGGGGTCAGCCTCCGGCGGGGCTGTACGCGGCGGAGAGGTACACCCACGCCCTGGTACCGGAGGCGAGCACCACCTCGTGGCGGGCGTAGTCGTCGACCTCGTACTCGTCCGCGGCGGCGAGCTCCTCGTCCGTGATCGCGAAGACCGTGCCCTCGACAGCGTCCCCAGCCTCGGCCGACGGCAGTACCAGGGGGTGCCGGTCGGTGCCGCTGGCGGCGATCACCTCGGGGTCGGTGATCTCGATCATGGTCAGCCGGAAACCGGGCAGGGCGTCGGCCCGCCCGTCCAGCGGCCGGCCGAAGTTGCTGAGCTGAACCTGCTCCAACTGCAGCGTGCCGTAGGAGAACAGACGCTGGGTTGCCGTTCCGGCCATGGGTGCGCGACCTCCGGTTGTGCGGGCGGGCCTCGATCCTGGCCACGAACGTCGGAGCCGGTCCGCCCCGGGGGGTTCGGAGGGCCGCACGATTCGAGCCAGTCGCATCTGCCAGTCATTTGGTCGAAATGACAAGCATCTGCCAGGTGTTTTACTTATCGACCCTGGCGGATGCAAAATCCTTCCACGGGGTCGGTGAAGCCGGGGGAGAATTGCCCCGGGCCGACGCGGCACCCGGTCACGACCCAAGGAGGGCTGGACCCATGAACGCACGCACCCGGGACGGCAGCGCCGGAGACGTCGACTACGGCGCCATCGGCTCCGGCTACTCCTCCTTCCGCCGGCCCGACAGCCGGGTGGCGCAGGTCATCGCCGAGGCCCTCGGCGGCGCGCTGACCGTGCTCAACGTCGGCGCCGGTACCGGTTCCTACGAGAGTGCCGCCCGGGTCGTGACGCCGGTCGAGCCGTCGGCGTCCATGCGGGCCGGCCGCCCGGCCCACCTCGCCCCGGCCGTCGACGCCGTCGCCGGGGACCTGCCGTTCGAGGACGCGGCGTTCGACGCCGCCATGACGCTGTTCAGCGTGCACCAGTGGGAGGACGTCGGGGCGGGCCTGCGCGAGATGCGGCGCGTCACCCGCGGCCCGGTCGTCGTGCTGACCTGCGACCCGCGGCTGGTGCGCGACTTCTGGCTGTACGAGTACGCGCCCGAGGTGCTGGACACCGAGGCCCGCCGCTACCCCCCGATCGACGAACTGGCCGCCGCCCTGGGCGGCGACGT
Source organism: Kitasatospora sp. MBT66 (assembly GCF_000710405.2). NCBI lineage: Bacteria > Bacillati > Actinomycetota > Actinomycetes > Kitasatosporales > Streptomycetaceae > Kitasatospora > Kitasatospora sp. MBT66. The sequence goes on along the minus strand of NZ_JAIY01000003.1, from coordinate 698,406 downwards.
CACCGTCCGGCCGGTCCCGATCCCGCTCGACTGCACCGACGGCTTCAACGAGGCGTACTACGGCCGCCCCGAGATGCTGCTCGACCCCGCCGCCCGGCAGGCCTGTTCGGCCTGGAGCTTCGTCGACGACGGCGCGCGCGAACGCTTCGACCGCGGGCTCCGCCGGGACCTGGAGTCCGGCGAGTGGGAGCGCCGCTACGGCCACCTGCGCACGCGGGCCGCCTACGAAGGGTCGCTCGTCCTCGTGCGCGCGACTCCGTGAGCCCGTGACCCGTGAGCCCGTGACCCGTGACCCCGAGAGCCCGTGACTCCGTGAGCCCGTGACTTCGTGGGCCTTTGGGCCCGACCCCGTGACACCCGGCCCCAGCAACAGGAGCGGCACCGTGGGAGAACCCGACCGGATGGACGAGCAACTGCGCGCCCTGGGGCTCGTCCAGGCCCAGGCCAAGGCCGAACGCCTCTTCGCCGAGGTCGAGGCGCGCGGCCTGGTGGCACCCGGTCGCGGCGAACGCGAGGTCAGCGACCTGGTCCGGGACCTCGCGAACGAGATGTTCGGCACCACCAAGCACTGGCACAAGCGCATCGTCCGCTCCGGTCCGCACACACTGTTCCCCTACCAGGAGAACCCGCCGGACCGGCTCATCGGCGAGGACGACATCGCCTTCGCCGACTTCGGCCCGATCTTCGAGGAGTACGAGGCGGACTTCGGCCGCACCTTCGTCCTCGGCGAGGACCCGCACAAGCACCGCCTGCGCGACGACCTGGCCGCGGTCTTCGACGGCGGCCGCGCGGCCTTCCACGCGGACCCGCAGGTGACGGGCCGTCAACTGCACGCCCACGTGGAGCGGCTCGCCGCCGAACGGGGCTGGGTCCTGGGCGGCTGGCACGCGGGCCACCTGGTGGGGGAGTTCCCGCACGAGAGCGTCGACGGGGCCAAGGCCGAGTCCTACATCACCCCGGACAACGAGCACCCGCTGCGCCGCACCGACCGGGCCGGTTGGCGCTGCCACTGGATCCTGGAGGTCCACCTCGTCGACGAGCGGCGCGGCTTCGGCGGCTTCTACGAGCAACTCCTCGACCTCGCCTGACCTCCGACGGCGCGGCACTGGCCGCCCGGTTCGTCCGGATATGATCCGATCATGATCAACCTTCACGCCCGTACGGTGGTCTTCGACATCGACGGCACGCTCTGCTTCGACGGCCGGACGATCGACCGGCGGATCCTCGCGGCGATCGACGCCTGCGAACGCGCCGGTCACCGGCTGGTGTTCGCGTCCGCGCGGCCCGTCCGGGACGTGCTGCCCGTCCTCGACGGAGCCTTCCCGGCCGCCACCCTGATCGGCGGGAACGGCAGCCTGGTCTCGGTCGGCGGCCAGGTCCGGGCCCGGGCCGCCTTCGACGCCGCCGGGTTCGGCGCGCTGATGGACGCGGTCGCGCGCTACGGGGCGAGTTACCTCGCGGACGGCCCCTGGGACTACGCCTACACCGGGCCCGAGGACCATCCGATCCGCGGCCGGGTCGACCAGGGCCGGCTCGCCCGGCGGGTCGGCCTCGCCGAACTCCCGGAGGTGGTGAAGTTCCTGGTCGTCGGCGCCTCCGACCTGCCGGCGCTCGCCGAGGCCGGTCGCGGGCTGGGACTGACCGTCAACCACCACCTCGACGAGGCGATCGTCGACTTCGCGCCGGGCACGACCACGAAGTGGGAGGCCCTGACGTCGATGGGGATCACCGAGTACGTCGCCTTCGGCAACGACATCAACGACTTCGACCTGCTGCGGAACGCCGAGCGGGCCGTCCGCGTCGGCTCCCACCCGGGCCTGGACACCGTCGCCCGGATCACCGTCCCCGCCGACCCGGAGGCCGTCGCGGCCGAGATCTCCCTGCTGGCCGAGGCCGCCCGGCCCACCGCCGGCCCGACCGGCCACTGACCGCCTGGCCTCTGCCCCGCCCTGGCCTCTATGCGACGCGGGGCGCCTTCCGGCGGCCGAGCAGCCAGCCGACCAGCGCGAGGATCCCGGCGAGCGGGCCCAGGAACGGGGCGGGCGTGGTGCGGAAGACGGTACTGCCGAGCACACCTGCCAGCTGCCAGCCGCAGGTGAGCACGGCCGCCAGCGACAGCCAGTGCCACCGGTCGTGCCGCGCCACCGTGAACGGCAGGACGAGCACGGCCACGGTCTGCACCAGGTACCCGTACTGGAACCAGCTGAAGTAGACGGAGTCCCACCAGGTCACGGGCGGGGGCCCGTCCGTGAACTCCCGGCGGAACTCCAGAAAGGTCGGGTCCGAGAAGCCGGAGGGCCACCACGGCCACAGGTAGAGGCCGATCAGCGTGAGCACCAAAGCGCCCACCGCGAGCCCGACGGGGGCTCCCTTGCCGGGAGGAGCGGGGTCGATCAGCGGCATCGTGGTCCTGTTCCGTAGGGCCGGAGTACTGTCGGTGACCGGGCCGACGAGGCGCGCCCGGATTTCGCTGGTGGACGCCGCCGAGGTACCGGATCGTGTGGTCCGGATGCAGGAGGAGGTCGACCAGCACGGCGGCGGGCAGGACGAGATGGCTGTAGAGGCTCCCGGTCAATGCACCTCGCAGCAGGCGAATCCTGCGCCACCCACCCGGACCCCCGCACACACCCCAGCATGCCGTCCCGCCCGAAGCCCCGGAACACAACTGACGGGTAGTCATCGAACCGTGACCGCACCCACGGAGCGACCCATCCCGGCGTGCGGTCCGGGCGCGGGAGTCGGGCCCGGACCGCACGCCCTCTACTACTCCTCGTCAGGCCGTTCGGTCCGCCGGGTGGAAGTTGATGCGTTCGCGGACGACGGGGAAGCCGGCCTTGGTGAAGTTCGCGGCCATGGGGTGGTTGGTGCGGTCGGTGGCTCCGGTGATGGATTCGGCGCCGTGGTCGACCAGGGTGTGGGTGCACTCGGCGAGGAGGTCGTAGGCGTAGCCGTGGCCGCGGTGGTGGGGGAGGACGCCGATGAAGCCGATGGTCGGGCCGGAGGGGTTGTGGGCGGGGATGTGGATGCCGGCGAGGTCGCCGTCGGGGGTGCGGGCGGTCTGCCACCACTCCCGCGGGGACGGGCACCAGTGGAAGAAGTCGAGCTCCTCCTGGGCGGCCTGGTCGACGCCGCCCTCCGCGACGGCGCGGAGGGCGTGGGCGTCCAGGGTGGCGGAGTGGATGCGGCGCAGGGCGTCGAGGAAGACGGCGTCGTCGGGTTCGGCCTCGAAGCGCAGGCGTCCGGGACGCTCGGGCAGGCCGCGCTCCGAGGTCCAGCGGTACAGGAAGCGCTCCACCAGGAGTTCGTACCCGGCGGCCCGGGCGGCGGTGAAGCGCGCCTCGGCGGCGGCGCGCAGCTCGGGCCGGTCCCGCCAGTCGCCGGGCAGGTTGATCTCGAGTTCGACCTGCCAGGGGGCGGAGCGCAGGAGTTCGGCCCCGGCCTCCTCCTCGCCCTCGTCCACGTCGAACCAGTTGATGTTGACGGGCTCCGCGTCCTCGGGGCCGCCCCACCAGGCGCCGCGCGCGACGACCTCGCCGTCGCGCAGGGCGACGCGCTGCCAGTCGGGGCGGAACGCGGTGCGCCGGTGGCCCTCGCGGGCGCCCAGGGGGTCGGGGTGTGCGTCGAACAGGTGGGCGTCGCTCGCGGAAAGCGTGCGGATGACCGTGTCGGTCATGGATTCCTCCGGGATACAGGCTGCTTGGAGCGCTCCCGGTCAGGACTGGTGAAGCACGCCGGGACAGCGGAAGAGGGAGCGCTGGAAAGGTATGGACTGCACGGCACTCGCCTCCTTCCGTTGGTCTCAAGGCGTGGCGCCACCGTACGCGGTCCTCCGGCGATCCGTCCACGGATTTTCGCGCCCCGGTGGCGCGGCCCCGTCACCAGCCGTCCCAGTGCAGCACCTGCTCGCGCGGGATCCGGCGGGCGGGGCGGAAGTCGGTGCCGAGGGTGTACGCGACCGGGATGAACGCGGCCTGCATGACCTCGGGGTAGGGGATGCCGAGGGCTTGCGCGAACTCCCGTTCCAGGGGCAGGTTCCCGGTCGTCCACACGGTGCCGAGGCCGCGTTCGCGGGCGGCCAGCATGAAGCTCCACGCGGCGGGCAGGATCGATCCCCAGGTGCCGGCCTGGTGGGTGACGGAGAGGCCCTCGGTGCGTCCCTCGACACAGGGGATGACGTAGGCGGGCACCTCGTGCAGGTGCCGGTACAGGTGGTCGACGCCCGTGTACACCCGCTCCATCACGCCCGGCGCGACCTCGGCCCGGCGCACGTCCCGGTCGGGCAGCGGCTGGTGGGCCTCCGGGACGGCCAGGCCCGCCCGCCACAGGTCCGCGAGCAGGGCCCGGCGGGCCGGGTCGGTGACGACGACGAAGTGCCAGCGCTGCCGGTTGCGTCCGGTCGGCGCCTGTACGGCGAGGTCGACGCACTCCTCCAGGAGCGCGCGCGGCACCGGCCGGGTCAGGTCGAGCCGGTGGCGCACGGCCCGGGTGGTGGAGAGCAGGGTGTCGGAAGCGAGACCGAGGTTCATGCGTTGAGCCTGGTACGACCCGGACTGCCGGGGGAAGGCCGGACTTCCACTGAGTGGAACGAGTGGAATCCGACGAGGGGACAGGGGGCGGGAGTTGGGCGAGAGTGTGGCGGGTCGGCTCTTCTCGGTACTGGACGCGTTCGAGGGCGGAGGCGGGGGCGAGGGTCCGCCGGTGCTGCGGCTCACCGACATCGCGGCGCGCACCGGGCTCCCGGCGCCGACGGCCCTGCGCCTGGTGCGGGAGCTGGTGGCGTGGGGCGGTCTGGAGCGGGGCGCGGACGGCGGGTACCGGCTCGGGCTCCGGCTGCGGGTGCTGGGCGCGGCGGCGCCCTGCCCGCGCGGGCTGCTCGACGCGGCGCTCCCGGCCCTGCGGGCGCTGGGCGCCAGGACCGGTGGGCACGCCGACCTGGCGGTGCTCGCCGGGCCCTCGGCGGACGGGGTGCTGTGCCTGGTGAGCGGGGACCGGCCGCCGCCGCACGCGACGGCGTACGGGAAGGTGCTGCTCGCCGCTCCGCCGGCCGAGCTGCCCCGGCACACCCGGCACACGGTGGTGTCCCCGGGTGTGCTCGCCGGACAGCTGGCCCGGGTCCGGGCGACGGGCCTCGCGGTCTGCGCGGAGGAGTTCCGGCTGGGCGAGGTGACGGTGGCCGCGCCGGTGCGGGGCAGGGGCGGGGGCGGCGGCGCCACGGTCGGCGCGCTGGGCGTCACCGTCTCCACGGTGGTGCCGCTGGACCGGGTGGTGGCGGCGGTCCGGGCGGCTGCCGCGCAGGTCCGGCCCCCTGAGCCGGCCCCTTAGCCGCCGCCCTGACCCGGCGGGCGGCGGAGGTCCTGCGGCGGCACGGGCGCGCGAGGTCCCACAACCCGGTCCACCAATGGGTAAATTGGTGACGATTGGGACAAAATCCATGATGTGTGCGTCCACCCGCAGAAGGCCGAACCACCTTCGGAAAGGGCCCCCATGTACCCCGCTCTCACCCCCGACGTCCTCACCGAGCTGCGCCGCCCGAGGCCGTATCCGGCCGTGTCGATCCTGATGCCCACGCACCGCCGGGAGCCCGACAACGCGCAGGACCCGGTCCGGCTGCGCACCCTCGCGGCCGCGGCGAGGAAGCGGATCGAGGAGGATCCCGAGGTCTCCCGCGCCGTCCGGATCGATGTGCTGGAGCAGCTCGACCGGGCGCTCGCCGAGGTCGACCTGGTGCACGCCGAGGACGGCCTGGCGCTCCTGGTAGCGCCGGGTGAGCACCACGTCTGGTCGCTGGGCCGTACCGCGCCCGCCCGGGTGGTGCTGTCCGACACCTTCCTGACCCGCAACCTGGTCGCCGCCCAGGCGGCCGAGCGGCCGCACTGGGTGCTCGCGCTCGCCGCCGACCGGGTGCTGCTGTGGGGCGGCAACAGCGAGCGGGTCGCGGAGGACACCCGGCACGGCTTCCCGCTGGTGCGTCAGTACGAGAACCCCGACCCGGAGCGGCAGGAGCGGATCGGCGACAAGCCCAGCACCTTCCAGGACGAGGAGACCAAGACCTTCCTGCGGCAGGCGGAGAACGAGCTCGGCAAGGTGCTGGCGGCCGACCCGCGCCCGCTGTACGTGGTCGGCGAGGCGGCGGCCCTCGCCCTGCTGGACGGCGCCGGCCCGATCGTCCGCGGCGCCACCGCGCAGATCCCGCACGGCGGCCTCGCCCAGGCGGACGCCGAGACGGTCCGCAAGGTGGTCGAGCCCGCCGTCCGCGCGCATGCGGACGCCGGGATCTCCGACGCCCTCGCCCGGCTGGACAAGGCCCGGGGCCGCCAGGCGTTCGCGGCCGGACTGGACGAGGTCTGGCAGACCGCCGCCGAGGGGCGGATCGCCCAGCTGGTGGTGGAGGAGAACTTCCGGGTCACCGTCCGCGACGAGGGCGACCACCTGGTGCCCGCCGAGGCCGAGCAGTCGGGCGCGCGCGAGGACATCGTCGACGAGGTGATCGAGCGCGCCCTCGACACCGGCGCCCAGGTCTCCTTCGTGCCCGACGGCACCCTCTCGGACGCCGGCCGGATCGCCGCCGACCTGCGGTACTGACCCGGCCCCGGTGCCCCGGCCTCTCCTCGGTTCGTTCGCCGCAGCTCCGAGGGGAGGCCCGGAGCCGGGCGGGTCGGCCCGTGCGGTTCGGGGCCTCAGGCCGCCGAGGGCGCCGATGCCGTCGCACCGACGAGGCTCGCATCGGCGCCGGCGGCGTCGTCGGCGTCGTCGGCGCCCGCTCCGCGCCGCTTCCCCCCTCGGGCCGTGACCGCCACCGTCCCGGCCGTCGCCACGGCAAGGGCGCTCCAGGCGGCGGTGTAGCCGCCGGTGGTGTCCCGCAGCAGGCCGAGCGCGGGCGGGGCGAGGATCACGGCCACCTGGTTGACGGCCATCACGAGCCCGAGCGCGAAGCCGGTCCGGCCGGGCGGGGCGGCCTCGGCCAGGTGCGCGACCCAGGGTCCGTACCAGCCGATCCCGAAGAAGCCGAGCCAGGCGAAGAGCACGGCGGCCGCGAGCGGATGCCCGCCCAGCGGGGTCGCCAGTGCCACCAGCGCGGCCGCCGCCGCGACCATGCTCGCCAGGACCGGCCGGTAGCGGCCCGCGCGGCTGCGGTCGCTCCACGCCGCGAGGCCGATCCGCCCGAGCATGCCCGCCAGCTGGGCCGCGACCAGGACGGTACCTGCTGCACCGGCACCGAGACCGGTCACGTCGTGCAGGTACAGCGCGCCGAGGACGCCGATACCGCTGTGCACCGAGACCATGGCCGTGCCCGACAGCAGCGCCTTCGCCATCGCGGGCTCGCGCAACAGCCGGAGCCGGTCCATCAACGGTGCTGACCTCGGTGCCGACCTCGGTGCCGACCTCGGAGCCGACACGGGGGCCGCTGCGGCCGGGGCCGCCGACCGCTTCGCCACCGTCCCGGGCGGGCGACGGTAGAGCACCGTGAAGGCGACCGCCCCCGCCAGCGCGACCAGCCCGCCCACCAGTACGGCGACCCGCCACCCCGACGCGGCGGCTACCAGCGGCAGCACGGCCACCGCGACCGCCCCGCCCAGCGGCAGTCCGGCCTGCCGCACGCCCATCGCGAACCCGAGCCGGGAGGGCTCGAACCAGGCCGCCACCGACTTGCTGCCGCCGGGCTGGATCGCGCTGTACCCCGCCCCGACGACGAGCAGCACCACGAGCAGCGACGCGTACCCCTGGGCCAGGCTCCCCGCCAGCAGGCCCGCGGCGACCACCCCGGCCCCGATGCCGACGACCCACCGTTCGCCGTACCGGTCCAGCAGCTCACCGGCCACCAGCAGGCCGACCAGTGGCACCAGTTGGGAGGCCGAGAGCAGTAACCCCAGCTGCGCCGTGCTGAGGTCGAGCGCGTTCTGCAGGGGCACCGCCATCGCCCCGATGCCCTGGACGAAGAAGCAGGCGGCGGCCTGGGTGAAGGTGGCGACCCCGAGGATCGTCCAGCGGTACGGCAGCGGGGACGGCCAGCCCGGGACGTCGGTCGGGACGTCGGTGTGATGACTCATGCCGATCAGACTGCTGTAATGGTCTTATGCACCTCAACCCTTACGGCGAGGACGCCGTCAACCTGGCCGCCGAGTTGGCGAACGAGCGGCCGAGGAGCGTCGACGAACTCGTGGACCGCTGCCGCGCGGCCGGGCTGGTGGTCGAGGGACCGTTCGCGGCCGACGACCTGCCGCACGTCCACGCGGTGCTGGACGCCTGGGAGGCCGTCGTCGACGCCGCCGACGAGCGCGAGCGGGCCGCCAGGCTGAACCTGATGCTCGCCGCCGGCACGGCCCACCCCCGGCTCACCGACCACACCGGCGACGGTTGGCACCTGCACTACCGCGACGACGACCTGCCGCTCGGCGCCATGCTGTTCTCGCTGATCGGCGTCGGCACCGCGCTGCACCTGGTGGGACGCGGTATGCACCGGCTCGGCCGGTGCGCCGTCGCGGAGTGCGACACGATCTTCGCCGACACCACCCGCACCGGCCGCCGCCGCTACTGCTCCCAGCGATGCGCCAACCGCGACGCCGTCCGCCGCCACCGCGCGAACCACCCGTCCGCCGCCTGAGCGCACCAGCCGCCCGGGGTGCTGAACAGCGCCCCATCCGTCAGGTCGTCACACCCGTCCGGTGCGCGGGCAGGCTCGGCACCGGCTCACGCTCCGACAGCCGAAGGCGCAGCCGTCCCGCGCGGGCGTCGCGTGCGGGGCCCGCGACCGTGGTCGGCCCGGTCGGCGACCGGTCACATTACGTCGGCATGACTGAAGCCGGTCGTCCGGCGGCCGACCTAGTGTCAGTGACGTCACCCCAGCACCGAGAACGAAAGCAGGCCGCGTGCGCCAGCTCACCTACTACGTCGGTACCACCCTCGACGGCTTCGTCGCGGGGCCCGACGGCAAGTCCGACTTCCTCCCCTTCGAGGGCGACCTCGCCGCCGCACGGCTGGCCGAGTACCCCGAGACCGTCCCGGTCCACGGCAGTGGGGCTCCGAACCCCACCGCCGGCCGGCGCTTCGACACCGTCCTGATGGACCGCGCCGGCTACGACTCCGGCCGCGCCGCCGAGGGCACCAGCCTCTACCCGCACCTCACCCAGTACCTCTTCTCCGACACCCTGGACTTCTCCGGCACCCTCGACGGCGTCGACCCCGCCGTGGAGCTCGTCCCGGGAGACCCGGTGGCCTTCGTCCGCGCGCTCAAGGCCCGCGACGGCGCCGGCATCTGGCTGTGCGGCGGCGCGGACCTCGCCGGACAGCTGATCGAGGAGATCGACGAACTGGTCGTCGAGCGCCACCCGGTGGCCACCGGCTCCGGCATCCCGCTGTTCCGCGCCCCGTTCCGGCCCACCGCCTTCACCCTCACCGACTCCCGGGTCTTCAGCTCCGGCGTCACCCTCACCACCTACACCAAGGAGAACCGTATGCAGCTGCGCCCCACCACCGAGGCCGACCTCGAGCTGGTCACCGCCGTCACGGTGGACGAGCCGGTCGGCTGGATCGAGGCCGACCGCTACCTGGAGGAACTGAAGGAGGGCATGTACCGGCCGGAGTGGACCTGGATCGCCGAACAGGACGGCCGGGTCCTGGCCCGCGCCCTGTGGTGGGGCCACGCCACCGGCGAACACCCGCTCGCCCTGGACTGCCTGTACGTCGACCCCTCGGTGGAGGACCGCGCCGCGCTCGGCGCCGAACTGGTCCGGGCCGGCCTGCGGGCCTTCGCCGAGCAGGGCGCGGCCAAGCTCCCGCTCTACAACCTGACGCTCCCGCAGGGCTGGCGCGAGGACCCCGCCGCCGTCGCGGCCACCGACTGGCGGCGCGACGCCGCGCTGGCCGCCGGGCTCACCGACGTGGTGGAACGGCTGCGCCTGGAGTGGACGCCCGACGCCGGACTGCCCGCCTCCAGCGGGCGGCTGACCTTCACCGAGGGCACGGACGAGGAGTTCCTCGACGTCTTCCGGCGGATCGCGGAGGGCAGCCTGGACGGCGAGACCCGCCGCAATGTCGCCCTGATGGGGGTCGAGGCCGCCGCCCAGGAGGAGGTGGACTTCTACCTCGGCTGCCCGGGGGAGCGCTCCTGGTGGCGGATCGCCCGCACCCCCGACGGCGAGGTGGCGGGTCTGGCCCTGCCGTCGGCGACCCCGTACAACCGCAACGTCGGCTACCTCGGCGTGGTCCCCGAACTGCGCGGCCGGGGGTACGTCGACGACGTGCTGGCCGAGATCACCCGGGTCCAGGTGGAGGCGGGGGCCGAGCTGATCACGGCCACCACGGACACCGACAACGCCCCGATGGCCGCCGCCTTCGCCCGGGCCGGCTACCGGGTCGCCCAGACCCGCCTGGTCTGGTCGGCCCCGGAAGCGGCCCCGGCCTCCTGAGCGGCCCGGTCGTTCTCCGGGGGCGCCAGCCCCTGGGGCCGTTCGGCCTCAGGCGGCCAGCAGGGCCGCGAGTTCGGTCCGGGAGCCGACACCCAGCTTGGGGAAGGCCCGGTACAGATGGTGCCCGACCGTCCTCGGGCTGAGGAACAGCTGCGCCGCGATCTCCCGGTTGCTCGCCCCGGTGGCGGCCAGCCGGACCACCTCCCGCTCCTGCGGGCTGAGCAGGCTGATCGGCCCGTCCTGCCGGGTGGTCAGCACGGTCTCCCCGCCGGCCGCGCCCAGTTCCGACCTGGCCCGCTCGGCCCAGGGCCGCGCGCCGAGCGCCTCGAAGCCGTCCAGCGCGGCGCGCAGCTGCTCCCGGGCGTCGAGCTGCCGACGCAGACGGCGCAGCCACTCCCCGTACAGCAACGCGGTGCGGGCCCGGTCGAACGCGTTCCCGTCCCCGTCTCCGTCCCCGTCCGTATTCCCGTTCCCGTTCCCGTCGCCGCCGTCGCCGTGCAGTGCGAGCGCGGTGGTGAAGTGCTCCTCGGCCGAACCGTCGGGGCCGGTCAGCGCCCGGCACCGGGCGGCCAGCGCGCCGAGCGCGGGCCGGTCCAGCGCGCCGGCCCATTCGTCGAGCACACCCGCCGCCTGCGCCGCCCGCTCCGGGCGGCCCGCCCGGACCGCAGCCTCCACCAGGTCCGGCAGCAGGGGCAGGCAGAGCAGCGGATGACCGATCTCCTGCCGGGCCGCCGTCAGTTCGTCGAGGGCCGCCTGCGCCCGGCCCAGGCCCAGTTCGAGCAGACCCCTGGCCCACAGCGCGTCCGCCGCGGCCCGGCCCACGCCGCGCGGCCGCGCGTACCCGAGGGCCTCCTCGGTCAGGGCCCGGACCTGCTCCTCCTCGCCCCGGACGGCGGCCGCCAGCGCCAGGGCGGCGCGCAGGTGGGAGGCCCGATGGGCGAGGTCGTAGTACTCGGCCAGCCGGAGCGCCTCGGTGGCCCGGGCCGTGGCCTCCTCGTGCCGGCCCAGTGCCAGCTCCGTGCGGACCAGCAGATCGAGCGTGGTGGGCAGCCAGCCGCTGATGCCCTGGTCCCGGCAGTGGGCGACGGCACCGAGGGCCACCCGGCGGGCGGTCGGGTGATCGCCCGCCAGCAGGCAGTGGATGCCGGTCATCAGCCGCTCCATCACCCCCGGGGCGTCCGTGCCCGCTTCCCCGGTACCCGCCGCGTCCGTGGCCGCCACCAGCGGGCGCAGCGCGGCGAGCGCGCCGGGCACGTCGGGCGCGTCCCCGCCGAACAGCAGGGCGGGCACGGCGAGCACGGGCAGCCCGGGGGCGCGGGCGGCGACCTCCGCCATCAGCGCCGCGTCCCCGCCCGAGTAGGCCGCGTGGACGGCGTCGACGAGCAGCGAGGCCGTCGCCCCCGGGTGTCCGGCACCGGTCGTGTCCGCGCTGTCGAGCAGGATCCGGGCGGCCGCCGCCGGGCTGCGGTAGCCGAGCTCGACCACTGCCCTGGCCCGGGCGAAGTCCGCCGCCACCTCCTGGTCCGCCAGCGGCAGCGGCACCTGGTCGGCGAGGGCGCCGCAGCGCTCGTCCTGGCCGGCGTCGGCGGCCTTCCGGGCGGCCTGGACCAGGCGGCGGGCCCGCAGGTCCCGGTCCGCGGTCAGCTGGGCGGCGCGCTCGTACGCGGCGGAGGCGGAGGCCATCGCCTGCCGGTTCCCGGCCCACTCGGCGACCCGCTCCAGTTCCTCGGCGACCCCCTCGTCCGGGCCGGTCGCCGCGGCGGCCAGGTGCCAGGCCCGGCGGTGCGGCTGGCCGGCCTCGCCCAGCGCCGCGGCGAGCGCCCGGTGGGCGGCGATCCGGCGGGCGAGCGGGGCACTCCGGTACGCGGCGTAGCGCACCAGCGGGTGCCGGAAGCGCACCAGTTCGCCGGAGAGGACCACCAGTCCGGCCCGCTCGGCGGGTTCGAGGTCCTCGACGCCCGCACCGAGCTCCCGGGCGGCCTCCAGCACCGTGCCGAGGCTCCCGGTGTCGTCGGCGGCCGCCACCAGCAGCACCAGCCGTGCGGCCTCGGGCAGCCGTCCGACCTGCTCCAGGAAGCCGTCCTGGATCCGGCCGCGCAGTGCGGCGGCCGTCTCGGGCAGTGCCAGCGGGCCCAGCCGGCCGGCGCGCTGGGCGGGCGTCAGGGCGGCGGACAGCTCGATCAGCGCCAGCGGGTTGCCCCCGGCCTCCTCCAGCACGCGATCGGCGGCGTACGGGGGCAGCCCGGTGAGCAGTTCGGCGGCGGTGGTCCGGTCCAGACCCTCGACGAGCAGCCCCGGCAGGCCCTTCACGGTGGCGCCCGGGGCCCCGTCGCGGACGGCGAAGAGCATCACGACGCCCTCCGCGCGCAGGCGGCGCGCGGCGAAGGTCAGCATGTCCACCGACGGCTGGTCGACCCACTGCGCGTCGTCGACCAGGCAGAGCAGCGGCCCGTCGGCGGCGGCCTCCGACAGCATGGTGAGGACCGCGAGGCCGACGGTGAAGCCGTCCCGCACCTCGTCGGCGGTGAGCCCGAACACCGCCCGCAGGGCGGCGGCCTGCGCCGGCGGCAGGCCGTCGACGAGGTCCAGCACGGGCAGGAAAAGCTGGTGGAGGCCGCCGTAGGCGAGCTCCATCTCCGACTCGATGCCCTCCACCCGGAGCACCCGGGCACCCCCGGCCTGCCCGGCGGCCCAGTCGAGCAGGGCGCTCTTGCCGATCCCCGCCTCACCGTGCAGCAGCAGCGCGCCGCTGTTCCCCCGGCGGCCGTCCGCCAGCAGCCCGCCGATCCGCTCCCGCTCCGTACTGCGCCCCCGCACGATGTGTCCCTGCTCCGTGTGTCCCGATCGCCCGTCCGGTCCCCGCGGGGCCGGACGGCGGCGACCGGTGGTCGCCCCCGCGATCCTCTCATCAGCGGGTTTGCCCGATCGAGGCCGCCCGCCCCCGGGCCCGGACAGCAGGAGTCCCCGCCGGGTCCGGGGTCCGGTCCGTGGTCGGCGAAGGGCGCCGGCCCGCCGCGAGGCCCTGATGTCGTTGGCGGTCGGCATCGGGGCCGGGCCGCGCGGTCGGTCAGGAGCCGGCGGACCGGCCCTCGGCCGACGCCCGCCGGACGCGGTAGCCCCAGCGCGCGAGCGACCGGACCACGGTCGCGGCGCCGACGGGATTGGCGCTGTGGACGAGCACCTCACCGATCCGGAACGGCCGCCCGTCGAAGGCGGCCTGCTCCAGCAGGGTCACCACCGGCATCACGGTGTCGTCGCCGCCGAGATCGTGGTCGAGCCACAGCTCGTCCACGTAGCGGTCCCGGTGCTCCTCCAGCAGCCGGACACCCTCCCGACTGGTCCGGGCGATCCGCGTCGCCTGCGGGAGCGGCCGCAGGTCGTCCACACCGAGGACGACGGGCCCGGGTGAGGAAAAAATGCCTTTCATCGGACCATTGTGCGACAGGTAGCGTGAGAACCGCTCGTCTATTTGTTCGTCAGTTCGACACGGGAGAGGGTCGTGAACGTCGCAGAACCCGTCCGACCGGCCCCCCGTTACGGCGGTGAGGTGGACGAGCTCCGGCTCTTCCACCTCACCCATCCGCTCCTCCGGGCCGCCGAGATCCTCACCGCGCCCTCCGCCCCGGCGGTTGTCGCGAGCCGGATTCCGTAGCGGCGCGAGCGGACGACGGGTCAGGGGCAGGCCGGTGACGTGCGGAAACTACACTGGACGAGGGTTCGGCCGCCGTGCGTGGTCGGGATGACGGGGGGTCAGTACGTGTGGTCGACGATGTCCAATGCCGGGGTGCCGGCGGCGGACCGGTTCGAGTGGTTCACCGACATGGTCGCCCGTGACGTGGTCCCGGTGGCGGTCAGCAGTCCGCAGGCCGCCGACTTCAAGGCGGAGGCGGCCTTCCTGAGTCTCGGTCCGGTCGAGGTGTCGGTCCACACCCACCCGGCGTTGCACTCGCGCCGGCCGGCGGCGCTGACCCGGCGCAGCGATCCCGAGCAGTACCAGCTGGCCCTGGTCGACGGGGAGAACCCGATGTGGATCTCCCAGCGCGGTAGCGAATCCGGTCCGGTGGGCGGCGAGCTGGTGCTCTGGGACACCTCGCGGCCGTTCGAGGCCGGGACGCGGGACGAGCAGGGGACCAGCCGCTGCCTCGTCCTGCACATCCCCCGGAAGGAGCTCCTGATCAACCCCGACAAGGCCGACCGACTGCTCGCCCGGCGGATCCCCGCCCAGCGCGGGACGGGGGCGATCCTGGTCCGCTTCCTCACCTCCCTGGGCGAGCACGCCGCCGAGTGCGGGCCGGAGGAGCTGGGGCGGCTGGGCGCGATCGCCCGGGACCTCGCCGCCGTCTGCCTGGCCGAGCACGCCGACGCCGGCCGCGAGGTCGACGCCGGGGCGCAGGCGCGGGCCCTGCTGGAGCGGGTGAAGGTGTTCATCGAGCACAACCTCGACGACCCCGACCTCGCGCCCGGCACGATCGCCGAGCGCCACCACATCTCCGTGCGCTCGCTGCACCTGCTGTTCCAGCACGAGGAGGAGAGCGTCAGCAGGCTGATCCGCCGTCGCCGCCTCGAACGCTGCCGTGCCGACCTCGCCCGGCCGGAGCTGGCCCACCATTCGGTGCGGGACCTCGCCGCCCGCTGGGGTTTCGCGAACCCGTCCGCGTTCGGCCGGGCCTTCCGCGAGGCGTACGGGCTGACACCGCGCGAGCACCGCCGGCAGAGCGTGCCGGGCGCGCTCGCGGAGCACTGACCGCACCGGCCCGCACGTCGCCGCAGCGCACGTCGGCGCACGTCCGCGCCCCGCCGCCGGTCCGGCAGGCGTCGCCCCGGGCCGGTCGTTAGCATGGGAGTCGCCGAACCAACGGCAGGAACCCGGGTCCGTTCGGCGACGAACGGCCCGCCCCACAGGTGGTCCGCCGGCAGTCGACGTGCGGACGCGCCCCCGGAGGCACAGTGATGGCCGCTGCTCCCGCCGGCGGATCCTCGCGCTACCTGGTGCTGGCGGCGATGATCTTCGCCGTCGCGATGACCTTCATCGACCAGACCATCGTGTCGATCGCCGTGCCGAACATCCAGTACGAGCTGAAGCTGACCAGTACGGGCGTGCAGTGGGCGGTCAACGCCTACCTGCTCACCCTGGCGGCGTTCTTCGCCTTCGGCGGCCGGCTCGCCGACACCGTCGGCCACCGCAGGA
Organism: Kitasatospora sp. MBT66; assembly: GCF_000710405.2. NCBI lineage: Bacteria > Bacillati > Actinomycetota > Actinomycetes > Kitasatosporales > Streptomycetaceae > Kitasatospora > Kitasatospora sp. MBT66. The sequence continues at coordinate 682,812 of NZ_JAIY01000003.1, read as the reverse complement.
TGGTGGTGCTCGGGGTGGTGGTCTTCGCGGGCGCCTCGGCCTGCTGCGGCCTCACCCCCACCGGGAGCCTGGCGGAGGCGTGGCTGATCACCTTCCGTGCCGTCCAGGGCTTCGGCGGCGCCATCATGTTCCCGGCGGCGCTGGCGATCGTGGTGCAGAGCTTCGCACTGCGCGAGCGGGGGCGGGCGCTGGCCCTGTTCTTCGGTATCGCGGGCGGTCTGACCGCGATCGGACCGGTCCTGGGCGGCTACCTGACCGAGTGGACCTGGCGTGCCATCTTCTGGGTGAACCTGCCGGTGGCGGCCGTCGCGCTGGTGCTGGTCGCGATCTCCAAGCCGGTGACGGAGAGTCGCCCGGCGCCGATGGACTACCGGGGCCTGGCCCTGATCGCCGGCGGTGTCGCGCTGAGCGTCTTCGGGTTCCAGCAGTCGCAGGTCTGGGGCTGGTCCAACCCGGCGATCGGGCTCTGCATCGCGGCCGGAGTCGCGCTGCTGGTCGTCTTCGCGTTCGTCGAGAAGCGCACCGCCTCGCCGCTGATCAAGGTGGACATCTTCCGCATCCGCGCGTTCTCGGTGCAGAATCTGGTGCTCGGCATCTCGATGCTGGTCTTCGTCCCGGTGTTCTTCTTCTCCAGCGAGTACGCGCAGATCGCGCTGGGCGACTCCTCCTCGGAGGCCGGCGTCTTCCTGCTCTGGTTCTTCATCGGCTTCGTGATCGCCTCGCAGATCGGCGGCCGGATGCTCGACCGGGGCGGGGCCAAACGCCCGGTGGTGCTGGGGTGCGTGCTGGCCGCGATCGGGTTCCACCTGTGGGCGGGCGACGTGACCTCGCTGAGCTTCAGTGAGCAGCAGTGGGACGTCGTGCTGGCGGGCGCCGGCATGGGCTTCATGCTCTCGCCCGCCAGCACGGACGCGGTCAACCGGGCCTCGCGGCTGTCCTACGGCGAGGCGACCGGCATCACCCAGACGGTCCGCAACTACGCCGCCAGTCTGGGGCTGGCGGTGCTGGGCACCGTCCTGGTCACCGACCTGCGGACTCGGCTGACCGACTCCCTGGTCGCCCAGGGCCTGCCGCAGGACCAGGCGGAAGCCACGGCCGCCCACCTCTCCCAGGTCCAGACGCAGAGCGGCGGGAGCGGGAGCGCCGCGGCCGTCCCGCAGTTCTTCCGGGAGGACTTCGCCCACGCCACCCAGACGGTCTTCCACTGGATGGCTGTCATCATGGCCGTGGCGGCGCTGGTGGCGATCGTCGGCCTCCGCCGGGGCGTGCAGGCCGAGGTCGCCGCGGAGGAGCAGGAGCAGCCGCTGCCGAGCGGACGCGAGGGCGCAGCCTGAGCCGCGCCGGGCCGGGCCGACACGGGAAAGGAATCCGGGAATGAACTCCTCGACGCTGCTGGACCTCGTACGGGAGGCGGCCGGCGCCGGTGTCTGGCGCGGGGAAGGGAACCTCGTCGAGGAAGCCCTGGAGAACATCGAGTACTTCCCGGCCCCGCCGAGCCGCGAGCCCGACGGGACTGACGGGACTGACGGGACTGACGGGACTGACGGGACTGACGGGCCCGACGGCATCGACCCGCTCGAACTGGCGGCCGCCCTGGTGGAGGCGGTGCGGGCCTGGGTCCGGGACGCCGCGTCGGACGGAACGGGACGGCCCGGGACCGTGTACCTGTGGCACGACGACCAGGCGGCGCAGCTGCGCATGTCGTTCGTCTCCGGCGGACGCGAGGACATCCCGTTCCGGGCGCCCCTGCTCTTCCTCGACCGACCGCACGACATCGTCGAGGACTTCCTCGCCCGCGCGTACCGGGGGCCGGACGACCCCGTGAAGATCTTCGCGCTCGGAGTGGAGGACGGGGCCCGGACCGCTTCCGACCGGTAGAACTGCCCGGGACGGAGCACCGCGGCGGGGCGGCAGCCTTTCGGTTGCCGCCGCGCCGCCGAACAGGCCGCGTGCCGTCAGCCCTGGGTCGGCCAGGCGTCGGTGAAGTAGCCGAACAGGTCGGCGATGATGTCGGTGCTGCCGACGTGGTTGTAGACGTCGACCGTGCCGCCCGCGCCGACCGGGGTGGTGACGTGGTTGGGCACCGTCTGGCCGGCCAGCAGGTTGAGGTTGCTGGTGCCGGGGCGCGGGGCGCCGTGGGCGTGCACGGTGAGGTAGCTGTCGTCGGTGGTGTTGGTGGACGTCACGTTCAGGACGGCGGCCCGGGCGCCGGCCGGGATGCCGCCGACGACGGTGGTGCTGTCCGGGCCGGGCTTGGCGAACGGCGTGTCGCGGGTGTCGGTGAGGCGCACGGGCACGGTCGGCGTGAACCTGGCCTTGCCGTTCGGGGCGTAGTACCCGAAGACGTCGAGGACGACGTGCGTCGAACCGGCGTTGTTGTACACGTTGACGGTGCCGTCCGGACCGACCGGGACGACGACCTGGTTGGACTTGTCCTTGCCGGGCTCCGGGTTCAGGTTGGAGCTGACCGGCTTGCTCCCGCCGCCCGGGTACACCTTGAGGTGGGTGTCGACGGCGGTCTCGGTGCTGGTCAGGTTGAGCACCACGGAGGTGGCGTCCGTCGGGACACCGCCGACGCCGGCGACCTTCACCGCGCGGGTCTCGCCCCAGCCGAGCTTGGCGCTGTCACGGGTGTCCACCAGCCGGTTCGGCGACAGCGGGGTGAACAGGTCGCCGCCGTTGGGGCGGTAGAAGCCGACGACGTCGACGATCACCTCGGCGCGGCCGGCGTTCAGCATGGTGCTGATCCGCTTGGCGTCGCCGATCGGCACGGTGACGAGGTTGGACGAGGTGCGGCCGGCGGCCACGTTCACGTTGGAAGTGGTCGGGCGCGGCTGGCCGGTCGGCCAGACGGTGAGGTGGGTGTCCTCGGTGGCCTCGGTGACGGTCACGTTCAGGACGACCGTGGAGACATTGCCCGGCACGCCGTTCGCCCCGGGCGCGGTACCGGTCGGCAGGGTGAAGGGCACCTCGCGGCCGCCCGTGAGGTCCAGGTTCGCGTCCTCGCGGGTGTCGGCCAGCCGGTACGGCTGGGTGCGCAGGAAGCCGGTCGGGGCGTACGCGGCCCGGAAGGGGTAGGCGGCGGTGCTGGTGCGGCCGGCGGTGTCGGTGACCGTCACGGTGACCGTGTAGTCGCCCGGCGAGGCGTACCCGTGGACGACCGGGTCGAGGGCGTTGCGGGTGACGGCGGGGGAGCCGTCGCCGTAGTCCACCACGAGCTTGGCGACCGGCCACGGCGAGGAGGTCGCCGAGGGGTCGAGCCGCACGCCCAGCGGCGGCGCGTCGGAGGTGTCGAACTGGTCCGGAACGACCTGCTGGACGGTGGCGCGGGCGGTCAGCGGCCCGGGGACCGTGCTCTTCACCTGCACCGCGTACCGACCGGTGAACGGCTGCCCGCCGCCGGTGTCCACGGTGACGTTCGCGTAGAAGGTGCCCGCCTTGGTGTAGACGTGCTTGACGGACGGGGAGTCGGAGGTGACCGAGGGGGTGCCGTCGCCGAAGTCGTAGCGGTAGGTCATCACGGAGGTCGGCCAGTGCGCCGTCTCCGGGCCGGTGGTCGCCGTCAGCGTGATCTCGGTGCCGTACGGGGCCTGCCGGTGGTCGGCCGCCAACTGGGCGGTGGTGATGGGCTCCTGGCGCTCGCTCGCGCCGCGGTCGTGGTAGCCGAGGCCGGTGCCCAGGTTCGGGCGGGACGGGTCGTCGGCCGGGTGCGCGGCCGGCACGAAGCCCGGCGCGTTCTCGTCGGCGGAGTCGACGACCTCGCTGTTCGCGGCGTTGCCGTCCTGCCAGTGCGGCAGCACGTGGTCGTGGGTGCCGGCCCGGCCGTCCGTTGCGGCGGCGAGGGACTCGGGCGTGGAGTGCGCGGCGCCGGCCCAGAGGTACGGCGTTCCGCTGCCGAAGTTCGTCCAGTACGGCGCGACGGTGTTGGAGCCGGCCCGGGTGTCCTTGGCCGACAGGGCGGAGACCACGATCTCCGCGCCCGAGGGGTTCGGGCAGTTGTACGGCGCGGCGGGCGAGAAGTGGTTGCGCACCAGGTTGTTGAAGACGCTGGAGCCGGAGGAGTCGCCGGCCAGCTCGATGCCTGCGGTGCAGCCGTCGGCGACCGTGTTGTTGGTAAGAGTCGTCCCGGGGGAGTCGGTGACCTTGATCCCGAAGGCGTCGGCGCGGACCACGGTGACCCGGTTCGAACCGGTGACCTGGATCTCCCGCGCGTTCATCGACCGCAGGACGACATCGTGCACACCGGACAGCCGTATGTCGCCGTCCACCGAGCCCTTGATGGTGAGGGGCCGACCGGGCTCGCCGGACTTGGTGATCACGGTCCCGGCGCCGTACGAGGACCGGACCACCTGGACGGTCTGGCCCGGCAGCGCCGCCGCGGCGGCCGCGTCGACGGAGCAGAACGGCTTCGTCGCCGTGCCCGTCGCGGTGTCCGAGCACGTCGGGTCCCCGGCGTCGACCCGCAGCACCCCGGATTCCTCGCCGCTCGAGCCGACCGGGCCGGTGGCGGCGGAAGCCGTGGCGGCGGGCAGGCCACCGAGCACGGTGACGAGGCCTGCGGCGAGCAGGCCCTTGGCGCGAGTGGGTCGCACGGTGCGGTCCTCCGAGGGGGAGCGGGAGCCCGACCCGTCGGGCCCGGGCCCGACGGGGGCGGAACGGCCCGCGTGGATCGCAGGCGGAGTAATTATGACGAGCGTTCCGGAAGCGCCGACCACCACCCCCCCACCGTGAGGGCACACCGCATCCACTTCTTCGTGCCGCCCCGGTCCCGGCCGCCGGGCCGGGACTGCCCGTCACCAGGTGCGGCACGGTCGCGCCGACGGGCGCGGGAGCGGTGCCGCGGACCGGTCGGGCAGCAGGGCGTGGACGGTCTTGCCGCTGCCGGGGTCGAGCGTCAGGGTGAGGCTGTCGGTGAGGGCGGCGACCAGGAGGAGCCCTCGGCCGTGGACGTTCTCCGAGGACAGGGGGACGACCGCGGGCGGGGTCCGGCTGGTGTCGCTGACGTCGATGCCGATGGCGTGCCGGTGCGAGGTCAGGGTGAGGCGCCCGGGGCCGTCGGTGTGCTGGACGACGTTCGCGGCCAGCTCGGTGACGACGAGCAGGGCGTCGGCGAGCAGGGAACGGTCGCCCGGGCGGGTGCGGCGCAGGAAGGCGCGGGTGGTCGAGCGGAGTCGGGCCGCGCACCGGGCGTCGTTGGGGAAGGACAGACAGACGCTGTCCGTGGAAGGGCGGATCCTGTTCGGGTGGATCGGCGGGGTCTGGGTCGCGGTGTTCATGGTCGGCCGGTCCTTCGTGTCCCGTCCGTCGGACGGGGCGGGCGGCGGTGGTGTTGTGCGGGGCGCGGCCCCCGAGCGGCGGTGCCGCGATCGGGGGCCGGTGAGGCGGGCCGGCCGGGGCAGCGGACTGCCGACCGGCCGACGACGGGGTGTCAGTGCCAGCAGTTCCAGTAGCCGTCGTGCCAGACCTTCTCCCAGTGGGCGGACTGCCAGAGGTTCTTCCAGCCGGCCTCGTGCCAGACCTGGTGCCAGTAGCCCTGGTGCCACTGGTGGTGGCCGTCCCACCAGCCGGGCTGCCACTGGTTCTGCCACGAGCCGGAGTGCCAGGCCTTCGACCAGTGCCCGGGGACGAGCTTGTTCTCCCACCAGCCGGGGTGCCAGGTGCACGTGCCATGGCCGTGCTGATGCGTCTGGACGGTGGACGTGGCGACCGTCGGGGCCGCGGAGGCCGAGGTGGCGGTCGTCAGGGCGGCGCCGCCGGCCAGCAGGGCGCCGGCCATGGCGACGGCCAGCGGGCGCCGGATTCGCGTTGCGTGCATGGTTGTACACCTCCTTCCTGAGACGTGGATGTGAGGTGAGGGGGCCGGCCGACGGGGCTTCCGGGGCCGGGGAACCTTCCTGCCCTTGATTCGCCGCGACGGCCGGGGCGGATTGGCCGGTTCCGGATACCGGGTGCGCCCCGGGCCCGGCCCCGGCCCCGGGCCCGGGCGTGAGGAGGCCGTCGGGGCACGGGGTAGCTGTCGGGGCGTGGGGAAGCCGCCGGGGAAGGGGGAAACGGTGCTGTCCCCGGCCACGGGGAGGACCGGGGACAGCGGTTCGGGGCGGGTCAGGAGGCGGGCATCAGAACGGTGTCGACGATGTAGACGGTGGCGTTGGCCGTCTGCACGTTCCCGCACAGCACCTTGGCGGAGCCGTTGACGGTGAAGTCGGGAGTGCTGCCGGTGGCGGTGACCTCGTGGGTCTCCAGGGTCTTGTGAGCACCCGTCAGCGTGGTGGGGGAGAGGCGCTGGGGCACCACGTGGTAGGTGAGGATCCTGGTGAGCTTGTCCTTGTCGGCGAGGACGGCGTCGAGGTCCTTCTTCGGCAGCTTGGCGAAGGCGTCGTCGGTGGGGGCGAAGACGGTGATGTCCTTCGCCGAGTTGAGGGTGTCCACGAGTCCGGCCTTGGTGACGGCGGCGACCAGGGTGGAGAGCAGGGGGTTGTGCGAGGCCGCGGTGGCGACCGGGTCGGCGGCCATGCCGGCGAAGGAACCCGCGCCGTCCTTGGGCACGGCGGCGCAGGCGGTGCCGAACGGCTGCCCGGCCGTCGCCCGGTCGGCTGCGGGGTCCGCCATGGGGGCCGCAGCGGGGGCGGTGGCCGCGGCCGTGGTGGCCGCACCGGCGGCGGTGTCGGACGCCTTGGCTCCGTCGTCCCCGCCGCAGGCGGTGAGGGAGGCGGCGAGGATGCCTCCGACGAGCAGGGCGGTGAAGGGCTTGCGGTGCTGGATGGCGGTCATCGGTTTCTTCTCTTCTCGGACAGCGGTGTTGTGACGGACGGTGGTGTCGTGTCGAACGGTGGTGTCGTGCCGGACGGTGGTGTCGTGCCGGACGGTGGTGTCGTGTCGGGCGCTGGTGTCGTGTCGCACGCGGCAGAGGGCCCGCCGCGCTTCGGGGTCAGTCAGTGGACCGTGACGACCGTGCTGTGCCAGCCGGTCGCCCCGGAGGGGAAGGGCGGTCTGCGGGTCTCCTCCTGCACGGCGCCGGTGGCGTCGGTGGCGCGGACCTCCAGGCGGTGGGTGCCCGGGGCGGCCGCCGTCCAGGTGTGGTGCCACTGGCGCCACACGTCGGGCCCCGTGTCGGCCGTCAGTCGGGCTTGCTGCCAGGGCCCGCCGTCGACGCGGACCTCCACGGCGGCGATGCCGCGGTGGGTGGCCCAGGCCGTGCCCGCGACCGTGGCCTCCCCGGCCGGGACGCGGGCGAAGGCGGCCGGTACGTCGATGCGGGAGGCGGTGCGCACCTCGCCGGTCCGGTCCCAGCCGCGCCGCACCCAGTAGGGGTCGCGGGCGGCGAAGGTGGTCACCTCCAGGTCGACCAGCCACTTGGTGGCGGAGGTGTACCCGTAGAGGCCGGGGACCACGCTGCGGCAGGGGAAGCCGTGCGCCACGGGCAGGGGCGCACCGTCCATGGCCACCGCGAGCAGCGCGGCACGGCCGTCGAGGACGCACTCCAGCGGCGTGCCGATCGTCATCCCGTCCTTCGAGCGGCCGAGCAGCTGGTCGGCGCCCGCGCGGATCCCGGCGCGGCGCAGCAGCGCGGGCAGTGGCGCACCCAGCCAGCGGGTGGTGCCCGCGTAGGGCCCGCCGACCTCGCCGGAGACGCAGGACAGCGTGTGGTCCAGCTCCTCCAGCGGTTGGGCGAGCAGGTCGGCGAAGGACAGCTCGACGGGGTGGTCGACCATGCCGTGGATCCGCAGCGTCCAGTCGCGCGGGTCGATGCGGGGCAGCGTGAGCGCGGTGTCGACCCGGTAGAACTCGTCGACGGACGTACGGAACGGGGTGAGTCCGGGGATCGCCAGGGCGGCCCGGGGCGGGGGAGGCGGAAGCGGCCGGGCCGGCGGCGGGAGCGTGAGCGAGGCGCGGGCGGCGGAGACGTCGTTGCGGCGGTCGGCCAGGTGGCGCCCGGCGGAGCCGAGGCCGGCGGACAGGAGGACGACGGCGCCCGCGGTCAGGGCGCTTCGACGTCCGGGGTGAACGGGCGGCACGGGGGCCGGGTCGCCGGCGGCCCCCGCCGGGCCGTCGCCCGCCGTCACGGTGTCCTCGGCGCCGGCGTGCTGTCGGGGCCCGGGCCCGCCGGGTCGGGCGTCCGTTCGGGCTGTTGGCGGTGCTGTTCGCCGCGCCGTTCGCGGCGCCGTTCGCAGTGCCGTTCGCGGCGCCGTGAGGAGGAACAGCACGGCGGCGCAGACCAGGGCGGCCGCGGCCGAGGGCAGGGCGTCCCAGGGCCGCGCGTCCGGGCGGGCCAGCGCCGCCCACACCCCGAGGCCACCGAACGCGGCGGACAGCAGGACACCTGCGGCACGGCGGACGGCCGCCACCGGTCCCAGGAGGGCGGCGGTCATGCCCATGGTGGTGTGGATCCCGGTGAGGAGGACCGTCTTGTCCCAGGTGCCGAAGGAGCGCACCGCCCACTCCTTGACCGCGGTGGGCGCGAGGTCGATCGCGGCCGAGCCGATCGCGACCACCGGGGCCGCCTGCGGGCGAACGAGCGCCGCGGCGACCTCGCCCGCCGCGACGCCGGCGCAGACGGCGGCGATCCCGCACGCCATCCGGACCGGCAGCGCTGCGGCCGCGACGCGGGTCCGGTCATGGAGAGTGGTCACATTGTTGGTCACGTCCGGCATTCGGCGGAACGGCCGCGGCGGATGGGTGAGCCGTCCGGATCCACCCGATCGGGTGGAAGAGCCGGTGGGATACCGCCGAGCGCAATCCGTTGGGCCGTCGGCGACGAATAACGTGCGAGCGCACAACGCGCGAGCGAAGAACGTGCGACCGAAGAACGACTTCGACGACGAACGGCTTCGACACCGTTCCTACCAGTACCCGGGAGGCCGACATGCGGGCCGCATCCGACCGTCCGGCCGGCGCGTTCCCACGGCACGTCCGTCCACCCGTCCGCAGGTGCTGCGGGCACCGGAGGCGGCGACAGTGAGTTCCGTGGTGTTCCTGCACGGCAGGCCCGAGCCGCCGCCCGATCTCAAGCCGGTGATGGCCCGCGTCTCGCAGGGCGACCACCAGGCGTTCGCCGATCTCTACGACGCGGTCGCGGGGCCGGTCTTCGGCCTGGTGCGCCGGGTCCTGCGCGACGAGGCCCAGTCGGAGGAAGTGATGCAGGACGTGATGCTCCAGGTGTGGCGCGGCGCGGCGCACTACGACCCCGGCCGCGGTGACGTCATGCCGTGGGTGATGACCATCGCCCACCGCCGTGCCGTGGACCGGGTCCGGTACTGCCGCGCGGCCGCCGACCGTGACCGCGCCGCGGTCGCCGGCACACAGGAAACACCGTTCGACGACGTCGCCGAGCGTGCCGAGACCCATCTCGACCACCAGCAGGTGCGGCACTGCCTGCGCGGTCTCACCGACCTCCAGCGCGAGTCCGTGCTGCTGGCGTACTACCAGGGCCTCAGCTACCGGGAGGTCGCCGAACGGCTGCACGCCCCGTTGGGCACCGTCAAGACCCGGATGCGGGACGCCCTGATCCGGTTGCGCGACTGTCTGGGAGTCGGATCATGAACACCCCGGCCGACGACAACCTGCACCTCCTCACCGGCGCCTACGTACTGGAAGCCGTCGACGACCCGGACGAACACGCGGCCTTCGAGGCCCATCTGACCGGCTGTCGCACCTGCGAGGAGGAGACGGCCGGCTTCGGCGCTGCCCTCGCCCGCCTCGGCGCCACCGGGACCCTCCCGCCCCCGCCCGAACTGCGCGCCCGGATCCTGGCCCGACTGCCGTACGAGCACCAGGCGCCCCCCGCGCCGCCCCCGTCCCCGTCGCGGCGGGCCGCTGCCCCGCCGGCGCCGACCCGCCGCCGGACCCCCTCGCGCCGGTGGCCCCGCCTCGCCCTGGCCGCCTCCCTCACCGCGGCCACCACGCTCGGCGCCCTCACCGTCCAGCAGCACGAGCAGGCGCAGCACGAGCGCGCCACCGCGGAGCAACTGCGCGACCGGCAGGCGGCCTTCGGCGAACTGCTGACCGCGCCCGACGCCCGGGTGACCACCACCGCCGGGCCCGGCGGCCACGGGACCGGTACCGTCGTGTGGTCGGCCAGCCGCAACCAGGCCGGTTTCCTCGCTGCCGGACTCCCCACCCCGGGCCCGGGCCGCGTCTACGAACTCTGGCTCGACCGCGCGGGGACCCTCGCACCGGCCGGCCTGCTGCCGGACGGCGACGGCGCGCTCCTCCTCACCGCACCCCTCGACGGGGCCCACGCCGTCGGTGTCACCGAGGAGCCCGCCGGAGGATCCGACCACCCCACCACCCAGCCGGTCCTGGCGCTGCAACTCGGCCGCACCCGCACCGCCTGAGTGGCGAGGACGTCGACCGCTCAGCGCAGGCCGGCGAAGAGGTCGTTCTCCGGAAGCGGGGCGTCGGTGGTGTCCTGGACCCGGACGAAGGTCTCCACACCCATCAGCTCGGTGAACTTCTCCTTGCCCATCTTCAGGAAGAAGATGTTCTCGCCCTGGCTGGCGTGTGCGGCCAGCGCGTCGAACTTCTGGCCGCCGAACCCGGTGGTGTCCACCCAGGTGGTGATCTCCTCGTCGGGCAGGCCGATCTCGGGCAGCTCCGACTCCTCGGTGCCCGGCTCGTCCCAGTCGCCGCCGAGCTCGCGCATGACCTCGCCGAACCGCGCCATCATCGAGCGCGGGGCCGTCGTCCAGTACACCTTCGGCGTCGCGCCGGTCAGCTCCAGCGCCCGCGACGTGATGCGGTTGGCCTGGATGTGGTCGGGGTGGCCGTAGAAGCCGTTCTCGTCGTAGGTCACGACCACGTCGGGCCGGTATGTCCGCATCAGCTCGGCGAGACGGGCGGCCGCCTCGTCCACCGGCGTGGTCCAGAACGAGCCGGGCGCGTCGTTGGCGGCCCAGCCCATCATCCCGGAGTCCGCGTAGTCGAGCATTTCGAGGTGGTCGACCTTGAGGACCTCGCAGCTGGCCTCGAGCTCCTGACGGCGCATCGCGGCGACGGCCGCCGGGTCGTGTCCTTCCTCCCCGGGCTTGACACCTCCCGGGCCGTCTCCGCACGCGCCGTCGGTACAGGTGACGAGCACCGTCCGGATGCCCTCGGCCGCATAGCGGGCGAGCACACCCCCCGTACCGGTGGCTTCGTCGTCGGGGTGGGCGTGCACGGCCATCAGCGTCAGGGGCCGGTCGGTCATGGGAATCGTCCTTCGGTCTGCCGAGTGTTCGGCCTCAGTGTGCAGCACGGGTCCGACAACGCACGGTCCGCAGTGTCGCTGTCGAGTGTCGGCAACGACGAAGCCGCCACCCCCTATTCCGGGGTTCCGGGCCGACGGGGTGAACTTGCCGGTCGTCGCCCCGTGGTGATCGCGGGGCGGCCTCGGTGCTCCGCGCATCCTGGGTCCGTCCGGGGGCGCGCCCACGCTTCCGGTTCCCCGACCGTGAAGGTGGTCCCACCCGATGACCGAACCCCGTCGTAGACCGCCAGGCCTGACCGCCGCCGCCGTCTCCCTGGTCCTGCTGCCCCTCCTCGCACCGTGCCCGGCCGCCCTGGCCCAGCCGCGCGCGGCCGACCAGTGGTCCGAGCTGCGGGTCCTCGGCCAGTGCCTGACCGCCGAGCAGTCCGGCCCGATCCGGCTCCGCACCTGCACCTCGGAGCTCGGCGAACCCACGCCGACCGGGCAGCAATGGCGGCTGGACTCCCGAGGCGTCCTCCTGAACGGCGTGACCGGTCTGGCGCTGGGCCTGCGACCCGGCAGCACCGCGGCCAACGGCACGCCCACCGCCCTGGTCCCCGCCGACGCGGCCGGTTCCTGGTCGTACGACGCGGCCACCGGCCGACTCGGCTGGACGGCCGGCCGGTACGTCCTGGACTTCAACGTCAACGGCGACTCGGCCACGCTGTACTCACCGGGAGGCGGCGACAACCAGAAGTGGACGTTCGCTCCCGGCTACACCGCCGTCGCGGCCCCGGCCGGCAGCGATGGTGAACTCCGCAACGCAGGCCGGTGCCTGACGCTCGCCGCGATCGCCACCCCCGACCGCTCCGTCTCGGTGGAGCCGTGCGCGTCCGTCGCCGGGCGGCCGACACCGCCGACCCAGCGGTGGACCGTCACCGAGCAGGGCCAGGTGCAGAGTTCCGCCGCGCCCTACCCGGTCCTGGACGTCAAGGGCGACGGCTGGTGGAACGCACGCGTCGTCGCCCGGCCGGTCGCCAACGGCGGCGACCGGTCCCGCTGGCAGTACGACACGGCCAAGGGCGTCCTGCGCTGGGCGGCCGACCCGGCCCTGGCCCTCGACCACAACCGCGCCACCGGCTTCGCCGGGCTGTATCCGGTGAACGGCGGCGGGAACCAGACCTGGACCCGGTTCCCGGCCGCCGACCGGCCGGGAACCGCCCGGACCCAGGCGGCTCCCGGCGCGGCCTCGGCGACCGCCGACTCACCGACCGGCGCGACCGTCCGGTGGAGCGCCCCGGCCGGGCCCGCGCCCGTCGGGTACGCCGTCCACCGCGACGGCGGCCGGATCGCTGTCACCACCGACCGCGAGTACCGCGACGGCGGGCTCGGCCCCGGTGGGGTGCACCGCTACCGCGTCACCGCGCTCTCGGCCGACGGCGCCGAATCCGACCCCGGAGCCGAGGCCGTGCTCACCGCCCCGGCCTGCCCCCGCGCGACCGGCCCCGACGGCCTGGCCCCGTTCGTCCCGCCCGAGCCGGGCCGGCCCTACACCGTCACCCTCGCCGGGCTCCCGTCGGCGGAGAACGAACGGCGGCGCCAGGACCTCGCCCTCGCGCCCTCCGACCTGCGACCGACCGGTCTGTACCTGCCGCCCGGGGCGCGGCTCACCGCCGCCGTCACCGGCAGCGTCGGCGGCGGCAGTCTGCGGGTCGTGGTCGGCCCGCCGGTCGGCTCCGGTCTCACGGGCGCGCGCCCCTATCCCGCCGCCGCGTCCGGGAGCACCCAGGTCCAGGACCACCGTGGCGGCATGGTGTACCTGGCCTTCGACGGCACCGCGGCCGACCGCGCGACCGTCACTCTGAGCGGCGACGTCCAGGTCGCCCCGGTGTTCGTGCTCGGCCGTACCACCGCGGCCGACTGGCGCGCCCAGCTCGCCGAACGTCCCGCCCGCTACGCCGAACTGGTGGCCGGGCGGACTGTCGTCACGCTCACGCGCGACACGGCGGCCCGCTACTCGTACAGCTCCCCGGAGACGGTGCTGCGGCACCTGGGGTGCGCCCGGGGCATCGAGGACGCGGTCGCCGGCTTCGCCGCCCCCACCGGCGCCGACGCGGCCACCGCCCCCGGGCCCGACTCCCCGGGCGTCTTCCCGTTCCACTACGCCGAGGTGGAACGCCGGGCCGGCGCGGCCTTCGCCACGGCCGGCTACATGGGTTTCCAGCAGGAGTCCGCCAACTGGATCGTCGACGGCGCCGCCGCCGGTTGGGGCATCTGGCACGAACAGGGCCACCACCGCCAGCAGAGCTCCATCGAGCCCTCCGAGGTGGTCGAGGTCTCGAACAACGTCTACTCCCTCGCGGTGGAGAAGGCCCTCGGCCGGACCTCGCGCCTGGTCGCCGAGAAGGTCTACGACAAGGCCCTGCCCAAGGTCGGCGGGAGCGGCGTCTCCTACGCCGACTCCTTCGACGCCTTCGAGCGGCTCGTCATGTTCCAGCAGCTCACGCTCCAGTACGGCGAGAAGTTCTGGCCGACCGTGCACAGCCGGGTGCGCGCGGCCCGCCCGCAGGGCACCGACCGCTGGGCGAACCTGACCCTGCTCACCAGCAAGGTGGCGGGCCAGGACCTCACCGCCTTCTACCGGGCCTGGGGCGTCCCCCTCACCCCCGCCGCCCAGCAGGACATCGCCGACCTGCGGCTCCCCGCCGCCCCGGCCGACCTGGCCAGCCGCCGCGAGCCCTGATCGTCCACCCCGATCACCTCGTGCTGACCGGACCGGCACGACGCCGGTCCGGTCGGCCCCGCCCGGTCGGCCCTGCCCGGTCGGGCCCCGGTGGTGGACGGCCGCGCGGGGCCGGGCGGGTCCCGTCGGCTGTCGGTCGCAGCGGCCGACTTGCGGTTCCCCGGTCGCGGGGAGGTGATGGGAGGGAAGGCGTACCGGGCCCGGCCACGGGCCGTCCGGGCGAGGAGGAGCCATGTCCCACCACAAGTCGAACAAGGACGTCGAGGGCGATCCTGACACCGGCCACAGTCGCGGGCTGCCGAAGCGCCCCGACGAGGCGGAGTTGGAGGAGCTGACGAAGGAGGACCGTGAGGAGGTCGGCCTGCCGGCCGACGGTGAGGAGGGGGAGGAGCGCGAGGAGGGCGGCAGGTAGACGCGAGGACCCGCCCCCGCCGGGCGAGCCTTTCCCGCAGGCTCAGCCGGCCGCCCGGCGGAGGCCGTCGAGGATGCTGTGCGCGAGTTCGGCGGTCTGCTGGGGGGAGTCGAAGGGGAGCGTCTTCTCCTGCAGCGCGAATCCGTAGATGTAGCTGTCCAGGACCGAGACGGCGTGGGCGGTCAGCGGGAGGGAGAAGCCGCTCCGGCGCAGGCAGCCGAGGACGGCGTCGTGGTGGCGCAGGGTGGCCGGTCCGGGGGTGGAGCGGGACTCCATCACCCCGATCGCCCAGCGGTGGCGGGACAGCGCGAGACGCATGGAGAGCGCCCGCTGCCGCATGGCCCGGTGCCAGTCGTCGCCGGGGGAGGGCAGGTCGACCTCGCCGAACACCAGGTCTGCTGCGTGTCGCCCAGGTCGTCGGCGGCCTCGACGAGTGCTGTCACTCCGGTCAGCGAGGGGCCCGCTTCCCCGTCGAGGCGTTGCAGCAGCTCGGCGGGCGCGAGGTCCTTCACCAGCGTGAAGCAGTACGCCTCGGCGATGTCGGGGAATCCGTCCTCGAACCACAGGTAGTCAGCAGCGGTTACCGTCATGGCGCAGATCCTCGTCCATGCCACCGACAATATGCCGACCGGAGCCGGGTCCGGGCCCGAGGTGCTGTCCGCCGCCGACCCGGTTTCCGTCGCGCCCGTCACGCCCGCCGTCGGGCGGTGGTCCGGCAGGACGGCGGGTCGATGATCACTGACGTGCAACCTTTGCGGCCGGGCGGGGGTGAGTAGGGCGGAGTGGCGGTCCGGTGGGGCCGTCGCGCGGATCGCGGAGAGGAATGGGATGACCGCGAGTGCAATACCCGTACCGGTGGAGGAGCGGGCCCGGTCGGTCGTGGAATCGGCTGCCGGACCGCCTTCCCGGGCGGCTGCCGGGGAGGGCTCCGGTGTGCGGGAGCTGGGCTTCGAGGGGTTCGCCGCCACGCGGTGGCGGCGGCTGGTGCGTACCGCCTACCTGCTGACGGGTGACTACCACGAGGCCGAGGACGTGGTGCAGGCGACGCTGGCGAAGGTGTTCCGGAGCTGGGCCCGGATCAGTCGGCTGGACGAGCCGGACGCCTATGTGCACCGGGCCCTGGTGAACAACAACCTGAGCCGTCACCGGCGGCGCCGGGTCAGGCAGCTGCTGGTGCCCGTCCTCCCCGAGCGGGCGCACAGTTCGGGCGCCGGCCACCGCGATGTCGAGGAGCGCTCGGTGCTGCTGCAGGCGTTGGCGGAACTGCCGCCGCGCCAGCGGGCCGTCGTCGTCCTGCGCTACTGGGAGGACATGAGCGAGCAGCAGGTCGCCGAGGTGCTCGGCTGCTCGGCGGGCAATGTGAAGAGCCAGGCCAGCCGTGGGCTGGCGAAGCTGCGCGGCCATCCGGCACTGGCCTCGTACGCGGTGGGGTCCGGTTCGACGAGCGAGGGCACGAACGGAGGCAACAGGTGATGGACACCGAGGACATGGTGCGGGGCGCGCTGCGGTCGGAGGCGGACGGGCTCGCCGTGGGGGACTGGTCCGCCGGGGCCGTGCAGGTCCATGTGCGCCGGCAGCGGCGGGGCCGCCGTGTGGCCTTGGGCGTCTCCGCCGTGGCGGCCGCGCTCGTGGTGGTGGGCGGTACGGGCGTCGCCCTGTCGGCGCGGGACGGGGTCCGGGCCGTGGCGGCGGCGTCGCAGCCCTTGGCGCCGCCGGCCGGGCCCGCGCCCGAGGCCGTGGCCGTGGAGCCCGGCCAGCAGTTGCCGCTGGGCCGCGAGAACTGGTGGATGCGGCTGAACGACCAGGAGGTCTGCATCCACGACGAGCCCGCGTACAAGACCGGTCCGGGCTGTGCCGGGCACTCCTGGGCGGGGGGCGCGACGGAGATCACCATGCAGTACTACGGATTGCCGCCGCAGCGGCAGGAGGGTTTCTACAACCTGGTGTACACGGGGCCCGGGCGGGTGGCCTCGATGGCCATCGAGGTGGACGGCCAGGCGCACTGGGTCACCGTCGCCCAGCTCCCCGGGAGTCCGGGCTTCGCCAGCGGCTTCTTCTGGGGGCCGGCCCTCAAGGACTCCGGCACCCCGAGCGAGTACCCGCCCGGCGGCGTCCGGTTCGCCGCGTACGACGCGGAGGGGAAGGTGCTGGCGAGCAAGACGTTGGGGTCCTGACCCGGTACCGACCGCGCCGGGTCCCGCGGAGCGCTCCGCGGGACCCGGCGCGGTTCCGGGCCCCGGACGGCGGATCCCCTACGGCCGACCGCGTCCGGGGCCCGGACCGGGCCGGTCGGTGCCGGCCCGCCGCACCCGTACCGAGGCGGCGTCGACGATCGCCGAGGTCCAGTCCGGCTCACCGCAAGCACCCGGCCCGGTCGGTACGGCCCGGTGCAGCCGGCACCAGAGCCCGGCCCTGGTCCAGGCGGAGAAGCGCCGGTGCGCGGTGGCCGGCGAGACCCCGAAGGTCGGTGGCAGGTGCCGCCACGCGCATCCGCTGGTCAGGACGTACACCACCGCGGCGAACACGGCCCGCTCGTCCAGCGGCGCGGTGCCACCGCCCTGGCGACGCGTCGCGAACGACGGCAACAACGGCGCGACCTGGTCCCACAGGCCGTCGGGGACCAGCCGCTGCGACAGATCAGCGCCCACGGATCCATCATGCCCGCGGCCCGCCACGATCCCACGTGATTATTGTCATGAACGTTACGAGTATCGGCCGCGTGATCGCCCCCGCTCAGGGCCGGTCCGGCGCCGGTCCGGCACCGGTTCAGCGGCAGCTCAGTGGCGGCTCAGCGGTAGCTCAGTGGTGGTTCAGCCACCCGGCCGCCTCCGTCGCCCAGTAGGTGAGCACGATGTCGGCGCCCGCGCGGCGGATCCCGGTGAGCGACTCCAGCACCGCGCGGTCCCGGTCGATCCAGCCGTTCGCCGCCGCGGCCTCGATCATCGCGTACTCGCCGGAGACCTGGTAGGCGGCCACCGGCACCTCCGAGACGTCCTTGACCGCCCGGAGGACGTCCAGGTACGCGGTGGCCGGCTTCACCATGATCATGTCGGCGCCCTCGGCCAGGTCCAGTCGGGCCTCCCGCAGGCCCTCCCGCGCATTGGCCGGATCCTGCTGGTAGGTCCTGCGGTCGCCGACGAGTTGCGAGTCGACCGCCTCCCGGAACGGCCCGTAGAGCGCGGAGGCGTACTTGACCGCGTAGGCGAGCACGGCCGCCCCGGAGTGGCCCGCTCCGTCCAGCGCGGCCCGGATCGCGGCCACCTGGCCGTCCATCATGCCGCTCGGCGCGACGACGTGGGCCCCGGCCTCGACCTGTGCCACGGCCATCTCGGCGTAGATCCGCAGCGTGCGGTCGTTGTCCACCAGGCCGTGCTCGTCGAGCACCCCGCAGTGGCCGTGCTCGGTGAACTCGTCGATGCAGACGTCGCCGATGATCACCGTCCCGTCGCCCACCTCGGCCCGCACATCGCGCAGTGCCGCGTTGAGCACACCGTCCGGGTCGAGGCCGCGGGAGCCGTCCGCGTCGTACTCCAGCGGGATGCCGAAGAGGATCACGCCGCCGACTCCGGCCTCCACGGCCTCGACGACCGCCTTGCGCAGGGAATCGCGCGTGTGCTGGACGACACCGGGCATCGAACCGATCGGTACCGGTTCGGTGGCGCCCTCCTTGACGAACATGGGCAGTACCAGGTGGCGAGGCTCCAGCGTGGTCTCGGCGACCAGCCGTCGCAGGGCGGGGGTACGCCGAAGCCGTCGCGGGCGCTGTTCCGGAAACACCGATGTCCTCCTCGGGACCGTGGGACCTACTGCGGTCCAGCCTACGACCGCCCGCGCGCGCGGTCGGACGTCACCACCCAAGCGCCGTAACCGAGTTCGACCCTTCGGGTGGGCGCTGCCGGGGCGAGGCTCCGATCCGCCCCGCCACCCGCCGCGCTCACCCGCCCGGGACCGTCCTTCGACCACGACCGGCCAAGTTCTGAACAGCGACAAGTACTTGGGGCGATCACAAGCTCCGTGCACGTTTTCCCGCCTAGGCTCATTCCCGGACATGAGGGAGTGAACCTGTGCGAACCGAGTTAGCACCCGAGATCGAGACCACCGACAAGCGAGCCGTCCGGCACGCGCTGCTGATCGCGCTGGCGAACGGGATCGGCTATCTGCCGTTCGCCCTGACCATCCCGATCCTGCCCGGCCACGTCACCGGCCGCCTGCACGGCGGCCCGGCCGAGGTCGGCGCGGTCATCAGCGGCTACGCGCTGACCGCGTTGCTGGCCCGCCCGGTGTCGGGCGTGCTGATGAACCGCCTCGGCACCCGGGCGCTGACCATCGGCGGAACGGTGCTGACCGCGCTCGCCACGGTCTGCTACCCGCTCGCCGGGTCGATCACCGAACTCATCGGCCTGCGCATGCTGCTGGGCGTCGGCATGGGCGTGATGCTGGCCGCGGTCGGGGTCTGGCCGGTGCAGCTCGTCGCCAAGGACCGGCAGGGCTGGGCGCTGGGGCTGGGCGGTACCGTGAACTACGTGGCCATCGGCCTGGGCGCGCCGCTGGGTTCGTTGATCGAACACCTGGTGGGCACGGCGAGCACCTTCGTGATCTCGGGACTGATCGCCCTGCTCGTCATCCCCATCGCCCTGTACGTACCCGAGGTGAGGCTCTCCTCGACCTCGGAGCGGGCCGACACGGACCAGGGCCGGGCCGCGCTGCTCGGCGTGGTGCTGCCCAGCGTCGCGCTGATTTTCACCGCGTTCGGCTTCGCGGCCGTCTCCAGCTTCGCGGTCGCCAAGTTCGACGCGCTCGGCATCGCCGGGGGAGCGGTCGTGGTCACCGCCTACTCGCTGACCGTGGTGCTGCTGCGGGTGGCGGGCAGTTGGATCCGCTGGGAGGCCACGCGACCGGTGGAGCTCGCGGGCCTCTTCCTGGTCGAGGCCCTGGGGGTGGCGCTCCTCGGGGTGGCGGACGGCCTCGGCCTGGGCGTGGTCGGCGGTGTGCTCATCGGTGTGGGCATGTGGCAGATCTACCCGATGCTGGGCCTGTTCGTGGTGCGCTCGGTCAGCGAACGCCGGCGCGCCACTGCGCTGTCGACCTTCGGCGCCTGCTTCACCGTCGGCCTCGCCGCCGGCAGCGGCTCCCTCGGACTGGTCGCCGGGGCCGCCGGGTACCGGACGATGTTCCTCGTCTGCGCGGCCTGTGTCGGCCTGGGCCTGGTGGTGGCCGTGGCCGCGGCCAGGGTGGCCCGGATCGACTGACCCCGCCGGCTCCGGGACGGGTGCCCGGTCGGTGCCGGGGCGGTACCGGACCGGAGCCGGCGGGGTCGGTGCGCGTCGGGTCAGGCGGCCCCGGTCACTGGGGCACCGAGGTGGCCTCGGCGAGCCGTCGGACGTACTCGACGAACTGCGCCGCCGTCGAGTGCTCGTAGAGCTGCTTGGGCGCCACCCTCGGCAGCTTGCGTTCCCGCATCTCGGCGAGGACCCGGACGACCAGCAGGGAGTTCCCGCCCAGGGTGAAGAAGTTGTCCTGCGGGCCCACCGGGGTGTTGAGGAACTTGCTCCAGATGCTCAGGATGTCGTCGGTGATTCCACCGGCGGCGGGCGACTCGTGGGTCTCGGGACGCTCCTGGGCCTCGGCCGGCGTGGCTGCGGAGCTGTTGCGCGGATCGGGCAGGCCGGAGACGTCCGGCTTCCCGTTGATCGTGAGCGGGATCCCGGCGACCGCGGTGATCGTCGTGGGCATCATGTAGTCGGGGAGCTTCGCCTTGGCGTGCGCGAGCACCTCCGCCGGGTCCGTCGCCCCGTCCGCGGCTGCGTCCAGGACGACGTAGGCGTCGATCCGGCTGCTCGCCGGATCGTCCGGGTCGTCCCGGTTGACCACGACGGCCGCGGCGGTCACCCGGGGCGCGCCCAGCAGTACCGTACGGATCTCGTCCAGTTCGATGCGGTGCCCGCGCACCTTGACCTGGTTGTCCAGCCGGCCGAGGTGGTCGAGGCGGCCGTCGGGGCGCAGCCGTCCCTTGTCGCCGCTGCGGTAGACCCGTTCACCGGTCGCCCCGTCGAGGACGAACCGCTGCGCGGTCAGCTCGGGCAGGCCGAGGTACCGGTCGGCCATGCCCGCGCCGCCGACGTAGATCTCACCCGGGACGCCGGGAGGCAGGACCCGGCCCCGCTCGTCCCGGACGGACAGCGACCACCCCGGCAGCGGACGGCCGACCGACCGCGACCCCGCCACCACGTCCTGCGGGGTCACCGTCTGGGCGGTCACGTGCACGGTGGTCTCGGTGATGCCGAACATGTTGACCACCCGGCAGTCGGAGGCCGGGTGCCGGGCGAACCAGGGGGCCAGCATGCGCACGTCCAGCGGCTCGCCGCCGAAGACGACCAGCCGCAGGGCCAGCTCCCGCCGGACGCGTTGATCGGTGCGGACGAGCTGCGCGAACGCCGACGGGGTCTGGTTCAGCACCGTGACGCCCTGCTCGGCCAGCAGGTCGTAGAACTCCTCGGTGTCGCGGGTGGTCCAGTAGGGCACGACGACGAGGCGGCCGCCGGTGAGCAGGCAGCCCCAGATCTCCCACACGGAGAAGTCGAAGGCGCCGGAGTGGAACAGCGTCCAGGTGTCGTCCGGGCCGAGCGCGAAGTCCTCGGCGGTCGCGCGCAGCAGCGCCAGCACGTTGCGGTGCGGCACGACCACGCCCTTGGGCGTGCCGGTGGAGCCGGAGGTGTAGATCACGTAGGCGGGGCCGTCGCCTTCGTCGTCACCCTGGTCGGAGCGGTGCGCGCCGGTGCTCGTCCGGTCCGCCCCGAGCTCCGCCAGCGCGGCCGGGCTCAGCAGCCGGACCCCCGGGACCTGCGGGAACTCCGCCGCGGACGTGACCACGACGGGCACCTCCGCGTTCTGCGTGGTGAAGCGCAGGCGCTGCGCCGGGTAGCGCGGATCCATCGGCACGTACGCGCAGCCCGCCTTGAGCACGCCGAGCAGGGTGACCACCAGCTCGGCGTCCCGTTCCAGGCAGACACCGACCAGGCTGCCCGGTGCGACGTCCAGCGCGGACAGGCCCGCCGCCACCGCGTCCGCCCGGTCGTTCAGCTGCCGGTAGGTCAGCCGGTCGCCGTCGGCCAGCAGTGCCACGGCGTCCGGCCGTGCGGCGGCCACCCGCTCGAAGGCCCGGTCGATCCGGCCCTGCACGGGCGCCCTGTCACCCGCCCCGTCGGCCCCGCCCGTGCGCAGGATCTCCTCGCGTTCGGCGGGCGGCACCAGCTCCAGTTCGGCCAGGGGCCGTGCCCCGGGGCCGTGCGCCAACTGGCTTGCCAGATGGGCCACGTGGGCGCAGAACCGGTGCGCGACGGAGGCGTCCACGCTGCCCCGGTCGAACCGGCAGGTCGCGTGGGAGGCGCCCTCGTCCAGCTGGACGGTGAGGGGGAAGACCGGGGCGAGGGCGGCGGTGTAGCCGCCCTCCTCGAAGGCCGGGCTCAGGACGACCCCGACCGCGGGCGGTTCCTGTGCTGCGGCTGGTGGGGGCGGCGTGACCGGCGTGACCGGCGCGTCCGGTGTGACCGGCTCCCGGTCGAACCGGCGGAGGAACTCCGCGCCGGAGCACTCCGGATGCTCCTCCACCACGTGCACACGGACGACTTCGCCGGTGCCGGTGCCGTCGCGCAGGTCCAGTACGCCGAGTTCGGCGCGGTCCCCGCCGGCGTACCGGCTCAGGGCCAGGGCGATCGCAGGCAGGAAGAGCCGTTCGGCGTGTTCGCCCAGGCCGCCGAGATCGATCCGCACGCTGCCGACGACCCCGCGCAACTCCGGCTCGCCCAGGCCCCATTCGGGCCCGCTGCGCTGCGCGGGGACCGGCCCTCCGCCGACGGTGGGCCGGGGCAGCACACCGGGCAGCGCGCCACCCTCCTCGGCCGCCCTGCCCAGCGCCCGCCGGGCGATCCGCCGTAGTGCGGCCGGCGGGACCGCCGCCCGGACGGCCACCAGGACCAGGTCCGCCGTCCCGTCGGTGTACCGCAGGACCACCGCCCGCAGTGGAGGGCCGTCCCGGTGGATCGGTCGCGAGGACTCGGCGTGTCTGCGCGCCTCGGCCGTCGGTTCGTCGGCGCCCGCCGGTACCGAGGTCTGCCAGATCCGGACCGGATCGGGCGTCGCTCCGGACAGCAGGTGCTGCGGGTCCGCGCCGGCGGGGAGCCGCAGCACCAGGCTGTGACACCCGGCGGCGGGCGCGTCGGTCGTGGATGTCGTCACGGGGGCCTCCTGGTCATCGGGAGTCGTCGGGAGTCGTCGCGGTCATCGGGAGGAATCAGGAGTCGTCGGGCGCCGTCGGGCGTCACCGGGACGTGAAGCCGCCGTCCACGGTCAGCACGCTGCCGGTGACCTGGCGGGAATCGTCCGCCGCGAGCCACAGGGCCGCGCCCGCGATGTCGGACGGCTCGATCAGCGCGTTCATGGGCTGGTCCCGGACGAAGATCTGCTCGTGCTCGGTGACCGGGACCTCCAGGGACCGGGCGATCTCGGCGAGCATCCGGCCCTCCAGCACCGGATCGTCCCGGACCGACCCGGGGCAGAGCGCGTTCACCCGGACCCGCATCGGGGCGTAGTCGAGCGCCGCGGCCCTGGTCAGTCCGATCAGCCCGTGCTTGGCCGCGACGTAGCTCGCGAAGTGCCGGTACCCCACGGTGCCCGCGGTCGAGGAGACGTTGATGATGCTGCCGGCCCGGCGGTCGACCATCACCGGTGCGACCGCCTTCATCATCCGCCAGGCACCGGAGAGGTCCACGTCGAGCATGAGCGACCACTCGCGCTCGGTGATGTCGTGGGCGATCTTCCCGGACGGCGAGGCGATTCCGGCGTTGTTGACCAGCACGTCCACCGTGCCGAACCGGTCGAGTGCCCGGTCGAC
Organism: Kitasatospora sp. MBT66; assembly: GCF_000710405.2. Lineage (NCBI taxonomy): Bacteria > Bacillati > Actinomycetota > Actinomycetes > Kitasatosporales > Streptomycetaceae > Kitasatospora > Kitasatospora sp. MBT66. The sequence goes on along the minus strand of NZ_JAIY01000003.1, from coordinate 659,603 downwards.
CGCCAGCGCGCACTGCCGGGAGTCCCGGACGTCGACGGCGGCGGTCACGGTCGCGGCGCCGGCGCGTTCGCACAGGGCGGCCGTGTGCTCCAACTGGCCGGACGAGCCGAGCGGATAGGGCACGTCGGGGAGGTCCCGGGCGATGTCCAGCAGCAGCAGGTCGGCTCCCTCCTCGGCGAACCTGAGCGCGCAGGCACGGCCGAGGCCGCGGGCCGCGCCGGTGACGATCACGGCCTTGCCGGTCAGCCTCACCTCGTGCTCGCGACCGTCAGAAGCAGCAGCCGTTCCGGATCGTCGACCAAGTACATGTGGCCGCCGGGGAGTTCGCGGTAGGAGAACGGGCCGCTCGTCGTCCCGGCCCACTGTTCGGCCTGGGCACGGGAGACGAGTTCGTCCCGCTCGCCGCGCAGGGCGGTGACCGGTACGGAGAGCGCCTCGGTGCCGATCGGCCGGTAGTTCTCGTGCAGTTCGACGTCGGCGCGGAGGATCGGGAGCAGGACCTCGACGAGTTCGGGGTCGTCGAAGGCCGCGTGCCGGTAGCCGGCGAACCTCTGCACCCCGGCGATGAACTCCTCGTCGGCCAGGCCGGTGGCCCGCTCGGTCCGCCCGTCGTGCGGGCCCGGCGATCCACTGACGAACAGGTGGCGCAGTCCGGGGTGGCCGATCCGCTCGAGTTCCCTGGCGATCTCGTAGGCGAGCACCGCGCCGAGGCTGTGCCCGAACAGGGCGAGGTCCGCCCGGTCCCCGGCGTCGGCCAGGATCCTCGGTGTCAGCTCGGCGACGGCGTCGGCGACCCCGGTGAACGGGTCGTCCAGGAATCGTTCCTCGCGCCCCGGCAACTGGACCGGGAGCAGCGTCACATCCGGTATTCCCAGCTTTTCCCATTCCCGGAAGAAACCGGCGCCACTGCCCGCGAAAGGCAGGCAGGCGAGAACCGTCGGTTGTGCACTCATGGGCCCTCATCCTTCTTCGTCATTCACGAAGTTTCCTGATAACCAAGTCCCGGTGCTGCCCGGCAGCGTAACCCACGGACGGCTCCACCGACCACGATCCGCAGGTGCCGGTGGCCGGTATTCGACGGCAGCTGTCGGTCCGCGGCGCCCGGTCGGGGGTTCGCCGAACGGACTGCCGGTTCGGCGCCGCCGGCACTCGGGCTACCCATCACCCGGCCCCCCGCAAACCTCGGCTCCCGTCCGTGTGTTCACCCGGGATCACCACTTGTTGGAGTGTCGACGAACCGCCCCCCGCGCTGTCCGGCCCGGCGTTCGCCCAGCTCGGTCCTTCCGTCCGGGAGGTCCGCGTCCGGAGCACGGTGTCTCACGTGGTGCCCGGCCCTCCGCCGCCCACCGCCCGGCAGGAAATACGGCGTGGCCGGCCGAATCCTCCCCGCCGCTGCTCCGATCCACCGCAGAGTTACAGTCGGAGGCACCACATGAGACATTGTCAAATACGTGATGGGACGGCGGACAAACGGTGATGGAGCTTGTTCCGGCCGGAGCCGGCGTGCTTATACTCGCGGTTATGGTGGATCACCACGGAGTGCATCGGGAAAGCTTCCAGGGTTTACGGGATTTATCGGACCGGGTGGTGTGATGACTTCTTCGCGCTGGGCGATATTCACTGATCATGAAAACGGGCACGGCCGGAGTGTGAGGCGATGAGCATCCACCAGCCCCCGGTCACCCGGACCGAGCGGATACTCGCCGAGATCTGGTGCGATGTGCTCGAACTCGACGAGGTCGGCGTACTCGACAACTTCTTCGAAGTCGGCGGGTACTCGATGCTCATGCAGCTGGTGCGGGCGCAGATCGCGGAGCGCACGGGTGTCCGTCCGACCTTGCCCGAACTGTTCATCCACTCCACGATCCGGTCGTGCGCCGCTTTCCTCGACGGATCGGCCCCGGGCGGCACGGCGAAGGTCGGCACGGCAGCCGCCAGTACGACCAGCCGGCAGGACAACGGCCTCGTGGCAGAAGGCAGTTCGGACCGCGATACGGTCCGGGGGGAGGTCCGTGACACGGACATCGCCGTCATCGGCCTCGCCTGCCGCTTCCCGGACGCGGTCGACGCCGACCAGTTCTGGGACAACCTGGTGTCCGGCGTGGACAGCATCAGCCGGTTCCCCCCGAAGAGCATCCCCGGCCCCGGCGGAGGCAAGCGCGAGTACGTGCCCGCGCGCGGCCTGCTGCGGGAGCCGGAGTGGTTCGACGCGGGCTACTTCGGCTACACCCCGCGCGAGGCCCTGCTCACCGACCCCCAGCACCGGGTCCTGCTGGAGTGCGCGGTCGAGGCGATCGAGGGCGCCGGCTACGACCCGGACCGGTTCCCGGGCCTGATCGGCATCTACGCCGGGTGCAGCCTGTCCTCCTACACGGAGACCCTCCGCGCCAGGCAGCGGGAGGACCAGTCGATCACCACCTGGGACATCCTGATGGGCACCACCAGCGACTACCTGGCCAGTCGCATCGCCTACAAGCTGGGGCTGCGCGGGCCGACCGCCAACGTCCAGGCGGCGTGTGCCACTTCGCTGTACGCGGTGCACTTCGCCGCGCGTGCCCTGCTCGCCGGGGAGTGCGATCTCGCGCTGGCGGGCGGCAGTTCGGTGCGGCTGCCGGCCGAGCTGGACAACTACCGGGTGGGCGGGATCACTTCGCCGTCCGGCGTCTGCAGCCCGTTCGACACGGCCGCGGACGGGGTGGTCGGCGGCCAGGGGTGCGGGATCACCGTACTGAAGCGGCTGTCCGAGGCGATCGCCGACGGCGACCACATCCATGCCGTGCTGCGCGGTTCCGCGGTGAACAACGACGGCAGGGACCGTGCGGGCTTCACCGCGCCGGGAGTCCGGGGCCAGGTCGAGGTGGTCAGGGCGGCTCAGCGCGCCGCGGGCGTCACGCCCTCGTCCATCACCTACCTCGAGGCGCACGGCACCGGCACCCGGGTCGGGGACCCGATCGAGGTAGCCGGGCTGAACCAGGCGTTCGACGACGGGCAGCCCCGCGAGGAGCCGTGCCTGCTCGGCTCGGTGAAGGGCAACATCGGGCACCTCGACGCCGCCGCCGGCATCGCCGGGTTCATCAAGACGGTGCTCGCCGTGGAACGCGGCACCGTCCCGCCGAGCCTGCACTACTCCGTGCCGAACCCGGACATCGACTTCGCGGCGGGCCCGTTCGTCGTGGTCACCGAGCCCACACCGTGGGCGCCCGTCGGGCAGCCGCGCCGGGCCGGTCTCACCGCCCGCGGGCTGGGCGGCAACAACGCGCACATCGTGCTGGAGCAGCCGCCCGCACCGCTGCCGCGTGCCGGGGCCGAGGACCACCAGCTGCTGGTGCTGTCCGCGCACACCCCGGCCGCGCTGGACGAGCTGACGGCCCGGGTGGCCGGCCGGCTGGCCGACCGTCCGGACCTCGAACTGCGCGACGTGGCCTGGACCCTGCAGGTCGGCAGGCGGCTGCACGGGTACCGCCGGTTCGCGGTGGTGCGCGACCGGCAGGACGCCCTGCGGGTGCTCGGCGGGGGCGCCCCGGAGCGGCTGGTCGACGGTGACCACGCCAGGGACGGACGGGCCGTGGCACTGGTGCTGCCGCGGACGGTCGACGCCGAGCGGGTGCGGCACTGGCAGGCCCTCGGCCCGGCCCCGGACCTCACACTGGGCCCGGACAGCGACGAGGCCGCGATCGGCTCCGCACTCGACACCCCCGGCCGGGTGTTCCTCGACCTCGGCGACCCGGGGACGGCCGCAAGGCTGAGGGAGCACCCGCGGTGGACGCCTGAGCACCTCGTCGTCCCGGTCACCGACCCCTTGGCGGCACTCGGTGAACTGTGGCTCGCCGGGCTGTCGATCGACTGGGCCGCGGCCCGCACGGAGCCGGCGCGAAGGGTTCCCCTGCCCGGCTATCCGTTCCAGCGGCAGGCCTACCTGCTGGAGGCGGGGCCCGTCGTGCAGCCGTCCCCGTCCGCCCCCGAGGCCGGGCCGAACACCGAGCGGACGGTGTCGATGCTGTTCACCGAGATGCTCGGACTGCCGGAGGTCGACCCGGAGGACAGCTTCTTCGACCTCGGCGGGGACTCGCTGGTCGCGAACGAGCTGATGGGCAGGCTCGAACAGCTGCTGCCGGTGCGGCTGGAGGTGCGGGCGATGTACGACGCGCCGTCGGTACGGGAGTTCACCGCCCTGGTCGAGGAGCAGCTGCGCGACGCGGCGGTGCGCCATGACTGAGGTCCGGGTGATCGAGCGACCCGCGCCGGCCACCGCCGTCGCCACCCTGTACTGCTTCCCGCACGCGGGCGGCGCGGCGGGGGAGTACGCGCGCTGGGCGGCCTACACGCCCGGCCTGCGGCTGGTGGCCGTCCAGCCGCCGGGCCGGGCGCACAACCTCGGCGCGGAGGCGTTCACCGCGATGCCGGAGCTGGTGCGGGAGATCCTCGCGAAGGTGCGGTTCACCCCGCCGTTCGCCCTGTTCGGCCACAGCCTCGGCGCGCTCGTCGCGTTCGAGGTGGCCAGGGCCCTGGGCACGAGCCCGACCCGGCTCTTCGTCTCGTCCTGTCCGGCGCCGCCGCTGTCCGTGTCGGACCCGCCGCTGCACCTGCTGGACGATGCCGGGCTGCACGCCGAGATCGAACGGCGCTGGGGCCCGCTGCCCGCGGCCACCGGGGCCGACCGGGACCTGCTCGCCGCCGCGCTGGCCTGCTACCGCGCGGACCTCCAGGTGCTGGAGACCTACGAGCACGTGCCCGGCCCCCGGCTGCGGTGCCCGGTCACCGCGCTCGCCGGCGCGGAGGAGCCGAAGGGCGAGCAGTGGACGGCGGGCTGGCGGGACCTCACCGACGGAGCCTTCGCCTCGCACGAGCGCGCGGGAGGTCACTTCCACACCCGGGACGACCTCGACGGCCTCGGCCGGCTGCTCGGCGACACGGTGCGCGCCGACCTGATCCGGACCGAGCGGAGCACGGCCAGGTGAGAGCGGCGCGGGGCCGCGCCGGCGGGGGATGCCGCCCGCCGGCGCGGCCCCGCGCGGCTTGTCGACAGGAATTCGGATGTGGGACGACACCATGGAGGCAGAGCCGTGCACCGGAGCATCACCAGGACCTACCTCAAGCACTACGCGAACGTCCACCGGGGAGCCGCCGGGCTGATGCCGCTGACCGGCGCGCAGCGGAGGTTCCACCACACCAGGTCCGCCGATCCGCACGAACGGGTGCGGATCCTGCCGGTCTTCCTGGAGTTCCCGCCCGGCCTGCTGGACACCGGGCGGCTGGAGCGGGCCGCCCGGTCGGTCCTGCGGCGGCACCCGGCCCTGCGCGGGGCGGCAGACACGGTCGACGGGGTGCCGCTGCTGCGGATCGGCCCGGTCCCCGAGGGGCCGCTCGTGCGGGAGACCGCGGCCCCCGACGCCGACGCCGCCGCGTGGGCGGCGCTGGACGACCGGTCCGCCGGGCAGGGCCCGTTCCGGGCGGTCCTGGCCAGGGACGAGCGGCGGGACCTGCTCGCCATCGGGTTCGACCACCTGGTCTGCGACGGCGAGTCCACCGGCCTGGTCCTGGAGGAGCTGATGTCCGCCTACCGGAGCGGGGAGGAGGTGCCGGAGTCCGCGGCCGCCGCCGAACTGTCCCGCTACCGCGAGGCGGTCGAGCGGCAGTTGGAGCGCGAGCACGAGGCCAGCGGGCCGGAGGCGCTGGCGCACTGGACCTCCCGGGTGCGCGACGCCGGGCCCGGCCGCTGGGGCCGGGAGCCGGGCGAACGCGGCGGGCAGGCCACGGCCTGGCAGCGCGTCGCACTGCCGGGGGCGGCCACGGACCGGCCCTTCCCGGCGCTGCTGGCCGCCTGCCACACGGCGCTGACCCGGACACCGGGCACCGCGCCGGTCGCCTACACCTGGGGAAGCCCCGACGGGGCGGGTGTGGTCGGCTGCTTCATCAACACGGTGCTGGCCAACCCGCAGGGCGACGGCGTCCGCGAGGCCTGGTGGGAGGACCTCGAATTCGTCGACACCCCGTTCGACGAGGTCGTCCGGGCCGCCAGGGCGAGCCGCGCGCCGTGGACCGGCCACCTCGACCTCGTACTGACCCTCGTCGACCTCACCCGCCGTCCGGCACCGGTGCTGGACGGCGTGCCCGGCCGGTTCAGGTACCCGCCGGGCCACCGGATGGAGGACCCGGTGATCGTGACCGCCGTCCACGAAGGGACGGAGCTGTCGCTGCGCATCGACCACGATCCGCTGATCGTCCCCGGCGCCGACGCCACCGCGATCGCCGAGGCGCTCGGCGCGTCCTTCACGGAGGTCGGCCGTGTCGCGGGCTGAACCCGCCGCCCGCTCGGTGCTGATCAGCCTCGACGGGCGGTCACCGGCCGTGGAACTGCCCGACGGCGACAGCGTGTGCTTCGGCTGGCGGGCCGGGGAGATCACCCTCGGCACCGACCGGGCGCTGACCGCCGGCCGGATCGACGCGTTCGGCGACTACTGGCTGATGTCGAACTGCGCTGCGGCGGGCACCTACTGCGTGGAGAACCTGGAGGGGGCGGGGGAGTACGTGAAGGTGCGGGCCGGCCGGGCCGGGGTGCCGATCCCCTTCGAGCTCAGCCGGGTGACGCTGACCGTGGGCGCCGGGAGCAACAGCTTCACGGTGTACGCCCCGGAGGTCCCGGAAGCCCGGGAACACCGGACCGCCGTCGAGCCGGACGGCGGCGCGCTCCCGCTGCTGGACGAGGAGAGCCGGTACTTCCAGGTGCTGGTCTGCCTGTGCGAACCGAGACTGCGGGACTGCGGCGCGGCGGCGGTGCCGACCCCGGCACAGGTGTCGGCCCGGCTGTCCGCAGGCGGCGTGCCGCTCGGCCGGTCGGCGGTCAACTACCACATCGACTACCTGGTCAAGAAGCTCGGGACCACGGCCCCGCGCGGGATGACCCGGGCGTGGAAGCGGGACACGGTGGTGACGCTGGCGCTGAAGTTCGACCTGGTGCGCCCGGTGCATCTCGGCCTCATTCCCGGGCGGGCGCCGGCGCGGGTTCCGGGACGCTTCGAGGAGGGTGGCCGTCCGGCGCTCCACGTCTGACGGTGCGGCCCTGATCGCTCACCGGCCCGGCTCACCGGCCCCCGGCGGCGGCGACGATCCTCGTGACCTCCTCGGTGAAGTCACCCAGGGTCGTCCTCTCGAACATGATCCGCGGGGGCACGCGGTGGCCGAGCTCCTTGCGGATCCGGCCGACCGCCTGGACCGCGAGCAGCGAGTGCCCACCGCGCTCGAAGAAGTCGTCGTCCTCCCGCAGTTCGATCCCGCCGAGGAGTTGGGACCACACGCGTCGGACCACCTCCCGCACCGGGTCGCCGTCCTCGGCGGGTGCGGGGCCGTCCGCGCTCTCCGCGCCGTCCGCCGCTTCGGCGCCGTGCGCGGCGTGCAGGGCGCGCAGGGCCGCGAGATCCACCTTCCCCCGCTCGGTCACCGGCAGCCGGTCCACGAACACGATCACGTTCGGGACCATGTGGCCGGGCAGCCGGCCCCGCAGGTGGGCGTGGATCCCGTCCGCCGAGCGCCGGTCCGGCGCGGCCACCACGAACCCGGCGAGCGCGTGGCCCTGGGGCAGGACCGCGCAGTCCTGGACGTCGGGATGCGCGCGCAGGGCGGACGCCACCTCCCCGATCTCTACCCGGTGTCCGTTGACCTGCACCTGGTCGTCGTCCCGGCCGAGGAACTCCAGCGCGCCCGCGGCCGTCGTCCGGACCCGGTCGCCGGAGCGGAACACCGGGCCGAGGCCGGGCAATTGGACGAAACGCTGCTCCGTGAGCACGGTGTCGCCGAGGTAGCCGCGCGCCACGCAGGCGCCGCCGATCAGCAGCTCCCCGTCGGGCGAGACATGCAGCTCCGCCCCGGTGACGCCCTGGCCGATCGGCACGTCCGGCCCGGTGTCGGTCCCGGCGTCGAACTCGTGGTAACTGACCGCCACGGCCGCCTCGGTGGGCCCGTACCGGTTGAACAGCCTCACGTCGGGCAGCAGTTCGACGATACGGCGTGCCACGGGGGTCGGCAGCCGGTCCCCGCCGCTGATCAGGTAGCGCAGGCCGGTCGCCTTCCGGAACTCCGGCTCGTCGAGCAGCAACGACAGCATCGCCGGGGGGAGTCGGACCGCGGTGATCCCGTGCTCGACGAGGGCGGTGGCGATGGCGAGCGGGTCCTGGTGGTCGCCCTCGGCGAGCGAGACCACCGTGGCGCCCGCAGCGAGCGGCCAGAAGAAGTCGGTGAGCGAGGCGTCGAAGGTGTAGGGCGCCACCTGCAACACCCGGTCGCCGACTCCGAGCGGCAGCCGCTCGGCGAGCCACTCCAGGTGCGGGGCGAGGTTGCGGTGCTCGACCACAACGCCCTTGGGAGTGCCGGACGATCCGGAGGTGTAGAGGACGTAGGCGGGATCGTCGGGGGCGACGACGGTCGTCGGCCCGGCCGCCCGTAACCCATCGCCCTCCGTGTCGACGCCGAGCGTGCGGATGCCGCTGCTGTCCCCGAACCGGGCCGCGGTCGCGTCGTGCACCAGCACCGCGGCCGGTGCGCAGCCCGCGAGGATCCGTGCCAGCCGAGGAGCCGGTTCCTGCAGACCGAGCGGTACGAACGCCGCACCCGCGCGCAGGACACCGAGTACGGCGACCGCCATGTCGGCCCCGCGCTCCAGGAACAACGCGACCCGCGTGCCGGGTCCGGCTCCGGCGTCGACCAGGCGCCTCGCGAGCCGACCGGACCGCTCGGCCAACTCCCGGTGGCTCAGCGGCCGTCCGGCACTGTCGAGCCAGGCCGTGGCCGCCGGTGGCGCGCCTTCGAGAACCCGGGTGTGCAACAGGTCGTGGTCCGACATCCTCGTCCCCCCGCGGTCGGGTCGCTCACAGAGGTCCGATCCGATCACGGCTCCGGGGCCGCGTCATCCTGTCGAACGTCAGGGGTGGTCGACTGCCGGCCAGGTATCGCTCAGCCGCTGTCGCGTCCCGGTCAGGACGGTAGCCTGGCCGAAGGACGGGCAGACGCCCCGCACCGCCGCACCGGCCCGTACCACTGCACCGGCCCGCGCCTCCGCACCGCGGCCGGGATCCCCGTACGGGGCCGCGTGCGCCGCCGGACCGGTCGCCGGACCTACCGGTGAACGGATCGATCGCCCGCACAGGTCTCTCACACCGCGAGATGAGGGGACGCCACACCCATGGACTCCGTGCCGAACACTCCGCCCGGCCAGCTGCGCCGGATGGCCGCCGTGTGGGAACAGGTGCTGAGGAAGGGCGGGATCGGGCCGGACGACTCGTTCTTCACCCTGGGCGGGCAGTCCGTGATGGCCGGCACCCTGGTGCGCGCGGCGGGGGAGCGGTTCGGGGTGCGGATCCCGATCCGGTCGCTGTTCGAATACTCCCGGCTGGGCGAGTTCACCGACCACGTCGTGGGGTTGGCGCTGCCCACGGCGCCGACCACCGCGCCGCCGCCGGACGCTGTCCCCACGGGCGCTGTCTCCACGGGCGCTGTCCCCCCGGACGTCCCCCTGGAGATGACGGCGTTCCAGCGACGGATCTGGCTGGCCGAGCAGATCGATCCGAGCGTCCGCAACCACGTACCGCTCGCCTGGTCGGTGGCGGGCCGGTTGGACCCCGACCGGCTGCGCGTCGCACTCGGACGGCTGGTGGCCGAGCACGAGATCCTGCGCACCCGGTTCGTCGACGAGGACGACGGGTGGTCCGTGCGGCTGCGCGAGCCCTGGCTGCCGCCCCTGGAACTGCTCGACCTCGGCGAAGCCCCGGACGAAACCACCGACGACACGACCGACGCCATCGACGACGCCACCGACATCCCCGACGGCGTGACGGAATGGCTGGAAGCCGCCCTGCGCCTGCCGTTCGACCTGGAGTCCGGACAACTGCTGCGCGCCGCCCTGGGAGAGTTCGCCGACGGGCGGCAACTGCTGCTGCTCTGCGTGCACCACCTGGTGATCGACGGGGAGTCGATACCCGTGCTGCTCGCGGAACTCGACCGCTGCTGCGCGACCTCGGACCGGCCGCGCCAGGTCGTCCAGTACCGCGAATTCGCCGCCCACCAGAGGGAGCAGCGGGACAGCGCCTCCTGGCGCACCGATCTGGCGTACTGGGAGTCGGCGCTGGAGGGGGCGTCCCCGGACACGCCGCTGCCCGCGCCGGAGCGGCCGGAGCCGAACGGGGCGTTCCGACTGCCCCTGCCCGCAAGGCTGCTGGACTCGCTGCGCGCCGTGCAGTCGGAGCACGGCGTCAGCTGGTTCATGGTGGCCGCCACCGCGCTGGCGGTGGCCCTGCACCGGTGGACCGGCCTCGACGACGTCACCTTCGGATCCCCGACGGCGAACCGCAACCACCCCCGCTTCGCCGAACTGTTCGGCCCGAGCCTCAACACCGCCGTGCTGCGCTCCGGGGTGACGGCGGACAGCACGGTGCTGGACGTACTGCTGCGGATGCGCGGCGAGGCGCTGGGCGCGCTGGAGCACCAGGCCGTGGAGTTCGACGACGTGCTCAACCACGTGAAGCCCGCCCGGCGGTTCGGCCACACCCCCTTTGTGAACGTCACGCTGAACATGAACCTGCTGGACGACCACGTCGCCGTACTGGACGGGGCGCGGCTGACGCCGCTGCTGATCGACGAACTGCGCAGCGACTACGCCAAGTTCGGCTTGACGGTGACCATGGTGCAACTGGAAGGCCGGCTGATCGGCCTGGTGTCCCACCGCGGGGACCAGCTCGGGGCCGAAGGCGCCCGGGACTTGGCCGACCGGCTCGCGGGCCTGCTGGCCCGGTTCCCCGAAGCCCTGGACGAACCGGTGCTGCCGCGGGACTGAGCCCGACGCGACGACGGGGGCGGGTGGCGTCACCGCCCATCCGCCCCCGTCCCGGCGACCGCTCAGTGCTGGCCGGGCAGTTCCGTGATGGGATGCCCGGAGACCTCGTGCGGCTGGTACGGCTCCTCGAGGAAATTGATCTCGTCGGCGTCGAGTTCCACGTCCAGCGAGTCGATGGCGTCCTGGAGATGGCTCATTTTCGTGGCGCCGACAATGGGCGAGGTGACCGCCGGCTTCGAGAGCAGCCAGGCCAGGGCGAGCTGCGCCATCGGCAGTTCACGTTTGGCGGCCAATTGTCCGAGCCGGTCGACGATCTCGCGGTCGTTGTCCCGGTAGAGAATCTTGCCGAACTCGTCGGTCTCGCTCCGGGCACTGACACTGTCCCATTTCCGCGCGAGCCGCCCCCTGGCCAGCGGACTCCAGGGAATTACGCCGACACCCTGGTCCTCGCACAGCGGAAGCATTTCCCGCTCCTCCTCGCGGTAGATCAGGTTGTAGTGGTTCTGCATGGTGCTGAAACGCGTCCAGCCGTTCCGCTCGGCGGTGTACTGGGCTTTGGCGAACTGCCAGGCCCACATCGACGACGCGCCGATGTGCAGCGCCTTTCCCGCTTTCACCACGTCGTGCAGGGCTTCCATGGTGACCTCGATCGGCGTCACCGGGTCCCACCGGTGGATCTGGTAGAGGTCGACGTAGTCGGTGCCGAGCCTGCGCAGGCTGTTGTCGATCTCGCTCATGATCGCCTTGCGGGACAGCCCCACGCCGTTCGGCCCGGGCCTGGTCCGTCCATTGACCTTGCTGGTCAGCACGATCTCGTCACGGCGGCCGTATTCGCGGAGAATCCGACCGACGATCCGCTCGCTGCTCCCGGCGGAGTAGACGTTCGCGGTGTCCACGAAGTTCACCCCGGACTCCAGGGCGTGCAGCATCATGGGCCGGGCCTGGTCGAGGTCCAGGGTCCAGCCGTGGACGCCCTTGCCGGGTGTTCCGAAACTCAGGGCGCCCAGGCAGATCCGCGACACGTCCATGCCGGTCGAGCCCAGCTTGACGTACTTCAAGATGTTCCTCCTACGACGGGATCAGTGGCGGAACGAACAACACTTCATGGTGGCAAGGCCGCGGAGTTCGCCGCAAGTGCCCGGTCGACGATGGCCGACAATCCCACCACCTTTCGCGAAAAGCCGCCCGGAACCGCGAAACCGGTCCGCTCCGTTTCCCTCCATTCCCTTCACAAGGAATCCGGGAAATCACCGTGCCGGTTCCCGGGAACGCCCTCGCCGAGGGAGAGCTTCTCGACGCTGTTCCGGTCGCTGTCGGCCTCGGGGTACTGGACGAAGCAGTAGTCCTGGTCGGGAGTGAACGTCAGGTGTCCGGCCGCGCCGCCGACGGGTGTGCGGTCCTCCCGGAAGGCGGTGAGCCGGTGGGTCACCGAGTACACGGCGCCGGCGTGGCGGCCGGGGACCTTCAGGACGCCGGTGTCGGTGCGGCTGACCAGCTCGCTCACGCCGGTGGCCGACGAGTACCCGAGTTCGACGGAGACTGTCGCGCTCGGCCCGGCCCCGGCGGCCCCGATGCCGATGCCCCCCTTCGCCGTCACCGAGATGCCGACCCCGGCGCGCCAGGTGTCGCTCTGGGCCTGGGTGACGCCCTTGGTGATGCTGTAGCCCACGCTCTGCGCGGTGTCGCGGTGCTCGTTGTCGATGTACTTCTCCAGCCTGTACTGCGCGTCGCGCTGGATCGTGTAGACCGGGGACTTGCGGACCTGCCGGAGCAGGCTCCTGTCGCGGTCCTTCACGGCGGGGAACGGGACCGTGACGACCTGTTCCCTGGCCCAGTTGGTGACGTCGACCGGCCTGCTGAAGCCGTCCATCACGGGCTTCCGCGAGCCGGTGCCCCGCCGGGTGCCGATGGGCAGGTTGAGTACGTGCATGGGCGGCCGGCCGACCGGTTCGCGGCCCGGGGACCAGCAGAACCCGCCGGTGTCGGAGGGGGTCATCCTGATGCCGTTCGTCCCGTACCAGTGGCCGGGGGCGACGACGGGCCACAGGCCGGCGGTCACGGGTGCGGCCACGTCGGCCGGATGCGCGTAGGTGAACCCGTCGTGGCTCTCCTTCACGCAGCCGAACTCTTCGTCCGTCCCGTGCCGGGGGTCCTGCCCCGGCGCGAGGAGGAAGTCGCTGAAGGCCCGGTAGCCGTCCGGCGGGACCATCCGCCACACCACGTCCCCGGTCGGCAGCTCACCGAGCTTCTCCCAGTCGGCGGCGGGGCGGACCATGTCGTTGCGCGGGTCGGTGTCGCGCACCTCCAGGATCCAGGTGCCGGCTTCCTTGCCCAGGGCGCGCCATCCTTCGCCGTTCGGTCCGTCGGACCGGAGCCCGCCCTGCGGGATGCCGGTGAACCTGAGGGTGAGCGCCCCGAACCGGATCGGACGCGAGTAGACGGGATCCATGAGCCGTGCTCCCTGGTGTGGGGGATGGGTACGGTGATCCTTGGTCGGTTCGCGCACCAACAAACAACCGTTGCGCCACTCGACGGAAGGGCCGTCGCCGACTCCGGGTGACCCGCCGTCACCGTGTCGGACGGGCAGTGCCCGAGGTGGGCCGCATGCGGGGTCCGGCGGCTCGCGCACGGTTCGAGGGCTTGATTCGACAGCTGTCGGGAGCGACGGCTGTCGGGGGTGCCTGTTGGCCATCGCATAGACAGATGTCAATATAGACGTATGTCGAATCTGCAACTGCCGGTGCTCGGCCAGGACGACGCGGCCGTGTGCTGCTCGCCGATGGTCCGCGAGCCCCTGGGCGAGGACGCCGCCGTCGACCTGGCGAAGATGTTCAAGGCCCTCTCCGACCCGGTGCGGCTGCGACTGCTGTCGCTGATCGCCTCGCACGAGGGCGGCGAGGCCTGCGTCTGCGACCTGACCGGGCCGTTCGACGTGTCCCAGCCGACGATCTCCCACCACCTCAAGGTGCTGCGCGAGGCGGGCCTGGTCGGCTCCGAGCGCCGCGGGACCTGGGTCTACTACTGGGTGCTGCCCGCCGCCCTGGCCAGGCTCTCCGCTCTGCTGGAAGCCCCGGCCGCCGCCGGAGGCGCGAGATGACCACGATGGCCCCACTCGGCCGCCGGGCGGCCGCGGAGTTCGTCGGGACGGGCGCGCTGGTGGCCGTCGTGGTCGGCTCCGGCATCCAGGCCACGACGCTCTCCCAGGACGTCGGCGTCCAGTTGCTGGCCAACTCGCTGGCGACGGTGTTCGGCCTCGGGACGCTGATCCTGCTGCTCGGCCCGGTCTCCGGCGCCCACTTCAACCCGGTCGTGACCCTGGCCGCCTGGTGGACCGCGCGCCGCGGTGGGGAAGGACCCGGCCCGCGCGAGGTCGCGGCCTACCTCCCGGCCCAGATCGCCGGCGCGATCGGCGGGGCGGTGCTCGCGGACACGATGTTCGCCGAGCCGCCGGTCGCCTGGTCGACGCACGACCGCTGGGCACCGCACCTGTGGCTGGGCGAGGTCGTCGCGACGGCCGGCCTGGTCCTGCTGATCCTCGGCCTGGCCCGCGTCGGCCGCGCCCACCTCGCCCCGGCCGCGGTCGCCTCGTACATCGGCGCCGCCTACTGGTTCACTTCCTCGACCAGCTTCGCCAACCCCGCGGTGACGATCGGCCGGGCCTTCTCCGACACCTTCGCCGGCATCGCCCCCGCCTCGGTGCTGCCGTTCGTCGCGGCGCAGCTCGTCGGCCTGGCCGTCGGCGCGGGCCTGCTGGTGCTGCTGTTCGGCGGCCCCGGGTCCCGGGCCCGGTCCCGGCCGGCCGCCGACCCCGCACTCTCTCCCGCCCTCCCCGCCCTTCCCGCCCCGAGAATCAAGGACCCTCTGTCGTGAGCACTCCCGCCGTCCCGCCCGTCCCGCCCGTCCCGTCCGTTCCAGCCGTCCCGTCCGTGCTGTTCGTCTGCGTGCACAACGCGGGCCGGTCCCAGATGGCCGCCGCCTTCCTCACCCGCCTCGGCGGCGACCGCGTCCAGGTCCGCTCGGCCGGCTCCGCCCCTGCCGAGGCCGTGAACCCGGCGGTGGTCGAGGCCCTGCGCGAGGTCGGGATCGACATCTCCACCGAGATCCCGAAGATCCTCACCGTCGAGGCGGTCCAGTCCTCCGACGTGGTGATCACCATGGGCTGCGGCGACGCCTGCCCGTTCTTCCCCGGCAAGACCTATCTGGACTGGAAGCTCGACGACCCGGCCGGCCAGGGCGTCGACGCCGTGCGCCCGATCCGCGACCGGATCGAGCAGCGCGTCCGCGCCCTCCTCGCCGACCTCGGCATCCGGGCCACCGCGTAGCCACCGCCACGACCACCGCCGCCGCCGGCAGCGGGCCGGTGGTCGGAATCCGCGCGCGCATCGGCCGACACCGCGGACGCTGGCGCGACGTCGTCCTCCTCGAACGCCACAGCCCCGCCGTCGACCGATCCGGAGCCCCTGCTGCGCTTCACCTGGGGCGCTCGTTCAGGGCGCGCTCGCGGTGCCGAGGTCGTCGACCGCCTCGCGCAGCAGGCGCTCGTGGCGGTGCGGGGCGAGAAGGTGCCGGAGATCGGAGGCCAGGACGGGTGGCAGCTCGCCGGTGAGGGCGCGGACACGGTGGACGGCGTCGGCGGCGACGTCGAGTTCACCGAGCGCCAGGTGCCCGTTGACGACGTAGAGGAACCAGAGCGCGCTGTAGGGGGAGGGGGTGGAACTGCCCGACGCGGTGAGACTGTTGGCCAGAGCGGCCAGCTGAGGCCTGGCCTTGCCGGGCCGGCCGAGTAAGGTCCAGACCGACGCCCGGCCGATGGCCACGAAGCGGCGGTAGGCATCGGGATCCGTGGCAGTACCCGTCGCCGCGCGGTCCGCCTCCGCAGAGGTGAAGGCCTCGGCGGCAAGGTCGAGGGCCCGGGCGGCCTCGGTGGCCCGGCCGAGTTGGGCGAACGCGGAGGCTTCGCAGTTGTGCAGCTCCAGCGCGGTGGCCGTCGGCAGGTCGGGGGCGGCCGTGCGGGCGGCGCGGAGGAGGCCGAGGGCATCGGCGGCGCTGCCCGCCAGCAGGTGGTGGCGGGCGAGTTGGGTCATGGCGGTGGCCGAGATGCCGCAGTCCCCCGCGGCGGCGGCCGCCCGGACAGCGGTGAGGGCATGCTGCTCGGCTCGGGTCAGTTCCCCGAGGGCACAGCTGAACCCGGAGCACAGCAGGGCGGTGCGGGCGGAGAGCAGAAGCAGGCGCCGCGCGGCGCCGCCGCAGTGGCCCGCGGTGGCCAGCAGGTGGACGACCTGCCGGTGTTCCGTGAGCGCCGCGGCAAGGAGCAACCGGGACGGGAGGAGGCTGGCGAGCATCTGCGCCTCCAGAGCCGCGATGCGTGCCTCGATCCAGTCGAGCCGCTCGACAGCCCGCCCGGCTGCCTCACGTCCGAGGACGGGCCGGGGGCCGGCGAGCCGGGTCAGCGCCCCGTGCACCTGGGCGGCCAACCTGTCGCCCCGCAGTGCGAACCCCGTCGGCCGCCCGGACGTGGCAAGTCGCGGGCCGCCCCGGGGGAGGTACAGCCGCAGGTCAGCGCGAGCATCCTCGTCGAGGGGGACACCGTCGCCGGTGGCCAGGTGCATCCAGAACGGCCATCCGAGCCGCGCGACCTCGCGGGCCGGAACGCCGTGGATATGAGCCATGGCGAGCTGGGCGGAGTGTTCGGGAACGATGCGCCCCGATTCCCAGCGGGACACCTTCTCGCGGCGTGCGGCCATCCGTCCCAGGCCGAGGTCGTCGTGCGTGCGCGCGACGAGACTGGCGTACTCGGGCTGTGAAAGGCCCAGTGTCGCCCGCAGTGGGGTGAGAGGGTTCGCCACGGTGGTGCCTGATTCTGCCGTGCTCCGGCGGGACGGACCAGATTGTATCAATTTCCTCGGATATGTGCCAAAGTGCTCGGTCGGCATATACCGACCGAGCACTTTGTGTTGAGAAATTCCTTAGAAAGGTGTCCCTCCGTGTCCGACAATGGACTTCAGTACGCCCGGTGATCCCACTCCGTATGCGCCGACGAGCAGGTAGCCCAGCGCGGCCTCACCGGGAGTGATGGAGGCCTGGGGAGCCCAGGAGACCTCCATTGCTCCCGTGGGTGCCCGGTCGAACGTGGCCAGCTCGACCCCGTTCCGCGAGAAGCGACTGACGTTCGCCGAACGAGGAGTCAACTCGTAGGAAGCATCGCGATATTCAACCCGGATGCGGTACGACCTGCGGGTCGCGAACCCCGTTCCCGGGGACACTTGCCCCGAGTCGCTCCCCACCGTCAGGACCAACTGCTTCGGATCGCGGGTTCCGATCGGCGACGGATCACCGGCCATGGACCCTTGGCGGCGCATGACGGTCGCGTTCGGCAAGGAGGACGAGTTGACATCGACCACCCCGTGCTCGCGATCGACGGAGATCTCCACACGCCCGTGGCGCGGGTCACCGATCACCAGGTTCATTCGACCGGCTCCTTTCCTGACACTTGCACACCGGGCAAGCGAATAATTCGTGAATGGCTAACGAGTCTCGAAGGAATAACCGGCCGTACTGGAGCTGAATCCGCATTTGGCGACGGACTCTTCGCCTATTTTCTTCCACGGCCCCCATGCGGTGTGCGTGATGTCATGGGCATTGTTCCGGCCGCGTACGACGGTACACTTGATCGTCGCTCGATGCTCCTTCATGTCCCGCGGTCCAGGGCTGATGCACCAGGAGGTCGCCTTTCCCCGACCCGCGTCCAACTCGGCCTTGACGAAGCAGGCGGCCGGCTGTGCGGATGCCGCTGCGGGGGCGGCCACAAAGGCGCCGATCGCCACCACCCCGACAATCGCCGCGTTGGAGAATCGATGGCCACGCATTTTTCTGTCCCCTCCCGAAAATTTGAAAGCAGGGGCCGGGTCGCGAATTCTAGAACCGTTTTCCCGGCGTGCTTCATACAATTTATGGACATCGGCCGAAGCGGTCAAAGAACAGAGGCACCCCAGGAGGCACGGTGCCGCCCCTTGACGGACGAGGCTCTCCATGTGCACGGGCGGACGAGGGTCCATCCGCACGGGTCCGGTCGGCTCGATGCTTCGAGGTGAGGGCCGCGACCACCCGCACTGCCTTCCGGTGGGAAGAGCGGGTTCGGCCACACGGAGTTCGACCGCATACGGACAGGAGGGTTGGGGACGGACCCTCCGCGGATCCGGGACGTACTGGTGAAGGCGCAGCCGCGCCGGGGGGTCAGTACAGCTGAGGAAGTACCACGTGAGCCACGGACGGCCGTGTCGTGCATCCTGCTGCCCGACACCTACCACCGGTACCACGCCCCGGGCGGCGGCGAGGTGGTGGAGGCCCGGGACGACATCGGCGGCGTCTACTACGGGATGAAGGACTTCCCGGCACTGCTCGACGAGGGCAACGTCGGCTACGGATTCGACTACAGCATGTTCGACGACCCGACGGGTCGTGGAGCCGCCGCTGGGAGGCCGCGGTCGGGGTCACGCTGGCCCACCTCGTGGTCGCCGCCGAGGGCCGCCCGGTGATTCTCCCGGCCGGCCCCGTCGCGGAACTGCTCGGTCATGCCGTCGGCGGCCACCGCCGCGCCGGGGCCGGGCCCGATGCCCGCACCGTGGGGCTGGCGGGTCCGGGAATCCGTGAGATCCGGCCTCGCCCGGATGTGCTTCTCGTCCCGCGCCACCCGCTCACGGGCGAGCCCTGGCGCCCGCCCGACGACGAAGCAGCGGTCGTGGTGCCGCTCGACAGCGGAGTCTGGTCGTACCTCGCGTACCCGGGCGAGACCTCACCGATGCCCGCCACCGGGGTCCTTCCCCCAGGCGTTCTGCGGGACGACTACCCCCTGCCACCGCGCCCCCGGAACCCGCTGACATCCCACTACCGCGCCTACAACGACACCCTGGTCAGACTGCCGGCCATCCGTACCCCGCAGCTGCGCAGGTACTACGACGCGCGCCGACCGTGAACGCGTGAACGACCGCAACGGGGCTACGCGGCCGGTGCTGGTGGCGGGCGCCGACCGGCGTTCGCCGCCGCCGGACCGTCCGTCCGGGCGCACCCGCTCAGGCGGAGGAGACCGCCTGATCTGCGTTGCCGAACCACCACTCGGCCCCGTCGATGCCTGCGGCCCAGGTGTTCATGACCCGCTCGATCGTGGGAGTGCCCACCGCGCGGCCGACAGTGACGACGGCGAAGCGGAGATCCGGCGGCGCCTCGGCCAGGCCGGGGAGGTCCGCGACCGCGTCTCTGAGCGCCGCGAACGAGTCGGGGTTCAAGCGCCCGAGTCCCGCCACCTGGATGCACCAGTTCTCGCCCTGTCCGACAACCTCGAACCGGCCGTCGTCGGCGACCCGCAGCACATCACCGGCCGCGCATCCGAGGACCAGACCGGGACTTCCGGTCAACTCGACAAGGCCCGACCGCACAGGGCGGGCCGGCAGCACCTCGAACACCGGCTGCCCGGAGCCGATGTGCCCGGCCAGAAGACGTATGTGGGTTCCGGTCGGCGGCTGAGGATCGAACGTCATGCGGAGATCGTTCCACAGCCGATCCTGTGGCTCGTGGATGCCCTCCAGCAACTCGTGTCAGCGGACGCCCATTTCATCGGTGTGGTTTCGAGCGCGAGTACTCCGGGACGGAGGGAATCGTGGAGGTGGCTCCGTCGGCAGATGGCCGTCGGAGCCGATCCCGGCTGCGAGGGCCGGCGCTGTGTTACGTTCCGGGACAGGGGGTCGACATGGACGTGACGTCGAGTGCGGCGCGTGAGGAACTGGACCGGCTGGGCCGGTCGCTGCGCGAGCAGATGGTCGTGCTGATCACCGATCTGACCGTTCGTGTCCACCGTCGCCGACTGGCCTTCGGCGAGCCGAAGGTCGCCGACGGGAGTGATCCGTCCCGCTACCACTGTTCGGCGATGTACCAGGGCAACCGGCCGGCGAGCGCTACCGCTGCCGGAACGGCCTCCCGCGCGGTCTCTCTTCTTCGCGCGGCGGGTTGGGAGGTCACGGTGTCGCAGGAGGACGACGACGGGAGGCTGTGGACGGTGGTTCTCGCCCACCGGGACGGCAGCACCATCCGGGTCCTGACGAGCGACGACACGCCCGCTGTGGTGTTCCGGGGGCAGACACCGGCCCTGGTGCTGCGCCCGCCGCAGCCGGTCGGGCAGTCGGCGACTGCGCCGGAGCCGGTGCACGAGCCGGAGCCGGAGCGAACGCCGGAGACCCTCACGCCCGGTTATGTCCTGTGCTACGAGTGCGACGGTGCGGGGCGCTGCCCGGGGTGCGGTGGCCGCGGGTGGGTGATGCGTACGTCCGGCCTGTCCGAGCGCCGGAGCCGGTGCAGCGAATGCGCCACGAGGAAGGTCTGCCCCATCTGTCGGGGTGCGGGCCAGTTGGCGATCTTCGACCTGTCGACGTACCAACGCGGCTACTACCCGGGGCTGGATCAGGACTGACAGCGGCACACCTCCCGTCTCGGATCAGCCGCGCAGGGAGGCGATGGCCTTCTCGATGCGCCGTTGGCGTGTCTCCGGCTTCTTCGCGCTCTCGACGGCGCGCACGTGCTCGCGCTTCCGGTTGAACGAAAGGCTGTCGTAGGCGGCGCGCGCGGCCGGGTCGTCGTCCAGGGCCTGGGCGAAGTCCGCAGGCTCCACGACGACGCGCGGCTCGCTGTCGAGCTCAAGCTCGACCTCGACCTCCTCGCCGATCTCGACCTCGGCGGCCTGCCGGTTGGCGTTGCTGAGGCCGAGCAGATGGCGGCCGCGCAGGATGGCGACCCGGCTTCGCCAGGAGTGCCCGTTGATGGTGATCGTCACCGGCGGCCGCGCGCCGCCGCCGAGCGCCGCCACCACCTCGGGCGGGACTTCCAGCCCCCGCATGGGCTCGGGCGGTTCGACGAGGGTGTGGAACTTCACGGCACGCTCCTTGATGATCGGTGCGGCCGGTGTCGGCCACGACCCACAGCTTCTCGCACTGGCGGCGGGCCCACATCCGTACCGACTACGGAGACCAACACGGAGCGGCCCGGGTGGTGTGGCCCAGCTTTCGTCCCGCCTCTTCGGGAGACCCGCTGGACGGTGCTCAGGGACGGGTCGACGCTTCGACCTGGTTCGGTTCCGCGTAGAGCTCTGCCAAACGGGGCAGCCGACGGCTCAGCTCCTCGCCGTCCCCGAAGTCGAAGTCCCAGTCCGGGTCCAGCTCCGGACGGTGGGAGGTGAACGAGTTGTCGGGGAGGTCCGCTCCGGTTGCTGTCCGGTGGGCGTACCAGGCCATGTTCAGGGCAATCTCGCACTCGAGGTCGAGTCCCTCCGCGGCGGAGGTGCGGACTGCGGGGAGTTCGGCGAGTGCGTCGGGATCGGCGATGACGCGCTCGAACGTTCCACGGCCCTGGGTGATCAGCCAGCCGCGGAAGTAGTCGAAGCCGTCGTCGGAGCAGCCGCCGTTGATCACGTAGGCGGCTCCCCACAGGGGCGCCCGGTACGAGGCGGCCATCAGGTCCTGGAGGATCTGTTGAGCGGCGACGATCTCCTGGGCCGGGCGCAGCGTGAGCAGTGCGGTCGCCCGCTCGACGACGGCGTCGCCGTCGTCCGGCGCGGGCAGCTGCGAGCGGGCTTCGTCGATCAGCTTCCAGAACAGTTGGGTGTCCATGGCTGGTGAGCATGCCACCGGGCTCCGACACGGCGGTTCGGCGGGACGGTCGGCGGAGGGCGTGGCGCGGGCGGGCTTTTCTCCGCGTCGAGGCGGAAGACGCTCATCGCGTCCACCCGCCGGGGCCGGGGCGCAGGGTCATGAAGCCGTCGAGGGGCTCGAAGCCGAGGGTGCGGTACAGGCGTGCTCCGGCGGCGGTGGCCCGTAGTTCGACGGATCCGCAGCCGCGGTCCTTCAGGGCTTCGACGAGGGCGGTGGTGACGGCGCGGCCGTGTCCGCGCCGTTGGTGGGCGGGGTCGGTGGCTACGGTGTGGATCCGGCCCCACAGGCCGGTGGGGAACGCGGGGCCGAGGTAGCCGTGGTAGACGATGCCGATGGCGCACGCGGCGAGGCCGTCTGCGGTGGGCACGACGTAGGAGAGCAGGTTCGGGTCGGTGCCCAGGCGCTCCCGCATGTCGTCGCGGAAGGTGGTGCGCCATTTGTCGGTGAGCGG
>NZ_JAIY01000003.1:580041-637180 GCF_000710405.2 Kitasatospora sp. MBT66 | reverse complement strand
CGACGACCAGGCCCGTCTCCTCGTGGAGCTCGCGGGCGGCGGCCTCGTCCAGCCGCTCGCCCTCCTCGACCTTGCCGCCCGGGATCGTCCAGGCGGGCACCGTGGACCAGGTCTCGTTGGCGTAGTGGATACAGGCGACCTGGCCCCCCTTCTCGTCGTGGACGATGACGCACACGGCCTGCCGCAGGGACTGCATGGGGGACTCCAACCGGTAGTGGGGAAAGGGGTGTTCACGTGAGCCGACGTCGTTCGGGACCTCGGGGGCGCTCACCCGGCCCACCCGACGGTGGACAGGGTGCTGCCGCGGACGATCCCGGCGAGCGCGTGGGCGGTGTAGGGCACGGTGTCGTCCGGCAGTCCGTCCAGCGGCCACCAGCGAAGCTCGCTGCACTTGTGCGGCTCGGCGTTCCGGAGCCGGCCGTCGTACCGGGTGGGGCGGAAGAACAGTTGGAGGCGGCTGCGGCCGTCGTCGGCATCGAGGTGGTGCAGGGTGTGGACGAGCAGGAGGTCCTCCTCGGTGATGGAGATGCCGAGTTCCTCCTCGGCCTCGCGGGTCATGGAGCGGGTGACCGGTTCGCCGCGTTCCATGTGTCCGGCCGGCAGGTGCCACATCCCGGCGGCGTAGCGGGTGTTGCGGCGCCGGCCGAGCAGTACGCGGTCGGCCTCGGTCAGCACGAGGTGGACGCCGACCACCAGGGTCGGCGGATCCGTCGTGGTTGCCGGGGTCGCGGTGGGGCGGATGTCGTCGCGGGGGTTCACGCCGTCCTCCTGGAGTTGTGGTCGGCAGCAGGGGTGAGTAACGGCAGATGGTGTTCGAGTGCACGGCGCCGGGCATCGGCATCCTGTGCAGCAAGTACGTTTCGATGCAGTGGAGTTGGAAGGCTTCAAGTGGTCGGTGGCGCTGATGATGGTGCTGTTCGATTCTGGCGTTCAAGCGGTTTTTCTCCGGGCGCGCCCGGGTCGAACGGGGACTTTTCGATCACTCCCGCGCGTGCTCCAGGGCCTCCGGCAGCCCGCCCCGGAGGGTGTCCGGCAGGGGCAGAGCCCAGTGCACAGGCGGCGACAGCCCGTTCGAGTGCCGCCGCTCCGGCCGGGGCCGGGGCGGCGGCGGAGGCTCTGTGGGAGCGCGGGTCGCGCGGCGCGCAGTCCTCGCCGGAATCACCCGTTCGGTCGGTCAACTGATCGGGGAGGTTTCGGGCGACGGGTGCGTCCGGGTCGGGCTGTGGGCGTGCTCGGCGCAGGACCGCACGACGACGAACCGGACCGCCGCCCACGCAGCACCCGCCGATCACCGCCCTTGACGATCCACGAGTGGAGGGAGCCGCAGTGCCGCGCCCCGAACCACTGCCCCGCACCGTCCGCCTGCTGTTGGTCGCCCAGGTGGTCAACCGTCTCGGGGCCTTCTCACTGCCCTTCCTCACGGCGCTGATCAGCGTCGACCACGGCGCGAGCCTCACCACCGCCGGACTGGTCAGCGCCGCCTTCGGCCTCGCGACGATCCCCTCGCGGCTGGCCGGCGGACACCTGGCTGACCGGATCGGCCGGCGCACGACCATCGTCCTCGGGCTCTGCGGATGCGCCGCCGCGCAGCTGGCCATCGCCGCCTCCACATCGCTCACCTGGGCGATCGCGGGAGCCGTGCTGCTCGGGCTGGCCTTCGAGCTCTACGAGCCCCCGAGCCAGGCGATCATCGGCGAGTCCGTGCCCGAGCAGCAACGGGTGCGCGCGTTCAGTCTGTTCAACGGCGCCCTCGCGGCGGGCGCCATGGGGGCCGGACTGCTCGCCGCCCTGCTCGGCCGCTGGGACCTGCGCCGGCTCTTCGTCACCGATGCCCTCACCTGCCTGGCCTGCGCGCTGCTGATCCACCTGGTCCTTCCCCGCGACCGCCCCGAACCCTCTGCAGCAGACCAGGCCGATACCGCCGTACGACCGCTGCGCGACCGCGCTCTGCTGAGCGTCCTGGCCACCGGAACCGCCTACGCCCTGATCAACCAACAGACCACCGTCACCCTGCCGCTCGCCCTCACCCGTCAGGGCCTTCCAGCCGCCGACGCCGGGCTGCTGTTCACCGCCGCCGCGGTCACCACCGTGGTCGCGCAGCCGCTGATCCGACTGCCCTGGGTGGCCCGGCTCGCCACACCCGCCGCGCTCGCCCTCGCCCACCTTCTCCTCGCCGCCGGACTGATCGGCCTCGCCCTCACCCGCACCCTGCCGGCCCTGATCGCCTCGGTCGCCGTGAAGAGCCTCGGCGATCTCCTGGTGATGGGCCGTATCTACGCGCTCGTCACCGACCTCGCGCCCCCCGGCGCGAGCGGCCGCTATCTGGCCGTCTTCGGCACCAGCTGGGGCATCGCCGCGACACTCGCGCCCGTCCTCGGCACCCAGTTGCTCTCCCACGCGGGGACCACCGCACTGTGGTCCGCGATGGCCGCGTTCTGCGTCCTGCTCGCCGCCCTCCGGGTCACACCGAAGGCACCCCGGCCACCGCAACCGCCCGCGGCGAATGAGCACGGATCGACCGAACCGGCGGCCGCACCCGGCCCGCGACACTGACCGACGGCGGAGGGGACCGCTCCAGGAACTCCTTGAACGGCGCAAGGCGCAAGGTCGGCGCGCCATCGGTGGCGAGGCCCGCCCCGCCACAACAGATCCCTCCCGGCGCCGATCGGAGCTGGGACGATCGGACGATGACACGATCTGTGAACCGCGGCTGCTCCCTCGAAGAGCTCGAGCGCGACCGCTGGCCGGCCTTGTCGGGCGGCGAGACCCGGCTGATGGCGACGGTGTGGCAGCTTCGGCGCAAGCCGGTCGGCGACCTGACGGTCGAGGACCTGCGGTTGATGATCGGCCAGAGCGAGGGCCTCACCCACCTCCTGCCCCTGGCGGTGGACATCCTGCGGGCCGACCCGCTTGCGGAGGGCGACTTGTACGAGGGGGATCTCCTGGCCGCCGTGCTCAGCAGGAATGCCGAGGTCTGGAGGGCGATCCCCGAGCTCGGGCGCGAGGTCCGGTCGATCGTGTCGGAGTTGGTCGACGTGCCGTCGATCCTGGAACCCCGGATCAGGGAGTTCCTGGCCCGGTAGCCCCGGTAGCCCCGGTAGCCCCGGTAGCCCCGGTGGCCCGGTAGCCCGGTAGCCCAACAACCCGGCAGCCCGGCGACCGCCGGAGCGGGCCCGGTGCGCGAGCCTCGACCCGCTGCCCCGGTCGAGCCCCCTCGGGGCAGCGCAGCCGCCGCGCGTCCACCGCCGCTCAGCGGAGGCCGGCGAGTGCCGTTCGGGCGAGCGGGGCCTGGAGGGGGTTGAAGGCGGGGTCGGTTGTGAGGGCTTCGCTGAGGTGGGTGCGGGCGTCGTCGGTGCGGCCAAGGGCGTGTTCGATCGTGCCGAGGTGGTAGAGGAAGAGGGCGTTGTGCCAGCCGTGGGCCTGGGCCCGCCGGGCGAGGTCGAGGGCCTCGGCGTCGGCGCCGGTTCGGTGCAGGGCCCAGGCGAGGGCGTCGGCGACGAGGACGTTCTGCCGGCGGTCCCATTCGGCCCGAAGCAGGCGGACGGCTTCGGCCGGGTCGCCGTGGTCGGCCTGGAACTGGCCGAGGGTGAGGTCGTCGACGACGCCGTTGGCGGCGGCGAGCCGCTGTTCGGCGGCCAGCAGCCGGTACTGCTCCTGGGCCTGTTCGGGGTGACCGAGGGATTCCTGGAGCTCGCCGAGTTCGAGGAGGTACTGGGGGAGCGGGACGCGGGCGACGGCCGCTGCGTAGTCGCGCAGGGCGTCGTCGGTGCGGCCGAGGGCGGCTTCGGCGCGGGCCTGGCCGGCGAGGGCGGGGGTGTGGTCGGGGTCGGTGCGCAGGGCCTGCCGGTAGCCGGTGAGGGCGTCGTCGGCGCGGCCGGAGTTCCGGTCGAGTTCGGCGATCTGGTAGTGGCAGAAGGCCTTGTCGGCCGGGTCGTAGGCGCCGTCGAGGGCCTGCCGGAGCGCGGCCCGGGCGTCGTCGGTGCGGCCGTGCTGTTCGAGGTCGTAGGCGGCGCGGGTGAAGGAGGCGGTGCCCGGGCGGCGGTCCAGGAGTTGCTGGACGGCCTCGGTGGCGCCCGTGTCGTCGCCGAGCTGGGTGCGGGCGTCGGCGAGGACGGCGTAGGCGGGCCAGTGCGCGGGGGAGGCGGTGACGGCCTGCTCGGCGAACTCGCGGGCCCGGTCGAAGAGGTGGCGGGCGTTGGCGAGGGCGCCGAGGCCGGTGAGGGCGTCGGCGTTCGCCTGCGGGGCCAGGGCGAGGGAGCGGTGCAGCGCCTCGTCGGCCTTGGGGTAGTAGGCCGGGTCGGCGGTGAGGCGGGCCTGTTCGACGTACTCGGCACCCAGGCGTGCCCACAGGGCCGCGTCGGTGGGCAGTTGCCGCAGGCGCTGCTGGTCGGCGGTGATCGCGTGGCTCAGTGAACTGTCGTGGGCGGAACGGCTGTCCGGAGGCCCGGCGGTGTCCGCGGCCGGGCGGGTGGCGCCGGGCCCGGTGCGGTCGAGTGCCCCGAACGCGGCCAGGCCGCCGCACAGGGCGATGGTGGTGAGCAGCAGGGGCAGGCGGCGCATGGGGGCCCTTCGGCGGGTTCTTCGGCGGTGCGGCGGGTGGGGGCCGTGCGGGTGGCCGACGGTGGCGCCGGCCACCCGCACGGCGGGGTGGGTCAGTGGGCCTGGTTGACGGCCTTGTCGTACGGCAGCGCGACGTAGGGGAAGGCGGTGCCGAAGGGCTTGTCGGCGGTGTTGACCTTGTCGCCGGCGGCGAGGGCGCCGATCAGGTGGCCCGGGGTGGCGCCCTCCATGACCTGGAGGGCGATGTCGACGACGTCGTCGGTGAGGCGGCGGCCGTTGGGGAAGCCCTGGAAGTCGCCGTTGAGGACGCCGAGCCGGTCGGGCTTGGCGGTGACCGGGGTGGACATGTTCAGCCGCAGCTCTTCGGCGGGCACGAAGTTCTTCGGGTCGATGTCCTGGTTCATCAGCTGGGAGTTGAGGTCGACGGCGAGGGGGCCGTTGGCGGCCTTGGCGATCCCGGTCAGGAAGATCTCCTGGAGGTCGGTGCGCGGGGTGGCCGGGGCCGGGAGGCCGTAGATGGCCTGGATCAGCTGCGGCACCTCGGGGTTGAGGACCTTGGCGACCACGGCGGGCTGGTTGTGGTCCTCGGACGGCGGCAGGGAGTTGAAGGCGTCCTTCAGTCCGGCGGGCAGGACGACCTCGTTGACGAGCGGGTTGCCGAGGCGGGAGACCTGGACGAACTTGCCGGTCGGTTCGGCCTTCCCGGGGCTGAGCTTGAGGGTCTGCTTCTCGGTGCTGGACCACACCCCGATGACGGGGTTGCGGCCGGAGTCGCCCTTGAAGGCGAGGCGGCTCTTGGGCACCTGGATGGACAGGGAGTTGACGTTGTACCCGGCGAGGGTGTTCTGGCCGACCTCGGAGAGGTTGGCGCCGTAGAGGAGGTCGAAGACCCGCAGGTCCAGGAAGAACGGATCGGCCGCCTGGGTGGCCACCGTCTGCCCGCCACCCGGCAGTTGGACGGTCGCCTGCTGCCGCAGCTGCCCGTACTTCGGCATCGACGCGCGGCCGGTGTCGGACGGCGCCGCGGTGCCGTGCTCGACCAGGGTGACCGGGTCGCAGCCGGGGCGCAGCTCCTGGAGCGTGTAGTACTGGCGGAACAGCAGGGTGGGGTCGGTGAGGTTGTTCACCACGCCGTTGTTGTAGAGGAAGGTGTTGGTGCCGCGCCGGTCCTCGGTGTGGAAGGTCCAGCGGTAGGTGAGGTCGGGCTTGCCGGTGCCCTGGGAGTCGATGTTGATGTCGTAGTGCGCGCCGTCGGCCCAGGGGTAGAAGTTGGGGCCGCCGTTGGGCTCCTGGAACGGCAGCCAGTTGGCGACCAGGGTGACGGTGTCCGGCTTGTCGGGGCTGGTGAAGGCGTAGACGTCGGTGTTGTCGACCTGCGGGTCGGCGGCGATCAGCGGCGCCTCGCGGTGGCTGGAGGCGGTGCTGACACCGGCGCCGGACCCGAGGACCGCGGTGCCGGCGAGCGCGAGGCCCATGGCGGTGAGGATCGCCGCGGTGCGGGCGACGGAGCTTCTACGGGCAGGGCGGAGCGTGACGTTCATGCGGGTGGGGTGCTCGCTTCCGTGAGGGGGCGGTGGCCGCTCCGGGCCGAACGCGGCGGCGGAGCGGCGGGATTCGGCTGGACAGCCGCACTCGGCACTGTGGACCGGATCCCGTCAGGGCTTCGTCAGCGGTGCAGGTGTGGTTCGGTCGCCTCACCCCGATGGGTCAGCGATGTCACTCGCGCAGGTGCAGACGCCCCTGACCTGCCGCTTTTGGTGCGAACAGGCAGTAGTTGCAAGCCATATGCAAGAGGGAGTCGTGGCGCAGGTTGCACCGCAATTGTGCGGTGAGGATCGAATGTTCGAGCGATGGGAACCCGTGTCCGGGGGCGGTGCTCCGTGCGAGTGGTCCCCGTGGACGGCCCGGAACGGTGACCACTCCGAGCTGCCCGGCAGCCCCGAAGGTGATGTGGGCCCCCTCGGCCCCTTCCCTCTTCCTCTCTTCCTGCCGGGCCGGGCTTCGCCACGGCAGCCGGCCCCTTCCCCGGAGGCCCAGCGTGGCGGTCCCACGATTTCTCGCCCGGACAGGTGCGGCGGTGTCAGGTGCCCTCTGCCTGCTCACCCTTGCGGCGCCCGCCGCCGGCGCCCACCCACTGGGGAACTTCTCCCTCAACCACTACCTCGGCCTCACCGTCCATGCCGACGACATCGAGGTCCTCGCCGTCACCGACGCCGCCGAGATTCCCACCCTCCAGGAGCAACCGAAGGTCGACCGCAACGGCGACGGCACCGTCGACGACGCCGAGCGCACCGCCTGGGCGTCCGAGCAGTGCGACCGGAGCGCACGGGACCTCCGGGTGACGACCGACCGGGCGACCGCGGCGCTCACCTGGCGAACGGACTCCGCGCGGTTCCAGTACGAGGAGGGCTCCGCAGGGCTGCGCACCAGCCGCCTGGAGTGCCTGCTGCGCGCCGAACTGCGCCTCCCGGCCGACGGAACCACCGTGCGCGTCGCCGGCGGCAGCGACCCGGGCCGGGTCGGATGGAACGAGATCACCGTCCGGGGCGACGGGGTGACGGTCCAGGACGCCGACGTCCCGAGCAGTTCGGTCTCCAAGGAACTGCGGGACTACCCCCGCGACCTGCTCGACAGCCCCAGCGGCGTCACCCACGCCCAGTTCCGTGCGCTCCCCGGCGGCAGTTCGTCACCCGCCCAGGGGGCAGCCGTGACGGCGGAGGGCTCCGGGCCCACGGCCTGGCTCAGCAGTCTCGACGCCCGCCTCACCGAACTCGGCGCCGCCCAACGCCTCACCGTCCCCCTCGGTCTGCTCGCCGTCCTGCTGTCGATCGTCCTGGGCGCGGGGCACGCGCTGCTGCCCGGACACGGCAAGACCGTGATGGCCGCCTACCTCGCGGGCCGCCGGGGCAGCACCCGCGACGCCGTCACCGTCGGCGCGACAGTCACGGCCACCCACACCGCCGGCGTCCTCGTCATCGGCCTGTGCCTGACCGCGTTCTCCTCGCTGGCCGGCGATGTGCTGCTCGGCTGGCTGGGTGTACTCAGCGGCGCCCTGGTCGCCGCCGTCGGCGCCGGTCTGCTGCGCGACGCGCTCCGGCGATCGCGCAGCAGCGCCCGGGTGCACGAGCACCACCGGCACTCCCACGAGGACGCGGACATCGAACCCCGAAGGGAACTCGCGCACGTGTCCGCGTCACCCGCACCGACCGAGCACCACGCGCATCATGAGCACCCGCACCCGCACCCGCACGCACACGCTGCGCACACCCATGCACACGCCGCCCATTCGCACGACCACGGGCACAGTCACCCGCACGACCACGACCACGACCACGATCACGGCCACGACCACGACCACTCGCACGATCACGACCACGACCAGTCGCACGGCCACGGCCACGGCCACCGACACGGCTTGTTCGGCGGCGGCCACCATCACCACCACGACCCCGCGGCACCCGGCCGCCGCACCCTCATCGGCCTGGGCATCGCCGGCGGCCTGGTCCCCAGCCCGTCCGCCCTCGTGGTCCTGCTGGGCGCCGTCGCCCTCGGCCGGACCCTCTTCGGCGCGGCCCTGGTGCTCGCCTACGGCCTGGGCATGGCCGCCACCCTCACCGCCGTCGGCCTGCTCCTGGTCTGCCTCGGCGACCGGCTCGCGGGCGTGGCGGACGGCCCCCTCGTGGGTCGGCTGCGCCGGATCGCCCCGTACAGCGCCCTGCTGACCGCCCTGCTCATCCTGACCGTGGGGGTGGGGCTGGTCGTCCGCAGCTTCCCCTCGACCCTGTGAACACCCGTCCCCACCGGAGGCCGACCACCGTGACCACCCGCCGCGCGCACCTGCTGTGCCTGATCCTCCTCGCCGCTGCGCCGCTGACGGCGTGCGGAGCCGAGCCGAACGGGAGCTTCGACGCACAGCCCGGCACGCCGTCCCCGTCCTGCATCCAGCACCAGAGCCAGGACCCCGGCACCAAGTACACGGAACGGGAGAACTCCGACCCCCGGGCGGTGCTGGAGATGATGCGCTTCTACACGGCCAACGGGACCAGAACGTACTGCGACGGCCGTCCGCCGACCGACACCGACCGCCGCTGGACCGAGCTGTACGCCGAACTCGGCGGCGACACGAGCCGTGTGTCACCCCCGCCGAAGTAGGACCTGACACGCCACCCGGGCTTCCGCCGCCTTGCCACCCGTACCCCGACCGGATCTTCCGGTCGGGGTACGGGGCGTTCTGCGCCCGTGCGTCCGGCCGTTGTGCGCCGTGGGGACGGGGGATGTGCGCTGGGGGCGAAGTCGGCGTCCTCTCCGCTGGAAGGGTTGGTCGTGTTCCCGATCAGCTCTCACAGGAGTCAACTCGTGCACATCCACACCGCAGTGGGCCGGCGGCTCGTCGCCCTCCTCCTCGCGCTCGGTCTGGCGCTCGGCCTGTCGCAGGCGGCGTCGGCGCCGGCCGCGCACGCCGATCCCAGCGGTTCGATCACCAAGTTCGACTGGGACATCGGCGACCTCGAATGGGGCGGCGAGGCCGCGCACTCGAACTACTGGTACGCCATCGACCAGCTCCACCGGATCAGCGGCCACGACATCCCCAACCACCCCGAGGTCGCCTCCCAGCTCGACGAGACGACGCTGCTGCCGACCCGCCTGGTCGAAGCCCGCATCCTCACGCACGGGCAGTACCGCGGATCGCTCTACTGGTGGGCGGACAACCTCTACTTCGCCGGCTTCTACCAGCCGGCGTACGACAACCACCCGGGCACCCACTACGGTTTCCCGGACGTCTGGCCCACCGAGTTCCAGCAGGTCACCCACAGCGTCAACTTCCAGCGTCTGCCTTGGGACGGCAACTACTCGCGGCTGCCCGGCGGCGGCACGGGCGAGCGGGCCGGGCGGGCCATCGGCTACGCCAACCTCACCAACGCCCTCACCAGCATCGCGACCGCGGCCACCCGCCTCCAGCGCGACTCGAACGGCTTCGCCCGCGAGATGGTGACGATCATCCAGGCGACCTCCGAGGCCGCCCGTTTCGGTCGCATCTTCGACAACGTCCGGGGCAACATCCGCAACTACACCTCGAACGCCATGGGCCCGGAGAACGTCGACCTCCAGCAGCACTGGGACGACGCCTCGACGTTCGTGTACCGGCGGCTGAGCGGCCAGACGCCGACGTTCAGCATCAGCGGCCGGACGTTCCAGACGCTGGCGGCCTTCCTCGCCTACGTCGGCTACATGGAGCTCCACGCCAAGGTGCCCCGCTGATCGGGGGATTCCACGGCCTCCCCCTGGGCCGAGGCCGGCCCGGGGGAGCCAGGTGACCACGCCGTACCGCCGTGCTCCGCCGCACCGGTGCACCCGTGGGCAAGCCCGGTGCAGCCAGGGAGCACTCGGGACCCGGCCGACTGGCTACCGTCGGCCCTGTCCGCAGCCACTCCGGCAGACCGCGGCAGACCGCGGCGCCGGTCCCGCCGCGCCCCGGCGGCCGGGACCGGCACGACCCGGACCGCACCTCTCCTCCACCCCATCGGAACAGGGACCATGACGACCAGTGAGAGTTCCCCGGCCGGAGCGCCGGACGGCCGGCGCTTCGAGCCCGATCTGCGCGGCATGACCCGGATCAACCTGCGGCCGATCGCGTCGCCGATGCCGCTCGGGTTCTACACGGTCGGGATCGCCTCGGTGATGGTCGGCTGCTTCCAGCTCGGCGTCTTCGAGGACGGCGCCCGGCGGGCGGTGGGCCTGGCGATCCTGCCCGCGTTCGTCCTGCAACTGGTGGTGGCGGTGTTCGCCCTCGGTGCCCGGGACGTCCTGGCGGCCACCCTGATGGCCTGCTTCTTCGGTCTCTGGCTGGCGAGTTCGCTCGTCCTGGTGGTGGATCCGGTCGGCGGGACCCGCGTCCTGGGCGTGCTGAACGCCACCTTCGCGCTGTTCGCCCTGATGATGGCGGCGGTCGCTGGCCGCAAGCGGGCGCTCTGGCTGGTGCTGTGCACCGCGGTGCCCAGGTTCGCGGTGGCCGCGCTGTCCAACCTGACCGGCCTCGCCCCGCTGGGCACCCTCTCCGGCGCGCTCGGGCTGCTGCTCGCGGCCGTGGCCCTCTACACGGCGTTCGCGCTGATGCTGGAGGACATGAGGGGCGAGGAGGTCCTGCCGATCGGCCGCAGCGGTCCCGCCCACCACGCGGTGGAGGGCGGTCTGACGGTCCAGCTGCGCGACCTCGAACGCCAGGCCGGCGTCCGCCGAACCCTCTGAACTCCTCCTGAAAGCGACGATCATGGCTGACTCCATGCCCGTCGGCGGCACTGTGCCCGCTGCCGGTCCGCCCCAGCACCCCGCCGACCTCGTCCTGCGCAACGCCAAGATCCACACCGGCGACCGGGCCCGGCCCGAGGCCTCCGCGCTCGCCGTCCGCGACGGCCGCGTCCTCGCCCTCGGGGACGAGCACGCCGTCGCGGCCCACATCGGACCGGACACCCGGGTGGTCGACGCTCTGGGCCGGCGGGTCGTGCCCGGGCTCAACGACTCCCATCTGCACGTCATCCGCGGCGGGTTGAACTACGTGCTGGAACTGCGCTGGGACGGTGTGCGCTCGCTGCGCCAGGGCCTCGCGATGCTCCGCGAGCAGGCCGCCCGTACCCCGAAGGGCCAGTGGATCCGGGTGGTCGGCGGGTGGACGGCCGAGCAGTTCGCCGAACGCCGGCTGCCCACCCCGGCGGAGCTCAACGCCGTCGCGCCGGACACCCCGGTCTTCGTCCTGCACCTCTACCAGTCGGCGGTCCTGAACCGGGCCGCCGTGCGCGCGGCCGGATTCACCCGCGACACCCCTGATCCGCGTGGCGGCCAGATCGTCCGGGGCCGGGACGGCGAACCCAACGGCGTCCTGCTGGCCGCGCCCGGCGCGCTCGTGCTGTACTCGACCCTGGCGAAGGCGCCCGCGCTGGACGAGGCGGACCGCAAGACCTCCACCGTGCACTTCCTGCGCGAGCTGAACCGCTTCGGCCTCACCTCGGCGGTGGACGCCGCCGGCGGCTTCCAGAACTTCCCCGACAACTACGCCACCGTCGTCGAGCTCGCCCGCGAAGGACGGCTCACGCTGCGCATCGCCTATCACCTGTTCCCGCAGACGGCCGGACAGGAGCTCGACGACCTGCGCCGCTGGGTCGCGACGGTCCGCCCCGATGAGGGCGACGAGTGGCTGCGGCTGAACGGCGCGGGGGAGAACCTCACCTGGGCCGCCGCCGACTTCGAGAACTTCAGCGAGCCCCGTCCCGAGCTGGAGGCCGGCTACGAGGGCCGGTTCGAGCAGGCCGTGCGGCTGCTGATGGAGCACGGCTGGGGCTTCCGGTTGCACGCGACGTACGACGAGACGATCCGGCGCGACCTCGCGGTCTTCGAGAAGCTCGCCGCGGACGGGCTCTTCCCGGCCGGCAACCGCTGGCTCTTCGACCACGCCGAGACCGTTTCCCCGCACAGTCTGGAGCGGATCGCCGCTCTCGGCGGTGCGATCAGCGTGCAGAACCGGATGTCCTTCCAGGGGTCGGCGTTCGTCGACCGCTACGGTGCCGAGGCCGCCGCCCGGACCCCTCCGGTGACCGAGATGCTGGCGCTCGGCCTGCCGGTCGCGGCGGGTACGGACGCCACCCGGGTCTCCTCCTACAACCCCTGGGTGGCCCTGCACTGGCTGGTGACCGGGCGGACCGTCGGCGGTCGGGCGCTCTACCCGCCGCAGCGGCTGCTCTCCCGGGAGGGCGCGCTGGAGCTGTACACCCGCGGCGGCGCCCGGATCACCGGCGAGGAGGAGGTGAAGGGGCTGCTGAAGGAAGGGTTCCTCGCGGACTTCGCGGTGCTCTCCCACGACTACTTCACCGTCCCGGCGGAGGACATCCCGCACATCGAGGCCGTACTCACCGTGGTGGGCGGCCGGCTCGTCCACGCGGTGGCCGAGTACGAGGGCCTGGACGAGGAGGCGCCGCCGATCAGCCCCGCCTGGAGCCCGGTCGCCCGCTTCGGCGGCTACCAGGCCTCCCTGCCGCCGTCGGCCTCCGGCGCCCGGCAGGCCGACCGCGTGGCCGAGGTGGCGGCCGGCTCCGACGAGCAGTACCGGTGGCGGCTCGCCCGCGGGCTCGAACCCGCCGGCCCGGCCGGGTTCGTCGACCCCTGCTACGGGGGCTGACCCGCCGTCCGTCCGACACCGCTCGACCGACAGACCGAACCTGAGCGCCAGTTCGCCAGACCGAACCTGACCGACCGACCTGACCGACAGACCGAACCCGATCGTCCTCTCCCAAGGAGTTGACCGTGACCGACCTCGCCTTCGACCTCGCCGACGTCTCCGCCCGGCCCAGCCCGGACCTCATCTCGCCCGACAACGCGCTGATGCTGTTCGTCGACCACCAGCCGCAGATGTTCTTCGGCGCCGCGAGCGCGGACCGGGCCGGGGTCATCAACGCTACCGTCGGTCTGGCCAAGGCTGCCCGGGTCTTCGACGTGCCGGTGGTGCTCTCCACCGTCGCGGCCGAGTCCTTCTCCGGTCCGATACTCCCGCAACTGCGCGCCGTCTTCCCGAAGCACGAGATCGTGGACCGCACCTCGATGAACGCCTGGGAGGACGCCGCGCTGGTCGAGGCCGTCAAGGCCACCGGCCGTCGCAAGATCGTGCTCTCCGGCCTCTGGACCGAGGTCTGCCTGGTTCTGCCGGCGCTGTCCGCGCTAGCCCAGGGGTACCAGGTGTACGTGGTCGCCGACGCCTCCGCCGGTGTCACTCCGGCCGCGCACGAGCACGCCCTCCAGCGCATGACCGCCGCCGGCGCGGTGACGGTCACCTGGCTCCAGGTACTGCTGGAGCTCCAGCGCGACTGGGCCCGCACCGAGACCTATGCGGACACCCTGGACGTGGTCAAGGAGCACGGCGGCGCGTACGGGACGGGCGTGGTCTACGCGCAGTCCATGATCTCCCCGCACGCCGCGGGCTGAGCGGGAGAAGGAACGTGACCATGGACACCGGTCTGCTCGTTCTCCGCCTGGTCACCGGGCTGCTGATCGCCGGCCACGGCATCCAGAAGGTCAGCTTCCGGCTCGACGGCAGCGGCCTGGCCGGCGGCACGGAGGAGTTCCGGCACGACGGCTTCCGCGGGGGGACCCTCACCGCCCTCGCGGCCGGGGCAGGCCAGATCGGCTCGGGCCTGCTGCTGGCGGCCGGTGCGCTGACCCCGCTCGCGGCGGCCGGCGCGGCCGGGGTGATGACGGTCGCCCTGACCGTGAAGTGGCCGCACGGCCTCTGGGTGCAGAAGGACGGCTACGAGTACCCGCTCGTGCTGATCGTCGTCGCCACCGTACTCGCGCTCACCGGGCCCGGCCGCTACTCCGTCGACCAGGCCCTGGGCCTGGCGCCCTGGGCCGCTTGGTGGGTGGCGGTCACCCTGCTCGGCGGCGTCGGCAGCGGACTCGCCGTCCGCGTCCTGCTGCACCGCCCCGAGCCGGTGGCCCCCAGCCGCTGAGACCGGCTCCGTCTCCTCCCACCTCCAACGGCCCGCCCACCGCACGCGGCGGGACCACCTACTCCGGCCCGGCCCACCGGGCCCGGCCGTACCACCGACACCGAAAGGCACACCATGCCCTACATCACGCTCTCCGACGGTTCGCAGAAGTTCTTCAAGGACTGGGGCACCGGTCGTCCGGTCGTCCTCTCGCACGGTTGGCCGCTGAACGCCGACGCGTGGGACAGCCTCGCCGTCGCCGTCGCCGAGGCCGGCTACCGGGTCGTCGCCCACGACCGGCGCGGGCACGGCCGCTCCGAGCAGACCTGGGACGGCAACCACATGGACCAGTACGCGGACGACCTGGCCGAGCTGCTGGAGCAGCTCGACCTCACGGACGCCGTCCTGGTCGGCCACTCCACCGGTGGCGGCGAGGTGGCCCGCTACCTCGGCCGCCACGGCAGCGACCGGGTGCGCAAGGCCGTGCTGCTGGGCGCCGTGCCGCCGCTGATGCTGCGGACCGGGGCGAACCCGGAGGGCACCCCGATCGAGGCCTTCGACGACATCCGGGCCGGCGTCGCCGCCGACCGGTCGCAGTTCTACTACGACCTCAGCGAGGCCTTCTTCGGTTTCGACCGGCCCGGCGCCGAGGTTTCCGAGGGCAAGCGCCGCGAGTTCTGGCTCCAGGGCATGCAGGCCGGCCTCAAGGGGGCCCTCGACTGCATCGAGGCGTTCTCGGAGACCGACTTCACCGAGGACCTCCAGAAGATCGACATCCCGGTCCTGGTCGCCCACGGTGACGACGACCAGATCGTCCCGATCGCCGCTTCCGCCGAGAAGGCCGTGAAGCTGCTCTCCCAGGGCGTGCTCAAGGTCTACCCGGGTGCCCCGCACGGCCTGGTCGGCGCCTACGAGGCCGCGTTCACCAAGGACCTGCTGGAGTTCGTCGGCGCCTGACCCGCTCGGGTCGCGACCTGCCGCTCGCGACCCGAGTCCGGACGATCCGGCCGGACGGTTCCATCGGTGCATCGTCCACGCACCACTCCGGCACCGCCCGCCCCACGGGCCCCTCACCTGCGCCGACGCGCAGCCGAGGGGCCCGTGGGCGTCTCCGGCCCGGGCACGCGCACGGCTGACGGGCGGTTAGCCTTGACCCTGCCCGGCGACGGGTCGCCGTCGGGCGACCCGGTCTGCCGGCTGCCGCGCGCCAGCGTGGGCAGAACGATCTGCGGACCCCCTCCGGGCGGCCGCCGGCCCCGGGGGAGCGACGGTGTGGGAGAGGTGCGACCCGCACCTGATCGGTCGACGGCGGGAGACTGACCTGCTGGACGCGGCACTCGCCAGGGCGGCCGACGGCGCGGGCGGTTCGGCCGTGCTGGTGCGGGGCGAACCCGGCGTCGGCAAGAGCACACTGCTGGAGCGGACGGCCCGCGAGGCGCGTGAGCGCGGGTTCACCGTCCTGCGGGCGGTCGGCGCCGAGGCGGAGACCGACTTCGCGTTCGGGGCGCTGCACCAGGCACTCTGGGCCCCGCTGAGCGACTCCCGCACGCTCTCGGCCCATCAGCGGGAGGCACTCGAAAGCGCCCTGGGCATCCAGGCCGGCGCGGCGCCGAGCGGGTTCGCCGTCGGCGCCGCCGCGCTGGCCCTGCTGGCCGAGCTGTCGCAGGGCGGGCCGCTCCTGCTGCTGCTGGACGACCTGCACTGGATCGACTCCTCCAGCGCCACGGTGTTCGCGTTCGTGCGCCGGCGCTGCGCCGAACTGCCGCTGGTGATCGTCGGCGCGAGCCGGCCCGGTGGCCCGGTGGCCCAGTCGTGGTCGGCCGAGCCCATCGAGGTACGGGCGCTCTCCGAGCCGGACGCCGCCCTGCTGCTGCGCCGGAACCACCCGCAGCTGGCGGAGACCGCCGCCCGGCGGGTCCTGCGGGAGGCGGCCGGCAACCCGCTGGCGCTGGTCGAGCTGCCGCGCCAGCTGGCCGCGGAGCAGCAGCGGGGCGTGGTCCCGCTGCCGGACCGCCTGCCGCTGGGACGCCGGTTGGAGCGGATGTTCGCCGGGCGGCTCGCCGCGGTGACCCCGGCGGCCGGGCGACTGCTGCTGCTGGCGGCCCTGGCCGCCGGGCCGGACTCCTCGGGCGGGGTCTGGCTGCGGGCCGTCGCCGGAGCGGACGCGCGGGAGGCCCTGGAGCAGGTCGAGGCCAGTGGCCTGGCCCGGCTGGACGCGGCCGGGCGGCTGGTCTTCCGTCACCCGCTGGTGCGTACGGCGGTGATCTCGGCGGCCTCGCCGGCCGCCCGGCGCGAGGCCCACCGCGCGCTCGCCGTCTGCCTGGCGCCGGAGGACCCGCAGCGACTGGTCCACGAGGCGTCGGCGGCGCTGTTCCCGGACGAGGACCTGGCCCGCCGCCTCCAGGAGGCCGGCAGCCGGCTGGCCCGCCGGGGCGGCGATGCCGAAGGGGCACTGCTGCTCGACCGCGCCGCCGCACTCAGCGCCGACGCGGACGAGCGCGCCCGGCGGCTCACCTGGGCGGCCGTGATGGCGGCCCGCGGCGGGCAACTGCGCTACACCGCGGCCCTGGTGGAGGAGCTGAAGAGCCGGCCGGTGCCGCCGGACATCGCCCCGCTGTTCGCCTACGCGGTGGTCTACGTCGACCAGAGCCACCGGATCGACTTCGAGTCGGCGGCCGCGCTGCTGCCCGCGGCCCTGGACGCGCTGACCGCCCCCGGCGCCGAGCCCTTCGACGGGCTGGCCGAGCAGGTCTTCTTCAAACTGCTGCTCACCGCGACCCACACCGGTGACCCGAGGGCCTGGCAGGCACTGGACCGCCACCGTGCTCACGTCTCCGAGCCCGGCCGGCTCTGCCACCGGGCCTGGCTCGACCCGGCCCGAACCGCCCGCGGGGTGGCCCGGGAGCTGGGCGCGGTGGTCGACCGGATGAGCGAGGCACAGGAGGCGGGCGCGGCCTGGCTGCTGCTCTGGACCGCCTCGGCGGTCGACGTGGCCGACGGGGACCTGTGGCGGCGCTTCACCGGCCTGCACGGCTACGCCACCCAGGGCTCGGTCGCGAAGGCCAAGTGCTACCAGGACTTCCTGCGCGGCCGCTGGGACCGCGCGGCCGTCTGCCTGCGCGAGGCCGAGGCGGCGGAGGAACTCGGCTACCACTGCAACGCGCTGCTGTTCCGGCACTACCACGCGCACTTCCTCGCCGGCCGCGGCGACGAGGCGGGGCTGGCGGCCGCGGCGGGGCTGATCCGGCCGGTGGCGGCCCGCGCCGGGATGAGGTCCGTGCTGGACCGGCTGACCCATCTGGAGGGCCTGGCCGCTCTGGCGCACGGGCGCTACGAGGAGGCGTACACACACTTCACCGGGCTGACCCCGGCCGGGCGACTGCCCGGCGGCCTGCCCTGGTTCCACCAGCTGGCCTTCGACCTGGCCGAGGCCGCCGCGCACACCGGTCGGCGCGGCGAGGTCCGCGCCCTCGTCGCCGCGGGGGCGGCCGAGCAGCCCTGGGAGATCTCCGGCCACCACGCCTTCCTGTTCGCCGCGGCGGCCGCCCTGACGGCCGAGGACGACACGGCCGACGACGACTACCGCGCCGCGTACCGGACACCGGGCGCCGAGCAGTGGGTCTTCGAGCTCGCCCGGCTGCGGCTGGCCCACGGCTCGTGGCTGCGCCGCCGGCACCGGGTCGAGGCACGCGAGGTGCTCCGCGCGGCGCACCGGGCCTTCCGGCAGCTGCAGGCGGAGCCGTGGGCCCTGCGCTGCGAGGAGGAGCTGCGCGCCGCCGGCGGACCGCTCGCCCCGGAGCCGCACCGGGCGACCGAGGCGCTGACCGGCCAGGAACTGCGCATCGCCCGGCTCGCCGCGTCGGGCCTGAGCAACAAGGAGATCGGCCACCGGCTCGGGCTCTCGCACCGCACCGTCGCGGCGCACCTGTACAAGGTCTTCCCCAAGCTCGGCATCGCCTCGCGGGCGGCACTCTCCCGTGCCCTGGAGGGCCACTGACGCCGAGGGGCCGGACGCGTGCCCGCCCGCTGCCGCCTCCGGCACGGCGCCGCCCACTGTGCTCCTGGTGCACTCCGTCGTGCCTCACGGCGCACGGCCGCCCGCACCCGGCGGAGCGACAGTCAGATGACCTAGGCGACCCCGCACTCCCCGGAGCAGGCTGGTCGTGCGGGGCTTCGGCCGCGCATGTCGAGAGAAAGGGGCTGCCCGGTGAACCTGCGGGTCACGACAGCTGCGGTGCCGGACGCGGAGAAGGCGGTGCACTGGGGTCGGGCGGTGTCGTCCGCCCTGGCGCCGGTGGAGGTGGTGCCGCTCGCCGACGGCCCGTTCGACGGCCGGCTGGACTCGCACCGGCTGGGCTGCCTGCGGGTCTCCACCCTGGAGGCGGACGCGACGCGGCTCTCCCGGACACCGGGCCTGATCGCGCGCGCACCCGAGGCGGAGGCCCAGGTGGCGGTGGGTGTCCAGGTGTCCGGTCGTGCCGTGCTGACCCAGGACGGCCGCAGGGCCGAGATGGCGGCCGGCGACCTCGTGCTGTACGACCTCGCGCGGCCCTACTCCGTGGACTACCCGCAGCGCTTCCGCTCCCACGTGTTCCACCTGCCGCACCGGCTGCTCGGTGTCCCGGAGGCCGAGATCCGTCGGGTGACCGGGTACGCCGTCACCTCGCAGGAGAGCCTCGGGGCCGTGCTGCTCCCGTTCCTCGACACCCTCGCCGACGCCGCGCCCAGCTACCCGCCGGCCGTCGGCGACCTGCTGGCCGGCAGCGTCGCCGATCTCGTCGTCACCCTCGTCGCCGAACTGGCCGGCAGGCCGACCGCCGCCCCGGACGACGCGAACGCCCACCTCGTCCGGGCGGTCCGTGCCCATGTCGACCGCCGTCTCGGCGACCCCGGGCTGACCCCGCAGAGCATCGCCGACGCCCACCGCATCTCGGTGCGGTACCTGCACCGGCTCTTCGAGGGCGAGGGGGTGACGGTGGGCCGGCTGATCCAGCGCCGCCGGCTGGAGGAGTGCGCCCGGGAGCTCGGCCGGCGGGGCCGCACCGCGCCGACGGTCTCGGCGGTCGCCCAGCGCTGGGGGTTCGTCAACCCCGCGCACTTCAGCCGGGCCTTCCGGGCCGCGTACGGCACGTCCCCGCGCGAGTGGCGGGCACGGCGCGCCGACGAGGCCTGACGGCGCCGAGCGAGCCGGGACGGCCGTGCGCGGTGGGGCCGATTCCGGTTCCCTCTCGGCACTGTTCCGCGGCGGCCGCTGCCTAGCGTGGCGAGGAGCGCCCAGGCGCTCCGGCCCCCGGGCACGGTCACGGTACCCCCGGCCCGTGGCCGCGCCCGGCGGCGCCGCGGTCACCGCCCGCCGCGGGAGACGAGCGGATTCCGGCCCGACCGGCCCCTACGCCAGGAGCGCACCCGTGTCCGACAGCACCACCTCCGACAGCCGGGGCCCGGTCCTGGACGGCGGCCTCAGGGAGTTCCTCGCCACCCGCGCCCGCCGCTCGGACGCGGCGAGCGGGGAGACCGCGCCCCTGGATCTCTCCTTCCTGGCCGGACCGCACCCGTCGGACGCTCACCAGGACACGGTCGCCGGCTGGCTGGCGCTGCCGACTCCGGCCGGTCACGTCCGGATCCAGGTGATCCGGCCGGTCGACGCTGCCCGGCCGACCCCGGTCGTCCTCTTTCTGCACGGCCTCGGCTGGGTGCTGGGCGACGCCGACAGCTACCGCCACCTGCTGCGCGAGTTCGCCGTGGGCGCAGACGCCGCCGTGGTCTTCGTCGACTACGGACGGCCGCCCGCCGCCAGGTTCCCGGTCGCCGTCGAGCAGTGCTACGCCGTGGCGTGCTGGATCGCCGAGCACGGGCACGAGATCGGGCTCGACGGGAGCCGCATCGCCGCGGCCGGGGACTCGGCGGGCGCCAACCTGGTCGCGGCCCTGACCCTGCTCCTGCGCCGGCGCGGCGGAGCCCGGCTGCTCCACCAGGTACTGCTCTGCCCGGTCACCGACGCGGACTTCGACACCCCGTCCTACCGTGACTTCGCCGAGGGCTACTTCCTGCACCGGGCGGACATGCGCCGCTACTGGGACGCCTACCTGCCCGACCCGGCCGACCGCACGCAGCCCGCCGCCGCGCCGCTGCGCGCCCGCCCGGACGAACTCACCGGCCTGCCACCGGCCTTGGTGATCACCGCGGAGGCGGACGTCCTGCGGGACGAGGGCGAGGCCTACGCGGCCCGGCTGCGGTGGGCCGGAGTACCGGTCGTGTCCACCCGCTACCAGGGTGTCGTGCACGGCTTCGTGCTGCTCGACTCCCACTGCCGCACGGCCTCGGCCCGCGCCGCCCTCGTCCAGGCCGTGGACACCCTGCACCTCGCCCTGCACCGCCACCCCTGGTAGCGGGCGCGGCCGCGCGCCCGCCGGCCTCGGCCACCCGGCGGGCGACGGGCACGCGTGTTCTCCCGGGTGTGCCGTACGGCCCGACCTCCGCGCCCCACGACCGTAGGGCCGCCGCGCCCGCAACGGCGGGGGAGGCGCAGTTCCTCCCGGGGTTCCTCCCGAAGTTCCTCCTGTTGTTCTTCCTGGTCACGCGCAGCCCGGCACGGTGGGATGAGTGGGCGGGCCTGAGCGGCTCGCCGGCAGGCCGGGGCGACGGCCCGGGCACCCGGCCGGTGCTGCCCCGCGCCCGACCCTCACCCCATGTCAGAACGCGGCCCTCCCGGGCACCACCCGGCGGCCACCGCAGGAGCACCGATGCCTGTCCTCACCCTCGCCCCACCGTCGCCCGGCGCGGCGCCCGCCCCGTCGGCCGCGCGGCAGCCGACCTCACCCCGGGCCGTCCCCCATGTCGCGAGCGTCGCCGGCCACCGGCTCGGCCCGCTGCAGATCTCCACGATCGTGGCCGGACCACGGCCGGCCGCGCTCGGCCGCAACGTCGTGCTGTGCGGCCGGGAGGAACACGTCACCCTGGTGCTGCCCCACCGGGGCACGGCCGCCATGCTCCTCGACGGCAGCCGGCTGTCGCTGCGGCCGGGCGCGTTCGCGGTCGCCCGGGCCGGTCGCCCGGTGGTCCTGGAGGTGTCGGAGGACTTCTCCGGCACGGCCTTCCACTGGCCCCGGGAGGCCGCCGCCGGGCTGACCGAGGACGATCTGCTGGAGCTGTCCGGGAGGGCCTTCGGGACGGACACCGGGACGGCCGCGCTGGTGGCCGCCTATCTGGGGCGGCTGGCCCGGCCGGTGGTCTCGCTGGACCCGCAGCTGACCGCCCGGCTCGTCACCACGGCCCAGGACCTGCTCACCGTCCTCGCCCACGAACACCGGCGGCGGGCGGCCCGACCGGTGCCCGAGGAGGTGCGCGCCACGATCGCCAGGACGAAGGAGTACATCCTGCGGCGGCTCGGCGACCCCGCTCTCACCCCGGAGGGGATCGCGGCCGCCCATCACTTCTC
Organism: Kitasatospora sp. MBT66; assembly: GCF_000710405.2. NCBI lineage: Bacteria > Bacillati > Actinomycetota > Actinomycetes > Kitasatosporales > Streptomycetaceae > Kitasatospora > Kitasatospora sp. MBT66. The sequence goes on along the minus strand of NZ_JAIY01000003.1, from coordinate 615,712 downwards.
GGTGCGCTACCTCCACAAGCTCTACCAGTACGAGGGTGTCACCGTGGGCCGCTGGATCCAGCGTCGGCGCCTGGAGATGTGCCGGCGCGAGCTGGCCCGGCCGTCTGCCCGGCCGGCCACGGTGGCGGGTGTCGCCAAGCGCTGGGGGTTCGTGAGCACCAGCCACTTCAGCCGGGTGTTCCGGGCCGCCTACGGAGTCACTCCGAGCGAATGGCAGGCGGGCGCCCGGGAGCCGGACACCTGGCCCGCCGTGCCGGGCCCGGTCGGGCCGATCGGTGCGACCCGGCCCGGGACGGTGGCCTGACCCGGCGCCGGCCGCGGTGCTGCGGGACCGCCCGGAAGGTGCTGTTCGGGCCGAGTCGGTCGGATCAGTCCCCGGCGCCCGCCAGCGCGTCCAGCAGGGCGGTCACCTCGGCCAGCCGGGCCGGGTCCCCGGCGGTCTCGGCGAACGCCCGGGCCTCCCGCGCGGCCCCGACGGCGCGCTCCGGTTCCCCGAGCTCCGCCAGGGCCCGCGCCTGGCCGAGCCCGGCGATGGCCTGGAGCAGCGGCACCCCGACCCGGGCGCCCGTCCGGCGTGCGTCGGCGTAGGTGTGTTCGGCTTCCCGCGGCCGGCCGAGCGCCAGCAGCGCCCGCCCCTTCTGGGCGAGCGCGTTCGTCCGGGTGAAGTCGCCGATGTGCGCGGCGGGCGCGGTGGCCGGGTCGGCGAGCAGGTCGAGGATGGCGTCGGTGGTGGCCACCGCGTCCCCGTGGCTGCCCGTGCGGGCCTGGGCGGAGGCCAGGGCCAGCAGCGCCTGCGGGTGCCCCTCGCGGTCGCCCGCCGTCGCGAACAGCTCCGCCGCCCGCCGGGCCCGGCGGACCGCTTCGTCCGGCTCGCCCAGCCGGACGGCGGCGGCCGCCGCGTAGAAGTGCGCCCACGCCTCCTGGGTGACATCCCCGGCCCGGCGGGCGAGCTCGGCCGCCTGCTCGGCGATCGCCGACGACTCGCGGGGTTGGTGCGAGCAGTAGTGCACCGCCCAGGCCAGGTAGTTGGCGTGGGTCGCCGCCAGGACGTCGTCGCCCAGCGCGTGGGCCGCCGTCCGGGACAGCCCGAAGACGGTGGGCCAGTGGCCCCAGTGGGTCCAGCGGTCGGAGAACCAGTGCATGGACTCGGCCGTCCGCACCACCTCGGCATGGCGGCCGGCCGCGGCCGCGGAGCGCAGCGCGGCCAGCCAGTTGGCGCTCTCGGCCTCCAGCCAGGCCTGCGCGGCCCGCGCCGAGCCGAACCCGCCGGCCGACGTCGCCCCGTCGGTCGTTGCCGGGTCGGACGCCGCCGCGCCGGACGGCGAGGGGCCGGGCTGGAACCACTGGCCGGCGGCCGCCGCCGTGTCGAGCAGCCAGCGGTGCAGCGCGGCCTCGGCGGCGGCGCGCTCCTGGGAGCTCTCCTCCTCCTGGAACCGCTCGCGGGCGTAGAGCCGCAGTAGGTCGTGGAACAGCAACCGGTCGGTGGCGGTGTGGCCGAGCAGGCCCAGGTCGAGGAGCTCGTCGAGCATCTCCTCGACCAGGTCCGGGCCCTGGCCGGTGAGGGCGGCGCCCGCCCCCGGGCCGAAGTCCGGCCCCGGGACGAGCGCCAGCCGGCGGAAGAGGCGCCGCACCGGCTCGGCGAGCTGTTCGTAGGAGAGCCGGAACGCCGAGCGGATGCGCAGGTCCCCCGCGGTCAGGCGCTGGAGGCGCAGATCCTCGTCCCCGAGTCGCTCGGCGAAGCCGCGCGCGCTCCACGCGGGCCGGCTCAGCAGCCGGTTGCCCGCGATGCGCAGTGCCAGCGGCAGGTGTCCGCACAGCTCGGCGATCCGCGTGAGCACCGCCGGGTCGGAGCCGTCCGTACCGGCTGCCGCCTCCTCCTCTTCCTCGCGTTGCGCGAGGATCGCGCCGAGGAGCGCGGTGGCGGCGCCGACGGGCAGCGGCGCCAGGACGAGCCGCCGCGCGTGCTCGATCCCGGCGAGCGTGCGGCGGCTGGTCACCCAGAGCCTGCTCGACCCCGGGCCGGGCAACAGGGCGCGGACCTGCTCCTCGTGGGCGGCGTTGTCGAGGACGACGAGGGCCTCCCGTTCCCGCATCAGGCGCCGGTAGAGCACCCGGCGCTCGTCGGTCTCGGCCGGCAGGTCGCGTTCGCGGACGCCCAGAGCCCGCAGCAGGCGCGCCAGGGCGTCGTGCGGCACGACGGGTTCGGCATCCAGACCGCGCAGGTCGACGAAGAAGCAGCCGTCCGCGAACCGGCCGCCCAGCTGCGCCCCGGCGTGCACCACCAGGGCGGTCTTGCCCAGACCGGGCGCGCCGGAGACGATCGAGACCGGTGGGCCCGTCCGGCCGGTGATGCTCCGCCCGAGCCAGGCGGTCTCGGTCTCGCGGCCGGTGAAGTCGGGTACCGCGGGCGGCAGGTCGCAGAGGCCGGGTGCGGCGACGGCCTGCTGGCGCCGCCGGCCCGCGCGGGCGGCGCCCACCAGCTCCTCGGCGGCGGCCCGGGTGAGCCCCAGGGCGACGGCGAGGGCCTGGACGGTGCGGGCCTGGGGACCGCGGCTGTGGCCGCGCTCCATGTCGCCGATGGCGCGGGCGCTCACGCCCGACTCCTCCGCCAGCTCCTCCAGGGTCAACCCGGCGTCGTGGCGGTGCGCGCGCAGCAGCGGTCCCAGAGCCGACGGCTCGGGCTGGCTCATTCGACCCCCCGATTGGTGAGGGGCCATCATACCCGAGAGTGGCCCTGACCTGCGAAGACCTGGTCCTCCGGCCCGACGGCGACGGGAACACGGCCGAAATCGCCACGGTCGTCGACCCAGCGGCCGACGACCCAGCGGTCGACGAACCCGCGCCCGCGCAGAGCCGTGATCCGCCCGGACGGGTGAATCCCCGTCACCGGCGGGTGAGCCGGACGTGCTCCGGGACCGGCCGGAGCGGTTGACTGGGGCCCACTCCTCGGGAAGGTTCGTCGTATGCGGTGTGCGCCCCGGCACTGGCAGTCCGTGCTGCGGTGCGCCGTGACGGCGCTGCTGGGCGCGGCGCTGGTCCTGCTGGGCGGGGCGGACGCCGCCGAGGCCCGGCCGTGGGCGGCCGGCGCGCACTGCGTCACCGCCCAGGAGACCCCCGCCGGGGGAGCGGAACCGCTGCCGGTGGCCGCGCCGGGCACCGACGAGTGCCCCGAACCCGCCGAGCGTCGCCGAAGCCACGGAACCGTCCCGCTCCATGCCTGCGCCCACCGCGCGGGCCCGGCCTGCGTGACGGGCTGCGGTCAGCCACCGCTGCCGCCCACCGAGGCGTACGCCGTGCAGGGTCCCGCCGGACCGGCCGCACCCTGGCCCCCGTACTCCGGGCCGACCGGGGCCGGGGCCACCGGCGCACGAGGTGTCGTCCTGCGCTGCTGAGAGGTCCCGCCGGGCAACCTCGGGCCCACGCACCACCCACCCCGGCCGTGCAAGGCCCGGCCCGGCTTCCTGCGACCCCTTGTCCATGCCGTACCGCAGGAGATCCACCATGCCCTTCGACGTCTTCTCCGCCATCGGCGCCATGGTGCGCGCCGAGGCCACCCGGACCACCGAGTCCGCTCCGTCCGACCCGGCCACCACCGCCCACCCCGCCGAACCGCAGCCGGCCCCGCACCCGCTCCAGGAACCGGCCGCCGGACCCGCCGTCGAGCCCGCCGCCCAGCCCGGGGCCCTACCCCCAGCCGCGCCCCTGCTCCCCGGCCTGTCCACCTGAACACCCCCGGGGTCGGTCGGGCCGGGCTCCCTCGGCCCGACCGACCCCGCCGTGCCGGCGCGGCAGCCTGTTCGCAGGTCTCGGCAGCCGTTCGCGGGGTATCGACCGTGAGGACCGGCCGCGCGCGGCCGGCCGAGGCGGGCCGAGGAACCCCCCTGACGGAGAGGACTCCCTGAGCGATGAGTGCCGACTTCACCAGCGCGGACGCGATGATCACCACTCCCGGGGGCGAGATCCTGCTCCAGCTGAGGGACGACCTGCCGGACATCCGCTGGCCGGCCCACTGGGTCGTGCCCGGCGGCCACGCTGAGACCGGGGAGACCCCGTACGAGACCGCCCGCAGGGAACTCCGCGAGGAGACCGGTCTGGACGTCGAAGCCCTGCTGCCCTTCGACCCCGTCCGCGCGGAGGGGGACACCGGCGCCATCCGCTACTTCCACGCGATCGTCGACGTCGACCCCGCCCGGCTCGTGCTCGGCGAAGGCCAGGAACTGCGCCTGGTGCCGATCCCCGAGGTGCAGGGCATGAAGGTCCCGCCGGATCTCAAGGACTACGTCCGGCAGTTGGAGGGCCACCTCCGGGTCGGGAAGCCCCGGGTGTGGGCGCAGATCGACCGCATCCACGCGCGACTGGCCGCCCGCTGCGCCGCCTCCGGCGAGTCCGCGGTGGAGAACCGGCTCCGCCTGCTGGCGGAAGTCGGTGCCCAGGCAAGTGCGCTGGCGGCCGTCGAGGCGGATCCCGGACGTGCGGGGGAGCTTCAGGTCAGGCTGTGCGAGGCGATCGTGGCCGGCATGGTCGCACTGCGCGCGACGACGCCGGACGCGGCCACGTTCCTGTCGGACTACCTCGTCGAGGCCGAACGGGACTCGTCGGGCGGCCACCGCGCCGAGTTCGAGCGAGCCGATCACCGGACGGAATGAAGCGTCTCGGTCCGGATCGCCGAGCTGGCCGAGGCACCGACCCCGAGGGTGATCGCCGCCCATGTGATCGGCGGGTGACCCCGTCCCGGTGTGCGGTCCTCCGCCGCACACCGGGACCCACGCCGGGACACACATCGGGACGCGCACCGGGCACCGTCCGCCCGAGCATAGCTAATCCATCGACATATCTAAATCAATGATCTATGGTTCCCGTATGGCAGACCGTCAACTGCAGGAGCCGGCACGGCTCGTACTCACCGCACTGGCCGACGAGCCCCGGCACGGCTACGCGATCCTCCAGGAAGTCCTGGCGATCACCGAAGGCCGCACCAGGATGCTCACCGGTACCCTCTACACGGCCCTGGACCGCCTGCTCCAACAGGGCCTGATCCGGATCGCCCACGAGGAGGTCGTGGCCGGCCGGCTGCGCCGCAACTTCGAGCTGACCGAACAGGGCCGCCTCACACTGACCGAGGAGACACAACGGCTGCGCGCCGGCGTGGCGGAGGCCGAACGCCGGCTCGCCCTCGGCGCCCCGCGCCCCCGGCCCACGCTGCGCACGAACTGGGGGACGGCATGACCGACCGGCACACCTCTCTGCCCGCCCTGCTGCGACGCCTTCCCCTCGACAGCCTCTACCCGGCCGAGTACCGCGCCGCGCACGGCGAGGAGATCAGCGCCGTCCTCGCCGACGCCGTCCAGCACGCCGACCCCCGCACCGCCCTGCGCGAATGGGCCGCCCTCGCCGCACACGCCGTGCGGCTGCGCACCCGCCTCAGCTCCAGCGATCCGACCGGCAGGATCCTCGCCGGTGCCGCGCCGTTCCTGCTGGCCGGCGGCGCCGCCCTGAGCCTGCTCCACCTGCTGTTCGGCGCCCTTGTCGCCGGTCCCGACGCGCACTGGGCGGTGGCCGCCGCGCAGAGCGCTCCCTGGGTTCTCGCCCTGCTGTGTCTCGCCCTCGGCCGCTGGACCCCGGCCCGGGCCCTGCTCCTGGTGGCCGTTGCGGTGGCCGCGTTCACCCCGCATCCCGAGCCCGGTCTCTGGGCCGTCACGGCCGTCCTGGTGCTGATCGCACCGCCCGACGCCGTCGACCTCTCCCGGCGGTCCCGCTCCTGGGCGGTCGGCTCCGCCGCCGCCGTCGCGCTGCCGCTGAGCGGCCTCACCCTCCTGTGGCTCGACACCCGGCCCGAGGACTACGCCCACCTCGTCTTCCCACCCCTTCAGCAGGCACTGCTCGACTTCTCCCCGGTCTGGTCGGCCCTCGTCCTGGGTCTCGCACACCTCCTGCGCCCCACCGGGCCGGACACCGACTCCCTGCACACCAGCGGCATCGCACTCGCCGTCCTGCCCTGGGCACTCACGATCGTCCCGCCCCTCCACCGCGGCACCCCGACCGAAGCGCTCGGTCTGCTCCGCAACGTCGGACTGGTGGTCGCCCTCCTGGCCGCCACCACCGCCGTCGGCCTCGCGCGCCGTCGGACCCGGCCGGACCGACCGGGGGAGTCCGGCCGCCCGTTGGCCTAGATCTGCTGTCCGAAGTGCTGGTCACAGCCCTCCTTCAGGGCTGTGACCAGCACCATTGGTCGGACCGCGGCCGGACGGAGGGGGTGTCAGCGCATCCCGCCGGAAGCGAGGATGACGTCCCCGGTGATCCAGCGCGCGTCGTCGGAAGCCAGGAACGCCACCAAGGGGCCGTAGTCGGCCGGGGTGCCCGTACGGCCCAGCGGGGTGCCGGCGACGGCCTGCGCCTCCTGCGCCGAGCCGGGGAATCCCATCGCCCTGGTGCCCTCGGTGTCCGACGGTCCGGGCATGATCGCGTTGACCCGGATGCCGCGCGGGCCCAGCTCCTTGGCCGCGACGACGGTGAACGCGTTGACAGCGCTCTTGGACGCGACATACAGCGAGGCGTACACCGGGTGGGTGAGCGTGCCCGCCGTGGAGACGTTGACGACCGACGCGGAGCCGATGTCGTCCTGAGCCGCCAGGGCCTGCGTGGTGAGGATCGTCCCCAGCAGGTTCGTGCTCATCTGGCGCTGGAACTCCTCCTCGGTGATGCCCGACAGCGGCGCGAAGGTGGCCACCCCCGCGTTGTTCACGAGCACGTCGACCGGTCCGAACTCCTCGCGCGCACGGTCGAACAGACGGCGCACGTCGTCACCGCTGGCCACGTCCGCCCGGACCGCCAACGCCCGGCCGCCCTCCGCAGTGATTCCCGCGACGACCCGCTCGGCCCCCTCCTCGTCCTCCCGGTAGTTCACCACGACGGCCGCGCCCGCCCCGGCCAGCGCCTTGGCGATCCCCGCCCCGATGCCCTTCGACGCGCCCGTGACGATCGCCGTACGTGCCTTGCTGCTCGTGCTCACAGTGACTCCTCCAACGTCGGTACCTGCGAAGTCACCGTAGGAAAGCTGATTACTACTGGGAAGTACGTACTTTTTTGTAAGCTCGTACCGTGATCGAAACCCAGCAGGCCGCGACGGCCGCCCGGCTCCTGGCCCACGACACCTTCGACCAGAAGTGCGCACTCAGACCGATCATGGACCGGACGACCAGCCGCTGGGCGACCCTGATCGTCTCGGCCCTCATCGCCGGCCCGCACCGCTTCGCGCAGCTGCACCAACGAGTCGGCGGCATCAGCCAGAAGATGCTGTCGCAGAACCTCAAGGCCCTGGCCCGGGCCGGCCTCGTCCACCGCGACGTCACGCCCACCAACCCGCCCCAGGTCACCTACAGCCTGACCGAACTCGGCGTCAGCCTGGCCGGCCCGCTGACCGAACTCATCCAGTGGTTCGGCCGACATGGAGAGGAACTCCTCGCCGCGCAGGAGCACTACGACCGCCAGCAGGCGCCACCGGGCGAGTAACGGGCCGCTCCTACGGGCCGGTCGGTCTTCGTGAGAGTTGCCGAACCCCGGCCCGCACGGCCGGATCCGGCGGTCCAGGGAAACTCACCGCCGGGACGGACGCCCGAACCGCCGACCGTGCTCCTTCGGCCCCGCTCCGATCACTTCGGCAGGTCGGCGGACAGGAAAGGGGCCAGGAGCGCGAGCAGTGCGTCGGGGCGGTCGAGCGGGATGATGTGGCCGCAGTCCTGGAGCCGGTGTCCGACCAGGTCGTCGGCGATGGGGCGGAGTTGGCGTTCGAGCCCGTTGCCGACGGGGTGGGAGCCGACGGCCATGGTGGGCATGGTCAGCCGGGCCGTCGCGACGGCGTCCTTGAGCTGCTGCGCGCTGGTGGGCAGGGCCCGGTAGTGGGAGAACGCGCAGCGCAGGGCCTCGCTCCCGGTGTAGGCGTGGACGAAGGCCGCGCGGATGTCGTCGGGTACTCCGCGCCCGAGCGTCCCCGAGTCGAGGAACCAGTCGATGTACGGCGCCTCGTTGCCGGCCAGGACGGTCTCGGCGAGGTCGGGAACGCTGTGGAAGCCGAACCACCACGGGGTGCCGCCCGCGACGACGTGTTCGGCTCCCGGCAGGCGGCCGAGCAGTGCCTCCATCACGACCAGGCGCCGTACGAGGCCGGGTCGGCGCAGCGCCAGCAGGACGGCGGGCGCGGTGCCCGCGTCGATGCCGACCACCGCTGCCGAGGACTCGCCGAGCGCGTCGAGCAGCCCCTCGGCGTCGGCGGCCAGGGTGCCCGCGTCGTAGCCGTCGACGGCACGCTCACTGGCGCCGAGGCCCCGCAGGTCCGGGGCGATGACCCGGTGCCGTCCGGCCAGTGGACCGATGATGCTGCTCCAGACCTGCCAGGTGTGCGGGAAGCCGTGCAGCAGCAGAACGGCGGGTCCGTCCCCGGCGATCGCGACGTTGAGTCGGATGCCGTTCGTCGCGATGCGGTGCAGTCGGGGTGTGGTGCTGACGGGCACGGTGGCTCCTGCTGCTGATTACCATTGGTGACCACAGAACGATAGGTAACCGTCCGGCCGCTTCCTAGACGGCACTTTCAGGGAAGGTGGTGAGCCGCAGGTGACCACCCGAGGACCCCGGGCCGCCGATCGCGGGGTACGCGGCGATCTTTTCGATCCCCAGTGCCCGACAAGGCAGTTGCTCGATCGCATCGGCACGAAGTGGACGTCCATGGCCGTCAGGACGCTCGCCGATGCCGCACCGGACGAGGTGCGCTTCGCGGAGCTGAGACGCCGGATGCCCGGCGTCTCGCAGAAGATGCTGTCCGTGACGCTGCGAAGCCTGACCCGCGACGGTCTGGTGTCGCGCCGGGTCGAACCGACCGTGCCGCCGCGGGTCTTCTACCGGCTCACCGGCCTCGGGCTGTCCCTGGAGACCGCGCTCGCAGGGCTGCGTACCTGGGCCGAGGAGCACATGGCCGAGATCGACCGCGCCAACGAAGCCGCCGACCAGGAGGTCGACGAGGGGTAGGCAGGCCGGTTCCGTGTTCGGAACGGCCGGCTCGGGTCCTCGATCCCGGCAGCCGAGGTCCTCCTGCTCCTGTCGGGTGCGGTTGTCCCGGGGCAGAATGATCGCCATGACGACATGAAGAGCACCCACCGGCCGGAAGTCCTGGCGCAAGCGATGGGATGGCTGGTCGGTTCTCGACGGCGTCCGTCGGCTCTGCATCGTGTGCCACGAGCCCGTTCGCTCCTACGAGTACCGCCTCCATCCGCCCGAGTCCCGCAGCTTCGAACGTTGCGTCGGTCTGGTCTGGTGCTCGGGATGTCGGATCTACTCGGGCAGCATGGTCCACATTCCTCGCAGGAAGGTCCTGGTCGACGCCCTGGCATCGCTGCCCGCCGTCGACCGTGACCTGCTGCGCCGGAAGGAGGCCGCGCTGGTCGACCATCTCGACGGCCGAGGCGTCGGTCGGCGGTGAGCCGCGGATCGGGCTGAGCCGCCACCAGGAGCCGGGGCGACCTGCCCCGTCAGGGCGTTGTGGGTGAGGCGCCTCGGGGCCAGGTGCTGCCCGTTCTGCCTGCTGCATCGCGGAGGGGACCGACGAGGGTCGATGCGGCCCCTGTCCGCAGCGTCGCCGCAGGAGGTGAGACCGCCGGTCAGTACGGCGTCGTCGAAGGCTGCCTCAACTCGCTTGAAGCAGAACCGTCCTGAACCCGGCGCGACCCCGCCTGGGGCCGACGGCTTTCGCCACGGGGGCGAACGCAACTCGGCGGGCGGTGTGGGCAGGCGCCGATGTTCGCGGTATCTTTGAACGCGTTCAAATCTATTGTGGGGGACACCGTGATGTCGATCGACCGAGCACCGTCACGGGCCAAGTACCTGGTTTCACTGGCCGTCCTGGGCTGTTTGCCGGCGGCGGTCCTCTTCCCGGGGCCGTTGGCCCTCGTCGTTCTCCTGATGGGGTCGGCGCTGGCATGCCGGGAGCGGGACGCGTTCCGCACGGTGTGCGTTGCGAGTGTCGCTCTCATCGCGGTCGGCTCGGTGGTCTGGCTGTACGACGGGGTGTTCCTGGCAGCGCCGACCGTTCCGGTGCTGTTGGTCGCGTGGTGGGTGGCGCGTCCGGGCGTCGATGCGGGGTGGGGGCTGCTCGGGCTCGGCTGGACTGTTGGAATTCTGCCGGTGGTGGGCTGGCCGGTCCTTGTCCTGTGGGTCCTGTGACGGTGGCCCGGGCCTCCGGAGCCTCGTCGGCCGTGCTCCGTCCAAGCCGCGCCGGCCGTGCGGGTTCCGGCCCTCGAAGCGTCGGCCGGTACCTCGCGACAGACGTGGTGGTGTGTCCGAAACCTGTCCTGCTCCCTTCGACGAACCAGCCGAGCGTGCCTGGGTGCACGTCCGGGCGGCCTCCGCCGCTCGGCGGAGGCCGTCAACTGACCACTCTCGGGCCTTTCCCAGCTTCCTCGGCCGCACAGGACCGCCGCCGGGGCACCGGAGACGTCCCTTGAAAACGGGGCAGCAGGGCTCGCTCGAGTGACTGTCGATCGCAGCAACCAGGTCCCGAGCCGTTGCCCTCACCACAGGATCACGGTCGTGTGTGAGCCGAGCCGCTGTCGGTCGGCCGCTCAGCACAGCCTGGTGGGCTTGCAGTTGCGCCCCTGCGACGTTCCGACGGCCGCGCGCTGCCGTGATGCCGGTCCGCGAGGTGGTGCCGTCACAGGTCCGAGGCGTCGATCCAGCAGATCGTCGCTATCAAGTCGGGAGTCTTGTCGGTCGCCTCGGCTGCCAGAAGTGCCCAGTCCCGGCAGTCGGCGACGATCCGGTCCCAGGGCGAGCGGCGGTCGACATCCCAATCGACAGCTGGGCCGTGGTCTCTGTAGATCCCCTTGTCCTGCTTGATCCGCCACACCTGGAAATGGAGCACCGCCTGATCGTGAGCGGCGAGATCCTCGATGACTTCGGCGAGGTGAGCGGTCGGCCAGGCCGGATCCAGGGTGTCCGGCGAGGCCCGGAGGGCGGCGGCCCGAGGGGGGAGGACGGGTTTGCGGGCGCCGAGGTCCGTCAGCGCCCAGCGGAGTGCAGTTCCTTCGGAGTCGTCGGGGGCCTCGCCTCGCCACCGGAAGGCTTCGTAGGCTCGGCGAAGCGCCGGCACGGCGCGTTTGATCCCCAGGTCCGCCAGGGCAGTGGCTGCCCATTGGCGGACGGTGGCGTTCTCGCTCTCCAGCAGGTCGATCAGTACGCTTCCCGGTCGCGGGTCCTTGAGTGCGGTGAAGACCTCGATGGCGCAGAGCTGCCCGAAGACCCCGAGGCGAGGTGTCGCCGCCGTCAACTCGGCCAGCACGTCGGGCCCCATGGCGATCAGCGCATACTGGGCGTCCTCCGCCACTTCGCTGGAGTCCGCGTCGAGTTCGCCGACCCGTTGAGCAATCGTGCTGTTCATGGCCACGAAGTCTGGCTCGTCCCGTGCGTCACGACCAGTCAATAAACGGGCCTGCCCGCGCCGCGCAGCGGCAGACGTCATCCGGCCGAGCGTCGGCGGGCGGTGCGCGCGCGTTCGGGGGCTTAAGTGTGTCGTCGGTGGTGAAGACCACGGCCGAGGACCGTCCGCGAATACGACTTCGAGAATGTCAGTGGTTCGTGCAAGTGTTCTCCCTGCTCACCTCACCTGACCGGAGACCTCTGTGACGATCCGCCGTACCACCCTGATCACCGCTGCCACGGTGATCGCCCTGTCTGCCGTGGCCGCCTGCAACGACGGCGACGCGTCCACCCCCGCGGCCGCCGGTGGCTCGACCGCGCAGAGCGCGACTGCGACCGCGAGCGTGACCGCGAGCGGCACTCCGAGCGTCCCCACGCCGACGCCCACCGCGACGCCCACGCCGACCGCGACTCCTACGCCCACCGCGACGCCGACTCCTGCGGGTGCGCCGGTCGACGCCTCCGGTGCGTTCGACCCGGCGGTGGCCCTGGCGAACGCGGACCGGACGCCGTACGCCGCGACGCTGAAGATGAAGACGACGGCGACCGCGAACGGTCAGGGGACGGTGATGACCTCGACCGGCCGGACCAACATCAACACGCCGGGCCACGAGGGGCGGAACGAGGCGAAGATGACGATCAGCGGCAGCGACGAGCCGGTGCTCTGGATGGAGTCGGTCAACACCGGCAACGGCATCTTCATGCGCGACAAGACCAAGCCGGGCAGCACCTGGAGCCCGTCCGGCAGCAGCGAGGACGCCACGGACGACGACGGCGCCGGCCTCTACGCGAAGGCCCTTGTCGAAGCCGGCCCCGCCGCTCGCAAGGGGATGGAGCAGAAGAACGGCGTCCCGGCCTTCCACCTCGGGGCCCGTCTGACGGCAGCCCAGATCAAGGCCATCGACCCCGATGAGCACCGGCACATGACCGAGAAGGGCGTCGCCGCGAAGGACTACGACGTCTGGATCGACCGGGCCGGACGCATCCTGGCCGTGTCGCAGTCCATGAAGGTGCCGAAGGACGGCACGACCGTCACCAGCGTCATCACCGTGGAGTACAGCGACTTCGGGCCCCGCGAGACCTTCACCGTTCCGACCGCGGCAGCCAGCTGACCCGACCCGATCACCGCTGCCGTGCCCGCTGGAACGGTCCTCGGGTCGGCACGGTCTCGATCGGGTGAGCGCGTGCGTCGTCGCGGCCGTGGATCACCCGCTCCACGACCTCGCGGGAGCCGTCCGCCCGGGCGCCGACCGTTACCAGGACGTGTCCCGGTGTCGCGGGGGACTGGTCTTGCGGCAGGTGATCCAGCGGTTGGCGTCGAAGGGGTCGTGCGGGGTGCGGCGGAGGCGGGGGGTGGGGTGGTCGAAGGGGGAGCGGGTGGTGGTGTCCCAGCCGAGGGTGCTGAGGAGGGCGGCGGTGCGGGGCCGCGGGTCGGGGGAGAAGAGGGCGAGGAGGTCGATTCCGAGCCGGTCGCGGGCGGTGGTGTAGACGGGGTGGGTGCGGACGGCGGCGGACTCGGGTGCGCTCTTGATCTCGTACGCGAGGGTGCTGCCGGGGGCGCTGAGGAGGTCGAGGGTGGTGGCGACGCGCAGTTCGGCCTCGGCGGGCAGGTAGAGGAAGAGCCCTTCGGCGAGCCACGCGGTGGGCCGGTCGGGGTCGAGGCCGCTTCGGCGCAGGGCGCCGCTCCAGTGGGTGGTGAGGTCGACGGCCACGGTACGGCGTTCGGCCCGTGGTGCGGCGGCGGGCAGGCTGTCCAGGACGTGTTGTTTGAAGGCGAGGACGTCCGGGCGGTCGAGTTCCCAGACGGTGGTGCCGGGCGGCCAGGGCAGGCGGTGGGCGCGGGAGTCGAGCCCGGCGCCGAGCAGGACGACCTGGCGGGTACCGGCCCGGGCGGCGTCGAGCAGGTGGGTGTCCAGGACCCGGGTGCGCAGCGCGAAGTAGCCGGCCAGGCGCTCCCACACCGGGTCGCCCGGGGCGACCTGTGCGGGGTCGCGGGGCCAGTCGGCGCAGCCGGGCGCGGCGCGAACGAAGTGCTCCGCGTACGGGTCGACGGCGAGCGGGTCGGGGCGGCGGGCCTCCAGGGCGCGGGCGTGGGCGACCAGCAGGGCGGTGCGGCCCACGCCCGCGCCGACGCCGGGGGTGCCGACGGCGGTCACTGTCGCGTCACCGGCTCGGGTGAAGCGGGTGGGGCGGGCACGGATGCCGGCACGAAGGCGCCGTCGGAGAGGTCGGTGACGCGGGCCCCGTACACCCGGGCCATGAATCGCAGGACGTCCGCGTCGGCCAGGTGCAGTGCCGTGGTGCAGTCGCGCAGGACGGTCAGGTGGAAGCCGCGCTGGAAGGCGGTGCGGGCGGTGGAGTCGACACAGACGTCGGCGAACAGTCCGGCCAGCACGAGGTGGTCGATCCCGCGCCGGCGCAGGTGCGGTTCGAGGCGCTCGTCCAGGAACGCGTCGAAGACGGCGCGCTTGGTGAACACCTCCTCACCCGGGCCGGGCCGGACGCCGTGGAAGTCGGCGCCCCAGCTGCCCTCCAGGCACTTGGGCTGCTTGCCGAGCAACTCGTCCCTGCGGCGCCAGGCGGGCCCCTGGTGGACGGGGTCGCCGAGGAAGCGGACGAACAGGACGTCGAGGCCCGCCGCCCGGGCCAGTTCGACGGCGCGGGCGCTGTTCGCGGCGGCGCGGGCCAGCCGCTCGGGGTCGCCGGGGAAGCGGGTGGCGGCGAGGGGGCCGGCGCAGAAGTCGTTCTGCAGGTCGACGACGAGCAGCGCGGAGCGGGGCGCGCCGGTCACCGGGCGCCCGCCCCTGCTTCTGCGGCACCCACGCCGACCCCTGCTTCTGCGCCGGCCACGCCGGCCCCGGCCGCGCCCGCGGTGAGCTCGGCGAGGACGGCGTCCGCCACCTCGGCGGTCCCGGCCCGCCCGCCGAGGTCGGGAGTGCGGATGCCGCGACCGCGGACAGCGGCGAGCGCGGCTTCGAGGGCCGCCTCGGCACCGGGGCAGTGGGCGTGCCGCTCGGCGATCCGGGCGGCGGCCCGGAGCGTGGCGACCGGGTTGACCACGTCCCGCCCGGCCAGGTCGTCGGCCGAGCCGTGCACCGTCTGATACTCCGTCAGTTCATGTAGCTCCGGAGCCAGATGGACGTTCTCGGTGCACCGGTCCTCCTGCCGCTGCGCCCCGTACCGGTCGAGCAGCACCACGTGCATGATGTCCGCCCACTCGTTGCCGGCGACCAGCACGGTGCGGTCCTCGGGGCCGTGGGTGATCAGGTTGCGGTTGACGGTGTCGGGCTGGAACAGTTCCACGGCCACGCCGAGCCGCTCGGCCAGGCCCTCGGTCCAGTTGTCCAACGCCCCGTCCAGCAGGTGGTACTTGTAGGCCATCACGACCCGGGCGGGGCCCTGCGGCCAGAGCGCGCGGGCGCGGCGCACGGCGTACTCGAGGATCCGTACCGTGACGGCGCGGCTGAACTCCATGGTGCGCACCACGGTGTCGGGGGTGTGTCGGTTCTCGCCGGTGTAGAAGCCCTGCGCCTGGTCGCGGACCAGCAGTAACCGGGCCGGACCGGCCGTGAGCGGTTCGACCTTGACGGCGGCGAGCCGCTGACGGACCAGGTACAGCGACTGGGCGTTGATCGCGGTGCGGAACACCGCCCGCACGCCGCGGGCGGCCTGTTCCCGGCAGAACCGCTCGTAGTGCGCGGCGTCCTCGCCCGTGAGCCGCTCGAACTGCCCGGTGCCGCGGGCCTCCTGGCGCAGCGAGACGTAGGAGTGGTAGAGCCGCGGTGACCGCACCACCTCGGCTCGCGTGCCGTGCAGGGCGGTGATCCGTTCCAGTGCCCGTTCGAAGACGGGTGCGAGTTCGGGTCCGGTTCCGCGGTCGACGGCGAGGGCGATGAGCGGTGCGGTCATGCGTGGATCCTCCGGGGTTGGCGTTGCCGAGGTGGGACGGGGGCAGAAGGGGCAGCCGGGTGTGGTCAGGCGGAGGCCGGGACGAGGTGGTCGCCCGGGATGCCGGCCTTCTCGGGGGAGTAGTAGTCGCGGATGCCGTCGGCCCAGGTGGTGACGGCGACGCGGTCGCCGGCGTCGGGGCCGAAGGCGTCGAACAACGCGGCGATGTTGGGCTTCTCGAAGCCGATCGCGGTCATCAGCGCGAGGAACCGCGGCCGTTCGACCAGTCCGTCGCCGTCGGGGTCGCCGAGCGTGGCCAGGGCGTCCGCGAAGACGGCGATGGTTGCGCCGAAGCGCTCGGGGTTCAGGACGAAGCCGCGGAACTCCTCGGGGCTGATCACCCCGTCGCCGTTGGCGTCCAACGCTCCGAGCAGCACCTCCCAGTAGCGGCGCAGGCTGTCGGCCAGGGCGTGGCGGTCGGCTTCGGCGGAGCCGTCGGCCACGGCCAGGATGCGCTCGGTCATCAGGTCGAAGTCCTCGCCTTCGAGCACCCCGTTGCCGTTGGCGTCGAACAGGGTGAAGACCAGCTCGGCGCGCCGGTGAGCCTCGTGGGCCATGGTGTTCCCTCTCTCGCGGTGGCCCGGCCTCGGCCGACCGGGCATCGGCCCCGACTGCGCCGTTCGGGTGCGGTCGGGACTTCCACTGTGCGGGCCGGGTCGGGGGACCGGGGTCGAAACCGGCGGAGCGTCACCCGGGAGGGTGACCGAGTGGGCCGTTCCTGCCGTTCCTGCCGTGCTCGGGACTCACCGTGCCCGCCTTCCGGCGCCTCGACCGTGTCCGGAATGTCGCTGTGGACAACAGATCTGACGGTCCGTCGGATCGGGGCAGGTCGTCGGGCTCCCGGTCCGGCATGCCCCATTTCGGCAAAGGGGAGGTAAAGGAAAAGTGGTCTGAACCTCTTGACTGGTTGGTCTGGACCTTTCTAGTCTCACCGAAGCACCCTGCGGCGGACGTCGCGCAGTGTGCGGTCACGGACTCCCCACCCCTGTCCGCCCCCACGTCGAGGAGCCCCCTCTTGCTGACTCGCTTCGCCCTGCCCACAAAGAGGTTGAGAGCCGCCGCAGCCGGCCTGACCGCGCTCACCCTGCCCCTGGTCGCCGTCGTCGGCCTGTCCACCCCCGCCCAGGCCGCCGCCGGGGCCACCGCCACCTTCGCCAAGGGCTCCGACTGGGGCTCCGGGTTCGACGGCAAGTGGACGGTGAAGAACACCGGTACCACCACGCTCACGTCCTGGACGATCGAGTGGGACTTCCCCGCCGGCACCAGCGTCGGCTCCGCCTGGGACGCCACGGTCACCAGCACCGGCAACCACTGGACCGCCAAGGACAAGGGCTGGAACGGCACCCTCGCCCCCGGTGCCTCCGTGACCTTCGGTTTCAACGGCGCCGGCCCCGGCGCGCCCACCGGCTGCAAGCTCAACGGCGCCTCCTGCGACGGCACCGACCTGCCCGGCAACAAGGCGCCCTCTGCGCCCGGCACCCCGGTCGGCTCCGACATCACCGACACCTCGCTGAAGGTGTCCTGGACCGCCGCCACCGACGACACCGGCATCAAGAACTACGACGTCCTGCGCAACGGCACCAAGGTCGCCACGGTGACCGGCCTCAGCTACAGCGACAGCAACCTCACCGCGGGCACGAGCTACTCCTACACCGTCGTCGCCCGCGACACCGCCGACCTGACCGGCCCCGCCAGCGCGCCCGGCACCGTGCGCACCACCGGCGGCGACATCGTCACCGGCGACCAGGTCAAGCTCGGGTACTTCACCAACTGGGGCGTCTACGGCCGCAACTACCACGTGAAGAACCTGGTGACCTCCGGCTCCGCCGCGAAGATCACCCACATCAACTACGCCTTCGGCAACGTCCAGAACGGCAAGTGCACCATCGGCGACGCCTACGCCGACTACGAGCGCGCCTACACCGCGGACCAGTCCGTCGACGGCGTCGCGGACACCTGGGACCAGCCGCTGCGCGGCAGCTTCAACCAGCTGCGCGAACTCAAGCGCCTCTACCCGCACATCAAGGTGATCTGGTCCTTCGGCGGCTGGACCTGGTCCGGCGGCTTCGGCCAGGCGGTGCAGAACCCGGCCGCGTTCGCCAAGTCCTGCCACGACCTGGTCGAGGACCCGCGCTGGGCCGACGTCTTCGACGGCATCGACCTCGACTGGGAGTACCCGAACGCCTGCGGCCTGACCTGCGACACCAGCGGCGCCGACTCGTTCAAGAAGATGGCCCAGGCCATGCGCACCGAGTTCGGCAACGACCTGGTCACGGTCGCGGTCTCCGCCGACGCCTCCCAGGGCGGCAACATCGACAAGGCCGACTACGCGGCCGGTGCGCCGTACCTCGACTGGTTCAACGTCATGACGTACGACTTCTTCGGCGCCTGGGCGGCCAAGGGCCCGACCGCGCCGCACTCCCCGCTCACCGCCTACGACGGCATCCCGAAGGCCGGCTTCACCTCGGCCGAGGCCATCGCCAAGTACCGGTCGATCGGCGTGCCCGCCTCCAAGCTGCTGCTGGGCATCGGCTTCTACGGCCGCGGCTGGGCCGGCGTGACCCAGTCCGCCCCGGGCGGCACCGCCACCGGTGCGGCGGCCGGCACCTACGAGACCGGCATCGAGGACTACAAGGTCCTCAAGAACACCTGCCCCGCCACCGGCACGGTCGCCGGCACCGCCTACGCGCACTGCGGGACCAACTGGTGGAGCTACGACACCCCGGCCACCATCACGGCCAAGATGGCGTGGGCCAAGGGGCAGAACCTGCGCGGCGCCTTCTTCTGGGAGTTCAGCGGTGACACTGCCAACGGCGAGCTGGTGAACGCGATCCACACCGGCCTCAAGTAGCACAGCCGCAAGTAGCACCGCCGCAAGTTGCACAGCTGCAAGTAGCACCCCCGCACCACCCGCACCACCGCTCGCAGCGGCCCGCCCTCCCCGGCGGGCCGCTGTCGGCGTTTCGGCGCCGAGGAGCGTGAGCGTGCCGCAGGGGTGGTGAAGAGTAGTCCGCGCGCCTGCGGTGCGCCTGTTGAGCGGGCGCGGCGCGGCGGGTTCCACTCATCCGCCGACATGGGGGCGAGCCGGTGCGTGCCGTCCGTCGGCGGTCCGGCCGACGGCACGCACGTATCCGCAGGTCGGGGCGGTGGTGGCGAGGGCGGCCGGTGCCGACGCGAGCGCCGTCGCCCCTCCTCCCGCGGGCCTGCGCTCCGGTCCCACCAGCCGCTTCTGTCCCGTCCGGCACGAGAGGCTTCGGGGAAACCCGGCCGACACGGAGCCGGTTCGCCGAAGAATCAATTGACCGCAGCCACTGCTGACGGGATGCTGATCGAGCACGATGCAATCACCAGTGATTGTTTCGCGCATTTCGACCGGGTATTCGATTCGCGTGAGGAGAATTCGTGATCTCGAGGACGAAGAAGCTCATGAGCGTCGCCGCCGCCACGTTCGCCGCCGCCGCCGCGTTCACCGTGGCCGTGCCGAACAACGCGTTCGCCATCAACCACATCGAGTGCCGGGGAGGCGAGGACTACCTGAAGATCTGGTCCCACAGCGGCGGAAGCCAGAGCGTGGACTGCTACGCGAACGCCGGTCGGACCGACTTCGGCAACTGGTGGGTCGACCGGATCTCCACCGGGAACAACGACCTCATCTACTACGACGCCAACGGCGACTCGGTGAGGATCAACCGGTGGACCGACATCACGTTCCCGAACCACCCGCCGCAGGTGAAGTCCATCGAAATCCTGTGACGGGCGTCGGACCGAACGCATCGCCCGGAATTACTGTTTCCGTCCGACCTTGAAAATGGTCGTACATTCGGGTGAGCGTGTGCCGAGGCGCGGTTGACGCGCCGACGGGTTCACCGGACGACGAGGACCCGGCGCCCGCGGGTGTGGCCGGCCCGGCTGTCGATGTGGGCCGCCGCGGCCTCGGCGAGCGGGTACGCCTTCTCGACGGGGATGTGGAGCCTTCCTCGTGAGATGAGGTCCGCGGCCGTGGCGAGTGCCTCCGGCACGCTCCCGGCCGTGCCGGAGAACCGGACGCCGTGATCGGGTGCGCCGAGATCGGCGATGGAGACCACCTTCCGTGCGTCGCCGGTGAGTTCGACGAGTTCGGGGATCACGCCCGAGCCGGCCAGGTCGAGGGCGGCGTCGACGCGGCCGAGCCCGCGCACCCGGTCGGGCCAGCCCTCGCCGTAGGTGGTGGCGAGGGCCCCCAGGCTCCGCAGGTAGTCCTGGTTGCGGGCGCCGGCAGTGCCGACCACGCGGACGCCGCGGTCGCGGGCGATCTGCAGGACGGCCGAGCCGACGCCGCCGGCCGCGCCGCTGACCAGCAGGGTCTGTCCCGGGCGGACGCCCACCTCGCCCAGGATCCGCAGCGCGGTCTCGACCACCGAGGGGTAGCCGGCGGCCTCCTCGAAGGTGAGGCCCTCGGGCATCGCCGTCCAGGCCGTCAGTACGGCGAACTCGGCGTAGGTGTCGACGCCTTCGCCGAACACATGGTCCCCGACCCGCGTGCCGCGGACGCCCTCGCCGATCCCGTCGACGACCCCGGCGGCGTCCAGGCCCAGTCCGGAGGGCAGTCGGGTGGGGTGGGCGCCGAGGACCTGGCCTTCGCGGATCCGCCAGTCGACGGGGTTCACGCCCGCCGCGCGGACGGCTATGCGGATTTGACCGGGCCCCGGGCGGGGCTCGTCGGTGTCGAGGAGGTGCAGGACGTCGGGATCGCCGAACTCGGCGAAGATCACCTTCTTCATACGGACGACCATAACACTAACCGTTAGTGTTTTGTAGTTGTGAGGATTTTGGTCCTGGTAGCGTGGCCGGATGACCGAGAGGACCGAGCCGGCCGGGCGCCGCGAACGCAAGAAGGCCGCCACCCGCCAGAAGATCGCCGACACCGCCCTTCGGCTGTTCCTCGAACGCGGCTACGACGCCGTGGGGATCCGCGACGTGGCCGCCGAGGCCGACGTCGCCGTCACCACCGTCTTCGCCCACTTCGCCTCGAAGGAGGCCCTGGTCTTCGAACAGGACCAGGACTTCGAGCAGCGCCTCGTCCACGCCGTCACCGCCCGGGCCCCGCACGAGCCGCTCGTCCCCGCGCTGCACCGCGAGATCCGGGCCCTGGTGCACCACTGCACCGCCGACGGCGCCGCACCGCTCTGGCACATGATCGACACCTCGCCCGCCCTGCGGCAGTACGAGGAGGCGATGAGGCTGCGCCACGCCGAATCCCTGGCCACGGCCATCGCCGCGGACGTCGCGGTCACGGCGGACGATGTCGCGGCGGACGGCGTCATCGCGGACGCCGGGTCGGGGCAGAGCACCACGGCGTGTCGGACGATCGCACGATTCGCGATCGACGCCTTCACGCTGGCCCGGGAGGCGGCCGACCCGGACTTGGCGCTCGAGGAGATCTTCCGGATGATCGAGGCCGCGTGGAACACCGCGGGCACCGGTGGGCACCCCGCCACCCCGGCGGGCCGCTGACCCCGCGAGTCCGGTCCGGGCGGCGACCGACACTGTCCGGGGTGGTTTGCGATGGTGGATCGGGGTGAGAAGAGGGTGCGGTGGGCGAGAGTGAGGTCCGGCCGGCGGATATCCCCCCTCTCCGCCGTCCGGACCCGCCCACCGCGCTCAGAGCCCGGTCACCGTGACGACCGCACACCGGTGACCGGGCGCCCGGGGGCCTCTCGGACCGGCGGGCCGACACGCGGCTGCGGGCCGGCGAAAAGTTTCCGGTACTGCTGTCACATCCGGTGCGGCCGGCGGGTCAGTGGAGTGTTCGAGCAAGCGCAGCGGTTCCACCGCTCCTCCTCCACACGAAACCGGGGTTCTCGCCATGTCCGTCGCCCACGTCGTCCTCGCCGTTGTCAGCGCCCTGTGGGTCGGCTTCTCCGGCGTCTCGCTCGCCCGCCGGGCGGAGTTCGTCACCCAGCCGCTGGTCGAGTACGGCGTGCCGCGCTCGTGGTGGGGCCCGCTGGCACTGGCGAAGCTCGCCGGTGCGGCCGGCCTGCTCGTGGGTCTCGTGGTCCCGGCCCTCGGCGTCGCGGCGGCGACCGGCCTGATCCTCTACTTCCTCGGCGCCGTCATCACCTGCCTGCGGGCCCGCTCCTACAAGACCGTGCCCTTCCCCCTCCTCTACCTCGCCCCCGTCGCCGTCACCCTCGGCCTGGGCCTGGCCGCCTGACGGGCGAACGCCTCCGGCCGGCCGATCCCCACGACCACCCGGGCGGAGGCCCCACGCGGTCCCGGCCGGCGCGGACCGACCCCGGCTGCTACGGAGCATGACCGTTCACAGCGGCCCACCGTCTCCGGCGGTCCGCTGTCGGCGTTCCGGCCTCGGGGGTGAGGCAAGGTCAGATCATCTCTGGGTCCTGGATCAGAGATTGGCTCCAGTCGGCGAGCAAGGTGCCAGGCCCTCCGCGCCGATCCGGAACCCCGCACGATCGGGGCTGCCCCGACGCCCCCGCTCCTTCCCGCCACTGTCACCCCGAAGAGCGCCGAGCCCAGAACAGGACATGGCCGCTGTCGCCCTCGGGCACGAACTCCTCGTGGACCACGTCGAGGCCGGCCCGCACGAGCCATGAGCGGCTCGTCGCGGCATCCGCGTGACTCCACCACATCGCCGCCCCGCCACCGAGCCAATTCTCATCGGTCCCGGTCCAGGCTCGATGCCCGGCGGTGGCCAGGAACCAGCCCCCGGGCCGCAGCCAGGAAGCGATCCGGCTCAGCAGGGCGGGCTGTTCCTCCACCGGAATATGAATCAGGGCGTACAGGCAGACCACGGCGTCGAAGCTCTCTTCGGGGAACTCCAAGGTCGTGGCGTCAGCCCGGACGAAGTCGGCGCCCGGCACGAGTTCCCGCGCCCTGCGGATCTGGACCTCACTGATGTCGACGCCCGTCACGCGGTGACCAGCCGTGATCAAGGACCGGACCGCGGGGACACCGGTGCCACACCCGACGTCCAGGACGGTGCCTGCCCCCGGCAGCCGGCCGAGCAACTCCTCGATCCACGATCCGTACTTCGTCTCGCTGCCGAATGCCCGCTCATAGTGCTCCGAGAGCAGGTCGTACCCTCGCCGGACCACCTCTTTGGGATCTTCAACGTCCACGCGGCGCACGCTAACGGCGCATCGCCGAGAACGCGACTCCTTTTCGGCTCAGGTCCGGCTGCCAGAGCTGCCACCCTCGCGAGTGACCGCCGAGGTCGGGCAGCCCCGAGAGAGCGGCTCCCTCGGGGCTGCCCGATCGTCCACTTCTGCTGATCGGCCGGCCCGCGATGTCCGCCTGCCCGACAGCCCTGACCGCCGCCGAACGCGCGCGGTCGAAGAAGGCCGCCCACGGCCACAGGACCGAGCACCGACTGCGGGTACGCGACCAGGTCGTGCTGCATGCGGCGCGCGGTCGATCCAACACTCCAACGCGCACATCGCCCGGGAGACGGGGCTGCATCCGGACACGGCGCGCAAGTGGCGGGGCCGATTCGCCGAGATCCACCCGGCGTCGCCGACCGGCCGAGGACGCGCTCAAGCCCTGGCAGCACCGCTCCTGGATCCTCATCACCGACCCCGGCTCCAAGGCCGAGGCCGAGCGGGTGCTGGACCCGTATGCACGCACCTGTGGCGCGGGGGCGTGCTCGTACTGGTACCTCCCCACACTGCGGGGTTCCCGGTCACCGGCAGGTGCCTGGGCCCATTCGGTGTCGCGTGGCGAGTGCCGCTGGTGGCGATCGCTATCGTGCTGGCATGACCGGCTTCGCGCAGCGGCCGCTGCTGTTCCTCGACGTCGACGGACCTCTCATCCCGTTCGGCGCGGCGCCCGATCGGTATCCGAGTTTCGCGACGGGCGCTCACGCACTCGGTGATGACGCGAATCCGCTCCTGAGCAGGATCGATCCTGCCCACGGGCCCCGTCTGCTGGCGCTCCCTTGCGACGTTGTGTGGGCGACGACATGGAAGAACGCACCGTCCTTGCACCTTGTTCCCGACCTGCGGAAACAGGCTGAGGTGGAAGGGGCGACTACCTTCTCGTAGCCCCTTCCACCTCGGTCCCGGCACGGGTCATGGCATCGTGGTGCGTCCCGGAAGCCGGATCGGCGTCCACGGCATCCGAGGGCCGGTGTGGGCCACCGTGTTGGGGTGGGTGATCTTCCCGGACTTGAGTAGCTGGTCGTGCAGCCAGACCGGGTCACAGCCGTACATCGTGCCGAGCACGGCCAGGCTGGTTCCGGCGCGGTACCGGAGGGCGACGGCCGGCATCACCGCCATGACCAGCTTCCTGGTCATGGCTTGGTGCTCAGGCTCGGTGGCGGCCCACATGGGAGTCTCCTGGTGTGACAGGCCCCCGCCCCGTGCCTTCGGGGGAAGTCACGGGGCGGGGGCGTCCCGCCGCGAGGGGGTGAGCGGCGGGGGTGCGAGATGGTCAAAGGTGGACGGGCGTGGTGGCGCTGGCGGTCGCCAGCGGCGGCCGGATCGCGTAGGTGAGGAACTTGGCGCGAACGCCGGTGAAGGTGAACCCGGCCTTGAGCAGGACGCGGCCGGAGGCCGGGTTGTCGGGGTGGTGCCGGGCGTGGATCTCCGGCAGCCGAAGATGGCCCAGACCGAGGGCAAGGGTCTTGCGTACCCCCTCCGTCGCGTAGCCCTGCCCCCAAGAGTCGCGCCGCAGGATGTAGCTCACGGCGGCGATGGGGCGGTCCAAGTGGAGCTTGACGACCCCGACGAGGTCACCATCCACCGCGAGTCCGAGGGTGTAGAGCGTGCGCGGGTCTCGCTCCGCCGACGCCACGGCTGCGGCCACGAACTCCACTGCCTCACGGGAGTCCATCGCTGCCCGGCCGAGGTGTCTGACCGACTCGGGGCCGTAGATCCGGCGCACCGCGTCGGCATCGGCGAACGTCAGTTCCCGAAGCTCGGTCATCCGTCGGCCTTGGCAACGAGGCCGGCCAACTCGGCGGCGGTCGGACGGTCTTCGGCAGCGCACACCAGGACGTAGCGCAGCCGGGCCTGGAGGGACGGCCACGGCATTCTGCTGGACATCGGTACGGCGCGGTGGGCGATGGCGCTCCGGAGGTCTTCCAACGGGGTGCCCTTCCCGAGGCCGGCGGTTTCGTAGTCCAGGTGCCAGGCCCCGGTGACACAGGTCCACAGGGTCGCGGCGAGGGCGTAGACGTCGGCGGTGAGCGTGGGGAGAACGGGTTGGGGGCCGTTCATGATCCGGGCGGCCAGCTCGGGGGCGGTGAGGTGGATCATCGTGCCGTCGAAGCGCTGCCACGGTGTGGTGCCCACCTTGTGGGTCCAGGCGACGTCGAGGAGGCGGACGCCGTCGTCGGTGTGGATGCCGTGCTGGGGCTGGAGGTCTCCGTGCACCCATCCGGCCTCGTGCAGGTCGGCCACGGCGCGGCACAGGGCGACGGCCCCGGCCAGGGCCTGGTCGCGTCCGCCGTCGTCCTTGCGTACGGGGCGGAAGACGTCCCAGGTGGAGGGCCCGGCCAGCCACGGGGTCACGAGCCACGCGCCACCGTCGAAGCGGCCGGATTCCACGGTGTATCCCGGGAGTTGGTCAAGCACGGATGCTTCGTGGGTGGTGACCTCGGTGGCTTCGCCGGTGCCGAGCTTGATGCTCACCACGCCGTGCTGGCCGCTGGCCTTCCACACCGCTGAACCTCGCCGGTTGCTGATCTCCTCCAGCTCTACGGGCCCGCAGACGTCCTCCGCCGCCTTCAGCGCGGCTCTGGCCTCGGGAGGGAACTCGCCCATTCTCGTACTGCCTTCCACTCGCAAGGGATCTTCTCGAAGACGTTCCGGCCGCCGTCCGCCGCCACGGACAGTGCCATGGCCAGGCTGGGCGTGGCCTCCAGGAACGCCGGGTCCAGCGGCCGGACGCCCGCCCGCACCGGGAGGAACGAGAACGGCGGCGGCGGGATGCTCTGTCCGCGTCGGCCGGTCTCGACCGCGCCTTGGGCGAACTTGCCGAACATGACCCCGACCTGGGCGTACAGGTTCTTCAGCGCCCAGTGCGGCCAGGCCATCAGCTCCCGGTGGTCCGCGCCTTCGCACTGCCCGAGCAGCACGATGTTCTCGCACGCGAGGACCCCGAAGGCGCGGCCCATCAGCGGGCGGACCCACTCCGCGGCTTGCACCCCGGCATAGAACAACTCCGCTTCCACGGCGTAGCGGTGGCTGCCCGGCGTGATCTCGTAGACCGTCCAGGCGGTCATGCCCCGGCGGGTGGAGGGGGCCAGGAACGGGCAGTGCTCGTGCAGGCTGGCGAGGTAGCCGTCGGCGTCCACGCTGGCGGGGTTCTCGGTGCGGGCCTCGGTGAGGCGGAGCGCCCCGGCGGTGGGCCGGGACGCTCCGTCGAATGGTGCTGTGATCACCGGGTGGACTTCTCCGGGACGACGTCGTCACCGTCGCCACCGCCGACGGGGCCGCAGTCCCACTCGGCGGTGACGGTGCCGGTCTCGCGGTACTGGGCGAGGGCTGCGGTGTTCACGGTGCCGTCGGCGTCGGTGAACCACACCTCGGGCAGGGGGCCGTACGCCTCCTCGTACGCGGCCACCCAGGAGATCGGGCCGAAGCCCTGCATCTCGACGTGGGCCAGCTTGCGGCCGGCGTGCTTGAGCGCGAAGGCGTCGTGGGCGGCCGGGTCCGCGACGAGGGTGTGCCACGCCGAGTCGATCGCGGCGGAGAACATCTGCGGCGCGGTCTGGCCCGCGTCGATCTGCCGGGCGGCGATCGTGAAGAACTTGCCCAGCTCGTCCAGCGCGGTGTCGTGCTTGATGGTGGCGGTGCTCATGTGCCTCTCCCATCGGGTTGGCTCTGCTCTCCCGCTGCGGGTGAGCAGTTGTGCGGGGTGGTGCGGCCCGGCCCGCCAGGCTTCGTGCGGCGGGCCGGGAGTTCGTGGGCGCCCGGGGGCGCGAGGTGCTGGTCAGAACCAGCAGGAGGCGATGAGCGCGATCACCGCTGCCGCCAGCAGGACCAGCGCGGCCGTCTGGGCGATGGCCACCGGCAGCGGCGTCGGGAGTCCGCGGGCGGCCCGTTCGGCGGCCACGCGGTACTCCTCCTGTCCGTCGTCCACGGCGGCTTACGCCGGGCGCTTGTCGAGCGCGGCCCGCATCGCGGCACGGCGCTGGGGCCGACGGGCACGGTCGATGCAGTCGTCACAGGTCGCGTGGCAGGTGCCCTGGCTCTCACCGGGGGCCTGGAGTGTGGTGCCCGCGCAGACCAGCGTCTCGCGGTGGCAGGCCCAGCAGGTCCCGTGCCGGTAGCCGTCGGGACGGTCCACGAACACCCCCTCGCCTGCGAACCGGACGGGAACCGGCGGCGGGATGCTCGCTCGGACGGGCAGCGGCGGCGGGGTGCTCACTCCGCGGACTCCAAGTCGGTCAGGAGGACCATCTCCGGGTACGTGTCACCGGAGCTGTCCCGGTTCACCCAGGCGTGGTTGGCGAGGCCGCTCGGGGTCTCGGCGACGGTGCCCGTCCAACCGTCCGTGCGGTGGCGAACCGGGTCGCCCTCAATCACCTTGGTCACAGTTGCGCCTCTCCATCAGGTCAGGGTGTGCGGAGTGGTTGCGCTGGTTGTTCGGTCAGGCCGCGCGGCGGGCCGGGTCGCGGTCGACTCCCGCGACGACCACCGCGTCCGTGCCGGGGTGGGTCCTGATGTACTCGGCGGTCAGCAGGAAGCCGTAGCGCCCGCAGACGTCGCAGCTCCAGGTGTCGTCAGCGGGTGACGGGGAGTCGTACGCCGTCTGGAGGAAGCAGGCCGGGCAGAGCGGGGGCGGTTCCATGCGCGGGCGCGGGGCCATCTTGGAGGTCACGCGGCCGATCTGCGGGCCGTGCAGTCCGGGCAGGGGCAGGTGGAGCGCACGGCGTCGAGCTGGAGCAGACTGCCCACCGACGGGGCGCGGCCTGCCAGGTTGGCGGCCCGATAGTCGGCCAGTGGACTCCAGTCCACCGGAGCCTTGCTGAGTTCGCGCTTCGAAGGGCCGGTTACGGCCTCGCGGTACACGCGCTTGGTCTTGGGTGTCGCCATCGGTCTCTCCTCCTTCGCCGAGGCGGTGGGGGTACGTGATAGACCGTAGGGAACCGACTACAGACGGTGCCAGGAAGTTGCGAATAGTTGCGCGGATTCACCCGAGGGCGCTGCGCGCGCTGATGATCAGTTCACGGGCGGTGTCCCCGTAGACGGCGCTAGAGGTCAAACCAGCGAACGCGCGCGCGTAGTCCATCAGCTCGCGCGGCTGCGTGATGTTGACCTCTGCGGTGAGTGTTTCCACCAGGGCCTGGCGATCGTCGTAGAGGTAGAACGCCTCAAGCGGCCAGATCGTCCGAGCAGCACCCATCGGGATGATCCCCAGCGAAACAGATGGCAGGCCCATGACTTCGAGGAGGTGGGCGAGCTGGCCATCCATGGCGACTTGGTCCCCGACTCCGGAACGGAGGACCCACTCCTCCATCAGCACCACGAAGCGATGGTTTCCCTCGTACAAGAACCTGCTGCGGGCAACCCGTGCGCCGACAGCCTCGGTGACGTCGTCAGGCGTGCCCTGGAAGGCGGTGATGGCCCGCATCAGGGCTGTGGCGTAGGCCGGAGTCTGAAAGAAGCCAGGGACCACGTTGGAGACATAGACACGGCACACCGCCGTCTCCCCGTGGAGCACGTAGAAGTCCTCTTGGACCTTACGCATACCGGTCCGATGAAGCCTGCGCCACTCCAGGTACATCGACTCGACGGCACGGGCGGTGGCGATCAGGTCATCTACTTGGTCGCCCGCCCCGCACGCTGAGCACCAGGCCCGGATGTCCAGATCGGACGGGGTGGCCTTGGCGCTCAGAATGCGGGACGTCTTGGCGGCGTGCCACCCGCACCGAGCGGACAACTCTCGCCCGGTGATCCCGGCGTCCTTAAGGAGATGAGACAAGCGCGCGGCAAGCGCCGCACGGGCGGCTTGTGCGCTCGAAGAAGGCGACGAAGGCATGAGCGGGTGGTCCGATTTGCAGCAGGATCAGACCGTGAACTTCTCATGCGGGATGCCGGCCGCCCACACGGCTTCAAACGCCGAGGTGCAGAGCTTTACCGCAGCCTCGTCCCCCGAGAACGCGTGCCCCGCCCAGTCACCGTCGCCGGTGAACCAGTGGAAGAGCACCAACCTCTCGTCAATCAGCCAGAAGTCATTACCCGGAAGCGCGATCGCCGAGGCCCGGCTGCGCGGAAGCCACCTGACCTGCTCGCCCGCAGCGATGTTGACCGGCGTGATCGCGTGCTCATACCGGATGTAGTCAGTGACGGGCTCGGACACGATCCGCGCCCGGCGCATGACGACTCCCCGAGAGATGGCGCCCTCCACCAGAGGTACCCAGGTCGGCCAGAACGAGGCAGCCGGGTCGTTGTCGACCTCACCAGTCTTCTTGAAGTGCTCGAACGCCTCAGCTTCGTCCCCTACCGAGTAGCTGTCGCGCATCTCCAGGTGCACGGCGGAACGCTTGGCGCCCCTCAGCAGCTCAGCAAAGTCCGGCGCGCTCTGCGTCATCACAAGCCTTCCTCAAGATCGAAATCATCCTCAGCGGGATGCGGACCACGTTCTCGCCGGGAGGAATACCCACGGCATGGCCAGCCACCCACTCTGTACTGCCCAGCAGAGCCAGCTTCTCCGGGGGCAGGTCCCACCCCTGGATCAGCAGTTCCCGCTGCTCCTCGTCCAAGAACACCGACGGTGAGCCACCGCCGCCCGTATTGGGGTCGATCCCGATGAACCGTACTGGCACTGGTACCCCTCCTGTCACGCTGCTTGCGCATACTTGCGCTGGGAGTTGACGTGAGCACCAGCTTCCAGCGTCGAGGGCCGTTCTGTCAGGCGTTTGCTCTTCTGACGAACCGTTAGGTTAGCGGTTCGACTCGGCAACGCCGCGTCCAGCCCCGCGCGACCCGACGTCCGGCCAGCGACCCGGGCCACAGATGCCCCACCCGTCCCCGGTGTCGGGGTGGGCGGGGCCTGTGGTCACGCTGAGTCGCCGTTGGGGTAGTACAGCGTAGTGGCTATGTCGTTATGTCTTTTTAGACGACATTCTAAGAAGAATATAGACATAGGCCCTACTGGTGGGGCTCAACCCAGATTGGCTTCGACACTCAGCATTCCGACACGGCAGGCCCCGGCCTTGGCCGCGAGGAGGCCGACGGAGGCCGCTCAGGCGGGGGTGGGGCCTGCCTCGTTGTTTCACCACAACTGCCGGTTGATCTTGTGCCCGTGATGTCGCGTTGTTCCCTGTCCGATGGCGGTTCCGGTCAGGGGTGCGCGTCGGCTGTCGTGCCGGGCAACGCCGGGTTCCACGGGCCCGGGGACTGCGGGTTGCTCCTCTCGGGTCTCGGCTGGGCCGGGCTTGCTGGTCAGGTGGGGTGAGGCAGGGCGAGGATGCGGGTGAAGGCCCGCAGGATCGCCGCTGCCCAGGGCCAGGTGGCGGGGAGCTTGAGGTGCCGTTTGCGCTGGCCGCGTACCAGTCGAGCGGGGACGTGGAGGATGCGGTAGCGCAGGGTCTTGGGTGTGGCCTTGGCGTTCTCGCCGTCCAGTGCGAGGAGTTGAAGCCAGGCGCGGAGGTCCGCGGCGATGGCGGTGGCGGTCAACCAGGCGGCGTTCACGTTCATCTCGCGGGAGGGCAACAAGCCCATGCCGGAGGCCTTCTGGTCGCGGATCTTCGGCTCGACGCGGGCGTGCTTGCGATGCCGGGCGTCCAGGTGGGCGATCTGCCTGCGGCGGCTGTTGGTGGCGAAGGTCTGGTAGCGCGCCTGCTTGGTGGTCTCGTAGGCGGAGGCGTCCTTGAGGTAGCGGGGGTGCAGCGGCTCCTTGCGGGCGATCACCCGATGCCTCTGGGGCCAGCCCGTCAGGTCGCCGAGTAGGCCGGTGATGTCGGCGACGAACGCGTCCTCTCGCGCCTGGCCGCCTTCCCCGGTGGCAGGCTGCCACAGGCCCAGCCGGTCCACGGTCTCGATGGCCGCCTGCTCTCGCTCGGTGAAGGACCAGCCGATGGAGTACTCCCAGCGGAAGGTCGCACTGGCCCGTCCGCCGGCGCTCGAAATCCAGGTGAGCAGTTCGTGGGAGAACCCGGCCCCGTCCACCCGGAACAGGATCTTCTGCCGTCTCCACCAGGGCAGTTGGGCAACAGCCCTGGTGAGAATGTCGATGTTCACGCTCGCATCGTTGGCGGTGACGTTGCCCGGATACAGCCGGGTGGCGAGCTGTTCGCCGGTGTTGTCGCACGTGGCGACGAACACGTGATGCCCGAAGGTGCCCTTGTATGTACCGCAGGCTCCTTCCTTCTCGGACGGGGCGCTGATCAGTGTGCCGTCGCTGTCGATCACGGTCCAGCCGGACAGCACGGCGCCGTCGACCTCCACCTCGGGAAAGCCCTCGGGCCGGTCCCTCAGCAGGGCGTACACATGGCGCCGCACCGTGGCCCGGGTCCGGTCGATGCGCCGCAGGGCGAGTTCGTCCACTTCGCTCAGCGTCCGCCACACGGTGGGGAACGAGGCCACCGGCCCGAACACGGCGCGTTGGTGCTCCAGCAGCCGGACGTCTCGGATACACGTCGCCCCGAGCGTGATCGCGACCGCGAGATCGACCATCACCTGGCCCCGGTCGTGCAGCGGATGAAAGCCGCGCCGGGCCAGTGCCGCCGACAGCGCACCGGTCAGGCCGGTGCGCTCCGCCAGTAGTCGCAGGTGCACCCCGCCGACATGCCCGACCTGTCCCTTCCCGTCCGCCGACATGGCCAGACCACGGCTCCACTCGCTATCGTGCACGGGAAAGGTGCCCCCACCTGTTCAAGATCCAAGCCTTCGCAAGCCGGATCCTCGCAGGTCACGGGGCACCTTTTCTCTTGCGCGACGGACAGTCACCGTCTTTGCAGATCACGGTGAAACACCGAGGCCTGGTGCCACCCGGTACTGCTCTTCGTCCTCGGGCGGCGGGAGCGGGACCATGGTCGACAGCTCGATGGCCGCGACCTGGCGGGTGAGGTAGCCGAGTCGGCCGGCGGCGGCTCCGATCCAGGCTCCGGTGGTGTCCTTGGCCATCCAGACGCCTCCGTGCTTCTCCACGGTGCCGATCTGTTCGCCTAGGCCGCGCACGACCCGGTAGCGGCCTTTCCTGCCCTCGTATTCGAGGTCGAAGAGCCGGTCGTTCCATCGGCCGTCGGGCAGCACGTTGTCGGGGTGGATGCTCAGGGGTGTGTCCTTCCGTTCGGGTGGGGCGTGGTGGGGCCTGGTGCCAGCGGCCGGCGGGGCCGGCGGAGCACGGGCGGGTAGCGGGGGTGGTGTGCGGCGGGGTGGGGGTGGGGCCTGGTGCCAGTGGGCCGATCTCGACTCCGTCGGCGAGGAGCTGCCGCACGGCGGCGTCGGCGTGGTGCTCGTACCGGCGGCGGGAGACGAAGTAGCCGTTCTCCCGGATCTCGTAGGAGTCGTGGGCGAAGTCGGTGGTGTTGAGGGTGACGTCGAGGCGGCGGGAGTGGCCGGCCCCGGTGACGGTCCAGCGGCCGGCACCCACCGCGGACCACGTCACGTCGATGTCCGCTCCGGTGCGGGTCCGTTCGGCGCGTTCGCGCTCGGCCCGCTCGTCTTCGCGGCGCTGGCGTTCGGCGGCGCACTCAGCCTGGTACTCGCGCTCGGCCCGCTCGCGGAGCCGCACCAGCTCGGCTCGGGTCTCGGCGGCCTGGCGCTCCATCTCTACCTGTCGCCGACGGGCGACCTCACGTCGCCGCTGATCCTCCTGGCCGCCGGGGAGCACAGGCAGGGCCTCGGGCTCGTGGCGGACTGGCCAGGGTTCGGCGAGGTCGGCGCGGTGGTGCTGCCAGACGGTGAGCATCGCCCGGCCGTCGGGGGTGGCCACCACGTCCCCGTTCTCCTCCTGCTGGAGGAACCCGGCCTTGACGACCAGCTCGACCACGCGGCGGCGCACCCGTCGGCCCTTCGCGTCGAGCCGGGCCCCCGTGGGCACGAGGCGGTAGCCGGAGCCGTCCCACCACACCCCGCTGTAGTCGTCGCCGCAGGCCGCCGAAACAAGGGCGTAGACGCGGGTGGTCCACCCGGACTTCTCCCGGACCTCCCGGGTGTTCTCGGCGGTGACGTAGCGGCGGATCGTGGCTTCGTGGTCGTCGGCATGGAGGCGGGCGGCGTGGTGGGCGTCGTCGCGGTGAAGGTGGTCGTCGCCGACCTGGGCCGGGCGCCCGGTGCGGCCGTCGCCGCAGTCCAGGCACCACACCTTCCCCCCGTCGCCCCGGTAGCCACCGGGGCCGACGCCGACGGGGCACGCGATGCGCAGGCCCCAGTCCAGGGCGGTTCCGCCTCCGGGTATCCAGGGGGCCAGGGCGGGGGCGGGCACTGGTGTCTCCTGCGGTGCGGTGGCCGGCCGGGGGGCCGCGCTGGGCGCTGGCGCGGCGTGCGCTTCGAACAGGGCCCGTGCTTCCGCTTCGGACTGTCGCCAGGCGATGGCGCGGGAGCGGCCGGGCTCGGTCAGCTCGAAGTTGTACCCGTCGTGGCACGTGGTGCAGGTGACCCGGAACTGGCCGCGCTTGCCGCCTGCGATGGCTTCGATGACCTGTCCGGTGTGGCCGTGCGCTTCGACCTTCACGCGGACCAGCTTCGCCACGTCGGCGGGGTCCACGATCAGCAGCCGGTCGCAGGAGTCCATCAGGGCGTCCCCGTAGGCGTCTGGCGCGGTGGTGGCCCACCACGACCCGTTGCGGTGCACCCGCGTGACGGGTCGGGCCCCGGTCTGCTCGTAGAAGTCCTGCACCACCCACATGCCCGGCCGGATCGCCCGGCCCCGCGCGTCGACGGGCAGCTTCCACTTCTCCACCCCGGCCTTGTGCTGGGCCTCCACGTCGGCCGCGTCCGGCAGCGCCAACCAGTCGGCGAACGTGCCGTACTCCCCGGCCGCGTGCCAGGCGTGCAGCGCCCGCGCCTCGGCCTCGGTGTCGCACCAGGTCTCGCCCTGGCCACCCGTGACGATGCCGCCCACCTCGTCCGGGCAGTCGCAGGAGACCCACCAGCGCCCGGCCTGCGGACGGCCCTCCTCGGCCTGCTGGAGCTGCGGCCGGTGCGCGGCTTCTTCGACCACGGCCGCGTTCACGGTGGTGGCTCGGACTGGGGGCTGCGCGGTGGTGTGGACGGCGGGGCGGGGCACGGGTGTCTCCTGGGCTGGGAAGGGGAGTTGGGAGGGGGGTGGGGCCTGGTGCCAGCGGGGCGTCGGTCAGTCGGTGCCCATGGCGTCCAGCCACTCGCCCGCGTCCATGCCGTCGAGGGTGGGGTGGCCGTCGCGGAACCGGATGTCGCGGGGTTCCAGCTCCAGGTCGAGCAGTCGGCCGACGTGGAGGACTTCGCGGACGAGGAGGCCGCGGAAGGCCGCTTCGGCTCGGGCCTGTGCCTCGTCGCCGTAGTACCGGCGGGGCTGGTCGCCGCTGAGTATCCGGCCGGCCGCGCCGAACGCCTCCCGCTCGACGGTCCACGTGCCCTTGTCGTCGGGGGCGGCGGTGAAGCGGACGGCCATCGGGGGCCGGTCGTTGGTCTTCGGGTAGGTGAGGGCGTAGCGGGTGGCGGTGGAGATGGTCACGGGTGTCTCCGGGGTGGTGGGGGCGGGGTCTGTGGTCACGGCTGGACGAGGGGCGCGCAGGCCGGGCAGAGCGGGTCACCGTTGAGTGCCCAGTCCGGGGTGAGCGGGGTGTCCGGGTCGCAGAGCGCGCGGCGCTCGGGGTCGTCCACCAGGGCGACGTGCGGCACGGTGCCGGGGGCGGCGTAGCCGAAGGTGTGAGAGCGGGGCAGGTCCATGACCTTCAACGGCTCGGGGATGACGTGCACGGGGTTCTCCGGAGGGGGTGGGGCCTGGTGCCAGCGAGCGGTCAGCCGTGCTCGGTGGCGAGGTGCCGCCGACGGGTCTCGTCCACGTACGTCTTCGCCGCGCTGCGGGTGGTCCAGCCGCACGTGCAGGTGGCGGTGGAGTAGGTCCGGCCGGGGCAGGTGGCGTACAGCGGCTTGCCGCTGCTGGTGTGCTTGTGCGTGGGCGGGCACTCGCTGTCGTCGGCGTGGTGGTCGGTGCGGGGCGCCTGAAACTTCTCCTTCGGCCGGCGGCCGGGGGTGCCCATCGGGACGAGGCCGAGCCGGGGTGCCTCCCGCTGTTCGGCGTCCCACTGTTCGGGGGTGAGGGCGTCGCCGACGCAGACGGGTTCGGCGTGGTCGTACCAGGTCTGCCAGTCGGCGGTGACGATGCGCTCGGCTTCGCGCTGGGCGGCTTCGGGGCTGGAGGCGATGACGGGGACGACGTGCACGGTGATCAGGTCGACGGGGACGATGTACCTGCCCGGCCCGGCCGGGACCACTGCGGTGGGGGTGGGGCCTGATGCCAGCGGCGGCTGCTCGGCCTTCTCGGGGGTGGTCGGCTGCGGCTCGGCCTGGCGGGCGTCTTCGGCTTCGGCGGCGTTCTGCGCGTCGCCGACTTCACCGACGATGGCGGCGAGGCGTGCCCGGCTGACGCCGAATTCGGACGCGGGGACGAGGGCGGCGTCGACCAGGCCGAGCAGGCTGTGCAGGTAGTCCGCCAGCACGCCGACCTGTTCGGCGGTCATGGTGGTGGTGACGCTCACGCCCTTGCCTCGCTTGATGTGGGTGGAGTTGGCGTACAGCGCTGCGGCAACGGCGTCTTCCAGACTTCCGGAGCAGCCGGACTGGAAGGCGTCGCGGTCTTCGAGAGCGGCGACGAGTGCACCGGGGAGGGTGACGGTGGTGATGGTGGGCATGGCTGTCTCCTGCGGTTGCTCGGGAGGGGGTGGGGCCTGGTGTCTGACCGGCCTCGGCGCGGTCCGGAGGGGTGTCCGGGCCGCACCGGGGTTGGTCAGGCCGCCAGTTCGGTGCTGCTGACGACCAGGCCGGGCAGGCAGTCCTGAAGGAGGGCGGGAACCATCTCGGTGGCCTTGTCGCGCATCCACGGGAAGCCGGGGGCGGTGGCGATGGCGAACGGCTCCCCTCCGTCGGCGGGGACGACGACGCGGAACCGGGCGCGGGTCGCGCGGACGGCCGGGCGGAGCAGACCGAGGACGCTGGGGTCGGTGTCGGCGGCGACGCCGTAGCGGACTCGGCCGTCGGGCTCGGTCCAGCGCTGCCACCCTGCCCCTGCGCTGCGGGTGGTGCTGGGCTTGATCCGGGGGCGGAGCCCGGGGCCGATCTTCACCGCGCGGCCGGGGCTGCTGGCGCTGGGCAGTTCCAGGGCGAGCTGT
>NZ_JAIY01000003.1:579271-579554 GCF_000710405.2 Kitasatospora sp. MBT66 | reverse complement strand
GTGTCAGCGGCCCTCGTACGAGATCCACCAGTCGGTGCCGCCGGTGTCGTAGGCGAACCACGCCTCGTCGTCGGCAGGGTCGCCGACGGCTTCGGTGTGGGCGTCGAACCCTGCGCGGCTGAGCCGCCAGCCGGTCCGCCTGCTGGCGTCCAGCACCCCCTTGCCGTAGGCCCGGCTGTCGCTGGTCCACTCGGGCTGGTCGGCCGGGGTGTTCGCCCACCCGCGTTCTTCCTGGGCGACCGGTAGCCAGACCACGCACACGGTGCGGTTGCGGCGGGGCCAC
>NZ_JAIY01000003.1:578639-579025 GCF_000710405.2 Kitasatospora sp. MBT66 | reverse complement strand
GCCAGCGCGGCCGGTCACGCGCGCCACTCGAAGCCGTCCAGCTCTGGGCTGTGCCCCAACAACCGCACGTTGACGTAGATCCGCGAGGACGTGACCGCACGCATGGCGTCGCTCGGGTGCCGGTAGGTCCGGCAGTACCGGCGGCCGTCGTCCAGCCCTTCCCACGCGACGACGTACGGCCCGTGTTCGTCCCTAGTGCTGGCCACGAGCGCGACCGGTTCGCCGTCCACCCACGCAACCAGCGCGTACGGGGCCGTCTCCAACTCCCGATCCAGGGTGTAGACCACGGCGGCCCGGTCGGTCCCGTCCACGTCCTCTAGGGCACGCCACGCGGCCCCGTTGGCTGTCGGGTGAACGGTGCTCGAACCGGAGTACATGAACCCGGC
>NZ_JAIY01000003.1:576441-576903 GCF_000710405.2 Kitasatospora sp. MBT66 | reverse complement strand
GGGATCGGCACGGTGGTGCTCTCGGCCGGGCGCGACTCCTCCAACGCACAGTCACGGCACAGGGGTTCACCACAGCGGGTGGTCATGGGGGTAAGCCACTCGTCGCAGTCCGAGCAGGGGGTGTACCCGAGTGACTGCATGGCGTCGGTGACGTCGTCGGACGTGATGCGCCCCAGCTCGGGACAGCCCAGCTCGCGGAACACGTCGGACGCGTCCACGTCGTCGGGGTAGGTCCCAGGCATCTCCTGGTCGATTTCGGCGAGCATCGCGGCGTGCTCCCGCTCGCTGTGGTCGTCGTCGTCCAGCAGGGGGTATCCGTGCAGCGTCCCGGTGATCCGTTCCGCGAGCGCTACGGCGGTCGGGGCGTCGGCGTCGTACATGATCCATCCGGTGTCGTCCCAGCGCTCGCCGATCGGTCCGCACTCCTCCGCGAACCACCGCTTGGCCGTGTCGTAGTTGGAC
>NZ_JAIY01000003.1:571803-574813 GCF_000710405.2 Kitasatospora sp. MBT66 | reverse complement strand
GCACCGCTCCCCTTCCGGTCCTCTCTCCCCGGTCGAGGTCGAGCACCTGGCGGGGCCCTGCGTTCCAAGGAGTCGAGTGAAGCCGTGCACCCGGTGTCAAGAGACCAAGCCTCTTGCTGCCTTCGGGCGGGACGCATCCCGGAAAGACGGTAGGCAGCACTACTGCCGGCCCTGCCGTGTCGCCCTCTCCCGGCCTATCCGGGCACGTAACTACGCACTGGTGCTCGCAGCCAAGGCCGGCCCCTGCCTGGACTGCGGCGGTACCTTTCATCCGGTGGTGATGGATCTGGACCACCGCCCCGGAGAAGTGAAGGTGTTTGACCCCTCCAAGTCGGGAGGGCGGAGGGCCGAGGTGGTCGCGCGCGAGGTCGCCAAATGCGACCCCGTGTGCGCGAACTGTCATCGCATCAGGACCTTCACTCGCAATGGGGTGATCTCGTGACCTCCCGCCGTACAGTCCCGCTTCCCCCTCACTGGCCTCGTCTTCGCCGCGCGGTCTTGAATCGCGACGCCTGGATGTGCCGACATCTGAGGTACGACACCGGCGAGCTGTGCGGCGAGCCCGCGCGCCACTGCGACCACGTCGTCCCCGCCTCCGAAGGCGGCTCCGACACCCCCGCCAACCTCCGCGCCCTGTGCGACTGGCACGTCCTGCGCAAGGACGCCGCCGACGCCGGCCGAGCCCGCCGGAGGGCCACCGCGGACCGCTGGCAGCCCATCCGAAACCGCCGCACGCACCCCGGGGAGGTCCGTTGAACGTCGACCCGACCGAGAAGGACGCGGCCAAGATCCGCGCCGCGCTGGTCGAGCTGTACGAGACCGAGTTGGACCTTGAGCCGACCGACCTCGCGCTGATCGACATCGCCGCGCCGATGCTCGCGCGCGCCGCCCAGCTCGACGCCGTGGTTCGCCGCGAAGGCCAGATGATCCCCGGCGGGAACCGGGCCGGAATGATGGTCCTGCACCCGGGAATCGCGCAGGCCCAGCTCAGCCGAACCCAGGCCGCCGGCCACCTCGCCAAGATCCGCGGTGAGGGCGAGGGCAACCGCCGAGGTCACAACGCCCGCGACGCCGTGGGCGCCCGCTGGGGCAACCGAGTCTGAGAGGAGCCCGCCGTGGCACGCCGCAAGACCCGGGCCTCTGGCCCCTCGGACGAGTCGCTGCGCATCGCGCGGACGATCACCTACTACCAGACCTGCCTGGACGCCGCCGTGCCACACGAGACGGCCCGGGAGTTGTGGGCTCACGACATGACCCGCCCGTTCGAGGCCGGTGAGCACGTCTCCGCCGCGATGGCCCAAGCCCTGGAGCTGCGCGCCCGCCAGGAGGCAGCCCAGCCGTAGGAGGTGGCCGTCCTGACCATCACCTACGAGCCGGTCCGCACCCTTGCGGACACCGTCCCGCACCCGCACCGCACCCTCGCGGGCGAGCTGCTGCGCTGGAGCGCCTACGCGTTCCGGCCGGACTGGAAGTACACCCCGGAGCAGGTCAGGATCTTGGCCCGCTGGTACGAGCTGAGCGACGACGCCGTTCCCGAGGACCCCAACGACCCCGAGACTTGGGGTCGCGCCTTCCGCTGGGAGTCCGGCACCCTGCGCCGCCTGAAGGGGTGGGGCAAGGACCCGAAGATGGCGTCGGTCTGCGCGATGGAGTTCGTCGGCCCGTGCCGCCTGGTCGGCTTCCGCCCCGACGGCTCGCCGATCGGCGGACCGCCGCAAGAGGCGTGGGTGCAGATCTTCGCCACGGCGGCCGGCCAGAACGTCAACACGATGTCGGCGTTCTCCACGATCTTCAGCCAGGCCGCCATCGACCGGTACGCGATCAAGCTCGGCCAGGAGGTCTGCTACGCGAGCCAGGTCGACACCGACGGCCGGCAGTGCCGTCTGGAGGCGAAGGCCAGCTCCTTCCGCGCTGCGGAGGGCGGGCGCCCATCATTTTCCCTGCTCAACGAGACGTGGCACTGGGTCGCCGCCACCGGAGGCCCCCGCCTCGCGGCCACCATCCGACCCAACGCCACCAAGGTCGGCGGCCGGACGCTGGAGATCACCAACGCCCCCGTCATCGGCGAGGAAAGCGTGGCCGAGACCACTTGGTACGCCTTCGAGAAGCAACGCGACGGGGTCAACCGCGACGCTGGTATCTACTACGACAGCGTGGAGGCCCCTCCGGGGGTCGATCTCGCCGACGAGGACCAACTGCGCGCAGCGATCCTGTGCGCCCGGGGCGACTCGGTGTGGATCAACCCGGACCGGGTGATGAAGGACATCTGGTCGGCCAGCACGTCCGAGGACGAGAGCCGCCGGAAGTACCTCAACCAGCTCTCCAGCCATGACGACGCGCTGGTGGACCGCGACACCTGGGACCTGGCCACGGTCGAGCCCGCCGACGGCATACGCCCCGGCGAGCGCATCGTGCTGTCCTTCGACGGCGGCAAGACGGACGACTCAACTGGCCTCCTGGCCATGCGCGTTCGGGACAAGACGGTCCAGAAGCTCGCCCTGTGGGAGAAGCCCGACGGCCCGGCCGGCAAGAACTGGGAAGTGGACGGCACCGAGGTCAACGACATGGTGGCCCACGTCTTCCAGAAGTACACCGTCGTCGCGTTCTTCGCCGATGTCGCGGGCTGGGAGTCCTACATCGCCGACTGGTCGGAGAAGTACGGCCCGAAGCTGCTCATCAAGGCGTCCGGGAAGTCGACGGTCGGCTACGACATGCGGGCCAACCAGCGAGAGATCACCGTCGAGCACATGGCGCTGGTCGGGGCGATCGAGACGGTGGCCCTGCCGCACGTGCGCGACTACTCGCTGACCCGCCACTCCATGAACGCCCGCAAGCGCCCGAACCAGTACGGCTTCAGCTTCGGCAAGGAGTCGCGCGAGTCGAGGTTGAAGGTCGACCTGTACGCCTGCATGGTCCTCGCCTGGATCGCCCACCGCCGCCTCACCGAGAGCGGCAAGCTCAAGCCCCCGAAGGCCCCCGGCCAGCTACAGACCCGAGGAGGGTTCTGATG
>NZ_JAIY01000003.1:549712-571694 GCF_000710405.2 Kitasatospora sp. MBT66 | reverse complement strand
GCCCTGGCGGGGCTACGGGAGGAGGCCGGCCGGGGTGCCACAGCAACAGGTGCGCGCACGCGCGCGGGGCGGCCTCCACATGTATTGAGGCGCCCCGGTTAACACCGCAGACGCCCGCGGCCTCACTCTCCGCAATCAGTACGTGACATCGAGTTCATAGCTGCTGGTCACGCTGTGTAGATGATCCAGAAGAAGAGGTCGGCCGGCGTTCGTATCGGATCTCGGCTGCTATGACGCTCCGGGCAATAAAGGAACGCGCGCGGGAGGCACCCCCCGGGGCGCCCCGTGACGACCACCGAACCGACCGACACGGGCAGCCAATTCCCTTGCAGCACAACGGATTTGGCTTCGTCTCGCATGAGCGCGCGTCTTCCTCTCTGGCGAGAACGAGCGCTTCGGTATGTGTGATGCAGGTCACGCTATCTCCGTTTGACTTGCCTGATGCTCGCCCGGCAGTGTTGCCCCCAGAACGAACCGACCGAGCGAAACGAGATCACGATGCGTAACCACATCACCCCCGCCGCCCTGGCCCTGGTCATGCTGCTGGCCGGGTCGCCATGGCAGACCCACAACTGGGGCGGGGGGCTCGCTGCGGCCCTGCTGACCGGCCTTCTGGCGCACTGGGTCCGACGGCTGCCGGGCCTGGTCAAGCGGGCCGTACAGGGCCCCTGCGAGACCCCCGCTCCGGCCGAGGAAGCCGCCCCCGTGGTCAGCGCGTACGACCGCGACCGCGCCTGACGTTCACCGCCCCGACTCACTCACTGGAGATCCCCGTGCGCATCCGACTCGCACTGTCCGCCCTGACCCTCTCCGCCCTCTCCGCGCTCGGCGGGTGGGCGGCCGGACACACACCCGCCGAACCCGCGAACATCACGGCGGACGACGTCTACGCCGTGCTCGGCGAGGGGCAGACCGTCGCCGCTGCCTGCGGACGGGGTCACGAAGCCTGCGAGACGGCCCTGAAGGGCTCCCGAGGCATGGCGCTGGCCGGACGGGCGGTGACCTTCTGGGAGGACGGCTCATGGTCGCTCACGGGCAGCGACCCGGCCAGTGAGGACGCCTACACCGCAGCGTTCAACGACGGATGGGCCACCGCGATGCAGGACGCCTGCGACCAGGGCAGCGCGTACGCCTGCAACTGGCTGACCACCACCCGCTGACCACCCGCACCACGCAAGGAACGATCATGAGCGCGACCCTGACTGACGAACTCCTCACCGCCACCGGCCAGCACTGCCACCGGTACGACTTCGTGACCCGCATGGAGTCCGAAGCGGACGGCCACGGGTGGGCCCGGATAGGCATGGTGATGGACGGCACGGGGGCCCTGTTGGAAGACGGGGAAGGCTGGCACCAGCACGAGACGGAAGCGGTCCGCGCACAGTCCAACTGGCAGGCCGCGCGCCGGATCATGGCGGACGCCGTCGGGGAGTGCGGGGAACTGTGGGACACCCTGGGTGAAGGGATCGCCTACGACGCCGATTCGTTCCTGGCCAGCGACGCCGCCCGCCGGATCGCGGACAGCCTGGCCGGATACCCCCTGCTGGACGAGGACGACCACAGCGAGCGGGAACGCGCCGCCATGGTCGAAGAGATCGAAGGCTCGCCCGTCACCCTGCCGGACGGCATCGACGGTGAGGACGTGCTCCGGGAACTCGACTTCCCGTCCCTCGGTGACATCACCATGACCATGATCGAAGACGTCCTGGAGACCCTGGGGTACGTCGCGTGCTCCGACTGTGACAAGTGGCTCACCACCATGACCACCCGGTGTGGCGAACCCCTCTGCCGTGACTGCGCATTGGAGGAGTCGCGCCCGGACGAGAGCGCCATCGTGCCGATCCCCGGTGCCGAACCCTGGCGGGCCCGCACGCTGCACAGCCTCGGCGAGCCGCTGACCGACGTCCTGACGCCCTACCTCGACGGCTACGCCACCGAGCAGGGGGCCGCGTACCGCGAGGACGTGCGCGCCATCGTGCGCGGCTCCCGCGCTGGCTACCGCGCCGTGTACGGCCGGGCCGCGTAGGCACCAGGCCCCACCCCCTCCCAACTCCCGCACCACAGAACGGCAGTACCGCCATGACCCGCATCGACATGATCAGCCTGTCCGGCTACTGGCCCAACCTGGCCAAGCTCGGCATGGACCACCCGCACGACGTGCACCCGATGTTCGACGCCTTCCGCGACATGCGCGCAGAGGGTGAACCCGGTCTCGACCTCCTGTTGGACGAACTGTTCGCCGACCCCGACAGCGTCTGATCCACACCGCCACCGACCCGACCCGAAAGAGAACCACCGTGAGCCGCACCGCCGACTACCTGACCGAGCTTGCCGAAGACGCCGGAGTCGTCGCAGAGCTGGAAGCCCTCACCGCCTACGCCGCGTACGTCGGCAGCGCTGAGTACGCCGTCGACACCTTCGAAGACGCCTACGAAGGCGAGTGGTCGACCCTGGAGGACTTCGCCCACGACCAGCTCATGGAGACGGACGCCGAGTACCGCGCCGCGATGGAGAGTTGCCGGGGCTGGCGGCCCTCACTGGACATGGTCGCGTGGGAGTGCGACTACACCCACACCGCCAGCGGGCACGTCTTCCGGTCCGTCTGAGCTGTGCCCCCCTGGTGAGGGCCCAGCGCTCCCCGCCGGGCCCCCGCCAAGGGTGCACAGACACCAGGCCCCACCCCCTCACCCCACCCCGACCGCCACCCCGGAGGCACAGCCATGCCCGTTGACCTGATCAAGTCCGCCGCCGTCGCCCAGCAGTTCACCGCGATCGTCGCGGACGTCCCGGACCACGAAGTCACCGCCGACCATGACGAGTTCGGCTGTGAGGACTGCGGCGGAGTGCTGGAGTCCGCAGCGCCCCTGTGGTTCGAGATCTACCGCCGACCCGACGGCACCCCCGGGGTCTACGTCTACGGGGTCGGCATCGAGTCGACCACCGTCAGCTGCAAGGAATGCGGCCGGGAGGCCGGGGACCACGTGTTCCGGCTGGTCGCCGACGCCATGGAGCCGTGGGACGCGGCGCTCACCGGCTTGGAGGTCTGAGCCGCTTCGGTGGCGGCCGGACGTTCTCCGGCCCCCGCCGTGGCCGCTCAGGCACCAGGCCCCACCCCCTCACCCCGAAGGAACAGCGCCACCGTGTACACCCCCACCTACACCCTTGACCTGTTGGAGCCCGCCGGAGACTGGGCCGGGTTCATGCGGTCCGGCCGCAGCACCGTTCACCCGGCCGCGCGCGGTGCCGCATGGGACGTCCTGGAGGAACTGGAGACCACCGGCGGAGCAGCCGTGGTCTACACCCTGGCCCGGGACCTCACCACCACCCCCTACGCGCTGGTCACGTGGCAGGACGGGGAACCGGTCGCGCTGATGGCCGACACGGCGAACGGCGGGGACTACGTCGTCGCCTGGGCAGACGTCAACACCGGCCGCCGGTACTGCCGGAGCTACCCGCACCCCCGCGACGCCATGGGTGCCGTCGACTCCGCTCGGACCTACGTCAACGTCCGGCTGGTCGGCTACAGCCCCAACCTGGACGAGCTGGAGTGGAAGCGGTGAGGACGGCCCGCGCCCGCCACTGACACCAGGCCCCACCCCCTCCCCGAAGGAACAGCGCCATGACCACCGCCCAACTCCAGACCATCGTTGCCCGCGTCCGCCGCCAGGAAGAGAACTGGGAAACCACCATCGCGGAGAACGTGCCCGACTACGACCCCACCGACCCCTTCCAGCCCACCGCCGACAAGCACATGGACGACTGGGACGAGCTGGACGACGAACGGGCCCACGACGCGCGGGAACTGCTGCTCGCCCTCACCGCCGAACTCGAAGGCATCATCGCCGGTCTGGAGAGCGGCCGGTGATCAGCCCCGAGGACTTCGCCCTTCTCTCGCACTGGTCGTTCGCCGACCGCGTCGGGGCCGACG
Source organism: Kitasatospora sp. MBT66 (assembly GCF_000710405.2). NCBI lineage: Bacteria > Bacillati > Actinomycetota > Actinomycetes > Kitasatosporales > Streptomycetaceae > Kitasatospora > Kitasatospora sp. MBT66. The sequence goes on along the minus strand of NZ_JAIY01000003.1, from coordinate 567,766 downwards.
TCGCCGACCCCGACGGCACGGCAGCACGGCGGCTCGCCGAGGCCGGATACCTCACCCCCGGAGCCGGGGCCGGGTACTGGCGGGTCACCCGCGCCGGACAGGCCGCCCGCTCCGAGTACACCAGGGCCCACCCCGTCGGCAGGCGCGTCGGCGGCATCCCGCTCTGACCGCCCCCGCAGGCACCAGGCCCCACCCCCCGGTCGGCATCGGGACAGCCCGAGGCCGGCCGGGCCCCAGCCCCCACACCCCATCACCCGCAGGAGACAGCTGTGCCCCGCTACACCGTCCGCATCGACAACACCGAGACCTACGAGTACGAGGTCGAAGCCGACAGCCCCGAAGAGGCCGAAGCCGAAGCGCTGGACATCTTCGAGAGCGACGAGCGCGAAGACGGCTACAGCCACGGCCACGAACCCGAGGTCCGCGACGCCAAGCCGCTGCACACGCTCGCGGCGTGACCGCGCGCCGCTGACACCAGGCCCCACCCCCGGCACCACCCGCAGGAGACACCAGTGCCCACCCCCAACCACAAGCTGACCGCCCTCCGCGCCGAGCTGCTGGCGCTCGCCGAAGGACTCGCCCAGGCCCTCGGTTCCACTGAGTGGACCGTCGACCCGCGCCGGATACCCGACTGGCACCCGTGCGCCGAAGTCGTCCGCACCGAAGACGGGGCCCGCATCCTGATCCAGCAGGAACGGCTGCGCTCCGGCCGGTGGACCCTGCACGGCGTCCTGCCCGACAGCAGCACCTACTACTACAGGCACGACATCGAAGAGGGGGACATCACCGTCACCCGGGCCAAGACCGGGGCCGACGTCGCCCGGGACGTGCAGCGGCGGCTGCTGCCCGTCCTGGATGCGGCGGTGGCGGAGATGAGCGCCAGGCAGCACCGGCACCTGACCGACGTGCACGAGGTCACCGCCGTGGCCCGCCGGTTGAAGGCCGTGCCGCTCACCACCGGCCAGCCACCCGGCGAAGCGAACAGGCGCAACGGCGAGGACAACACCCGCACCCTGCGCTGGAACCAGGGCGCGGGGACGTCCTGGACCTCGCCCCACGCCGAGGTCAAGGTCAGCCGCGCCCGCTTCAGCGGCATCGAGATCACGTGCTCGCACCTCACCCCCGACATGGCCGAAGCCGTACTCCGCGCCCTCACCGCCTCACTGCCCGCCACCATGCCCGCTGCCGAAGCCGCGTAGGCACCAGGCCCCACCCCCTCTGCCACCAGGCCCCACCCCCACCCCGTACCACCGAAGGAACACCGCCGCCGTGAGCACCACCGCCGCCCTGACCACCACGCTCCGCCTGCCCCGCGAGGACGGACCCGCCGAGACCGTCGCCGTGACCACCCCGGCCGGACGCGGCGCACAGGCCAAGCACTCGAAGGCCGTGCAGACCGCGCTGGACCTGCCGACGCTCAGCAGCCCCGGCCGTGCGGTGAAGATCGGCCCCGGTCCCCGCCCCCGGATCAAGCCCAGCAGCACCCGCACGGCGGGCGCGGGGTGGCAGCGCTGGACCGAGCCGGACGGCACGGTGCGGTACGGCGTCGCCAGCGACACCGACCCCAGCGCCCTCGGCCTGCTCCGCCCGGCCGTCCGCGCGACCCGCGCCAGGTTCCGCGTCGTCGTCCCCGCCGACGGAGGGGAACCGTTCGCCATCGCCACAGCCCCCGGCTTCCCGTGGATGCGCGACAAGGCCACCGAGATGGTTCCCGCACTGCTCCAGGACTGCCTGCCCGGCCTGCTGATCAGCAGCACCGAACTGGCTGCCTGACCCGCCCCGGTGCGGCCCGGAGCCCCCTCCGGACCGTGCCGAGCCCGGCCAGGCACCAGGCCCCACCCCCGAGCAGCAGGAGAGCAGCACCATGCCCCAGTACATCGTCCCCGTCGACCTGATCACCGTGCACGTCGTCCCCGTGCTCGCCCCCACCCCCGAAGCCGCCCAGCGCGAGGCAGAGCGCATCGTCACCGCCGACTGGGAGACCTGGTACGACCACGCCGAACCCGTCTGCGTCGGCGACGCACTCACCCCTGCTGAGTGGGACGCCGAGCAGAAGGAGGCCCCCCGGCTCGGCCTCGTCCCGATGGGCACCCCCGGCCGCCGGCCGAAGAAGGACCCCACCGTGGCCAAGCCTCGGGCGCCCCGCACCGACCACCACGCCGACGGCTCCGTGTGCCCGCCCACGCACAAGCACACCAGCTCGGGCAAGCCGCTCACCGAGGGGTGCACCGGCCGGGCCTACTCCACCGCCACCTGCACCTGCGGCTGGACCACCCGCAACACCGCCAAGGGCTACACCGACGAGACCCGCCGCCGCCACCTCGCCACCGAGCACTGAGCCCCGCTGACACCAGGCCCCACCCCCCTACCGGCCCCGAAGCACCCCAGGAGACACCCGTGCCAAGCCCCACCGGTTACACCCTCGCCTACCCGCAGACCAGTGACCGCCCGCAGATGGCCGTCCGCTTCACCGTGGCCCCCGACGCCAAGGGCACTTGGACCGTGAAGCGGCAGCCGTACGGCGCGGCCGGCCGGATGCTCACCGGGGACCAGCCCCGCCGGTACTTCGGGGACGAGGCTCGGGTCCGTGCGGAAGCCGCCTACCGGGGCCTCGTCGTCCGCGAGTGCCTGCACGTGGGGCAACTGATCGGCCTGGAGCTGGACCCCCGGGACGTCCGGTTCCAGGACGGCTGGCCGACCCTCGACGGCATGGACGCCGCCCAGTGGCTCGAAGCCCTGGGCACCGACTGACCGGGCTCCGCAGACACCAGACCCCACCCCCACCCCGAGGAAGCACCAGTGGTCACCCAAATCCGCTACACCATCGCCTACCCCGGCCACGCCCCCAGGTCCGTCGCCGTCACCGTCACCTCCGGCACCAACGGTTCACTCGTCGACTTCCAGGAGTACCACGGGCCCGACCGTGTTGGCCCGGTCGAGCCCTCACGCCCGTACACCGGTACCCAGCACCGGGTGCAGGCACAGCTCGCCTTCCGCAGGTGGACACGCGGGGAGTTCCTCCGCATCGGCCACCTGCTCGGCCTGGGCCTGGAGCGCGCGGACATCGAGTTCCCCGACGGGTTACCAACGATCGCAGGCATGGACGCCAACGACTGGATCGACGCCGCCAGCCGGCCGAGTCCCGCAGGTACCAGGCCCCACCCCAGGCTCGTCGCCCCCGTGTCGGTATGCCGAGTGTCGGACCCCGATTCGGGTTGAGTCCCACCCTTAGAGGCTATGTCTATGTTCTTTTTAGAATGTCGATCTAAAAAGACATACTGACATCGCCTCCTACGCTGTGTACCCCAACCCATCGCCCAGAGTGACCACCTCGGCGACCCCGCACCGCACCAGGAGACACCAGTGACCACCCCCGCCCACACCCCCTGGATACCTGGGGGCGGAACCTCCCTGGACTGGGGCCTGCGCAACCCCTGCCCGGTCGGCGTCGGCCCCGGCGGCTACCGGGGCGAGGGCGGGAAGGTGTGGTGCCTGGATTGTGGCGACCGCTACGCCGGCCGCCCGGCCCAGGTCGGCGACGACCACCCCCACCGCGACGACGCCTACCACGCCGCCCGCCTCCACGCCGACGACCACGAAGCCGACTTCCGCCGGTTCGTCGTCGCCGAACGCACCCGCGAGGCCCGCGAGAAGTCCGGGTGGACCACCCGCGTCTACGCCCTCGTCTCGGCGGCCTGCGGCGACGACTACAGCGGCGTGTGGTGGGACGGCACCGGCTACCGCCTCGTACCGGCCGGGGCCCGCATCGACGCCAAGGGCCGCCGCGTGCGCCGCCGCGTGGTCGAGCTGGTCATCAAGGCCGGGTTCCTCCAGCAGGACGAGCACGGCGACGTGGCGACCACCCCGGATGGCCGCGCGATGCTCCGCGCCTGGCGGCACCACCGCGCCGACCTCGCCGAGCCCTGGCCCGCCCGCCACGAACCCCAGGCCCTCCCCCCGCTGCCCGGCGGCCAGGAAGCCGCCCGCCGCCGCGAGGCAGCCCGCCAGCGCATGCTGGAGCTGGAACGCCAGGCCGCCCAGTCCCGCGCCGAGTTCCTGCGGCGGCGCGAAGAGATCGAGCAGCAGCACCAGGCCGAGCTGGAGGCCAAGCGCCACCGTGTCGCCGCCGAGCAGGCCGAGCGCGAGCGCGCCGAGCGGACCCGCACCGGGGCGGACATCCACCTGACGTGGGCCGCGGGGGGTACCGGCCGCTGGACCGTAACCGGGGCCGACCACGACCGCCGCCTCGACGTCACCCTCAACACCACCGACTTCGCCCACGACTCGTACGAGATCCGGGAGAACGGCCACTTCCACTCCCGCCACCCCTGCCTGCACCAGACCGAGGCCGCCGTGCGGCAGCTCCTCGCCGACGGAGTCGAGATCGGGGAACGGACACCAGGCCCCACCCCTGCGGCCTCCACCGAGCCGGCCGCCGTCGTGCCCGCTGGCCGCTGGCACCAGGCCCCACCCCGACGCCTCGGACCACCGGCGGCCACGGCCCGAAACGCGAAGCACCCCCGCCATCCATTGGAGACGGGGGTACCCAGGGCAGGCGCGGAGGCTACTACAGGCCCAGGGCCCGGCGGATGGCGTCGATACCGTCAGCCATGGCATGGAACTCGTCCAGGGTGTACCGGACGCCAAGAAGGTCAGGGTTCTGGCTGTCCCCCTGGTAGACCCCGATCAAGTCGCCGGCACTGTTCCGGATGGGCGCAAAGGTGGCGCATGCGCCGTTGCCCTCGCTCAGCGGCGACTTGATCCGCTCTTCTACCGGCGGAAGGACGTCGTACAGCTCTTGCTTCTCCATCAAGATCACAGTTCCTTGCTAAGGGTCTCGATCAGTTCCCGCGAATCATTCGGAGTCAACGCCTTCCCAGCCAGGTAGTCAAACCTCCGCCGCCGGGACCGCACCTCTTTCGGGTCCTCCAGAATCGCCACACCGGTTCCGGTATCCATGGTGGCCACACCCGGGTCGCCCGGGGTCGGGTAGTCCAGGACGTTCAAGTTGAGCTGGGTGGCAGCCGCCGCGCCGGCCGAGAAGGGGATGATCCGCAGCGTGATGTTGGGCCGCTGCATGGCCTCCACGAGGTGGTCGAGCTGAGCCTTCATCACTACGGGGCCGCCAACCTGGGCCCGGATGGCCGCCTCCGAGCAGAGGGCGGCCAAGACTGCCGGCCGGTCAGCACGGAAGAAGATGTCTTGGCGGCGTCGGCGCACCGTGTGCTGGACAGCAGTCTTCTCGACGCCGTTCTCCCGTTCGTGGAACTCGTCTACATCCTGCATGTACGCGTGGATCTGAAACGGCCAGGGGATCAGTGCCCCGGTGGCGATACTGACCTTGCTCGCGGGGTCCTCCAGCTCGATCAACCGGACGAGGCTGCGCGGAAGGTCGGCCAGATACTCATCCCACCAGGCGGCTTGAGAGGCCCTGGCCTCCCTGATCTCGGCGAGAAGATCGAGTCGGATGACCTCATCGACGCCATACAGGTCCAGCATCGTCATCAGCTGCTGATCAGTAGGAAGCTGGCCTCCCTTCTCCATCAAGGAGATGAGGTCCTGCGACTTGCCGAGGGCCGCACCCACCGCGGCCTGCGTGGGACGCGGACGCACGTCCATACGAAGGGTCCGCAGCCGCCGTCCAACGCTCACCATGGCACGGGACGCTTGCGCCTTCGTCACGCTCTGTTCCTCTCTGTCCAAGTCCAGCAGCAAATGTTCTGGACCGAGAGTAGCGCGCGGAGCAGTCGCTACGCCTCGTACGAGTGAAGTTTGACGGACCCTCACGAAGGGCTTGCGTACGAGCGGCTCGTACGAGGAAACTCATTCCTGCACCACCCGCTACGAGCCATCTGCGGAGTGTAGTGCGTCCGCGTTGGCGCACGGCTCCCCCCGGCCAATCCGTGGAGGAGCTGTGCAAGGACTGATCACTCACGTTCACGTGAGCCCGTATGCCGTTCTGATTCGAGCGGCGAAGTTCGAACCTGTCCCCACTGTGGTTCGGGCAGTCCGCAGGTTCATCGAGAAGTGCTGTCTTGAAGTCGGGATCAACCCGGACACACCGGTGGTACTTGCCAGCGAGCTGGCTACGAACGCGATCCGTCACGCCGGGACGCCGTTCAAGGTCACCTTTGTGGCCTTGGAGGGTCGACCGGTGTGGATCGAGGTCGAGGACGGTTCCCTGGAGCTGCCCCGGCCCCGCGCCGCTGGCCCGGACGACCTCGGCGGCCGTGGCTTCGAGTTGATCGAGGCGTTGGCCGCGAAGTGGCACACCGACCGCGACTTGAGCAAGGGCAACAAGATCGTCTGCGTCACACTCAAGGGGGACGAGGAAGATGGGTCCGGCGACGGGAACCACGTCGATACAGCCTGTACCGAAGGACAGCTCACAGCTTCGGCAGGGCAGTCGGATCTACATCGAGGCTCTTTCCCCCGAGCAGTTGCAGGACCTTGGTCAGCCTGAGTTCCCCATCCGGCTGACGATCAGCGGCATCATCGCGGACCCCAGCGGAGACCGTCCTCCGCCGGTCCTGGAGCTGCGGTTCGACCGAGCGATGTTGGCCGACATCGAGCGGCAGATTCTGGGGCTCCAGCCCTCGGCCGGCCCCGCTGCGGCACCCCTCGCCCGCAGGACTCCCGGGAAGGTCCTGGAAGCCGAACTCTCCCCCAAGCAGATCGCCGAGCTGCGAGGGAGCAACCAGACAGCGGCTCTGTCGCAACCGGAGATGGAAAGGCTCTTGAGAGGGCTGAGACAGATGGAGGTCAGCCCCTCGTGACGGTTGTCGCCGAGCCTCCGGTTCGGTCCGTGCCCGCCGCCTCGCCGCCACCGGGAGAAGTGCGTGTGCGCGGAATTCACGGTCATCGCCGCCCTCGGCGTTGACCCCCACTGCTCCCGGCCTGGTTCGGAAGGGAAGTCCGCCAGGCTGGGCCCCACCGGGAAATCCCCCGGATGGGTCGTTGCACCACCCGGCAGGAAGGAACCGAGAAATGAACGTGAACGAGCCCACCATCGCGGCCGACGAGGACGACGACGTGACCGTGATCGGCGACGCCGCGGCCCTCACCATGGGCGGCACCTCCGACGGCGGCGAGGGCAAGCGGCACGTGTACCAGTACGCCGGCTGATCGTCCCGCTGTAACTGCGGTGCGGTCCTTCGGGACCGCACCGCTCCGCGTTCTGCCATTGATCCCGAGGGGAGACCAGTATGGGCTTCGGGGGCTTCACCGGCTCCGTAGCGGCCACACCACACCCGCTGGGGGCGATACGGCTGCATCCGCAGTCGAGCGTATGGAGAGACGGCATGACGTCCACCCAGCTCCACGTGGCGCAGGGTGGCCCACCCCGTCGACTGTTCGTCCTCGGGCTGAGCGGTGCGCGCCCGGCTGACTTGAAGGTGCTGGCCGCTGGTCCCCTGCCCGCCGATCTGGCGTGGCGCTGGCCGGGGGCCTACGCGGTGGTGAGCGAAGTCGCGCACGAGACGGTGATCTTCACCGACCCGGCCGCCGCTCAGCCGGTCTACATTGCCCCGTTCGGTTCGGGGTGGGCCTGGTCGTCGTCGTCGCGGCTCTTGGCAGGACTCAACCAGGCCCCAGTCGATACGCGACGGCTCGTGACTGCGGTGTTCACGCCGCTGCTTCCCGCTCTCGTCGGGGGCCGGTCATTCTTCGACGGGGTTCAGCAATTGCCACCGGGCGCCCGCATCCGGCTCGCTCCGGGTACCCCACCCGAGATCACGAACCTCTGGCTGCCACGGCCGGACTTCGGCCCGGAGCTGGCCGGACGCCTTCGAGGCGAGCTTGAGAAGGCGGTGGGCCTGGGACTCGGAGACAGCCCGTTCAGCACTGATCTGTCGGGCGGTCTCGACTCGTCTTCTGTCACGCTCTTGGCGGCACAGCAAACGCCCGACAACGTGCGCGTCCCAGCCGTGACGGTTCACCCCGAGGGGGACGAGTCGGGGGCCGATCTTCGGTTCGCCCGGCTCGTGGCGGACTCCATGCCTGCCAGGATCGAGCACCACCTGCTGCCGACCAAACGCGAACACCTGCCCTACACGGGGATCACGGACGTGCCAGCCGCCGATGAGCCTGCCCCGTCCACGATGGCCTGTGCCGGGCTGCTTCGGCAGTTGGAATGGATGGCCGAGCAGTTCGACACCAGGCTTCATCTGACCGGCGACGGCGGGGACAGCGTCTGCTCGCAGCCGCCGGTCCACATGGCCGATCTCGCGCGGCACCGGCAGTTCCGGGCCGCCTTCGACCAGGCCGCGGGCTGGGCCCGGCTCCGGCATCTACCGCTGTCGAACATCCTCCGGCAGGCGGTCGCCGCGGCCCGCATCTCCCGGGCCGACGCCCTGACTGCGCTCGCCGAGCAGATCAGTCAGGGCTCGTCCTTGGCCACTGGCACCGTCCACTGGTTCGCGCCCATCAGGCTCCCGGCGTGGGCAGGTACCGAAGCCCTTCCGCTCGTTCGGGGTGAGGTTGAACGCGTGGCAGCCGCCCCGGACCCGCTCGGGGGCCTTGACGCCGGGGTCCGCACGGTCATTGATGAGGTTCGTGAGGTGGCTCGGACGGCTCAAGCGGATGCCGCGCTGGCGGAGGACGTGGGTATCCAGCTTCGGAACCCGTTCCTGGACGCCAGCGTGGTCAACACCGTTCTGAGCGTCCCTCTTAGATCCCGACCACCTGTGTACGCCTACAAGCCGCAACTGGTCCGAGCGATGGGTGACCTGCTGCCGCCCCCACTCGCAGGCCGTACCACCAAGGGCTCGTTCAACGCTGACTTCTACACCGGTCGGCGGGAGAATCTGGAGGCCCTGCTCGGCCTGGCGGACGGGTTCCTCGCCGCCCTCGGCCTGGTCCAGCCCCGGGCCCTTCGCCGCGTGCTGAAGCAGGCCGCAATGGGCATGCCCGTGCCGATGGGGATTCTGGACCGGACGCTTGCCGTCGAAGCGTGGTTGCTGTCGCTGGACCGCGAGCCGGAGCCGAGATGGGTTGTGGCGCAAGAGGGGGAAGGCCGTGGCTAACCCGGCTCCGTTCGTGACCATGCCTGGGCACGTCCGGGGTGTGGACTTCGGGCATGCTGTCGTCCTGGTCAACTACCGCAACGGCCAGGTAAGCGCTCTCCCCGCGTCGGCCGGCGCGGCCCTCCGCCAGGCGGCCAAGTTCGGCAGCGGCCGACATCTCCCGGTGAAGCTGTTGACCTCGCTGTTGGGCGGTGGGTTGCTGGTGGAGTCCGACCGCCCCCGTCCGTGGCGGGCCGTCCGCGAGGCGACGGCACCGGAGGCAAGCTGGGGCGGCGACGAGTTCCGGGCCGGTCTGAGTCCGCTACCGCCGGTTCCGCGTGTTCGGACGCTGGCCGCTGCCGCCGCCCTCGCGGTGGTCCACGCCGTGAAGGCCGCAGGTCCGGAGCAGGAGGCCATGGGCCGCGTTCTCAAGCTGGTGCACTCCGCCAGCACGGCAGGGCGGAGAAGTCCGGCCACCACCAGCGAAGCTGCGCAGGCAGTTCACGCCGCACGTAGCGCGGGCCGGTACTCGCCCGGACGGACCAACTGCCTTGAGGAGTCGGCCGCCGCGATGCTGCTACTTCACCTCGCGGGTAAGGCTGCGGTTTGGCGTCACGGCGTCGCACCAGACCCGATACGGTTGCACGCCTGGATCGAGACCGTTGACGGCACGACCGTCGCCGAGTCCGCGTCAGTTGGCCTGTTCACAACGATTCTTAGCATCCCCGGAGCACTCCATGTCCGTTGAACAGATGATCTGGATGTCCGCTGGCACCTGCGGGCTCGGCCCCCTTCGATCCGACCTGGCAGAGCAGTACTGGCGCTGGGAGGAAGACCCGAGTTCACTGATCGGGTTCGGCCGCCCGGTTCCCGAGTCGCTGCCGAGCCGGACTCAGGGCCTTCAGCAGCAGCTCGCCGGCAGGAACATCAGGTTCACGGTCTACGACCTCACGGACGCCGAGAACCCGGTGCCGGCCGGCATGACCACGCTCCAGCCCGACACCTATACCCGCGCCGCCGAATACATCCTCGTCATCGCGCCCGAGGCACGCGGCAAGGGCCTCGCCGCCCCGGCGACCCGGCTGACGCTGGACTTCGGGTTCCATGTCGCCAACCTCCGGTCCGTGTGGCTCAAGGTCCTCGCGCCCAACAAAACCGCCATCCGGGTCTACGAGAAGGCCGGTTTCCAGCACGTCGGCGCGATGCGCCAAGCCGGGTACTGGCGCGGCACGGTATGCGACGAGCTGATCATGGACGCGCTCGCCTCAGAGTTTTCCGGCACCAGTGCTCTGGCATCGACGGACTGACCGCCGCACCCAGCCATCCCGTGCCCCCGCCTCCTGCGGGGGCGCCCCCGTCCTGTCGCTGCCCCGCAGTCGCAGGACGGGGCCCTCTTCTCCATCCAGGAGAAGCCTGCAACCGGAAGTCGATCACCGGATAGGCTCCCCGCATGACGCCTACGAAGCAGCGGGGCCTGATGGGGCTCGAAGTCGAGATAACCCGAGGCGACCCCGATGCCCCGCGAGTGGTCTACCTGCCGTCCGAGGAGCTGACTGAAGCCGAGTTGACCATGGACCGCCTGCGCGCCTACTCGGACCAACTTCGGCAGGAAGCAGCGAGCCGCCTGGGCAACCAGTCGGATTAGGAAGCAGGTACGTAGCCGTCCACCTCGCAGTGTTTCCGCAGGTCGGGAACAAGGTGGAGAGGTGTAGCGTTACCCCAGGACTCCGGTCTCGACACCTACGACGCCAACACGGCGCTCGGACTGCCGGAGGACGGCCGCGACTACACGGCGGCCGCGCAGATGCTCGGCGCGCTCGGGGTCGACGCGATCGAGCTGCTGAGCAACAACCCGGACAAGGACGCCCAGTTGGCCGCCCTGGGCGTCACGGTCGAGCGCCGGGTGCCGACGGGTGTGCACCTGTCCGGGAGCAACGTCCGGTACCTGCGGGCCAAGGCGGAGCGGACGGGTCACTCGATCGAGCTGCCCCGGCTGGTCGGCTGAGCGCTCCCGGTGGGCCGAGCGCTCCCGGTGGCGCGGGCCGGCCGGACCGGCGGCCCCGCTCAGCGGCTCCCCGCCGGGCCGGCCGCGACCGAGCGGCTGATCCGCCGGGCCGCGAAGCCGGTGCCGCAGACGAACCGCATCAGCGGCCCGAAGGTGTCGGCGGCGGACAGCCCGGCGAAGTGGAGCCCCGGGACGGAGGACTCGAAGCCGGCCGAGAGCCGGGGCGCTCCCCCGTTGCGCCGGTCGACCGTGCCGCGCAGCTCGGACGACAGGTAGTCGAGCCGCCCGACGTCCACCCGGTAGCCGGTGGCGGCCAGCACATGGTCCACCTCCAGCTCCGGGGTGGTGCCGCGCAGACCCAGCCGCACCCCGCCGTCGCCGCCGTCCGGGCCGCCGTCACCGCCGGTCCGCTCGGCCGTCAGCAGCTCGTGCCCGGTGAGCACCGGGAAGCGGCCCTCGAGCCGCTCGCGCAGCCACCAGCCGCCGGCCGGGCCGAGCACGGTGCGCACCAGCCTGGCCCTGGTCGCGTCCGGCAGGGCGCGGAACGCCCCGGTGGCCCGGCTGAACGCGGTGAACGACCAGCCGGGGCCCAGCGGTGAGCCGGGCTTGGCCAGCCGCACCGGCCACGGGCGGTCGGCGGGGTCCTCGGAGGCCGGCGGCTCGCCGAACAGCAGCTCCCCGGTCCGCGCCACCAGGACCGGCTCGGCGCCGGCCTCGTGCAGCAGGGCGGCGCTCTCCAGCGCCGACTGCCCGGCGCCGATCACCGCCACCCGGCGGCCGCCGAACTTCGCCAGATCGGCGTGGTCCGCGGTGTGCGAGGCGAGGCCCGCCTCGACCAGGGGGCGCAGTACTTCCGGGACCCGCGCGTACGGCGGGAACCCTCCGGCCAGGACCACGGCCCGGGCGCCGAACACCTCGCCCGTGTCCAGCGTCAGCCGGAAGCCGTCCCGCACACGTTCGATCCCCACCACCGCGGCCCGCTCGACCTCGGGCACGCAGGCCCGCTGGAACCACTCGCCGTAGCGGACGAACTCGTCCAGCGGTACGGCGTAGCGGTCGCCCACCGGGGGCAGGCCCGAGGCGGCCCGGAAGTCGGCCAGGCGGTACCGGCCCGCCGGGTCGGAGATCGACGAGGCCCGCGGCAGGGACTTGAGGAACATCCCGGCCGGCATCCGGGTCCGCCAGCTCTCCATCGGGACGCCGAGGACGCGCGGTCGCACGCCCCGGCCCGTCAGGTGGGCGGCGACGGAAAGGCCGTACGGGCCTGCCCCGACGACCGCGACCGGAACGGTGTGCGGAATGGTCATGACGAGCCTCCTCCGGCTCGGGCGGTCATGGTTCCGGCGACCCTGCGGATCGCCTGACCGGTGAAACGGACGGTCATCGCGGCCGCCGGGACGAGGTCGTCGCGGCAGAGCCAGGCCCGCTCGGTGGACCGGCGCGGACGCAGGTCGGTGGGCGGGTGGCGGTCCCGCCAGAGCGCGACGGCGGCGGAGAGCGCGTCCAGCTGGCCGACGCCGTAGTACCGGTCCAGCTGGGGTCCGCGCGGGACCGGCCGGCCGGTGAGCGACAGGTGGAGGGCCCGGACGACGTCCACGCCGTCCACCGTCTCGAACAGCCGGAACTGGGCTCCGGCGCGGGGGTTGAAGTCGAGCAGCTTGTACCGGCCGTCGCGCAGGTCCAGCCGCCAGTCCAGGTCGGCGATGCCGCTGTAGCCGATCTGCCGGCAGAGTCCGGCGGCGAGGGCCGCCAGCTCGGGGTTGGCCACCGCGACCGCGCGGGTGGTGAATCCGCCCGACGGCGGGTAGGAGCGCAGCTTGCGCCCGGTGAACAGGGCCAGCGGCTCGCCGCCCGGGCCGCAGCACAGGTGGGTGATCCAGTGCTCGGTCCGCTCGTCCGGCAGGTACTCCTGGGCGAGCACCGAGAGCGGGCGGTCCGGGGGGCAGTGGCGCAGCAGTTCGGCTTCGTCGCGCACCACCGTGGCGTGGCTCACCACGGGGTGGCTCAGCCGGGTGAAGGGGGCGAGGTTCTTCAGGACCAGCGGGTAGCCGCAGAGTTCGGCGGCGTCGAGCAGCTCGTCCCGGTCGGCGGGCGCGGCGCTGTGCGGCGCGGGGATCCCGTAGCGGAGGCAGTCGGTGTACAGGGCGCCCTTGTCGGCCAGCCGGCGCGGCAGTGCCGCGGGCACCGGTGGCAGCAGGAAGTACGGAGCGAGTTCCGCGGCGTGCTCGGCGAGCAGGACGGCGGCCTCGTCGTCGGTGGGCACGGCCACGCAGCGGCGGCCGGACTCCCGGACGAGCCGGCGTCCGACGTCCGCGACGGTGGCGACCAGGCGGTCGGCGGGCTCGCGTCCGCTGGTGGGGCGGACGATCGCGCGGGTCAGGTAGCGGGAGAGCGCGGTCGGGGTGAGCCGGTCCTCCACGATCGCCCGTACCTGGACGCCGGCCCGGCCGAGGGAGCGGACGGCGCCGAGCGGCCCGTGCGCGAGCGGGTACCGGCCCACCCTGACCAGCAGGACCGGTGTGCTGCGGTCCAGTGCGGGGCTGGTGCGGTTCACGGTGTCGGCCTTCCTCTGGGGTGCTTCGGTGCTGCGCTGCCACGGTGCTGCGGTGCTGCAGTGCCGCACTAGTCCGATGCTCGGTGCTGCGGCGCTCTCCGGCGTGCTCAGTGCTGCCAGACGCCGACCCAGTCGACGTCCACCTGGGTCCGGTCGACGCCGGCCGGTGGTGACTGGTGGTAACCGACGGCCAGGTCGAGGATCAGCTCCATGGGCACGTTCGGGATCACGTTCGGGTCGGTGACCTGGAAGACCTGCACGCCGTCGACGTACCAGGTGACCGCGTCGGGTTCCCAGTCGAGTCCGAAGACGTGGTAGCCGCTGGAGAAGTCCGCCGGGCCGTGGGAGTAGTGGGCGTCGATGTTGGTGCCGTCGGGTGCCTGGGCGTGCAGGTTGAGGTCGGCGTACTGGTCGGTGTTGATGAACTCGGCGATGTCCAGCTCGGGCAGGCCGCCGCGGGTGCCGGCGGGGAGCAGCCAGAAGGCCGGGAACATGCCGGCCGCCTGGCCGGTCGTCTTGATCGCGGCGGCGAAGTACCCGTAGGTGAAGGTCTTCCGGGGGGTGCCGTCCCACTGGTCGCGGCCGGTGGAGACCATCCCGGAGGTCCAGGGGTAGGTCTTGCCGTCGCTGCCGTTCGTGGCCCGGCGCTCGGCCGTGAGGGTGAGCTTGCCGTCCGCCACCGAGACCTGGCTCGGGAGGTACCACTGGTCCTCCTGGTTGCCGGCGTTGGTGCAGCCGCCGTCGTTCCAGTCGTAGCAGGTCGCCCAGGACCCGTGGTCGAGGCCGGAGCCGTTGAAGTCGTCGCGGAACACCGAGTGCCACGGGCCGGTCGACGGCGGCTGGTCGGCCCCGACCGGCAGGGGCGCGGTGGAGGGGGCGGCGGCCGGGGCGGACGGGGCGAACAGGCTGCCGACGGCGGTGCCGTTCGCGCCGCTCCCGGTACTCCCGATGCTGCCGGTGGCCCCGCAGGCGGCGGACAGTGCGAGCACGGTGGCCACCGTGAGCAGTCGCCACCGGACCGGCGGACGCCCGTCCGGCCGACGGTCCCGGCCTCCGTCCCGGTCCCGGTGCAGTCGGCGCGAGGGGTGCGGCCGGTGCAGGGGGCGGCGCGGGAGGCGCCGCGGCAGCAGCGCCAGCACCGTGGTGAGCACGGCGAGCACCAGCACCGCGCGGGCCGCGCCGAAGGAGCCGGTGAAGAACAGCACCTCCGCGGTCAGCACCGCGAACGCCAGGCTCAGCGCGACCACCAGCCCGGCGGCGCTCAGCCGGTCCGGCCCCCGGGCCGGCCGGGGCAGCGGCCGGGCCCAGTCCGCGGCCGCCGCGCCCGGCCCGGCCAGCAGGAAGGCGGCCACCACGACGGCCCGCAACGGCACCCCGACCGGGAGCAGCTGGGCCGCGAGGGCGCACCAGCCGCCCAGCACCGGGAGGAGGCGGGAAGGGGTCCACGGTCGGACGGCGGTCATGGCGTGCTCCCTCCGGCGGGGGCGGCCGCGCCGCCCCCGGCGCCGGAATCGGTGTACTGGTAGACGACGGCGTCCTCGTTGGCGTAGACGCGCCGCAGCGTGGGCTCGGCCGCCGCCGCGGCCGCCAGGCCCTGGACGGCGGAGGCCGGCAGCAGGCCGGTCAGCTCGCAGTCGAGCACCTGGGCCCTGGTGAGGATCAGGTAGGTGGGGCCGCCGGCCGCGTTGGGGGTGGCCAGCGCGCCGCGCAGGGCGTCGCCCGGCTCCGCCGCCAGGTGCCGCAGGTCCTCACCGGCGGCGTCGCCGAGCACCAGCCGGTCGTGGGTGTCGAAGTTCAGTTCGCCGCCCGGCTCGTCGGCGGTCAGCGAGATGATCCGGGAACCTGCGGAGGTCTCGGCGACGTAGCGCACCGCCGCGACCTCCTGCGGCGTGAAGTAGTTCATCGCCTCCTTGCTGTAGTACCCGAAGAGGGTTCCGCCGAGGAGGCCGAGCAGCAGGACGGCGCAGACGCCGGTCCGCAGCGGGCCGCCGGGCCGGGTGGCCGGCCGGGGCGCGGTGCCGGGCGGGAGGGCGTCCTCCGCGCGGGTGCCCGCGCGGTTGCCCCAGAGCAGTGCGGCGGCGAGGAGGGCGGCGGCCGGGAGGGCGAACAGGTAGGCGCGGAACAGCATCTCGCCGTCGTAGGCGTTGGCCAGCAGGACGGCGATCGGCGCCACCAGCAGCGGCAGCAGGCCGACCCGGCGCACCCACCGGTGGCGCAGGGCGCCGGCCAGGGCCAGCAGGAGGACGGCGGCGGTGAGGCCGCGGTCGGCCCAGGAGGCGAGGATCTGGCCGAAGGGCGCCTCGCCGAGCCGGGCGAGGCCCGCGACCGCGTTGTGGTCCGGGGAGCCGAGGGCGGCGATCAGACCGCTCAGGTTCGCGGACACGAACGGCCGGGCGACGGTGGCGTCCCAGAGGACGGTGAGCCCGACCACGGCGGCCAGCACCGGCAGGACGGTACGGCGGTTGCGGCGGCCCAGGGCCAGCAGGAGCAGGCTCACGGCCAGCATGACCGGGGTGAGCTGGTGGGAGGAGACGATCGCGGCGATCAGGACCAGCAGCAGGGCGAACGGCGCCGCCCGCCAGCCGGCCCGGGCGGAGCCGTCGAGGACCGTCCCGAGGGCCCGGGCACCGGAGGGTCCGGCGGGGCGCGCGGGTGCGGAAGGGCTCACGGATTTGGCATCGCTCACGGATCCACCGGTCGCGGATCCGGCCGCGGCTCGGGCGAACCGGCGCCGCGCCGCCAGCCGGTGCACGACCAGGGCGATCACCGTGAGGTGGAGCAGGTAGGCGAACGCCTGCGGGGAGAAGTAGTCCTGCCCCACCCAGGCGGTCGCGCAGTAGAGCCAGATCCCGCCCCAGACCAGCCGCCGGTCGGTGGTGAAGCTCCGGTAGAGCAGCAGCAGCGGGCCGAGCAGCAGGACATTGGTGATCACGGGGTACCAGGAGGCGTACCCGAGCACGGAGTCCAGGCCGGTGGCGCGCAGGACCAGCGCGTGGAACTCGAAGAAGCCGGGCCACTGGTTGTAGACGTCCAGCTTGCCCGCGCCCGGCACCGCCCCGCCGTGGCGCAGCATGGCGTCGACGATCGCGACGTGCTTCCAGGCCCAGGCGTAGCGCAGGGTCGGGTAGAGCAGGCTGGGCGTCCCGTGGACCACCAGGATCAGGGCCAGCACATAGGCGCCCGCCCACCGGTGGCGGACCACCGGGGAGCGCAGGACGGCCACGAAGCCCACGGTGAGCAGGACGGGGGCGGCGAACCAGAGCGGGGGCAGGGCCTGCAGCAGGCCGAGGTCGCCCATCCGGGAGAGCCGGGCGTTCGGCAGCGCCAGCAGCCAGAGGGCGAGCGCGACGGGCAGGGCGCCCAGGGCGATCCAGCCGGACGGGGCGGACGGGGCCGCGGCGAGGACCGCGCGCAGCCCGTGGGGCCGCCGGGCGGGGTCGGGGGCGGGGTCGACGTGGACGGGGGTTCGGGGGGCCGGTGTCCGCGGGTCGGGTCGGACGTCTTCACGTTCCGGGGCGTCGGTCACGGCGATCACTCCTGACCGGGGCTCTTCGGTGGACCGCCGACCGGGCGGCCGAGGGCCGCGCGCAGCCGGCGGTAGCCGCGCCACGCCTTGGTGGCGGTGCTCTCGCGGTGGGGCGCGGTCGGGGCGCCCCGGAGCCTGGTCCAGTCGTCGAACACCCGTGGCGGGGTGTCGGCCCGGACCATCAGCCGGGCGATCCGCAGCGGGTCGTCGGCCGGGGAGCTGAAGAGGTTCCCGACCGCGGTGGCGGAGGTGTAGCCGGCCTGGGCGACCTTGCGGCGGACCTCCGCCCCCGAGTAGCCGTGCGGGTAGGCGAAGGAGGCGACCTCGTGGTTGAGCACGTCCTCCAGCTGGCGCTTGCAGCCGACGACCTCGTCCGTGAGCCGGCTGCCGTGGACGGTGTCCATCGGGACGTGGGTCCGGGAGTGGGCGCCGATCTCGACGCCGAGCGCGTCGAGGTTGCCGAGCTGGCGCCAGTTCAGCATCGGCGCCGGCGGGAGCAGGCTTCCGCTGCCCCGCCCCCCGGGCGGGTGGAGGGCGCCGGTGGTGACGTACAGGGTGGCGGGCAGGCCCAGGTCGGAGAGGATCGGGGCGACCGTCCAGTAGAAGTCCGCGTAACCGTCGTCGAAGGTCAGGACGGCCACTCCGGGCGGCAGCGGCGGTCCGCCGCGCAGGGCGGTGACCAGTCGGCGCAGCGGCACCACCCGCAGGCCGCTGTCCCGGATGCGGGCCAGCTGGGCGCGGAACGCGGCGGGGGTGACGGTGTACGGGGCGAGCCAGGCCGGCGGGTCGTCGGACACCGCGTGGTAGAGGAAGACCGGGACGGCGTTCACGGGGTGCCCCCGGGGAGGTCGGGCGCGGCGCCCGCGGCGGGACCGGAGGCGGCTCGACCGGAGGCGCAGGCCCGGCGGGCCGCGATCCGGGCGGCCCGGCCGCGGACCGCCGCGGTGAGGTAGCCGGTGGCGGTCAG
>NZ_JAIY01000003.1:510340-549668 GCF_000710405.2 Kitasatospora sp. MBT66 | reverse complement strand
CCGCAGGCTGCGCAGCAGCGCGGCGGGCACGGTGCGCCGCAGGTAGGCCCGCTCGCTGGCCAGGCCGGCGGCGGCGCCGTCGTACCGGACGACGGCCGCCTTGGAGCAGCCCTCCGCCCAGCAGCGGGCGGCGAAGTAGCGGAAGGTGGTGCGGGCCGCCGGCACCCGGTGGCGGACGGCGGCGGCCGGCTCGTAGCGCAGGACGGCGCCGGGGTGCTGGGCGGCCAGCCGGATGCAGAGGTCGGTCTCCTCGCAGCCGAGCGGGCGTCGCCCGACCCGGCCGAGGTCGGTGCGGAAGCCGCCGGCGGCCAGCACCTCGGCCCGCCGGAAGGACATGTTGGCGCCGATGAGGTTGCGGACCGGGGCCGGCCGGACCGGCAGGCCCCGGTAGGAGCAGCCGACCACCCAGTCGAACTCGGACGGGAACCAGTCGGGGCGGCCGGTCCGCCACCACGGCCGGACGAGGCCGCCGACGCCGAGCACGCCCGGGTCCCGGTAGCCCGCGATCAGGTGCTCGGTCCAGTCGGGGTCGGCGGCGGCGTCGTCGTCGAGGAAGGCGACCAGGGTGCCCCGGGCCTCGGCCAGGGCGGTGTTGCGGGCGCCGGACAGGCCGCGCCGCTGCCGGTTGGGGAGGATCCGCAGGCCGGTCAGGTGCTCCTGGGCGAGGCGGAGGAGTTCGGGGCAGTGGTCGACGACCAGCAGCAGTTCCTCGGGCGGGCGGCGCTGGGCGTGCACCGAGGCGACGGCGGCGCTCAGGTCGTCCCAGCGCTCGACGGTGTAGGCGCAGATCACCACCGTGAGGTCCGGTGCGGGGCGGTCGGGGGCGCGGGTCCCCTGCCGCGGGTGGATCCGGTCCGGGGTCATGCCGGTTCGCCTCCTTCCGTCAGTTCCGTGTCCGTCGGCTTCGTGTTCGTCGGTCCCGGGTCCGTCCGGCCCGTGGTCGTCCGGCCCGTGCCTGTCCGTTCCGTGTTCGTCCGGTCCGCCGTGCGCAGCCAGCCGCGCAGCACCAGCAGCAGGCCCGCCGCCAGCACGTACTCGGCGATCAGCCAGGCGAGGCCGACGCCGGTCAGTCCGTAGCGGGGCAGCAGGACGGCGACCAGCGTGATGACCATCGCGCTGGAGGCGACCCTGACCCCGATCATCCAGGGCAGCGCCCGGCGGACCCGGGCCATCTGGATGACCACGTTGATCACCGCGACCGGCAGGGCGCACAGCGCCATCAGCCGCAGCACCGTCGTCCCGTGCTCGGCGTAGGCGGGGCCGAAGACGCCGAGGATCAGGCGTGCGCCGGCCACGATGACCAGCACGGCCCCGGCCAGCAGCAGCCCGGTGTGGCGCAGCATCCGCCGGGCGTACTCGGCGAGCCGCTGCGGATCGCGGGCGCCCTCGACCACCAGCGAGTGGCCCATGCTGAACGTCGCGACGAACAGGGTCTCGGCGATGACGAAGGCCAGCGAGTAGTAGGCACTGCCCTCCGGTCCGAGCTGTGCCAGCACCATCAGCGGAACGACGCTGTAGCTGGCGAAGCTGAAGAGGTTCCCGAGGTAGTCCGCGCCGGCCCAGCGCAGCACCCGCTGCGGGGGTTCGGCGTCGGCGGGCCCGGCCGCCTGGTGGTCGGGCACCGCCCGGCGGAACAGGACGACGTTGGCCAGCCCGATCGAGATCAGCATCGCGGCCGCCCAGGCGAGCATGATGCCGCTGCTGACGGCCAGCACGGCGCAGGCGGCGAGCAGCACGGTCTTGGTGACGGCGAAGACGGCGTTCTCGCCGAGCACCCAGCCGGTCCGGCGGGTGCCGGTGAGCGCACCGTCCTGGAGGACGAAGACCGAGTAGCCGGCGGTGGCGGCGACGAACGCGACGGCGAGCACCGGTCCGCGCAGGAAGACCAGGTCGGGGGCGACCAGCGGGATCAGGAGCAGGAAGCCGACCGCGACCGCGGCGCTGAAGCCGACGCTGATCACGTAGCACCGCAGCACCAGGCTGCGGGTGTGCCGCCCGGCGGCGGGCACGAAGCGGACCAGGGCGTCCCCCAGGTTGAGGCTGCCGAGGGTGGACAGGAACATCGCGGCCGACAGCGCGGCGTAGCTGCGGCCGACGGTCTCGACCGCGTAGTAGCGGGTGGCGAGCAGCCAGAAGAATCCGCCGAGCCCGGCCGCGACGATCGAACTCGCGGCCAGTACGTGCCCGTTGCGCATCAGGGCGTCGGAGCGCGGCCGCCCGTCCGCGGGCCGTCCGTCCGTCGCCCGTCCGTCGGTCTGCCGTCCAGCGGTCGGGTGGAGGGCGGCGCGGGCCCGGGCCGGGAGGGCGCCGCCGGGGAGGGCCGCGCGGACGGCGCGGATCCGGGCCCGCAGCAGGGCGCGGAAGCTGCAGTCGCAGGGCATCGCGACCGGGCACGGACAGGTCCCGGCCATCGGCCGGGGGGGGCGCGGCCGGGGGCGGGGGTGCTCCAGGAGGGAGGCCATCACGGCCTCGGCGCGGAGTCGGCCCGGCGCTGCCGCCGGACACTGCGCAGGTAGCAGAGCGGCCCGTAGAGCAGGCCGAGCAGTTCGAGCCGCCCGAGGTGCGCCATCAGCGGGTCGCGGCGGCCGTCGGCGGGAGTGCCCCGGCGCAGGGTCTGCCGGACGCCGCGCGGCACCCGGGCGAGCAGGGCGGCCAGCAGTTCCGGCCGGTGGCGGACCGCGGCGGTCAGGTAGGCGCCGAAGCCGACGCCGAAGCCGAAGACCTGGGTGCTCAGCGCCTCCATCGACCGGCGGTGCGGGTGCCAGACCAGCGCGTCCGGCCGGTAGACGACGGTGTGCCCGGCGATCAGGACCTGGAGGAAGGCGAGCAGGTCCTCGCCGCCGCGGGCGGGGGTGCCGGTGCTGGTGGCCGGGTCGAAGCCGCCGATCGCCCGCAGCAGGTCGGTGCGGAACGCCATGTTGGCACCGGTGCCCAGCCGCCCGGTGGCGAAGGGGAAGAGCGGGTCCTCGGACGGGTCGAGCAGCGACCAGCTGCGGGTGGTGAAGCCCTTGGCGTAGCCGCAGTACCGTTCCAGCGCGAGCTGGGCGCGGGTGTCGAGTTCGGCGGGCAGCACCAGGCCGGTGACGCAGCCCGCCCGCGGGTCGGCGCGGAAGCCGTCGACCAGCGCGGCGGCCCAGTCAGGGTCGATCAGCAGGTCGTCGTCGGCGAAGGCGCAGATCTCGCCGCGGGCGACCGCGAGGCCGCGGTTGCGGGCCCGGGCCAGGCCGGGCACCGGCTCGTACAGGTAGCGGACCCGGTCGGGGTAGCGCTGCCGGCAGAGCGTCTCGGTGGCCCGGTCGGAGGGGGCGTTGTCGACCACGACCACCTCGGTGTTCCGGTAGGTGCCGGCCAGGACGGCGTCCAGGGAGCGCGGCAGCAGGTCGGTCCGGTCGTGGGTGCAGACGACGACCGTCAGCGGCGGGCCGTCGGCCGGGGTGCGTACCGGCGGTCCGGGGCGGTCGTCCGGGTCGAGGTCACGGGTGACCGCGTCGACCAGCGCGCGGTAGGGCCCGGCCGCCGTGCCGGGCGCGCCGTCGGGGGACGGCTCCCCGGTGGCCAGGCCGAGCGGGCGGCCGTGGTCGCGGACCAGGGCCAGCACCCGGCCCTCCGGGGTGAAGACCCCGCCGCGGCCGGGGCGGCGCAGGACGTCGGGGTGCTCCAGGTCGAGTTCGGCGATCGCGACCGGCACGGACGGCAGCTCGGTCCGCGCGGCCGCGGAGCCGGGGGCGGCGGGAGTGCTCGGGGTGGTCGTGGTGGTCCGGGCGGCGGGGCCGGTGGGGCCGGTCGGGGTGGTCGGGGCGGTCATGAGGATCGGCCTCCGGTGCTGGTGCGGCGCTGCTGCCGGACGGTGCGCAGGTAGCAGAACGGTCCGCGGGCCAGGCCGCGGCGCTCCGTCCGCCGCAGCTCCCGCAGCACCTCGTCGGTCACCCCGTAGCGGGGCCGCGCCGCGGGCCGGTGGGTGCGGTGCCAGCGCCAGAGGCCGTAGGGCAGCAGCCGGAGGATCCCGGCGAGCAGACGCGGCTGGTGGGCGACCGCGGCCGTCAGGTAGGCGGTGAAGCCGACGCCGAAGCCGTCGACCTGGTGGGCGAGTTCCGCCATGGTCCGCCGGTGGCGGTGCCAGACCAGCGCGTCGGGCTGGTAGCTGACGGTGTGCCCGGCGGTCAGCACCTGGAGGAAGGCGAGCAGGTCCTCGCCGCCCCGGGAGGGGGTGCCGGTCCCGGTGGCCGGGTCGAAGCCGCCGATCGCCCGCAGCACGTCCGTGCGGAACGCCATGTTGGCGCCCATCCCGAACCGGCCGGTGGAGAAGCGGTCCAGCGGGTCCGACAGGCCGTCCCGCAGCGACCAGCTGCGGGTGGCGAAGCCCCGGACGGGCCCGTTGTACTGCTCCACGACGAACTGCGCCTCGGTGTCGAGTTCGGCGGGCAGCACCAGGCCGGTGACGCAGCCGATCCGGTCGTCGGAGGCGAAGGTGTCCGCCAGGGCGTCCACCCAGCCGGCGTCGGCGACGGTGTCGTCGTCGGTGAAGGCACAGATCTCACCCCCGGCGACCGACAGGCCGCGGTTGCGCGCCCGGGACAGCCCCGGCAGGGGCTCCTGGACGTAGCGCACCCGGTCCCCGTAGCGCTCGCGGACGAGGTCCTCGGTGGCGGTGGTGGCCGGGGCGTTGTCCACCACGATCACCTCGACGCCGGGGCGTCGGGTGGCCAGGACGGCGTCCAGGCACACCGGCAGCAGCGCCTCCCGGTCCCGGGTGCAGACGATCACGCTGACCGTGACCGGGCCCGCGGGCACCCGGACGCGCGCGACCCGACTCGGGCGCGCCGCGGGTGTCGCGGTGGACAGGGCGGGAACGGGGAGTTCCCGGTGGGCGGCGTCGACCAGCGCCCGGCGCAGCGCGGCGGTTCCGCCGGCTGTTCCGGTGGCCGTGACCAGGCCGAGCGGGTGCCCGTGCAGCCGGACCAACGCCAACACGCGGCCGTCCGGGTCGTCGGCCCCGGACCCGCCGGGCGAGCGCAGCCCGCTCGGCTCGTCCAGGTCCAGGTCGACGACCCGGACGGGGGTGTAGAGCGAGTCGCGGGCGGCGGGACGCGGGCAGGCTGCATCGGTGCGCCGGTCGGAGCCCTTCATCGTTGCTCCTCCGCGGTGGCGGCCGCCGAGGGCCGGGCGCCGGGACGCTCGGTGATCAGGGTCCTCAGCACCCGGCGGCCGTCGGCGACGGCGTGAAGGTTGGAGCGACCGCTGCGGCGGGGGAGTTCCAGGCTCGGCACCTCGGCGATCCGCAGTCCCGAGCGCAGCGCGTGGGCGATCATCTCGGCCTCGATCTCGAAGCCGGTGGACCGCAGGTCGAGCGCGTCCAGGAAGGAGCGGCGGAAGGCGCAGTAGCCGTAGCACAGGTCGGTGAGGCGCGCGTCGTACAGCCGGTTGGCGACGGTGAGCAGGGCGCGGTTGCCCAGCGAGCGGACCCTGGTGAGGTCCAGTGAGCCGCCGCCGCCGATGCAGCGCGAGCCTTTGACGAAGTCGTAGCCGTGGTCGAGGAAGTGCAGGAAGTGCGGGATCTCGCCGGGCCACATGGAGCCGTCGGCGTCGATCATGACGATGTACTCGCCGGTGGCGGCGGCGAAGCCGGTGCGCAGGGCGTTGCCCTTGCCGGGTCCCCGCTGGGCGACGCTGCGGACGGTGGGCAGGCAGTGCCGGGCCATCGGGACGGTGGCGTCGCTGGAGGAGCCGTCCACCAGGATGACCTCGTCGACGCAGCGCGGGATCTGCTCGAAGACCCAGGGGATGTTGCGGGCCTCGTTGCGGGCGGGGACCACCAGGCTGACGGTGTGCCGGGTGACGACGACGTCCCCGGCCCGGCGCATCGGCCGGGGGCGGGCGGGGTCGGGCCCGGTGTCGCGGTCGGTGGCCCGGCGCAGCGGGTGACCGTCGGGGTTGCGGGCGCCGTCATGACCGTCGGGGCCGTCGTGACCGTCGGGGCCGTCGTGACCGTCGGGGCCGTCGTGACCGTGCTGGCTGTCGGGTCGGGCGCTCGGGGGCGCGGTGGTGCTCATCGAAAGCCGGCCTCTCGGCGAAGAGGTGGTGGGCGGGGCGCCGGACGGACCGTTGGACGGCGGGAACGGCGCGGCCCCTGGCTGTGACGGGCGGCGCCCGGCGCGGAGGCGCGGCGCGGCCCGGTGGGACGGGGCGGGCCCGGTGCGAGACGGATGCGCAGGGCTCGGACCCCGGAGAAAGCCCCGAGGGGGCTGGTCGACGGACCGTGGGACGTCGGGCGACCGCCGGGAGCCGGGCGGCCGAAGGGGGTGCGCACCGCTGGTCCCGGGCGCCTGGGAAAGCGCCGGTCCGTCGTACTGGCGGGGATCCCGCACCGAGGGTGCGGGTACTGCCAGGACCTCATCGTGCGCTCGGTCGCCTCACCGCGTCAAGGGTGATTTGTCCGTTTTTTGCACTAACCTCCGTGCGTCACCGCTCGCCCCCGGACCGCGACCGGGCGGCCCTGCGGCTCCTCGGCGATCCGCCGGGCGATCTCGGCCGGCCGCACCGGCCGCCCGAAGTGCCAACCCTGCGCCCAGTCGCAGCCGATGACGCGCAGTCGCTCGGCGTCCCGGCGGGTCTCCACGCCCTCGGCGGTGACGGTCAGCCCGAGGGCGTGCGCCATCGACACCAGACCGCTGACGATCCGCCAGCCGGTCTCCTCGTCCTTGGCCGGGTCGTGCAGGTCTCCGACGAAGGACCCGGCGATCTTCAGCCCCGAGACCGGCAGGTCGCGCAGGTAGGCGAGGTTGGACCAGCCGGTGCCGAAGTCGTCGACGGCGAGCGAGACGCCCTGCTCGACCAGGCCGTGCAGGGTGCGCAGCGCCTCGTCCTCCGGACCGACCACGGTGGACTCGGTGATCTCCAGCTGGAGCCGGGCCGGGTCCAGGCCGGTGCTGTCGAGGATCCGGTTGAGGTCGCCGACCAGGGCGGCGCTGCGGGCCTGGCGGACCGCCAGATTGACGTTGAGCTGCGGCGCGGCGTCGCCGAACCGCCTGATCCAGTCGGCGGCCTGACCGCAGGCCTGCTCCAGCACCCAGCGGCCGAGCGGCATGATCAGCCCGGTCTCCTCGGCGGTGGTCACGAACTCGTCCGGGCCGAGCACCCCGAGCTGCGGGTGGCGCCAGCGCACCAGCGCCTCGACGGCGGCGAGCCGGCCGTCGGCCAGCGCGTACAGCGGCTGGTAGTCGATGAAGAACTCGCCCCGGTCCAGCGCGGCGGGCATCCGCACCGACACCGCGTAGCGGGAGACGGCGCGGGCGTTCTCCTTGGGGTCGAACAGCGTCCAGCGGCCCCGGCCGGCCTCCTTGGCCCGGTAGAGCGTCAGGTCGGCGGCCCGGACGGCGGCGCCGGGGGTGGTGGTGGAGACCCGGCGCTCCAGCACGCCGACGCTGGCGCCGACGGCGAGCTTGTGGTCACCGATCAGCACCGGCCCGGCCAGCGCCTTGAGCACGGTCTTCGCGGCGGCGACGGCCTCCTGCTCGCCGCGGCTGTTCTCCAGCAGGACGACGAACTCGTCGCCGCCGAGCCGGGCCACCAGGTGGCCGAGCGGGTTGAGGGCGGCCTTCAGCCGGGCCGCGACGGCGGACAGCAGCTGGTCGCCGGTGTCGTGGCCGAGGCTGTCGTTGACCACCTTGAAGCCGTCGAGGTCGACGTAGCAGAGCCCGAACCGGGCGCCCGGGTCCGGGTCCTCGAAGAGCTTCTCCAGCCGTTCGAAGAACGCGGCCCGGTTGGGCAGCCCGGTGAGCGGGTCGTGGGTGGCCTGGTGGCGCAGCCGCTCCTGGAGCCGGTAGCGGTCGGTGACGTCCTCCAGCATCGCGACCTGGTACTGCGGGGAGCCGTCGTCGTCGCGGATCAGCGAGACCGTCAGGTGGGTCCAGACCACCTCGCCGTCCTGCCGGTAGTACGGCTTGTCGAACTGGAAGTACTCGCGCTTGCCGCTGACCAGTTCCTCGTAGACGTCCCAGACGCCGTCGGCGTCCTCGGGGTGGACGAGGTCGCCGACCCGGCGGCCGATCATGTCCTCCGGGCCGGCCCCGAACAGCTCCTGGAGGGCCTTGTTGACGGCCAGGATGTTGCCGTCGGTGTCGCCGATGCCGATGCCGATCGCGGCGCTCTCGAACAGCGCCCGGAAGCGCGCCTCGGACGCCCGCAGTGCCTTCTCGGCCTCCTTGCGGGCGATGTCGGCGGCGGTGCGGATGGCCTCCTGCTCGCGCAGGGTGCGCTCGCGCAGGGCGGCCGCCCAGCCGGCCGCGAACGCGCCGCACAGCGCCGGCCCCCGGCCGTCCGCGGCCGGCTGCCGCTGGAGCAGCTCCACCGCGCGGGCCAGCACGATGGGGTCGGTGAACTGCGCCTCGACGAGCTGCGCGCCGGCCTCGGCGGCCAGGTGCGGCTCGAAGGGTTCGTCCAGCTGGGCGCGGCGGAGCAGCCCGGCGGTCCCGGACACCAGCCGGTCGAGCAGGCCGGGGTGGACCGCCGTGCCGTGGTCACCGGAGAGCAGCCGCGCCCAGTCCTCGTGGAACCGTTCGGCGCCGCTGCTCGGTTCCGGTGCTCGGGTCACGGGCGGAACCCCACACCCGCCACCCCGGTCATCCGCTCCGGGTGCTCGCCGACGGCCTCCGGCTGGTCCGGGTGCCACTGCGGCAGGTAGACGACGCCGGGCTCGACGATGTCGAAGCCGGCGAACATCCCGGTGATCTGCTCGACGGTGCGCATCGTCAGCGGCGTGGGCGTCATCCGGTAGAGCCGCTGGTGGTCCTCGGCCTGGTCGGGGCGGCCCTCCAGGGAGGCGTGCGAGAGCACCAGGGCGCTGCCCGGCGGGAGGGCGTCGCGGATGACCGCGATCAGCTTCCACGGGTCGTCCGCGTCCTGGACGAAGTGCATGACGGCGACCAGCAGGACGGCCACCGGCTCGCCGGCCGCGAGCAGCGCGGTCACCTCGGGGCGGGACATCAGGTCGTCGACGTCCCGGACGTCGGCCTGGACGACGAGGCTGCCCGGGTCGTCCTCCAGCAGCAGCCGGCTGTGGGCGACGGCGACCGGGTCGCGGTCGATGTAGACGACCTGGGACTCCGGCCGGACGGCGCGGGCGATCTCGTGCACGGCGCCGAAGGTGGGGATGCCGGAGCCGATGTCCAGGAAGCGGCTGATGCCGCGTTCGGCGGTGAACTGGACGGCGCGGCGCAGGAAGGCCCGGTTGGAGCGCATGATCTGCGGCAGTTCCGGCCAGAGGGCGATCGCCTTGCGGGCCATCTCCCGGTCCACCTCGAAGTTGTGCGAGCCTCCGAGGTAGTAGTCGTAGACCCGGGCGGCGTTCGGTTTGTCCAGGTCCGTGCCCTCCGGTACCCAGTTCGGTCGCCGCATCCTCGGGACTCCTTCGTTCCGGTTCCGATGAATCAGTCGCCTGCTGTGGTGGCTGAGACTGATGAGACTACAAGCACACAAGATCCTCCCCTGCACGTCGAACGGGTGCAAGCGGAGTGACACCGTGCTTTTCACCACCCCGGGCAGGAGTCCCGACCGGCACCCGACCGGCACCCGGACGGACCTGCGGGCGGTCGCGGGAGCGCCGAGAATGGACCCGATGGCCGGACGAATCGAGGACTACGCCCTGATCGGCGACCTGCAGACCGCCGCCCTGGTCGGCCGGGACGGCGCCGTCGACTGGCTCTGCCTGCCCCGGTTCGACTCCCCCAGCTGCTTCGCCGCCCTGCTCGGCGAACAGCGGCACGGCGCCTGGCGGCTCTCCCCCGCCGGCGCCGACGAGTGCACCGCCCGCCGCTACCGGCCGGACAGCCTCGTCCTCGACACCGAGTGGCACACCCCCGAGGGCCGGGTCCGGATCACCGACTTCATGCCGCAGCGCGGCACCGACGGACGGCGCCCGCCGCGGCTGGTCCGGATCGTCGAGGGGCTGGAGGGCGCCGTCCCGGTCCGCGGCGAACTGCGGCTGCGGTTCAACTACGGGCGGATCGACCCGTGGGTGCGCCGCACCGAGCACCACCGGGTCGCCGTCGCCGGCCCCGACTCCGCCTGGCTGCGCGTCCCGCCCGGGGTGCACACCTACGGCGCCGACGGCACCACCGTCTCCGAGGTCACCGTCACCCCGGGCCTGCGCGTCCCGTTCCTCCTCACCTGGCAGCCCTCCCACCTGCGCGCCGCCCCGAGCACCGACCCGGACGCCGAGCTGCTCACCACCGTCGACACCTGGCGGCGCTGGGCGGCCGGCTGCCGCTACGACGGCGAGTGGCGGGACGCCGTGCTCCGCTCGCTGATCACCCTCAAGGCGCTCGCCTACGCGCCCACCGGCGGCATCGTCGCCGCCCCCACCGCCTCACTGCCCGAGCACATCGGCGGCCCGCGCAACTGGGACTACCGCTTCTGCTGGCTGCGCGACTCCTCGATGACGCTCTCCGCGCTGCTGCGCGGCGGCTTCCGCGAGGAGGCCGCCGCCTGGCGCCAGTGGCTGCTGCGCGCCATCGCCGGCGACCCCCGGGACCTCCAGGCCCTCTACGGGGTGGCCGGCGAGCGCGTCCTCACCGAGACCGTCGCCGACTGGCTGCCCGGCTACCTCGGCTCGCGCCCGGTCCGCTTCGGCAACGCCGCCGCCGGCCAGCTCCAGCTCGACGTCCACGGCGAGGTCGTCGACACCCTGCACCTGGCGCTGCTGGCCGGCATCCCGATGGAGCGGCACGTCTGGACCCTGCTGCGCGCGCTGATGGACCACCTCGAACAGCACTGGCGCGAACCGGACGAGGGCCTGTGGGAGGTGCGCGGCGTACGGCGGCACTTCGTCCACTCCAAGGTGATGTGCTGGGTCGCCGCCGACCGGGCGGTGCGGCTCGCCGAGGCCACCGGACTGCCCGCGCCGCTCGACCGCTGGCGGGCCATGCGGGACGCCGTGCACGCCGACGTCTGCGCCCACGGCTACGACCGGCGCCGGGGCGTGTTCGTCCAGCACTACGGCGGGCACGGACTGGACGCGGCCACGCTGTTCGTGGTCAAGAGCGGCTTCCTGCCGCCCGGCGACCCGCGGGTGGTGCGCACCGTCGACGCCGTGCGGGACGGCCTCGACCACGGCGGGCTGGTCCGCCGCTACCGTCCGGCCCCCGGCACCGACGGACTGCCCGGCGGCGAGGGCGCGTTCCTCGCCTGCTCGTTCTGGCTCGCCGACGCGCTCGCCGCGACCGGGCGGCGCGGCAAGGCGCGCGAGCTGTTCGCCCGGTTGGTCGGCCTGGCCAACGACCTGGGGCTGCTCTCCGAGCAGTGGGACCCGCGCGCCCGGCGCCAACTCGGCAACACCCCGCAGGCGTTCAGTCACGTGGCGCTGGTGAACACCGCCTTCGCGCTGGCCGAACCCGGAGGGTAGCCGCGCCGGTGCGGCCGCGGGCAGGTGCCCTGCCGGAGCGGGCCCGGCCCGGACTACAGTGCCCTCGTGGACCCCAACCACTACCGCTTCCGCGGCGTCTGGCGGCTGGCCGCCCCGCCGACGGCGGTCTTCGCGGCGCTCGCCGACGTCCCCGGCTATCCGCGCTGGTGGCCGGAGATCCTCTCGGTCCGGGAGACCGGGCCGGACCGGGGCGAGGTGCTGGTCCGGGCGCTGCTCCCCTACCGGCTGGTGATCGGGCTGACCGCCGTCCGCCAGGACCGCGCCGCCGGGGTGCTGGAGGCGGCCATGGACGGCGACCTCACCGGCTGGTCCCGCTGGACGGTCGCGGCGGACGGCGCGGGCGGCAGCCTGGTCCTGTTCGAGGAGGACACCCGCCCGGCCAAGCCGCTGCTGCGCCTGCTGGCGCTGCCCGCCCGGCCGCTGTTCCGGGCCAACCACGCGGTGATGATGCGGCGCGGCCGACGCGGGCTGGCGGCCCACCTCGGCGCCCGTCCGGCCGGAGGCCCGGGCCGCCCCACGGGCTGAGGCGGCCGGGGCACAGGCTGGGGCGCAGGCTGGGCCGAGCGCGTCGAAATGGCCCGATTCACCCGTTCGCACCACCCCTGACCTGCGAGGACAGTCCTTCACCAGATGTTTGCGCGGCGCCCCCGCATGGTCCGTAGCAGACTGGGCAGGGTAGTCCGGGCCGCACCCGTGCCCCGAGGATGGTGAGTCCGGTGATACCCCTCCGACCGTCCGCTCCGCCCGACCGGCAGAGCGTCGCGCCTCCCGCAGCTTCGGTGACCCCGCTCACCGAGTCCGCGGCGCGCAACCACATGACCGGCGTCTGCTTCAAGATCGGCCCGCCCCGGCTGGTCGGCGTGGAGCTGGAGTGGTTCGTCCACGACGACCGATGTCCCGACGAACCCGTCCCTCCGGAACGACTGCACGCCGCACTGGACGCACTGCCGCTCGGCGGCCCCGACGGGACTTCGCTCCCCTCCGGTGCCCGCCTCACCCTCGAACCCGGCGGTCAGGTAGAGCTCAGCTCCCCACCCGCCGACAGCCTCACCGGCTGCGTCGCCGACACCCGGCGTGACCTCGCCGCCCTGCGGAACGCCTTCGCCGCCCAGGGCCTGCGCCTCACCGGCACCGGCACCGACCCGCTGGCCCGCCCCCGCCGCAGGGTGCTGGACCACCCGCGCTACGTCGCGATGGAGCACCACTTCGACGCGGCCGGGCCCTGGGGCCGGATCATGATGACCGGCACCGCCTCGCTCCAGGTCTGCCTGGACGCCGGGGCGGAGAGCGGCCCGCAGGCACTGGACCGCCGCTGGCGCCTCGCCCACCGGCTCGGCCCGGTGCTGGTCGCCGCCTTCGCCAACTCGCCGCTGCTGGACGGCCGCCCCACCGGGCACCGGTCCACCCGGCAGACCGTCTGGTCCCGGATGGACCCCTCCCGCACGCTGGCCCCCGCGCCCGACCACGGCGACCCGCGCGAGGCCTGGACCAGGTACGTGCTGGACGCCCAGGTGCTCTGCGTGCGCCGCCGCGACGGCCTGCCGTGGACCGCGCCCGCCGGACTGACCTTCCTGGACTGGCTGCGCGGCGGCGGCGAACGGCCGCCCACCCTGGCCGACCTCGACTACCACCGCACCACGCTGTTCCCGCCGGTCCGCCCGCGCGGCCACCTGGAACTGCGGATGATCGACGCCCAGCCCGGGGACGGCTGGATCGTCCCCGCCGCGCTGGTCACCGCGCTGCTGGACGACCCGGTCGCCGCGGACACCGCGCTCGCCGCCCTGGAACCGCTGGAGCCGCCGCCCGGCACCGACGGTCCGCGCGCACCGCGCAGCGACGCCTGGCGCCGGGCCGCCGCCCTGGCGACGGCCGACCCCGAGCTGCGCCGCGCCACCCTCACCTGCTTCGCCGCCGCGGACGCCGCGCTGGGCCGACTGCCCGGCGCCGAGCAGTTGCGCGCCACCGTCGCAGCCTTCGCCGAGCGCTATCCCGCGCGCGGCCGCTGCCCGGCCGACGACCAGCTGGACGCCCTGCGCTCCGGCACCCGACGCACTCCCCCGGAGGAGGCCACGCCATGATCGACGACGCCCGCGCCGACCGCAGCGCCCGGGAGGGCCGCCCTCCTGCCTCCCTGAAGCCGCAATCGCCGGAGGCCCTGTCGCCCGAGGCCCTGCGGGAGACCATCGCCGCCGAGCTGCTGGCCGCCCGCGCCCGCACCGCCGCGCTCACCGACTGCGTCGAGGACCACGACCTCACCGCCCAGCACTCCCCGCTGATGTCGCCGCTGGTCTGGGACCTCGCCCACATCGGCAACCAGGAGGAGCTCTGGCTGCTGCGCAACATCGGCGGCCGCGATCCGATGCACCCCGAGATCGACCCGCTCTACGACGCCTTCGAGCACCCCCGCTCCGAGCGCCCCACCCTGCCGCTGCTGCCGCCCGGGGAGGCCCGCGCCTACGCCGGCGAGGTGCGCGGCCGGGTGCTCGACCTGCTCGCCGCCAGCCCGCTGGAGGGGGCGCCGCTGCTCGACGCCGGGTTCGCCTTCGGCATGATCGCGCAGCACGAACAGCAGCACGACGAAACGATGCTGATCACCCATCAGCTGCGCAGGGGCGAACCCGCGCTGGCCGCCCCGGCACCCCCGCCCGCCCCCGCCGACGCCGCCGCGCTGCCCGCCGAGGTGCTCGTCCCGGCCGGCCCGTTCACCATGGGCACCGACACCGAGCCCTGGGCACTGGACAACGAACGCCCGGCCCACCGGGTCGACCTGCCCGCCTACCGGCTGGACACCACCCCCGTCACCAACGGCGCCTACCTGCGGTTCGTCGAGGACGGCGGCTACGACGAGCCGCACTGGTGGACCGCGGAGGGCTGGGCGCACCGGCGCAGCGCCGACCTCACCGCGCCGCTGTTCTGGCGCCGCGAGGACGGCCAGTGGCTGCGCCGCCGGTTCGGCGTACTGGAGCCCGTCCCGCTCGACGAGCCGGTGCTGCACGTCAGCTGGTACGAGGCGGACGCCTACGCCCGGTGGGCCGGACGGCGGCTGCCGACCGAGGCGGAGTGGGAGAAGGCCGCCCGGCACGACCCGGCCACCGGCCGCTCGCGCCGCTACCCGTGGGGCGACGGCGCCCCCGGCCCCGAGCACGCCAACCTGGGCCAGCGGCACCTGCGCCCGGCCCCGGCCGGCAGCTACCCGGACGGCCAGTCACCCTACGGGGCACGGCAGTTGATGGGCGACGTGTGGGAGTGGACGGCCAGCGACTTCCGGCCGTACCCCGGCTTCCGGGCCTGGCCGTACCGGGAGTACTCGGAGGTGTTCTTCGGGCCCGAGTACAAGGTGCTGCGCGGCGGCTGCTTCGCGGTGGCACCGGTCGCCTGCCGGGGCACCTTCCGCAACTGGGACTACCCGGTCCGGAGGCAGATCTTCGCCGGGTTCCGCACCGCCGCCGACGTCACGGACGGGCCCGGCCCCGCCCCCGCCCGGGAGGCCGGCTGATGTGCCGCCACCTCGCCTACGTCGGCGAGCCGGTGTCGCCCCGGGCGCTGCTGGTGGAGCCGCCGTTCGGCCTCCACCGGCAGTCCTGGGCCCCGCGCCTCCAGCAGTACGGCACGGTCAACGTGGACGGCTTCGGCCTCGGCTGGTACGCGGACGGCGACGAGGTGCCCGCCCGCTACCGGCGGGCCGGGCCGATCTGGGCGGACACCTCCTTCGGCGACCTCGCCCGGGTCCTGCGCACCCGGGCGCTGCTGGCGGCGGTCCGCTCGGCCACCGAGGGCTGCGCGGCCGGCGAGGAGGCGGCCGCGCCGTTCGCCGCCGGGCGCTGGCTGTTCAGCCACAACGGGGCGCTGGCCGGCTGGCCGGAGCGGACCGGCGCGCTGGCCGCGCTGCTGCCGCCCGCCGAACTGCTCGGCCTGGTGGCCCGCACCGACTCGGCCCTGCTGTGGGCGCTCGCCCTGCACCGGCTGCGCGCGGGCGCCGCACTCGGCGACGCGCTGGCCGGCACGGTCGCGGACGCGGCCGCGCACACCACCGGCCGGATGAACCTGCTGCTCACCGACGGCCGGGAGATCGCCGCCACCGCCTGGGGCGACACCCTGCACCACCGGACCCTGCCGGGCCTCGGGGTGCTGGTGGCCTCGGAGCCCTCCGACGACCACCCCGACTGGACCACCGTGCCGGACCGGTCGCTGCTGCTGGCCGGACCGGACGGCGTGACCGTCAAGCCGCTCTGAGCGCCGGGAGCGTCCTCCGCACTCGGAGCGCCGCACTCCCGGCCGCCAATATCTTCACTTCCTGAACAGAGGATCCGCCTGTCATGAGCACCTTTGATCTCACCCGACTGCTGCCCGCCGACCACTTCAGCACGGCGCTGCGGCACGACGTCCAGTCCGGCCTCACCGCCGAGCCCAAGACGCTGCCGCCCAAGTGGTTCTACGACGCGCGGGGCAGCGAGCTGTTCGAGGAGATCACCCGGCTGCCCGAGTACTACCCGACCCGCGCCGAGCGGGCCATCCTCACCGCCCGGGCCGGCGAGATCGCCGCCGCCACCGGGGCCCGCACCCTGGTCGAGCTCGGCTCCGGCTCCTCCGAGAAGACCCGGCTGCTCCTGGACGCGCTGCGCGACCTGGGCACGCTGGGGACGTACGTGCCGGTGGACGTCAGCGAGAGTGCGCTGACCGCGGCCGGGGAGGCCCTCGCCGACGAGTACCCGGGCCTCGCGGTGCACGGCGTCCTGGCCGACTTCACCGCCCGGCTCGACCTGCCGCCGGCCGGCGGCCCCCGCCTGGTCGCCTTCCTCGGCGGCACCCTCGGCAACCTGCTGCCGCCCGAGCGGGCCGCCTTCCTGCGCGGGCTGCGCGAGGCGCTCGACCCCGGCGACTTCCTGCTGCTCGGCACCGACCTGGTCAAGGACCCGGCGGTACTGGTCGCCGCCTACGACGACGCGGCCGGGGTGACCGCGGAGTTCAACCGCAACGTGCTCAACGTGCTGAACCGCGAGCTGTCCGCCGACTTCGAGCCGGACTCGTTCGAGCACGTGGCGCTCTGGGACCCGGAGCGGGAGTGGATCGAGATGCGGCTGCGCTCGCTGGTCGAGCAGACCGTGAAGATCCCGGCACTGGACCTGCCGGTGACCTTCGCGCAGGGCGAGGAGCTGCGCACCGAGGTGTCGGCGAAGTTCCGCCGGGAGCGGGTGGCCGAGGAGCTGGCGGCGGCCGGACTGCGGCTCTCGGCCTGGTGGACGGACGACCGGGGCCGGTTCGGGCTCTCGCTGGCCCACCCGGCCTGAGCGGACCCGCCTCCGATTTGATTGTTCACCTTACTAATCGGCGGAGGCAGTTGAGCGGCATCCCACGTACAACACTTGAACATTGAGGGGTTACGATCTCGGCTACCAAGCTCAGCGTTGAGTACCAGGAGTCAAGATCGTGAGCGTCACCCAGCAGTCCGTGGAGCCCTCGGGGCCCTCGGAGGCGGAGACCGGGCCGGCACCGTCCGGCCGGCTCGGCTTCGTCGTCTTCATCACCGCCGCCGCGGCCCTCGGCGGCTTCCTGTTCGGCTACGACAGCTCCGTGATCAACGGCGCGGTCTCCGGCATCCAGGAGAAGTTCGGCGTCGGCGACGGCGTGACCGGCCTGATCGTCTCCTCCGCGCTGCTGGGCTCGGCCGTCGGCGCCGCCCTGGCCGGCCGGTTCGCCGACCGCTACGGCCGGATCACCGTGATGAAGGCCGGGGCGCTGCTCTTCGCGGTCAGCGCGATCGGCTCGATGCTGCCGTTCTCCGCCTGGGACCTCGCCTGCTGGCGGGTCCTCGGCGGGGCGGCCATCGGCATCGCCTCGGTGATCGCCCCGACCTACATCGCCGAGGTGGCGCCGACCAAGTACCGGGGCCGGCTCGCCTCCTTCCAGCAGGCGGCGATCGTGCTCGGCATCGCGATCTCGCAGCTGGTCAACTGGCTGCTGGCGGACGCCGCCGGCGGCGACACCCGCGGCCACCTGCTCGGCCTGGAGGCCTGGCAGTGGATGCTCGGCATCTGCGTCGTGCCGGCCGCCGTCTACTTCGCGCTGGCCTCGACCATCCCCGAGTCGCCGCGCTTCCTGATCGCCGCCGACCGCCTCGACGAGGCCCGCGCCGTGCTCGCCGACATCGAGGGCCGGGACTCCGACACCGAGGCCCGGATCGCCGAGATCCGCGGCCTGATCGACTCCGACCACCGCCCGCGCTTCCGCGACCTGCTCGGCGGCCGGTTCGGCCTGCTGCCGATCGTCTGGGTCGGCATCGGCCTGTCGGTCTTCCAGCAGCTCGTCGGCATCAACGTGATCTTCTACTACTCGTCGATCCTCTGGCAGTCCGTCGGCATCGACCAGTCGAACTCGCTGCTGATCAGCTTCATCGGCTCGGTCATCAACATCCTCGGCACCGTGATCGCGATCCTGCTGGTCGACCGGATCGGCCGCAAGCCGCTCGCCCTGATCGGCTCGGCCGGCATGGCCGTCGCCCTGGGCGCCTGCGCCTGGGCGTTCTCCTCCGCCACCGGCAGCGGGGACGACGTCACCCTGCCCGACCTCCAGGGCACCGTGGCGCTGATCGCCGCCAACGCCTTCGTGCTGTTCTTCGCGCTCTCCTGGGGCGTGGTGGTCTGGGTGATGCTGGGCGAGATGTTCCCCAACCGGATCCGCGCCGCCGCGCTCTCGGTGGCCGCCTCCGCGCAGTGGATCGCCAACTGGGCGATCACCGTCTCGTTCCCGGCGCTCTCGCGCTGGAGCCTCTCCGCGACCTACCTGGCGTACGCAGTGTTCGCGGCGCTGTCGATCGTCTTCGTGGCGAGGTTCATGAAGGAGACCAAGGGCGTCCGGCTGGAGGACATGGGCTGACCCCGTCCCTCTGATCAGCCCCCGCACCCTAGCGCTTGGACGCCGGGGGCGGGGGCTGAATCGTTCACTCTCTGCGGTGGGCCGGGCACCTCCGGTTTCCTGTCCCGCAGGAGGGATGTCCTTGATCTTCGACCGGCTACGCACCCGCAGCATTCGCGGTGACCGCGGTGACCGCGGCGACCGGACCGACCGCGGTCCGCGCCGCGCCGCCGCCGCACCCGTCGGCGCCTGCCCCTACTCGCACGGCCACGTCCACGGCCACCTGGTACCGGAGGATCCCCCGGGCACCGCCGCCCCGGAACCGGCCGACGAGGACCACTTCACCGACCCCCGGCAGGCGGCCGAGTTCGTCCGGCAGTTCCACCGCGAGCAACCCGGCGCCGGCGACAGCGCCGCCCGGGTCCGCGCCGTGCTCGACGAGATCGACCGCACCGGCACCTACGAGCACACCCCCGCCGAACTCGCCCACGGCGCCCGGCTCGCCTGGCGCAACGCCGCCCGCTGCATCGGCCGGCTGTACTGGCGCAGCCTGGTGGTGCGCGACCTGCGCCACCTCTCATCCGCCGACGACATCGCCGCCGAGTGCTTCGACCACCTGCGCACCGCCACCAACGGCGGGCGGATCCGCCCCGTGGTCTCCGTGTTCGCCCCCGACCGCCCGGGCCGTCCGGCCGCCCGGATCGTCAACCAGCAGCTGATCCGCTACGCCGGGCACCCCGCCCCGGACGGCGGCTGGACCGGCGACCCGGCCGGCGCGCAGCTCGCCGCCCGGGCCCGCGACCTCGGCTGGAAGTGCGGCGAGGAGCCGTTCGAGGTGCTGCCGCTGCTCGTCCAGGAGCGGCCCGGCGAGCGGCCCGAATGGTACGAACTGCCGGAGGACACCACCCTGGAGGTCCGGCTCTCGCACCCCGAGCACCCGTGGTTCGCCGAGCTCGGCCTGCGCTGGTACGCGGTACCGGCGATCAGTGACATGACGCTGGAGATCGGCGGCGTCCGCTACCCGACCGCGCCGTTCAACGGGTGGTACATGGGCACCGAGATCGGCGCCCGCAACCTGGCCGACGTCGACCGCTACGCGATGCTGGCCACCGTCGCCGAACGGCTCGGCCTGGACACCTCCCACGAGCGCACGCTCTGGCGGGACCGCGCGCTGGTGGAGCTGAACGTCGCGGTGCTGCACTCCTTCCAGGAGGCCGGGGTGACCATGGCCGACCACCACACCGAGTCGGAGCGCTTCCTCAAGCACATCGCGCAGGAGAAGCGGCTCGGGCGGCCGACGCCCGCCGACTGGAGCTGGATCGTGCCGCCGGTCTCGGGCGGGCTGACGCCCGTCTACCACCGGTACTACGACCCGGTGGACCCCGAGCTGCGACCGGCGTTCGTGGCGCGCGAGCCCTGGTGAGCGGGCTGCTCAAGCCGTTGGCCGCCGGCCCGCGAGCCCTGCTGGGCGGAGGGCGAACCCTGGTGGCCGGCCTGCCCCAGCCGTTCGAAGCGCAGCACCAGCCCGTCGAGCAGCGCCTCCAGCCCGGTCTCGAACGCGCCCTCGTCCACGGCCGCCCGGTGCTCGGCCAGCCGGTGCGCCTCGCCGAGGTGGGGGTAGTCGGCCGCGTCGTACAGCCCGGCGTCCTCCGGGAAGCCGGCCGCGAAGGAGGCCAGGGCGGAGCCGGTGACGAAGTAGCGCATCAGCGCGCCGATCCTGGTCGCCTGCCCGCGCGGCCAGCCCGCCTCGACCAGGCAGCCGAAGACGGCGTCGGCCAGCCGCAGCGCGTTCGGCCGGCGCCCGGGACCCTGGGCCAGTACCGGGACGATGTTGGGGTGGGCGGCGAGCGCGGCCCGGTAGGAGCGGGCCCAGTCCCGCAGGGCCTCCGGCCAGGGCGCGCCGGTGCCGAACATCGACAGGTCGACCTCCCCGATCACCCCGTCCACGACGGCGTCCAGCAGTTCGTCCTTGGTGGCGAAGTGGTTGTAGAGGGACGGTCCGCTCACCGAGAGCTCGCCGGCCAGGCGGCGGGTGGAGAGCGCGGCCAGGCCCTCCTCGTCGACCAGGCGCAGCGCGGCGCCGACGATGCGCTCGCGGTTGAGCAGGGGGGTGCGCGGGCGGGGCATCGGCGCGGCTCCTCCGGTGGGTGTTCGCGGTCGGGCGGGTTCGTCCGGCCCGGCAGGTGTGTCCGACCCGCCCGGTACGTCCGGTCGGGTGGGTTCGGTACGGGGCGGGCCCGATTCTGACAGGTCCCCCTTCCCAGGAGGCCCCGCCCGGGGCTACAGTCCCGGTAAAACTTGCAGCGCTAGTTTAACCGGATTGGTCGCTCGCCATGGATCTGGAGCTCTCCGAGGAACAGGCCGCCGTCCGCGAGCTCGCGGCCTCCTTCACGGACCGCGAGATCGCCCCGCACGCCGCCGCCTGGGACCGCGCCGAGTCGGTCGACCGCGCGATCATCGGCCGGCTCGGCAAGCTCGGCTTCCTCGGGCTGACCCTCCCCGAGGAGTACGGCGGCAGCGGCGGCGACCACCTCGCCTACTGCCTCGTCCTGGAGGAACTCGGCCGCGGCGACTCCGCCGTGCGCGGCATCGTCTCCGTCTCGCTCGGCCTGGTCGCCAAGTCCGTCAACGCCTTCGGCACCGAGGAGCAGAAGCGGCACTGGCTGCCCCGGCTCACCTCCGGCGAGGCGCT
This sequence comes from Kitasatospora sp. MBT66, assembly GCF_000710405.2. Lineage (NCBI taxonomy): Bacteria > Bacillati > Actinomycetota > Actinomycetes > Kitasatosporales > Streptomycetaceae > Kitasatospora > Kitasatospora sp. MBT66. The sequence continues at coordinate 528,705 of NZ_JAIY01000003.1, read as the reverse complement.
CGGCTGCTTCGCCCTCACCGAGCCCGGCACCGGATCCGACGCCGCCAACCTCACCACCCGGGCCGTCCGCGAGAGCGACGGCCACTGGTCGCTCAGCGGCGGCAAGACCTTCATCACCAACGGCACCTGGGCCGACGTCGCCCTCGTCTTCGCCCGCACCGGCGAACCGGGCCACCGCGGCATCACCGCCTTCCTCGTCCCCACCGACCTGCCCGGCTTCACCCGCACCGAGATCCACGGCAAGCTCGGTCTGCGCGGCCAGGCCACCGCCGAACTCTCCTTCGACGGCGTCCGGGTGCCCGACGGCGCCCGGCTCGGCGAGGTCGGCAAGGGCTTCACCGTCGCCATGGCCGCCCTCGCCAAGGGCCGGATGTCCGTCGCCGCCGGCTGCGTCGGCATCGCCCGGGCCTGCCTCGAAGCCGCCGTCCGGTACGCGGGCGAGCGCGAGCAGTTCGGCGTGCCGATCGCCTCGCACCAGCTGGTGCAGCAGCTGCTCGCCGGGATCGCCGTGGACGTCGAGGCCGCCCGGCTGCTCACCTGGAAGGTCGCCGACCACATCGACCGCGGCCTGCCGTTCGCCACCGAGTCCTCCGTCGCCAAGCTCTTCGCCAGCGAGGCCGCGGTGCGGGCCGCCAACAACGCGCTCCAGGTGTTCGGCGGCTACGGCTTCATCGACGAGTACCCCGTCGGCAAGTACCTGCGCGACGCGCGGGTGATGACCCTCTACGAGGGCACCAGCCAGATCCACCAACTGCTCATCGGGCGCGCGCTCACCGGCGTCAACGCCTTCTGACCCACCCGCTCCCACCAGGGCGACCCACCCTCACCCCCTCCCAAAAGGAGATCCGCCGTCGTGCGTCCCGTCTACTTCGCCGCGGCCCGCCGCACACCCATCGGCCGGCTGCGCGGAGCGCTCGCCGCGGTCCGCCCGGACGACCTCTCGGCCACCGTGCTGCGCGCCCTGCTCGCCGACCTGCCCGCCCTCGACCCGGCCCGGATCGACGACGTCTACTGGGGCGCCGCCAACCAGGCCGGCGAGGACAACCGCAACGCGGCCCGGATGGCCGTCCTGCTCGCCGGACTGCCCGACAGCGTGCCCGGCGCCACCGTCAACCGGCTCTGCGCCTCCGGCCTGGAGGCGGTCACCATGGCCGCCCGGGCGATCGGCTCCGGCGAGGCGGACGTGGTGCTGGCCGGCGGCTGCGAGTCGATGACCCGCGCCCCCTTCGTCCTGCCCCGCCCCGACGAGGCGCTGCCGCACCGGATCGAGACCTTCGACACCCGGCTCGGCTGGCGGCTCACCAACCCGCGGATGGCCGAACTCCACGGCGTGCTCTCGATGGGCGAGACCGCCGAGGAGGTGGCCGGCCGGTACGGCATCACCCGGGAGCGGCAGGACGCCTTCGCGCTGCGCAGCCACCAGCGGGCCGCCGCCGCCCGCAAGGACGGGCACTTCGACGCCGAGCTGATCCCGGTGGAGCGGACCGACGGGGTGACCGTCGACCAGGACGAGTCGATCCGCGAGGACACCAGCCTGGAGAAGCTCGCCCGGCTCAAGCCCGCCTTCCGCCCCGACGGCACGGTGACGGCGGGCAACGCCTCGCCGATGAACGACGGCGCGGCCGGGCTCGTCCTGGTCAGCGAGGAGGCGCTCGGCGAGTTCGGTCTGGAGCCGCTCGGCCGGTACGTGGCCGGGGCCTCGGCGGGCGTGCACCCGGACGTGATGGGCATCGGTCCGGTGCCGGCCACCCGCAAGGTGCTCGCCCGGGCCGGCTGGACGCTGGCGGACGTCGCGGAGGCCGAGCTGAACGAGGCGTTCGCGGCGCAGGTGCTGGCCTCGGTCGATCAGCTGGGGATCGACCCCGAGCTGGTCAACCCGACCGGCGGCGCGATCGCGCTCGGCCACCCGCTCGGCGGCTCCGGCGCCCGGATCCTCACCACCCTGCTGCACCGGATGCGCCGTACCGGCGGCCGCCGCGGCCTCGCCACCATGTGCGTGGGCGTCGGCCAGGGCACGGCGGTGCTGGTCGAGTCCGCCTGACGGCCCGAACTCCTTCCGTCCTTTCCACTCTTGAGCTCCCGAGGAGCAGCACCATGACGCGTTTCGCAGGCAAGGTCGCCGTCGTCACCGGCGGCGCGCAGGGGATCGGCGCCGCGACGGCGCGCCTGCTGGCCGAGGAGGGCGCGACGGTGGCCGTCGTCGACCTCTCGGCCGAGCGGGCGGCCGGCACCGCCGAGGCGATCACCGCCAAGGGCGGCACGGCCCGGGCGTACGGCTGCGACGTGGCCGACTACGACGCCGTGGAGGCGGTGTTCGCCCGGATCGCCGAGGACCTCGGCGGTCTGCACATCCTGATCAACAACGCGGGCATCACCCGGGACAACCTGTTCTTCAAGATGCCCAAGGCCGACTGGGACGCCGTCCTGACGGTCAACCTGACCAGCGCCTACAACTGCAGCCACGTGGCGCAGAAGTACATGGTCGCGCAGAAGTGGGGCAAGATCGTCTCGCTCAGCTCGCGCTCCGCGCTGGGCAACCGGGGCCAGGCCAACTACGCCGCCGCCAAGGCCGGCATCCAGGGCCTGACCGCGACGCTGGCGATCGAGCTGGGCCCGTTCAACATCAATGTGAACGCCGTCGCCCCCGGCTACATCGCCACCCCGATGACCGCCGCAACGGCCGAGCGGGTCGGCTCCACCGCCGAGGACCACCAGGCCGAGGTGTCCGCCCGCACGCCGCTGCGGCGGGTCGGGCAGCCGGAGGAGGTCGCCTCGGTGGTCGCCTTCCTGGCGAGCGAGGAGGCCTCCTACGTCAGCGGCCAGACCCTGTACGTCAACGGCGGGGCGCGATGACACGGAAGGTCGCCTGACGGATCATCAGAAGACCGTCCCCGGTGCTGGGTTACCTTCACCTGGGACGGTCTTGACCTTTTCCCGTGGCCGGAGACGACCATGCCGACAGTATGAAATGACTATGGCATGATCATGCGGCAGTCGATGGGATGGCCCAACCGACCCGACCGATCCCGGCCGGGCCCACGTCCCAAGGAGTCCCATGGGCAGCCCCCGCACCCTCCGCCGCGCCCTGGCCCTGCTCGCCGTCGGGGCCACCGCCCTCACGGCCGGCACCGTCTCCACCGGCTCCGTCGTCGCAGGCGGCACCACGGCGGGCGCGCCCACCGCCGCCGGCGTCCACGTCCGGCCCGCCTCGGCCGGCCACGTCAACGCCCTCGGCCGGACCGCGCCGCTGTCCACCTCGGACTGCGTCAGCCAGCTCGGCATCCACTGCTACTCCCCGCTCCAGTACCGCGAGGCCTACAACCTGAACTCCCTCTACAAGGAGGGCGTCACCGGCAAGGGCCGCAACATCGTCATCGTCGACTCCTTCGGCTCGCCGACCATCCAGCACGACCTGGAGGTCTTCGACAAGCAGTGGGGCATCCCGGACACCCAGGTCGAGATCGTCAAGTGGGGCAACGTCCCGCCCTTCGACCCGACCAACCCCGACCACACCGGCTGGGCCGGCGAATCCACCCTGGACGTCGAGTACGCGCACGCCGTGGCCCCGGACGCCCACATCATCCTGGTCGAGACCGGCGTCGCCGAGACCGAGGGCGTCACCGGCCTGCCCGAGATGATGGACGCCGAGCAGGCGCTCATCCGCTCCGGCCGCGCCGACGTCATCTCGCAGAGCTTCGGCGCCACCGAGAACACCTTCCCCGGCTTCGACAAGGGCGACTTCAAGTCGCTCACCGACCTGCGCTACGCCTTCAAGGAGGCCGCCGCGCACGACGTCACGGTGCTCGCCTCCTCGGGCGACAACGGGGCCACCGACGCCAAGGAGAACGGCTCGGACCTGTACCCGTACAAGGTCAACTCCTGGCCGTCCTCGGACCCGCTGGTCACCTCCATCGGCGGCACCCAGATGACGCTGGACGACGCAGGGAAGCGCACCGCGCCGGACAAGGTCTGGCACGACGCCTACGGCGCGGGCGGCGGCGGCGTCTCCGGCGTGTTCGACCGGCCGCTCTACCAGACCGGCGTCGCCAGGGTCACCGGCAACCACCGCGGCACCCCGGACATCAGCATGAGCGCGGCCGTCGACGGCGGCGCCTGGACCTACGAGTCCTACGACCCCACCCGCGCCGGCTGGCACCTCACCGGCGGCACCAGCGAGGCCGCGCCGATCTTCTCCGGCATCGTCGCGCTGGCCGACCAGCTCGCCGGCCACCGCCTCGGCCAGCTCAACTGGCGCCTCTACGGCCTGAACCTGCTCCCGAACCAGTGGAGCGGCATCAGCGACGTGACCACCGGCGACAACAGCTGGGACACCGTCACCGGCTACCAGGCCGCCAAGGGCTACGACCTCGCCAGCGGCCTCGGCACCATCGACGCGGGCCGCTTCGTCCACGCGGTCGCGGGGCGGTAGTAGCGCGTAGTAGGTGCGGCCGTCCGCCGATCGGCGGACGGCCGCACCGTGCTATCGGATCGACTGCGCAAACTCGACGAACGAACGCCAGGCGGTCGGCGAAAAGGCGAGCTGCGGACCGGACTTGTCCTTCGAATCACGCACCAGGACCGAATCCGCCGCCTCGGCGATCTCGACGCAAGCGCCGCCCTCGCCGCCGCTGTAGCTGCTCTTGAACCACACCAGATCGCTGCTCATCGCTCTCCCAGCATCTTTTCGATCAAGGACAGGGACTCCTGCGGAGAATGCGCCTGCGCTCTGAGGGTGCCGTACCGCACATTGAGGAACCGGACGTCCTCCGCATCGGTAATGAGCCTACCGTTCCTCTGGACCTCCATATAGCCGGTCTGCGGACGCCCCTTGGGCGTGATCAGGATGAACGAACCATCCATACCGGCGTTCTCGGCCCGGTCCATCGGCATGACCTGAAGCGTCATGCCCCGGGTCTCCCCGATCTCCAGGAACCGTTCGAGCTGCCTCCGGTGCACCTCCGGACCACCGAGCCGTCGGTTCAGCACGCTCTCGTCGATCACCCAACTGAAGACCGCTCGGGGCCACCGGGCAAGAACCTCCTGCCGCGCCATCCGAGCCGCCACCCGGATCTCGACCTTCTCCTCCGTCAGCAAGGGCTGTCGCATCCGGAAGACCGCACGGGCATATTCTTCCGTCTGGAGAAGCCCTGGCGCCAAGTAGGCACTCCAATCGTGGTGTTCGAGAGCTGATGCTTCAAGGGTGGCGTAGTTCCGAAACCACTCCGGGTGCCGCACCCGCGCCTTCGCCTTCGCCTTCTCGATGTCGTCCGCGGCGGCGATCAGCAGCCCCCTGCCGTCCAACAACCGCTCCGACGCCTCCAGCAGCTCCCGCTGCGGCGTCCGCTTCCCCTGCTCCACCGAGCCGATCAGGCTCTCGGTGTAGCCGACCTCCTTGGCGAACTGCTTCTGCGTCAGGCCCGCCTGCTCACGCAGCAGCTTGATCTGCTGGCCGATCGCGTGCAGGAAGTCCGAGACCTCCGACAGGTCCTCGTCCAACTCCGGCCTCACGTCGCCGCTCTCGCCGCCACCCCGAACCTCGGCCATCTCGGCCTCCCCTGGTCTCCGGTCACACTCACGTCGCACTGTCCGCATCCGCGCGAGCACGCACCGTGCGCGTCGGATGCACCGTCAGCGTAGGCCCGAGAAGGCCCCTCCATCCCCGCACTCCGAACGCCTTCCCGACCACCGGAGCCCACTCGACCCGAGGGACTCACCACCTCCCATTTCTCCACTGACGCCCAACTCCCTTGACACCAAAGAACATCTACACCACCACGAAGCAGCACCACCAACCGGCGCACACCGGTGCGAAGCCCCGTGCCGCACCTCTCCCCCGCCCCCGCACGCCGGGCGCGCACCACTCCGCTCCGCCTCGGCCCGGACGGGTCGGGAGGATCTTCGAGAATCAGCGCCCGAGCCTGCCACACCCGCGTCATCCTGGATCTCCGACCGACAGCAAGGGGAGCAACTCCCCGCGAGACGTGGACCGGGAGCCGATGCTGATCAGCTTCGAAGAGTTCGACGGCATGTTCGAGAACCTCGAGCACACGGCCTTCCGGCTGGAGACCCGCCGCAGGTACCGGTCCGACGAACAGACCGAGACCTACCGCCGGTTCGCCGCCGGAAGGGCGCCCGGCTGGGACCTGGAGGACCCGTGGTGCCTCTCGCGCCGCGAGCAGGTGGCCCTCGGCAAGCGGTTCGAGCGAGTGAGGATCATGGACAGCCCGCCCACTCCGGGACAGCGGTACCTGCTCGACAACTCCGGGCGGAACAGCGCCGTGGGCGAGGACATTCGCTACCTCTGGCGCACCGACGCCGCTCACCTGAGCCTTCCCGACGAAGACACCTGGCTGTTCGACTCGCGGGTGGTCGCCCTGTTGCACTTCGACTCCGACGACGATCTGACCGGCGTGGAGCTGATCACCGACCCGGTACAGGTGACTCGCGCCTGCCAGATCCGGGATTCCGCCTGGCACTTCGCCGCTCCGTACCGGGCGTTCCTTACCGAGGTACCGTCCGACGCGTGAGCACCGACTTCCGACAGAAGCACACCGGTTCTCACCGGCCGGGGCCAACCTGGCGATGTGAGAACCAGAAGCGACTGAACGGGCATGGCGCTCAGAGCCCGTCGCCCCATCCGAAGGTGAGGTTGTACGCCCGCTGGAGTGCATGCCGGCCGTGGTCCCCATCGGCATAGGCCCACGCGAGGGCTGCGGAGAACCAGAGCAGAAAGACTCCGCTGACGATGCCCAGAGCGATCAGCTTGCCGTACCAGCCGAGGAGGACCAGGGCGACGGTCACGATTGCCGCGCCGAGGTGGGCTCCCCGCGAGTCGAGCGGCGCGGTCTTGCGTGCCTCTCTGCGTTCGGCCCGTTCTGCGGCGAAGCGTTCCTCTCGAACAGCCTGCGACTCGTTCTCGTCGAAGTGCATCTCATCCCCCTGGCCCTGACGCTACCTGGACCCAGAGCACGTCGACAGAGGAGCACCGTGAAGGATGTGGATCACGTACTGAGTCAGTTTCCCCTTGGGTGGGCAACCGGACCCCCACCCGATCAGTTCACCATCCCGCAGCGCCTGCGCGTCCCGGTCGGCAAGCGGAGCACCGCACCTTGCGGCCCGGATGCACCTCAGCGTTCCGCGCCCTGGGGGCGCAGCTGCGGGCGATCGAGCACTTCGATGTACATGATCCGGCCGTCCACGACGTCCAGGGCCACCATGCCTTTCGAAGGCAGGAGCGGCACGCATCGATGGCCGACACCGTACGGCTGTCCCGGCGGATGAACTGCCGTCCGGATGCTCTGGCAGAAGTCATCGCCGCAGTCACACACACCTACCAGGCGAACCTTCTGCACGCAGTCGGCGAGGTCGCGTTCTCCTTCACCCTCCAGGAGGGCGGTCAGCTCGGCGACGAGGTCCGGATAGACGTCGCGAACAAGGGGGTGGTCCTGCTCCATGAGCCAAGGGTAACCAGAGCAATAGGGCGCCTCTTCGGACTTGGATCTGACGAATGCCCGTAGAATTCCCTCCATCGTTCCCGGCGCCGGTCACACGAGGAGCGTCGGATCCGGCCCGGAGAGATCAGTCCGCCCTGGCCCTGGGATCGGTCGGGGCCGGTGCGGTGGCGTCGCCACTCCGTGATGCCTGCCGCCGCCCGACCGGGTCCTGCTTCGGCAACATCACTCGCTGATCTGCGTGTGCGTCGGCCCCGAGTCGTAGCGGTCGAGAAACGCGTTCTCCGGGAGGTCGAGCGCATGCAGTTTGGAGAACACCTCCGTACCCACGCCCACAGCCTCGTCACCACCGGAGATCCGGTACGCCTGCACCATGTCGAGGACTTCGAGACCGCCCTCCCCGGCGTACTCGGCCGACTCCCGCTCGGCCATTTCGATGGCCTCGTCGAGGGACCGCGCCAAGAACAGCACGACACGCTCCTCGTAGGGGCGGTTTTCCCAGGTCCGCCATCTGTAGAAGGTTCTGGCGCTTTACCACGCCTCCGGCTCGTGCCTCATTGTGATCTGCCATCCCTTCGTGCCGGACCATGATCGTCGCAAAGAAGGATCTGCGCTCGCAACAGGCTCTACTGCTGCAGCAGACATTGTCTGCCCGGTGGCAAGGGGCTCTCTGACAGCTCGTGGGAGAGTTCGGGTATGGAGATCGCCAATCGCACGCTGACGACGGACGTAATCGCGGCACTGGCGTACTGGCCCGGAATCATCTGGGGCGGCCAGGAGAGCCCTCCGGACCCGGTGGATCTCACTGTGCTGCCGCCCTTCTTCAACGAGGTGCTGCGGGAACTTCCCTGGTGGAACCGAGACTGGCAGATCAACCATGTCGAGCCGGGTCTTCCCCTGGAGATCGACAGTGATCACCACGGTCTCTCTTCACCGTTCACCGAAGTGTCAGTGCCAGGCACGGCCGGTTCCGGCAGTGGCGAGAGCCTGCCCTTCGTCGCGAAGGTCGGATTCGCGGGTGACCGACTGATCCGATTCCAGGCCAAGATCGGCGAGGTGGTCCTCGGTCCTGCCCTCGCCCCGGCTGGACAACTGGAACCGCACCCGTTCGCAAGGGTGCTCACGGGGTTGATGGACCAACGCGGGATTTCGGTCCGGGCGATGGCCATGGATACCGCACGGTCGATGTCCACCATCCACATGCTTCGCAGTGGAGCACACAACCCAGAGCCCCTTCTCACCCATGAGATCGCCAAGGTTCTGGGAATGTCCGAAGCGGACGTCAGAGTCATTGCCGGACTCGACGACGGCAGTCCGCAGTAACTGACAGGCAGTGACGCCATGATCCGGAGTCGGCACGCCTTCGAACGACGCCCGCCCTGGTGATCACAGCGCGGAGGCAGTTGCCGACGGCGCCGCCCTCAGACCGTGGAGCGGGTCGCCGGGACCGTGGCCGGAGTGGGAAGTCGGGCAGTCCGACTTCCCACTCCGACGGCTCGTCACCCGGTCGTCGTCGCTGCCAGCCCGGCCGGCCCCGGCCGGTCCGTGATCCCGCGTCGCCCCGCAACTGTCAGTCGGCCGGCAGGACTTCCACTCCGAGCGCCCGGATTCGCTCGACGACGGCGTCGTGCGGGTCGGCGTCGGTGATCAGTCCGCTGACCTTCTCCCAGGGCAGGACGCGGTACCGCGAGGCGGTGCCGATCTTCTCGGAGGAGGCGAGGATGTAGGTGTCCGCCGCCCGGGCTGCCAGGGCACGCTTCATCGCGGCCTCCTCGGCGTCGGCGGTGGTCAGGCCCGCCTCGGGGTGGACGCCGGTGACGCCGAGCAGGCAGAGGTCGGCGGAGACCTGCTGCGCGGCCTCGACGGCGGCGGCGCCGCAGGCGACCGCCGAGTGCTTGAAGATCCGGCCCCCGAGCAGGAAGAGCTCCGCCTGCGGATGGGCGAGCAGGGCCGTGGCGATCGTCGGGCTGTGGGTGATCACGGTGCAGGCCAGGTCCTGCGGAAGCGCCCGGGCGACCGCGAGGGCGGTGGTGCCGCCGTCGAGGATCAGCGTGCCGCCCGGCGGCACCAGCGCGGCGGCCACGGCGGCGACCTTCCGCTTGCCGTCCGGGGCCACGCTCTGCCGGGCGGCGTAGTCCACCACCGCCGGGGAGACGGGAAGCGCGCCGCCGTAGACCCGCTGACACAGTCCGTCGGCGGCGAGGTCGCGCAGGTCGCGCCGCACGCTGTCCTCGGAGATCCCCAGCTCGGCGGCGACGTCCTTGGCGACGATCTTGCCCTCACGGGCCAGCAGGCCCAGCAGGTGTTCGCGCCGTTCAGCAGCCAGCATCCGCATTCTCTCCTGTTCTTGCACGTTTCTGCATGTATCGTAGCGCTCCATGACCGACAAGCCCATGCGCGTCCCGACCGCCGGTCCCGACCAGGACATCGCCGCCGGCCGCCCCGGCCTCGACACCCCCGACCACCGCGGCCGCACCGGCCTCGACCGGGCCGGGCACGGCCTGAGCCGCAACCCCGACGTCCGGGTCCGCGACGTCGAGCTCACCTCCCAGGGGTGGCACGTCCTGCGGCGCACCACCTTCGACTACCGCCGCCGCGACGGACGGTGGGAGACCCAGCAGCGCGAGACCTACGACCGCGGCAACGGCGCCGTCGTCCTGCCCTACGACACCGGACGAGGCTGCGTGCTGCTGACCCGCCAGTTCCGCTACCCGGCCTACGTCAACGACCACCCCGACGGCATGCTCGTCGAAGCCGCCGCGGGCCTGCTCGACGCGGACGACCCGCCCGCCGCCGTCCGACGTGAGAGCGCCGAGGAGCTCGGCGTCACCCTCGGACCGCTCACCCACGTCCTCGACGCCTACATGAGCCCCGGCTCCGTCACCGAACGCCTCCACTTCTTCGCCGCCCCCTACACACCGGCGGACCGGACCGGACCCGGCGGCGGGGTCGAGGAGGAGGGCGAGGACATCGAGGTCCTCGAACTGCCCTTCGCCCAGGCCCTCGCCATGACCCGCGACGGACGCATCACCGACGGGAAGACGATCCTGCTGCTGCAGTGGGCGGCCCTGGCCGGGCCCTTCGCCCCGGCGGGCGACCGCTGAAAGCTCCACGGGTCCCGCTCGGCCCCTGGCGTGTCAGTCCGGCGGCCAGTGCAGCTCGTGCGCCAGGGCTTTGGCGACGGCGAGGAGGCGACGATGCAGCGGCGACTGCTCCTGCGGGAGGACCAGGTGGATCGTCAGCCCGGGCGCGCCCCGCAGTGGCCGCCAGGTGAGACCGTCCGGCTGTACCGCGGCCGCGGCCTCGCCGGCCGGGGCGAGGGTGACCCCGTCGCGCAGGTCGCGCTGGGACATGTCGAAGGAGACCGCCGGCGTGTGGAACCGGGGGTGCGGCCGAGTGTCCCGGAACAGTGCGGACAGCTGGTCGTGGACCACGGGGTTGGCCGAGCGGGCCGGGAGTCGCAGCGGATACGCGGCCGCGTCGGCGATCTCGATCTCCTGGCGTCCGGCCAGCGGATGGTGCTGCGCCAGCTGGACCCCGACCCGCACCCGCCGCAGCAGCACCCGGCGCACTCCACTGCCCGGCTGTTCACCGCGGGTGATCCCGGCGTCGATGCGGCCGTCGGCGACCGCGGGGGAGATCTCCGGTGTCGCCATCGGGACGGCCTCGACCTGGAGTCCGCTGTTGCCGCGAATCAGCCTGTCCACCAGGGCCGGTGTTGTCCCGGCCCCGGTGCTGAGGCTGTATCCGATGCGCAGCGCGCCCAGTTCACCGGCCGCCGCGCTCCGGGCGGTGTCCCACGCCCGGTCCAGCGCCGCCAGCGCGGGCGGGGCGGAATCCGCCAACGCCGCACCGGCGGCGGTCAGTTCGACGCTGCGCGTGTTGCGGACCAGCAGGGCCGTACCGAGTTCCGCCTCCAGCCGGCGCATCCGGGCGCTGAGCGCGGGCTGTGCGACACCGATCCGTACGGCCGCGCGGGTGAAGTTCAACTCCTGCGCCAGCACCAGGAAGTAGCGCAGGCTCACGGTGTCCGGCGCCAACGTGGCCTCCCCGCCGATTGATAACGATCCGTTCTGAGGCTATCCCGAACCGGTCTTTCCCTCGGCCGCACATCAAGCCCTAGCCTGCGGATATGACGAGTCGGACGTGTCCGGCCGAACACAGGAGGTTTCCGTGGCCAAGGGCTATTGGGTCAGTGTCTACCCCGCCATCTCCGACCCGGAGGGGCTGACCGCCTACGACAAACTGGCCCGCCCGGCCGTCCTGGCCGCCGGCGGGCGCGTCCTGTCCCGCGGCAGTCGGGTCCTCGCCCACGAGGCCGGAATCACGCAGCGTGCCGTTCTGGTCGAGTTCGACAGCTTCGACCAGGCCGTCGCGGCTTACGAGAGCGAGGAATACCGGAAGGCACTGGCGGCCCTCCCCGACGGCTACGAGCGTGACTTCCGCATCGTCGAAGGCACCGACTGACCGGGCGGGGCTGCCGACACCTCATTGCTTCACAGAACCGGCCTGCCCGGAGGTCGGAGTGGGAAGTCGGCCGGTCCGACTTCCCACCAGCACGTCGGCCCGCGCTCGGCGAGAACGTGCACCGCCCACCCCGTACGAGCTGGGGACAAACCGCCCTGGTTGGATAAAGCTATGAACAGCCACCAGGAATCAGGTCTCTCGAAGAGCGTCTGGAGCGATGCCGACTTCGAGGACATGGGCTGGCACGACGCCACCATTCACGGTCTGTACGTGCAGCAGACGGATGACATCCTGCCGAGGCTGCTGCTCGACCTCGACTACATCGTGCGCTGGGTCCACCCGGTGAAGCCGGCGAAGAACTTCTCCTTCTGGATCGCCCCTGCGACGCTCGTCTTCGAGGAGGTCTGGGACCTCGAGGGCGACCTCGGGTTCAAGGGCATGCACCCGGAGCTGGAGATCGCCGACATTCACCGGCTGGTGCCGGACGACGGCAAGCAGGACTGGTCGCAATGGCACATCGAAGGCCACGCCTTCGACCTGAAGTTCCGCGCGTCGGGCTTCCGCCAGTACATCCGGCAGACCCCGCGGCTCACGCCGGGCCAGGTCCTGCCCGCCGCCGAGCGCGGCGGTTGCTGCTTCACCGAGGTCGGCTTCGGCTGAGCAGGTTCGTACCGCACCTCGTGGAGCGTGGGCCGAAGGGGCACGGGCCGGTCCCTCGGGGCTGCTGTCGGAGTGGGAAGTCGGGCGGTCCGACTTCCCACTCCGGCACGCCGTCAGTCGGTCGTCGTCGCTGCCAGGACCGCCAGGCGGCGGCCGTCCGGGGAGACGGCCAGTACGCCCAGGTCCCAGACCACCCGGTGGAACCACGGGGTGTCCGCGCTGAAGCGGTACCACGCGCAGGCCCGGACGTGGGCCTCCACCTCGCTCGCCGGGGCGTCCGGCGGCGCCCCGGCGAGGGCGGCCAAGGAGCGCCAGGCGTGGAGCCGTCCGTAGGCGCCGTAGCAGGCCGAGTCGTACGCGCCGCCGGTGGAGGAGGCGGCGAACAGGAACCGCCAGACCTCGGCCGCTTCGACGGGGACCACCCCGAACGCGGTCTTCCGCCCGGGCTCCGGCAGCTCGCCCAGGTCGGTCAGGCAGTCCAGGCCCAGCGCGACGAGTGCGCCGGGCAGGGCGCCGGGTTCCAGGGGCTCCGGGTACGCGAAGGTCCGCGCCTCGACGCGGCCCTCCGGCTCCTCCGGGTGCTCGGCCCAGTTCGCCACCGCCGCCGCCACGGCCCGAACGGTGGCGGCGGTCGTCGTCTCCACCGCCGCCGGAGCGGCATCGAGCCGGGGTGCCGGGTAGCGATCCTCCGGGTCCGGGTAGGGGAACCCGCAGCTGCTGCCGTCGACCGAGTAGGCCGGCAGGTCCGGGTCCCGTTCCGGCTCCGCCGGCACCAGCGGCAGCGCGGCCAACGGATGGTCGCGCCAGTGCGGGGAGGTCGCCCACGAGGCGATGCCCGGGGTCTCCGCCACCGGGACTCCCCGGAGCACCAGTTCGTGCAGCAGGCAGGCCCGCAGCTCCTCTGAGGCGGCGACCCCCTCCTCGTACACCGGGGCGAGGTCGGCGGGCCGTTGGCAGGACGCCAGCACCGAGGCCACGTAGCGGTCGTGCTCCGGATCGTCCGGCCTGCCCGCGGCGAGCAGCCGCAGCAGCTCGCCGACATGCCCGGGACCTCGGGTCACCGCCAGCAGGCGCACCAGGTGGTCGAAGAGCTCGTCGAACGCCGCCGATGCGTCGGAGCCGGCCGGCATCGAGCGGTGCCGCGGTGCCAGCCCGATGCCGAGGTCCGCCACGAAGGCCGCCCCGTCGCGCTTGAGGCGACGGCGGGCCAGCCGCTCCAGCGTCCGGGCGTTGCGGTCGGTCATCGGCGTCGTCATGAGCTTCGTCAGCTCGTCGTCGTCCACGGCGGACGAGCATACGACGCGGCCGGTGTCCGTCAGGGCGTGGGTGTGCGGTCGCGCGCCATCGCCCGGGTCTCCCACGGGGCGAGGTCGTCGTGGAACCGGCGGGACTCCCGCCAGGTGCCCTCGCCGGTCAGTGGGACGCCCAGCAGCACCCAGCGGCGCGAGGTCGAGAAGTCCATTTCGATCTCGCCGGCCATGACGGTCCGGAGGAACTCCAGCGCCAGGCACGTCGGAACCCAGTCGAAGACGTAGGCGTCGCAGATGATCCGGCAGGAGTCGGAGCCGTCCGCGACCATGACGACGAAGGAGTGGCCGGTGGGTGCCTCCAAGTAGAGGTCGACGAGTCGCGGCGGGTCGACCGGCGCCACCTCCACCGACTCGAAGAGGCCCGACGCCTCGATCGCCGCGACGAACTCCGACAGGTCCGCCTCCGGCCAGGGCTCACCCGTCCGCAGCGAACCCTTGAGGGAGCGGCGGTTCTCCCGCCACGTCGACCAGAAGCCCATCGCCGGTCAGGCGGGGTCGGCGCCGGTGGCGGTGGCGGCGAGGGCGGCGAGGTGGCGTTCGGCGGCGCGGAGCTTGCGGCCGTCGGGGCCCGGGAGGTAGGCGCGCAGTTCGATGATCTCCGGGGCGATCCGCAGGGCCTCCTCGCGGTCCGGGATCGCCCGCCAGCAGGCCTCCGCGTTGGTCGCCGCGTGCTGGGTCTCCGGGTGCTCGGGGCCCTCGCTGCGCAGCAGGGTCAGGGCGACCTCGCGGTAGATCCCGGCGGCCTCGGCCGTCCGGCCGGCGAGCCGGGACACGTGGGCGCGGACCTGACGGACCTGCAGGACGGTTGCGGACACCGGGCCGTGCTCGGCGATCGCCTCCAGTTCCAGGGCGAAGGCCAGGTCGGTGGCGGCCGCGTGGTCGCCGGCGTCGGCGCTGCGGACGATCCGGCCGATGACCTCGCGGTAGTCGGCGCGGGGCTGGGTGTGGTCCGGGGAGGGGGTGGCGTCCGACGGGGCGGGCTCGACAGCTTCGCGCTCGACAGCTTCGGGCTCGGCCTCGGCCTCGGACGCAGGCTCCTCGGGGGAGGCCGCGGGGGCGTCCTCGGGCTCGGCGTCGCTGGGCGGCGCGTCCGCCGGGGCGGCGTCGGTCGGTTCCGATTCCTCGACGGGCTCGGGATCGGGCACGACCTCGGCGACGGGCTCGGACGCGACCTCGGCCTCGGGCACGGGCACCACCTCGGCGACGGGCACGACCTCAGGCACGGGCACGATCTCGGGCTCGGGCTCCGCCGCCGGCTGCCAGGCGCCGGCCTTCCGCAGGTCGACCGGGTACGGCGGGAGCGGCGGGGTGGGCGGTACGCCCGGCTTGAGCAGGTTCACGCGCCCGTCGGACGCCCGCACGGGTGCGGCAGCGGCCGGGGCAGCGGCAGCGACGGACGGCTTGTCCAGGGTGACGGCCGGACGGGGCCCCGGCACCGCGTCCTGCGCGACGGCGGCCTCCCGGGGCGACTCGCCCCACGGCCGGTCGTCCCAGGTGACCTCGTCCGGCGCGGCCGGGCGGGGCAGCACGGCTGCCGGGCTCGGGGCCTCGTACGGGGCGAACTCGGTCGGCGCCCCCTCGCCGCGCCGCGCCGTGTTGCGGAAGAACGGGCGGTCCGGGGCGTGCGTGCTGACCACGATCACGTCCGGGCGGAGCACCGAGTAGACCTGGTGGCGCAGTTGTTCCGGTGCGAGGACGGCCTCGCCGCCCGGGCGGCCGCCGTGCAGGGCCTCGATCAGGGCGCGGGTGAAGGTGCCGATCTGGTCGGGGTCGGGGCTGACCACCGCCCACAGCGGCAGGCCCTCGCTGAGGGACGCGAGGTCGCCCTGGAGCAGCGACCAGGCGTTCTGGTCGGCGCTCAGGTCGGCGACGACGAGGGTCTGCCACTCGGCCGGGCGGTGCCGCAGCTCGCCGGCGATCGACTGCCAGGCGAGGCCGTCCTGACGGATGCTGCCGGGCTTGGAGTCGCGCAGGGTGAGGTGGAGCTGGCCGCCGCGCTTGTCGGCGAGCAGGTGCCCGCCGAGGTGGACGAGCAGCGGTCCGGGGTGGCGGGCGGCGGCACGCAGGTGGGCGAGCACGGTGTGCGGGTCGCTGGCGCCGGGCAGGTGCACGGCGTCGACGGTGTCGGCGGCCAGCAGCACCTGCGGGGAGACGGCGGCGAGCATCGCGGACAGCACCGGGGCCTGGGCGGGGCCGCCGCGGCCCCAGGTGCGGCGGCCGGAGGTGCCGTAGCCGCCCTCGACGACCAGGATCCGACCGCGCGGGCCGCTGCCCAGGGCGCCACCGATGCCGGGCAGGCCGTGCGCGGGGGTGGCACCGGGGAGGGTGAACGGCAGCGGCGTGGCGCCGGCCGGGGCCGGGACGACGGGCGCGCTGCCCATGGCGGGCATGCCGGTGACGGTCCATCCGGTGGACGGCGCGGGCGGTCCGGCCACCGGGCCCGGGGCGGGCTGCGGGACTGGGGCGGGCGGCGCGGGGGCGGGCTGCGGCACCGGTGGCTCGTAGAGCGCGGCCGGGCCGGGCGGGTGCTCCTCGTAGGCGTTGCGCGCGGACCTCGGCGGTACGGCGTCCTGGGGGCCGGGTCCGGCGTCCGTCACGGGGTCGGAACCTCCGGGGACCGCCGTAGTCTCCGCCATTTCCAGGTCACCGCCCCGCCCCGCCGCTGAGCGGCGTTCTGCTGCCTCGTACCCCGCTGTGGCACCTGTCACCACACCATAGGCGCCACCCTACGAGATCGGGTGACACCGGAGCCAGGCCGGGTGGGTGAACGGTGACCCGCACCGGGACACCGCAGGCCGGGACAGGGCCTGGAGCCGGGCGCGGAGCAGGAAGTCGACCGGGCCGACTTCCTGCTTCGCGCCCGGTCCCTGCCGCGGCAACGTCAGCAGCGACCGTCAGCAGAACTCGCCCATCCGGTCGGCCACCACGAAGTCCGCCCCGCAGTCCGTGCAGCGCGCGCCCCCGAAGAGGTAGGTCAACGCGGTGGCCACCTCCCCCTGGCCATCGCCCAGCGCGAGGCTGTGGAGGCTCAGGCCGATGCCGTGCAGTTCACCCGGGTCCGCCGGTCGCAGGGGCGCCTTCTCGACGTCGTCGTGCAGGGCGTAGTCGCCGCTCGTGGAGAAGTAGCCGTATTCACCGATGGCGATGAACAGGTCGGTCTCGCAGCGCGGACAGGAGGTCTGGTACTCCTCGTGCACGAGTCCGCAGGCCAGTTCCTCGCCCCAGACCGGTACACCCTCGAAGGCCAGGACGGCTTCGAGCAGGTAGACGTAGTCGGTCCGGTCGGGAGCCGTCCGCAGGTGCTCGTTCGCCCTGCGCAGCAGGACGGCGATGTCCTGGGCGTGCTTCGCCCGGAGATCGCCGACCTCGTTCAGCTGGTCCGCACCCGCCACGATCGCGGCTGCCAACTGCACGGCGTTCACCTGCTCCTTCGGGTCGGCGGCGGTCGCGGCGATCGCCGTCAGCCGGGGAAGCGCCGCGAAGCTGGCCGAGTAGACACTGCCCTGATGACAGAGGGCCGACCAGAGCGCACTCCAGTGCCCGTCACTCGGATCCGCCTCGATCCGGTCGAGCAGGGCGGGTATGTCTTCCGCGGAGCCGTAGGCGTGGCTGAGTTGCGACCAGTCAGTCATACGGAGATCCCATCAGACCGCTGTGACAGCCGGCCGTTCCCTGCCCCATGAGGCAACCGGAACGGGGCAGGACGCGCCGCGCCCCGCTCGGCGCGCGGGCCGGGCGGGGCGGGGCGGGGGTGCTGGTGGGTCGGTGGGTCAGGAGCCGGCGAGGAGGTCGCGGAGGAGGGCGATGGTGTCGGCGTCGAGTTCGCGGCCGGTTCGGCGGCTGAGGGCGTCGAGGCGGTTGACGGCGCGCAGGAGTTGGTCGCGGGCGCCGGCGGAGGCGTAGGCGTAGAACAGGTCGCGGTGGAGGAGTTCGACGTCCGGGGCGACGGCGAGGCCGCGGAAGACGGCGGCCTCGGCGCTGCGGTGGTCGCCGTACTGGAGGCGGCGGGCGGCGAGTTCGTGGGCGGTGTCGACGATCGCGGCGATCATGTCCTGCCGTTCGGCCTCGGCCCAGCCGTACGAGGCGGGCGGGGCCTCCGCGAACGGGGCACCGCGGACCAGGGCGAGGGCGTGGGCGAGGGCCGCGTCGGCGGTGGCGCTGGTGCTGCGCATGCCGCGCCGGTAGAGGCTGCGGAACTCGTCCCAGTCGCAGGTGACGGCCGGGGCGAAGGTGCAGCCCTCGGCCTGGCCGGTGACCAGCAGGGGGCGGCCGTCCGAGGCGGTGCCCAGCCAGGCCGCCAGGTCGGTGAGCTTGTCGGCCAGCGGGTTGCGGGCGTCGGCGGCGGTGGGGTGCGGGTCGAGGTGGGCCGCGCCGGGGTGCAGGTCGTGGTCGAGGGCGGCGCGGTCGGCGCCGGGGCGCAGGGCCAGGTAGGCGGCGAGCTCGGTGAGCCGGGCGATCGCGCCGGGTTCGGCGGTGC
>NZ_JAIY01000003.1:508093-509791 GCF_000710405.2 Kitasatospora sp. MBT66 | reverse complement strand
TGCCGCCGGACCCGTCGCCGCCGCCGTCCGTCGCGGGCCCGGCGGGCGGCGCGACCGGGAAGGCGGCGGCCGGTCCGGTGGGAACGGCGGGGAGCACCGCGGGAACCACGGCGACCGCCGGTGCCACGGGGACCGGCCCGGTGGCTGCGCCGGCCTGCCGGCCGAGCCCGTTGACGAGGTGTCGCGGGGCCGACAGCGGGGCCGGCAGCGCGGCCGGTCCGACCGGACCCGGCACCGGCGCCGCCGGGTCGGTGCCCGCGAACGGGCTGGCCCCGGTGCCGATCACCCGTGCCAGCAGCTGAGGTCCGGCCGCGGCCGGGCCGCCGCCGGTGTCGTCGTCCGCGTCGTCCCCGGAGTCCGGGCCGCCCAGGGCGGCGTCCAGCGCGGCGAGCGAGAAGCCGCCCGCCGGGCCGTCCGACCCGGGGCCCGACGCCGCGCCGACGCCCGCGAGCACCGGGACGGCGGCCGGGAGGTCGGCGGGCTCCAGCTCGTCGCCGTCCAGGGTCCACGCGGGGGCGGGGTGCTGGGTGCTGTCGTCGGCGGCCCGGAGCAGCTCGGTGACCTGCTCGTACTGGCCGGTGGTCAGGCGCTGCAGCTCCAGCGTGACGTGCAGGCCCGGAATGGTGGCCTGGCCGGTGGCCGGGAGGGTCCAGCGGGCGACCGGGCCGGTACCGCGCTCGGGGGCGCGGGTGACCACGGCGACGCAGGTGCGCGGCCGGGCGTCGAGCAGCCGGCCGAGTTCGGCCGGGATGCCGCCGCCGGGCTGGTGGCCGCAGAGCACGATCTCGGGGACCCAGGACTCGTCGGCCAGGCCCCGGCTGCGGGCGTCCCGGGGGCTGGCGGCCTCGGCCGAGACCAGGGTGGCCCGGGCCTTGGCGGTGCGCGGGCCGAGGGCGGCGAGCGCGGCATCCAGGGTGGTGTGGCGGTGGATCCGCTCGGCTGCCGGTCCGCTGATCGGCATTTCCTCGGCGAGGTCCACCAGGTGCAGGTGGAGCCGGTCCGCGAGCGGGCTGTGGGCGAGTTCGAGGGCCAGGGTGCGCAGGACGTCGCGGGCGTCGTCCGGGTGCCCGGAGAGGTGGAGCAGCCGGACCGTCTCCAGGTCGGCGAGGACGATCGAGCCGTCCGCGGCCGAGCCCAGGGTGACCAGGGCCGGGTAGGGGGCGGCGGTCTTGCGGGCCTGGGCCGGCGAGAGCAGGCCCTCGGAGTCGGCGGCGCACCACCAGATGTCGGGGGTGTGGGCGGCGCGGAACGGCGCGATGGGCGCGGCCGGGCCGGAGAGGTGGAGTTCGATCGTGCGGCCGGGGGTGATCCGGGCGGCGACGATCGCGGGCAGCCGCTTGCCGCCGCGGACGGTGTTGCGGGCCATGCTGCGCAGGGCGCGGTCGAGCAGGTGGAGGCCGGCGTCGTCCTGGCGGGCCTTCAGTTCGGCCTCGAAGGCGGCGGCCGGGGCGCTGGGCATGGCGATGCGGTGCCGGGGGCGGCGAGCGCGCAGCTGGCCGCCGCGCTTGCGGGCGACGGCCCCGACCATGATCGCGGCGAGCAGCACGCCGATGGTGGAGGCGGCGAGGGCGACGCCGTAGTCGTCGTTCGCCTTCTCGGCGTGGGCGGCCGGGGCCTGGGCCTCGACCTTCGGAGCGGGCGTCCCGGCCGGGGCCGGGGCCTGGGCGGAGGGCTGCGCGGGCGCCGGGGCCTGGGCGG
>NZ_JAIY01000003.1:507180-508017 GCF_000710405.2 Kitasatospora sp. MBT66 | reverse complement strand
GGCGCGGGGGCGGGTGCCTGCTCGGGCGCCGGAGCGGGGGCAGGAGCGGGAGCCGGGGCCGGGGTCGGGGCCGGGGCACCGGGCAGGCTGAGCACCATGCCCGGCACCACCACGTCCGGGTCGGTGAGCCGCTCGCCGTCGGGCGCCTGGACGCCCTGGTTCGCCTCGAACAGCTTCGGCCAGGCCTCCGCGTCGCCCAACTCCCTTTGGGCGATCGCCGACAGGCTCTCGCCGGCCTTCACGGTGACGGTGCCGCCCTGGGCCGCGCCGCCCGCCGGGCCGGTCTGCGGCGTGCCGGCCGGAGCGGGTGCGGGGGCTGCGGGCCCGGGGGTCGCCTGGTCGGGCTTGGCGTCGGCCGGCATGGCGAGCTTCCAACCGGGCTGGATCGGCCGGTCCGCGTCGAAGCGAACCCCCGAATCGTCCATCACCCGGCCGTCGTTGAGCTTGGCGATCTCCGTCCAGCGTTCCCCGGAGCCCAGTTGGCGCTCGGCGATGGACCACAGGCTGTCGGCCGGCCGGCTGTCCCGCACGGTGTAGCCGGCCTGCTGGTCGGCGGCGGGGGCGACGGCCGGCGCGTCCTGCGCGGCGGCGAGCTGCACGCCGGGGGCCGCCTGCGCGGCGGCGACGACCGGCGCGTGCTCCGCGGTGGCGGCGAAGGCCGAACCGGCCACCGGCACCAGGGCGATGACCGCGCCGACCAGTCCGGCCGCGGCCCGCTGGCTCCAGCCGAAGGCCGGGATCCGCCGAGCCACCCGGCCGCGCAACTGGGCCGGGACCTCCACCAGGACGGAGAGCGCGAAGCACGCCCAGCCGACCCAGCCGACCACCACCAGCAGC
>NZ_JAIY01000003.1:480602-506989 GCF_000710405.2 Kitasatospora sp. MBT66 | reverse complement strand
GCCAGAGGAACAGCCGCCCGTCGTCGGGGCTGGTCAGCAGCGCGCCGATGCCGTCGGGCGCGAGTTCGCCCATGTCGGCCACCGACCGGGTGCCGTACAGCAGCAGGGCGGGCACGCCGACCATCAGGACGAGCAGGGTGATCAGGGCCGCGAGCGCGGCGAGTACGGCGCCGCCCCGGCCGCGCCGACGGCCGCCGCCGGCCCGATGGGACGGCAGCGGCGCCGGCCGCCGGCCGGACGCGGGGGTGGCGTTCGCTCCCCGGGCCGGACGCCCGGCACGGGTCTGGTCCTTGGCGCGTGGCGCGGCCATCAGGCGGTCTCCGCTTCCTTGACTCCGTGGACGAGGGTGGCGCTCCCCTTGCCCGTGATCTTCCGTTTGCCCAACTCACCCAGCATGACGGGGCGGAACTCGGCCTGCACCGTGATGGTGACGGTGGTGTTGTCCGGGGAGAAGTCCACGCGGGAGGCGGACAGGCCGTACAGCGCGAGGTAGTCGTTGGCCGCGGCCTCGACGTACTGCCGTGCCCTCAGCTTGTATCCCTCCCCCCGCAACAGGGCAGCCTCGTCCAGCTGCTGGCCGGCCATCCGGGCGGCCTCCTGGGCGTAGGCGTCGACCCGCTCGGCGACCCGCAACTTGCCGCCGGCATCGACGACCAGTGCAATGACCACCACTACGACAGCCGCACAGATGGCGACGAAGATCGACAGTGCCCCGCGGTCCGGCCTGCCGCCGAGCCGGGCCCGGAACGGCCGGACCGTGCCTGCGCGTTCCATCGCCTTCCCTCCCCACCGGCTCTGCCGCCCTCCCCCGGACGCCCTCCGCTTGCGTCTCCCCCGCCCGACGGCTCTCCAATCCCCGTCCGGCCGCATCGTCGTCACAGCCCCATCACCGTCCGCCCCACGACCCGACACACTCTCCATCCACTCGGTCCACTTGCCGCACTGGGTCCACTCGCCGCACTCGACCCGTTCTCCCGCCCTGCCCCGGTGCCGCAGGCCGTGCGCGCCCCGCCGGAGCGCAACCGGCCCTCACGGACCCCGGTACCGGTCGACCACGGAAACGAACCAGCCGGTGAGCGTCTTCGGGAGGACGTTCGGTCCGCCGATCAGGTCCGCCAGGTAGACCTCACAGGTCACCGTCACCTCGACCGTCTCCCAATCGACGCCCTGGTTGCTGCGCTTGCCGTGCTTGACCGTGACGCTGCTCTTCTTGCAGTGCACACCCTGCTGCCGCATGGCGTCCGCGGCGGCCTTCTTCGCCGCGGTGTCCATCGCGGCGCGGCCGCCCCGCTCCAGCGACGCCGTGCGGGCCGCCGAGCGGGCCGCAGCCTCGACGGTGCCGCCGGCGGTCTGTACCCGGCCCGCCGCGACCGCGACCAGGATCAGCGCGACCACGGCGGGCGCGACGATCGCCGCTTCGATCGCCACGCTGCCGCCGTCCCGCCCACGCCCGGACCGGGCGGTGCGGCCGGCGAGGAACCCGTTCCACCGCCCGCCGCGCTCCGTCCGGCCGGTACGGTGCACGGGCCGGACGGAGCGCGCGGAGAGCCACCACCGCACCGCGCCGCTCACGACCGGACCACCGGCGCGACGAAGCGCTCGCGCGGGGCCTCCGCGAACTGAGTGACGGTCGGCGGGGTGATGAACGGGATGATCACCGGGGCCTTCACCTCGACGGTGACCCTGATCAGCACCGGGGTGCTGCCGTCGGTGACGACCCGGTGGTCCTTGTCGCCCTGCCGGTTCAGGAAGTCCTCGGCCTGGCGGCGTGCCGCCTGGTCCTTCTGCTCGTCGGTCCGGTTCCCCTGCGTCCGGCCCGCGTCGACGCCCTCGCGGGCAGCCGTCAGCGCGAGTTGGCGGTGGTACCACCACATCCCGGTCTGCACGACGGTCAGCAGCAGGGCCAGGACGACCGGGAAGACGATGGCCAGGCTCAGGCTCATCGCCCCCCGGTCGGACCGGCGGACACGACGACGGTCGATCACGGCGTGGCCGCTCCGCCACCGTCGAACTGCGGGTTCTCGTTGACCTTGTCGACGACCTTCTTCTTGAGGCCGTACAGGGCCGCCACCACCATGCCCGCGACGGCCACCAGCGCGATGATGGCGAGCGCCAGCTCGATGCTGATCGCACCCTTGTCCCCGCGCGCCCGGGCGGCCTTGGCGCGGCCCATCCGGAAGTGGAACATCGCCAGGGCGAACTGGAGGGGCAGCAACAGCACCCCCATCACTAGCACGGTCAGTTGGTCGATTCGCTTCTTCATGAACTGCTCCCAGGGGTGAGGTGTGGTGACGGAGGCGCTGACCTCCGCGACGGGGTGGGTCAGTTGAGCATCTTGTACAGCGCCGGAAAGACGATCAGGACGGTCATCAGCAGGGTCAGAGCGGACCCGGGCGCGACCATCCGCTCGCTGTCGGAGTTGGCCCGGGCGAGGTCCTCCGCCAGGAGTTCGCCCCGCAGGCCCTTGGCCCGGGCCCGCAGGGTGTCGTAGACGGCGGCGCCGTCGGTACCGGAGATCCGCATGATGTCGGCCAGGTCCTGGAGCGGGGTCAGGCCCAACTCCTCGGCCAGAGCGTCCAGTCCGTCCCAGGGCGGCAACCGGTCGGTTGCCGCCCGCTCCAGCGAGTCCCGGATCCGGCGGAACACCGTGCCGCGCCCGACGGCGGCGGCCCGGCGCAGCGCCTCGGCCGGACCGAGGTCGGCGGCCCGCTCCATCGCCACCAGTTCCAGGTAGGCGGCGATGCCGTGCAGGTACTCGACCCGGGCCTCCTTGGCCTCGCCCCGGACGATCACGTCCGGGACGAACCAGAGCAGCCCGGCCAGCAGCGGTCCGACCACCAGCGGGAGGGTGAACGGCAGCTCCAGGTCGACCACCAGCGCCGCCACCACCAGGTACGGCGGCAGCACCAGACCGAGCAGGGCGAAGAGCAGCTTGTGCGCCATGAACCGGGCCGGGGTGCGGCCGATCAGGGCGAGTTCGCGCTCCGGGATCCGGACCCCGCGCAGGTTGACCGAGCGCTCGCCGATCCGGTCGAACCAGCGCGGCCGTTCGTCCGGATCGGGAGTGCGGTCGGCCGGGGTGCGGTGCAGCCGGTCCAGCGCCTGTCCCAGATCGGGCGGCGAGGGCCGGAGTTCGGATATCAGCATGGCGAGGCCGCCCGCCGCGACGGCACCGGCCAGCACGGACCACGGGGAGATCATCGGGCCTCCCCGAGCATGCGAACGGCACCCTCGGCCCCGTCGGCGGGGACCGGACCGGCTGCGCCGTCCGGAGTGTCGTCACCCCGGCGCCGCCGCGACCGGACGGTCCGGCTGCGCCGGTCGGCCTCCAGCAGCCGCGGCACGGGCGGGTACGAGGCCAGCGCACGCATCCAGGCGATCACCGCCACGAACAGCGCGCAGACCACGCCGAGCACCATCTGACCGAGCACCGAGCTGTAGGGCGCGGTGTACTCGGAGTTGAACGAACCCACCGTGACGACCAGCAGGATGATGCCGACCAGCCAGCGGATGGTGGTGCGGTGCTTGGCCCGGTCGGCCTCGATGACGCGCCGCTGACGCACCTCCTCGCGGACCGACTCGGCCATGTCGGCCAGTGTCCGGGCGAGGCCGGGGCCACTGTCCCCGGAGCGGAGGACCAGGGCGGCGAGCACCTTGTCCGAGGTGGCGTCGGCCAGGCTGTCGGCGAACAGCCGCAGCGCCTCCTCCGGTCGCCAGCGCGCCTGCAGCCGGGCGGCCAGCTCGCCGATCTCGGCCTCGATCGCGGCGGGCGCGGTGCGGCGGCTGGTGACGATCGCCTGGTTGAGGCCGACGCCGAGCAGCAGCACGTCGGCGACCCGCTGGGTCCATTCCGAGAGTGCCTCCAGCCGCTCGATCCGGTCGGTGTCCGAACGGGTGGCCTCGAACAGCCAGGGCAGGCCGAACACCGCCAGCGGAACCAGCAGCACGGTCAGCGGGATGCCGCTGAACAGCCAGCCGAGCGGTGCCCCGATCAGCGCGAGCGGCAACTGGATCCGCCGCTGGCGGGCCATCCGTTCGGACGCCGTGCCGGGCGCGCCGTACCAGAACACGTGCAGCCGGGAGGCCAGCGGGTTGAACGGCTCCCGCTCGCCCTCCTCCACCGGGTCGCTTCCGCGCGCCCAGGCCACCAGCGCGACCAGGCCCGCCATGACGGCCAGGCCGCAGAGCACGAAGAGCGGCATCATCGGGCACCACCGCCGATCCGCAGCTGGAGCGGCTCGGCCCAGCTGCCGTAGCGGGAGCCGAGCAGCGCCGCGTCGAAACCGGCCCGGCGCAGGTCGTCCAGGCACTGCGGCGGGGTGTGCGGGACGGCGCGCGGCTCGCCCAGTTCGGGGCGCGGCCCGAACACGGTGTTCAGCGCCGGCCGGCCGCTCTCGCCGAGGCCCGCGACCTCCAGGACGTGCGAGACGAAGCGGTGCCGGCGGCCGCCGACGTGCGTCTCGTCGACCATCGACACATGCACGATGAAGTCCACGGCGTTGGCGGTCAGCCGGTAGGCGAGCGCGTCGGTCATGTGCGAGCCGTACTCCAGGCAGAGTTCGGCGATACGGTCGACGACCATGTGCGGGCCGCGCGCGTGCAGGGTGCACATCGAGCCGCCCTCACCGTTGGTCATGACGCGCAGCATCGGGACGACCTCGCCGGAGCGGACCTCGCCGACGATGATCCGGGAGAGGGTCATCCGCAGCGCCGCCGGGATGAGGTCGCCGATGGTCAGCTCGCCCGCCGACCGGCCCTCCACCCGCTCGCCGTTGCCCTCCCGGGCCTCCATCGGGACGACCTGGCGGAGGTGGCCGAGGGTGTGCAGCCAGAGCTCGAACTCCGACTCCAGGGTGCCGACCCGCTCGTCCGGCGGGATCTCGGCGGCCATCGCGCGCAGCAGGCTGGTCTTGCCGACGCCCTGGGTGCCGGTGATCATCACGTTCTTCCGGGCCCGGATGGCCGAGGCCAGGAAGGCCGCGAGGGTGCCGTCCACGGCGCCGAGCCGGACCATCTCGGGCAGGGTCGCCGAGGCCACCCGGTGCCGGCGGATCGCGACGTACGGGCGCGGGGTGACCTCGGTGAGCGCCTGGAGGCGCATGCCGCCCTCCAGGCGCAGGGCGAGCGTCGGGCTGGCGGTGGACAGCGAGCGTTCGCCGCCGCCGTGCTGGCGGGCCAGGTCCTGGAGCAGTTCGACGAGTTCGGCGTCGCTGTCGGCCACCGGTGGGACCTGGCGCAGCGGCTGGTGCACCCGGGAGACCCAGACGTCGTCGCAGCCGTTGACCAGGATGTTCTCGATGTCCGGGTCGTCCAGGTAGGGCTGGAGCCGGCCGGCCCGGAACAGCAGGTCGAAGACGGCCTCGGCGAGGGCGCGGTCCTGCTCCCGGGTCGGCGGGATGCCGTGGGTCTGCGCGTAGGCGTCGGACCAGCGGGCGACGGCCTCCTCGATCAGCGCGCGGCCGCGCTGACGACGGGTGGCCCGATCCGGCTCGCCACCGGATCCGGAGGTCAACCGGGTGATCTGCTGGTGCAGTTCGGCCGCGACCTGGCGCTTCAGCTCGCGCGCTACCGCGGGGTCGACGGCGGGCCGGGTGCCGGCGCCGCGCCGGTCGAGCGAGGGCAGCGCGGAGGGGACGGCGGTGGGTGTGGCCGCGGCGGCGGGAACGGTAGCCGCCGGCGCGGCGGCCTGGCCCGGGGCCACCGGGCCGGGGGTTGTCGGGCCGGGGGCTGTGGGTCCGGGAGTGACCCGGCCGGTGGTCATCGGCCCGACCGGGCCGGGCAGTGGCGTCGACCAGGGCAGCGCGGCCGGGTCGGTCGCGGGCTGCTGGTGCAGCGGACTACCGCGCACGGAGCACCTCCCCGTCGACGGTCTGGTCCCGGGCATCGGGAGCGGGGGCGGGGGTTGGGGCGGGGGCGGACGATCCGGGCTCCGGGTACGGGCCGCCGGGGTGAGGACTGTCGGGGTACGGGGCGCCCGGGTACACGGCCTCGGGGTACGGGCCCCCGGGGTACGCCCGGTCGGCGTACGGCTGGCCGGCCTGCCCGTGCCCGGGGAACGGCGCCGGGGCGGCCGGCTGCGGCGCGAGCCCGGCGAGCGGCGCCACCGGGCCGGTGGTGATCACGGGCGGCACCGGCCCGTACGGCTGCTGCTCGTACGGCTGCTGCCCGTAAGGCTGTTGGCCGTACGACTGCTCGTACGCCTGCTGCTCGTACACCTGCTGTCCCGGCTGCTGTCCCGGCTGTTGGTACGACTGCTGGTACGCCTGCTGCTGGTACGTCGGCGCGGGCTGCGGGGCCGAGGCCGCCGCCGCGGGCCGGACGTACCCGTACCCCGACCCGGCCGCGTCCGGCTGCTGCGGCCCGGCCGGTGCGGCCGTCCCGGCGCCGGGCACCGCCGTCAGCCCGACGGCCTCCGCCACCGGCCCGGTACCCGTCCCCGGCCCGGCAGCTGTCCCCGGCCCGAGCTGCGCGGGCCCCGCCGCCGCCGGAGCGAGCCGCTGGCGCCGCCGCCGGACCGTCAACTGGATCTCGTCCGCCGCCGACCGCGCCGTGCGCATCAGCTCCGAGCGGACGAACCGCCGGTCGGTGACGTCCCCGCCGTCCGACAGCACCTGGGCGGTGCGCCGCGCGTGCGGCAGCAGGCCCAGCACGGGCAGCCCGAACTCCTTGGACACCTCGGCCCCCGAGTACGGCCCCTCGGCGATCAGCAGCAGGCCCAGCGCGTCGGCGCCGGTACCGGCCGAGGCGAGGTCCTCGGCCAGCGTGGCCAGCCGGGGCCGGGCCGCGCTCAGCCCGCGCAGGGTGGTGCGCACGGCGGCGGCCACCACGTCGGCCCGGCGGGCCAGCACCGCACTGGTACCGGTGGCGCCGGAGCGGCCGAGGTCGAGGATGACGTCGTAGCCCTGCGGCTCCAGCCCGTGCAGCACCTCCATCAGCGGCTCCCAGGTGTAGGCGAGGCCGGGCGCCTGGGTGGGGTCGGTCAGGCCGGGCAGCAGCAGGCGTTCCGCGTTGCCCGCCGGGGAGAGGTCGATCAGTTGCTCCCAGAGGGCCTGGGCGAGCAGTCCCCGGCGGTCGGCCACGGCGAGGTTGCGCAGTCCGTAGACCGCCTCGACCCGGCCCTCCAGGGCGCCGGCCAGGACGGCGCCGCCGTCCGGGTCGCACTCGACCAGCAGGATGCGGCGACCGGGCTGCAGCGGCCAGGCCAGCAGCAGCGCCAGCGCGGTCGTGGTGGCGCCGGGTGCCCCCGGGGCGCCGACCACCGCGATCACGGCCATCTCAGTTCCCACCCGCCCCGGTCGGCGCTCCCGAGGCCGCGGGGCGTCCGGCGGCGGGCGCACCGGCAGCTGGAGTCCCGGCGACCGGAGTTCCCGCGGACGCCCCGGAGACGGCGGCCGGGGCCGCCGCACCGCTCGTCGGCGCACCGGCGGCGGGGGTGCCGGTGGCACCGGGGGCCGGCGTGCCCGGGGCGGCCGCGCCGGGCGAGGCGGCGGAGGGGCGCGGGGCCAGCACCACCTGGATCCGCCCGGTGGCCACCCAGCCCGCCAGCTTGGCGGCGTCCGCCTCGTTGACGACGACGTCGAACACCTGGCTGCCGTCGCTGTCCGGCCGACCGGCGTTGTAGACGGTGGCGGCGAGCGTCTCCGACCGCCCCCCGTCCGAGGTGTACACCACGATCACCGGCAGGCCCGGCTGGAGCCGGGTGGCCGGCAGCTGGGTGCGCCGGGCCGCGACGCCGACCAGCAGCTGCCCCGGGTTCAGGACCAGCGACTGCGCGAGGTCCGACCTGGTGAGCAGCCCGCCCCGGTGGAGGTCCGTGGTGGCCCGCATGCCGATCGCCTTGGCCCGGTCGGCCGCGTCCAGCGGCTTGAGCGCCGGGTCGCTCGCGATCCGCACGGTCACCAGGTCGCCCTCGGTCAGCGCCTGACCCCACGGAACGTCACGGGCAAGCGCCAGCACGGTGATCCGCTGGCCCGTGCTGTTGTAGAGCACCGCGCCGCCCAGCCCGCCGGCGGCTATCAGGGCCACCGCCATGGCCAGCACGGCGGGCCGCCTGCGCCGGGCGCCGAGCGCCCGCCCGGGGGTGCGCGGGGCACCGCGCCCCTGCTCCGGCACTGCCACGGGCGCGGGCGCGGTGCTGCTCGCGGTCGCCGTGGCGGACGTGCCGGAGCCGGATGCGGCAAAGGTACGGTTCTCCACCGGGCTTCGGCCTTCCTCGCGTCGTTCGTCGGTCGGTGCTGTGCTTGCGGCGTCGTCCGGTCACCCGGCCGAGCACCCTGCGGGTCGAGGACCCGCTAGTTGAGGACCTGCACCTCGGCCACCGGGAACTGGAGCCGCACGCTGGTCTCCAGGTCGATCGGCGCCACCGTCTGGGTGCCGCCGGTGATGGTGACGTCGCCGACCCAGTGCACGGTGAGGGTCCCGTAGAAGAGGCCGTCCTTACGGGTGCCGGAGCCGGTCGTGAAGACATGGCCGCAGGTCGGCGACGGGGTGGCGCCGTACTTCGGGTCGTACGGGGTTCCGGCGCCCACGCACGTCTTGACCGTCTCCTTCTTCGGGTCCAGCTGGTCGCCGAGGCTCCACTCCAGGCTCTTCAGCCGGGGAGTGACGGTCACGGCGATGACGTTGCCGTGCACGGTCTTCGCGGCCGGGGGCTGCGGGTTGGCCAGCCAGAACCAGACCGGTACGCCCACCACGGAGGTGCCCTCGGGGGCGATGCCGGGCACGGGGTCCGGGAAGACGATCTCGTCGGCGGCGTCGTGGGCCAGCGCGACCGGGTTGTCCGGCGGCGGACCGGCGGGCGGCTGGGCGAAGAACTCGGGCGGGCCGGGGCTGAGGGTGCCGTCGCCCTGGACGCAGGTCGGGTTGTAGACCCCGCCGTCCTCGGGCTTGTGGCCCTTCCAGACCGGATCGCTCGCCGCAGGCGGCGGACTGGCGAGCCGCCAGTAACAGCCGGTCGAGGCGCTGAACCAACCGAGTTCCGGATTGTTGCAGGCGAACTCCCGGCCGTTGTAGGTGCACACCTGCGGCCCGCTTCCGGTCCCGCCCCCACCACCACCGCCACCGCCCTTGGGCGGCTTGGTGGTGGTTTCGCTCGTCCCGGTGCAGATCACGTTCACATGGCAGCGGGTCGCACCCCCGGTGGGAGTGGAATCCGCGACGGCGGTGCCCGTCGGGGCCATCAGTAATCCGGCGAACAGCGGCGCGCCGATCACCCATCGTCGTACCGGCTTCAGCATGTGCGTCCCACCTCCCGCTTGAACTCGTGGATCAGCCAACGCGTTCGGAACTGTCGTAGCGAAACGGTCGCCACGTACCGGGTGAGCCGGTCGGGCGGGTCCATGACCGCGCGGGTCGCGGCGTCCGCCTGGTGCCACCCGGACACGTCCAGGCAGTCCTCGATCACGGCGGTGTTCGGATCGGCCGTGATGTCGACGGACTTCACCGTCGGGGAATTCTTCGGAGTGCCCGTCATCACCAGTTTGGCGTCGTGCAGTTGCTTGAGGTTGACCAGCGCGTCGGTCAGTACCTGTCCGGACGCGAAGGTGCTGAAGTTCGACCCGTCCGAGTCCGGCTGCGCATAGGCCTCGGCCTGGGCGTTCCACCAGTCCTGATAGGCCCTCACCGCATCGCGTGCGGCGGCGCCTTCGACGCCGTCGGTCGGCGCGTTCCCGACGTTTGCCGAACCACCCGAAGGAGGTACCGGAGTCACCCCCGCAACCGTGGGCGCGTTCGTCCCCAGTCGATCGGCGGACCCCCCGGCCCCGCTGCTGGAACAGCCGCTCAGCAGCAACGCCAGAATCACCCCACCGATCCCAACCGCCCCAGGGCGCAACACAATTCCGCGCTGCCGCATCGCCCCACCTTGTCGCAGCCGGCCCCGTGTGTGGTCCGGGGCCGCCAGAAGAATTCCGCAGTCCCGCCGGTGTTGCCTCGCGAGCATCGATTCTTCGCCAAACCGAGCCTTCACGGCAACACCTGGGGCCTCCTGACCTTACGCGGAAGGAGGATCCGTCGGGGCACTTTCCCGCCACAGAAGAGCCAACAGTTCTTCGGAAAGCGACAATCCGGCCAATGCGCCCCGAATCGCGGCCCGATTGCGCATCAACAGGCGCCCGCCCTCCGGCGGTACGAGCAGGCGCACACCCGGCGCCTCGCCCTGCCGCGGGGGCGCACCGGCGCCGTCCCCCTCCTGCGGGGCGCCGCCGTCGAGCAGCGCACCGACGGCCGGCTGCAGGTCGTGCGGACCGACGGCGGCGGGCGCTCCCGGGACACCCTGCCGCAGCACGGTGGCGAGCGAGCGGCTGAACGACCCGGGGCCGCCGGGGAGGACGGCCTCCCGGCCGCGTCTGCCCGGGGTGTAGCGGGCGGGCGCGTGCCGGCCGATCCGGCCCCAGAGCGGGACCCTCGGGTAGCTGAGCAGTTCCCCGGCGCCGTCCTCGCCGCCGCCGCGCTCCAGCGCCGCCCAGGTGTCCTTGTCGACCACCGCGTCGACCAGCAGCAGCGCCTCCTCCTGGTCGCCGTGCACCATCGCACTGACCACCCAGTCCCAGGCCAGCCCGCGCCGGTAGGCGTTGTCGGCGGTGGAGCCCGCGGTGACCAGGGCGAGCCGGCGGCCGCGCGGGTCGGCCACCAACTGGCCCACCAGGCAGACCAGCAGCCAGCGGCCCGGCCGGGCGGCCGCCTCCCGGACGGCGGTGAGCATGGCGTTGGCGTCCGCGCCGGGCTCCACCACGGTGACCCGGCTGTCGGCCGCACCGGTGTCGAAGCACATCCCGGGCAGCACCTCGGCCAGTTCCCGGGCGCCCTCGGCCGCCCGGGCCGAACCGCCGAAAGCCCGGTCCGGCCCGCCGTCCGCGCCGATCACCACCAGATCGATCCCGCTTGCCACCCGCACCGCCCCCTCCTGCCCCTGCCCCGGACCCGGTCCTCCGGGGCCGCCGAACCGTTCCGCCGCCCGCTCCGGGCCCGCGGCACAACCGGTGCGCCCCGGTGCCACCGCCGGGCAGGCTATCGCCCCGGAGTGTCGGCGTCCGGACTCCGGGCGCCGCCTTCTCGGCGAGTCCGGCCGACGCGGCCGTCCTCCAGCTGCCCTCCGCGCGTTCCCCGTCGCCCGTCCGCGTCCGGACGACGGCCCCAAAGCCCTGCCGTTCAAGGACCATGGGCCCTGTCCGCCCGCGCCCGGCAGGGGGACGATCGGACGCATGGACCGTGACGACGCACTGGACGACGAACCGGAGGAACTCGGCGCCGAGGCGTGCCTCCGCCTGCTCAGCACCGTGCCCGTCGGACGCGTGGTGTACACCGAACACGCGCTCCCGGCCGTGCTGCCGGTCTCCTTCGAGGTCGTCCCGGACGGGCGCCTGCTGCTCGCCGTGCGCCGGGACAGCGCTACCGCGCGCGGGCTGGACGGCACCGTCGTCGCCTTCCAGGCCGACCGGCTGGACCCGCTCACCCGCAACGGCTGGAGCGTGCTGGTCCACGGCCGGGCGGACATCCTGCGCGACCCGGAGCAGATCCTCCGCGCGCTGCGCTCCGGGCTGCGGCCCTGGACCGACGAGCCCGACCCGATGTTCGTCGCGGTGGTGCCCGAACTGATCAGCGGCCGTCGGCTGTCCGCGTCCGGCCACGCCGTCCCGCACGCCTGAGGGTCCCGCACGCCCGAGGCCGACTGCACCAAGCACGTGACCGCCCAGGACGGGCGCCTGCGGCGGACCCCTGACAGGTGACCGGCGAGTAGGCATACTCTGCGGAGTTCGCACCACCGCACCGCGACCGCTGTCGCACCGCCCGCCCGCCCTCAGGAGCGCTCCGTGACGATCTTCGCCTCCCTCGCCGAGCTGACCGCCGCCGTCGGCACCGAGCTGGGGACCAGCCAGTGGCACACCGTCGACCAGGCACGGATCGACCTGTTCGCCGAGGCCACCGGCGACCACCAGTGGATCCACGTCGACCCGGAGCGGGCGAAGGAGAGCCAGTTCGGCTCGACCATCGCGCACGGCTACCTCACGATGTCGATGATCCCGGTGCTGGCCAAGGAGTGCTACGGCGTCGAGGGCGTCCGGATGGCGCTGAACTACGGCTCGGAGAAGGTCCGCTTCCCCGCCCCGATGCCGGTCGGGACGGCGATCCGGGCCACCGCCGAACTCGTCTCGGCCACCGAGGTGTCCGGCGGGGTGCAGGCCGTGGTCCGGTTCACCATCACCAGCGCGGAGAGCGCCAAGCCGCACTGCGTCGCCGAGACGATCACCCGTTTCTACTCCTGATCACAGGGGAAGGCCCCTGGTCGGCGGACGGCGGCCGCCGCTCGCCGGGTCCGGAGGGCCGAGCACGAGTAACCTCCGACGAGATGGTTGTCGTACCGACCGGTGTCCCCGCCGACGGTGCGCGCCCCGGCATGCCAGGTATCCGTCGCCGCCCTTGGAGGTGCCGTGCCCCGCCCAGCCGCCCCGTGGTACTCCCGCGTCCCCGGCCTGTCCTCCGCCCTCACCGCGCCCCCCGGCCGGACCGGGCTGTCCAGCCTGACCGGGCTGCCCCGGGCGGCCTGGCACCGGGTCCGGACGGACGCCTTCGGCGCCGAGCCGCGGGGCGAACGACTGGCCCGGATCCACCGCTCCCCGCAGTTCTCCGACGGCGCCTTCCGCAACCCTGTACCGACCCGCCGGCTGGTCTACGAGCGCAGCCCGCTGGAGATCACCCGCGCCCAACTGGCGGCCGACCGCGTCCGCCGGGTCCCGGCCGCCGCCGTGCCGCTGCACCGGCTGCTCCCGGTCGACCTCGCCGAGCCGCCCGCCTCGGGCCTTCGCCTCACCTGGCTCGGCCACGCCACCGTGCTCGCCGAGATCGGCGGCCGCCGGGTGCTGTTCGACCCGGTCTGGGGCGAACGCTGCTCGCCCTTCTCCTGGACCGGCCCCAAACGGCTCCACCCGGTGCCGCTGCCGCTCTCCGAACTCGACGGGGTGGACGTCGTGGTCGTCTCCCACGACCACTACGACCACCTCGACATGGGGACCGTCCGGGCGCTGATCGGCACCGGCGCGACCTTCGCCGTACCGCTCGGGGTCGGGGCGCACCTGGAGTGCTGGGGCGTGCCGGCCGACCGGATCGTCGAGCTCGACTGGTGGGAGTCGGCCGAGGTGGCCGGACTGACCCTGACCGCCACCCCCGCCCGGCACTACTGCAGCCGCGGCCCGCGCACCAGCCCGCTGTTCCTGTGGGCGTCCTGGGTGGTGGCGGGCGGCGGCCGGACCGTGTTCCACAGCGGGGACACCGGGTACTTCGCGGGCTTCGCCGAGATCGGCCGCCGACTGGGCCCGTTCGACGCGACGATGGTGCAGGTCGGCGCCTACAGCGACTTCTGGCCCGAGGTGCACATGACGCCCGAGGAGGGTGTCCGGGCGCACCTCGACCTCGGCGGCGAGGTGCTGCTGCCGATCCACTGGTGCACCTTCAACCTCGCCCCGCACCCGTGGGAGGAGCCCGCCGAGCGGGTGGTCGCCGCCGCGCGGGCGCAGGGCGCCCGGCTGGTGGTGCCGCGCCCCGGCAAGCCCTTCGAACCGGTCGAACCGCCCGCGCTGCGGCGCTGGTGGCGGGCGGTGGCCGCGCCGCCCGGGGACGGCACAGCGCTGGTGGTACCGGACGGGTCGGCGGACACGACGGCCGGGACGGTGCCGCCCGACGCCGACGCGACAGCGGGGCCTGCGTCGCCCGGCCCGGACGGTTCGCGCCGACCGCGGCGGGCGTCCGAGGACGACGGCGTCCCGGTCTGAGCGCCGCGCCGCCACCGCGCTGCCGCGGCCGGGCTCAGCCGGCCGCGCGCGGCCGCCGGACCCGCCGGGCCCGGCGGCGGATCCGCTCCCAGGCTTCGTGCTGCACGACCAGGGTGAGCAGCCCGGCCAGCACGATGCCGGCCAGGTTCAGCAGCAACTGCAGGCTGGAGCCCCAGAACTGCCGGAAGTCTCCGTAACCGAGGGCGACCGCCGCGTTGGCGGCGGCCGGCACGGTGGTGACCGAGATCGCCACCCCGACCATCATCCCGGCCTTCGCCGAGGTCAAGGAGAGCAGTCCGGCGATGCCCGCCAGGAAGGCCACCACGAACGAGGTGGCGTCCGGCTGCCAGATGAACGAGGTGTTGGGCCGTGCCGCGTCGAACTCCTCCCGGGTGAACAGCCCCAGGCCGTCCATCACCAGGGTGAACAGGACGGTCGACGCCATCGCCACCGCGAATCCGGTGACCAGCGCGTTCAGTGAGCGCAGCGCCGGGCGCGCCCGGCGCTGCACCAGTGCGACGCAGAGCCCGGCCAGCGGTCCGAACTCGGGGCCCACCGCCATGGCGCCGACCACCAGGATCGCGCTGTCCAGCACCGCCCCGCAGGCCGCCAGCATCGTCGCCACCGCGAGGAAGGCGAGGTAGACGCCGGTGAGGGTGGACTCCTCGTGGGTGATCTCGGAGACCGCCTCCCACACCAGCGCGTCGGCGCCCTCGCCGGGTGCGAGACGCTCGGCCTCGTCGGCGGCCGCCGAGAGCGTCAGCCCGATCTCCTGGACGTCGATCGCTCCGCGCTCGGGCAGGCCGGTCCCGCGCAGGCCGACCAGTACCTCGTCCGCGGACTCCCGGGCGACGTCGCAGAGC
The DNA here is from genome assembly GCF_000710405.2 of Kitasatospora sp. MBT66. Classification (NCBI taxonomy): domain Bacteria; kingdom Bacillati; phylum Actinomycetota; class Actinomycetes; order Kitasatosporales; family Streptomycetaceae; genus Kitasatospora; species Kitasatospora sp. MBT66. The sequence goes on along the minus strand of NZ_JAIY01000003.1, from coordinate 492,360 downwards.
ACGACGTCCCCCGCAGGGCGGACGGCCGCGTCGGGCAGCACCACCACATGGGTCACCCCGACGCAGTCGTCCAGGCACTTCAGCACGGTGTCGCGGAGGTCGACGGGAACGATCAGACGCAGGTGCAGCACGGAGGCTCCGGACGGGCGCGGCGGAGGGGTCCCGCCCACCCTAGGGTGTGGCGGTTCCGCCCGGCCCGGCAGGCCCCCGTGACGGGCCGTCGGGGGGAGCCGGACCGCGACGGACCGAGACGGACCGCGACGAACGGGGTCGGACGGGCTCGGACGGGGTCCGACGAGCTCGGACGGGGTCGGGCAGGGTTCGGACGGGATGCCGCCGCCGTTCCGGGCGCGCTGGTGCCCGTGCCCCGACTCAGCCCCCGGCCAGGACGTCGCGCAGCGCTCGGGCCTCCTTCACCAGACGGGCGGCGCCGGGGCGGGCCGCGGTGGCGGTCACCTCCGCGACCGGACCGCGCGCACCCGAGCGGCGGGCGGCGGCGGTCGCGACCGCAAGCACGTCGGCGGTGCCCCGCAGGGCCTCGCCCCCGAGCAGCGCGGGCAGGGCGGGGGCCAGCACCGACCAGACGGTGGCGTAGGCCCCGGTGTCGGCGGCGGTGCCCAGCGCGTGCGCGAGCCGGTTCGGCTTCACCGTCCCGAGCGTGACGAGCTCGCCCAGCTCGCGGCCGAGCAGGGCGCCGTCCAGGTCGCCCCGGGCTGCCAGCACCAGCAGCGCGTCCACAGCGGCGGTGCGGTCCTCCGGGAACCGCGCGCCGAGACAGTAGGCCAGCGCCAGGTGCAGCGCCAGCCCGGCCGGGCCGCCGGCCTCGGCGAGCACGACCAGCATCCGGGCGGCGCCGCGCCGCTCCCGGTCGGCCGAGTCGGCGAACCGGTCCAGCCAGCGGGCCGCCAGCTCCTCCCGGTGGTGCGGGAGCATCGCGGCCCAGTGCTCGGTGGGCTCCCAGAGCCACTCGTCCTGCTTGCGGACCCGGGCCACGCTGGGCTCGGTGCCCTCCAGCAGCGCCCGGAAGTCCGGGCCGAGCCGCTCGCCCGCGGGACCGGCCGGTCCGCCGCTGCCGGGCTGGGCGACCGCGAGCCGCTTCAGGGCCTCCCACCAGCGGTCCCAGTACCGCAGCGGGCGCAGCGACGCCGGGGCCGGGGCGAACAGCACCCGCTCCGAGGGCTGGCCCGGCAGGCCGCCCGCGCGCAGCCACCCGGCCAGCCACCGCCCGGCGGGCGAGGCCAGCCGGTCGGCGGCGGCCAGCACCTCCGGGTCCGCCGTCGGGGCGACCCGCAGCAGCGCGGCGTTCAGGTCGGCCGGAGCGGCCGCCGCGCCCGCGGCCTCGTAGGCGGCGATCCGCCCGACCAGCGCGCTCGCGGCGATCGCGCCGGTGGCGTCGGTCGGCGTGGCGAGCAGCAGCGGCAGCGGGTCGGCCGCGACCCGCTCGGCCGCCTCGGAGATCCGGGCGGCCAGCACCGTGCCGTACACGGTGTTGTGCTCGCCGCGCAGCGGGTGCCGGCCCTTGTTCCGGAAGATGTGACCGGGCCGGTGCGGGTCCACCCGGCCGGCCACCACGGCGGCGAGGTAGAGCGCGTCGGTCGGGCCGCAGTCCTGCCAGCGGCCGACGTTCTGCCACGGGTGCGCCCGCAGCACCGGCTCCAGCGCCCCGGCCAGCGCCGGGCGGTCGCGGTGGGCGTGCCGGACCAGGCCGTCCAGGACCCGTTCGAAGACGGCGACGCCGGGCCGGCCGGCGGCCAGCAGGACGGCCAGTTCCTCGGCGACCTCCGCCGGGGTGGCGAGCGGCTCGCCGAGCGGGGCGGGCTCGGGGGCGGGCGGCAGCAGCTCGTCCCAGGCGGTGTCGTCCTCCCCCGAGCCGCCGAGCACGGCGCCGAACAGCGCGCCCGCCCGGGCGTGGTGGACGGGATCGAGCGCCTCGGCGGCGAGGCGCAGCTCCGGCAGGACGGCCTCGCCGGCGGCCTTCAGCCGGCGGGCGACCAGGTTGAGCGCCCGCTCCTGGAGGGCGCTGTCGGGGTGGCCGAAGGCCTCGGCGGCGGCGAGCGCGACCGGCCCGGAGCGCTCCGGCGCGCTCCGCGCGGCCTGCTCCAGCCAGGCGAGCTGGGCGCGCACCAGCTTCTTCTCGGCCCGGAACAGCACCACCGCCGAGGCCTCGGTGACCAGCTCCGGCTCGACCAGCCCGGCCTCGTCCAGCCCGGCGAGCACCTGCTGGGCGTGCCCGGCCACCGCGGAGAGGCCGTCGAGCAGCGCCATCAGGTCGCGGACCCGGGCCGCGTACTCCTGCGGCGTGGGCGCGAGCGCGGTCAGGACTCCCAGGAACGCCCGCTGGTCGGCGGCCCTGCCGCCGCGCACCAGCCGGCCCAGGCAGAGGTCGATCAGCTCCGCCCGCCCGATCGGGCCGTCCTCGGCCAGCCCGGCGATCGCCGCCGGCCAGCTGTCCCCGGGCCTGGTGCCGAGCCCGGCGTCGAGCGACCAGGCGACGTCGTCCAGCTCGAACACCCGGGGCAGCAGGACCGGGGTGAAGGCGTCCGCCCGCAGCCGCTCCAGCAGGGTGGTGGCGCTGCCGCGCGGGCCGTTCTCCCGGCCGGCCCCGGAGCGCAGCCACTCGGCGGTGAACTCGTCGGAGGCCGGCACCGTGCAGCCGGTGCGCCGCACCACCCGCTCGATCAGCGGGAAGAGGTCCCAGCTGAAGCCGGAGCCGCGTTTGGCGGCGAGTCGGCCCACCACCTCGATCTGCCACTCCTCCGGTTGGGCCTCGACGACCTCGGCCAGGGCGGGGTGGCGGGCCCAGGAGCGGCCGGTGAAGTCCCGGGAGCCGATCCAGGCGGCCGCACCGGCCGGGCCGGGGTGGCAGCCGGCACCGGCCACCAGCAGCGCGCACATCCGCTGGTTGGCGGGCTTGGTCCACTCGCCGCGGTTGGCCCGGCGCAGTTCCTTGAGCGCCGGGACGCAGGAGCGCCGCTCGGCGGGCCCGAGCGCGGCCAGCAGCCGCGGCAGCCGGTCGGTCGCGCCCTCGTCGACCGCCCGCAGCACCGCCTGCACGGCGTCGGCCGCCGCCCCGGCGCCCGCCCCGGCCGGCGCCTCCGTCATGGTCCCCGTGCTCATCGCGTCCCCTCCTGCTCTCCGCCGCCGTGGGCCCGCGCCTCGCGGACCATGCCGACCGCCAGTACGTGCTTGCACGGCCCGCGCCCGCCCCGGTACTTCGCCCACCAGAGGCAGGTGCAGCCGACCGCGCCCGCCGCCTCCGTCCGCACCCGCTGGATGTGGTCGTCCACCGTGACGACCGCCGTCGCGCCGCCCTCCTCCAGCCGGACGGCGCCGGCGGCGACCAGCGCGCGGGCGGCCTTCAGCCGGGGGTTGGCCGACTCCGCCCGCCCCGCCTCGTAGGGGAGCCGGCGGTGGAAGTGGGCGGCCTCGGCCACGTCGTAGCCGATCTGCCCGGCGGTGCCGAGCCTGGTCAGCGCGGCCCGCACCCGGGCCGGGGTGAGGCCGGCCTGCTCGGCGAGTTCGGCGACCTCGATCCTCGGCTCCCAGGCGAGCAGCGCCGCGACCAGGTCGGCGTCCGGCTCGGCGGTGCCGGTGGCCAGCGCCCCGAGGACCCCGCCCTCGCCGCTGAAGCCCCGGGAGGCGTCCGGCGACAGGGTGAGGGTGAGCCGCATCCCCGGCAGCTCGACCTCCCAGGCGGAGGCCGTCGGGCCGTCCCCGGCCACCGGCGGGCCGTAGATCCGCAGCGCCCGGGCGTGCCGCAGCACCCGCTGCAGGGCGGCCAGCCGCTCCGGCCCCGGCAGGCAGACCGCACCGGCGACCGGCCTGGTGGTCGGCCGCAGGGTCCGCCCGGCCGGCACCACCCACTGGACCGTCCTGGCCCCGGCCCGGCCGCCGCGGGGCAGCGAGCGGAGGAAGCGGACCGCCTCGGCGGCCGGCAGCTCGGCCCGCAGGTCGAAGCCGGCGGCGGTCACCTGGGTCTCGGCGAAGCCGCGCAGCCAGCGCTCGGGCAGCGGGACCTTCTTCTCGACGACCGGCCCGTCGAAGGTGGTGACCTCCAGCGCGTCCGGGCCGACGGCGAGGTGCAGCGGCTCGGCCGGAGCGATCCGGGTGAGTGCTTCTCGCAACGGATTGTTGACGTCGACATTGGTGGTGCCGTGGCCGATCTCGCCGCCGTCCAGACCGGCGGCGAGCACGTCCAGCCGGGCGTAGACGCCGCAGCAGCCGGAGAAGGACTCGAACCGGAGCCGGTCGCCGTTGGCGGTGACCACCGGGTCGAGCGAGGCCCGCAGCTGCGGCTGGTAGTACCGGGCGGCGGCGACGTCGGCGACGGCGAGCAGCGCGGCGGCGGCCGGGGCCGGCTCGGCCAGGAAACCCGCGAAGAACCGCGGGTGGGCGGCCTCCCCCAGCGGGGTGGCGCCGCCGGACGTCTCCAGGGCGAGGCTCCGGCCGGCCGCGCCGTCGAGGACGGCGGACGGGCGCAGATAGGCGTACGCGTGTGCGGATTGCGACATGCCCGTAACGCTAGGTCAGGGCACTGACAATCGGCCGTCCCGGCTCCGGCGGCGGCCCGTCCGCCCCTGCGCCGCACCGCCGTCGACCCTCCCCGGGATCGAGACAATGGAACACGTTCTAGCAAGCGTGTTCGCCCGGACGGGTTACCCACGTCACACCGGTGGGGCGCCCCGGTCTGCCACTATGGGCCCGTGACAGAGCTGACCGAACAGGACAGACGGGCGATCGACACGGTCGGACCGTTCGCCGATCTGCTGCGGATCGAGACCCTCGACGAGAACACGTTCCGCGGCCGCTGCCACGCCGGGGCGCCGATGCGCGCGTTCGGCGGCCAGGTCGCCGCGCAGGCCCTGGTGGCGGCCGGGCGGACGATCGGGGCGGACCGCTCGGTGCATTCGCTGCACGGCTACTTCCTGACGCCCGGCGACCCGGGCCACCCGATCGACTACCGGGTCGACCGGGTCCGCCAGGGCTCCTCCTACGCCACCCGGCGGGTGACGGCGCTCCAGCGGGGGGAGACCGTCTTCACCCTCTCGGCGTCCTTCAAGCGCCCCGAGCCGGCCGCCGACCGGCACCGCGAGATCCCCGCGCTGCCCGGCCCCGAGGAGCTGCCGGACGCCTTCGCGCACTGGGACGACGAGGCCCGGGCCGCACTGGCCGCCAGCGGCTTCGGCGCCCTGGAACTGCGCTTCGTCCCGCCGGACGCGCCGGGCGTGCCACCGGCCGTGCCCGGCATGCCGCAGCAGTTCGTCTGGCTGCGGGCCGGCTCCCCGCTGCCCGACGACGACCCGCTGCTGCACGTCTGCGCCCTCACCTACCTCTCTGACCTCACCCTGGCCTCCACCGCCGGGCTGCACGTCCAGCCGAACTTCTTCCAGCGCACCGAGCCGCCCCGGCTGCTGATGGCCTCGCTGGACCACGCGATGTGGTTCCACCGGCCGTTCCGGGCCGACGAATGGCTGCTGTTCGCCCAGCGCAGCCCGTCCTCCTCGGACGGCCGGGGGCTGGCGCTGGGCGAGTTCTACGACCGCGGGGGCAGGCTGGTGGCCTCCGCCGTCCAGGAGGCGCTGATCCGCGAACGCCTCGTCGCGCCCCGCTGACCACCCGGTCCGTCCGGCCGCGCCGCCCGGTCGGCCCCGCCGCGCCCGCCGCTCGCCGCCCCGCCCGCGCCCTGTGACCGAGGGGCGAACGGCGGGCGGCCGGTCGGCGTCATATTCCTGAGCGGCCCCGGCCCGTATCATGGTGCGGGTGACCAAGGTTGACCTGTCACCACGGCCGGTGGAGGCGATGTCTCCGCGTCAGCTCGAACGCCGCGAAAGCCTGATCGCGGCGGCGCTCGCCCTGGTGAACGAGATCGGCGTCGAGCGGCTGCAGATGAAGCAGGTCTGCGAGCGGTCCGGAGTCGCCCTGGGGACGGCGTACCGCTACTTCTCCTCCAAGGACCACCTGCTGGCGGCGGCGATCGCCGACTGGCACCGGCTGCTGCTGGCCGACCTGGTGGCGGAGCTGCGCGGACCGCGCGCCGGCCTGGGCGCCACGGACCGGGTGGCGCGGTTCGTCCGCGGGGGCATGCGCGCCTACCAGCGGCAGCCCGAACTCGCCCGGCTGCGGGTGGCCGTCGCCGCCTCCACCGACCCCTTCGCCAGCGAGGCGCTCCAGGGCATGGCCCGGGCCGACAGCACGGCGCTCCAGGCGGTGATGGCCGACGAGGTGCCGGCCGCCGCCAGCGACCTGGTGCGGCACATCGTCGGCCATGCCTGGCAGGGCGAGCTGACCGCCTGGGTGACCGGCCGCACCACGCTGGGCGACGCCAGACGGCGGCTGGAGGACGTGGTGCGGCTGGTGCTGAACCCGTACGAGACGCCGAGCCCGGCGCCGTACGAGGTCACGTCCACGGCCTGAGGCCCGACGCGGGCGCGGGCCGGCCTGGGCCAGATCTCCGGCCGGCCCGCGCTCCGACCTGCCCGCATGCCCGCGTGCCCGCGTGCCGGGGCGACCCGGGCGGAGCGGCGGGCTTGACCTTCACACCGGTGTGAACTCCTAGCGTGCGGAGCGGTCCGGCCGTCCGGCCCCGACCGCCCGTTCCGCACGACCCGCCCAGGAGAGCACCGCCATGACCACCCGGCCCACCACCGCGCCCGCCTCCCCCGCCTCCGCTGCCTCCACTGCCTCCGCTGCCTCCACTGCCTTGCCTGCCTCCGCTGCCGCGCCGCTCGCCCGGACCGTCCTGGGCAGCGGCCCCGGGCTGCTGCTCGCCCACGGCGCGGGCGGCAGCGCACGCGACAACTGGGGCCCGCTGCTGGAGGACCTCGCCGCCCGCCGCACGGTCGTCGCCCCCGACTTCCCCGGCTCCGGCGACAGCCCCGCCGAACCGGGCGAGCTCTCCCTCGACGACCTGGCCGACCGTCTGGTGGCCGCCGCCGACGCGGCCGGCCTGGACACCTTCGACCTGGCCGGCTACTCGCTCGGCGCCGCCGTGGCCGTCCGGGCCGTCACCCGCCACCCCGGACGGGTCCGCTCGCTGCTGCTGCTCTCCGGGGTGGCCGGCGGCTCACAGCGGTTCCGACTGCTCGTCGACCAGGCGGCCGCCCTCGCCGGGCACCCCGAGCTGATGGCCAACCAGATGCTGACCGTGGTGTTCGGCCGGACCTGGGTGGACGCGCTGCCCGCCGAGCAGTTCGCCGAGCTGCGCACCGCCCTGGCCGCCGCCCCGCTCCCGGCCGGCTTCCACGCCCAGTTCGACCTGGCCGCCCGGGCCGACGTCCGCGCCGAGCTGGCCAGGATCGGGGTACCGACCCTGGTCGTCAGCACCACCGAGGACGGACTGGTGCCGCCGGAGCAGCACCGCGCCCTGGCCGAGGGCATCCCCGGGGCCCGGCTGGTCGAGCTGACGGCCGGCCACCTGCCGATGGTCGAGCGGCTGCCCGAGCTGCGGGAACTGCTGCTCGGGTTCCTGGCGGAGCACCCCGCCCACCCGGCCGCCGCCTGATCCCCGACGGCGGGCCCGCAGCGGGAACACCCGGCCGGGCGGCGGCGTTCGCCCGGTCATGCGCATCGGAGAACTCGCCCGCCTGACCGGGGTGTCCACCCGCCTGCTGCGGTACTACGAGGAGCAGGGCCTGCTCCGGCCCGCCCGCTCGGCCGGGGGCTACCGCGAGTACGGCGAGGGCGACACGGTCCGGGTGCGGCAGATCCGGGGCCTGCTGGCGGCGGGCCTGCCCACCCGGGTGATCGTCGGGATCCTCCCCTGCGCCAGCGGGCCGGTCCCCGCCCTGGAGTCCTGCCCGGACCTGCTCGCCACCCTCCGCGGCGAGCTGGCCGAACTGGACGCGCGGATCGGCGAGCTGACCCGCAGCCGGAACGCGCTGGCCGGCTACCTGGACACCGCCGGGCCCGCCACCCCGCTGCCGGCGGCCCCGCTTCCCGTCGCGGCCTGACCCCGCCTGCGGCCCCTCGCCGCCCGTCGCGCCCCGGACCGACTGACGGCCCCTCAGGTCACCGCCTCCCGGCGCGCCGTCCCGACTCTCCCGACGAGGACTGGACATAGTACGACATGTATCCCTTTTAGATCATGTCGCCGACGCATGCCGTCGGCCCGCCAGTACGCCGCGAGAGGTACCCCATGACCAGTCAGCCCGCCGGGCCGCCGGACGAACCCGCCGCCACCCTCCCCGTCGACCGGGTGGTCTTCGGAATCGGCGCGGTCGCGGTGCTCGGGGTCGTCGCCTGGGGCATCTTCGCCGAGGACAACCTCGGCCGGACCTCCAGCACCGCCCTCGGCTGGGTCCTGCACAACTTCGGCTGGCTCTTCGTCGTCGCCGCCGACATCTTCCTCGCCCTCACCGTGGTGCTCGCGTTCAGCCGCTTCGGACGGATCCGGCTCGGCCGGGACGACGACGAACCGGAGTTCTCCACCCTCGCCTGGGTGGCCATGATGTTCAGCGCGGGCATGGGCATCGGCCTGATGTTCTACGGCGTCGGCGAGCCGCTCCAGCTCTTCGCCGCCCCGCAGCCCGGCTCCGGAATCGAACCGCAGTCCGCGGCCGCCGCCCAGCAGGCGCTGGAGTTCTCCCTCTTCCACTGGACCCTGCACCCGTGGGCGATCTACGCGGTCGGCGGCCTCGCGCTCGCCTACACCACCTTCCGCAAGGGCCGGGGCAACCGGATCTCCGCCGCCTTCGTACCCCTGATCGGCGAGCGCGGCGCCGACGGCTGGCCGGGCCGGGCGATCGACCTGCTCGCCGTCTTCGCGACCGTCTTCGGCTCGGCCACCAGCCTCGGCCTCGGCGCCCTCCAGGTGGCCGACGGCCTCGGCTACGTCTCCGACGTCAGCAACACCGAGCGCACCCAACTGGTGATCATCGCCTCGCTGAGCGCCGCCTTCGTCCTCTCCGCCTTCTCCGGCGTGCACAAGGGCGTGAAGTGGCTCTCCACCGCCAATGTGGTGCTGGCCTCGCTGATCATGCTCTTCGTCTTCGTGGTCGGCCCGACCGTCTTCGTCCTGGACGCGATCCCCTCCACCGTCGGCGGCTACCTCTCCGACCTGCTCGCGATGTCCACCCAGACCGGCGCCTTCACGGACGAGAACTGGCTCGGCACCTGGACCATCTTCTACTGGGCCTGGTGGCTGTCCTGGGCCCCCTTCGTCGGCACCTTCATCGCCCGCATCTCGCGCGGCCGCACCGTGCGGCAGTTCCTGGTCGGCGTCCTGCTGGTACCCAGCGGGGCCACCGTGATCTGGTTCTGCGTCATGGGCGGCACCGCGATCCGGCTCGACAGCACCGGCGCCGCCGACCTCGTCGAGACCATCCCGCAGGGCGCCGAGGCCTCGCTCTTCGAAATGCTGCGCTCGCTCCCCGGCGGCACCGTGACCAGCGTGATCGCCGTGCTGCTGGTGATGACCTTCTTCATCACCAGCGCCGACTCCGCCTCGCTCGTCCTCGGCTCGCTCTCCAGCCGCGGCTCGCTCCACCCGCGCACCTGGCTGGTGGTGGTGTGGGGCGTGCTGATGGGCGGGGTCGCGGCCGCACTGCTGCTGGCCGGCGGACTCACCGCGCTGCAGAACGCCACCATCCTGGTCGCGCTGCCGTTCGTCGGGGTGATGCTGCTGCTGTGCGTCGCGCTGGTGAAGGAGCTGCGCACCGACCCCGCCGCCGGACCGTCCCGCTTCCACCCCGCGCACGGCCTGCGGGACGCCGTCCGGGTCGCCGTCGGCGAGGCCATGGCCGACGCCCGGCGCGGGAACCGGCGTCCCCCGACCGGGTGAACCCCACCTCCCCGGGGCGGGCCGCCGCCCACCCCGGGGCACGGGCGTGACCTGCGGCGTTGCAACTGTCGCCCAAGCCGACGCCCACCCCCCATCCGGACTTCACCCGCACGTAGCGATCGTTAACACCGCCCTGGAAACCTCCCTGCCATGAACGCCATCCCTCCGGCGACCTCCCAGGACCCGCGCTTCCCCATGCCCAAGCGCCACCGACGCGTCCTGGCCAGCTCCGCCGTACTCGCTTCCGTCGCCCTGGGCATCCTCGGTGTCGGCGCCACCGTCGAAACGGTCCAGCACGGCACCGTCGCCACCGCCACGGCGACCGTCCGGAAGTAGCCCCACCGGACACACCGGCACCGCCGCACCACGGCCCACCATCGCCCGCCCCGCCCCGCTGCGGCGCGGGCTTTCCCGTGCTTGCTCCCGCCTGCTTCCGCCCGGGGACCGGGGGCGGGCCGATGGAGGCCGGGCGGGTGGACCGGCCTCGGGGGCGGGAATCGTCGGCCCCGGGTCGGACCTCGGGTGACGACCGGTGCCGGGGCCGAGGGGCTGGTGAGGAAGCGCGGCGGGGACGCCCGCGCAGGCCGACGGACGTCGCACGGGTCGACCGGCCCGGAGCAACGGACCGGGATCAGACCGGCTGGCCGGCCCGGGGGGCGGTGGGGGCCGGGATCGTGAGATCCGGGTCGGGCCGGGAGTGGCGGCCGGTGCCGGGGGCGGGGAGAAGATCGGGGGCCGGCGCGTAGCGGGCGGCGGGGGCCCGGAGGAGCCAGCCCGGGGGGCGGGTGCCGCGCGGGGCCGGGGTGATCAGGCCCATCCGGTGCAGCAGGTCGAGCGCGTCGCGGCGCAGCGCGGTGCGGTCGGCGAGGTAGTCGCGGCGCCAGCCGGCCGGCAGACCGTACTCGTCGGCGATGTCGCCGAGCACGCCGTCTATCAGCGCGTCGGGGACCGGCACATCGGTGCCCGCGGTCTCGCCCGGGAGCGGCCTGACCTCCTCGACCAGGCGCTCGACCAGCAGCAGCGCGGCCTGGGCGGCCGTGTCGGCGCCGGGCAGGGCGAGGTCGGTGAGCTCCTCCGCCGGGTCGAGCAGGGCGACGCCCTCGGCCCGCTGCTCCGCCTCCAGGCCGAGGAAGTCGGCGAGCGCGGCCGGGCCGGTGCGGCCGTGGTCGCGCAGCCAGGCGCGCTGGTCCTCGGGCAGGTCGGCGGCGAGCACCGCCGGGGTCTCGGCGAGGCGGCGGCGGACGGCGGTGCCCGGCTCGGCCTCGGCGGCGCGGCGGATGAGGTCGGTGGCGTCGTCGGCGAGCGCGGGCGGGCCGACCGGGACGGCGCGGGCGAGTTCCCGGTCGACCGTCAGCACGGTGGGACCGGCGGCGGCCGGGTCGGCGAGGGCCGCGGCGGGGAGGTCGGTGAGCACCTGCCAGTCGGCGAGCACGGCGAACGCCATCGCGAGTTCGGCCCGGTCCGCCGGCCGCGCGACCGGGCCGGGGCCGGGACGGACGGCGTCCATCGCGGCGAGCAGGCCGTCCAGCGGGAGCCGCTCGGGGGCGTCGACCAGCAGGGCCAGTGCGAGGGCGAGCTGCGCGTAGCAGCCGGGGGTGAACGGGGCGCCGGTGGCGGGGTGTTCGAGGCGGCGGGTGGCGCCGGGGCCGAGTCCGGCCTTGTGCAGGCGGGCGTGCCAGGGGCCGACCGCCAGGCGGTAGCCGAGCAGGGTGTCGAAGCGCTCGGCGAGCCAGTCGCGGTGACGGCGGATCAGCGGGAAGCCGTCGGCGTGCGGCCCGGAGGCTGTCACCAGCGGGTGGGCGAGGAGCAGCCGGGCGGCGATCCGGCGTTCGGCGGCGGTGGTCGCGGCGGAACGATCCTGCGGGACGGCGCCCGCACCCCGGGAGCGTTCGGGCTTGCGGTGGCGGCCGGGCTTGCCCGGCTTGGCGCCTGAGAGCACGACGGGCAGCGCGGCGGCGTCCCGGCGGGCGCGGCGCAGGC
>NZ_JAIY01000003.1:478807-480453 GCF_000710405.2 Kitasatospora sp. MBT66 | reverse complement strand
GGCCGGACCGGCGGGGGCGCCGAAGTGACGGGCCGGGTAGAGGCCGAGGGAGGCGGCGCAGAGGTCGTCGGCCGTGCCGGGCTCGGCCTCGGCGAACCAGCGCGCGAGCCGCAGCAGCCCGGGGTCCGGCGAGAGCCCGGCGACGGACGGGGAGCCGGAGTCGCGGACCGGTGCGGCGTCCTGCGGGGCGTCAGCTCCAGTACCGGGGGCGACCAGAGGGCCGGGTGCGACCAGGGGGCCGGGGCCGGATCCGCGTACGACGACGGCGGCGGCGGTGGTGCCCCGCCCCGCCCCGCCCGTGCACCCGTCCGACGTGCCACCGGCCGTCCGCGCGGCGCCGGTCGCGTACTCCTGCTGCTCCATGTCGGGGACCAGACTAGACGGTGGGCGCGGCCCTCGCTGGCAGCTACCCGGGTCCCGACGACATCCGGCCGAACGGCGGCCGGGCCGCGACAGGAGGACCGCCGACGCCCGGACCGGCGCCGGACCGACGTCCGGCGGGCGACACGTCACCCCGGTTGCACGGCCGGACCTACGCACCGGTAACAATCTCTTCCACACCCCCTGCCGGTCGCCCGCGGTGCCCGGCAGGATGGTGACCGGCGCGGGCGCGCCCGCCCCCTGGCCGCCCCACCGCCGGCCCCGTCCGCTCCCCCACCGCCCGAAGGACACCGCCGCATGAGCATCCGTACGACCACCCGCGCCGTTCTCGGCGGCCGGCTGCGCTCCGCCGGCGGCCTGCTCACCGGCTACGCCACCACCTCGGCGGCCCACCTGGGGGCGCTGCTCACCGGCACGCCCGCGCTGCGCCACGCCACCAAGCCCGCGCTGATGCCGCTGCTCGCCGCGCACAGCGTCACCCGGGCCACCGAGGCGGGCCGGCGCGCGCCGAAGCTGCTCGCGCCGGCGCTGCTGCTGAGCGCGGGCGGGGACGTGCTGCTCCAGCTCGGCAACGACACCGCGTTCCTGGCCGGAATGGGATCGTTCGCGGCGGCGCACGTGTGTTACGTGACGATGTTCGTCGGCCAGGGCGCGCTGACCGACCGGCGGCGGACGATGGTGGTCGCGGCGGCGTACGCGACGGCCTGGGTGACGATGGTGGGCCGGCTCTGGCCCGATCTCGGGGACCTGCGGGCCCCGGTGGCCGGCTACAGCCTGCTGCTCGCCTCGACGGCGGTCGCCTCGGCCGGGCTCGGGGCGCGAGGCGGGTTGGGCGGGGCGCTGTTCCTGCTCTCGGACACGCTGATCGCCACCAAGCTGGCGAAGTGGCGGGAGCTGCCGGGGCACGACTTCTGGATCATGGCCACCTACCTCCTGGCGCAGTACCTTCTGGCGACCGGTGCACTGCGGGCCGCCGAGGAGCGGGAGGCCGCCGCCGACGGTCCGACGGCGGCCGAAGCCCCGACAGCCGCCGGGCCGGGCACGGCCCCGGCCTGGGTGTGACCGCGGCTGCGGCTGCGGCTGCGGGCACCGAATTCGCGGCCACCAAGCCCTGACGAACGCCCGGGCGCGCCGCACACCGCACACCGCACACCGCACACCGCACACCGCACACCGCACACCGGCCGAACGCGCCGGGTGCCGTCGGACGCTCCGTCCGACGGCACCCGGCTTTGCAAATTGTCCGTCGACTTTGCAAAGTGCAC
>NZ_JAIY01000003.1:415133-478644 GCF_000710405.2 Kitasatospora sp. MBT66 | reverse complement strand
GCAAAGTCCACGAACACCCGCCACCCTGCCCAGGTCCGGCCCACACGCCACAGGCCGCACCAATGGGCCGCACCAACGGAAACGTCCCGTTCCGTTCCCTCAGACGGACCCGGCGCCGGCCGAACGCCGACGCAGCAGCCAGAAGCCGCCGATCCCGCCCACCACCAGCAACGCGCCGCCGACGAGTTCCGCGGGGTCGGCAGCCACCGAACCGCCCAGACCGGTCTTCACCGCACCGTGCGGGGCGACCTGCTGACTGCCGGCACCGGACTGGCCGAGCGAACCCGCCCACTCGCCGGCCGCCTCGCTCCAACCGCCCAGGCCCGAGGGCGCGGAGGAGCCGCCGGTGGACACCGAGACCGTGGTCACCGTGACATTGGTGGTGAAGGCGCCGCCGTCCGGGCAGCTGCCGTCGATCTTGTTCTCGCCGCTGTTCTTGCCCGCCAGCCGGGCGGAGCCGGTGTGCTTGCCGTCGGAGCCGAGCGTGAGGGTGGCCGGGCCGCCCTCGAAGGCCGGCGAGTTGGCGGTGATGGTCTTGGCGTTGGGCTTGTCGGACTTCTCGCAGGCGACCGTGACCGTCACGGTCTGGCCCGGTGCGGCCTGGGACGGGCTGACCGAGGCCGCGCCGTCCTTGGCCAGCGCGAGGGGGGCCGTCAGGCCGGTCAGCACCGTCGCGCCGATCAAGGCGGCGGCGGCCGTACGCGTGGGGCGCATACCGGAACCTCCGGGTTCTCTCGGGCGCAGCCGGGGACTCCGAAGTCCACGTGATCGAACAACTACACCCGGTCACTCACCGACGGTAGGCACACCCTCCGCGCCCGGCCACCGCTCTGGCCCGTTCGAGGGAGAGCCGGCCGCGGTCGGCGACCGGCCCTCCCCAGGCGTCAGAGGTCGAGATCGACGACCACCGGGGCGTGGTCCGAGGTGCCCTTGCCCTTGCGCGCCTCGCGGTCGACATAGCTGTCGGTGACGGCGTCCACGAAGGGCTTGTTGGCGTAGGTGAGGTCGATCCGCATGCCCCGGTTCTTCGGGAAGGCCAGCTGGCGGTAGTCCCAGTAGGTGTAGGGGCGGTCGTACTTGAGCGGGCGGGGCAGTACGTCGTGCAGGCCGGCCGCGTCCAGGGCGGCGAGGGCCGCGCGCTCGGCGGGGGTGACGTGGGTCAGGCCCTCGAAGGCGGCCAGGTCGAAGACGTCCTCGTCGGTCGGCGCGATGTTGAAGTCGCCGAGGACGGCGAACGGGCGCTCACCGGCGGCGTCGTCCAGCGAGGCCACCCGCAGCGCCTCCAGCCACTCCAGCTTGTAGCGGTAGTGGGCGTGGTCGACCTCGCGCCCGTTCGGCACGTAGACCGACCAGACCCGGACCGGGCCGCAGGTGGCGGCGATCGCGCGCGGCTCGACGTCGGGCAGCAGGGCGTCGTCGGCGAGGTAGCCGGGCTGCCCGGGCAGGTCGCGGACGACGTCGTCGAGCCCGATCCGGGAGAGGATCGCCACACCGTTCCACCGGCCGTTGCCGTGCGCGGCCGTCTCGTAGCCGAGCTCGCGGACGGGCTCGTACGGGAAGGCGTCGGCGGCGCACTTCAGCTCCTGGAGGCAGAGCACGTCCGGCTTGGCGCTCTCCAGCCATTCGAGGAGCTTGGGCAGCCGCGCGGTGACGGAGTTGATGTTCCAGGTGGCGATGCGGACGGTCACGGCGGGCGGCCTTCCCGGTGGTTCGGTACGGACGGGGTGGGCGCCCCGGTCCCCGGACGACGCCCACCCCGAATCTACCGAACGGCACCGACAAAGCCGTCCGGCCGCACGACGGCGGACCGCACGACGCCGGACCGCACAGCGCCCGGCGTCACCGCTCCCGACCTCACCGCCCCCGGTGTTACGGCTCGGGCCGGACCACCGCCGCCGAGCCGCCGCCCCGGCGCACCGGTTCGGCCGCGGCGACCCAGCGGCCGTCCGGCAGCCGCTCGACACCGGTCGCCGCCCCGATCTCCGGCGTACTGGCGAACACATGGCCGAGCGCCTCCAGCCGCGCCCGTTCGGGCAGCGCCAGGAACGCGGGCTCGGCCTGGGTGGCGGCCGTGTTGCGCTGGCTGGCGCGCGGCGCGGCGATCGCCTGTTCCAGGCTCAGCCCCCGGTCGAGCCGGCCGAGCAGCACCTGGAGGGTGGTGGTGATGATCGTCGCGCCGCCGGGCGAACCGGCCGCCAGCACGGGCTCGCCGTCGCGCAGCACGATGGTCGGCGAGAGCGAGGAGCGCGGCCGCTTGCCGGGGCCGGGCAGGTTGGGGTCGGGCACGCCCGGCACCAGCGGGGTGAAGTTGAAGTCGGTCAGCTCGTTGTTGAGCAGGAAGCCCCGGCCGGGGACGGTGATGCCGCTGCCGCCGGTCTGCTCCAGGGTCAGCGTGTAGGAGACGACGTTGCCCCAGCGGTCGGCCACGGTGAGGTGACTGGTGCTCAGGCCCTCGTAGGGCTCGGCGGCCGGAGCCGGTCCCGCGGTCGTGCAGGCGGCGGGGTGGCGCGGGTCGCCGGGCGCGACCGGGCTGGTCAGGGCGCGGTCGGGGCTGATCAGGCAGGCCCGGGAGGCGGCGTACCGGGCGGAGAGCAGTTCCTTGACCGGGACGTCGTTGAACGCCGGGTCGCCCACCCAGCGGTTGCGGTCCGCGAAGGAGAGCCGCGAGGCCTCCAGGAAGTGGTGGTAGTACTGCGTGGCGTCGTAGTCGGCGACCTCGCCGTCCTCCAGGATGCCGAGCGCCTCGCCGACGGTGGTGCCGCCGGAGCTGGACGGGGCGATCGAGTAGAGGTCGTAGTCCCGGTAGGCGACATGGGTGGGCTGCTGGCGGCGCACCCGGTAGTCGGCGAGGTCATTGGCGTCCACCTTGCCGGGGCGGGCGACCCGGCCGGAGGCCGGATCGACCGGCGGGTGCTGGACGGTGCGGACGATGTCGGCGGCGATCCCGCCCCGGTACAGGGCCTCGGTGCCCTCCTGGCCGAGCTGCCGGTAGGTGGCGGCGAGGTCGGGGTTGCGGAAGGTGGAGCCGACCGCCGGGAGCGCGCCGCCGGGCAGGAAGAGCTTGGCGGTGTCGGGGAAGTCCTTGAACCGGGCCTCGTTGAGCGCGGTCTGGTCCTGGAAGGTCTGGTCGACGGTGAAGCCGCGCTCGGCGATCCGCCGGGCGGGTTCCAGGGCCTCGGCGAAGCTGCGCCGGCCCCAGAGCCCGACGGCGGTCTCCCAGGTGGCCGGGGAGCCGGGCACTCCGACGGACAGGCCGCTGGTGACGGCGTCGGCGAAGGGCAGCGGCTTGCCGTTCTCCAGGAACAGCGAGGTGTCGGCCGTCCGGGAGGCGGTCTCCCGGCCGTCGATGGTGTGCACCCGGCCGGTGGCGTGGTCGTAGTAGACGAAGTACCCGCCGCCGCCGATCCCGGCCGAGTACGGCTCGGTGACACCGAGCGCCGCCGCCACCGCGACCGCCGCGTCCACCGCGTTGCCGCCCTTGCGCAGTACCTCGATCCCGGCCGCCGTGGCGTCGGCGTCCACACTGGCGACCGCCCCGCCCCGGCCGACCGCCTCGGGTACCTTCGCCGGCGGCGCCGCAGCCCCGGCCGGCCCGGCGGCGACCGTGCAGACCAGGGCCGTGGCGAGCAGCAACGGCGGTGCGATTCGTGCCAGCGCTCTCATCCGGAGTCCTCCCGATTGTCTGAATTGACGTCAACTCCGTTGTTTCACAGGAGCCATGACCCCGACAACAGCGCCTCGACGCTACCAACGGGTAGTTGACGCGGGCGTTGCGGACGGACCGGATCGGTTGGTCATATTTCGAATTCGAACAGATGAAGGAATGAAGAGCTTGTCATGTGAGCGGTAGTTTGTGCGGGCACATGGCTCCTCACTCCAAGGACACACCCCTCCCGTGTACCAGCCCCCGCCCCCGCCGTTCCCCGTCGTGGCCCCGCCGGACCCGCCCCGCCCCTGGTGGCAGCGGCGCGGTGTGCACATCGCGAGCTTCCTGGTCTTCCCGTTCGCGAGCTTCCTGATCGCCTGGACCCGGCCTTCCCGGCCGATCTGGAGGAAGCTGCTCAGCAGCGCGGTCGCGGCGTTCTGCTGCCTGGTCTGGATCAGCGCGGCGACCGCCCCGAAGCCGGCCCCGCAGCCCCCCGCCCCGGTCACCCCGCCCACCGCGACCGTGACCGTCACCGCGACGCCCACCCCGGTCGAGACGCCGACGGCGTCCCCCGCTCCGACCCCGACCCCGACCGAGCCGCCGGCACCCGCTCCGGCGCCGGTCGAGACGCCGACGCCGGAGCCGCCCGCGCCAGTGACCCCGACCCGGGCACCGGCGGCCCCCACCTCGAAGTCGGCGACCAAGCCCACCCCGGCGGCGCCCACCGGCACCCCGGCCGGCGGCTCGACCACCGGCGGTGACGGCTCGACGGGCAGTTCCTCGACCACGGGCGGGTCCTCGACGACCGGCGGGTCCTCGACGACCGGCGGGTCGAGCAGCGGCGGTTCGAGCAGCGGCGGCGGTGCCACCGTCCACCCGGGCTCGTACTGCTCCCCCGCTGGCGCGACCGGGGTGACCAGCGCGGGCACGCCGATGGTCTGCAGCCCCAGCACGGACGGCCGCAACCACTGGAAGTCCGCCGGCTGACAACCACCCCGGAATGCCTCCGGAGCAGGAAGTCGGCCGGACCGACTTCCTGCTCCGGAGGCATTCGCGGTAGAGCCCGCTACAGCACCGCGCGTTCCACGCGGCGGCGCTTGATGGTGCGGAAGCGGCGGGCGACCTGGCGGGCGAGGTCGGCGGCGCCGACCAGGCCGGCCTCGTTGCCGAGGGCGGCGTGGACGATGGTCGACTCGGGGCGGAAGCCGCGGCCGGTGAGGGTGCGGCGGAAGGTGTCGCGGGCGGGGGTGAGCAGGAGGTCGCCGGCCTCGGAGACGCCGCCGCCGATGACGAAGCGGCCCGGGTCGAGGGCGGCCGCCAGGTTGGCGATGCCGACGCCGAGCCAGGTGCCCACGTCGTAGAGCAGTTCGGTGGCGGTCGGGTCGCCGGCCCGGGCGGCCTCGGTGACCAGGGGGCCGGTGATGCCCTCGACGGTGCCGCCGGCCCGGGCCAGCAGGGCCTGGACCACCGGGGACTCCTCGGCGACCAGTTCGCGGGCGTCCCGCACCAGCGCGTTGCCGGAGGAGTACTGCTCCCAGCAGCCCCGGTTGCCGCACGGGCAGCGGTGGCCGCCGGGCACCACCTGCATGTGGCCGAACTCGCCGGCCAGCCCGTACTTGCCCCGGTCCACGTAGCCGTCGCGGACGACGGCGCCGCCGATGCCGGTGCCCAGGGTGAGCATCACCATGTGCTCCTCGCCCCGGCCCGCACCGAAGCGCCACTCGGCCCAGGCGGCGGCGTTGGCGTCGTTCTCGACCACGACCGGGAAGCGCAGCCGGGAGCTGAGCGCCTCCCGGAGCGGTTCGCCGCGCCAGTTGAGGTGCGGGGCGAAGAGCACGGTGGAGCGTTCGGCGTCGACCCAGCCGGCCGCGCCGATGCCGACCGCGTGGACGTCGTGCCGGTCGGCGAGCTCCAGCACCAGTTCGACGATGACGTCCTCGACCACCTTGGCGCTCTTGGACTTGTCGGGTGTGTCGGTGCGCAGCTTCTCCAGTACCTTGCCCTCGCCGTCGACCACACCCGCGACCACCTTGGTGCCGCCGATGTCCACGCCGATGGTCGGCAGCCGGAGCAGGCCGGCCGGCAGGGCCCGGCGGCGGCGCTCGGCGCGCGGCCCGAGGCCGAGCAGGGTGGGCAGGACCGGCGGACGGTTGCCGCCGTGGGGGCTGGTCACGGCTGGGGACGCTCCTCGGCGGGATCGACGGGATCGGCGGGATCGACGGGGTGAGCAGGGTCGGCGGGGCGAGCAGGATCGACGGGCGAGGCCCCGGTCCCGGGCCGGGCCAGCTCGTGCGAGAGCTCGGCCAGGTCGGAGCCGCCCGCCATCTCGGTGGTGAGCTGCTCCAGGCCGATCTCCGCCCGCGCGTGGCTGCCCGCCATGCGGCCGCGCTTCAGCAGGGTGAAGTGGTCGCCGACCAGGTAGGCGTGGTGCGGGTTGTGGGTGATCAGGACGACGCCGAGGCCGGCGTCCCGGGCGGCGGTGACGTACTTGAGCACCACCCCGGACTGCTTGACGCCGAGCGCGGCGGTCGGCTCGTCCAGGACGAGCACCTTGGCGCCGAAGTGCACCGCGCGGGCGATGGCCACGCACTGGCGCTGGCCGCCGGAGAGGGTGCCGATCGGGCGGTCCACGTCGGG
Organism: Kitasatospora sp. MBT66; assembly: GCF_000710405.2. Taxonomy (NCBI): domain Bacteria; kingdom Bacillati; phylum Actinomycetota; class Actinomycetes; order Kitasatosporales; family Streptomycetaceae; genus Kitasatospora; species Kitasatospora sp. MBT66. The sequence continues at coordinate 472,361 of NZ_JAIY01000003.1, read as the reverse complement.
CAGGTCGATGCCCATGTCGGCGAGGGCCCGGCGGGTGGTGGCGCGCATGCCGTCGGCGTCGATGCTCAGGCCGCCCCAGCGCTTGTGCCCCCGCTCGGAGCCGAGGAAGAAGTTGCGCCAGACGGGCATCAGCGGGACGACGGCGAGGTCCTGGTAGACGGTGGCGATGCCGCGGTCCAGGGCCTGGCGCGGGGAGTCGAGGCGGACCTCCTCGCCGGCCACCGTGAAGGTGCCCTCGTCGTGCCGGTGCAGCCCCGCGATGATCTTGATCAGGGTGGACTTGCCGGCGCCGTTGTCGCCGAGCACGCAGCTGATCTCGCCGGACCGCAGGGTCAGCGAGACGTCCTCCAGGGCCCGTACGGTGCCGTAGGTCTTCCCGATCCCGGTGAGGGAGAGCAGCTCGGTCATCGGGGCCCCCGTTCGGCGCGGCGCTTGACCCAGGTGTTCAGCAGGGCGGCGAGCAGCAGCATCGCACCGAGGAAGAACTTGAACCAGTCGGGGTTCCACTGGGCGTAGATGATGCCCTTGCTGGCCATGCCGAAGATCAGCGCGCCCAGCGCGGAGCCGACCACCGAGCCGTAGCCGCCGGTGATCAGGCAGCCGCCGATGACGGCCGCGACGATGTAGATGAGCTCGTTGCCGACGCCCTCGCCGGACTGCACGGTGTCGAAGGAGAACAGCAGGTGCTGGCCCAGCACCCAGGCGCCGAAGCCGACGAACAGGTAGAGCACGGTCTTCGTCCGGGCGACCGGGACGCCGACCGCGCGGGCCGCGGCCGCGTCGCCGCCGACCGCGAAGACCCAGTTGCCGAAGCGGGTGCGCAGCAGCACCCAGCTGCCGGCCAGCAGCAGGCCGAGCCACCACCAGACGGTGGCCTTGATCGTCAGCCCGCCGACGGTCACCTCGGAGGCGAACAGCCAGCGGCAGGAGGCGAAGCCCTCCATGCCGGAGATCGGCTTGGTGGAGACGGTGCCCGAGACCAGCTTGGTGACGCCGAGGTTGGCGCCGGTCAGCATCAGGAAGGTGCCGAGGGTGACGATGAAGCTCGGCAGCTTGGTGCGGGAGAGCATCCACCCGTTGAACAGGCCGACCGCGAGGGTGACGGCCAGCGAGACCAGCACGCCCACCCAGGTGACCGCGGTGAGCTGGTAGGAGACCATCGACGAGGTCAGCGCGGCGGTGGTGACCAGGACGCCGGCGGACAGGTCGAACTCGCCGCCGATCATCAGCAGCGAGACCGGTACCGCCATGATCCCGATGGTGGAGGCCGCGTACAGCACGGTGCCGAGCGAGGAGACCCGCAGGAAGGGCTCGGCGACGGCGGCGAAGACCAGGAAGACCGCGACGGCGGCGATCAGCGCGCCGAGCTCGGGCCGGCCGGCCAGGCGGCGCAGCGCGGCCGGGCGCTCGCGGCCCTGGGCGAGGACGTCCGAGGGGCTCACCTGGTCCCCCTCGCGACGTACTCGGCGAGCGCGTCCGCGTCGTCCTTGGTGAGGATCTGCGGGCCGGTGGCGACCGGCTTGCCGCCGCCGAGCATGTCCAGGTTGGAGCGGTAGAGCCAGAGCAGGTCGACGCCCTCGTAGCCCTGGAGGTAGGGCTGCTGGTCGACCGCGAAGCCGACGGTGCCCGCCTTGAGGCCGGAGACCACCTGCGTGCCCAGGTCGAAGGTGTCGAGCTCGACCGGGCGGCGGGCGTCCTGGATCGCCTGGAGTCCGGTGGCGGCCATCGGGCCGGAGAGGGTGAGCACGGTGTCGATGGCGGGGTCGGCCTGGAGCTTGGCGGAGAGCGCCGCGCGGGCGTCGGGCATGTTGACGCCGTCGACGTAGAGCACCTGGAAGGCGCCGCCGGCGGTGCCCTTGGCGCCGCCGCAGCGCTGCTCCTGGCCGACGTTGCCCTGCTCGTGGATGACGCAGAGGACGTTCTTGCGGCCGCGGGCGGCCAGCTCGGTCCCGGCGGCCTGGCCGGCGGTGCTCTCGTCCTGGCCGATGTGGGTCAGCGCGCCGAAGCGGGCGGAGAACTCCTGACCGGAGTTGATCGTGATGACGGGGATGCCGGCGGCCTTGGCCTTGCCGAGCACGTCGGCCATCGCCTCGCCCTTGGCGAGGGTGACCAGCAGGCCGTCGACCTTCTGGTCGATGGCGGCCTGGACGAGCTGGACCTGGTTCTGGGTCTGCGCGTCGTTGGAGTACAGGAAGGTGATGTTGTCCTTGGCGGCGGCCTGCTCGGCGCCCTTGCGCACGGTGTCCCAGAAGGCGTCGCCGGCCCCGGCGTGGGTCACCATGGCGACCTTCCAGCGCGGGGTGGTGACGGCGCCGCCGGCGGCGGCGGAGGCCTTGGCGCGGGCCTCCTCGGCGCGTCTGCCTCCGGTGCTGCTGCAGCCGGCGACGGCGACCGTCAGGGCCAGGACGGCCAGCGCCGCAGCGACGGGCCGGAGCCGGCGGACGGGACTCATGCGGGTTGTGCTCATCCCCATAGTCTCGCTTCCCGGCGGACGGGCGTTCGCACCGCCTCGCCCGGCGGGCCGATCCGTCCGGACGGTATCGTGCCCTGCGGGGGGATTCCTGGGAGTCCGCTGGACGCCAGGTCCGGGCAGAGCCTGCCAGGGTGGCAGACTGGGGCGGACCCGAAAAGGGAGCTTCACGGAAACGTGATGTTCCTCTCAGGTTCCGCACAGATTCGGACGGCAACCGATCCCCGTTACGGGCCGTCTGATGCCATTGAGGTGGCGTTCCGGGCGAGTGGGGCCCGGGCGGCTTCGAACCCGGATACGAGAAACATTCATGCAACTGACAGGTACGCCGTTCTTCGTCTGCACGGTCATTCTCGTGCCGATCTCCATCGCCGTGGCGATGTGGGCCTGGGCCCGGGTCAAGGGACCGAAGCCCCTGCGCGTCCTGTCCAGGCTCGCCATGATCGTCTTCTGTCAGGCCACCGCGGTGGTCATGGTCTTCGTGATGGTCAACAACGCCAACCTGATCTACGGCAACTGGGACGACCTGCTCGGGACCGGCAAGCACGTGCGGGCGGTGCCGGTCGTGCCGCCGGCCGACCCGGCCGCGGGGGCCGGTCAGGGCGCTGCCACGGGCGCGCCCGCCCCGGCGGGCGACGCGGCGCACCCGCCGGCCAACAAGGTCCAGCAGGCCTTCCGCGGCGTCGACGACCCGAAGGTGCCGAACGACGTCCAGAAGACCGACCTCAAGGGCCAGCTGTCCGGTGTCGACGGCGAGGTGCTGGTCTGGCTGCCGCCGCAGTACAACGACCCCGCGTACAAGGACAAGAAGTTCCCGGTGGTCGAGCTGATCCCCGGCTTCCCCGGCTCCTCCTCCACCTGGTACGGCACGCTGAAGGTCTCCGAGCAGCTCAAGCCCCTGATGCAGCAGGGCAAGGTGGCCCCGTTCATCCTGGTCTCGCCGCGCACCCTGCTGCTGGGCAACCGCACCGACGCCGGCTGCACCGACGTGCCGGGCAAGGTCAACGCGGACACCTGGCTCACCCGGGACGTCCCGCAGATGGTCCTGGACAACTTCCGGGCCGACCCGTCCGCCGACCGCTGGGCGATCGCGGGCTACTCGGCCGGCGCCCACTGCGCCACCAAGCTCTCGCTGGCCCACCCGAACCGCTACCGGGCCGGCGTCAGCCTCTCCGGCTACAACGACCCGGCGAAGGAGCCGGACTCGCTGGTCGGCAAGGACGCGAAGCTGCGCGACGCCAACAACCCGGTGACCATCGTGAAGGCCGCGCCCCAGCCGCCGAAGGTCTCGCTGTACATCTCCGGCAACAAGGGCGACGGCTTCGAGGACGGCCAGGCCGTCGCCGGTGCCGCCAAGGCGCCGACCACGGTCCAGGTGGTCGAGACCACCGGGCCGCACACCAGCGATGTGTGGAAGGACATGGTGCCGGGCGTCTTCGAGTGGCTGACCGGCATCATCCCGGCCCACTGACGGAGCGCCCCGCACGAAGCACCACGCGCGAAGGACCACGCGCGAAGGACCTCGCACGAAGCACCCCGAGCGAAGCACCCCGCGTACGGCGGCGGCCCCGGAGCACCGAGCTCCGGGGCCGCCGGCGTGCGGAGGGGCCGTCAGGCGAGTTCGAGGGCCAGGTAGAAGTCCACCCGGTCCTCCAGCCGGGACAGGTCACGGCCGGTCAACTCCTCGATGCGGCCGATCCGGTACCGCAGGGTGTTGACGTGGACGTGCAGCTGCGCGGCGCACCTGGTCCACGAACCGTCCGAACGGAGGAACGCCTCCAGCGTGCGGACCAGGTCCGCCTGGTGCTCGATGTCGTAGGCGATCACGGTGTCCAGCAGCCGGCTGCGGAAGGCCCGGCGCACCTCGTCCGGGACGGCCGCGAGCAGCAGCACGTGCGAGGCCAGCTCCTCCGGCCCGGCCACGCAGACCCGGCCGACCCTGGCGGCGGCGATCCGGCGGGCGTGCCGGGCCTCCTCCAGCGCGCCGCGCAGACCGACCGCCTCCTTGGCGGGGGCCGAGACGCCGAGGGTGATCCGGCCCTCCGAACCGAGCCCGGCCTCCAGCGGGGCGAGCAGCTCGCGCAGGGTGTCGGCGGGCACCGGGCTGTCCAGCGCGGGCAGCACCACCACCGCGCCGGCCCCGGCGCCGGCGACCAGCGCCCGGTCGCTGGTACCTCCCAGCGCCTCCTCCAGGATCGCCCGCACCGCGCCCTCGGGCAGGCCGGTGCCCTCGGCGCTGAGCACCAGCCAGGAGCCCTCGGGCGCCTGCGGCTTCGGCTCGCGGCTCTCGTAGCGGGCGGCCATCGCCGAGGAGGCGTACAGGGTGCGGCTGATCTCGGCCGGGTCCGCGTCGCGCTGGAGCAGGGTGAGCACCTCGTCGGCGAGGCGGCGGCGCAGCCGGCGGCCCTCGTCCCGGCGCTGGCGTTCGGCGGCGACCAGCCGGGCCAGGTTCTCGGCGAGCTGCTGGCGCTTGGCGGTCCACTCGGTGACGTCGCCGGCGACCGCGAGCACCCAGTCGGCGAGCGGCGCCTCGGCCTCGGGCGCGGCCGGCGCGGGCAGCAGCGAGTAGGCGCCGGCCGCGAGGCGGGCCCGGTGCGGGGGGCGGCGGCGCTGGCGCTGGGCGGCGAGGTGGGCGCGGATCAGCTGGTCCCGGTCGGCGGGCGGGAGCCGGTCGACCGGGCCGGCGATCACCGCGCCGGTCGGGGTGAGCACCCAGCAGTCGAGGTCGAGGTCGCCGCCGAGCAGGTCGAGGACGGCGTCCAGACCGCCGCCGCCGGCCGCCGAGACCAGCAGCCGGTGCCGGTCGACCAGGGCCGCCAGGTCGGCGGCCCGGTCGGCGGAGACCTGGCGGCCGACGAACTCGGTGACGGTGCCGAAGGCGATGTCGTCGGGCACGGCCAGCAGCGGCATCCGGTGCCGGCGGCAGGCCTCGACGAGGTCCTCGGGGACGGGGCCGACCTCGGCCTCGCCGGCCGCCAGGGCGACCGCGCCGCCGGCCACGATGGTGCGCACGAAGCGCTCCGAGTCGGCCGGGGCGGTGCGCCAGAGCATGCCGGTGAGGACCAGCTCGCCGCCGTGCAGATAGCGCCCGGGGTCGTGCAGGTCGGTCGTCATCACCCCGCTGACCTGCCGGTCCAGCTCCTCCTCGGCCGCGAGCAGACGCAGGCGCGGGGCGCCGGGGGCGAGCAGGTCACGGACACGCATCCGGAGGCTCCTAACGGGCGGGCGGCGGGGGTGGGGGCGGTCCGAGGGCTCGGTCCGGGGTGACAGTGTGCCCGAACATCCGTGCTCGGCGTTACGTCCCAACGGGTGCCCGGATCACGAGGCCGTAGCTCGGGAATCACGGCCGGATTACGGTCGTAGGTGTGGCCCGGCCGACGGCTGGGCTGCGCGATCGTCCTTCTTAGAGGAACGTACAGGATGCCGGGCGGGACCACAGCCGGGGCTTCATGCCATCGGTGACTGCCAGTGGCCCCCGTCACAGCGGTTCACTGGCCACACGCCGCCGGACACACCCCGGTGACCGAAAACCGACGCGGAGGCGACGACGCGGAGGTGCCGGTCCGAACACCGGGGCCCGGGCGACCGGGCCGGGCACTGTGCCCACCCGTCCGGACGGTCACGACTTGAGGAGACACCCGCATGGAGTTCCTTCGGCCCGCCACCTGGGACGAGGCGCTCGCGGCGAAGGCCGAACACCCGACCGCGCTGCCCATCTCGGGCGGTACGGACGTCATGGTCGAGATGAACTTCGACGTGCACCGGCCACCCGCGATTCTCGACCTGAACCGCGTCACCGAGCTCACCGAGTGGTCGAACGACGGCGAGGTGGTCCGACTCGGCGCAGCCGTCCCCTACAGCCGGATCATCGACGAGCTGTCCGGACCGCTGCCCGGCCTCGCGCTGGCCGCCCACACCGTCGGATCCCCGCAGATCCGCAACCGGGGCGGCGTCGGCGGCAACCTGGGCGCGGCCTCGCCGGCCGGCGACTCCCACCCGGCGCTGCTGGCGGCCGGCCGGGACGTCCTGGTCGAGGCGGCCTCGGTCCGCGGGACCAGGCTGATCCCGATCGACGACTTCTACGTCGGGGTGAAGCGCAACTGCCTGGAGCCGGACGAGCTGATCCGGGCCGTGCGGATCCCGGTCGCGGACGGCCCGCAGCAGTTCTCCAAGATCGGCACCCGCAACGCGATGGTGATCGCGGTCTGCGCGTTCGGCTTCGCGCTGCACCCGAGGAACGGCACCGTCGGCACCGGCATCGGCTCGGCCGCCCCCACCCCGCGCCGCGCCGTCGAGGCCGAGGAGTACCTGCGGGACGTGCTCGCCGAGCGCGGCCTGTGGGAGAGCGGGGAACTGCTGGGCGCCGAGGTGATCCAGCGGTTCGGCGAGCTGGTCAAGGCCGCCGCCTCCCCGATCGACGACGTCCGGGGCACCGCCGACTACCGGCGGCACGCGCTCGCCGTGATGGCACGGCGCACGCTCACCTGGACCTGGAACGACTACCGCAAGCAGATCAGGAGCGCGGCATGAGGGTCACGTTCACCGCCAACGGCAAGCCGGTCGAGGCCGACGACGTGTGGGAGGGCGAGAGCCTGCTCTACGTGCTGCGCGAACGCGTCGGCCTGCCCGGTTCGAAGAACGCCTGCGAGCAGGGCGAGTGCGGTTCCTGCACGGTCTACCTGGACGACGTGCCGGTCTGCTCCTGTCTGGTCGCGGCCGGCCAGGTGCAGGACCGCGAGGTGCGCACCGTCGAGGGGCTCGGCGGCGAGGACGGCGAGCTGGGCCTGGTCCAGCAGGCGTTCGTGGACGCGGGCGCCGTCCAGTGCGGCTTCTGCACGCCCGGCCTGCTGGTGCAGACCGACGCGCTGCTGGAGCAGGACGCCCAGCCGTCGGACGCGGACATCCGCGAGGCCCTGTCGGGCAACCTGTGCCGGTGCACCGGCTACGAGAAGATCATGGACGCGGTGCGGCTGGCGTCCGCCCGCAAGTGCGCCGGCGAGCGTGCCGGCGGGGCGGTGGCGGAATGAACGCGCGGACGAGTGCCCAGAACAGTGCCGGGACCGGTGCCGGGACCGGTGCCCGGACCAGTACCGGAACCAGTACCGGGACCGGTGCCCGGACCATCCAGGGCCAGAAGAACCTCCAGGACATCCGGCAGTCCAGCAAGGACGGCATCGGCGGCTCGCCGCTGCGCCCGGACGGCACGCTGAAGGTGCGCGGCGAGTTCGCGTACTCCTCCGACATGTGGCACGAGGACATGCTCTGGGGCATGGCGCTGCGCTCGCCGCACCCCCGGGCGAACATCCTCTCCGTGGACATCTCCGAGGCGCTCGCCGTGCCCGGCGTGTACGCGGTGCTCACCCACGAGGACATCCCCGGCGCCAAGTACTACGGCCTGGAGATCGCCGACCAGCCGGCCCTGGCCATCGACAGGATCCGCTACCACGGCGAGTCGATCGCGCTGGTCGCCGCCGACCACCCGGAGACCGCCCGGCGCGCGGTGAAGAAGATCAAGGTCGAGTACGAGGTGCTCACCCCGATCGTCACCGAGGAGCAGTGCCTCGACCCGGAGACGTACGGCTACGTGCACGAGCCGCACGAGTACAAGTCGCACGCCTACGGCAACATCTGCCACGAGCAGAAGCTCGTCTCCGGCCTCGGTGTGACCGACGAGGTGCGGGCCCTGGCGGACGTCGTGGTCAGCGGCACCTACGAGGTCGGCATGCAGGACCAGGCCTTCCTCGGCCCGGAGTCCGGGCTCGCGGTGCCCGCCGAGGACGGCGGCATCGACCTCTACATCGCCACCCAGTGGCTGCACGTGGACCGCCAGCAGATGGCGCCGGTGCTCGGGCTGCCGGAGGAGAAGGTCCGGCTCACCCTGGCCGGTGTCGGCGGGGCCTTCGGCGGCCGCGAGGACCTCTCGATGCAGATCCACGCCTGCCTGCTGGCCCAGCGCACCGGCAAGCCGGTCAAGATCGTCTACTCCCGGGACGAGTCCTTCTTCGGCCACGTGCACCGCCACCCGGCGAAGATGTACTACGAGCACGGCGCCACCAGGGACGGCAAGCTGGTCTACGCCGACGCCCGGATCGTGCTGGACGGCGGCGCCTACGCCTCCGCCTCGCCGGCCGTGGTCGGCAACGCGGCCTCGCTGGGCCACGGCCCCTACGTCGTCCCGAACGTGCGGATGCACGCGATCGCGCTCTACAGCAACAACCCGTCCTGCGGGGCGATGCGCGGCTTCGGCGCGGTGCAGGCGGCGTTCGGCTACGAGACCCAGATGGACCGGCTGGCCGCCGAACTGGGCATGGACCCGGTCGAGTTGCGCCAGCTCAACGCCATGCAGCAGGGCGACCTGATGCCCACCGGCCAGGAGATCGACGCACCCGCGCCGGTCGCCGAACTGCTGCGCCGGGTCAAGGACATGCCGCTGCCGCCGCCGCTCGACACCGACGACCTGGACGTGCGGCTGCTGCCCGGCGCGCTGTCCAACACCTCGCACGGCGAGGGCATCGTGCGCGGTGTCGGCTACTCGGTCGGCATCAAGAACGTCGGCTTCTCCGAGGGCTTCGACGACTACTCCACCGCCCGGGTGCGGCTGGAGGTGATCGGCGGCGAGCCGGTCGCCATGGTGCACACCGCGATGGCCGAGGTCGGCCAGGGCGGCGTCACCGTGCACGCCCAGATCGCGCGGACCGAGCTGGGCGTCGAGCAGGTGACCATCCACCCCGCCAACACCGAGGTGGGCTCGGCCGGTTCGACCTCCGCCTCGCGCCAGACCTACATGACGGGCGGCGCGGTCAAGCTGGCCGCCGAGGCGGTCAAGCGCGAGCTGATCGAGAAGGGCCGGCGCCGCTACGGCTGGACCCAGCAGGACCTCACGCTGGCCGGCGGCAAGGTCGTCTCCGAGTCGGCCGGGGCGCTGGTCTCCATGGTCGACCTGCTCGGCGAGGACGCCATCGACCTCACCCGCGAGCACCACCACCGCCCGACCGTCCCGTTCGACAAGGAGACCGGGCAGGGCTTCGGCCACGTCCAGTACACCTTCTGCGCCAACCGCGCGGTGGTCGACGTGGACGTCGAACTCGGCCTGGTCAAGGTGGTCGAGCTGACCGCCGTCCAGGACGTCGGCAAGGCGCTCAACCCGCTGTCGGTGGTGGGCCAGATCCAGGGCGGCTGCACCCAGGCGCTCGGGCTCGCGGTGATGGAGGAGATCATCGTGCGGGACGGCAAGGTGCGCAACGCCTCCTTCACCGACTACCTCATCCCCACCATCCTGGACACCCCGCCGATCCCGGTGGAGATCCTCGAACTCCCCGACCCGCACGCCCCGTACGGGCTGCGCGGGGTGGGCGAGGCGCCGACCGTCTCGGCGACGCCGTCCATCGTGGCCGCCATCCGCAACGCCACCGGCCTCGCGCTGCGCCGGATCCCGGTGCGACCCGAGCACCTGACCACCGAACGGCCCGGGGAGCTGTGACCGGCTCCTGACCACCACGACTCCCCGGGGCGGCGTCCGGTCTTCCCCGCCGCCCCGGGGCCGAGCACCACCCGCACGACCCGCGTCACCCGCACGACCCGCGTCATCCGCACCACCCGCACGACCTGCGTCATCCGCGTCACCCGCTCAGCCTGCACGATCTGCACGGCACCACCCGGCACTACTGGCACCGCCGGCACCACCACGGCACTGCCACCGCACCAGGACCGCCGCCCGCCCACGCCGGGGCCCGGCGACGGCCCGAACCACCCGTGCAACCGTGAGTCGAATCGTCCCCCTGTGCCACGCCTTCGTCGCCTGGCTGCCAGGTCGGCTCGCCCACCCCAACCCCCTTTGACACTTGGGAGTGGACATGACCAGGATCCCCACGGAGCCCGGCACCACTGCAGACAGACCCACCGAGGCCGACGAGGCCACCGGGAACGACGCCCCCACGTCGCCCCCGGCCGCGCCCAGGAACGCGCTGGACGCCTACTTCAAGATCTCCGCCCGGGGCTCGACCCTCGCCAATGAACTCCGTGGTGGACTCACCACCTTCATGGCGATGGCGTACATCATCCTGCTGAACCCGCTGATCCTCAGCGGCGCCGACGTCACCGGCGTCAAGCTGGACCACGCGGCGCTCACCACCGCCACCGCGCTCGCGGCGGCCGTCACCACCATCCTGATGGGCGTGGTCGGCAATGTGCCGCTCGCCCTCGCGGCCGGCCTCTCCGTCTCCGGCGCCGTCTCGGCGCTGGTCGTACCGCACACCACCTGGCCGCAGGCCATGGGCCTGTGCGTCATCTACGGCCTGCTGATCGTGCTGCTGGTGGTCTCCGGCCTGCGCGAGAAGATCATGAACGGCATACCCCTGCCGCTCAAGCACGCCATCACCATCGGCATCGGCCTGTTCGTCACCGTGATCGGCCTCTTCAAGGCCGGCTTCATGCACACCGGCGGACCCACCCCGCTCTCGCTCGGCCCGGCCGGCGAGCTCACCGGCTGGCCGGTCCTGGTCTTCTGCCTCACCCTGCTCGCCATCTTCGTGCTGATGGCCCGCAATGTGCGCGGCGCGATCCTCATCGGCATCGCCGGCGGCACCGTGGTCGCGATGGTCGTCAACAAGCTCGCCGACGTACCCGCCGAGGCCTGGCGCAACTCCGCGCCGGTCTGGCCCGGTTCGCCGGTCGCCGCGCCCGACTTCAGCCTGTTCGGCGACGTCGACCTGTTCGGCGCCTTCGGCGGCCAGGGCCTGGGCGCGATCAGCGCCTCGGTGGCGGTCTTCACCCTCGTCCTGGCCGGCTTCTTCGACGCGATGGCCACCATCATCGGCGTCGGCACCGAAGCCGGACTCGCCGACAAGCGCGGCCGGATGCCCAGCCTGTCCAAGGCCCTGTTCATCGACGGCGCCGGCGGCGCGGTCGGCGGCCTGGCCGGCGCCTCCGGGCAGACCGTGTTCGTCGAGTCCGCGACCGGCGTCGGCGACGGCGCCCGCACCGGACTCGCCTCCACCGTCACCGGCGGACTGTTCGCCCTGATGCTGTTCTTCTCGCCGCTGGCCGCGATCGTGCCGGTCGAGGTGGCCTCGGCGGCGCTGGTCGTCATCGGCTCGATGATGATGAGTCAGGCCCGGCACATCGACTGGTCCGACCGCGAGGTGGCCATCCCGGCCTTCCTCACCTGCACGCTGATGCCGTTCACCTACAGCATCACCGCCGGTGTCGCGGCCGGTGTGATCTCCTACACGGTGATCAAGGCCGGCCGGGGGCGGTGGCGCGAGCCCGGGACGCTGATGTGGATCCTCACCGGGGTGTTCGTCGTGTACTTCGCGCTCGGCCCGGTCAAGTCCTGGCTCGGCGTGCACTGACCGACGCGCGCCGACCGGCCGACCCGGCCGTCGGAGCACCCGCCGCCGTACGGGATCGTTCTCCCGTACGGCGGCGGTCCCACCGGCCCGTCCCGTCCCCGACCTCCCCTGTCCTCCCGACCGTCTCGCCCTCCCCGACCGCACCGACCGCACCGACCGCCCCGAACGCCCCGAACGCACCCGATTGACTACCCTCGAAAGCGCAAAGGAGCTTCCGTCATGCAGGACATCGCCGAGCAGCTGCTGGCCTGGCACACGTCCGGCCGCTCCTTCGCCGTGGCCACCGTCGTCGGGGTCACCGGCAGCGCTCCGCGCGACCCGGGCGCCGCGCTCGCCGTCGACGCGGACGGCGAGGCGGTCGGCAGCGTCTCCGGCGGCTGCGTCGAGGGCGCCGTCTACGAGCTGTGCCGGGCCGCGATCGAGTCCGGCGAGCCCGTGCTCGAACGCTTCGGCTACAGCGACGAGGACGCCTTCGCCGTCGGCCTGACCTGCGGCGGGATCCTGGACGTCTTCGTCCAGCCGGTGCGCCCCGGGGCCGACCCGGCCCTCGACGCCGGTATCGCGCTGATCGCCGACGGCACCCCGGTGGCACTCGCCCGGGTCGTCGCCGGACCGGCCGGACTGCTCGGCGCCACCGTCGCCGTCACCGCCGACACCCACCACGGCCTGCTCTCCCCCGCACCCTCCGTGGCCGCCCCGCTGGACCGGGCGGTCGTCGCCGAGGCCCGGGCCATGCTGGAGGCCGGCCGCACCGGCCGGCTCGTCCTCGGCCTGGACGGACGCCCCTGCGACGAGCACGGGCAGGGCACCGTCACCCTCTTCGTGGAGTCCTACGTGCCCGCGCCGCGGATGCTGGTGTTCGGCGCGATCGACTTCGCCGCCGCGGTGGTACGGATCGGCAAGTTCCTCGGCTACGACGTCACCGTCTGCGACGCCCGGCCCGTCTTCGCCACCGAACGGCGCTTCCCCGAGGCCGACCGGGTGGTCGTCGACTGGCCGCACCGCTACCTGGACACCCAGCTGGACCGGCTGGACGGCCGGACCGTGCTCTGCGTGCTCACCCACGACGCCAAGTTCGACCTCCCGCTGCTGGAGCGCGCGCTGCGGCTCCCGGTCGGCTACATCGGCGCGATGGGCTCGCGCCGCACCCACCGCGAGCGCGAGGCCGGACTGCGCGCGGCCGGACTGACCGATGCCGAGATCGGACGGCTGCGCTCGCCCATCGGCCTCGACCTCGGCGCCCGCACCCCCGAGGAGACGGCCGTCTCCGTCGCCGCCGAGATCGTCGCCCACCGGCGCGGCGGCAGCTGCCTGCCGCTGAGCGCCGGGACCGGGCCGATCCACCACGACCTGGCGCAGGACCTGGCTGCGGCCGAGGACAGCCAGCAGACAGCGGCGGCCCGCCGGACCCGCAAGCCGCACGCCGCCTAGGGACCGTCCGCCCCGGGCGGTCAGCGCACCACGTTGTGGGCCTCGCAGATCAGCGGCGGGCCACTCACGATCCCCACCTCGCGGAGGATCGGCAGCAGCACCGCCGCGAAGTGCTCATAGGCGTCCCGGGACTCCCAGACGTCCGTCACGTGCCAGCCCGCGCCATCCGGCAGCGGGCCGGCCGCGTGCGTCAGCAGCCCGCGCACCGGCCAGTCCTCGGGCCGGTTCAGCCCGGAGCCGCCGGTCAGCCGGTCCACCGCCTCCTCGTACTGCTCCCGGCTGGCCCCGGGAAGGTCCGACACCACGATGACCGCCATCGGGAGACTCCTGTCCTGCGCCGCCCGCGTCTCCTGCGCCGCCGCGCTCCGGGGCGGCGTCCGCTCACCACCCGGCCGCCTCCCAGTGCAGCCCCGGAACCGCCCGGACGGCCACCCGGTACCGCCGAGCGGGTGAATTGCGGGCCCCACGGGAGCGGAGCACGCTGGAAACGAGGACTCGTCCGGGCCCTCGCCCGCGCCCGGGAAGGGGCATCGCCATGCGCGCCCTGCTGGAGATCGAACTCGACACCCAGACGGCCAACCGGGCCGTCGCGGACGGCGCCATCATGGCGAGGTTCAACCAGATCATGGCCGACCTGAAGCCCGAGGCGGCCTACGCCTTCCCGCGCAACGGCCGGCGCTGCCAGATCGTGGTGGTCGACGTCGCCGACGAGGCCGCCGTGGTCGCGATCTGCGAGCCGTTCTGGCTGGAGTTCAACGCCCACATCGACATGCACATCTGCATGACCCCGGACGACCTCCGCGAGGGCCTCGGCCGCGTGGCGCGCTGAGCCGTCCGACCGGTCGGAGTCAGTCCGAGACCGCGAGCTTCACGCCGAAGCCGACCACGGCCAGGCCCGTCACCCGGTCCATCGCCCGGCGCGCGGACGGGCGGCGCAGCCAGCCGCGCAGCGCCTGGGCGAAGCCCACCAGCACCGTCGACCAGAGCAGGCCCTCGACCACGTGCACGCAGGTCAGCGCGACCCCGGCGGCGAAGTGCGGCGCCCCCGCCGGGATGAACTGCGGCAGCACCGCGACGTAGAAGACGCCCACCTTGGGGTTGAGCAGATTGGTCAGCAGACCGCGCCGCCAGCCCGCGGCGAGGCCGTCGGCCGGACCGTGCGCGGGGGTGTTCGCCGGGGTGTCCGCCGCGGCGGCGTCCTCGGGCTCGGGGTGCGCGCGGGAGCGGAGCATGCCCACGCCCATCCACACCAGGTACGCGGCACCCGCCCAGCGGAGGATCTCGTAGCCCAGCTGCGAGGCGGTGAGCAGCGCCGTCACCCCGGCCGAGGTGAGGGCTCCCCAGAGCAGCGTGCCGGTCTGGATGCCGAGCACCACGCCCCAGGCCTGCCGCCGGTGGCCGAGCGCCGAGGTGCGGAGGATCAGGGCGGTGTCCAGGCCGGGGGTGAGCGTCAGCAGGCCCACCACGAGGGCGAAGGACCACAGGGCGGTCGTCATCTCCATGGCCCACGATCGTACGGGGGCCGGGCGGCCCGGCCGCAAGGAGATTTGCGACCGGGCCGGTGGAGGGCCGGGCCGGTGGCGGGCCGGGCCGGGCGGACGGCGGGAGGGGTCAGGCCGGGCGGCGTACCCGCTCGGCCACCCGGCGGCCCTCCTGCTCGGTCGGGTCGAACTCCACCCGCTGCCCCTCGACCAGCGTCCGGTCGCCGCCGTCCGCCGCCACGATCGAGTCGTAGTACACGTACAGCGCCGGGCCGTCGTCGTCGGGGGTGATCAGGCCGTAACCGTGGTCGGCCTGGTAGGACTGCACGATGCCGGTGGCCATCGGGGTCTCCTCGGGTCCGTTCGTCGGCACGCGGGCCGCAGGCTCCCCCCTCGCCACCCATGATCGGTGCAGAACCCGCCGGGCGCACGCCCCGGCCCGAACGGAAGGACGGCGACGGATGCGGACGGCCCGCGCGATCTCCCTGCTCCTGCTGCTCCAGGCCCGCCGCAGCATGACCGGCGCCGAACTCGCCACCGAGCTGGAGGTCTCCGAGCGCACCGTGCAGCGCGACGTCCTGGCGCTGGCCGAGGCCGGGGTCCCGGTGTACTCCGACCGGGGGCGGGCCGGCGGCTACCGGCTGCTCGACGGCTACCGCACCCGGCTGACCGGGCTGGACCGGACCGAGGCGGAGGTCCTGCTGCTGGCCGGGCTGCCCGGGCCGCTCCAGGACATGGGCCTCGCCGATCCGGCGCTCGCGGCCCGGCTGAAGGTGGCCGGCGAGCTGGGCGGGGCACCGGTCGCCGGGGCGCGGCGGTTCCACCTGGACGCGCCCGGCTGGTTCCGCGACGCCCCCGTGCCGCCGCTGCTGGCCGAGGTGGCGCGGGCGGTGTGGGGCGGGCGGCTGCTGCGGGCGCGCTACCGGCGGCGGCCGGAGGCGGACCCGGTCGAGCGGGTGCTGCGGCCGGCCGGTCTGGTGCTGAAGGCGGGCACCTGGTACCTGGTCGCCCGGCCGGACGAACAGGACGGTGCGCACCGGGTGTACCGGGTGGACCGGCTGCTCGCCGCCGAGCCCTCGGACCGGCCGTTCACCCCCGACGGGGCCGACGCGGACTTCGACCTGGCCGCGTTCTGGGAGGCCCGGGCGGCCGGCTTCGCCCGCTCGCTGCTCCGGGAGACGGTCACCCTGCGGCTCACCCCGCTCGGCCTGGACCGGCTCCCGAGGCTGCTCGAACCGCTCGCCGCCCAGGAGGCGCTGGCGAGCGCCGGGGAGCCCGACGGGCAGGGGCGGGTGACCGTCCGGCTGCCCGTCGAGTCGCTGGACGTCGGCTACGAGGAGGTGCTGCGGCTGGGGCCGGAGGCCGAGGTGCTGGAGCCCCCGGCCCTGCGGCGGCGGCTGGCGGAGGCGGCGGCCCGGGCCGCCGCCCTGTACGGCGTACCGCCCGCCGACCGGCCTCAGCGGTAGCCGGCCGGGTCCACCGGGCCGTCCGCGCCCTCGATGTCCACCAGGTAGCGCCAGGCGTCCGGGCGGCTCCCGTCCAGGTCGGTGAAGCCGTACTCCAGGGCCAGGCCGCCGCTGGACAGCGAGGTGCCGTTGAACCGCGCCCGCCCGGGATCGGCGGCCAGCGCGGCCACCGCGCGGCCCACGTACGCCGGGGACTCCGAGATGCCGAACTGCGGTTCGGCCGCCGTCGCCTCCCGCCACGTCGCCTCGGTGACGCCGAAGTGCTCCAGCATCATCTCCGAGCGCATCCAGCCCGGGGTGAGCGCCACCGCCGTCGCCCCGCGCGGGCCCAGCTCGTGCCCCAGCGCGAAGGCCATCCGCAGCACGGCGGCCTTGGCGATGTCGTAGAAGAAGGAGTTCCGGTAGCGGGTCGCGTTGTACTCGGCGGTGCCGTCGGTCATCTCGACCACCAGCCCGCCGGGGCGGCGCAGCAGCAGGGGCAGCAGGTGGTGGCTGGTGACGGCGTGCGTCTCGACGGCCAGCCGCAGCAGGCGCAGGCCCTTGTCGAGGTCGTGCTCCCAGACCGGGACGTTCCAGCCGAACAGCTCCTCGCCACCCCAGATGTCGTTCACCAGGATGTCCAGCCCGCCCTGCTCGGCCTCGACCCGGGCGGCCACCGCCGCCACCTCGGCCGGGACCAGGTGGTCGGCGCGCACCGCGATGCCGCGCCCGCCGGCGGCCGTCACCAGCTCCGCCGTCTCCTCCAGGGTCTCCGGCCGCCCGTACTCCCCCCGGTGGCCCTCGGCGCTGCGCCCCGTCCCGTACACCGTCGCCCCGGCGGCCCCCAACGCCACCGCGATGCCCCGCCCGGCTCCCCGGGTGGCTCCGGCCACCAGTGCGACCTTGCCCTTGAGCGGCTGTTCCGTCATGTCTCGCCCTTCCTCACGTGCTGCGGTGTCTCCACCCGTCGCGTCCGATACTCCCCGGGAATCCCGACACCTCCTGTCGGGATTCCCGGGGCGTCCTGGGTCGCGCGGCAGGTCGCCGCCCGTCCCGAACGGGATCAGGGCCGCTCGTGACCGGACCCGGGGCGCGCGGTGGCACCGCGCGCCCCGGGTTTCGGCGGTTCGGGTCAGGTGACGTTCAGGCGGGCGGCGAGGCGGAGGAGGCCGGGGGCGGGGCGGCTCCGGAGTTCAGTCGGCGGAGCCCGGAGGAAGGACCCAGCGGGTCGACTGACCCGTGACGGCGGCGATCATGTCGTAGTCACCGTCGTAGTGCAGGACGGTGGCCCCATGGCGTTCGGCGGTCGCGGCGATGACAAGATCGGCCACGGAGAGCGCCCGCCAGTTGCCGACCGCCGTGAGCATCGCCTGGACCTCGACCGCCCGGTCCCACACCTCGTCCGGAGTGGTCAGCCAGTCGAAGCCGCGCAGGCCCTCCCGGATCCGGTCGGCGTCACTCTTGGACCGGGCGCTGTGCATGATCTCCAGCTCGACGGCACCGCAGAGCGCGAGCCGTCCTTCGGCGAACAAGCGGTCGATCACGACCCGCACCGCCGGCTTGGGGTACCGGGCGAATGCCGACGTGTCGATCAGGAACCGCTCACTCACCGGTGCCCACCGGTCCGGTCAGGTCGGGCAGCCCGCCCTCGGCGAGCCAGTCGAGGAACTCCCTGCCCTTGCGGCGCTTGACGGCGTCCTCGAGGGCGGCATTGACGGTCGCGACCTTGGTCGTCGTCCCGAAGATCTCGGCGGCCTCCGCCAGGAGGGCGTCATTGACGTCTATCACGGTACGAGCCACGGTGGACCTCCCGGGGGCACAGGCCTGCGATATCAAATCCGAGTCTATTCGATATCACAGGCCTGTGGGGCCGCTCAGGTGACGTTCAGGCGGGCGGCGAGGCGGAGGAGGCCAGGGGCGAGGCGGCTGAGGAAGCGGGCGGCCTTGGCCTCGGGGGTGACGGGGACGACGGGGCGGCCGGTGCGGACGGCGGTGAGGACGGCGGTGGCGACCTTCTCCGGCGGGAAGCCGCGGCGGGCGTAGAGGCGGGCGGCGCGGGCCTGCTTGGCGGCCTGTTCGTCGGCCGTGGTGGCGGAGAAGGTGGAGGTGCGGGTGATGTTGGTGTTGACGAGGCCCGGGCAGATGGTGGAGACGCCGATGCCGTGGCCGGCGAGTTCGGCGCGCAGGCAGTCGGAGAGCATGAAGACCGCGGCCTTGCTGGTGGCGTAGGCGGTGAGGGCCTTCGAGGGCAGGTACGCGGCGGCGGAGGAGAGGTTGACGATGTGGCCGCCCTCGCCCCGGTCGGCCATCAGGGTGCCGAAGGCGCGGCAGCCGTGGATGACGCCCCAGAGGTTGACGTCCAGGACCCGCTGCCACTCCTTCTCGGTGGTCTCCAGGAAGGTGCCGGAGTGGCCGATGCCGGCGTTGTTGACGAGCACGTCGGGCACGCCGTGCTCGGCGGCGACCTGTTCGGCGAAGGCGTCGACGGCGGCGCCGTCGCTGACGTCGACCCGGTAGGCGTGGGCCGGCGGGCCGATCAGGGCGGCGAGTTCGGCGGTGCGGCGGGCCGCGTCGAGGTCGAGGTCGCAGACCACCACCCGGGCGCCCTCCGCGGCGAAGGCGAGCGCGGTGGCCCGGCCGATGCCGCTGCCGCCGCCGGTGACGACGACGAGCCGGCCGTCGTCGGGGGTGCCGGCGGGGGCGGTGTCCGCCCCGGCCCCGGTGCGGGCGACGTGCTCACGGACCAGTCCGGCCACGGTGGTTCCCTTCTCCAGCAG
The DNA here is from genome assembly GCF_000710405.2 of Kitasatospora sp. MBT66. NCBI lineage: Bacteria > Bacillati > Actinomycetota > Actinomycetes > Kitasatosporales > Streptomycetaceae > Kitasatospora > Kitasatospora sp. MBT66. The sequence continues at coordinate 453,407 of NZ_JAIY01000003.1, read as the reverse complement.
TGCGGACCAGTGGGTGGCGCGCAGGGTCCGGCGGGTCAGCCTGGGCACCCAGCGCTCCAGGCCCTCGGAGAGGTAGGTGCCGACGTAGTGGTCCTCGGTGAGGGTGATCAGCTGGACCGGCACCTCGGTGGGGCGCTCGCGCGGCCGGCGCAGGGCGGGCCGCATATTGGCCCGGTAGAGCTCGATGCCGCGCACCGCGTCGCGTCGCAGGGTGGGCTGCGGGTGGTCGGCGCGCGGGGTGACGCCCTCCAGGTCGCGCAGCACCCGGGGCCAGGCCCGGGCCAGGCCGAGCCGCCAGACGCCGGGGGCGAGGAAGGGCAGGTGGAAGGCGGTGATGTACCAGGAGTGGGCGCCCTGGGAGAGGAGCTGCCGCAGGTGGCGCGGGGTGGGGCGGCGCAGGCGCTCGCGCAGCCAGAAGCCCATGTGGTCGAGGCAGGGCCCGGACATCGTGGTGTAGGAGGCGAGGCGGTGTTCGGCGCCGGGGGCGGTGACGGCCTCCCAGGACTGCAGCGAGCCCCAGTCGTGGGCGACGAGGTGCACCGGGCGGTCGGGGCTGACGGCGTCGGCGACCGCGAACAGGTCGGCGGCGAGCTGCTCCAGGCGGTAGCCGGTGCGGTCGGCGGGGACGCCGGAGGCGCCGGCGCCGCGCACGTCGTAGCGGACCACGTGGTGGTCGCGGGCGAGGTCGGCGGCGACGTCGTCCCAGACCGCGTGGGTGTCGGGGTAGCCGTGGACCAGCAGCACGGTGGGGGCGGAAGGGTCGCCCTGTTCGAAGACCGCGAGCGGGAGGCCGCCGGACCGGACGGTGCGGGCGCGGGTGGCGCTGGTGCTCATCGGGCGGCTCCCTCGGGGGCGGAGGTGGTGGCGACGGCGGCATCGGCGTCGGCGTCGGCCCAGCGGCGGACGTGCGGGAGGTCGTCGTCGAGCCAGTAGGCGTCGTCCTCGGTCACCACCAGCAGTTCCTCGAACTTGATGCCGACCTCCCGGAAGCCGATGTGCGGCTCGACCGCCCACAGGCCGGGGGTGGGCGCGTGCCGGGAGGATCGGCCGTCCGCCCAGAGCGGGGAACGGCCCTGCAGGCGCTCGCTGATGAGCTCGCGGCCGAGCGTCTGGATGGTCCGCACGCCGAAGCCGAGCACGTTCACCCCGGCCGGGCCGCGGGCCGTCGTCCGGGTGACCTGGTGCCCGATCACCCGGCCCGGGTAGACGCGGTGGCGGTTGTCGTAGCCGTGCGCCTCGATCTGGGCGTCGACGGCGGCGTACACCTCGGCGAGCGGCTTGCGGGCCCGGACCTCGGCGAGGATCAGCTCGCGGTAGACCCGGAGGTCGGCGGCGAGGCGGTCCCAGACGCGGTTCTCGCCGACCTTGCCGCCGTAGCCGATGTCGGCGGTGTAGCCGTCCACGACGGGGGCGCAGTCCAGCACGTAGGGCATGCCCTCCTGGAGGCGGCGGTTGCCGGCGAAGAACTGCAGCGGGGTGTGGAAGTGGCGGAACGCCGTCCGGTCCCCGAACCAGGCGAACGGGACGTGGAAGAAGTCCTGCACACCGGCGGCGACCAGGCGGCGGCGCAGCTGGGCGGTGGCCTGGCGCTCGGTGACGCCGGGTTCGATCCAGGCGGCGACCTGCTCGGCGCAGTCGTAGGCGAGCTGCTGGGTCTCCCGGAAGCGGGCGAGGTCGCGCTCGGTGTACGGGAAGGCGGGAGTGCGCGGCACGGCGGGGGCTCCTTCTTGCACTAGTGGCTAGAGGTCCAGCACGAGGGTCTCGCCCGCGGCGGCGCGGGAGACGCAGGGCAGCAGGGCGCCGTCGGCGCGCCGTTCGGGGGTGAGGCGGCGGTCGCGGTGGTCGGGGGCGCCGGCCAGCAGCCGGACCTCGCAGGTGCCGCAGAAGCCCTGCTTGCAGGAGTACGGGAGGTCGGGGCGGGCCTCGCGGAGCACGTCCAGGGCGGAGCGGTCGGCGGGGACGGGCAGTTCGGGGCCGTCGGCGCCGAGGCGGACCGTGAACGGCTCGCCGTCGGTGACCGGGGCCGCGCCGAACCGCTCGAAGTGCAGGGAGGCGGCGGGCGAGGCGTCCAGGGCCCGCTGGACGGCGGTGAGCATCGGGGCCGGGCCGCAGCAGTAGACGGCGGCTCCGCGCGGGGCGTGCGCGAGGAGTTCGGCGCCGGTGGGCGGGCCGCCGTGCTCGTCGTCGGTGCGCTGGTGGACCCGGGCCGGGTCGAGGGCGCGCAGTTCGGCGGCGAACGGGAGGGTGTCGGCGCTGCGGCCGGTGTGGACGAGGTGCCAGTCCAGGCCGTTGCGCCGCGCCTCCCGGACCATCGGGAGCAGGGGCGTGATGCCGATGCCCCCGGCCAGGAAGAGGACGGCCGGCTCGGCGCAGAAGGCGAAGCCGTTGCGCGGGCGGCGGGCGGTCAGCCGGGTGCCGGGGTGGAGGGTGTCGTGGATCTCCGCGGAGCCGCCGCCGCCGTCGGGCAGGTGGCGGACGGCGATCCGGTAGCCGGACCGCTCGGCCGGGTCGGCCGGGTCGCCGCAGAGCGAGTAGTGGCGCTCGCGGCCGGAGGGGAGGGCGAGGCGCAGGTGGGCGCCGGGCTGCCAGCCGGGGAGCGGGCCGCCGGAGGGGTCGGCGAGGGTGAGCTCGACGACGTCGGCGGCGACCCGGCGGCGGGCGGTGACGACCAGTTGCAGGGCCTCGGTGGGGCGGCTGTAGGGGCGGCGCGGGTTGCGTCGCAGCAGCGGGCTGCCGAGGGCCGGGCTGTAGCGGTCGCCGAAGGCGGTGAGGAAGCGGAAGAAGGTGTCGGCGCGCGGGCGGCCGTAGAGGTCGGGGGGCGGGGTGCTCAGGTCCATCCGGCGGGGTCCTCGGTTCCGGTGGCGGCCGACGGCGGGGCGCGGGCGGCCGGGGTTGCGGGCGGGGAAGGGGCGGGGGTCTCCCCCGGGGGTCACCGCCCGGCGGCGGCGCGGGCGGCCGGGGAGGTCGCGAGGTAGCCGAGGGCCTGGCTGGAGGAGCCCTCCTGGGTGGGGTGGTAGCCGGGCCGCAGGTAGCGCAGTCCGGAGCGGATCGACCGGACCGGGTCGGGCAGCAGGCCGCGCTTGGCGATCCGGCCGGTCTCGCGCCAGGTGGGCCTGAGCCGCCCGTCGAGGGTGGGGTCGGCCGCCAGCAGGAAGCGGGCGCCGCGTACCCAGAGGTGGACCAGCAGCGGGCCGGAGACGAGCATGCCGCGGATCCGGCGGGCGTAGCCGGGGTCGAGGTGGACCATCAGGTCGAAGGCGACGCTGCGGTGCTCGACCTCCTCCGCGCCGTGCCAGCGCAGCAGGTCGAGCATCGTCGGGTCGGCCTGGGCGCGGTCCAGGCCCGGGGAGTTGAGCGCCCAGTTGCCGAGGAAGGCGGTGAAGTGCTCGATCGCGGCGACGAAGGCGACCCGTTCGATCAGGTTCTCGCGCTGCCGGGCCGGGCTGAGGCCGGGCTTGTCGCCGAGGACGCGCTGGAACAGCCAGGAGACCTGCCGGACGTAGGGGCGCGGGTCGAGGCCCTGGCCGAGCAGGTGGTCCAGGACCTCCTGGTGCGCCTCGGCGTGGATGGCCTCCTGGCCGATGAACCCGAGGACCTCCTCGCGGAGCTGCTCGTCGCGGATCAGCGGGAGGGCGTCCTTGAACACCTTCACGAACCAGCGCTCGCCCTCGGGGAGCAGCAGGTGCAGCACGTTGATGACGTGGGTGGCCATCGGCTCGTCGGGGATCCAGTGCAGCGGCAGCGCGGCCCAGTCGAAGCGGACGTCGCGGGGCTCCAGGACGAGGCTCTCGTGCACTCGGGCGGCGGGCGCGGCGAGGGCGGGGACGGGGGTGGTGCTGGGCATGGGAGGGCCCTCCTGACCTGCGGGTGGCGGCTCGACCCGGCAAAACGTACTCGCGGGTAGCCCGCGCCACAAGGGGTTCGGCACGCCTTATCGACATCGAGTCTAATAAGTGATGTGCACCGCGCGGACCACCGGGAAACGCGGACCGGCTGGAAACGCGGACCGGCTGGAAACCCGGACCACCGGGAAACCCGGACCCGCTGGGAGCCGGGACCGCCCGGAGGGCCGGAAACGCGAAGACCCCGCCGGAGCGGGGTCCCGTGGGCGCGCGGGGCGTCAGACCGCCATCGCCAGCATCAGCGGCGCGGCGCGCGCGGCCAGCAGTTCGGCGGCCGCCTTCAGCCGGTGCGCGTCGCCGACCGGCATCGAGGTGGCCAGGCAGCCGACCGTGCTGCCGGCGGTCACCGGGACGGCCGCGCAGACCGTGCCGACGGCGTACTCCTGGATGTCCAGCACCGGTACGGTGGCGGGCTGCCGCTCCAGCCGGTGCATCAGCTGGTCGGCGTCGGTGACCGTCCTGGAGGTCAGCCGGGCCACCGGGTGGCGGGACAGGTGGTCCCTCCGGCCGTCGTGGTCGAGCTGGCCGAGCAGGCACTTGCCGATCGCGCTGGCGTGCGCGGTGGCCCGGAAGTCCACCCACTCCTGCACCGCCGGCGCCAGGTCGGAGGCCGAGACCGCCACCACCGACAGCTCCCCGTCGTGGTACCGGGAGAAGTACACCGCCGCGCCCAACTCCTCGCGCAGCTCGTCGAGTTTGCGGTCCATCCGGGCGCGCACCAGCTGCTCGCGGTTGTACTGGCCGAGCAGGGCGAAGGTGCCGCCGAGCACCCAGCCGCCGTCCTGGCAGTCGAGATAGCCCTCGACCTCCAGGATCTCGGCGAGCCTGCGGACCGTCGGGAGGCCCAACGAGGTCTCCCGGGCGAGGGTCACCAGGGTGGCGCCACCGGGGTGCCGGTCGACCGCCTCCAGCAGTCTGAGGGCGTGTCGCAGCGAGGTGAACGGACCGGGCGCTCCCTGCTCCGGTACGGCGTGACGGCCCGGGGCTGGTGTCGACATGTCGTCCCCTTCCGATGTCCACCCGCCAGGTGACCCGCGGGTAGGGTCCACCCTATCCACCGCCCGCCTCCGCCCACTCCCCCTCGTGGAATATTCGGGTGGACACGGTGAATCGCTTGACTGGCATATGCCCCACCGAACACCCGCTCACTCCCGCCCGCTCCGCGCGAACACGGGGCCGAGGAACGCGGCCCGGGCCGCTCCCCCACTGCCATCGGGGGAACGGCCCGGTCGGGAGGGGCGGCCGGCGTGCGGGGCCGGCCGCCCTGGAACGGGGGGTGGGGACTCGGGGTCAGGACTTCGGGGTCAGGACTCGTCGACGGCCCGCAGCTTCGCCACCGCGGCCTCCAGCCGGGTGCCGTACTCCTCGTCGGCCGCGTGGAAGTGGGCGAGGTTCTTCTCCACGATGTCGTCCCGGGTGACCTGGGCGAGCGAGCCCGCCAGGTTGGCGACCAGCCGGCCCCGCTCGCCCTCCGACATCAGTCGGTAGAGCTCGCCGGCCTGGAAGAAGTCGTCGTCCTTGGTGTGGGCCGGGGTGGTGTAGGTGCCGGTCCAGCCGGTCAGCTCGGTCGGGGCGGCGAGCGCCGCGTCGGTCTGCGCCGGGCCGTCGTAGGAGTTGGGCTCGTAGTTCCGGCCCCGGCCGGCCGGGTTGAGCGCGCCGAGACCGTCGCGGCCGTAGTTGGCGGCCTCGGTGGCGCGGGGCGCGTTGACCGGCAGCTGGGTGTGGTTGACGCCGAGGCGGTAGCGCTGGGCGTCCGCGTAGGCGAACAGCCGGCCCTGGAGCATCTTGTCCGGGGACGGGCCGATGCCGGGCACGAAGTTGTTCGGGGAGAACGCGGACTGCTCGACCTCGGCGAAGACGTTCTCCGGGTTGCGGTTGAGCACCAGGCGGCCGACCTTGACCAGCGGGTAGTCGGCGTGCGGCCACACCTTGGTGAGGTCGAACGGGTTGAAGCGGTAGTCCGCCGCCTCGGCGACCGGCATCAGCTGCACGTAGAGCGTCCAGGTCGGGAACACCCCGCGCTCGATGGCCTGGTGGAGGTCGCGCTGGTGGCTGTCGGCGTCGCCGCCGACCGCCTCGGCGGCCTGCCCGGCGTCCAGCGAGCGGATGCCCTGGTTGGTCTTGAAGTGGTACTTCACCCAGAACGCCTCGCCCTGGGCGTTGACCCACTGGTAGGTGTGCGAGCCGTAGCCGTTCATGTGCCGGTACGAGGCGGGGATGCCCCGGTCGCCGAACAGCCAGGTGATCTGGTGCGTCGAGGCCGGCGAGTGCGCCCAGAAGTCCCAGACGTTGTCGGCCTCCTGGACGCCGGTGAACGGGTCGCGCTTCTGCGAGTGGATGAAGTCCGGGAACTTCAGCGGGTCCTTGATGAAGAAGACCGGGGTGTTGTTGCCGACGAGGTCGTAGTTCCCCTCCTCGGTGTAGAACTTGACCGCGAAGCCGCGCGGGTCGCGGACGGCGTCGTTGGAGCCCAGGTTGCCCGCGACGGTGGAGAAGCGCAGGAACAGCTCGGTGCGCTTGCCGACCTCGCCGAGGAACGCGGCGCGGGTGTACTGCGACACCTCGTCGGTGACCTCGAAGTAGCCGTACGCGCCGGAGCCCCGGGCGTGCACGACGCGCTCCGGAATGCGCTCGCGGTTGAACCGGGCGAGCTTCTCCAGCAGGTGCTGGTCCTGGATCAGCAGCGGGCCGTACGCGCCGGCCGAGGCCGAGTTCTGGTTGTCGGCGACCGGGGCGCCGGACTCCGTGGTCAGGATCTTGGGCATGACGGGTCCTTCGGTGTCGATAAGGGTCTTGCGTGAAGGGGGATGTGACGAGCCATCAGGTACGGCGCGGCGCCGCCGGACCGAGTGCTCGAATGCTCGGAACGCTCAGATGCCGAGCAGTCGCCAGGCGGCCGAGCGGCGGCGGGAGGAGTGCTCGCCGTCAGGTCCGTCGGACGGGCTGAGCCCGGCGACGGCGGCCCGGGCCGCGACCGGCCCGCCCAGCGGACGGGCGGCGGTGAGCTCGGCGGCCTCGGCGGCGGTCAGGCCGGCCTCGGTGAGCGCGCCCTCGGCCTCGGCGGCCGGGACGGCGTCGAACCAGCGCAGGGCGAGGGCGGCCCGGCCGGCCTCGGTGAGGCGGCCGGTGATCCGGAGGCGGGCGAGGCCGCCGTCCGGGTGGACGTCGATCCGTACATGGGTCACCGGGCGGCCCGGGGCGAGCCGCAGCCGGTGCCGGGTGTCGGGCTGGAGGCGGGTGCGCGGCAGCAGCGGGAACCAGCCGTCCGCGTCGGCCGCCGGGTCCCCGCCGGCGGAGGCGTCGTAGCCGACCAGGTCGGCCCAGCCGGGGGCATTGGCGACGAAGTGGGTGGTGTCCACCTCGACGGCCAGGGCCTCACCGCCCCCGGCCAGGGCGATCCGCACCCAGTCGTTGGCCTTGTCGCGCCGACGCCGGGTCTCCCAGCCCTCGCCCATGACGGAGGCGCGGCCGGGAGCGTTCAGGTTGTGCGGGGAGGAGTAGAAGCGGTCGGAGGCGGCCTCGGCGACACCGCCGTGCTCCTGGGCCGCCAGGTCGAAGGTGAGGCCGTCCAGGTCGCGCGGGTCGGGCAGGACCTCGCCGTGGACGCGGAGCCGGGCCACCCCGCCGTCGGGGAAGATGTTCAGCCGGACGTGGGTGAACCGGGCCGCGGAGTCGACCGCGAACTCGTGGGCGGTGTCGCCCCGCAGCGGGGTGCGCGGCAGGACCTCCACCCACTGGGCGTCGGCGAGCTCGGCCGGCGAGGGGTGGCCGGGTATCGAGGCGGCCTCGACGGAGGCGCTCTCCGGGTAGTTGCCGGTGAAGTGCGCGGTGTCGACGACCAGTCCGCGGATCACCCCGGCGACGCCGAGCCGCACCACCGCCCAGTCGTGGTCCTCGTCGGTGGGGTGCGGCTGCCCGGCGCTCGCGCCGCGGCGGCGGCGGGACTCCCAGCCGTCCATGATCTGGCCCTTGTGGCCGAAGGTGTGCGGGCGGAACTCGGCGGGCGCGGCGACCAGCAGGTTCTCGGCGTCGGCGAAGGTGTCCTCGTTGGTGGCGACGACGCCGGCGCCGAGGGCGCGGGAGGCGAGGTTCACCAGCTCGGTGAACGGCGCGCGGGCGGGCGCCGCGGCCGCGCCGGGAGTTCCGGCGGTGGCGGGAGCGCTCTGGGCGGGGACCGTGGTCACTGGATCTCCTCGGACGGGTTGCTGGGGCGGGTGAGCTGGACGCCGAACGGTTCGCCGCCCGGGTCGACGACCCGGCCGCGCAGCCAGGTCGTGCGCACGGCGCCGGTGAGCGTCCGGCCCGCGTACGGGGTGACGGGGTTGCGGTGGTGCAACTCGGCGGCGTGGACGGCGAAGTCGGCGTCCGGGTCGAAGGCCACCAGGTCGGCGTCGTGGCCGACCGCGACGGCGCCCTTGCGCCCGTCGAGGCCGACCAGCCGGGCCGGGCCGGACGACATCCAGCCGACCACCTCGGCCAGGGTGCGACCGCGCCGCCGGGCCTCGGTCCAGACGGCCGGCAGGCCGAGCTGGAGAGAGGCTATGCCGCCCCAGGCGGCCGCGAAGTCGCCGCTGCCGCCGTGCTCGGGCAGCAGCTTGAGGTCCGGGGTGGAGGGCGAGTGGTCGGACACCACGGCGATGAACTCCCCTGCCGCCAGGGCCTCCCAGAGCGCGTCGCGGTTGGCCTCGTCGCGGATCGGGGGGCAGCACTTGAAGGCGGTGCCACCGTCCGGTATTCGCTCGGCGGCGAGGGTCAGGTAGTGCGGGCAGGTCTCGGCGGTGACCTGGACGCCGTCGGCCCTGGCTTGGCGCAGCAGCGGCAGCACGGCGGCCGAGGACACGTGCAGGACGTGCACCCGGGCGCCGGTGCGGCGGGCCGCGTCCAGCAGTCGGGCGACGGCGGCGGTCTCCGCGTCGGCGGGGCGGGAGGCGAGAAAGTCCCGGTAGTGGACGCCGGGTTGCTGCGGCGCGGCGGCCAGGACGGCCGGGTCCTCGGCGTGGATGATGGCGAGCGCCCCGAGCCGGGCCTGCTCGGCCAGCGCGGCTTCCAGGCCGGCCGCGTCGAGGTGCGGGAACTCGTCGACGCCGCTGGGCGCCAGGAAGGACTTGAAGCCGAACACGCCCGCCCGGTGCAGGGGTTCGAGGTCGGCGAGGTTGTCGGGGACGGCGCCGCCCCAGAAGCCGAGGTCGACCCAGGCCTGGCCGTCGGCGGTCTTCCGCTTGGCTTCGAGCCCGGCGGGGGTGGTGGTGGGGGGCACCGAGTTGAGCGGCATGTCGACGATCGTGGTGACGCCGCCGGCGGCGGCGGCCCGGGTGGCGGTGGCGAAGCCCTCCCACTCGGTGCGGCCGGGCTCGTTGACGTGCACGTGGGTGTCGACCAGGCCGGGGAGCAGGGCGGTGTCGCCGAGGTCGGTCACCCGGTGGCCGTCGGCCGGCAGGGTGCCGTGGGGGGCGATCCGCGCGATCTTCCCGTCCCGGACCAGCACGTCCGCGGGACGCTCGCCGTCCGGCAGGACCACCCGGCGGGAGCGGATCACCTCGGTCTCGCTGATGGGCATGGGGAACCTCCGAAGCCTGATGAGGGGATGGCTGGTACGAGTGGGTACGCCGAAGGATGGCCCGGAGCCTAGGCCCGCCTTCAACAAAACGTCAATGGAGGAAACTACGAGGAGCGCGGCGGACGGGAGCCGGAGCGGGCAGGGCCCGGAGGCCGGAACCGGACGGGTCAGCGGCGCAGGAGTTCCGCGGCCAGCCGCTCCCCCGCGACCTCGGCCAGCTCCCCGGCCCTGGTCATGCCCTCGCCCGGGGTCTCGCCCAACTCGGCGAGCGCGTAGGCCGCGACGAAGCCGGCGGACCGCCACTCCCGTTCGGAGAGCTCCACCCGGCCCGCGACGGCGGCCACCCGAACCCCCGCCCGGGCAGCCGCCGCGGCGACGCCGGCGGGGGCCTTGCCGTGGAGCGTCTGTGCGTCCAGGCAGCCCTCGCCGGTGACGACGAGGCGTGCCCCACGCACCGCCCCGTCGAAACCCAGCAGGTCGAGCAGCAGCTCGATGCCGGGTCGCATGGTGGCGCCGAGCAGGGCCAGGGCGGCGAAACCGACCCCGCCCGCGGCCCCGGCGCCGGGGGCCTCCCGCACGTCCCGGCCGAGGGTCGCGGCGACCACGTCGGCGAACCGGGTCAGACCTTCCTCCAGGACCAGCAGGTCCTCGGCGCTCGCGCCCTTCTGCGGGCCGTAGACGGCGGCGGCCCCGCGCGGGCCGAGCAGCGGGTTGTCGACGTCGCAGGCGACGACCACCTCGACGCCCGCCATGGTGCGGGCCGAGGTGCCGAGGTCGATCCGGGCCAGTCGGCGCAGCGAGGCGCCGCCGGGCGGGAGTTCGACGCCGTCGGCGTCGAGCAGCGAGACCCCGAGGGCCTGGAGCATGCCCGCCCCGCCGTCGGTGCCGGCGCTGCCGCCGAGGCCGAGGACGATCCGCCGGGCCCCCTGGGCGACGGCCCTGGCGATCAGCTGGCCGACGCCGTAGGAGCCGGCCGCGAGCGGGGCGGTCCGCCCGCCGGGGAGCCGGGCCAGGCCGGAGGCCTGCGCCAGCTCGACCACGGCGGTGGTGCCCCGGACGGCGAGCGCTGCGTCCACCGGCAGGCCGGTGGGGCCGGCCACCTTGGCGGCGACCCTGGTGAAACCGGCCGCGAGGGCGGCGGCCAGGGTGCCCTCGCCGCCGTCGGCGACGGGCAGTTCGCGCACCTCGGTGCCGGGCGCGGCACGGCGGATGCCGGCGGCGATCCGGGCGGCGGCCTCGGCACCTTCGAGGGTGCCCTTGAACTTGTCGGGAGCTACGACCACATGGCCCTGGTGGGGGGTGGCGGGCATGGCGTGGGCCTCACTTCCGGGCTGGTCTGGCAATGGTTCGTCAAGCATGGGCCCGGGCGGCCCGGGAGCGGCTCCCTCCCCGCCGTTCCCCTCGCCCGCTTCCGACGTACGAGGGGCTCCCCTCGGTGAGGGAGGGAGCCGGTGCGACGCGCCGGGTGCACGACCGAAGTGCCCCGTGAGGGTGGGCGCGTCGCAGCCTGGTCGATCGACGGGCGGGCGGATGAGCCCCGGCCCGCCCGCCGATCGGGTCTGGAGTCGGCCGGCGGCCGACGAACGCCGTCGGCCGTCGGCCGCCGGTCGGCCTCCCGGTGGCGCGGGCACGACCGGACAGGGTCACGCCACCGGGAGGAGCTGTTGGGGTCGCGGGGCTGCTCCGCCCCGCGACCGGTGGTGGCCGGCGAGGCCGGAGGGGCTACTTCACCTCGCGGCCGGAGAGCCGCTCGACGCCGCGCAGCAGCGCCGAGTGGTCGAGGGAGCCGTCGCCGTTGGCGCGGGCGGAGGCAACCAGCTGGGCGACGACCGCGCCGACCGGCAGCGCCGCGCCGACGGCCCGGGCGGCGTCGGTGACGATGCCCATGTCCTTGTGGTGCAGGTCGATCCGGAAGCCGGGGGCGAACTCGCGGTCCAGCATGTTGGCCTTCTTGCGGTTCAGCACGGTCGAGCCGGCCAGGCCGCCGCCGAGCACGTCCAGCGCGGCGGCGAGGTCCACGCCCGCGTTCTCCAGGAAGACCACGGCCTCGGCCAGCACCTGGATGTTGACCGCGACGATCAGCTGGTTGGCGGCCTTGACGGTCTGGCCGGCGCCGGCCGGGCCGACGTGGACCACGGTGGTGCCGAGCGCGGCGAACAGCGGCTCGGCCTCGGCGAAGTCCTCGGCGGCGCCGCCGACCATGATCGACAGTACGGCCTCGACCGCGCCCGCCTCACCGCCGGAGACCGGGGCGTCCAGGGCCCGGACGCCCTTCTCCTTCGCGGCGGCCTCGACCTTGATCGAGGTCTGCGGGGTGATGCTGGACATGTCGATGAGGAGCGTGCCCGGGCGGGCGTGCTCCAGGACGCCGCCCTCGCCCAGCACGGCCTGCTCGACGTGCGGGTCGGCCGGGACCATGGTGATCACGACCTCGGCGTCCTTCACCGCGTCGGCGATGCTGGTGGCGCCGTGGCCGCCGGCCGCGACCAGGGCGTCGATCTGCGGCTGGGTGAGGTTGTAGCCGGTGACGTGGTGGCCGGCCCGGACCAGGTTGGCCGCCATCGGGCTGCCCATGATGCCGAGGCCGATGAAGGCGATCTTGCGGCTCATCGCGTCGTTCCTTCTGTTGCGTGCGTGCGGGGTGCGGAGGGAGGGGAAGGGGATCAGAGCGCCGCCGCGCGGTGCTCCCGCGCGAGCCACTCGAAGCTGTCGGCGCTGACGCCGGTGGACGGCCGGTACTCCAGGCCGATCCGGCCGGTGTAGCCGGCCGCGGTGAGGCGGGCGAAGAGGTCCTCGAAGTCGAGCTCGCCGGTGCCCGGCTCGTTGCGGGCGGGCGTGTCGGCGATCTGCACGTGGCCGATCCGGTCGGCGTAGGTGTCGATCACCGCGGCGAGGTCCTCGCCGTTGCGGGCCAGGTGGTAGAGGTCGCAGAGGAACTTCGCGTTGCCCAGGCCGGTGGCGGCGTTGACCTTGTCCACCACCTCGACCGCGGCGGCCGCGGAGACCAGCGGGTAGTCCGGGGACTCCGGCCGGTTCAGCGCCTCGACCAGCAGGATCGCGCCGATGCCGTGGGCGGCCCGGGCGGCGAGGACGAGGTTCTCCAGGGCGAGCGCGTCCTGCTCGGCCGGGTCGACGCCCTCGACGCGGTTGCCGTAGAGGGCGTTCAGCGCCGGGGTGCCGAGCGAGGCGGCGAGCGCGGCGGCGACCGGCACATTGGCCCGGAAGCGGTCGCGCTCCGAGGGCAGCGAGACGGTGCCCCGGGCGCCCCGGGTCAGGTCGTCGAGGAAGTTGAGACCGGTGAGGCGGACCCCGGCATCGGTGAAGGCCTTGCGCAGCGCGTCGAGTTCGGCCTCGGACGGGTCGTGCTCCTCGCCGAACGGCCACCACAGCTCGGCGGCGGTGAAGCCGGCGGCGGCGGCCGCGGCCGGGCGCTCCAGCAGCGGGAGCTCGCCGAACAGGATCGACAGGTTGACCGTGAAGCTGTGCCGGGCGGCGGCGCTCGTTCCGGCGGCCATGTCCATCACCTCGTAATCTCTCTTCCGACATCCACAACTTCCACGATCCGGAAGAGGGATTCTGTCTGGTGGAAGCATGTCCGGGGCATCGAGCGACTGTCAAGGCATCTGCAACAAATTGTTGAAGCGCCCCTCCCGCAGGCCGGGCCCCCTTGACCGGCCCACCGCCGCACCCGCGCTCGCTAGAGTGGCCGCGTGCGATTGATGGTGGAGTTCACGACAGAACCGTTCGAACTGGACACGTTCCCGCCGCACGCCGTGGCGGCCCGCAAGGTGGTCGACGAGGCGGGCCTCGACGTCGCGGTGGGCCCCTTCGGCACCGGCGCCGAGGGTGAGGCGGACCGGATCCTGGAGGCCGTGTCCAAGCTGCTCCGGGAGAGCCTGGACGCCGGCGCGACCCGGATCTCGGTCCAGGTCAGCGTCCTCGCCGAGGGCGAAGCCGAGCCCGAGGCCGAGGCCTCGGTCGAGGCCGGGAACGAGAGCGCAGCCGGGGAGGGCGGTACGCCGTGACCGAGCAGACCGAACACCCGCTCGCCGCGGCGATCAAGCCGCTGCTGGACGCGGTCGGCGCGACGCCCGTCCCCCTGGACGAGGCGAAGGCCGAGGACGTCGTCCTGGAGTGGGAGGGCGAACGGGCGCTGGCCGTCCGACTGCCGCACCTCAGCAGCGCGCTGGACCGCCTGCTGGCCGAGATGGCCCGCCAGTTCGACGGCCGCCCACTGACCGAGCTGGACCGCTGGGAGAAGCAGCGCGTGGTCGCGCTGCTGGAGGAGCGCGGTGCCTTCACCGTCCGCCACGGCGTCGAGACCGTCGCCACGGCGCTCGGCGTGAGCCGCTTCACCGTGTACAACTACCTCAACCGCCAGGACGGCGCGAAGCCGAACTGACCCCTCCCGCAGGGGTGCGCCCCGCCGGTCCGGCCAGTCTTGCCCGGGCCCCGGCGGGGCGCACTTGTCTCATCACACACGAAACACCCCGCGACCAGGGCCGCTCCGAAACGTAACCACCAACCGTTCAACAAAGTGTTGACGGCCTGATCCCGCCGATCTAGCTTGTGCGGGTGGCACCACTCTCCAGGAGGTCCACCCGTGACCAACCACCCCCACGCCCTTGACGCCCTGGCGGCGACCGACTCCGCCGAGCTCAAGGAGATCCTGCTGGACGTCTGCACCAGCCCCGCCTGGGCCGACGCCGTCGCGGCGGCCCGACCGTGGAAGGACCGCCGGGCCCTGCTCGAGGCCAACGCCGAGGCGATGGCCGGGCTCTCCGTCCCCGACCTGCACGAAGCGATGGCCGGCCACGCCCGGATCGGCGCGCCCAAGCCGGGCGACGTCACCTCCGAGCGCGAGCAGGCCGGCGTCCACGGCGCCGACGAGGCCCTGCTCGACGAACTGCGCCGGGCCAACGCCGCCTACGAGGCCAAGTTCGGCCATGTGTTCCTGATCTGCGCGACCGGCCGCACCGCGGCCACCATGCTCGACGCGCTGCGCGAGCGCCGGCCCAACGACCCCGCCACCGAGGCGGAGATCGTCCGGGGCGAACTGCGCAAGATCAACGACATCCGGATCAACCGGCTGCTCGACGACAACTGACGGTCGGTCGGACGCCTCCGGCGCCGCCTCAGGTATCACTGACGCAGCACCTACGCGTCCCCCGCACCACCTCTGCCATCAGTAAGGTCACCTCACCCATGACTGGCATCTCCACCCACGTGCTCGACACCAGCCTCGGCCGCCCGGCCGAGGGCGTCCCGGTCGAGCTCGCACTGCAAACCGAGGGTGGCTGGCAGGTGCTCGGCACCTCCGCCACGGACTCCGACGGCCGGGCCAAGGACCTGCCGGCCGTGGAGGCGGGCTCGGTCGTCCGGCTGCTCTTCGACACCGGCGCGTACTTCGCCCGGAAGTCCGCGGAGCCGCCGTTCTTCCCCGAGGTCACGATCGTCTTCACGGTCGCGCCCGCGCAGCACCACTACCACGTGCCGTTGCTGCTGAACCCGTTCGGATACTCGGTCTACCGCGGAAGCTAGACCGATCGATTGATATGGGAGCCATGTCATGGCCCACGTGCTCGGTCAGAACCAGTACGGCAAGGCGGAGAACCGGATCGTCCGCGTCTACCGCGACTCGACCCGCCACGAGATCAAGGACCTGAACGTCTCGGTCGCCCTCTCCGGCGAGTTCGACGACGTCCACCTCACCGGGTCGAACGCCAACTGCCTGCCCACCGACACCACCAAGAACACCGTCTTCGCCTTCGCCAAGGAGTACGGGATCGACTCGGCCGAGGCCTTCGGCATCCTCCTGGCCCGGCACTTCGTCGACGACACCGAGCGCGGTGTCGTGCACCGGGCCCGGATCCGGATCGAGGAGTACTCCTGGGACCGGATCCGCACGCCCGACAGCAGCGCCCGCTTCATCGGCTCCGAGGAGGTCGGGCACTCCTTCGTCCGCACCGGCCAGGAGGTCCGCACCAGCGAGATCGTCTACGACGGGGACTCCGTCCAGGTGATCTCCGGACTGAAGGACCTGGTCGTGCTGAACTCCACCAACTCGGAGTTCTGGGGCTACATCAAGGACAAGTACACCACCCTCCAGGAGGCGTACGACCGGATCCTCGCGACCCAGGTCACAGCCCGCTGGAAGTACGGCTTCACCGGCCGTGACAACGAGGCCCAGCCCAACTGGAACCGCAGCTACACCCACGTCAAGCGGCACCTGCTGGAAGCCTTCGCCGAGACCTACTCCTACTCGCTGCAGCAGACCCTGCACGCGATGGGCACCCGCGTCCTCAACAACCGCGCCGAGGTCGACGAGGTCCGGCTCGAACTCCCCAACAAGCACCACTTCCTGGTCGACCTGGAGCCGTTCGGCCTCAAGAACGAGAACGAGGTCTACTACGCCGCCGACCGGATGTACGGCCTGATCGAGGGCACCGTGCACCGCGAGGGCGTCGTACCGGTGATCCCGGTCGCCTGAAACCGGCCCGCCGGCCTCCCGCCGGCACCGGGCACCACCTGCTCCACCTGCTCCACCCGCTCCACCCGCTCCACCTGCTCCACCCGCAGCACCACCTCCTGCACCACCTGCTTCTCCACCCCCACCCATCGGAGACCGTGCCCAGCCTCACGGCGGCCGGCCCGGGGAGCTGGAGAACCCGCCCCGAGGGACTCCTGCACCGCCGTCCCCGCCCTCGGGGGACACCTCCAGCGTCACGGGCGCGCCGAGAGCCGAGGCACAAGAGGGGCTCGACATGGCACCCAGCACCACCGGCAGCAACGACGGCGGTTCCACCCCTGCGAGAACTCCCGGCCCGGACGGCGCACCGGCACGCCCCGCCGGCACGCCGTCCGGACCGGAGGTCCACCCCGTGGACCAGCTCCTGCCCCCGGTGAGGCTCCTCACCAGCGGGCTCCAGCACGTGGCCGCGATGTACGCGGGAGTCGTCGCTCCCCCGCTCATCGTCGGCGCCGGCGTGGGCCTGAGCCCCGCCGAACTCGCCCTCCTGATATCGGCCAGCCTGTTCACCGCCGGACTGGCCACCCTGCTCCAGACCATCGGCTTCTGGCGGATCGGCGCCCGGCTGCCGTTCGTCAACGGCGTCTCGTTCGCCGGCGTCGCCCCCATGATCGCCATCGCGAAGGAGCACGGGCCGAAGGACGCCCTCCCGGTGATCTTCGGCGCGGTGATCGTCGCGGGGATCCTGTGCCTCCTCGCGGCACCGTACTTCTGCAAGCTGATCAGGTTCTTCCCACCGGTCGTCCAGGGCACCGTGATCACCCTCATCGGGGTGTCCCTGCTCCCGGTGGCCGTCAACTGGGCCCGCGGCGGTTCGCCGGACGCGCCCGGTTACGGCTCCACCAAGGCCATCGGGCTGGCCGCGCTCACCCTCGGCGCGGTGGTCCTCGGCAACCGGCTGCTGCGCGGCTTCTGGCAGCAGCTCTCCCTGCTCGTCGGCCTGGCGGTCGGCACCCTGCTCGCCTTCCCGCTCGGGCTGGCGGACTTCGGCGCCGTCCACGAGGCCCGGGTCTTCGCCCTGCCCTCGCCCTTCCACTTCGGCGCGCCGATCTTCGACGCTGCCGCGATCGCCTCGCTGTGCATCGTCATGGTGGTCGCCATGACCGAGTCCACCGCCGACATGCTCGCCCTGGGGCGGATCGTCGACCGCGAGGCGGACGAGAAGACCCTCGCCGCCGGACTGCGGGCCGACGGCCTCGCCACCGCCGTCAGCCCGGTCTTCAACGGCTTCGCGGCCAGCGCCTTCGCCCAGAACATCGGGCTGGTGGCACTGACCGGGATCCGCAGCCGGTTCGTGGTCGCCACCGGCGGCGGACTGCTCGTCCTGCTCGGGCTCTTCCCGGTGCTCGGCGCGGTCGTCTCGCTCGTCCCGCAGCCCGTCCTGGGCGGCGCCGGGATCGTGCTCTTCGGCACGGTCGCCGCCAGCGGCATCCGCACCCTCGCGGAGGCCGGCCTGGACTCGGGCGCCAACACCGTCCTGGTGTCGGTCTCGCTCGGGGTCGGCATCATCCCGATCGCCGCGCCGACCTTCTACGACGCCTTCCCCGAGGCCGCCCGCACCCTGCTCCACTCCGGCATCTCGGCCGGCTGCGTCGCGGCCGTCCTGCTCAACCTGCTGTTCCACCACCTCGGCGCCACCCGCCGGGCCGCCACCGAGGGGTCTCCCGACCCGTCGGTGCCGACGGCGACGCCGTCACCCTCCTGACCCACCGGGCGGGCATGCGCCCCGTGCCCGCCCGGCCCTCCCCCTTGGAGTCACCATGGCAGTCCAGCCCCCGCCCGCCGATCAGCGGATCGTCATCGAGAACGCCGCGATCGCCACCGTCGACGCCCACGACACCGAGTACGCCCGCGGCCACGTGGTGATCCTCGGCAACCGGATCGAGTCGGTCGGCAACGGCCCCGCCCCGGCCTGGCTGGACAACGTGGTACGCCGGATCAACGCCGAGGGCCACCTCGTCACCCCCGGCCTGGTCAACACCCACCACCACTTCTACCAGTGGATCACCCGCGGCCTCGCCCAGGACAACATCCTCTTCGACTGGCTGGTCGCCCTCTACCCGACCTGGGCCCGGATCGACGACCGGCTCGTGCACGCCGCCGCCCAGGGCTCCGCCGCCGCGCTCCTCAAGTCCGGCTGCACCACCGCCTCCGACCACCACTACGTGTTCCCCAAGGACGGCGGCGACATCCTCGGCGCCGAGATCGAGGCCGTCCAGGAGCTGGGCCTGCGGTTCACCGCGCTGCGCGGCTCGATGGACCGCAGCAAGAAGGACGGCGGCCTGCCCCCGGACCACGCCGTCGAGGAGCTGGACGCGATCCTCACCGCCTCCGAGGAGGCCGTCGACCGCTACCACGACGCCTCCGCCGACTCGATGCTGCAGATCGCGCTCGCGCCCTGCTCGCCGTTCTCGGTCTCCACCCGGCTGCTGCGCGAGTCCGCCGAACTCGCCCGCCGCAAGGGCGTCCGGCTGCACACCCACGGCTCCGAGACGGCCGAGGAGGAGGCCTTCTGCAAGGAACTGTTCGGGATGGGCCCCACCGACTACTTCGAGTCGGTCGGCTGGCTCGGCGAGGACGTCTGGATGGCGCACTGCGTCCACATGAACGACTCCGACATCGCCAAGTTCGCCGAGACCGGGACCGGCGTCGCCCACTGCCCGTCCTCCAACGCCCGGCTGGCCGCCGGGATCGCGCGGGTCCCCGACATGCTGGCGGCCGGCGTCCCGGTCGGCCTCGGCGTCGACGGCACCGCCTCCAACGAGTCCGGCGAACTCGGCACCGAGCTGCGCAACGCCCTGCTGATCAACCGGCTGCACGGCACCCCGACCGCGCTCACCGCCCGGCAGGCGCTGCGCCTGGGCACCATGGGCGGCGCCCGGGTGCTCGGCCGGCACAACGAGATCGGCTCGATCGAGGCCGGCAAGCTCGCCGACCTGGCGCTGTGGAAGGTCGACGGCATCATGCACTCCTCGATCGCCGACCCGGTCGCGGCGCTCGCCCTCGGCGCGCTGCCGCCGCTGGCCGTGCTCTTCGTCAACGGCAACGCCGTCGTCGAGAAGGGTCAGCTCACCACGGTGAACGAGGACCGGATCGCACAGGCCTGCGCCCGGGCCGCCAAGGAGCTTGCGGCCCGCCCGATCTGACGATCCGTCCTCTCAATTCCGCCGCTCCACCCGAACTCCGGGCCGCCCCAGGGACGGTGCGTCACCCGGACTCCGCCGGTCGGTCGGACCCGGGCTCTCCCGGTCCGGCCCGCCCGGCCGGCGGACCGCGGCCCCGGACCCACGGCGAGGGTCCGGGGCCGCGGCGTGCCGCCGCACCGGAGCCGGCTCCCACCCCCGTGGGGCGCCCGCACCGGTGCGCGACGGGCCGGGTCCCGGCCTCAGCCGGGGCGGACGGCCGCAGCCGGGGCGGCACCCGGGGCCGGTCCCCGCGCGGCCGCCGTCAGCGCCGGTCCAGCGAGCGCGAACACCCCCGCCAGCACCACCCAGCCGACCGCCCCGTGGTCCACCGCCGTCAGCGTGACCACCAGCGGCCCGATCACATGCGCCGCCGCCTGCCCGCTCATGAACACCCCCTGGTACTCGCCGTGCGAGCGCGGGTCCGCCAGGTCCAGGCTGAGCGTCCACCCGCCCGCCGAGGTCAGCAGCTCCCCCAGGGTGTGCACCAGCGCCCCCACCAGCAGCGCGCCGGCCGCCGCCCAGGCCGGGCCGTACTGCGCCGCCGCGTAGACCAGGCACCCGCCCGCCAGCAGCAGCGCCCCGCGCGCGCAGGCCCGCGCCGCCGACGCCACATCGGTGACACCCCGGCTCGCCCGCACCTGGAACACCACCACCAGCAGGCAGTTGACCACATTGACGGCCGCGACCATCGCCGCCGGGGCCCCGGTGCCGAGCACGATCCAAAGCGGCAACCCCACCATCAGCACCGCGAGTTGGAGCTCCAGTACCGCGTGCAGCGCCGTGACCAGCAGGTACCGGCGGTCGCGCAGCGCCGTCCGGGGACCGCGCGATCCGTCGGCGGCGGCACCCCCGGTACCCGTTCCGGCCGTGGTGGTCGCCGACACCGGCAGGCCCGCCAGCAGCACCGTCACACCCAGGAAGCTCAGCGCGTCCAGCACCATCATGGTCACGTATCCGGTGTAGCTGTCGGCCTGCAGCGCGAGCACCGCACCGCCGGAGCCGACCACCAGGCCCGCGTTCATCACCGAGCGCAGCAGCGCCCGCGACCGCACCTGCCCCTCGGCGGGAAGTGCCCGGGCGATCAGCGCGCTGCGCACCGCCGCCCCTCCGCGCGACAGCACCGTCGCGGCGCAGGTCAGCACCACGAAGACGGCCAAGGAGTGCACGAAGGCGTAGCCGAGCACGGCCGCCGCCTCCAGCGGGCCCACCACCAGCAGCAGTTGCTTGCTCCCGACCCGGTCGGCGAGCCGCCCCATCGGCACCCCGGCGAACACCCCGCACACACCGGCGACGGTGAGGCCGAGCGCCACCGAAGTGGGCGTCAGACCGATGGAGCGGGTGAAGAACAGCACGTTCACCGTGACGAAGAGCCCGTCCCCGACGGAGTTCACCAGCGCCATCAGGACGAGTCTGCGCAGCAGCGGGTCGGCGGGCAGGAGGCGTCGGCCGGAGGCGCGCGGGCGCGCCCCCGTGCGGGGGGAGGAAGTCATGCACCAAGGACAGCGGGGTTCCCGGACGGGCGGAATTCTTTTACCGTTACGGTCAATGTTCGAGTTCCGCCTCGGGGTCGAGGACCTCGCCGCCACCTGGTTCGCCTACTCCCCCCTGCAGGAGGCGGTGCTGGGCCTGCGCGCCCGCCGCTGGACGTGGTACTACCCGGAGCAGCAGCCCTGGATCGCCGGCTGGCAGGACCGCTGGGAGACCCTGGACACCGCGCTGCTGGACGCGCTGATCACGCCGAACGCCTTTGTGCCGGACTTCCTGACGCCCCGCCCCGCGGTGCCCCGGCCGGACTTCCACGACGAGCTCGCGGAGCTGGCCGGGACCCCGCCGGAGGAGGTCAGGACGGATGTGCTGGCCGCCTACTCCGGCGACGGGAGTCCGCTGCCGCCGGTGCTCACCGCGCTGGTCGACCGCCCGGTGGAGCTGCGGGACCGGGTGGCGGAGGCGCTGTCGGCGTACTGGACGCGCTGCCTGGCCCCCGCCTGGTGGCCGCGGGCGCGGGAGGTGCTGGAAGCGGACCTCGCCCACCGGGGCCGGATGCTCTCGGAGCGCGGTTCCGAGGGGTTGTTCGCGGACCTCGACGGCCGGATCTCCTGGCGGGCCGGGGTGCTGCGGCTGAACGACTCCAATCCGGCGGTCCAGGCGCTGGGCACCTCGGTGGACGTGGCCGGGCGGGGCCTGGTGCTGATCCCGACGCTGGCCGGGCTCGGTGCGCAGACCGACATCACCCAGGACGGCCCGCCGCTGATCGTCTATCCGGCGCGCGGCCGGGCGACCATGGCGGAGGGCCTGGCCGCACGGGCCGGGCCGGGCGGGGCGCCGGCCGCCCTGGTCGGACTGGTCGGCGCGGCGCGGGCGCGGCTGCTGGTCCTGCTGGCGTCGCCCGCCACCACCACCGAGCTCGCCCACCGGCTGGGGGTGACGCCCGGCGCGGTCAGCCGCCACCTGGGGGCGCTGACCGCGGCCGGTCTGCTGGACCGCACCCGGCACGGCCGCCGGGTGCTCTACCGGCGCAGCTCCCTCGGTGACGCACTGACCTGCCGCAACGGGTGACGGGCCGCGACGCCCTGTCGAGTGCCGCTCCACCGAGTACCGCCGGGCGGAGCGTCGCCGGACCGGGTGTCGTCGTACGGAACGGCGCACCCGGCGGCCCGAGTGCGCCGCCCCGGCGGGGACCCGGCGGCGTGCCCGGCCGGTAGCGTGGGCCTCGGCCGGGCAGGGGCGGTGCGGGCCGGGACCTCAGCCGAGCAGGGGCAGTGCGGGCAGGGTCAGGAAGTCCGCGAACTCCTCGGCCAGCGCGACCTGTTCGAAGAGCTGGGCGGCCTCGCGCCAGCGCCCGGCGGCGTACACCTCGTCGCCGACCTCGGCCCGCAGCGCGGTGAGTTCCTCGGCGACCAGGCGGCGGACCAGGTCGGAGGTGGCCTTCTCCCCGGTGTCGGCGAGGACGACGTCGTTGTGGATCCACTGCCAGATCTGCGAGCGGGAGATCTCGGCGGTGGCGGCGTCCTCCATCATGTTGAAGATGGCGACCGCGCCGAGGCCGCGCAGCCAGGCCTCGATGTAGCGGATGCCGACCTGGACGGCGTTGTGCAGCCCGTGCCGGGTGCAGCTGCCGCCGGCGCCCGCGATGTCGAGCAGCTGGTCGGCGGTGACCGGCCCGTCCGGGCCGGGGTTGTCCTTCTGGTGCGGGCGGTCGCCGAGCACGGCGTCGAAGGAGGCGCGGGCGACCGGGACGAGGTCCGGGTGCGCGACCCAGGAGCCGTCGAAGCCGTTGCCGGCCTCGCGGTCCTTGTCGGCCTGGACCTTCTCCAGCGCGGCCGCGTTGACCTCGGGGTCCCTGCGGCTGGGGATGAACGCGGCCATGCCGCCGATGGCGTGCGCGCCGCGCCGGTGGCAGGTCCGCACCAGGAGCCGGGTGTAGGCGGCCATGAACGGCGAGGCCATGGTGACGGTGTTGCGGTCGGGCAGGATGTAGTGCTCGCCGGCGTCGCGGAAGTTCTTGACGATGGAGAACAGGTAGTCCCATCGGCCGGCGTTGAGGCCGGCGGCGTGGTCCCGCAGCTCGTGGAGGATCTCGTCCATCTCGAAGGCGGCGGTGATGGTCTCGATCAGCACGGTGGCGCGGACCGTGCCGTGCGGGATGCCCAACTCGGCCTGGGCGTGGGTGAACACGTCGTTCCAGAGCCGGGCTTCGAGGTGGCTCTCGGTCTTCGGCAGGTAGAAGTACGGCCCGGAGTTCGGGTCGCCCGCGCCGCGGGCGAGCAGCCGGGCGGCGTTGTGGAAGAAGTAGAGGCCGAAGTCGAGGAACGCGCCGGCCACCGGCTCGCCGTCGACCAGCAGGTGGTTCTCGTCGAGGTGCCAGCCGCGGGGGCGGACCACGACGGTGGCGAGTTCGGCGGCCGGGCGCAGGGTGTAGCTCTTGCCCGCGTCGGTGGCGAAGTCGATCCGGCCCTCGAAGGCGTCGATCAGGTTGATCTGACCGCTCACCACGTTCTCCCAGGTCGGGGAGGTGGCGTCCTCGAAGTCGGCGAGCCAGACCTTCGCGCCGGAGTTGAGCGCGTTGATCACCATCTTGCGGTCGGTGGGGCCGGTGATCTCGACCCGGCGGTCCTGGAGCGCCTTCGGCGCCTCGGCGACCCGCCAGTCGGCGGCGCGGACGTCGGCCGTGCCGGGCAGGAAGTCCAGGGTGCCGGTGCGGGCGATCTCCGCACGGCGCTCCCGGCGGCGGGCGAGCAGTTCGCGGCGCCGGCCTTCGAAGGAGCGGTGCAGGCCGACGACGAAGGCGACCGCCTCCGGAGTGAGCACCTCCTCGGCCCGGTGGACGCGCGGACCCGCGACCGTGACGACCGGAGCGGTGGGGGAAGCTCCGGGTCCCTGATCTGCAGCCATGAGCAGGACACTCCTAAGTGGAGGGCTTGATTCTGTAAGGTGGAGACTAGTTTCCGCGATACAGAATTTCAACGGTTTGTTGAGATGATCGCTGGGACTGTACTCCTCCTCCGACCGCGAAGGGAACGCCGGTGGCCCCGACCTCCGAGAGCAGTGAGAGCACCGAAAGCAGCGGGAGCACCGCGAACGGCGAGGGCGGCGCCCCGAAGGCGCCCGCCACGACGGCGCCGGAGCGCACCGGCGGCGGGGTGCAGTCCGTCGAACGGGCCTTCCAACTGCTGGAGGCGCTCGCCGACTCCGGCGGCGTGGCGACGCTCAGCGAGCTCTCCACCTCCTCCGGACTGCCGATGCCGACCATCCATCGCCTGGTTCGTACCCTCGTGCAGCAGGGCTATGTCCGCCAGGACACCGCGCGCCGCTACACCCTCGGCCCGCGGCTGATCCGGCTCGGCGAGACCGCCGGGCGACTGCTCGGCAGCTGGGCCCGCCCCTACCTGGCCGAACTCATGGAGGCCACCGGCGAGACCGCCAACCTCGCGGTACTGGAGGGCGGCGAGGTGGTCTACGTCGGGCAGGTGCAGTCGCGGCGCTCGATGCGGATGTTCACCGAGGTCGGCCGCCGGGTGCAGCCGCACTGCACCGGCGTCGGCAAGGCGCTGCTGGCGCAGCTGCCCGACGAGGAGGCGCGCGCCGTGCTCGGCCCCAACCCGCTGCCCGCGCACACCCCGCACACGGTCACCGACCCGCAGGAGCTGATGGCCCAGCTGGCCGAGGCGCGCGAGCGCGGCTATGTGGTCGACGACCAGGAGCAGGAGATCGGGGTGCGCTGCATCGCCCTCGCCGTGCCCGGCGCTCCGACCCCGACGGCGCTCTCCGTCTCCGGTCCGGAGGCCCGGATCAGGGCGCTGGAGGAGCAGGCCGGCGCGGCCTCGCTGGTGCCGGTGATGCACGGGATCGCGGCCCGGCTGGGGCAGGTCCTGGCACCCTGACGTACGTTCAGTGCGAGCGACGCGCCCGGGCGTTCACCCGTTCGAGCCACCCTTCGGGCCGTCCGAGGGCGGGTCGCCGCGGCCCCGGAGACCCTTCGGCGACGCTGGTCCGGATGCCGCCCGCGACGACGCGGGTGTGCCGGACACGAAGGGTTGGGTGAGCGGCGATGACCCGCAGCGGTTCCGTTCGGAAGCTTCTCGGCAGGTCGTTGGTGACGGGGTGCGTGGTGGCGGTGCTGGCCGCCGGACAGGCCGGGGCGGTCTGTCCGCCGGACGACAAGGCGCCCGCGCCCGGGGCGAGCGCCCCGGCACCGGGGGCCGGTGACCCCGGCGCCTCGGCCCCGGGCACGACCGCCGACCCGGCGGTGGCGGCCGTGCCCTCGAACTCCGACCTCTACGTCGTCCGGATCGACCCGGACCCGGCCGCGCCCGGCGGCACCACCGTCCTGCACGCCTTCGTCGGCAACCTCGGCCCGGACCGGACCGCCTCGCCGTTCACCGTCGTGATCACCCTGCCCGAGGGGGTCACGGCCGAGCCGCCGTTCTTCCCGGAGAACTGCTACGAGTTCCAGAACGGCCACCGGGTGCGCTGCACCTTCCCGGCCGGTCTGCCGAAGTTCCGCAGCGCGACCGCGCTGATCCCGCTCCGGCTCTCCCCCGAGGTCCCCCTCGGCACGCTGGCCGGCGGTTATGTCGCGGTGCGCGGCGACGACGACCGGATCGAGAGCAACAACCGGCAGCCGTTCACGATCGAGGTCGTCGAGTCCACCGGTCCGAGGCCGATCGTCTGACCGTCGGCCCCGGACCGGTGACTGCTACCGGTAGACCCGGACGTAGTCCGCCGCGAAGGTGATCGGCGTGGTGCCCGAGGGCGCGGGGTGGTAGTTCCCCGCGCTCAGGGACAGGTTGAGGATCGGGTACGCGGTCCAGCCGGCGCCGACGCCCTTGCCGTCGGAGAAGACCTTGGTGCCGTTGATGTACCAGTCGACCGAGGTGGCGCCGTAGTGGGTGCCGACGGTGACCCAGCTGTCCTTGGCGATCGCCTTGGCGTCGGTGACGTACAGGTGGCCCGGGTTGATGTGGTTGGTCAGCTCCAGCAGGTTCGGGTTGTCGCTGTGGTACTCGAAGGAGTCGATCTCCCCGTGGGTGCCGCTGGTGCTGTTCCACGTCCACAGCGCCGGCCAGGCGCCGGTGCCGGCCGGGAGCTTGACCCGGGTCTCGATGTAGTCCCCGGTCTTCACCTTGAAGCCCTCGCTGGAGTACTCGGTGGTGAGCAGGCCGGTGTCCCAGGCCTGCTTGCCGTTCTCCAGCGTGTGCGTGCCCGGCCGGGCGGTGAAGGTGGCGACGCCGCCGGAGACGGCGACGTTGTTCTTGTTCAGCCAGTCGAGCTTGTTGTCGTTCGGGTTGTGGTCGCCGTAGTGGTAGGAGCTGCTCCGGTCGGCGGTCCAGCGGGAACCCAGGGCGAGGCTGTTGAAGTCGTCGGACCAGGTGAGCGTCTTGCCCGCGACCGGGGCACCCGTGGTGGGGGTGGTCGGCGTCGGCGTGGGGGTGGGCGTCGGCGTGGGGGTCGGCGTCGGCGTCGGGGTGGCGGCGGAGACGACGAGCTCGCGGGAGGGCAGGTTGTGCCAGCCGCCGGTGCTGTCCTGCCAGAAGCCGAACTGGGTGTAGGTGCCGGCGGCCAGGGTGCGCGCGCCGGTGGTGACCGTCAGGCCGGCCGGGCAGACCTGGACGTTGCTCTTGTTCCCGGGGAAGTCGAGGTTGTGCCCGGCCGCGTCGCGGATGCCGACGCCGACGGTCTTCGCGGTGAAGCAGGACGAGGAGTGCAGGGTGAGCGAGCCGGTCGCCGCCTTGCCCGCGACCATGGCGGCCGGGGCGAGCTTGTCCTGGGTGACGGTCGGCAGGGCGGCGGCCTGGGCGCCGGTCACGGCCGGCAGGCCGAGCAGTCCGGCACCGGTGACGGCGAGCGCCCCGGTGGCGGCGAGGGCGGCGCTGCGGCCCCGGTGGGAGGGACGGGCGTGGCGGGGCGCGGGGTGGCGGCCGAGGGCGCGCCGGTTCGGCGCAGGCTGCGGGGAGGCAGTGGGCATGGCAGTGGTCCTCTGCGACGCCTACGAGGTGAGCTGTCGGGTTCGGGCGCGAGGTTGCCCGGCCGTCCGGAGAGCGGCTTCACCCCTAGCCGCGACTCGCACGCTCTGGGCGCGCGGCCGGGCACTGACCTGGGTCCCCCGCTCCCGTCCGCTGTGGTGCTCGATTGCCGGCCGGCGGGTGGACGGGACTCGGCGTCCCGACGGCGGGGCTCCGCTGCGGCGGAAGCCTCTGCAGGCTAGGCAGGCCGTCCGCGCACGGACAACCTTCCGGGGGCTGTTGTCGCGCAGCTCACACCGCCGCCCCGCGCTCCCGAGCGGCCGTTCCGGGTCGCCGTGGGGGCCGCGGTGGCCGTGGTGGCGGGTCCGGCGGGGAAAGTGCGCCACGGAGGCGGGGTGGTCGGATAGGTTGGAGATCCATCCGCGTCCGGAACCGTCCGGGTCGCAGCGAGCACCACGACAGCACGTCCAGAGACGAGGAGACCCGCCCCGCCATGACCGCGTCCCCGCCCGCCTTCGCCGGCCGTACCTTCCTGTTCCGGGTCGACAACGGCGCGGCGTTCCGCAACGCGTACTCGGCCGACGGCAAGCGGCTGCGCTGGGAGGGCCTCGGCGAGTCGGCGGGCCAGTGGGAGGACGTCTCCCTGCACGTCGCCGAGGTCGGCCCGCAGCTCTACTTCGTCAGCTGGACCGAGGTGAGCGGCATCACCGTGAGCCACGTGATGGACCTGGCCCGGATGACGGTCCGCGCGTTCTGGACGTACGAGGGCGAGGGCGGCCGGGTCGGCGAGCTGCACACCGGCACCCTGGAGCAGGTGGCCTGAGCGCCTGCCCGCACGGACGCCTTCCCGGACGGACGCCCGGCCGTACCGGTCGGGCCGACCGGCCGACCGGCCGACCGGCGGCAGGGACGGTCAGGCCGACGGGCTCGCGGCCGGGACGGTCAGGCGCTGGGAGATCCACTCCAGTGAGGACGGGAGCAGCTTGCTCCAGGTCTCGAAGTTGTGGCCGCCGGCCTCCAGCATGCTGTAGGAGACCTTCATCGGGGCGTGCGCGGCGGCCACGAACGCCTCGGTCTCGCGCCGGTAGTTGCCGTCGCCCTCCCGGGTGCCGGCCAGCAGCACGGAGATCGCGGGCTGCGGCAGGTTCTTGAGACGCCACATCAGGTCGGCCTCGTTGCGGCGCTGTTCGCTGCCGTTGTAGAGGTCGCCGGTGCTCGGGTCGTCGGCCGCCTGGTAGTAGCCGGAGAGCGAGACGGCGGTCGGGTAGACGTCGGGGTGGCGCATCGCCAGCTTGAGCGCGCAGTAGCCGCCGGTGGAGTTGCCCATGAACGCCCAGGACTTCGGGTCGGCGGAGACCCGGTAGGTGGCCTGGATCGCCGAGGGCACGTCCTTGGCGAAGTAGGCGTCGGTCTGCGCGCCGTTGGGGACGTCCTCGCACTCGGTGTCCTGCGGCAGCGCGGGCGAGGGGCGCACCAGCACCAGCACGGTCGGCTGCATCCGCCCCTCCTGGAGCAGCTTCAGCGCCGCGCCCGGGTAGTTGAGGCGGGTGACGAGGTTCTTGGCGATGCCCGGGAAGCCGGTGCTGACGACCAGGACCGGGAACTGCTTCTGCTCGTACTCGGGCTGGAAGTACTGCGGCGGCAGGTAGACGTAGCCCTCGGTGGAGAGCCGGGTGGTGGCGCCGTCGATGCGGACCTCGCGGATCTCGCCGGACTTGTCGCGGTCGCGGCCGAGCGCGCCGCCGCCCTGCACCTCGGCGTGGCCGATGGTCTCGACGCGCAGCCGGCCGGAGGCGTCCACCTTGTTGTGGATGACCACCGGCCCGCTGTCCCCGGTGCCCAGCAGGTCGTCCCAGCTGCTGTAGAACGCGAAGTAGTTGTTGGCGACCAGGCCGAGCGCGGCGAGCACCGCCAGCTGGGTGGCGAGCAGGGCGCCGATCCGGCCGAGGACGGCCTTCCAGCTCTTCTTCGACAGTCTCGGCCACAGCCAGACCGTCCCGACCATCGCCGCGACGGCGATCAGAACGGTCAGTGCCAGCACCTTGTGGCTCGTCAGACCCATGTCGTGTTTGCTCCCACGCCTCGTACTCCCCAGCCCCCGGGGGAAGGACACCCGGGAGGGCCGCCCCGGTTCCCCCGTCCGCAGTGGGGCACCGTCGCCGAGGCGCGACCACCCAGCCTAGCCGCTCCGGAGTGCCCCCCGCCCCCGCCGACCAGCGGTGACGCCCTCGGTCTTGAGGAGGAGAAGCGGGCCGTGGGGATGTGCTTCCGGCCCTTGCTCCGCCTGCTGCGGCCGCTGCGGCTGCTGCGGCGGAGCGGGTGACGGAGGCGGCGTCAGTTGACGCGGGTCCACAGGTCGAGGCCGGCGGTGAGCTCGCGCATGCAGCGGGCACCGAGGTCGCGCGGCGAACCGGGGCCGGTGGCCGGGGCGCCGGAGCGTGCCCATTGCTCCAGCGCGACCCGGATCGCGGCGGTGGCGGCCGCGGCGGCGAGTCGGATCTCCAGCAGGTCGGTGCCGGGCGGGCAGCGGTCGGCGATCGCGGCCCGCAGCCGCTCCTCGGAATCGGCGTGCACCCGCTGCCAGACCGTGGCCAGCCGGGGGTCGCGCAGCAGGTCGCGGGTCCAGCGCAGGGCCTCGACGGCGGTCGCGTCGGACGGGCTCAGGGACTCCGCCGCCGAACGCTCCAGCGCCTCGCGGACCGGCAGGTCGGAGGCGCTCTCCGTGAACAGCCGCACCCAGCGTTCACCGCCGGCCGCGAGCAGCGGGGCGACGGCGTCCTCCTTCTCCGAGAAGTAGCGGTAGAAGGTGCGCAGCGAGATGCCGGAGGCGGTGGCGATCTCCTCGGCGGTGGTCGCCTCGGCCCCGCGGGCGGCGAACAGCTCGGCCGCGGCCTGGGCGATCTCCAGCCGGGTGCTCTCGCGGCGGCGCTGGTTCAGGGTCGGACGTCCGGTCACGGGCACAGCGTACGCGGACGAAGGGATCGGTGGCATCTCACGTCGATACGGCGTGTCGAGCCTTTTTGGCACGACGTGTCATTCAGGCGTACCGTGTCAGCGAGGTCGAGAGACCACGAACGGAACGGAGAACCACCATGGAGCGCTTCACCGGACGGAACGTCCTGATCACCGGCGGCGGCTCGGGCATCGGCCGGGCCACCGTGCACCGGATCCTCGCCGAGGGCGGCCGGGTCGTCGCCGTCGACGTCAACGAGGACGGCCTGAAGTCCACCCTGGACCGCGCCACCGCCGACGGCACCGTTGACCGCCTCACCACCACGGTGCTGGACGTGTCGGACGAGGCCGCCGTTCGGACCGTCGTGGCCGAGGCGGTCGCCGCGCTCGGCGGTCTGGACGTCCTGGTCAACGCGGCCGGCATCCTGCGCTCCGCCCACACCCACGGGACCAGCCTGGAGTTCTGGAACAGGATCGTGGCGGTCAACCTGACCGGGACCTTCCTGATGACCCGGGAGGCGCTGCCCGCGCTGCTCGCCGGCGGCAAGGGCGTGGTGGTGAACTTCAGCTCCACCTCCGCCACCTTCGCCCACCCCTACATGGCCGCCTACGCCGCGACCAAGGGCGGCATCCAGTCGTTCACCCACGCGATCGCCGCCGAGTACGCCAAGCAGGGGCTGCGTGCGGTGTGCGTCGCGCCGGGCAGCATCGACAGCGGCATGACCAACAACCCGGGCCTGCCGGCGGACGCCGACTTCAGCCTGCTCGCCAAGCTCTCGCCCGCGCTCGGGCAGGGCTTCGCCGGGCCGGAGACCGTCGCCGGTGTGATCGCCATGCTCGCCTCGGACGACGGCGCGTTCGTCACCGGGACCGAGCTGCGGATCGACGGCGGCACCCACATGTGACGTCGGCTTTGTGGCGCCGGCTTGGTGACGTCGGCCTTGTGGCGCTGGCTTGGTGACGTCGGCCTTGTGACGTCGGCCTTGTGACGTCGGCGGGCTCCGGGGCCCGGCCCCCGGACGGCGGTGGCCGGGCTCAGCCCCGCCACTCCACCGCGAACGCCCGGGCCGGGTTGGCGGTGAGGATGCCGTGCGGGACCTCGGGGCCGAACGCCCGGGCCAGCCGGGGCGCGAGGGCGGTGAGCAGGTGCGTGGGCCCGGGGGCGGAACGGGCGGTACGGGTGGTGGTGTCGCCGCCGAGGAGCACCCGGTCGCCGTACCCGGCCTCGACCAGGGCCGCCACCGTGTCGAAGAGGTGGTGGTCGGTCGCGTGGTTGGCCCGCGAGGGACCGTCCAGGGCCACGAAGGCGCCGCGGGCGGCGAGTTCGCGGTGCAGCCGGAGGTCCGGGAAGCGGTTGAGGTGCCCGAGCACCACCCGCTCGGGCGGCACGCCGAGGCGCTCGCAGAGCAGGTCGAGCACATCGGGTGCGGCGGTGCCGAGTTCGTGGTGCACGGCGATCGGCGCGCCGGTGGCGTGGTGCGCCTCGGCGGCCGCCGCCATCACCCGGCGGGTGTGCGGGTCGAGGCCGTGGTAGTCGCCCGCCACCTTGACGAGTCCGGCGCGGACGCCCTCGGGGGCACCCCGCAGCCCGGCGGTCAGCTCGGCGGTGAAGAAGGCGGCCAGGCCCTCGTACCGCCGGTCGAGTTCCGCCGGGTCGTAGTGGACCGCCTGGTGCAGCCCGGTGGCCGCGACCAGGTGGACCCCGGTCGCCCGGGAGAGTCCGGGCAGCGCGTCGGCCCGCCGCCCCATCCCGGCGGGCGTCCACTGGACGAACGCCCGGCCGCCGGCGGCCGCGAAGCCCCGCAGCACCGCCTCGGCGGCGGCGGGATCGTCCAGTTCCTCCCCCGGCAGCCTGGGGCTGCGCAGGAAGAGGTGGTCGTGGGCGTCGCAGACGCCGAGTTCGGCCGGATCGAGGTCGCCGAGGACGGTGCGGACCCGGCTGCCGGGGGCGTTCACTCCGCCGCTTCCCCGGTCCCGGGCGCCCCCGCAGCGGCGGCGGCCGCTTCCGCCTCGGTCTCGGTCTCTGTCTCGGCCTCGGTCTCGGTCTCGGTCTTGGTCTCGGTGAAAACGGCGGCGGCGACGCGCAGTCCGGCCAGCGCCTTGGGCACGCCGACATAGGGCGCGAGGTGGACCAGGACCTCGGTGACCTCCGTCCTGGTCAGGCCGATCCGCAGGCTGTTGCGCACATGGTCGGCGAGTTGCGGCTCGACGCCGCCGAGCGCGGTGAGCGCCGCCAGGTTGGCCACCTGGCGGTCCCGCAGGGCGAGTCCGGGCCGCTGGTAGGTGCCACCGAAGAGCGCGGTGACGATCCAGTCCGCGAAGCCCGGCGCGAGCTCGTCGAGCGGACCGAGCGTGCCGGAGCGGGTCCGCTCGCCGGCCAGTTCGGCGAGCAGGGCGTGGCCGGCGGCGCGGTCGAACGGGGAGGGCACCAGGCCCGCGTCGAGGTGGCGGTCGGCGGGCGGTGTCGGAGTGGTGGCTGCCGAATTCACGGGACGGGACGGTCCTTTCACCAGTGGCGGCCGACGGGCAGCCGGTCGAGTTCGGGGCTGGAGAGGTGGTGCACCCGGTAGCGGGTGCCGGGCGCCCCGGCCGGGGCGTCCGCGCGCCAGAGGGCGATCCGCAGCAGTTCCCAGCGGGCCGGGTCGAGGGCGACGGCGGCGGTGTGCAGGTCGGGGTGGTCGGGGAGCTCGGCCAGGGCCCGTTCGACGGCCTCGGCCGGGTCCGCGCCCTCCGGCAGCCGCTCCGTCAGCCTGGTGGCGGCGACCGGACCGGCCGGACCGACCGCGGCCGGGCCGTCGGCCGCGGGGGCGCCCGTCGCCGGACCCCGGCGGAGGCCCGCGCCGATCCAGTGCCGGACGGCGGGGCGGCCGAAGTCCGCGCAGAGGGTGCGGAATCCGGGACCGAGCAGGAAGGCGTTCAGGCCCTCGGTGGTGCGCCAGAGGTAGAACGGCGCGTACTGGTTGACCGGCGAACCGTCCAGGCCGCGTTCGCGCACCAGGTACGCCTTGAGGCCGAGGCCGGGCCAACTGTCCAGCAGTGGGCCCTTGGTGGCGATCCGGCGGTGGACGGTGCGCATGTCGTAGTCGGCGGGCAGGGTGATCTCGTACTGCATCGCGTGCACGGCGGACTCCGGGTGGACGTGTCGGGAGCTGTGCCGCCGCTCAGTCGCGGCGGTGGGCGGCGAACAGGGCGAGGGCGCCGCGGGCGGCCCGCTCGAACGGTTCGGCGCTGTCGGCGGCGCGGGCGAGCACATAGCCGCCCTGCACCACGGCGACCACGGCGGCGGCGAGGTCGGCGGGCTCGGCCCCGGGCCGCAGTTCGCCGTTCGCCTGCCCCTCGGCGATCACGGCGGCGAGCCGCCCGCGCAACCAGTCGAAGGTCTCCTCGACGGGCGCGCGCAGCCGGGGGTCGGCAACCACGTCCGGGTCCTGGGCCATCCGGCCGATCCGGCAGCCGCGCAGGGCGTCGCGCTCGCGCCCCAGATAGGCGGCGACCCGCTCGTAGGCCGTCCCGGGACCGGCGAGGTCGGCCTCGGCGACGGCCCGCATCTGCTCCGCGCTGCGGCGCAGGGCGGCGGCGGCGAGGTCGGACTTGCCGTCGAAGTGGTGGTACATGCTGCCCTGGCCGACGCCTGCCCGCTGCTGGATGGCCTTGGGGCTGGTGCCGACGTAGCCGCGCTCCCAGAGGAGTTCCTGGGTGGTCTCGATGAGGCGGTCCTGGGTTGCCATGGCCGCCACTGTACCTACTGGTACAGCTTGCTGTACATACCAGTAGGTACAGAACCTCGGGACGCGCCCCACGAACCGGGTCCGGTCGACCCGCGACCGTGGACGGTGGACCGTGGGCCGCCCCCCGGCGGTCCACAGCCCTGCGAGATCGTCGTCCCCAGGAAAACCGCACGGCACTCGCCCGCGGACCGTGGCGCGCGTCACCTCACGGGCCACCGCCGGCCACGGTGCGTCACCGACGGCGGAGCGGCGCCCCGTCGGAGCCGATCAGGGCCGCCGGGACGGCAGTTCACGCCGGACCACCGGCGCGACCTCGCCCGCGAACAGCTCCAGCTGCTCGCGCTGGGCCCCCTCGGTGAGCAGGTCCACACCGACGCCCACCACCTCGTTGCCGAAGGCCTCGTGATAGCGGTGGATCTTCTCGATCACCTGCTCCACACTGCCGACCAGCAGGGAGCCGCGCTCGACGGCGTCCTCCAGCGAGGTGAACGTCGAGCCGCCCCGCCGCCCCGCCGCCCACTTCGCCGTCGCCTCCCAGTACGGGCGGAAGCCGGCGAACGCGTCCTGCGAACGCCGGGCGACGAACAGTCCGCCGAAGCCCGTGCCGACCCGGGCGTCCTCCGGGGCGCGGCCGTAGTGCTCCCAGCGCTCCCGGTAGTGGTCCACCAGCGCCTTGTACTGCTCCATCGGGTGCGAGGTGTTGGCCGAGAACAGGGGATCGCCGTAGCGGGCGGCCAGGTCGGTGGAGAGCGTACTGGTCGCGCTGCCGTGCCAGACCGGGATCGGCTCCTGGTGGGGCCGCGGCCAGGTGGTGACCGCGTGCAACGGCGGCCGGGTGCTGCCCTCCCAGGTCACCTTCTCCTCCCGCCAGAGCCGGCGCAGCAGACCGTAGTTCTCGGCGAGCGCCTCCCACTGCCGTTCCTCCGCCAGGCCGAACTGCTCGAAGAGGCGCGGATCGTTGCCCTTGCCGATGATCAACTCGAGGCGCCCGCCGGAGATCTGGTCGACGAGGGCGTACTCCTCCGCCGCCCGGACCGGATCCGCGACGGACAGCACGGTGACGGTCGTGAACAGCCGGATCACCGAGGTGCGGGCGGCGACGGCGCTCAGCAGCACGGCCGGAGCCGGGGACAGGAACGGCTCGCCGTGCCGCTCCCCCACTCCGTAGCCGTCGAAGCCGAGACGCTCGGCGGTGACGGCCTGGTCGATGATGTTGTGCACCTTCTCGTGCGGAGTGCGCCGCACGCCCGTGACGGGATCGGGCACATTGGACGCGAGGGACGAGACGATGAACCGCACAGCGGTCTCCTTGGGGGCGCTCGGTGGGCGGACGGCCGGCGCGGCGGCCCGGCGGAGCGCCCCGCGATCGGCCGCTCACGCAGGGGCAGCACCGAAGGGTCGGATCGCGCGGGGCCGGTCGGGAGTTCGGGGACCGGCGTTCAGCACGCGGCGCTGCGGGGGCGACAACAGCGCAGGTCGACGGCACGGACGCACATCGCTCCGGCCCCCTCCGCTCGCACGCGCACGATCCACGATCTCCCGCGAGCATAGGCACCGGCCCGCGCTCCGGGCAAGGGCCGTCCCCGGCACCCCGGGTGCGGCTCCCGGCGGCCGCGGCCCGTCCCTCGGCCGGCCGGTCCCCACCTGGCAGGATGTCCGGCATGAGCTACCTCGCTGCGGATGACCGCTATGCGTCGATGACCTACCGCCGGGCCGGCCGCAGCGGTGTGCTGCTCCCGGCCGTCTCCCTGGGCCTGTGGCACAACTTCGGCGACACCCAACCGCTGGACGTCCAGCGGGCGGTGCTGCGCCGGGCCTTCGACCGGGGCATCACCCACTTCGACCTGGCCAACAACTACGGTCCGCCGTACGGCAGCGCCGAGCGCAACTTCGGCCACCTGTTCGCGCAGGACTTCCGCCCGTACCGGGACGAGCTGTTCATCGCCTCCAAGGCCGGCTACGACATGTGGCCCGGGCCGTACGGCGACGGCGGCAGCCGCAAGTACCTGCTGGCCAGCCTGGACCAGTCGCTGGGCCGAATGGGCCTCGACTACGTGGACGTGTTCTACTCGCACCGCTACGACGCGAACACCCCGCTCGAGGAGACCATGGGCGCGCTGGCCTCCGCCGTCCGGTCCGGGAAGGCGCTCTACGCGGGCATCTCCAACTACCCGGCGGAGCAGCACCGGGAGGCCGTGGCGATCCTGCGCGACCTGGGCACGCCGGTGCTGATGAACCAGTGCTCGTACTCGATCCTCAACCGCCACGTCGAGGACGAGGGCGTGCTGGACGCGGTCGCCGACACCCGGACCAGCCTGATCGCCTTCTCGCCGCTCGCCCAGGGGCTGCTGACGGACCGCTACCTCTCCGGCGAGGTGCCGAGCGGGTCGCGGATGTCGGTCGGCAAGTTCCTCCGCGAGGAGGCGCTCACCGGGGCGAAGCTCGACCAGCTGCGGGCGCTGAACAAGGTGGCCGAGCGGCGCGGGCAGACCCTGGCGCAGCTGGCGCTGAGCTGGGTCCTGCGGGACGAGCGGGTGGTGTCGGTGATCATCGGGGCCAGCAGCGTCCGGCAGCTGGACCAGAACCTCGACGCGCTGGCGGGCGGTCCGCTGACGGACGAGGAGCTCGCGGAGATCGACGCGCTCAGCCGCTGAGGCGCGCGCCGGGCCGCCGGAGCGCCCCCGGGACGGAACACGCGGTGCCCCGCCGGTCGATGCGTGACCGGCGGGGCACCGCGCTCGTTGGACCGCGGGTACGGGACCGTCCGTACGCGTCCTTCGAGATCTCGGGAGCCCGTCGTGCGGATGTACCTCCTCCGGACCGCCGCCCGCTTCGCCCGGCAGCTGGCGCTGACCTCGCCGCTGCCGTTCCCCCTCCTCCCGGGCGCCCTACCGGCGTCGGACGCCCAGCGCCGGTAGCACCGTCTCGGCGACCCGGTGGGCCTCCTCCAGCAGTGGATTGCCGGAGAGGATGAAGGTGTCCACCCCGAGCGACTCGAACTCCTGGAGCCGCTCGACCACCTGGGCCGTCGATCCGACCACGGCGGTGCCGGGGCCGGGGCGGAACAGGCTCATGCCGGGCCACATGTTCGGGTGGACCTCCAGCTCCCGGGCCCGCGCCGGCACCTTGCCGCCGTGCTGCCGGAACTGCCGCTGCCAGCCGACGCCGTCCTCGCCGCGCACCCCGCCCAGCTGGCGGGCGTAGGTGGCCTCGCTGGTCACGTCGAGGAGCCGGTCGGCGGCGGCCCAGGCCTCGTCCTCGGTGTCGCGGACGATCAGGTGCAGCCGCAGGCCGATCCGCAGGGTCCGTCCGTGCGCGGCGGCGCGCTCCCGGACCAGGTCGAGCTTCTCCTTGAGCTGCTGCGGCGGTTCGCCCCAGGTGAGGTACACGTCCACGTGCTCGGCGGCCATCTCGATCCCGGCCGCCGAACTGCCGCCGAACCAGAGCGGGATGCCGCCCGGCTGGACCGGGGTGAGCTCGCGCAGGCTCGCCCCGGCGTTCCGGAGGTCGTAGAACTCCCCCTTGTGGTCGAAGACCTCGCCGGCGGTGAGGCGCTTGACGATCGACCAGTACTCGGCGCTGAGGCGGTAGCGGTCGTCGTGCTCGACGTGCAGGCCGTACTCGCGCAGCTGCTCGGTGGAGCCGTTGACCACGTTGAAGCGCAGCCGGCCGCCGTGCAGGTGGTCGAAGCTGAGCGCCATCTTGGCCAGCAGGGTGGGCGAGATCAGCCCGGGGTGCACGGCGAGCAGCGGCTTGAACGCCGGGGTGGTGGCGGCGGCGAGCGCGTTGCCGAGGTCCCACACGTCGTGCAGGTCGGTCGCCAGCAGCGCACCGGTGTAGCCCAACCGCTCGACGCTGCCGGCGAGTTGCTGGAGGTAGCGGAGGTCGACCGGGCGGCGTCCGGACGGCTCCCAGGGGTAGTGGCCCTCGCGCGGGATGATGTACCAGAGGAATTCGGAGGCCATCGGTCAGACCGCCCGGGTGTCGGCGGCGGCGGCCGTCGGGTCCGCGGTCGCCGCCGCGGCCACCGGGGCCTCCAGGGCGGGCAGATGGGCGTCGGCGACGACCACCTGCCGGTCGACGAAGCCGACCCGGTGGAAGATGTCGGCCGCCTCCTGCTGCTCGGCGACGAACCCGGCGGTCGCCGGCTCCAGCCGCCACGGCAGCCCGGCCAGGGCGGTCCGCCAGTCCTCGGCGCTGCCGCCGAGGTCAGCCGCGGCGATCGCGGCCGCCTCGGACAGGTTGGCGGCCACCCAGGCGTCCGCGCGGCGCAGGGCGGTGACGATCGCCGCGACCACCTCGGGCCGGTCGACGGCGAAGCCGCGCCGGGTGAAGAACACCGAGCGGTCGGTGATGACGTCGCCGGTGCGGACCAGCTCGCGGAACCCGCCCTCGCGCCGGGCGGCCGCCAGTTCGGCGCCCTGGGCGATCCAGCCGGCGATCGCGCCCTCGCGCAGCCGCCGCGCCTGGTCCTCCCCCGCCGCCGGGCGGACGGCCGTGACATCGGTCGCGTAGGACAGGCCCTCCGCATGCAGGGCCTTGGCGAGCAGGTGGGTCTGCCAGGAGCCGATGGCCAGGACGACGGTGCCGCCCTTGAGGTCCGCGACCGACTTCACCGGTCCGTCGGCGCTCACCAGCAGCGCGCCGTGGTCGGGCCGGGGCGCCGAGACCGCAGCGTAGACCAGGTCGTGGCCGGCGGCCTGGGCGGTCACCGGCGGGGTGGAGCCCGTGCCGCCGAAGTCGATCACGCCCTCCGCCAGCAGCTCGCCGGTGCGGGTCCCGTCGGTGTAGCGGTGGAACTCGCCGGTCTCCCCGAGCGGTGCCAACTCCTCGGCCAGGTAGTCGAGTCGGGAGAGGTAGTAGAGGGAGGGATTGCTGGCGTGGACGCCGAGGGTGATGGCCATGGGATCAGCTCCTGTGGTGCGGGTGGGGCGGGGGGCGGGACGAGGGGGAGGCGG
>NZ_JAIY01000003.1:406101-414960 GCF_000710405.2 Kitasatospora sp. MBT66 | reverse complement strand
ACCCGGTCGGCGAGCCGCACCGCCTCGTCCACGTCGTGGGTGACCAGCAGCACGGCCGGCCGGTGACGGCGGACCAGGTCGCCTACGAGGTCCTGCATTCGCAGCCGGGTGAGTGCGTCCAGGGCGGCGAACGGCTCGTCCAGCAGCAGCAGTTGGGGCGCCCGGACCAGTGCCCGGGCGAGTGCGGCACGCTGTGCCTCGCCGCCGGAGAGGGTGACCGGCCAGGCGTCGGCATGCCGGTCGAGGCCGACCTCGGCGAGCGCCCTCAGCCCGGTCTCCCGGGTGGCGGCACCGCGCGGCAGGCCGACCGTGACATTGGCCAGCACCCGCTTCGAGGGGACCAGTCGCGGCTCCTGGAAGACCACCGTCCGCACCGGCGGGACGAGGACCGTTCCGCCGTCGGCCCGGTCGAGCTCGCCGAGGATCCGCAGCAGGGTGGTCTTGCCGGTGCCGCTGGCGCCGAGCAGTGCGACGAACTCGCCGCGGGCGATGGAGAGATCGACGCCGTCGAGCACGGCCCGGGTGCCGAACACCCGACGCAGGCCGCGCAGATGGACGGCCGGGGTGGTTCCGGTCCCGGCTTCGGCTCCGGTCCCGGCTTCGGCTTCGGCTTCGGTGAAGGTGGGGGCGGGGGCGGGGGTGGTGGTCATCGGGTGCCTCCCTGGGCGGCCCTGCGCCAGGGCATCAGGACCCGCTCCAGCAGGCGGACGATGCCGTCGGCGGTGAGTCCCAGGACCCCGTAGATCAGGATGCAGACGGCGAGGATGTCGGTGCGGGAGTAGTTCTGCGCCTGGGCCATCAAGTAGCCGATGCCCTCCGTGGAGTTGATCTCCTCGGCGGCGATCAGGGCGATCACGCTGAGCGTCATGGACAGCCGCAGACCGGAGAGCAGGGCGGGCAGGGCGCCGGGCAGGACGACGGTGCGCACGATCGCCCAGCGCCCGAGGCCGAAGCTGCGCATGGCCTCGATCAGCTTGGGGTCGGTGTTGCGGACCCCGCCGGAGGTCGACACGTACATGGGGAAGCTGGTGGCGACGCCGATCAGCGCGACCTTGGCGGTCTCGGTGATGCCGAACCAGACCATGAACAGCGGGACGAGGGCGAGGAAGGGGACGGTGCGCAGGACCTGGACCGCCGAGTCGAGGAGTTCCTCGCCGAGGCGGAAGAAGCCGGTCACCACGCCCAGCACCAGGCCGGTGCCGGCGCCGATCAGCAGGCCGAGGCCGGCCCGGGTGAGCGAGACGCCCAGGGCGTCGGCGAGTTGGCCGTTGCCCCACAGTTCGCCGACCGCCTCGGCGACCTGGGCGGGCGAGGCCAGTACGTCCTGGGTCAGCGCGCCGGTGGCGGAGGCGAGGGCCCAACCGCCGAGCAGGGCCAGCGGGCCCAGGGCCCGCAGGGTCAGTGCGAGGGCACGGGGGCGGGCGGTCCGACGGCGGGTGCGCGGTTCGACCAGTCCGGCGGCACGGGCGGCCTCGGTCTCCGGGTCGGTCTCCGGGCCGGTGGCCCGGTCCCCCGACGGGCGGGTGACGGTGGTCACTTGGTGCCACCGCCGAGCGCCCCGAGGTCGATCAGGTAGGGCTTGACGTCGACCGGCTGCTTGGTGACCTTCTGCTCCGCGAAGAACGCGGCGACGGTGCCGAAGCGGGCGATGTCGGCCTCGCCGATGGCGGCGGCGGCGGCGCCCTGGCGGGTCACCTCGACGGCGACGTCCTTCTCGGCGGGGGTGACGGCGGTCGGCCCGGAGTCGGTGAAGACGTTGAGGTAGGCGGCCGGGTCGGCCTTCTCCTTGAGGCCGTTCTCGCGCAGATAGGCGTAGAAGGCCTTCACCACCTCGGGGTGCTTGTCGGCGAAGCCGTTGCGGACGGCCCAGACGGCGTAGTTGTCGGAGCCGACCTCCTTGCCGTTGACCAGGAAGTGCGCGCCGGAGTTGGCGATCGACGGGGTGGAGAAGGTGTTCCAGGTGGCCCAGGCGTCCACCTGCCCGGAGTTGAAGACGCCCGCCGTCTGGTCGGCGCGGAGATAGACCCGCTCGACCTTGTCCGCCGGGATGCCGTTCTTCTCCAGCGCCTTGAGCAGCAGGTACTCGCTGGTGCCGCCCTGGCTCACGGCGACCTTGTGGCCCACGAGGTCCTGCACGGTCTTGATGGGCGAGCCGTTCTTCACCAGGATGCCTTCGCCGACGCCGTCGGGGGCGGTCTGGGCGAACAGCTTGAAGCCGGGCTTCTGGGCGAGCGCGGCCACGGCGGAGGTGATCGAGCCCTGGGCGACGTCGAGCTGGTCGGCGGAGAGGGCCTGGGCGGCGGGCGCGAAGGGGCCGGCGCTGCCGGTCCAGGCGACCTTGGCGTGGACGGCCGCGAGGGCGCGGTCGAGCGAGCCGTCCTTCTTGCCCAGGGCGAGGAAGCCGTTGTTCCCGGGGTCGGGCAGCCGGAGCACTGCCTCGGCCTTGTCGCCCTTGCCGGCGGCGGTCCCTCCCCCGTCGGCGGAGGAGCCGCAGGCGGCGAGGAGGGTGGTGGCGAGCAGGGCGGTGGCGGCGAGGAGGGGGCGGGAGGGATTCACGGGGTCGGCTCCTGAGGTCTGGGGGGTGCGGGCGGGGGGTGCGAGCGGGGAGGGTGCCTGGCGGGGTACGGGGCGGGGGTCGCGGGCGGCGGACCGACGGCTTGCGGGAAGTGTCGGCCGCTACCC
The DNA here is from genome assembly GCF_000710405.2 of Kitasatospora sp. MBT66. Taxonomy (NCBI): domain Bacteria; kingdom Bacillati; phylum Actinomycetota; class Actinomycetes; order Kitasatosporales; family Streptomycetaceae; genus Kitasatospora; species Kitasatospora sp. MBT66. Next base: position 412,278 of record NZ_JAIY01000003.1, on the reverse strand, counting down.
GTCAGCCACCGTGCGTCCGCCCCTCGGCGCGGCGGGCGGCGAGCAGCGCGCGGGCGGCGCGGAGCGGCTCCGGGTCGGCCCAGGCCCGGACGTCGACCGGTCCGGCCAGGAACCCGTGCCGGTCGAGGAAGCGCTCCTGCTGCTCCAGCAGGGCGAGGCGGTCCTCGGAGAGATCGAGGTGCAGGGTGCGGTGACCGCCGGCCGCGTACGCCCCGGCGACGCCCTCCTCCCCCGCTCCGGTCTCGGCGCCCAGGATCCGCGCGACCTCGGCCGGCTGCCCGGCGGCCCAGTCGGCGGCCTCCAGCAGCACGGCGAGGAAGCGGGCCACCAGGTCCGGGTGCTCGTCGAGCAGTTCCTGGCGCACGGTGATCGGCCGGGGCGTGCCGTTGTTCACCCGAGCCCGGCGGTCCGGGACGGCGTCCAGGTCGACGGCGACCTCCGCCCCGATTCGTCGGGCCGCCTCCACGGCGAGCGCGCCCTTCACATAGACCGCGTCCACGACGCCGTCCCGCAGCGCGGTCAGCTCCGCCTCCCACTGCCCCTCGCCCGGCGCGGCCGGCACGTCCACCAGTTCGACGTCCGCCGGCGTGAGACCCGCGAGCGAGAGTGCTCCGTGCAGGCCGGCCAGCGCCATCGCGCGCCAGAAGTCGATGGCGATCCCATGGTGTGGGACGGCGAGCCTCAGCCCACGCAGCTGTCCGGGCTCGGTGACCCCGCTGCCGGAGCGGACCAGGACGACCTGGCGCTCCTCGATCCAGGTGAGCCCGACCAGCCTGGTCCGCTCGCCGCGCGAACGGGCCCAGAGCGCCGGCACATTGCCGCCCTCGCGGAACAGCCCGGTCAGGGCGTGGGTGTAGTGGTGGTCGGAAGCGACCTCCGGAGGCACGTCCTGGAGCGAGCGGACGGCGATGCCGTCGGGGGCGAACTCCCGGCCCAGCCAGCCCCGGTCGGCCGCGATGCCGGTCGCGGTGGGCACCGGGCAGCGGGTGAACCAGAGGGTGTCGGGCACCGGCCCCGAGGCAACGGCGGCGGTCGGCGAGGGCTCCTCGACGGAACTGCGGGCGGAACTGGGCACGGTGGCTGGTCCTCTGCGGCGGGGGCGTGGTGCGTGCGCGGCGCCGACGGCGGGGCGGCGGGCGCGGTGCGGGGTCACCAGGCGCGGTGGAACGGAAAGGGGGGCGGGGCGGAGTCGTACGGGACCGGCGCGGGCCGGGGCGCGTCAGCGACAACAGGCGCGGGAGGAGGGGCACCGGTGGGTCGTCACGGCACAACTCCTTCCCGCGGTCCGGGCGCCGCCGGACGGGGCTGTCCGGTGCGCTGCGCCGAGCGTTCCACGGCGGGCGATCCAGGAGCAAGGGTTTGCCACATCATGGGATTGCTTGTTCATGAACGGCATCCTTTTGCAACGCCGTTGACACATTCCCGCAGCACACGCTGCCATAGTCTGGGAGCGACTCCGGTGAACGACCGGAGCCACGGACAGAACGAGAGATGCCATGGCCGAGGCCGTCACCGCCGCCCAGAGCCCGCCGGCCGGCGCCCAGGCCGTTCAGCGGGCCCTCGGACTGCTGCACTGCTTCCACGACAACGGCCCCGACCTGAGCGCCTCGGACCTGGCCCGCCGGATGGGCCTGTCCGTGTCCACGGCGCACCGACTGGCCCGCACCCTGGTCAGCGCCGCCTTCCTGGAGCAGGACGAGCACACGGCCCGCTACCGGCTCGGCCCGGCGGTCGCCGAGCTCGGCCAACTCACCTTCCACCAGCGCGGGCTGCACCTGGCGGCGCCCGAGCTCGACCTGCTGTCCCGCCGCACCGGCGCCGCCGCCGATCTCGCGATCCGCAGCGGTCCGCACGCGGTGATACTGGTCGGCGCCTCGGTCCGGCCGGACACCGGACTCGGACTGCGCCGACCGCTCCACTCGACCGCGCTCGGCAAGGTCCTGCTGGCCTGGCCCCGCCCCGGCGACGCGGGCGTGGCGACGCTCGGCCCGCTGGCACCGTTCACCGACCGGACCATCACCGCGCCGGAGCGCCTGGCGGAGGAGCTGGCGAAGGTCCGGACGGCCGGTCACGCGCTGAACGACGGCGAGTCGGAGACCGGGGTGCGCACGGTCGCCGTGCCGGTGCTGGACGGCGCCGGCCAGGCCAGGTTCGCCCTCGCCGTCCGCTCCACGCCCGTCCACCTCACCGACGAGCGCCTGGACTGGTTCCTCGACCACGCCAGGGCCTGCGCCGCCGCGCTCGCGGTCCTGCTGCTGCCGCCGGACCAGCGGATCTGAGGAGACATCAGAACACACAAGGAGGCCGGGCGTTCGGGAAGAACGCCCGGCCCCCGGCCGATCGGTGACGCGACGCGCGGTACGGCGGGACGCGGTGACGCGATGTGCGGTGCAGCGACGTGCGGTGGAGCGGGACGCGCTGTGCGACGAGGAGCGGGGTGCGTGCTCAGGCCACCGGCGTGTACTTGTAACCGACCCGACGCACCGTCACGATGCTGTCGCGGTAGGCCGCTCCGAGCTTGCGGCGAAGCCTGGCCACGTGCACGTCCACCGTGCGGCCGTCGCCGACGTGGCCGTAGCCCCAGACGGCGGAGACCAGGTGGTCGCGGGTGTGCACCCGCTGCGGGTGCTCCGTCAGGTGGGCGAGCAGCTCGAACTCCAGGTACGTCAGGTCGAGCAACTGGCCGTCCACGTAGGCGTTCCGGCGCTCGGTGTCGACCGTGATCCCCCGGCCGACGGGCCGCACCGGACGCGTGCCGGCCACGGCGGCGGTCCCGACTCCGGGGACCCCGAGGCCACCGGTACCGGGCGCACCGAGGACGGAGGCCCCGACGGCGGCGACCGGACCGGCCTGCGGGGCCGGGATCGAGGCGGTCGGGAAGCCCTGCTGCCCGGCACCCGGCGCGGCGGCGACTCCGCCCTCGGCCGGGACCAGCACCAGGTAACCGACCATCGGCTGCCCCGCCGAGGCGCCGAACTGAGCACCGTACTGGGCCAGCAGGGCCTGCGGCAGCGAGCCCTGGGGCAGCGCCGCGACCACGGCCGCACCCTCGGGCAGCGCCGCGAGCAGCGCCTGCGGCGGGAGCGCCGGAACGATCTGCGGGACGGACGGGACCGCGGCGGCGGCGCCCCGGGCCGACCCCGACGGGGCGAAGCCGGACGCGCCGAAGCCGGGCTGCCCGAAGCCGGACTGGGCCGGCCCCTGCGGCACGGAGCCGGGCTGGCCGGCGGCCGGGCGCTGCGGCGCGGGGCCCCCGTGCCGGCGGTCGGCGGGGGACGGGACGGAGCGGACCGCGCGCAGGTGCGGGGTCGCGGAGGGGAGAGGAAGAGTGGCCGTGGAGGTGGAGGACATGGTGTCGCTCATTTCGCGCGTGACGGACGGGGTGGAGTCGTCTGCGCGTCTACCGGGCGTGCTGCCGTGGACCGACCCGAGGTCAGCGGAGGGAGTGCCGGGACGCGCTGGGCGAGCCCGGACACGTCTGGTCGAACAGGTGTGGCTGGCGGGACGGCCAGAACGGTTCGAGGAATTTCACTGGTGCTCTCCGCAAAGCGGGCAGGGCCGACGACGGCCCACCGGACTGCTGTCCGGTGCTGCCGGGTCGACGATGCGATGGACCGTCAGCGTCCGCCGGGCCCGTCCGGTGGTTCCGGCAGGGGCGCACCGGCCGGGAGATCCCCCGGGCGGCGAACGGCGGTGACGGTGAGGTGGCTGGCGACGGTGGGCGAGGTCAGCGACAACAGGCGCTGCAGATGAGCGCGTGGTCGATGTACCGCCGGACGGTCAGCGCCGGGGTGGCCGGCATGGCGAGATCGGCTTGGGCGGACCCGGCCGCGGCACATCGCTGCTCGACGTTCATGGTTCGGTCCTCCCCCCTCGGTCTGCCGGTACGTCCCGTACCGCGCTGCGACACGCGTGCCGGACGCACACCGGGTGCGCGGCACGTTCGAGGCATCCCGGCAATGGGCCCGGGCGGCCTTCGTCACCAGAGCCTTCCACGCCGGGCCCGTCAAGGCAACCTGCTCGCCCAGGATCGTCCGGCATGTGAACACCCTGATGAGACGCCACCTGTCGGGCCGGGGCGGGGGACCCGGCCGGGCGGGGCCGGGCGGGACCGGGCGGGCTCAGCGTGCCCCGGCGCTCGTCCCCGTGCTCGTCCCGGTGCTCGTCCCCCGGCGCGCCGCCGCGTGCTCGACCAGGGCCACCAGCAGCTCCTTGCCGTCCTCGCGGCGGCGGGCGTCGCACAGCACCACCGGGATGTCCGGGTCCAGGTCGAGCGCGTCCCTGACCTCCTCGGGCGAGAACAGCTCACTGCCCTCGAAGCAGTTCACGGCGACCAGGAACGGGATCCGCCGCTGCTCGAAGAAGTCCACCGAGGGGAAGCAGTCCGCCAGCCGCCGGGTGTCGGCCAGCACCAGCGCGCCGAGCGCGCCCCGGGCCAGCTCGTCCCAGACGAACCAGAACCGGTCCTGGCCGGGCGTGCCGAACAGGTAGAGCGCGAGCCCGGGCCGCAGGTCGATCCGGCCGAAGTCCATCGCCACCGTGGTGGTGCGCTTGGCCTCGACGCCGGCGGTGTCGTCCACGGGGCGGCCCAGCTCGCTGAGCTCCTCCTCCGTGCGCAGCGGCCGGATCTCGCTGACCGATCCGACCAGGGTGGTCTTGCCCGCGCCGAAGCCGCCGGCGACCAGGATCTTCACCGCGACCGCCGGACCGCCGCGCCAGCGCGGGTCGTTGGCCCGCCCGGCGCCCCCGTCGTACGCGGGGCCCGGGGCGGTGGCGGGGGCGTGGAGGTCAGAGCGCACGGAGTCCATTGATCACGTCTCGCAGCAGGCGCTCGTCCGGCAGCTCGGCGAGCGGAACGGGTCGGGTGACGCTGATCAGTTCGGCGTCGTAGAGATCGCCGAGCAGGACGCGTACGACGCTGACCGGCAGGTCGGTGTAGGAGCCGAGCTCGGCCACCGAGATCGGCTCCCGGCGGCACCAGGCCAGGATGGTCTGGTGCTCGGGGTCCAGCACATGGGCGGGGACGGCCGCGGCGACCGGCGCCGGGTCCTTGGCGACGATCAGCGAGATCAGGTCGAACAGGCCGTCCTCGACCGGTCGGGCCCGGCCCCGGGTCATCGAGTAGAGGCGCACCACCGGGCCGGCCTCGTCGTCGAACCAGCGGTCGTCGACCGGGGTCCGCGGCCGGAACAGGTCGAGTACCGACCCGTCGCCGTCCGGGCCGTCCGGCCCCCGGTCGGCGGGTTCCCCGCCGGTCGTTCCGGCCGCGTCCGCTCCGGTCGTGCCGGATCCGGCCGTCCCCGGGCCGGGCGCGCCCGGTCCGGCCGGCTCCGGGTCGGCCGCCACCGCCTTCGGCTCCTCGTCCGCCATCGGACCGCTCATCTCCCGGGCGGAGCCACGTCGGCTCGCGGTTCGGCGGCCAGGTGCTCGCCGACCCGCTTGACCAGCAGGGCCATCTCGTAGGCGATCTGGCCGATGTCGGCCTCGGCCTCGCTCAGCACCGCCAGGCAGCTGCCGTCGCCGGCCGCGGTGATGAACAGGAAGGCCTCGTCCAGCTCGACCATGGTCTGGCGCACGCCGCCGACCTTGAAGTGCCCGCCGGCGCCCTTCGCCAGGCTGTGGAAGCCGGCCGCGACGGCGGCCAGGTGCTCGGCGTCCTCCCGGGCGAGGTCGCGGGAGGCGCCGGTGGCCAGGCCGTCGCCGGAGAGGATCACCGCGTGGCGCAGGGCGGCCACTCGGCCCACCAGGTCGTCCAGGAGCCAGTTGAGGTCTCCGGACGACTGCGTCGAAGTGGTCATGAATCAGTTCCTTCTGCTGGAGCGGGTCGTGCGGATGGTGCGGGTCGTGCGGATCCTGCCGGTCGTACGTGCGGTGCGGGTCGCGCCGGTCGTACGGATGGTGCGGTGCCTTCGGGCGGCCCGTCGGACAACGGACCGGCGGGTGCGTCCGGTTCCGGCACCAGGTACGGGGGCCGGACGAACCTGGTCGGCGGCGGCACCGGCGCCCGTCGGGCCAGCGGCGCCGCTTCGCCCCCGGAGGGGCCGGGCAGCGCCGCCGGGGCGGGTGCCGGGGCGAGCGCGCGGCGCACCGAGGGTGCCGGGAAGGGCGTCCCGGGCGGCGTCGGAGCCGGGGGCTCTGCGGGTGCCGGAGCCGGGGTGGGCGACGGGGAGGCCGTCG
>NZ_JAIY01000003.1:395375-405665 GCF_000710405.2 Kitasatospora sp. MBT66 | reverse complement strand
GGCGGCCGTGACCAGCACGGGGCCGCCGCTGCCGCGCGCGCGGCGCGGCAGACCGCCGGGGGTGCGGGCCGGTTCGGGTGCCGAGGGACGCGGTCCGCCCGCGATCCGGTGCCGGCCGCCCGCTCCGTTCACACCCTTCAGCGCGCCGTTCGTGCCGTTCGCGCCGTTCACGCTGTTTGTGCCCTTCACGCCTCGCGCGTTCAGGGAGTCGTGGGAGTCGTCCTCGGGGCCGTCCTCGGCCAGGGCGGGCACCGCGACCAGGTCGCGCTGTCCGCGCCGCCCCACCGCCGCCCGCCGGCCGCCGACCGGTCCGGGCGCCGTACCCGGTCCCTGACCGGCCCCCGCACCGGAACCCGCGCCCGGGCCCGAGGCCGCGGGCGGCTCCGGCAGCCCGTCCGGTGCCTCCGCCAGCAGCTCGCGCGGGATCAGCACCACCGCCGTCGTCCCCCCGTACGGGGAGGGTCGCAGGTGCACCCGGATACCGTGCCGGCGCGCCAGCCGGCTGACCACGAACAGGCCCAGCCGGTCGGTGTCGGCGAGGTCGAACTCCTGCTCCACCGCGAGGCGTTCGTTGATCCCGGCGAGCAGCTGCTCGCTCAGCCCGAGCCCGCGGTCGTCGATCTCCAGCGCGAAGCCGTGCGCCACCACCTCGCCCTGCACGGTGACCTGGGTGCTGGGCGGGGAGAACACCGCGGCGTTCTCCACCAGTTCGGCGATCAGGTGGGTGACGTCCGCGACCGCGCTGCCGAGCAGCCCGGTGCCGGGGAACGGCCGGACGATCACCCGGGCGTAGTCCTCGACCTCGCCGACCGCCGCGCGGACCACGTCCACCATCCGCACCGGCTTGCGCCAGGCCCGGCCGGGCGAGCCGCCGGCCAGGATGATCAGGCCCTCCGCGTGCCGCCGCATACGGGTGGTGAGGTGGTCGACCTTGAAGAGGTCCTCCAGCTCCGCCGGGTCCTCGGCGCGCCGTTCCATGGTGTCGAGCAGGGTCAGCTGGCGGTGCAGCAGGACCTGGCTGCGGCGGGCCAGGTTGACGAAGACGGCCGAGACGCCGCGCCGCAGTTCGGCCTGTTCGACGGCGGCCTCGACGGCGGCCCGCTGCACGGCGTTGATGGCGCGGCCGACCTGGCCGATCTCGGCCTGGCCGAACTCCAGCTCGGGGGCCTCGGTGGCGACGTCCACCGACTCGCCGTTGCGCAGCCGCAGCATGACCGAGGGCAGCCGGGTGCCGGCCAGTTCGTTGGCGGCGTTGCGCAGGCCGATCAGCTCGCGGACCAGGCCCCGGCCGATCCGGAAGGAGATGAGGACCGAGAGCACCACCGCGACCAGGCCGATCAGACCGGCGATGCCGCCGCGCCAGAGCAGACCGATCGCATAGGAGTGGTCGCGGTCGTCGATGGTGCCGCTCAGCCGGGCGTTGATCGCCGCGAGGTCGCCGAGGGCGCGGTCGGCGGTCTCCCGCCAGGCGTCGCCGTTGATCGCCTGCACCACCCGCTCGGGTCCGCCGGCACCGACGAAGTCCGCCTCGGCGCGGGCGAGCGCGGCCCAGGCCTCGCCGCCGCGCAGGGCGATGTAGTCGGCTTGGTCGACCGGGTCCAGCTCGGCGATGTAGACGGTGAACAGCGCCTGCTGGTTGTGCAGGGCGTCGAGCGCGACCTGGTACTGCTCGGAGGTCGGCCGGCCGGGCGCGGTGCGCAGCCCCTCCATCGCCGCGTCCTCCTGGGCGAGGTACTCCCGGGCGCGCATCAGCTCGATCATGATCGTGCCCTGCCGGGGGAGTTGGCCGCTCTGGCGGGCGACGAACGCGGACCGGAAGCCGAAGGTGGGCTTGATCAGGTCGGTGTACTGGCCGAGCGCGAACTCCCAGTTCAGCGCGGCGCGGCCGATCTGGGCGCGCAGCGGGCTGAGCTGGTCGGCGGCGGCGAGGATCTGCAGGTAGCGGCCGCGCTGGGCCTCGTCGAGCCGGCTGCCCTCGGTGTCCTTCTTCTGCTGCAGGACGGCGAGGTCGTGGTCGGTGGCGGCGCGGGCCTGCTCGAAGGCGTCGCGGGCGGCGCGGGAGCCGGGGTCGGCGAGCCTGCGGACGGCGGCCCTGCGCTCGTTCTGCAGGTCGTGCGCGTAGAGGTCGACCGGGGTGCCGAACTCCTTGTAGGTCGCACTGACGTCGAGCCGGCTCCAGACGTCGCCGGTGGTGGCGAGCGTCGCGTACGCCCAGAGGGCGGTGAGGGCGACGATGGGCACCAGGAGCAGCGCGATGATCTTCGCGCGGATCGAGCTGCTGCGCAGACGCATGGAGTCCTCGGTCGGGAAGTGCCAGGCGCGGACGGGGTGCGGGGAATGCGGGGAGGCGTGACGGGCGGGGCGGCCTGGGAGCGGGAGCGTGGGAGCCCGGGTGGGGGCGTGGGGGCGGGTGACGCGGGGGGCGGCCCCGACCCGGAGGCGGGTCGACACCGGCGATTTGACACGGACGAGTTGACGCGGACAGGGTTGGTACGGACCAAGTGCCGGCCGGGGGCACGGCTCGGCCGCGACCGAGGGCCCCGGCCGCAGGTCTGCGAGACTCTACTACGGCCTGACCACTCGTTCGAGGGTCGAACCCACCCTCTCCTCGAGCCCCTCCTCGCGCCTCTCGTCACGTCTCCCCCCGGGCCTCCCGCCGGGGCTCCCCCGGGCCTCTCCCCGAGCCGGGCCGGATCGTGTCCGGATCGCCCTCGCGATCACCGCTCCCGCACAGTCGTACGAGGCCCTCGACGGCTCCACGACACTTTCCGCACACACCGGTGCCGATCTCGTCGCGTCACGGTCACAACCCTGGGCAGTCGGCGAGGGATCCGATAGTTTCGCTGCACCTGCAGGACTGATCGGGGGGATCGTGCGCGAGTTCACCACCCCCGCCCCGGCCGGACCGCCGACCGCCGGAGGACTGGCCGACTCGCTCTACGACACCGCGGAGCGCTCCCCCGCCCTGGTCCAGCTGACCCGCCGCACCGACCGCTCCCGGCGCGCCGCCACCGGGGACGCGTGGCAGGACATCACCGCCGCCGACTTCCGCGACGAGGTGCTCGCCCTCGCCAAGGGCCTGCTCACCCGCGGCGTGCGCTACGGCGACCGGGTCGCGCTGATGTCCCGCACCCGCTACGAGTGGACCCTGTTCGACTACGCGCTCTGGTCGATCGGCGCGATCTCCGTCCCCGTCTACCCCACGGCCGCGCCCGAGCAGGTCCGCTGGATCCTCGCCGAGACCCAGGCGGTGGCCTGCCTGGTCGAGGACGAGGACCACGCGATGACCGTCGGCGCGGTCTGCGACGCGTTACCCGACCTGACCGGCATCTGGCAGCTGGACCGGGACTGCGTCGAGGCGATCGTCGAGGACGGCCGCGGGGTGCCCGACTCGCTGGTCCACCGGCAGCGGCTCGGCGTCACCACCGACACCGTCGCCACCGTCGTCTACACCTCCGGCACCACCGGGCGCCCCAAGGGCTGCCTGATCACCCACGGCGCGCTGGCCGCCGCGGCCGACGCGCTGCTCGACGGCTGGGGCGAGGCACTCCGCGACACCGGCGGGCACCCGCCGTGCACCGTCCTGTTCCTGCCACTGGCGCACGTCTACGGACGGATGGTGCAGATCGCCTCGATCCGCGGCGGCTTCCGGATCGGCCACGTCTCCGAGGTGTCCACGGACGCGCTGCTGCCCGCGCTCGCCGCCCTCCGCCCGACCTTCCTGCTCGTCGTCCCCTACGTCCTGGACAAGGTGTTCCAGCAGACCCGGCGCACCGCCGAGGAGGCCGGCCGCGGCGAACTCCTCGAACAGGCCCGGCAGGTGGCCGTCGACTGGGCGGCCGCCCGGGAACAGCGCGCCTTCGGGCACGGCCCGGGCCCCGGCCCCGCGCTGCGGCTGCGCCACCTCGCCTACGAACGCACGGTCTACCAACGGCTGCGCACCGTGTTCGGCGGCCGGGTACGGGCGTTGATGTGCGGCGGCTCGACCCTCGACCGCGAGCTCGGGCTCTTCTTCGCCGGGATCGGCTTCCAGCTGTTCGAGGGCTACGGGCTCACCGAGACCTCGGCCGCGGTCACCGGCAACCCGCCCGGCCGGTCGAAGATCGGCTCGGTCGGACGGCCGGTGCCCGGCGCGACGGTCGCGATCGCCGACGACGGCGAGGTGTGGGTGCGCGGCCCCGGCGTCTTCGGCGGCTACCTCAACCATCCGCGCTGCACCGCCGAATCGCTCTTCGACGGCTGGTTCGGCACCGGTGACCTCGGCAGCCTGGACGAGGACGGCTACCTGACCATCACCGGCCGCAAGAAGGACATCATCGTCACCAGCAGCGGCAAGAACCTCGCGCCCGCCGCCCTGGAGGTCCGGGTGGAGTCCCACCCGCTGGTCTCGCAGTGCCTGGTGGTGGGCGACGACCGGCCGTACGTGGCCGCGCTGATCACCCTCGACCCGGCGGCGCTGGCGCACTGGCTGAAGCGGCGCGGGCGCGGGCAGTCGGACCCGTGGACGGTCCTCGCCGACGAGGACCTGCACGCGGAGGTGCAGCGGGCGGTGGCGGCGGCCAACACCGCCGTGTCGCGGGCCGAGTCGATCCGCGCCTTCCGGCTGCTGCCCAGGGAGTTCGGGGTGGAGCAGGGGCTGATGACCCCCTCGCTGAAGCTGCGGCGGGCGGCGATCGTCGAGTACTACGCGGCGGACATCGAGGAACTGTACGCCCCCTGACGTCTCGTCTTGTCCCGTTTTACGCAAGTGAATTGGGAGTCCATCGGGTACGACCGGTCCCTTGACGATCGCGGTGGTCCAGTCCATTGTTTTGCTCCGGTCCGAGTGCGGCACGCCGAAGCTCCCGCCCCCTCCGGGAGCACCCCCACATCCCGTTGTCCGCGCGTCCGCCCCACGGGCGCGTCCCCCACGCTGGAGTCCCCACGTGTCCATCTCCTCGCGCATGTCCACCCGTCTGTCGACCCTCGGGGCGGGGCGCCTGCCCGCGCTGGCCGCCTCGGCCGGGCTGCTGGTGGCCGGGCTCGCCGGACCGGCCGTCGCCGCGCCGTCGGCCGGGGCCGCGCCCACCGCCGCCGCGGCCACTGCCGCCACCGTGAACCTGGCGACCAACCCCGGGTTCGAGATCCCCGCCTCCTCGCTCGCCGACTGGGGCAGTGTGCCCGGCTGGCGCTGTTCCGGCGGGCCCGCCGAGGCCGCCCTCACCACCGCCGCGCCGCACTCCGGCGCCTCCGCCCTGGCCGTCACCCCGGCCGGCGACGAGTCCACCGGCGAGTGCGTGCAGACCGTCTCGGTCCAGCCCGGAACCACCTACACCGCCTCCGCCTGGGTCCGCGGGAAGTTCGTCTTCCTGGGCGCCACCGGCGGCACCGACCGCCCGACCGCCCCCGCCTGGACCGAGTCCACCAACGGCGGCTGGCAGAAGCTGACCACCCGCTTCACCGCCGCCGCCGGCGCCACCACCGTCAAGCTCTCCGTCCACGGCTGGTACCAGCAGGGCCCGTTCGCGGTCGACGACGTCCGGGTCGACGGCCCCGCGCTCGCCCCGGCGACCGCCGCCGCCTCGGTGCCGACCAGCGACAAGGTGGTCTTCTTCACCGTCGACGACGGCTGGCAGACCACCCCGGAGGCGGAGCAGGTGATCGCCGCCAACAAGCTGCCGATCACCGCCTTCCCGCTGCCGATGGCCGCCGCCAACAACCCCGACTACTTCCGGCGGGTCACCGCCGCGCCCGGCTCCTCGATCCAGGACCACAGCGTCTCCCACACCGACCTCACCACCCTCTCCCCCGCCGAGCAGCAGGTGGAGATCTGCGACGCCCGCGACTCGCTGACCCGCCTCTTCGGCACCGCGCCGACCGTGTTCCGCCCGCCGTACTTCGCCTGGAACGCCGACACCCTCCAGGCCGCCGCCAACTGCGGCATGCGTACCGTGCTGACCGCCGACGCGGACTTCAGCTGGGGCGCCTCCAACATCTGGCACGAGGGGACCCTGTCGCCCGGCGACGTCGTGCTGATGCACTGGACCGACACCCTCGCCGACGACCTCCGGCGCGCCCTGGCCGCCGCCGAGGTGGCCGGCCTCAAGCCCGCCGGCCTGGCCTCCTACCTGCGCTGATCCCTCCGGCTCCACCTGAACGGCGCACCGCCGACCCCGCCCCGGGGCCGGCGGTGCGCCGTTTCTCCGCCCCGTCGACGCGTTGACAGCCGAGCCGCGCGGGTGCTGGGATGGGCCGCGTGCAGCGTGGCGCCGGCCAAAGAGATGTGGGCCGGCCGGCAGCCGGGCCGGCACCCGATACGAGGGACGACGCGTGACGAGAACGTTCTCCGCTCCCCTTTCCTGAGCTCCTCGGAGCGCTTCCTCGCGCTTCCTCGCGCTCTTCACACCTCTTCGCGGCCGCGACCGGGCCTGTCCCGGGACGGTGCCGCCTCCCCCTTTCGACGTCCTTTTCCGATACTCCGGAGAGAGCTGCACAGTCGTATGCCCATGTCTTCCCTGTCGTTCAACCAAGCTGTCGTCGAGGAGTTCCGCGCCCGGGGCGGGAGGGTCGGCGGACCCTTCGAGGGCGGGGACCTGTTGCTGCTGACCACCGTCGGCGAACGCTCCGGGCGGGAGCACACCGTCCCGCTCGGATTCGTCCGGGCGGACGGGCTGCTGCTCGTCGTCGCCTCGGCGGCCGGAGCGCCCGAGCACCCGCAGTGGTACCGCAATCTGCTCGCCCACCCGCTGGTGCGGGTGGAACTCGGCACGGAGGTCTTCGACGCGACCGCCGTCCCCGCCGAGGGGGACCGGCGCGAGCGGCTGTTCGAGGCCGTCGTCCGGTCGGCCCCCGGGTACGGGGAGTACCAGCGGAACACCGCGCGGCTGCTGCCCGTGGTCGTCCTGGAGCAGCCCGGTGCTGGGGCCGGAGCCAGGGATGGAGCCGGGGCCGGAGTCGGCGCTGCGGCGGGCGAGGTGGCGAGCCTCGCGGACAAACTGCTGGAGGTGCACGACTGGCTGCGCGCCCAACTGCGGCAGCTGCGGGCCGAGGCCGAGGCGCACCTCGCCGGAGGCGTCGGGGGCTCCGGAGGCCCCGGAGGCGTCGGAGGCGCTCCGGCGCTCGGACTGCAGCTCCGCCAGCACTGCCTGGCGTTCTGCCAGGGCCTGACCGTGCACCACACCGGCGAGGACCGGGGTGTCTTCCCCGCGCTGGCCCGCAGCCACCCGGAGCTGCGGGGCGTGCTGGAACAGCTGGCCGAGGAGCACCGGACGGTGGCACGGCTGAAGGACGAGCTGGTGGCACTGGTTTCCGACCTCGACTCCGCCGAACCGGAGGCGTTCCGGACCGCGCTGGCGCGGACGGCGGACGAGCTGGAGGCCCATCTCGCCCACGAGGAGCGGGAACTGCTGCCCGCCCTGGCCGGCATCCCGTTCCCCCCGCCGGGGCGGTGACGGGACGGGCCCGCCGGGTCCCTCCTGCGTGGGGGGACCGGCGGGCCCGCCGGGCAGTGCGGTCGGGGCAGTGCGGTCGGGGCCGTGCTGCCCGGCCCGTGAGGAGCGGGGTCAGGCCTGTGCGGGTCAGGCCTGCGCGGTGAACACCGGCAGGAAGCCGCCGGAGTGGCCGGCCGCCTTCGGGTGGTAGCTCTCCTCCACCGGCAGGGTGGTGCTGTTCAGCCAGGTGGTGCTGGAGCCGCAGATCTCGTGCTCGCGGAAGATCGACCGGACGTCGCCGAAGGCGAAGCCGGCGTTGGCGGCGCGCTTGGCGATGACGTCGTCGAGCACGTCGGCGGCGCTGTTGATGGCGGACCGCTTGGTGTCGCCGATGCCGAAGATGCAGCTGCCGCCGACCTTGTAGAGGTGCGGGTAGCCGAGCACGACGACCCGGGCGTTCGGGGCCTTGGCGTGGATCGCCGAGTAGACCTGGTCGAGCTTGCCGGGCAGCGTGCCGGTGGCGTAGTTCTTCGCGGTGGCGACCGCGTTGAGGCAGGCGCTCTCCGAGTCCAGGACGCAGGTCTGCATCGTGCTGGCGAAGCCCGCGTCGTTGCCGCCGACGCTGATGCTGACCAGGGTGGTGGCCGAGTTCAGGGTGGAGAGCTGGTTGCTGAGCACATCTCCGGTTCTGGCGCCGGAACAGGCGAGGAACGAGAAGGAGGACGGCGCGTGCGCGTTCTTCCACAGGTACGCGTACGCGTTGGTGCTGCGCTTGCAGCTGCCGCTCTCGCTCGTGTAGCTGCCGGCTCCGAGGCCCGAGGCGTAGGAGTCGCCGAGCGCGACGTAGTTGACCCCGGCGGCGTGGGCCGAACCGGCTGTGACGAGGGTGGTCAGGGAGAGGAGCGCCGCGGTGACGGCGACGGACATGGCACGGGCAGGGCGTAGCATGACACCTCCTGGGAGTGACTTGCGTCACACAATTTGATACCAGGCGGTAGCTAACTCTGGAAGTTGTCATGCCAAGGCAATTGACGGTCAGTCTGACAACGGCACGGTGAACTGCCCCTTCTGGCACGGAAAGTGTGCCCGTGCGCCGGTTTCGGAGCGTCGCCCGATCGAGGGACGGGACTCCGCCGGACGTGCGACCACCGGCGGCGGCGCGCTCGGGCGCGCGGCCCGGCGCGCGGACACCCGGCGCTGCGGTCGGCGCTGCGCCCCGCGGGGCGGCCGGTCGGACGGTCGGTGAGGCCGTCGGCGAGGCGGTCGGTGTGGCAGCCGGTCAGACGGTCGGCGGTTGCCCCGGGGTCGCACCGGGGGACAGCTCGCAGCCCGCCGCCGGCAGTTCCTCGATCGTCTCGTTGGCGGCCGAGGGCACGCCCAGCCTCCGGACGGCGGTCGCCACCGCCGCCCGGGCCTGGCGCAGCCCGGGCACACCCCAGCCGAGCAGCTCGACGGCGAGACCCGGTGCGACCAGCAGCCGCCGGTAGTGCCGCCCCGAGGCCGGGTCCGGCGCGCTCGGCCCGACGCCCCGCAGCGCGGCGGCCATCCGGACCCGGGCGCACTCGTGGCCGCCGTTGGCCGAACCGACCCGGTCGTAGAGGTAGCCGAGGTAGTACGGCGTGCCGATCAGCGCCTGCGCCTCCTCGGCCGCCTCCCGGGCCAGCGCCGAACCGGGGTCGCCGGCGTCCTCCGGCTCCAGCGAGCCCCCGGGCAGCGAGACGACGCCGTCCTTGGGGTTGACCAGGGTCAGCACCCGACCGTCGGGGGCGAACAGCCACCCCCAGGACTGCTTCACCGGCAGCCCGCCGGGCACCTGCTCGCCCGGCCGCCACGGCCAGCCCGCTGTGGGACGCCGGCGCACCCGGCCGAGCAGCTCGGCGATCTCCGCGCTGTACTCGATCCGGCTCATGCGTCCCCCCTTTCGGTGTCGGGCTCGCCGGACCGACGGTGCGCGGGGACGTTTCGCGGTGCGCGGTTCGGGGCGGAGCGGCGGGCGCGGCGGCGTGGGGTACCGGCCGTTCCCACTGTTGATCTTCCCCGAAATCTTCCCCGAACAGGCGGTCGATGAACAGTCCCCAGCGCCGCTTGGTGGACAGCCGGGGCCGAACGCCCTGGTCAGCCGCGATCAGGCCAGGGGCTCACCCCCTCCCCCGGTCGGCCGCTCCCCGGGCGGCCGACCGGGCCGCGGACGGTCCTCCGGCGGCCGGTGACCGGTCCGGTCGGCGGGCCCGGCGCCGGGCGGTCCCGGCCGCCGCTCCCCCGACGGTCCGCCCTCGCCCGACGGCGGCGGCGCCGGCAGCGGGAAGCCCGGCAACGGGACGACCGCCGGCGGGAAGGGCAGGCCCCGGCCGACGTCGTCGGCGAGCTCGTCCAGCACCTCGCGGACGGTCATCGGCCGCAGCCTCCCGCCCCGCAGCGCCCACCCCCGCACCGTCTGCCCGCCGGGGGCCGCCGGGTCCCCGTGCAGCACCATCGCACCGGCGCCGCCGACCGCGAGGCCCGCCGCCAGCGTCACGCAGAACGCCTCGGCGTCCCGCCCGCCGGGCCCGGGCCGCCCCCGCTCCACCCGGACGTCGGTCGCCGAGGTCAGCTCCTCGCCGTGCTCGGGACCGTGGCAGCGCAGGGTCAGCAGGTGGGTCCCGTCACCGGCCCCCGCGCCCACCGCGAGCTGGACCTCGACGGCGTGCCGCATCACCGCCACCAGCCGCCGCTCCCCCGGCGGCCCCTCGCCCGCCGCCGTCAGCAGGGCCGCCATCGCGACGGAGATCCGGACCCGCGCCCGGTGGTCGTCGGCCAGCTCCGGCAGCAGCACCGCCAGCCGCTGCCCCGCGTAGACGAACGGCTCCCCGGCCAGCTCGGGATCGGCCGCGTACGCGACCCG
>NZ_JAIY01000003.1:392658-395035 GCF_000710405.2 Kitasatospora sp. MBT66 | reverse complement strand
ACGCCGCTCCGCGCCGGGGCCGGGGCCGGGGCCCCACAGCCGCACCACGGGCGCGCGCCACCGCTCCCGGCAGCCACCCGCACCCGGACGCCGACCCCGCTCCCGGCACCGCTCGCGGCGCCGCTCCTGCTCCTTCCCCCGCTCCCTCGCCTGCCGCTGGTCCGGGCCCTCGAACCCGCTCCACGTCCGCTCTCGCACGGTCGTCTCCCTCCGTCGTCGGTACTCGCACACCGGCCCCACGAGCCCCTCGGCTCCCGGCGAACGCGACCATACACACCGTCACCGACAATCGACCCGGAGTGATGCCGGGGAGCCTGCGGGCCCGGCCCGGGGACCGTCTGCGACACCCGTTCCGGACCGGGTTGTCGGTGGCGCCCGTTATGGTCGGGAACCATGCGACTGCTGCATACCTCCGACTGGCATCTCGGACGCTCGTTCCACCGGGAGAGCCTGCACGACGCCCAGCGCGCCTTCCTGGACCACCTCGTGGCGGTGGTCCGGGACGAGCGCGTCGACGCCGTGCTGGTCGCCGGTGACGTGTACGACCGAGCGCTGCCGGGCCTGGAGGCGGTGGCGCTGTTCGACGACGTGCTGCACCGGCTGGCCGACCTCGGCGTGCCGACGGTGTTCATCAGCGGCAACCACGACTCGGCCCGCCGCCTCGGCGTCGGCGCGGGCCTCATCGGCCGGGCCGGGGTCCACCTGCGGACGGACCCGGGCGAGTGCGCCGAGCCGGTGGTGCTGGCCGACGCGCACGGGCCGGTCGCCGTCTACGGGCTGCCCTACCTGGAGCCCACCCTGGTCCGGGAGCGGTTCGGACTGGCCCGCGGCGGGCACGCCGCCGTGCTCGGCGCGGCGATGGACCAGGTCAGGGCCGACCTCGCGGCCCGCCCGCCCGGCACCCGCGCGGTGGTCCTGGCGCACGCCTTCGTCACCGGCGGCGAGCCCAGCGACAGCGAGCGCGACATCGCGGTGGGCGGGGTCGCGGCCGTGCCAGCCTCGGTCTTCGACGGCGTGCACTACGCCGCGCTCGGCCATCTGCACGGCTGCCAGACCCTCGCCCCGCACCTGCGCTACAGCGGCTCCCCGCTCGCCTACTCCTTCTCCGAGCACGAGCAGCGCAAGAGCATGTGGCTGGTCGACCTCGCGGCGGACGGCGCGGTCACCGCCGAGCGGGTGCCCTGCCCGGCCCCCCGGCGGCTGGCCCGGCTGCGCGGCCGGCTGGACGAGCTGCTCACCGACGAGCGGTACACCGCCGACGAGCAGTCCTGGGTGCAGGTCACCCTCACCGACCCGAGCCGACCCACCGAGCCGATGGAACGGCTGCGCCGCCGCTTCCCGCACACCCTCCAGCTGCTGTTCGACCCGGAGGAGAGCACCGCCGCCGCCTCCCCCTCCTACGCGGCCCGGGTCAGCGGACGCACGGACCTGGAGATCGCCGAGGGCTTCCTGCGGCACGTCCGCCCCGGCGCCGAGCCCGACCCGGACGAGCTGGGCTGGCTGCGCGAGGGCTTCGAGCGCGTCCGGGAGACCACCGACCGGAAGGCGGAGCTGCCCCGATGAGACTCCACCGGCTGACCGTGACGGCCTTCGGCCCCTTCGCCGGCCCGGAGACGGTCGACTTCGACGCCCTGGCCGCCGGCGGCCTGTTCCTGCTGCGCGGCGCCACCGGCGCGGGCAAGAGCAGCGTGCTGGACGCGGTCTGCTACGCCCTCTACGGCGAGGTGCCCGGCACCCGCCGGGCCAACCGGCTGCGCAGCGACCACGCCGAGCCCGACCGGCTGACCGAGGTCCGGCTGGAGCTGACGCTCGGCGGCCGCCGGCTGGAGATCGTCCGGATCCCCGAGCAGCCCCGGCCGAAGAAGGTCGGCACGGGCATGACCGTCGAGCGGGCCCAGACCCTGTTGCGCGAGTGGTCGGCGGACGGCGCGGGCACCGGCGCGGCCGGGCCCGGCTGGCGGGCGGTCAGCAAGTCGCACCAGGAGGCCGGCGAGGAGATCCACCGGCTGATCGGGATGAGCCGGGACCAGTTCTGCCAGGTGGTGCTGCTGCCGCAGGGCGACTTCGCGCGCTTCCTGCGCGCCGACTCGGAGGAGCGCGGCAAGCTGCTGCGCCGGCTGTTCGACACCGAGCGGTTCCAGTCCGTCGAGGCCTGGCTCGCGGAGCAGCGCCGGGCCCACGAGGCCGCCGTCCAGGCCGGGCGCCGCCGGCTGCGGGACTTGGCCAGCAAGGCCGAGCAGGCGGCCGGGCCGGGCGCCGAGCCCGTCGAGGGCCCGGTGGCGGCCGAGGAGGACGCGGCGCCGAGCGCGGCGGCGGACGCCGAGCTCACCACGGGGGTGCTGGGCTGGGCGGCGGTGCTGCGCGGCGGCGCGGCCGA
>NZ_JAIY01000003.1:372598-391004 GCF_000710405.2 Kitasatospora sp. MBT66 | reverse complement strand
GAACTGGTCGCGGCGGCCGCCCTTCCGCCGGCCGACCTGCCGGGCGCCCGGAGCGGGCTCGGCGCCGCCACCGACCGGTTGCGGGCGGCGCACGCGGCACGGGACGCGGCCCGCCAGCGGTGCGAGGCCCTCGCCGCCATCGGGCGGCAGCTGACCGAGCTGGTCCGCTCGCTGGCCCCGGAGCTGTCCAGGTACGCGCGGATCAGCCGGCTGGCGGCGCTCGCGGCCGGTACCTCGACCGACAACCGGCTCCGGATGCGCCTGGAGTCGTACGTCCTGGCGGCGCGGCTGGAGCAGGTGGCGGCCGCGGCGAGCGACCGGCTGGTCCGGATGTCCGGCGGCCGGTACACGCTCGTGCACAGCGACGACCGCGGCGGCGGCAACAAGCGCTCGGGGCTGGCGCTGCGGGTGGTGGACGCCTGGACGGGCACCGAGCGCGACACCGCGACGCTCTCCGGCGGCGAGAGCTTCTTCGCCTCGCTCGCCCTGGCCCTCGGCCTGGCGGACGTGGTCACCGACGAGGCCGGGGGCATGCCGCTGGACACCCTGTTCATCGACGAAGGATTCGGCAGCCTCGACGAACACACCCTGGAGGAGGTGATGGACGTCCTGGACGGGTTGCGCGAGCGGGACCGCGCGGTCGGCATCGTCAGTCACGTCGCCGATCTGCGCAGCCGGATCCCGGCCCAGCTCATGGTCCGCAAGGGCCGGCACGGCTCCACCCTGGCTCCGGTGGGACGGGAGGACGCCTGACGCCGGGGACACCCCCGGCCCGGGCCGACTCCGCGGCGGATCCTGCGCCGGCCCCGGCGGGTCCCGGCGACGCGCGCTCAGCCGGAGCAGGCGATCCGCTGGGCCTGCTGCCAGGTGCAGACGGGGCACAGGGTGCTGCCCGGGTGGTCGGCGGGCAGCTCGGTCGGTTCGCCGCACAGCACGCAGTCCGCGCGCGGGCCGGTGGAACCGGGGTCGGGCAGCAGGGCCGCCTCCGCGCCGCTCGGGGCGAGCTCGCAGACCTGCTCCGCCGCCGCCGGCTCCCGGGTGCCGGGGGCGTCCGTCTCCTGCCTGGCTGTTTCGCTCATGCCGCCTCTCTACTCCCCGGACCGGGCAGGGCGCAAGGCGGTCCCGGGCGAGGCCGTTCCCGGGGCCGTCGATACGGTGGCCGCATGCCCGACTCTCCCGGTCACGAGGTGCCCCGCGCCGTTCCCTCCGTCCCGTCGCCGGTCCCGCCGGTCCCGCCGGTCCAGTCCGCCCGGGCCGAGTCCTCCGGGACCGCCGCGGCGGCCGGGTCCGCCCTGGAGCGGAGGCTGCGTGCCGCCCGGGCCACCGTTCCCAACTACCGCGAGGTGGGCGCCACCGCTGACGCCCGGCTGCCGGAGGGCTACACGCATCTGCGGCGGCGGTTGCACCTCGGGCACGGTCCGGAGGTCCTGGCGCGGGCCGGCCGCTTCGTCCTCGGCTGGGGCTGCCAGCTGGGGACCGGGTTCGCCGTGTTCCCGTACGCGCCCGCCGAGCCCGGGGCGACCGTCCTCCTGCGACTCGGCCTGCCCGGCAGCCGCTGGCCCCGGCTGGTGATCCCGTGCCGGGTGGTGTGGACGGTGGACGAGCCGGACCGGATCGGCTTCGCCTACGGAACACTGCCGGGGCACCCGGAGTGCGGCGAGGAGGCCTTCCTGGTGTCGATGGACGCGGCGGGCGAGGTGTGGTTCGAGGTCGTCGCCTTCGCCCGGCTCGCCGCCTGGTACGCGCGGCTCGGCCGCCCGGTCGCCGTGCTCTGCCAGTACCTGGCGATCGAGCGGTACCTCGCGTCCGTGGTCCGGGCCGCCGCCGGGCCCGGCCCCGACTCAGACACCGACGCCGACCCCGGGGCACCGCTGCCGAAGTAGGCGCCCTCCAGCGTTCCGCCCGACCCCGGCGAGTCCGGGGCCGGGCGGGTGCGTCGGCCGGGCTGCGGGCTCAGCCCAGGAAGGAGAGCCGGGCTGCGGGCTCAGCCCAGGAAGGAGAGCCGGAGCGTCCGGTGCGGGTTGTCGCCGTTGGTGTCGACCAGCACCACCGACTGCCAGATGCCCAGCGCGAGTTGCCCGTCGATCACCGGCAGGGTGGCGTGCGGGGCCACCAGGGCGGGAACGACGTGGTCGCGGCCGTGGCCGGGGCTGCCGTGGCGGTGACGCCACCGGTCGTCGGCCGGCAGGAGGTCGCGCAGGGTGGCGAGGAAGTCCTCGTCGCTGCCGGAACCGGTCTCCAGGACGGCGATGCCGGCCGTGGCGTGCGGGACGAAGACGTTGAGCAGGCCGTCCCGTCCGACGGCGTGTTCGTCGAGGAACCGGACGCAGCGGTCGGTGATGTCGAGCGCGACCTCATGGCTTCCGGTGGTGATGTCGAAGGTCTCGGTCCGGAAGGAGCCGGAGGTGGGAGTGGAGTGGGACGTGGTTCGGGAGTGGGTGTGGTCCGCCATGGCGCCATCCTCACCCACGGCCGGGGGTGGACCGGCAAGCCTCGCCGACTCCCGGCGCCGGAGGGGCGGGTCGTCATAGGCTGAGAGGTTCAGACCAAAAATGACATCCGTGGACCGCTACGGACCACGGATGATCAGTCGGGTCGGCGAAGGACCCACCCGCACCGGTTCGGGCCGGGGAGCGGGAACGCCGAAGGCCCGACGGTCCTCAGGATCCGTCGGGCCGGTGCCGAAAGGTCGGCTCAGCCGCGGCTGCCGAAGAGCCCCCGCCGCAGCCGGCGCAGCGGCGCCAGCAGCTTGACCCGCGCGTGGCGGCGCGGCGGCGCGGTCGGGGCACCGACGCCGCGCGGCGTCAGTTCCCTTATCAACCCGAGCGCCTCCGCGGTGTCCACCTCGGGGAGTGCGGGCGCGCCGAGCACAGCCAGGTGTCGCTCGATCCGGCGGCCGGTCGCGCCGACGCCGCACTGGATCGCGGGCACCCGAGGCCGGGTCCGCACTTGCATGTGTTCCATCAGTTTTCCCACCCCTACGAGGCGCCAGGGCCGTGAGGCGAAGACTATCCGTGACAGACGGCCTTCGCGCAACCGTCCTGGTGTTCTGCAACCGTACCGTGCTGCGTCAACTGACACTGCACCAGGGCCCACCCGGCCGATCACGACTGAGCATCAATGATGGTGCACGACCGGCGCCACGTCACCGGCTTCCTCGGGTCGCACACCCGGCGCCCGCCGTGACGGTGTACGCCCGGCGCACGGGGTCACCGCCCCCTCACCCGCCGTGGCCGCCCGGCGGCCACCGCGGCGCCGGCTCCCGGTCACCCCCTGGACGGCCCCGGACCACCGCCGACGAGGTACGACTATCCGTTTAGGAAGTGAACACAGTCGGGGGATTGACGCGGGGGTCGGCTCCAAGCAATATCTCTATCGACCACGCGGGCGCGAGCATCACCGCCCCCCGTGTTCGACTGATGAAGATTCCGGCTCCCCCGTGCCTACTGCCAGGCCGCCTCGACGCTGCGGTGGCCAGGTTCGGGCGGTGCTCGGACCGGCGGCCGGCCGTAGAGGGTCGGCCGGGCCGCCACCAGGCTGCCGGTGCCACCCCCTCCGGGGTTCGGCACCGGCGGCTCCGGCACCGCACCCCTCGGCCCGCCCACCAGCGGCGGCACCGCCCCCGTCCGCCGCCGCCCGCGGCCGCGCTCGGTAGACTCGGCCAGCGTGCCAGTCCTCCTCAGCATCGTGCTCCCCGTCCACGGGGTGGAGCGCTTCCTGCCCCGCTGCCTCGACTCCCTCCTGGCGGACACCCCGTCCTCCGAGTCCCGCTTCGAGGTGATCGCGGTCGACGACCGCTCCCCCGACCGCAGCGGCGCGATCCTGGACGAGTACGCGGCCCGCGATCCGCGTCTGCGCGTCCTCCACCTCGCCGAGAACCAGGGCCTCGGCGGCGCCCGCACCGCCGCCCTCCCCGAGGTGCGCGGCACGTACGTCTGGTTCGTCGACAGCGACGACTGGGTGCCCGAGGGCACGGTGACCGCCCTCCTCGACGAGCTCACCGGCGAGCTGGAGCGCGAGGGGCGCGGCGAGGCGCCCGCCGACGTCCTGCTGACCGACTTCGTCCACGTCTACCCCGACGGCGGGACCGAGCCCAATCCCTGGCGGCACGTGCTGACCGGGTCCCCGCTCGTCGAGGGGGCCACGCTGGCCGAGCACCCGGCCGTGTTCAGGACGGTGATGTCGGTCTGGAACAAGGTGTTCCGCCGGGAGTTCCTGCTCGGGCTCGGCGTCTCCTTCGGCCGCGGCTTCTACGAGGACATCTCCGTCACCTACCCGGCGCTGCTCGCCGCCGAGCGGCTGCGCTACATCGACCGCCCCTGCTACTTCTACCGGCGCGGCCGGGCCGGGGCGATCACCAGCACCGCCTCCGCCAAGCACGCCGACGCCTTCGCCCAGTACGACGCGATCTTCGCCTTCCTGGACGGGGCCGACCGGCCAGGCCGCCCCGTGCCCGGGACGCTGCGGACCCTGGTCTTCGAGCGGACCGTGCAGCAGGCGCTCACCGTCTACGACACCCCCGGGCTGGTCCCGGTCGGGCTGCGGCCGGAGTTCTTCCGGCGGATCGCCGAGCACTTCGCCCGGCACCGCCCGGCGGGCTACCGCTTCCCCGGGGGCGTGCGCGGCGTGCAGTACCGGCTCGCGGCGCGGGGTTCCCGGCGCGCGTACGCGGAACTGCGCCGCACCGGCCGACTGCCGCGCGAACTCAAGCGCGGGGCGCGGGCGGTGGCACCGGCCCTGAAGAAGGGGGTGCGCAGCAGCGCCCGGTTCACCGCGTACAACACCTTCCGCCGGATGCCGTTGAACCCGAACCTGGCGGTGTACGCCGCGTACTGGCACCGGGGCTACGCGTGCAGCCCGGCCGCGATCTACGAGAAGGCGAAGGAGCTCGCGCCCGGGATCCACGGGGTCTGGGTGGTGGAGAACCGCGCCCAGGCGGCGACGCTGCCGGACGGTGTGCCGTACGTCATCGTCAACACCCCGGCGTACCTGAGGACGATGGCCACGGCCAAGTACTTCGTGAACAACGTCAACTTCCCCCGGACCATGGTGAAGCGGCCCGGCACGGTGCACGTCCAGACCCAGCACGGCACGCCGCTGAAGGCGATGGGCATGGACCTCAGGGACCACCCGGTGGCCGCCGACGGGATGGACTTCGACCGGCTCCAGGAGGCGATCGACCGCTGGGACTTCCTGGTCTCCTCCAACCCGCACACCAGCGAGCACTTCGCCCGTGCCTTCCCGGGCCGCTACGAGATGCTGGACACCGGGTACCCGCGCAACGACCGGCTGGCCGACGCGACGCCGGAGGGGACGGCGGCGATGCGCGAACGGTTCGGGCTGACGCCGGGGCGCACGGCCGTGCTGTACGCGCCCACCCACCGGGAGGCCCGCGGCGGCTACGTGCCGCTGCTGGACGTGCGGGAGCTGGCCCGGCGGCTGGGGCCGGAGTTCACGCTGCTGGTCCGCACGCACTACTTCCACACCGGCGGCCCGGGCGACCTGACGGCGGACGAGGACGCGGCGGAGATCCTGGACGTGTCGGCGCACCCGACGGTGGAGGACCTCTACCTGGCGGCCGACGTCCTGGTGACGGACTACTCGTCGATGATGTTCGACTACGCCGTACTGGACCGGCCGATCGTGGTCTTCGCGCCGGACTGGGAGGAGTACAAGCGCGACCGGGGCGTCTACTTCGACCTGTTCGAGCAGCCGCCGGGCGCGCTGACGACGGATCCGGAGGGGCTGGCGGCGGCGCTGCTGGCCGGTGACCCGGAGCCGGCGGCGCGGGCCGACTTCCGCAAGCGCTTCTGCCCCTGGGACGACGGCGGGGCGGCGGAGCGCGTGGTCCGCCGGGTGTTCCCGACCACCGCCTGAGAGCCCGACGGCGCGACAAGCACAGGCGCGACCGGCACAGGCGCGACCGGCACAGGCGGCCACAAACAAGGCACAACGGGCACAACAGGCACAACAGGCGCACCAACGCGAGGACGGGGCCCCGGAGACGATCCGGGACCCCGTCCGGGCCGGTCGGCCCCGGCCTCGTCAGCCCTGGCGCGCGGCCAGGAACTCGTCGAAGGTCAGCTCGCCGTCGTGGTTGGTGTCCATCTGCTTGATGATGGCCTCGGCCACGGCGACCGAGGTGGTGAGGTCGCCGAGCTCGCGCGCGACGAGGGCGTACTCGGCGGCGGTGATCCGGCCGTTGCCGTTCCGGTCGAACTTGTCGAACGCCGCGCGAATGTCGTCGACGTCTGCCATGGGGGCCTCCTGGGACCGAATCAACTGCTGATGTGCATTTCCGACGGCGGTACCCTACCCGCCCGTGGTGAGCGCCACTGCGGGCGGGAGTGGACGGGCTCGGGGGTGGGTGTCGTAGTCTGCGGGTCTGCATCCCGGCCCGACCGGGGAAACGAACGCCGCTCGTCGTACCCCAGGCCCGGGCACCTCTCGGGCATGCTCGTCCAGGGAGGGACCATGCTCGATCTCGTCACCAGGCTGGTGCTGAAACCGCTCGCCCGGGGGATCTGGCGGCCCACCATCGAGGGTATGGAGAACGTGCCGCGCAAGGGCGGCGTCATCCTCGCCAGCAACCACCTCTCCTTCATCGACAGCGTGGTCATCCCGCTCACCGCGCCGCGCCGGGTCCACTTCCTGGCCAAGGCCGAGTACTTCACCGGCAGCGGCCTCAAGGGCGCGCTGTCCCGCGGCTTCTTCCAGGGCATCGGCGCGGTGCCGGTCGAGCGCGGCACCTACCGGTCCGCCCAGGCCTCGCTGGAGTCGGCGCTGGAGATCCTGGAGGACGGCAAGGCGTTCGGCATCTACCCCGAGGGCACCCGCTCGCTGGACGGCCGCCTCTACCGCGGCAAGACCGGCGTGGCCTGGCTGGCCCTGACCGCCGGCGTCCCGGTGGTACCGGTGGCGCTGGAGGGGCCGGAGCAGATCCTCCCGATCGGCAAGCGGCTGCCGCGCCTCAAGAAGGTGACGGTCCGCTTCGGGGAGCCGCTGCACTTCGACGAGCTGCACGGCCAGGCGCGTTCGCTCAAGGCCCGCCGCCAGGTCACGGACGAGGTGATGGCGGCGATCCAGCAGCTCTCCGGCCAGGAGCTCGTGCAGACGTACAACGAGGTCCCCAAGGCCGCCTGAGGCCGGCTCCGCTCCCTGTCCGCAGCCCCGCCGACCGCTCCCCCGGCCCCGCCCCGCGCCCGGATCAGGGAGCGACGGCCGCGACCGGGGCCTCCCGCCGGAGCAGCGCCGCGTACCGGCCGTCCGCCGCCAGCAGCTCCTCGTGGGTGCCGAGTTCGGCGACCTCGCCGCGCTCCAGGACGGCGATCTGGTCGGCCCCGCGCACGGTGGAGAGCCGGTGCGCGATGGTGATGGTGGTGCGGCCCACGGCGAGGGTGTCGATGGCCTCCTGGACGGCGCGCTCGGTGCTGTTGTCCAGGGCGCTGGTGGCCTCGTCGAGGATCAGCACCGGCGGGTTGCGCAGGATGGTGCGGGCGAGCGCGAGGCGCTGCTTCTCCCCTCCCGAGAAGCGGTAGCCGCGCTCGCCGACCAGGGTGTCGTAGCCGTCCGGCAGCGAGGCGACGGTGTCGTGGATCCGCGCGGCCCGGGCGGCGGCGACGAGTTCCTCGTCGGTGGCGTCCGGCTTGGCGAAGCGCAGGTTGTCGGCGACCGAGGCGTGGAAGAGGTAGGTCTCCTGGGAGACCACGCCCACCGCGCGGGACAGGGTCTCGAAGGACAGTTCGCGGACGTCCACGCCGTCGATGGTGACCCGGCCGCCGGTGACGTCGTAGAGCCGGGGCACCAGGTAGCTGAGCGTGGTCTTGCCGGAGCCGGTCTCGCCGACCACGGCGAGCGAGCCGCCCGCCGGGATCCGCAGCCCGACGCCGCCGAGGGTGGGCCGCTCCTGCTCCGGGTCGTAGCGGAAGTCGACGTCCTCGAAGCGGACCTCGCCGCGGATCTCGCCGAGGGTGACGGGGTGCTCGGGCTCGTCGATCTCCACGGTCAGGTCGAGGTACTCGAAGATCCGCTGGAACAGCGCGAGCGAGGTCTGCACGGCGACGCCGGTGGCCAGCAGGCTGATGGTCGGGCGGAACAGGCCCTGCTGGAGCGAGACGAAGGCGACCAGGGTGCCGACCGAGACGATCGGCGCGCCGCCGGCCGCGGTCATGCCGGCCGCCCAGTAGATCACCGCGGGCATCGCGGCCATCACGATCTGGATGGTGTTCATCCGCCAGCGGCCGGCCAT
The DNA here is from genome assembly GCF_000710405.2 of Kitasatospora sp. MBT66. Taxonomy (NCBI): domain Bacteria; kingdom Bacillati; phylum Actinomycetota; class Actinomycetes; order Kitasatosporales; family Streptomycetaceae; genus Kitasatospora; species Kitasatospora sp. MBT66. Next base: position 382,756 of record NZ_JAIY01000003.1, on the reverse strand, counting down.
CGAGGCGCGGACCTCCAGGTCGGCCAGCCGGTCGGACTGGGCGGTGAACTCGCGGGCGAGCGAGTCGGTGCGGCCCATGGTGCGGCCGAGCAGGATGCCGCTGACCGACAGCGACTCCTGGACCGCCGAGCTCATCGCGGCGAGCTGCTTCTGGCGCTCCCCGGTGATCTTCTTGCGCTCGTTGCCGACCCGGCGGCTGATCCAGACGAAGGCCGGCAGGAGCACCAGGGAGACGACGGTGAGCCGCCAGTCCAGCGCCACCATGGCGACCACCGAGGCGACCACGGCGGTGAAGTTGGAGACCAGCGAGGTGGCGGTGGAGGTCACCGTGGACTGCATGCCGCCGATGTCGTTGGCGATCCGGGACTGCACCTCACCGGTGCGGGTGCGGGTGAAGAAGGCCAGCGACATCCGCTGGAGGTGGCCGTAGACGGCGGTGCGCAGGTCGTGCATGACCCGCTGGCCGACGGTGGTGGAGATCAGCGTCTGGAGCACGCCGAAGACGCTGTTGACCACGGCGGTGGCGACCATGCCGAGCACCAGGACGGTCAGCAGGCCGGTGCGGCCCTGCGGGATCGCGGTGTCCAGCACGGCGCGGAGCAGGAACGGCGTGGTCACCGAGACCACGGCGGAGGCGGCCACCAGCAGGCCGACCAGGGCGAGGCGGCCGCGGTAGGGGCGGAACAGCGCGAGTATGCGCCGCCACTGGGTCGGCGGGCGCGGGTCGTTCTCGGTCTGGGCGGGCGGGGTCCACTGGATGCCTTCGGGGCGCACGGTGGGGCAGCCTCCCTCGGAAGGCCGCGGGGGCGCGGCGCCCGGGGGCGCACGCCGGCGGCGGGTGGGCGGTCGGGCGATCGCCAGCATAACGAGAGAGGCTCATAGTTAGCAAAGCTAATAGTGAGACGGCCTCCGCTGTACTGCTCAGGACCCCCGACCGCCGCACCCGCCCCGGGGGCGACGCCGACCGGCTCAGTCGGTCCGGTACGTCCGGGCCGCCTTGGAGGAGACGCCGCCGAGCTTGCCGGAGGGCAGCACCCGCGCGATCGCCACCGCCGCCTTGTAGCGCTTGCTCGGCACCGACACCGAACGCCCCCGGGCCAGGTCGCGCATGGCCTCCTCGACCACACGCTCGGCCGACAGCCAGCCCCAGGACGGGATGTTCCCGGTGCCCATGCCGGCCCGCTCGTGGAACTCGGTGTGCGTGAAGCCCGGGCAGAGCGCCATCAGCCGCACCCCGGTGCCGCCGAGGTCCCGCATCACGCCCTGGGTGAAGCTGACCACCCAGGCCTTGCTCGCGCCGTAGGTGCCGCGCGGCAGGAAGGCCGCCACCGAGGCGACGTTGACGACCGCGCCGCGCCCGCGCTCGCGCATCCCCGGCAGGGCGGCCGTGGTCAGCCGCAGCACCGCCTCGACGTGCACCTTCAGCATGTCCAGCTCGTCCTGCAGCGGAACGGTGGCGAAGGCGCCGCGGTTGCCGAAGCCCGCATTGTTCACCAGCAGGTCCACCGGGCGGGCGTCGTCGGACAGGCGGGCCTCGACGTCCGCGATCCCCTTGTCCGTGGCCAGGTCGGCGGTGAGCACCTCCACCTCCACGCCGAACTTCCCCCGCAGGTCCGCGGCGGAACCCTCCAGCCGCGCGGTGTCCCGGGCCACCAGGACGAGTCCGTAGCCGCTCCGCGCGAGGCGGCGGGCGAAGGCGGCTCCGATGCCGGCGGTCGCGCCGGTGATCAAGGCAGTGGTCATGCAGCGACCGTACCTACTCCCGAGTACCGGCGACAGCGCTGCGCGGCAGCGCGGTGCCTCTTCGTGACCACCGTCACGGACAGTACTGCGGTGGCGCCGGACCGTTCGTGCTCGTATCGTCGTTCGAGGGGGGCGCCGCCGGGCCTGGCGGCGGAACTTCGATGAGGAGGCACCCGATGCTTGCTCAGACCACCCGAACCACGCGTACGACGCTCGCCACCCAGGGCGAGATCGACGCACTCGGCATGTTGATCACGGAGGACGAGGCGACCGTCAGCGACGCGCCCACGTACCGTCCGGAAGCCGCCGCGCTGCTGCTGCTGGCAGGCGCGCTGCTGCTGTCCCCGAAGCCGCCGAAGGAGAAGACGCGGTAATCGGAACGGACGCTGCCGGGCGACGCGCGGAGTCCCACCGCGCCACAGCCCTCCGGTCCCGCCGCGGCCACCGGCCCGGCGGCCGGGGCGGCAGGCCAACGGCCCGGACCCCGGCGGAGCCGCCACGTGAACGCGCCGCGGCCCCGTAACACCGCGAAGCCCACCTCCAAGGAGAAGCACGCGACCATGCCGACCGCCGATCTCGCACTCCGCGACGAATACGCCGCAGCGGTGGAGCGGCTGGCGGGCCACACCCTCGACGCCCTCCGGGGCGCCGGGGGTGCGGTCGCGCCCGCGCCCGCCTTCCCCGGCACCGGCCCCGTGCCGCGTCCGGTCCTCGCCGCCGCCCGGGTGCTCGGGCCGGACGTCCTCGCACCGAAGGCACTGGGCGTGACCGGGCCCGACGAGCAGGCCGTCCTGCTGCTCGCGGAGGCCCACCGGGCCTTCCCCCCGTCCGCCTTCCCCGCACCCGCCCCCTCCACCGGCCCCCCTGCCGACGCGGACCAGGAACGGGCCGCCGGCGCCGCCCTGGTCACCGCCTGGCGGGACTGGGGCACCGCCGTCCTGCTGGCCCGCGCACTCGGGCCCGCCGCCGACGCCCTGCTACCCGGGGCGACGGGCGAGAACGCCGGCGAGGACACCGACCTGGGCGCGCCGCAGCCCGGCCACGCCCCGCACCCGGAGCCGTACGCCTGGCAGGCCTGGTCGGTGCGGATGGCCCAGCTCTCCGCGCTCGCCCTGCCCGGCCTCGACGGGCCCGTCCACGACGCCGCCCGCGAGCACAGCCTCGCCCTGGCCCGCGGCGCCGTCCGCTCCGTCCTGCGCTGCGACCAGCGCGTCGCCGCCCGCCTGACCCGCTGGCTCGCCTGGCTCGCCGCCGACGGGCGGGAACTGCCGCTGGAGGTCGAACCCATGCTGGAACGGATCCGCACCGTCGGCGACGGCAGCGCCCGAACCGCGCTCGAACTCGCCGTCGCGGAGCGCCTGCTGACCGGAGGGGTGTCATGACCGACCACCGGATCCTCGCCACCGCCCAGCAGTTGGGCTCCCGGGCGATGTCCTGGCTGCACACCTGCCACGAACGCGGCTTCGGCCGGCTGCCCGACGACGTCACCATCGACCTCGCCGATCCCAACAACGCCTACAAGCCGCTCGCCGAGTCGGCGCTCGCCGCCTCGCTGGTCCTGCGCGACGGCGTCACCGGCCCGGAGGACGCCCGGATCGCCCACGAACTGCTGGACTTCGGCTGGTCCCAGCTGCGCGAGGGCAACCTCCTGTACGAGCGGCTGCTGCGCTACCCGGTGATGACCGACCCGCTGGAGACCTACGTCCACTTCGCCCGGTCCGGCTACCGGCACCCGGCGCTGGAGGAACTGCTCGAATCGCTCGCCAAGGTGCGCGGGATCCAGGCCATCGAGATGATGCCCAACCGGCGGCTGGCCCTCGCCAACGCGCGCCGGGTGATCGGGCTGCGCAACCAGCCCGACGACTGGCCCGAGCTCACCGCCAGGACCTGGCTCGGCGCCACCCCCGAGCCGTGGGCGATCGACTGGCTGACCGGCTACCACATCACCCACGCCGTCTTCCACCTCACCGACTGGGGCGCGCAGCCGGAGAGCATGCCCGAGCCGATGCGCGACTACGTCCGCAACTGGCTGCCGGTCTGGGTCGACACCTGGCTGGAGGTCGGCCAGTGGGACCTGGTCGGCGAGCTGCTGGTGGTGGACTCCTGCATCGGGGAGCCGGTCACCGGCGCCCAGGGCTGGGAGGCGCTCGCCGCCATCCAGCGCGAGGACGGGCTGATCCCGCGGGAGAGTGCGGAGCCGGTCTCCGACGACCCGGAGCAGGCGTTCCGGGACCACGAGCACACGGCCGTGGTCGCGGTGGTCGCGGGCACCGTCACGCTCTCCCGCGCGCTCGGCGGCGCGGCGGTGCCGGCTTGAGGGCGCGATGAGCACGACGGTGGCGGGGGCGGGAGCGGCGGGCGCCGCGGGAACCGAGGGAGTCGCGGGCACCGAGCCCGGGGCTCCCGGCGCGGAGGAGTTCGCCGGACTGGTGCTCGCCGCCGGGCCGCACGCCACCGCCGCCACCCTGGCGGTGGCGCGCGGCGGGCGCTCCGCCGTCCACTGCCACGGGCGGACCGCCCGGGACGGCGGGCCGTGCACACCCGACACCGGCTACGAACTCGGCTCCGTCACCAAGACCTTCACCGCCCTGCTGCTGGCCGAGCTGGCGGCGCGCGGCGAGGTCGCCCAGGACGACCCGGTGCAGCGCCACCTCCCGGCCGGACGCCGGCCGCCGGACGTCCGGCGCGGCGGACCGATCCGGCTGATCCACCTGGCCACCCACACCTCCGGCCTGCCCGGGCTGCCGCCGGGCCTGCTGGCGAGCGCCGTCCCCTCCTGGAACCGCAACCCCTACGCCGACTACGACGAGCAGCGGTTCTGGGCGGCGCTGGCCCGAACCACCGTGCGCCACCCGCCCGGTCAGGTGTACTGGTACTCCAACTACGGTGTGGGACTGCTCGGCTGGCTGCTCGCCGAGGCGGGCGGCGGCCCCGACTACGCCGGGCTGCTCGACGAGCGGATCGGCCGCCCGCTCGGACTGGCGACCCTCAGCTGCTCCCCCGACGCGCCGCACCTCGCGACCGGCCACCACCTGGGGCGGCCGCTCCCACCGTGGCGGATCCCCGCCCTCCCGGGCGCGGGAGCCGTCCGGGCAGGGGGCGCGGACCTGCTGCGCTTCCTGCGCGCCCACCTGGAGCCGGACGGCGGCCCGCTCGGCACCGCGCTGCGAGAGGTGCAGCGACCCCGGTTGCGGCTGCCGCGTTCCGGCGACGAGATCTGCCTGGTCTGGAACCACCGGCGCGCCCCGGACGACCGCGACCTGTTCTTCCACTCCGGCGGGACGCGCGGCTTCACGGCGTTCGTCGGCTTCTGCCCGCAGACCGCCACCGCCGTCGCCGCGCTGACCAACACCGGCCCCACGGTGCGGTCCTCCTTCACCCAGACCGCCTACGACACCTTCAAGCGGCTCGCCCGGCCGGACGGGGAGGACGCGGGAAGCGGCTGACCTCCCCCGTCCGGCGCGGGCCCGGTCGTCAGTCCTGGTCGGACCGATCGGACCGGGCGGCGGTGTCGGCCGCGCCCCCGGCGCCCACCGGCCGGAGGCGGGAGGCGGCGGTGGCGGCGAGCTGGGGCGCCAGCTTGGCCACGTCGCGCGAACCGACCGCGGCGATCAGTGACGGCAGGGCCCAGCGGACCGGCTGCATCCCGCGCAGCCACGCCTGGGCGTAGACATGCGCGGAACGCCGGGCGATCCCGGCGGCCAGGCGGTCCACCGCCGGTTCCAGCGGATAGGTCTTGTTGGCCGGCCACGGCAGCCGGGAGCGCATCTGCTTGAGCACGGCGTCCTCGTCGGCCCCGCGCACCATGTCGGTGTCGGTCCAACTCAGGTACCCGACACCCACCTTGACGCCCTGGTGGGCCACCTCGGCCCGGATCGCGTGGGCGAACGCCTCGACGCCGGACTTGCTCGCGCAGTACGCGCTCATCAGCGGCGCCGGGGTCAGCGCGGCCAGCGAGGCGATCTGCAGGAGGTAGCCGCGGCTCTCGGCGAGGACGGGCAGGAAGGCCCGGGCGGTGGCCACGCTCCCGAGCAGGTTGACCTCGATCACCCGGCTGAACGCCCGGTGGTCGCTGTCCAGCAGCGGACCGCCGAGGGCGATCCCGGCGTTGGCGACGACGGTGTCGATCCGGCCGTAGTGGGCCTTGATCCGCTGGGCGAGCCCGGTGAGCGCCTCGACGTCGGTGACGTCGGCCTCCCAGGCGGTGGCGTCCGGGCCGCACTGGGCGGCGACGGCCTTCAGCTCCTCCGGCTCCAGGCCGACCAGCGCGACCTTGGCGCCGCGCCGGGCGAGGTTGCGGGCCAGGGCGGCGCCGACGCCGCGCGCGGCTCCGGTGACGACGGCGACCTGGGCGGAGAGCGGTGGGGTGGCGGTCATCGGATGCCTCCAAGGAAACCCCGGCCTTGAGGCCGGGAGGAATTGGATCGCCCGCGATGGGGGCGTCCCGGCGCCGAAGGCCGGGGAGGGTCTTGAATAGCCGAATAACCGTCAAGACGGCTCGGCTTATGAGTAGATGATTGCCAGTCATGTCGTTCACATGCAGTGGTGTTAGCGTGTGATCCGTGGCGACTACTCACGTGAAGCGGGCGTTCAAGTACCGCTTCTACCCGACCGATGCGCAGGCGGCCGAGCTGTCGCGCACGTTCGGGTGTGTTCGCAAGGTCTACAACATGGCACTTGCTGCCCGTTCCGAGGCGTGGGCGCTGCGTCGGGAACGGGTCGACTACAACGCGACCAGCGCGATGCTGACCGGGTGGAAGAAGACCGAGGAGCTGGCCTACCTCAACGAGGTGTCGTCGGTTCCGTTGCAGCAGGCGCTGCGGCATCTGCAGGGGGCGTACACCAACTTCTGGCAGAAGCGGGCGAAGTATCCGACGTTCAAGTCCCGGAAGAAGTCCCGCCGCTCCGCCGAGTACACCAGTTCGGCGTTCCGGTTCCGGGACGGCCGACTGACCCTGGCGAAGATGACCGATCCGCTGGACATCGTGTGGTCGCGTCCGATTCCGCGGGGCGCTTCCCCGTCCACGGTGACCGTGTCCCAGGACGCGGCCGGACGCTGGTTCGTCTCGGTGCTGTGCGACGACCGCCCGACCATGCCCGGCGCGGTCAACGCTGCCGTGGGTATCGACGTCGGGATCACCAGCCTGGTGACACTCTCCACCGGAGAGAAAATCACCAACCCGAAGCACGAGCGCAAGGACCGGGAACGCCTCGCCAAGGCGCAGCGGGCCCTTTCCCGCAAGGCCGAGGGTGACGGTTCGAATCGGGCGAAGGCCCGACTCAAGGTCGGCCGGGCGTACGCCCGGATCGCCGACCGGCGCAGGGACTCCCTGCACAAGCTCACCACTCGACTCGTTCGTGAGAACCAAACGATCGTGATCGAGGACCTGACCGTCCGGAACATGCTCAAGAACCGCAAGCTTGCCCGCGCCATCAGCGATTCGAGCTGGACCGAGCTGCGGTCCATGCTGGAGTACAAGGCCGACTGGTACGGGCGCGAGGTGATCGCCGTGGACCGGTGGTTCCCCTCCTCCAAGCTGTGCTCCACCTGCGGCACCCTGCAGAGCAGGATGCCGCTCTACGTCCGCGAGTGGACGTGCGGCTGCGGAACGACCCACGACCGGGACGTCAACGCGGCACGAAACATCCTGGCCGCCGGACTGGCGGTCGCAGCCTGTGGAGATGGTGTCAGACCTCAACGGAGCACTCCGGGCGGGCAGTCGTCGGTGAAGCAGGAAGTAGTCCCACCGCCGCGCCCACGCGCAGCGGCTCAGTCGCGAGGCTGAGGGGAATCCCCGCCCTTCAGGACGGGGAGGATGTCAAGCGACAGCGGTCCTCTCGGGGTCGGCGGTGGCGGCGGGCAGATCGGTACCGGCGGCGTCAGAGCCGGCGGAGTCGGCCGCGCGGCGGGCCGGGAGGTGGGCGGTCGCCATCCGGTCGATCTCGGCGGCGACCTCGGCCGGCCGCTCCAGCGGCGCCATGTGGCCGACCCCGGGCAGCAGGAGCAGCCCCTGCGGGTCGGCGAGCGCCGCGACCATGCGATGCGCGTGCACCGGCGGGGTGAGCCGGTCCTCGGCGCCGACCACGACCGCCGTCGGCGCGGCGAGGCGGGCCAGCCCGGGGCGGACGTCCAGCCGGTCCAGCACCCCTGCCCAGTTGGCGCGGACGCCGGTGCGGCAGGCGTGCGCCATCCGGACGGCCACCTCGGTGCGCTCGGCGGGCGCGTCCGCGCCCATGATCGCGTACTTGAGCCCGGCCCGGCTGACCGGACCGACCGGTCCGAGCGGCAGCCGGGACCGCAGCACCTGCCGGTGCAGGAAGCGGCGCAGCGCCGGCGGGCGCACGGCGTCCGGGACGATCCGCACCTCGGTGAGGAGGTCGGACGGCCCGGTGGAGATCAGGACGGCGGCCGCCGTCCGCTCGGCGACCTCGGGGCGGGCGGCGCCCGCCATGATGGTCATGCCGCCCATGCTGTGCCCGGCCAGGACCGCCCGCTCGCCCTCCGGGACCACCCGGGTGAGCACGGCGGCGAGGTCCTCGGCCAGCGCGCGGGTGGAGTAGCGGGCCCGGCTCGACGGGATCTCGCTCCGGCCGTGGCCGCGCTGGTCGTAGACCACCACCCGGTAGCGGTCGCCGAGCCGGTGGATCACCGGCGCCCAGAAGTGGGTCGTGCAGGTCCAGCCGTGCGCGAGCACGACGGTGGGCGCCCCCGGCTGTCCGTGGACCTCGACGTGCAGCCGGGTGCCATCGGCCGAGCGGACGGCCAACTCCTCGGCGGGCACCGGCTGGAGACAGTCGGCGGGGATCGGACGACGGCTCATGCCATGACCTCCTCGGTCCCGGTGGCGGCCGCGGACGACGCGGCCCGGGCGGACGACGCGGACAGTGCGGGCGGGGCGGCCCGGTCGTCGGAGCGCAGGATCAGCTCGTACTCGGTGAGGTCCACCTTGCGGGTGGCACGGCGGAACGAGGTGGTCGAACCGGGCCAGAGCACGGTGTTCTTGCCGCTCTTGTCCAGGTACCAGCTGCGGCAGCCGCCGGTGCTCCAGACCGTGCGGTCCATCCGGTGCTGGAGTTCGAGGTTCCAGCGCCGCTGCGCCCGGGCGGTGGGCTGCATCGCGGTCGCGCCGATCTCGTCGAGCTTGGTCAGCGCGTCGATCAGGTAGTTGAGCTGGGACTCGATCATCAGGATCATCGAGCTGTTGCCGAGCCCGGTGTTGGGGCCGATGACGAAGAAGAAGTTCGGGAAGCCGTGCACGGTGGACCCCCGCAGGGCCTCCATGCCCTCCTTCCACTTCTCGGCGAAGCTCGTGCCGTCGGCCCCGAACACCCGGGAGCCCATCGGCATGTCGGTGACGTGGAAGCCGGTGCCGAAGACGATCGCGTCCACCTCGTGCTCGCTGCCGTCGGCGGCGACCAGGGTCGAGCCGCGCACCTCGCGCAGTCCGGCCGGGACGACCTCGGTGTTGGCGGCGGCGAGCGCCGGGTAGTAGGTGTTGCTGAGCAGGATCCGCTTGCAGCCGATCCGGTAGTCCGGGGTGAGCTTGGCCCGCAGGGCCGGGTCGGCGACGCCGTCGGCGAGGTGGCGTTCGGCGAGGCGCTGGACCAGCTTGAGCAGGCCGGGCCGCCGGACGAACGCGTCCACCTGGAGCTCGCGCAGGGCGAACAGGGTGCCCCGGCGGGCCTTCGCGGTGATCGGGAAGCGGCCGTGCAGCCGCTTCTCCAGCTCGGTGATGGCCCGGTCCCGGCGCGGCAGGACCCAGGCCGGGGTCCGCTGGAACACCGTCAGCTTCCCCACCTGCGGCTGGATCGCCGGGACGATCTGGGCGGCGGAGGCCCCGGTGCCGACCATCGCCACGCGCTTGCCCGCGAGCGGGAAGTCGTGGTCCCAGCGGGAGGAGTGGAACACCTTGCCGGGGAAGGAGTCCAGGCCCGGCAGCTCGGGGATCTGCGGGTCCGCGAGCGGTCCGGCGGCGGCCACCACGGCGTCGGCGGTCCAGCGGCCGGCCGTCGTGGTGATCTGCCAGCGGGTCCGCTCGACGTCCCAACGGGCTTCGGTGACCTCGGTGTTGAAGCGCAGGTGGGGGCGGAGGCCGAAGACGTCGGCGACCTTCTCCAGGTAGGCGCGGATGTCCGGCTGGCCGGAGAAGCTGCGCGGCCAGTCCGGGTTGGGGGCGAAGGAGAAGGAGTAGAGGTGCGAGGGCACGTCGCAGGCGCAGCCGGGGTAGCTGTTGTCGCGCCAGGTGCCGCCGACCGAGTCGGCGCGCTCCAGGACGACGAAGTCGGTGATGCCGGCGCGGCGCAGCCGGACGCCGGCGCCGAGGCCGCCGAAGCCGGAGCCGATGACGGCGACCCGGACGTGCGGGACCGCTTCCGGCTCGACGGCCTCGGCCTCGGCCACGACTGCCTCCGACT
>NZ_JAIY01000003.1:371349-372524 GCF_000710405.2 Kitasatospora sp. MBT66 | reverse complement strand
CGACGGCTCCCGGCTCCACGGCCCCGGGCGCGGTGCGCGACCGGTCCTGGGCGGACGCCTCGGCGGCTCGGGGGCGGGGGCGCTTGGTGCTGGATGCCATGCGGCGTCCTCCTGAGGGTGGGGGACCGTGGGGCGCACGTCGCCGCTGCTCGGCGCGGCGCGGATCACGCCAACCGTGCCAGCAATCACTGGCACGGTTGGCAGGGTAGCCCTTGTTGACACTTGATGGAAGAAGCCCGACCGCTCCGATCGGAGCAGCGCCCGCCCTATGCTGAGCGCCGTGGACAAGGTCGAAGCCGCCCCCGAGGTCGGACAACGCGAGTTCCGGGTGGAGGAGCTGGCCGAAGCGGCCGGGATCACCACCCGCACCCTGCGCTTCTACCGCGAGCGGAAGCTGCTCCAGCCGCCCCGCAGGGAGGGACGGATCGCCTGGTACGGGGAGTCCCACCTGTCCCGGCTGCGGATGATCGCCGAGTTGCTGGAACGCGGCCACACCCTCGGCGGCATCACCGAACTGATCCGTGCCGGCGAGAGCGGGCGGGACGTCGCCGACCTCATCGGCCTGGAGGCGGCGCTCGTCGCGCCCTGGTCCGACGAGACCGCGGTCCATCTCGACTGGGACGAGCTGAAGACGGCCTTCGGCGACCAGCTCACCGAGGAGAACACCGCCGAGTCCATCGACCAGGGCTTCATCACGGTCGAGGAGGACGGGATCACCCACGTCAGCCGCCGGCTGATGGACGCCACCACGGCGCTGGTGGCGGAGGGTGTACCACTGTCGGTGGTGCTGGCGGCGAGCCGGCGGACCCAGGAGCACGTGGCGGCGATAGCCGAGATCTTCACCGCCCTGGTGCGCGAGCACGTGCTCGGCGCGCTGTCCGCCGAGACCCCGCTGCCGCCCGGCGAGGCCGCCCGGCTGACGGAGCAGATCCTGCGGATCCGCCCGCTCGCCCGTACGGTCACCGACGCCCAGTTCGCCCTGGCCATGGACCGCCGGGTGCACGCCGAGTACGACGAACTGCTGCGGCAGCGCCTGGAGCACCGGGAGGGCGACTGACGGTCGCGCAGGCGTAACGATCCGTGCCACCGGGCAGGGATCAGCCGCCTCGCCGTCTGCCGCCCGAACGGAGTCGCCCGATGCCCGACGCCCCCGCCCACCGCCGTTCGCTCCCCGG
>NZ_JAIY01000003.1:348658-371019 GCF_000710405.2 Kitasatospora sp. MBT66 | reverse complement strand
GTCGCCGCCGGCGCGCCGCTCTCCGCCTACCTGCCCGCCGAACGCCTCACCGGCGTCAAGGCCGTGGGCGTCATCGGCTCGCCCCAGCTGGAGGTGATCGCCGGACTCCGCCCCGACCTCGTCCTCGGCAGCCAGGTCCGCGACGACAAGCGCTACGACGAGCTGTCCAAGATCGCGCCGACGGTGCTGAGCAGGACCACCGGCCCGGCCTGGAAGGAGAACGTCCGGCTGCACGCCGAGGCGCTGGGGCGTCAGCCGGAGGCGGCGGCCGCCGAGCAGGCGTACCGGGCGAAGGCCGCCGAGCTGGTCGCGGCGCTCGGCGGGCCGGAGAAGGCGGCGGCGCTCAAGGTCGGGATGGCCCGCTTCGTCGCCGGGGCGCCGACCCGCCTGTACCTCAACGACACCTTCGTCGGCTCGATCCTCACCGACCTCGGCCTCGGCCGCCCGGCCAACCAGAACAAGTCCGGCTTCGCGCTGGAGATCAGCCCCGAGCAGGTCGACCAGGCCGCGGCCGACGTCATCTTCTACTCGGTCTACGGCGACCCGGCGAAGTCCGACCACGCCAGGATCGTCGGCGGCACCCTGTGGAACGGGCTCGACGCCGTGCGCAACGGCAGGGTCCACCAGGTCGACGACAACCTCTGGATGCTCGGCATCGGTTACACCGGCGCGGGCCTGATCCTCGACCGAATGCGGCGCGACCTCGTCGGCTGACCCCTGCCCACTCGGTCCGCCCGGACGCCGAACCCCAAGAGCGTCCCAAGGACGGACCGCCCGAAGCGGAGCCCGCGCGCTCCCCGCGTGAAGAAATCGCGCGGCCGGGGCGGGCGGCCGGACGCGCGCGGCCCCCGGCCGACGGCAGGCGCTAGGCTCGCCGCTCGGCTGCCGCGCGGACCACTGCGGCGCCGACCGACCCGGGCCGGCGGACGGCCCGCAGCACGGGGGGAACGACGAACATGAGCGACGGAACAGTGCCCGGCGCCGCCGGCGGCACCGTCAACGGCTCCGGGCCGGGCGGATCGGCCGGCCCGGACGGATACCGCGTCAATGTGGCGGGCCTGAACGGCGTCGCCGAGCAGCTGGGCCGGACGGCGACCGACATCGCCGAGGCCAAGACCGCGTACGCGGGCTCGGTCTGCTACGCGTCCACCGCCTTCGGCGAGTTCGGCGTGGACCGCGCCTGGTCATCCTTCGACAGCGCCTGGTCGAAGGAGATCGGCGTGACCCAGCGCGCGCTGGAGGAGCTGTCCCAGAAGATGGCCACCACCACGGCGAACTACCGTAACACCGAGCACGCCGTCGCCTCCGGCCTGGTGCCCGCCGGCGGCGGCCGGTGAGCAAGGTCAAGGATCTGGAGCACGCGCGGCACAGCATCGAGCAGTTCACGTTCATGCTGCCGAACCTGCACCTGGTGCAGGGCATCGAGGAGGCGCTCGCCGTCCCGGAGCCGGTCGGCGACCCGGCGGCGGTCCGCGCCCGGGCGCAGGACTACTCGAAGGCGGCGGCCTCCTTCGCCAAGGCCACCACCGACCTGTCCGGGGTGGCGGCCAACCAGCTGCCCTCGGTGTGGACGGGCTCGGTCGCCGAGCACGCGACCCAGGCTGTGCACGCGATGTCGGCGGAGACCACGACCTCCAAGGACACCCTCGCCGAGGCCGCCAAGGTGCTCGACGCCTGGGCCAACGACCTGCAGTGGGCGAAGTCCACCGACGCCCAGGGCCGCCAGCAGCTGCACGACGCCGGCGAACGCGCCCGGCACGACCCGACCGGCTTCGACCAGGGCGCCCGCGAGACGGCGCTGGCCGGCGTCGACGCCCGGCTGGCCGCCGCGCGGCGGGCCGAGAGCTGCGGCACCGGCACCGCCGGCAAGCTCAACCAGCTCGCCGCCAAGGCCCGCGCGGCGCGGGCCGGTGACGGTTCGATCGACCCGCTGGCGGCGGTGGTGCTGGCCACCGAGAAGAACCCCGGCGCGGGCGAGGACGGCGACTACATCCTCACCCCCAACCAGCTCGACCGGGCGAACCAGGTGCTCGGGGTGATGACCGGCGCCGACCAGGCGGCGTTCCGCGCGCTGCTCTCCGGTGCCAAGTCCCCCGAGGAGTCCGCCTACCTGTGGAAGGCGCTGGCGGCCGGGCACTCGGTGGCGGACATCCAGCGGTTCGACGCGCAGATCCACCCGCACGGCGACGATCCGGCCTGGCTGGCCCAGCACCTCGTACCGGCCACCTCCACCGACGACACCCGGCGCGAGTCCTCCGACAACCTCGACGTCACCTACCAGGGGCAGCCGGTCAGCATCGACGGCTACGGCGTCTACTCGCAGCGCAACGTCAGCGACTGCGTCGCCGCCTCCACCGTCATCGCGCAGGCCAAGCTGGACCCGCTGCTGATGTTCCAGCTGACCACCGGCGGCACACCCGACACCCCCGGCGCCGACTCGCCGGAGAACTTCGGGCAGCGCCTCCAGGACGCCTACCTCGGCGAGTACAAGGACGGCCAGCGGGCCGACGGCAACAAGAAGGTCTACCCGCAGGTGGACGCCGGGCTCGGCGCCACGGCCCAGACCTACCTGGCCGACAAGGACCTCGGCCGGGCCACCGGGGCCGACTACGAGCACGTCGAGCTGAAGAGCGACGAGGACCGGCGCGCCGCGGTGACCCGGATCGAGAAGTCCGTCGACGAGGGCCTGCCGGTGCCGATCACCGTGCGCAACGAGGACTCCGGCCACCAGATGATGATCATCGGCCGGGACGGCGACAAGCTCCAGATCTACAACCCGTGGGGCTTCACCTCCTGGGTGACGGAGGAGCAGTTCGTCAACAGCCAGCTCGGCGGACTCACCCCCGGCGACCACCCGCTCAACCAGTCGACCGCCCTGGAGCTGCCGAAATGACCACCGTCCGGTCCGATGCCGAGCTGGCGGACCTCGACGTGCCCGCCGCCGTCACCCGCGGTCTGCTGCTGGCCGGCGGGCCGCGCCAGGCCCTGTTCACCGAGGCGGCCATCGCCGCCGCGCACCGCGCCGAGGCCGCGGGCATCGGCCCGTACCCCCTGGGCTTCCTGGCCCGGCACGTGCGGGCGGGCGGCTTCGCGGCCGCGCTCGCGCTGCCCGAGCCGGTGATCGGCGAGTCCGGCACGGCGCTCGTCCGCAGCTGGCTGCAGGCCGCGGCGGCGACCGGGGCGGACGTGGGGCGCGAGCACCTGTTCGCGCGCTGGCTGGCCGAGGTCGCCGCGCTGCTCGAACTGCGCCGGGACGCCCGGGCGGGCGGTGCGGCATGAGGGTTCGAACGGTCCCCACCGCCGTAGCCGCCGTGCTCGCCGCCGGGCTGGCGGCGCTGAGCGGGTGCTCGTCCGGCGGCTCGGGCGGCTCCGGCGGCGGACCCCCCGCCGCGCTGCTGGCCCTGCCCGCCGACCTCGACGCGGAGGCGGTGGCCGGCGGCAAGCAGCCCGCCTTCGAGCCGAGCGACGTGCACCTCGCCGTCGGCCGGACGTTCGGCATGGACGTGCGGGTCGCGCCGCTGCCGCACGGCTGGCGGCTCGTCGACCCGGGCGACACCGGCCCGCTGCGCCGGGACGCCGACAGCAAGCAGAGCACCTGCGCGCCGAACACCGCCGGCTGCGGCCACACCGTCCGCCAGAGCTGGACCGCCACCGCCGCCGGGAGCACCACCCTCACTTGGCGGTATGTCGACTTCGCGAGCTGCAAGGAGGCGCAGAACCCGGCCTCCTGCCGGACGCTGGCCAGCAAGGAGGTCCGGGTCACCGTGGGCTGACGGGCACCTTGCGACCGGCGGACCCTCGCGGCCCGGAAAGCAGGTGCCGGGAGCGCGGTGCGCGGCCTACCATCCGACCATGATCGAAGGTACAGCGGTACGGCTGCGCGCCCTGCGCGCTGAGGACGCGGAACACCAGCTCCGCTGGCGCAACGACCCGGAGGTGGTGCGGCTGGCGGCGGCCGGCGACCCGCGCTTCGGCCCGACCACCGCCGAGGCACTGGCCGACCGCTTCGCCCGGATCCTGCGCCTCGACCCGCGCGAGGCCGGCATCCTCACCGTCGAGGAGAAGGCCGGCGGCCGCCCGATCGGCATGGTCGACTACCGCGACGTGGACCCGTACGAAGGCGTCGCCGAGCTCGGGATCTTCATCGGCGAACGGGAGTTCTGGGACCACGGCTACGGTTCGGAGGCCCTCGGCCTGCTGGTGGACCACCTGTTCGGCATGTTCCCGCTGCACCGGCTGGAGCTGGACACCTGGAGCGGCAACACCCGGGCGGCCCGGGCGTTCGCCCGGCTCGGCTTCCAGGAGGAGGGACGCCGCAGGGACGCCGTCCTGCTCGCCGGGGCCCGCTACGACCGCCTGCTGTTCGGCCTGCTCCGCCGGGAGTGGGAGGCCCGCCGCCGGTCCGCGCCCGGGGCGCCCGAGACCACCGGCGCGCCCGAGGCCACCGGCGCGACCGCCGTCGTCGGGTAGCCGTCCGGCGCCCGGCACCCGGGAGAGACCAGGCCGATTCCTCACCGCGCCGGCACAGTTGGCCGTCCGGACCGCCGGTCTCCGCAGAGGCACCCTGGACGGGCCGCGGCGCGCGGGCGCAGACTGCGGCCGTGATCGATCTGCGTTTCCTCACCCCCGCCGACCCGGACGACTGGCCGCTGTGGCGGGACGCCCGGCTGGCCGCGCTCCGCGACGCGCCGCACGCCTTCAAGGTGCGGCTGTCGGACTGGCCGACGGGCGGCGAGGAGGAGTGGCGCGCCCGGTTCGCGCGCCGGGACGCCGTGCACGTCGTCGCCGTGTCGGCGGACGGGCGGCCGGTCGGGCTGGCGGGCGGGATTCCCTCGCCCGGGCGGGACGGGGCGGCCGAGCTGCGTTCGCTCTGGGTCGGCCCGGAGGCCCGGGGGCGGCGGACCGGGGACCGGCTGCTGGCCGCCGTGGAGGCATGGGCCCGGCGGACGGGCCGCACCTCGCTGCGGCTCGCCGTGCTCGCGGGCAACGCACCGGCCGAGGCGCTGTACCGGCGCAACGGGTTCACCGACGCGGACGAGCCGGACGCGCCGTGCGCGCCGAGCACGCCGGACCGGTCGGTCGGGGGCGGCGTACCGGGGGCCGAACGGGCCTTCGGGGAACGGGTGATGGTCAAGCGACTGGTGCCCGTCGTACCGGAGCGGTAGCGGGTCGTCGTCCGGAACGACCACCGGCGGTGGCCACCGGTGCGCGGGCCCGGCAGCACGTGGCCGACATCTGAGCGGAAGCGTCCGTTTCGCGGTCAACCAGGGGTAAAGTCAGCGAGCATGGTCGAATCGACGGTCCCGATCCTGCCCTGTCAAACACTCCCGCCGGTGCTCGATTTCTACACCGCGCTCGGCTTCGAAGTGACGATCCATCAGCGAACTCCCGAGCCCTACGCAGTCGTCCAACGCGGCGGCATCCAGCTGCACTTCCTCGGCATGCAGCAGTACGACCCGGGTGCCGGCCACGGCACCTGCCTGGTCCGCACCGACGACGTGGACGCACTGCACGCCGCGTTCCAGGAGGGCCTGCGGTCCGCCTACGGGCGGGTGCCGACCCAGGGCCTGCCCCGGCTGGGCGCGCTCGGCGACACCCCGCACGGTGTGCGGGAGTTCCTGCTGACCGATCCCGGCGGCAACTGCCTGCGGATCGGTCAGCCGATCCGTGCCGTCCGGGACCACCGGCCGTCCTCCGACGAGCCGTTCGCGAAGGCGCTGCACCACGCCGCGCTGTTCGCCGACTCCAAGGAGGACCCGGCGGCGGCCGCCCGGGTACTGGACCGGGCGCTGGAGTCGCCGGACGGGCCGCCCGCCCGGGTGCTGCTGTTCCGCATCCTGGCGCTGCGGGCCGACCTGGCGCACCGGCTGGCGGACGGCGCCAGCGCCGAGGCCTTCACCCGGCGGGCGGAGTCGGTCGCCGAGGGGCTCACCGCCGAGGAGCGGGAGTCCGTCCGGGACGAGCTCGGGCGCCTCGCCGGTCTCCTGGTCCGGGGCTGACGTCCGACGACTGACGTCCGGCAGATGGCGTCCTGCGGACGGCGCCCGACGGATGGCGGCCAACAGATGGCAGATTCCACATCTGCGGTCCGTAGGCCGTCATCCGACACCGGACCGTCGGACCGTCCGAGCAGCGCGCGGCCGCTCAGGACGTCCAGTTCCGGGCGCACAGCACTAGCCGGTAGCCGTCCGGATCGGCGACCGTGACACCGTGCTCGTCCCAGTAGGGATTGTGCGAGGGCACCCGCGTACCACCACTGGCCTCCAGCCGCCGGACCAGCGCCTCGTCCACCGGCGCCCCGAGGTAGACCACGAAGAGGTCGTCGACGGTGGGCGCCGGTTCGACCGGCCGCTCGGGGTCGTGGGTCAGCTCGAAGTGCCAACCGCCCCCGGGCGGGCCCACCATGATGAGGTCGTGCTCACCGGGGACGTGTTCGGCGGTGCGCCACAGGACGGCCAGGCCGAGGCCGTCGACATAGAAGCGCTCGGCCGCCGCGAGGTCCCGGGAGGGCCGCGCGACGCGGACGTGGGCGGTGGAGTCGATCACGGGAACCGAGCCTACCGAGGCCCCCTGACAGACCGCCGGCACCCGTCGGCGACCCGTCAGAGCCGCCGCAGGCGCTCCTCGTCCCCCGTGCGGGGACAGGTGACGCAGGCCCGGGCGGGCTCGATCGCGTAGTAGAGGCAGCAGCCGAGGCGGGTCCGGGTGTGGTGGGCGCGGCCGTCCTCCCCGCACAGGACGCGGAAGTCCGCGGCGCCGAGGAGCGGGTCGGTGTGCCCGGGGAGCACGGCCGTCGCGGCGGCGACGGCGGCGTCCTCCTCGACCGGGACCGGCGACCCGGCCGTCTCGTCGAGCCGCTTGCCCAGGTACCAGATCGCCGAGGCGAGGTCGTCGGTGACCATGCCCCACAGCGCCCTGGTGCCGCGCCGGGTGGGGGCGGCGAAGGCGGCCAGCAGCGGTTCGACGTGGGCGACGACGGCGGCGCGCAGTTCGGCCCGGAGTTCGTCCTCGCCCGGGAGGGTGACATGGGCGTGCGGGCGCAGCGCGAAATCACCCGTAGGGGCGTGGAACCACAGGTTCGCGCCGTCGATCGACGGGACGCGACCCGCCAGCCGCCAGGGTCCGGCGATCAGCACGCAGACCGACCAGAGGTAGTGGTGCAGCAGCCGGGAGGCGGCGACATGGGGGCGCGGCGCGGTGCCGTGCCCGGCGGCGACGGGGGCGATCCGGGCGGCCTCGCCGGCCAGTGCGTCGGCCAGCGCGTCCGGATCGGTCGCCAGTTCCACCGCGGAGTACCAGCCGAGCGCGCGGGCCGGGGCGGGCTCGTCGGTCGCGAGCAGCCGCACCCGGAGTACCGGGCAGAGGTCGAGCAGCAGCCGGTAGTCGGTGTCCAGCGGATTCGCGGGACGTGGCGCGACGGGCACGGCGGCAGGCAGGGGCGGACCCGAGAAGATCACCGGCACTCCCGAGATCGTGTTAGGTGAGGCTCACCTTATAGGCACTCATCGGCCGGTTCGCGCCACCCCGGGCCGTTCGCCGCCCCGACTCGCCCGGTACGTACCAACCCGGCCGCAACTTGACTCACTTAGGTATACCTAACCTAATATCTCGCCCCGTGCTCACCACCGATCCGCCGGCTCCCCCGACCCCGGCCCCGAGAACCCGCACAGCGGCCCGGCTCCCCCTGGTGCTGGTCGCCGGGCTCGGCCTGCTGGCGCTGTGCGCCGCACTGAGCCTCGCGCTCGGCTCCCGCACGATCCCGCTGGGCACCGTCGTCGGCGCCCTGACCGGCGATGAGCACGGCGGCGACGCCGATGTGGTGACGGGGCTTCGGGTGCCGCGAACGCTCATCGGCCTCGCGGTCGGGGCCGCGCTCGGCGTCGCCGGGGCGGTCGCCCAGGGCGTCACCCGCAACCCGCTCGCCTCCCCGATCACCCTCGGCATCAACGCCGGCGCGAGCTTCGCCGTGGTCGCCGCGATCTACACCCTCGAACTGACCCGCCCGGTCGAGTACGTGTGGTTCGCCTTCGCCGGAGCGGCGGTGGCGGCCGTGGCCGCGTACGCGATGTCCCGCCACGGCGGGGACCTCGACCCGGTCCGGCTCGCACTCGGCGGCACCGTGCTCACGGTGGTGCTCACCTCGTGGACCTCCGCGCTGATGCTGGCCAGTCACCGCACCCTGGACGAGGCGCGGTTCTGGCTGGCCGGGTCGGTCGCCGGGCGGCACCTGGACACCCTCGTGCCGGTGCTGCCGTTCCTGGCGCTCGGCCTGCTCGCCTCCTTCGCCGTCGCGCCCTCGCTCAACGCGCTGGCGCTCGGCGACGAGAGCGCCCAGTCGCTCGGCGTGCCGGTGGCCCGGATCCGGGTGGTCGGCGGCCTGGCCGTCGTGCTGCTCGCCGGGTCCGCCGTGGCCGTCGCCGGGCCGGTCGCCTTCATCGGGCTGGCGGCCCCGCACCTGGTCCGGCCGCTCCTCGGCAACGACCACCGGCTGCTGCTGCCCGGCTGCCTGATCGCCGGTCCGGTACTGCTGCTCACCGCCGACGTGCTCGGCCGGACGGTGGCCCGCCCCTCCGAACTGGAGGTCGGCATCGTGACGGCGTTCCTCGGCGCGCCGCTGCTCGCCGTACTGGCCCGCAAGGTGGCGCGATGAGCGCCCCGGCCCTCGACCGGGCCACCGACCGGGCCCCCGGCGGGGCCACCGGCGGCACCGCCCCGGGGCCGGGCACCTCCGCCGCCCGCCGCCGCGCCCGGACCGCCGCCTGGTCGCTGGTCGCCGCCGTCCTGCTGGTCCTGCTCACCGGGACCGCGCTCGGCACCGGGCAGGTCAGGATGACGGTCTGGGAGGCGCTGCGCGCGCTGGCCGGATCCGGCGACCCCGGGAACGTCCTGGTGGTCCAGGAGTTCCGCGCCCCGCGCGTGGTCTCCGCGCTGATCGCGGGCGCCGGGCTGGCGGTGGCCGGCTCGATGCTCCAGCGCCTGTTCCGCAACCCGCTCGCCTCGCCCGACACCATCGGCGTCACCGGCGGCGCGTCCTTCGGCGCCGTCCTGATGCTCGCCACCGGGGCCTCACAGGAGCTCATTCCTCTGGCCGCGCTGGGCGGCGGACTGCTGGCCGCGCTGCTGCTCGGCGGCTTCGCCTGGCGCTCCCGGATGGCGGTCACCCGGCTGGTCCTGGTCGGGCTCGCGGTCCAGCAGGGCCTCGCCGCCGCCGTCAATCTGATGATCGTGCGGTTCCCCGCCGAGCTGGCTTCCTCCGCGATGCAGTGGACCACCGGCTCCCTCTACGGCCGCAACTGGGACGAGGTCTGGATCGGCGGTTCCGCCGTCGCGCTGACCAGCGTCGCCGTGGTGCTCGGTCAGCGCCGGGTGGCCGTGCTCGACCTCGGCGACGACTCGGCCGGCGGGCTCGGGCTCGATCCGCGGCGCGACCGCGTCCTGCTGCTCCTGCTCAGCATCGCCCTGGCCTCCCTCGCCGCGGCGCTCACCGGGCCGGTCGCGTTCGTCGCGCTCGCCGTGCCGCACCTGGTCCGGCTGCTCGCCGGACCGCCCACCCTCGGCACGCTCGGCCTCACCGCCCTCACCGGCTCCCTGCTGCTGCTCGCCTCCGACCTCCTCGTACTGCATGTGATCCCCGTCCACGGCCTGCCGGTGGGTGCCGTCACCGCCACCCTCGGCGCGCCCTGGCTCCTGGTGCTGATGATCCGCCAGGGCCGGCTTCCCCGGAGGACCAGCTGATGACCCCCGACCTGACCACCGCGGCCGAGGCCGCCCCGACCGGCACCGCGGGTGCCGCCGGTGCCGACCGGTCGGCGAACCGCCTCGCCGCCCACGGCCTCGGCCTGCGCTACGGCAACCGGACCGTCGTGGACGGGCTCGACCTCGAACTGCCCGGCAACGCCGTCACCGCCATCGTCGGGCCCAACGCCTGCGGCAAGTCGACCCTGCTGCGCGGCCTCGTCCGGCTGCTGGACCCGGCCGCCGGCAGCGTCACCCTGGACGGCTCCGACATCCACCGGATGCCGGCCCGCACGCTCGCCAAGCGGATGGGCCTGCTGCCCCAGCAGCCCGTCACCCCCGAGGCCGTCACCGTCGAGGCGCTGGTCCGGCTGGGCCGGTTCCCGCACCAGCGGATGCTCACCCCGTGGTCCAGGGCCGACCAGGCCGCGGTCGAGGACGCGCTCACCCGCACCGGCATGGACGGGCTGCGCGACCAGCACGTGGACCGGCTCTCCGGCGGCCAGCGGCAGCGGGCCTGGATCGCGCTCGCGCTGGCCCAGGACACCGACCTGCTGCTGCTCGACGAGCCGACCACCTTCCTCGACCTGCGCCACCAGCTCGACGTGCTCGACCTGGTCTCCGACCTGCACGCGCAGGCCGGACGGACAGTCGTCATGGTGCTGCACGACCTCGGCCAGGCCGCCAGGTACGCCGACCACCTGGTCGTCCTCAAGGACGGCCGGCTCGCTGCCGCCGGGGCACCGGGGGACATCCTCACCGCCGAACTGGTGGAGAGCGTCTTCCAGGTCGCCTGCCAGGTCGTGCCCGACCCGGAGACCGGCACTCCGCTGGTCGTGCCCAGGGCCCGGTCGAGACGGGCCGCCGCACCGGCCGCGCCCGCTGCCCCGGTCGGCCCCGAGCGCTGAGGCCCCCTGCCCCGAGCTCCGCTCCCCCGCTTCCGGCCGCGCCCGCCCCTCGCGGGTCGTTCCGGCGCCCCGCCCTGCCCCGAAACAGAGACAAGGAACCCTTCATGAACCGCTCCGCCCGCGCCCGCAGACTGCCCGTCGCCGTGCTCGCCGTCGCCCTCTCCACCACCCTGCTCGCCGCCTGCGGCAGCAACGGCGGCAGCAAGGCCGCCGACACCGCCGAGCCGGCCGGCGACGCCTCGGCCGCCGCCGGTGCGGCCGCCGTCTTCCCGCGCACCGTCACCCACGCGGCCGGCACGGCCGAGATCAAGGCCCAGCCCAAGCGCGTGGTGGTCCTGGACAGCGGCGAGCTGGACGACGTCACCCTCCTCGGCATCACCCCGGTCGGCGCGGTCTCCCCGCACATGAAGACCGAGGGCGGCTTCCCGAACTACCTCAAGGACAAGGTCAAGGACGCCAAGGACGTCGGCCCGATGAACGAGCCGAACCTGGAGCTGATCGCCTCCCTGAAGCCCGATCTGATCCTCTCCTCGAAGGTCCGGCACGCCAAGGTCTACGACAAGCTCAACGCGATCGCCCCGACCGTGCTCGCCGAGACCACCGGCTTCCCGTGGAAGGCCAACCTCGCCCTCTACGCGCAGGCCCTCGGCAAGGAGGCGGAGGCCAAGAAGGCGCTCACCGACTACGAGGCCCGCGCCGCCGAGCTCGGCGAGGCGATCAAGGCGAAGAACGGCGGCACCGCGCCGACCGCCTCGGTGGTCCGCTTCGTGGCCGGCCCGACCCGCCTCTACGCCAAGGCCTCCTACAGCGGCGTGGTGCTGAAGGACGTCGGCCTGACCCGCCCGGCCGCCCAGGACGTGGACCAGAACATCCTGGAGGTCAGCGCCGAGCAGATCAACCAGGCCGACGCCGACCTGGTCTTCGTCACCGTCGCCGACGACCCGTCCAAGACCAAGCAGAGCGAGGTCCAGGACACGCCGGTCTGGAAGGGCCTGAACGCCGTCAAGAACAGCAAGGTGTTCAACGTGCCGGACGAGACCTGGATGTCGGGCATCGGTGTCCAGGCCGCCGACGCCATGCTGGTCGACATCGCCAAGGCCGCGGGCGTCGACGCCCCCCAGTAGGCCCCGCGCCCGGACGGACGGGGCGGGAGCGGCGACGGGGGGACGGCCGGGAGCCGCCCCTCGGCCCGCCCCGCCGCCGACCGCCCGCGCCTCGCACACCCTCACCCTCGCCCGCACCCGAGCCGGCCCGCGCTCCCCCGCGCCCGCCCCCGCCCGCTCGCCCGCCCACCCGGAGAGGACCCGCCCTGCCATGCGCCTCTACCTGCTCGCCCTCAACCCGACCGACTCGGTGACCGACGGATTCCTCCCGGCCGCCGCCCGCCTCGGGCTCGCCGTCACCGTCCTCACCGACCACGCCGAGGCCCACCGACGCGCCTACGCCAACCTGGAGTTCGCGCCGCAGGTGACCGAGTGCGAGGTGCAGGACTTCCGCGAGGTGATCGGGCTGATCTCCCGCCTCCGGGCCTCCGGCACCGCCGACGCGCCGTTCGCCCTGTTCAGCAACAGCGACCACCTGCAGACCCAGACCGCGCTCACCGCCGAGTACTTCGGCCTCCCGGCCAAGGACTGGAAGGCCACCCTGCGGGCCAAGAACAAGGGCCAGCTCCGCCGCCACCTGGCCGCCGCCGGCCTCGACGCCGTCCGCTCGGTCGAACTCGCCCCGGAGCAGGACCCGTCCGTGCTGCGCGCGGCGGAGCTGCCCTTCCCCGTCGTGGTCAAGCCGCGCGAGGGCGTCGCCAGCGAGGACGTCTCGCTGGTCGCCGACATCGAGGAACTGGTCCGGCGCGCCGAGGAGATCCAGGACCGGCGCCCCGGCGCCGCCCTCGTCGTCGAGGAGTTCCTGGAGGGGCAGCTGTACACCCTGGAGACGCTGGGCGACGGCCACCGCCGGCACGTCCTCGGCGGGTTCCGGACCAGACTCTCCCCGCCGCCGGACTTCGTCGAGGAGATGCTGGAGTTCGTCCCCGCCCACCCGCCGGCCGCGGTCGCCCAGGTGCTGGCCCAGCTCGACGCGCTCGGGGTCGGACTCGGCGCCTGCCACACCGAGTTCGTCGTCCAGCCGGACGGCCGGGCCCGGATCATCGAGGTCAACTACCGCGCCATCGGCGACCAGTGCGACCTCATGCTCGCCGAGATCCTCGGCGTCCCGCTGTTCGAGCACATCCTCGCCGCCCACCTCGGCCTCGAACTCCCCGCCGACCTCGGCGAACGCTGCGCCGCCACCCGGCTGCGCGCCCGCAACGAGGTGGTCTGCGCCGACCGGGCCGGAACCCTCACCGCCGCCCCCGGGCCGTACGACGAGGACGTCGACGGGGTCCGGCTCGCCTACCGGCCGCTGCGCCCGGTCGGCGAACGGCACGAGCACTACCGCACCAACCGGGACTACCTGGGCGTGATCTGGGCCGTCGGCCCCGCGCAGGCCGCCGTCGACGCCGCCGTGGCCCGGTTCGTGGCCGCCAACCGCTGGGAGATCACCCCGTGAGCGCCGCCACCACGCCGCCTGCCACCACGCCGCCCGCCGCCACGCCGCCCGCCGCCGCTCCGGCCGCCACCGCTGCTCGCGCCGCCACCCCCGCCGGGCTGCTCACCCTCCGGGTCCTCTCCGCCCTGGTCCGCGAGGACGTGCTCGGACTGCGCACCGGCGGCACGGTCGAGCACCGGGCCGACGGCGCCTGGCTGGTGGCCGCCGAGCACGGCATCGCCGTCCCCGTCGCCCCCGAGGGCTTCCAGAGCGAGTACGGCGCGCGCCTGCCGCTCGTCGAGGTCGACGGCCGCCGGATCGGGGAGCTGGACGCCGCGCTGACGGCGCTGGCCGCCCGCGCCGACGCCGAGGACCGGCCCGGCTGGGCCGCGTTCGCCGAGGAGTGCCGCCAGACCCTCGCCACCATGGAGCTGCACGAGCGGGTGCGCGCCGAGGTGCACACCGCGCTCACCGACCTCTACGGCCCCGACCCGGCCCACTGGACCGGCCCCGCCGCCGCCCTCGGCCACGACACCCTGGCCGCCTTCCTCGACCACCCGGTCTACCCGACGGCCCGCGGCCGATCCGGCCTCGACGAGCGCGAACTGCGCTCCCACGCACCGGAGTTCCACCCCGCCTTCGAACTGCGCTGGCTCGCCCTGCCGGCCGGCGCGCTCACCCGGCACGGCGACCGCCCGCTGCCGCGCTGGTGGCCCACCCCGAGCTGGCTCGGCCTCGACCTGCCCGGCGGCGACGCCGCCTGGGAGACCCTGCCGGTGCACCCGCTGACCGTCGGCCCGGCCCTGGACGAGGCGCTGCGCGCCACCGGCCTGGACGGCCGCGCCGTGCTCGCCGAGCGTCCCTACCTGACCGTCGTCCCGACCCTCTCGATGCGGACGGTGGCGGTCGCCGAGGACCCGGTCCACCACCTGAAGCTGCCGCTGGCCACCGCCACCCTCGGCCGGCTGAACCGCCGCACCATCAAGCCCGGCACGCTGGTCGACGGCGCCGCCGGACAGCGGCTGGTCGAGGCCGTGCTGGCGCGCGAACCCCGGTTCGCCGGGCGGATCCTGCACGCCGACGAGCAGACCTGGGCGCACGCCGGGCACGAGCTGCTGGCGGTGCTGCTGCGCCGCTACCCGGAGGGGCTGGAGCGGTCCGTGACCGTTCCGCTCGCCGCGCTGCTGGCCCCGGCGCCGCCGTCCGCACCCGGCCCGGCGCCGGTCGCGGACGCGGCAGCGGATTCGGCCGCGGGGGCCGCCGGCGGGCGCCTGGTCGTCGACCGGCTCGCCGACCGGTTCCACGGCGGCGACCCGGTCGCCCTCTACGACGCCCTGCTGGACCTGCTGCTCGACTGGCAGACCGCACTGTTCGGCCACGGCGTCGCCCTGGAGTCCCACCAGCAGAACACCTCCCTCGTCCTCGACCAGGACGGCGGCCTGCGCCTGCTCTACAAGGACGACGACGGCCCGCGCCTGCACACCGGACGTCTGGCCGCCTCCCTCGGCGAACTCTCCCCCTCGCCCGAGGAGTTCGACGACGCCCGGATCTTCGGCGACGACGACCGGCGGCTCACCGACCTGTTCACCACCATCACCGGCCACCTGTGCGCCGGCTCGCTCGCCTTCGGCCTCGCCGCCCACGGCCGGGCCGGACTCGACGAGCTGCTCGCCCTGCTGCGCAAGCGGCTGACCGAGGCCGTCGAGCGGACCGGACCGGCCGCCGAACCGCTGCGTGCCGCCCTGCTCGACGCCGAACGGCTCCCGGTCAAGGCGATGGTCACCGCCGGCACCCTGCTCAGCAAGCAGCGCTCGGGCGCCGCCGACATCAACAAGCACTACACCGACGGCCCGAACTACCTGCTGCCGCAACAGCGTTCCACGAACGAGCCAGGACCGGCGCGGTGACCGTCGACGCGCTGCCCCGGCAGTCCGAACGCGACGCCGCCCCACCGGGCGGAATCGGTCGGCGCCAGGTGCACGCCGTCGCCGCCTGCTACTTCGTCGCCTCCTTCGCCGCCCTCGGCCTGCCGCCCTACCTGACCGCGATCCTGCCCGGACTCGGCGACCCGCAGGGACGCTGGGCGGGCGTGCTCTACATCGTGCCCACCGTGTTCAGCGCCCTCGGCGCCCCGCTGTGGGGGCGGCTCGCCGACCGGTACGGCCGCAAGCGGCTCCTGCTGCGCGCCCAACTCGGCCTCGCAGTCTCCTTCCTGCTGGCCGGGGCCGCCGACTCGCTGCCCGCGTTCACCCTCGCGCTGGTGCTCCAGGGCTTCCTCGGCGGCACCTTCGCCGCGACCAACGGCTACCTCGCCGCCGCCCTCGACGGCGCCCGGCTGTCCCGGGCGCTCACCCTGATGCAGGGCAGCGCCCGGGCCGCGCTGGTGGCGGCGCCGATCCTGGTGGGCGCGCTGTCGCCGTGGATCGACCCGCACCGGCAGTACCTGCTGATGGCCGTACTGCCGCTGGCCGCGGCGGTGCTGCTCTCCCTGCTGCCGGAGCCGGGCCGCCCCGGGGCGAAGACAGCGGACGGGGCCGGACCCGGGGTCTTGGCCGCAGCCGTGGACGAGTCCGGGACCGTGGCCCCGTCGACGGGCGCCCCCGCCGACGAACCAGCCGGCCGCACACCCCTGCGCGTGCTCTACGGCCTGGAGTTCGCCTTCGTCTTCGCCACGATCATCTCCTTCCCCTACCTGATAGCCCTGGCCGAGGATCGCCTCCCCGGGGTCTCCGGCACCACCACGGGCGTGCTGTTCGCCCTGCCCCACCTGTGCTACCTGGCGTTCGCGGCCCGCACCCACACCGCCTTCCTGCACCGCCCGCACACCGGCATCGCGCTCGGCTTCGGCTTCGTCGCGCTCGGCCTCGCCGGGCACTCCCTGGCAGACTCGCTCCCGGCCTTCGTCGCCGTCCGGCTGCTGCTCGGCGCCGGACTCACCCTCGGCCTGGTCTGCCTCTCGGTGCTCGCCGCCGAGGCGTGCCGCGGCCGGGCACCCGGGCGACTGTTCGGCTCGCTCGAATTCGTCTCCAAGGGCGGCGCCGTGGCCGCCGGCGCCGTCGCGGCGCTGGTCAACGGCCGGTTCGGCGCCACCTCCCCCGTGCTGGTCGGCACCGCCGCCGCACTCCTGGCCGCCGTCGCGGCCACCGCACTCTCCTCCCACTCCCGCCAGCGTTGGAGTCGCTCATGACGCACCAACTGCCCACCGCCGACCATGCCGTGGTCCATACCCTGCTCAACTGCCTGCTGCGCGAGGTGTCCGCCCCCGAACACCAGACCGCCGTCACCGACGGGCGCCTGCTGATCCGCCTCCCCCGGCGCGGCACCCTGCTCCGGGTCGCCCTGCGCCGCACCTCGCTGATCGGCGCACACCGCTTCACCGGACCGGTGGAGGAGGAACACCCCGGCGGCTGGCGCGCGTTGGACTGGCACGAACTCGCCCGCCAGGTCCAGGGCGAACTGGAACTGCGCACCGGCACGGTCAACGAGGAGTTCCTCGGCCAGCTCGCCTCCAGCCACACGGCGGTCTCCACCGCCCTGGCCGACCGCCCCCGGCCCGGCCCCAACCGCTACCTGGAGTCCGAGCAGGCCCTGCTGTTCGGCCACCGGTTCCACCCCGCGCCCAAGTCCCGCTCCGCCGAACGCGGCGACTGGCGCGACTACGCCCCCGAGGCCCGCGCCGAGTTCCCGCTGCGCCACCTCGCCGTGCGGCAGGAACTGATCGCCGAGGCCTCCGCCGACCCGGCCGCGACCGCCCTGCTCGACGGCCTCGCCGCCGTCCCGGACGGCTACCGACTGCTGCCCGCCCACCCCTGGCAGTACGAACTCCTCAGCGACCAACCCCTGTTGCGCGGGGCGCTGGAGCGCGGCGACATCGTCGACCTCGGCCCCGGCGGCACCCCCTTCGCGGCCACCGCCTCGGTGCGCACCCTGTACGGCGCGGGCGCGTTCCTCAAGTTCAGCCTCAATGTGCGGATCACCAACTGCCTGCGCAAGAACGCCGCCTACGAGCTGACCGGCGCGGTCACCCTCACCCGGCTGCTCGCCCCGGTGCTGGCCGACCTGGCCGAGCGGTTCCCGGACGCCGCCGTACTGCGCGAGCCGGCGTTCCGCACCCTCGCCCTGCCCGGGTCCGACGGGCGGCCCGACCGGGCGCTGTACGAGGGCTTCGGCCTGATCGTCCGCGAGGGCCTCGGGGGTTCGCTGCACCCCGACGTCACCCCGCTGCTGGCCGCCGCCGTCGCCGACGAGTACCCGACCAGTTCGGCGCACATCTCCCGGCTGCTGTCCGACCCGGGCGACCCGGCCCGCGCGCTCGACTGGTGGACGGCGTACCTGCGGCTGCTGGTCCCGCCGGTGCTGGCCGCCTTCTTCGACCACGGCGTGGTGCTCGAACCGCACCTGCAGAACGTCCTGATCGGCGTGGACGCCGCCGGCCGCCCGGCCCAGGTGCTCTTCCGCGACCTGGAGGGCACGAAGCTCGTCCCCGAGCGGCACGCCGGACTGCTCGCCGCACTGCCGCCCGAGGTGGCCGGGCCGATGGCCTACGACGCCGAGCGGGGCTGGGACCGGGTGGTCTACTGCCTGCTGGTCAACCACGTGGCCGAACTGCTCGCCGCCGTCGCCGACCTGCACCCGGCGGCGGAGGGCGCGCTCTGGGAGGCGGTCCGCCGCGTCCTGGAGGAGTACGCGGCGGAGCACGGCTGCCCGCCCCGGCTGCGCGCGCTGCTCGCCGGCGTGCCGCTGCCGGGCAAGGCCAACCTGCTCACCCGCTGGGAGCGCAAGGCCGACCGCGCGGCCGGGTACGTCCGGATGGCCTCGCCGCTGGCCCGCTCCGTGCTGGCCGAGGCCGCCCACCGCGGCGCCGGCCGCACCGGCCGCACCGGCGCCTCGTCCGCCGTACCTGCCCCACCCGCACCGCTCGCCCCACCTACCGCCCGGATTCCCCAGCCCGTCCAGGCCCCGCCCGTCGCCGCCGGAAGGACCCGATGACCGCCACCGACGCCGTCCGCCGCCGGACCGCCGAGCTTCAGCCGGAGCAACTCCCGGCCTATGTCTACGACCTGGCGGCCCTGCGGAAGCACGCCGCCGCCGTCCGGGCCGCCCTGCCGGAGCGGGTCGAGCTCTACTACGCGGCCAAGGCCAATCCCGAGGCCCCGGTGCTGGCCGCGCTGAGCGAGGCCGTGGACGGCTACGAGGTCTCCAGCGGAGGCGAGTTGGCGCATGTCCGGGCGGCCGTCCCGGACGCCCCGCTGGCCTTCGGCGGGCCGGGCAAGACGCCCGCCGAGATCGCCGCCGCCGTGGACGCCGGTGTGCACCGCTGGCACGTCGAGAGCGAGCAGGAGCTGTACCGCCTCGCCGCCGTGCTGGCCGACCGGCCGGACGCGGCCGTGGACGTGCTGCTGCGGGTGAACCTGCCGGTCGGGGCGGGCACGCTGGATTCCGTGGCGCTGGCGATGGGCGGGCGCCCGACCCCGTTCGGGCTGGACCCGGACCGCGCCGAGGCCGCGGTCCGCCTGCTCACCGAGCCGGTCGGCCCGCTGGACCCCGTCCGGCGGCGGCTGCGGCTGCGCGGTGTGCACGCCCATCTGGCGAGCGGGCTGGCGGCCGCCGAGCACCTGGCGCTGGCGGAGCAGATCGTCGGCTGGTCCACCCGTCTGGCCGAGCGGCACGCCTTCGCGCTGGACGAGGTCAATGTGGGCGGCGGCATGGCCGTCGACTACGCCGACCCGGACGCCCGGTTCGACTGGGTCGCGTTCGGCGCGGGCCTCGGCAAGCTGCTGGACCGCCACCCGGACCTGGTCCTGCGGATCGAGCCCGGCCGGGCGCTCACCGCGTACTGCGGCTGGTACGCGACCGAGGTGCTGGACGTGAAGCGCAGCCACGGCGAGGACTTCGCGGTCGTCCGCGGCGGCACCCACCACCTGCGGACCCCGGCCACCCGGGGCCACAGCCAGCCGTTCGGCACCCTGCCGGTCGAGGACTGGCCCCATCCGTGGGAGCGGCCCGCCGTGACCACCGGCCGGGCCACCCTGACCGGCCAGCTCTGCACCCCGAAGGACGTGCTCGCCCACGCCGCCCCGGCCGCCGCCCGCCTCCGTACGGGCGACCGGGTGCTCTTCGACCTGGCCGGGGCGTACGCGTGGAACATCTCGCACCACGAATTCCTGATGCACCCCCGCCCCGGCTTCCACTACCTGGACGGCTACCCGGACGACCCGACGGAGGACCGCTGAGGGACAGCCCCTGACGGCCGACGGATTCCGGAGGTCCGACCACGGATTCCAGGATCCGTCGGCCGCCGGTCGTACCCGCCACCCACCCGACCCGTACTGACGTGCAAAGGTGGTAGCGACGAAGGGAGCGGGCACGTGCTGATGGAGAAGGTGGCGGACATCATCGCCGAGGCCTCGGCCGAGGCGGTGGAGCCCCGGTTCCGGGCGCTGGCCTCGGGCGAGGTGATGGAGAAGGCCCCCGGCGAGGTGGTCACGATCGCCGACCGCGAGGCCGAGCTGATCATCGCGCGGCGGCTGCGCGAACTGCTGCCCGTCCCGGTGGTCGGCGAGGAGGCGGTGGCCGCCGACCCGGCGCTCGCCCGGGCCCTGCACACCGAACCCGCCGTCTGGCTGGTCGACCCCGTCGACGGCACCGCCAACTTCGTCGCCGGCCGCCCCGACTACGCGGTGATGGTCTCCCTGGTGCGCGACGGCCGGACCGTCGCCGCCTGGATCCGGCAGCCGGCCACCGCCACCACCTACACTGCCGAACTCGGCTCCGGCGCCTGGCGCGACGGCCACCGGCTGACCCGCGCGCCCGCCGGCACCGACCCGGCTGCCTGGCGCGGCTCGGTGAAGAGCCGGTTCCTGGACCCGTCCCGCCGCCGTCTGATCGAGGCCAACGCCGAGGCCTTCGGCGGACTCACCGCGGGCCGCCACGCCGCCGGCGTCGAGTACCCCGACGTCGCCGAGGGCGGCACCGACTTCATCCTCTACTGGCGCACCCTGCCCTGGGACCACGCCCCCGGCTCCCTCCTGGTGGCCGAGTCCGGCGGCCGCGCCGCCCGCCTCGACGGCTCCCCCTACCGCCCCGAGGCCCCGGGCGGCGAGGACGGCCTGCTCGTCGCGGCCGACCCGGCCACCTGGGAGCGGTGCCGCGAGATCCTGTTCACACCGTAGGCCGCAGGCAGGGTCGCGCCGTGGGCCGCAGGCCGGTTCGCGCCCCGGGCCCCACCGTGGAAAACCCCGCGCGCGGCCGACGGCCGGGCTCGTACACTCCGCGATCATGAACTCACGGCAACAGACCGTCCTGGCCCTCGGCGCGCTGCTGCTGGCGACCGCCTGCACCTCCGCACCGGACCACCGCACCGCCGCGCCGGCCCGGCCCACGCCGGCCGAGGAGCCGGCGGAGTCACCCGCCCCGCCGCTCGCGGTGCACACGCTGACCTCGGCGGAGGTGCAGTTCGGCTGGTGGAACTGGGCGGCGGCGAGCCCCGCGGACCGCAGCCCGGTGCTCGACCGGAGCGGCCAGTGGTGCGCCCAGCGCCAGCCCGAGGACATCTGGTACCTGGCCGGGACGACCGGCGGGGAGGCGGTCGAGCGCACCTGCACCGTCCCCGTCGGCCTTCCGGTGCTGTTCCCCCTGGTGACGAGGACCGGCGAGGCCGCCGACTGCACGACGTTCATGGACCGGGCCACGGGCTCCGCCGTCCTGGACGGCGTCCCGCTGGCCGTCGAGCCGCTCGGCGCGACCAGGATCAAGCTGTCCGGGGTCGCCGGCAACGCCTTCGGCGACTTCGCGGCCCACGGCAACAACACCTGGTCGTGCGGCCTGTGGGTGCGGATGGACCCGCTCGCGCCCGGCAGCCACGAGCTGACGGTCCGGGGCGCGGCCTCCGACCCGGCGGTCACGGTGGGCGTGGACTACCACCTGCTTGCGGCCGTGCCCACACCCACCGGGAGCGTCTGACCCGCCCTACCGGCCGACCCAGCGCCAGGCCTGGCGGCCGGCCCGGACGACCTCGGCGATCAGGCCGTCCACCTCGGCCGGGGTGGTGTGCGGGTTGAGCAGGGTCAGTTTGAGCCGGACCCGGCCAGGACCCTCGCCGGGCAGTTCGGTCCGGCCGACCACGGCCCGTCCGCCGCGCAGCAGTTCGCGCCGCAGCTCGGCGTTGACCCGGTCGAGCGCGGCCGGGTCGAGCGCGGCCGGGTCGGCGTCGGGGCGTGGGGAGGCCGGGCCTGCCGGGCGGTAGCGGAACAGCAGGGCGGTCAGCACGGGTTCGGCGTGCAGCTCCAGTTCCGGTTCGGCCCGGACGGTGTCCGCGGCGTACCGCGCGAGGTCGTGGCAGGCGTCGACGAGCCGGCCGAGCCCGGCGCGGCCGAGGGTGCGCAGGGTGACGGCGAGCTTGAAGGCGTCGGGCCGCCGGGTGGTGCGCAGCGAGAGTCCCAACAGGCTCGGGTAGCCCGCCTGTTCGTCGTCGGCCGGGTTGAGGTAGACGGCCCGGCGGGCGAGCGAGACGTAGTTCTCGGCGTGGCGGACCAGGAAGACGCCGGCGGCGGCCGGCTGCCAGCCGAGCTTGTGCCAGTCCAGTGAGACGGAGTCGGCGCGTTCGATGCCGTCGAGCAGCGGGGCGAGCCGGTCGGAGAGCAGGGCGCCGCCGCCGTACGCGGCGTCGACGTGCAGCCAGGCGTCGTAGCGGGCGGCGAGTTCGGCGACGGCGGGCAGCGGGTCGACGGCGCCGGTGTCGGTGGTGCCGGCGGTGGCGACCACCGCGACGGGGGTGTGTCCGGCCCAACTCGCCTCTGCCAGGGCGCGTTCGAGCGCCACCGGGTCCATCCTCAGGTCGCGGTCGACGTCGACGGGGACGACGGCGCGTTCGCCGAGGCCGAGCAGGGCGGCAGCCCGCTGGACCGAGAAGTGCGCGGCCCGGGAGGCGAAGATCCGGGGACGGACGCCGGCGGGCAGGCCGAGGAGCCCGTCGAGTTCGACGATGCCGTCGAGCTTCTGGTCGCGGGCGAGCATCAGGCCCATGAGGTTGGACTCGGTGCCGCCGGAGGTGACCACGCCGGCGGCCCGGGCGGGGTCGTAGCCGACCAGGGCGGCGAGTTCGGCGAGCAGCGCGGTCTCCAGCGCCGTCGCCGCGGGGGCCTGGTCCCAGGAGTCCTGGGAGGGGTTGAGGGCGCTGACGGCGAGGTCGGC
>NZ_JAIY01000003.1:342702-348454 GCF_000710405.2 Kitasatospora sp. MBT66 | reverse complement strand
GTCTCCAGCGCGTCGAGGACGGTGGCGAGCAGCGGGCCGAGCGCGGCGGGTCCGCCGACGCCGCCGGAGAGGGCGTCGAGGGGTGCGTCGGCGCCCTCGGCCGGGTCCGGCCAGGACCCGCCGGCACCCTCCCCGTCCCCGCCGCCGGTCCCGCTGCCGGTCGCCTCTCCCGGGCCGCCGCTCACGCCGAGGCCGCCGCGACGGCGTCCGCGAGCCGGTCCAGCACCGCGGCCGCCTGCTCGTCCGTGATGGTGAGCGGGGGCAGCAGCCGCAGCACGGCGTCGTGCCGCCCGCCGAGTTCGACGATCAGCCCGCGGGCCAGGCAGGCCTCGCGGACCCGGACGGCGAGTTCGGGGGCGGCCGGCCGGGCCCCGCAGGCGTCCGGAGCCGCGGTCGGGTCGACGAGTTCGACGCCGATCATCAGCCCGCGCCCGCGCACGTCGCCGATCGCGGGGAGTTCCCCGGCCAGCGCGCGCAGCCGTTCGACCATCCGGTCGCCGACCAGCGCCGCCCGTTCGGCCAGCCCGTTGGCGGCAACGTAGCGCAGCGTGGCCGCTCCGGCCGCCATGGCCAGTGTGTTGCCGCGGAAGGTGCCGGTGTGGGCGCCGGGCCGCCAGCCGTCGTACTCCTCCCGGTAGACGACGACGGCGAGCGGGAGGCTGCCGCCGATCGCCTTGGAGAGCACCATCGCGTCGGGCACGATCCCGCTGTGCTCGACCGCCCACATCGCGCCGGTGCGGCCGACGCCGGTCTGCACCTCGTCGACGATCAGCGGGATGCGGCGCTCGGCGGTGATCCGGCGCATGGCGCGCAGCCAGTCGTCCGGTGCGGGGACGACGCCGCCCTCGCCCTGGACGGCCTCCAGGACCATCGCGGCGGGCGGGACGACGCCGCCGGCCGGGTCGTCGAGCAGCCGTTCGACATAGGTGGCCGAGAGTTCGGCCCCGGCCTCCCCGCCGACCCCGAACGGGCAGCGGTAGCCGTAGGGGTAGGGCAGCCGGACGACCTCGCCGCCGCCGGGCAGCGGCTCCTTGACGGCGACGTTGCCGGTGAGCGCGAGGGAGCCGGCGGTCATCCCGTGGTAGGCGCCGGTGAAGGCGAGGGCGCCGGAACGGCCGGTCGCGGTCTGCATCAGCTTGAGCGCGGCCTCGACGGCGTCGGTCCCGGCGGGCCCGCAGAAGTGCACCCGCGCGCCGTCGGCGAAGGCGGGCGGCAGGCCCTCGAACAGGGCGGTGGTGAAGTCGTCCTTCTCGGCGGTCGCGAGGTCGAGCAGGTGGAGCGGGGCGCCGCTGTCGAGGGTGCGGCGGATCGCCGCCAGGACCACCGGGTGGTTGTGGCCGAGGGCGAGGGTGCCGGCGCCGGAGAGGCAGTCGAGGTAGCGGCGGCCGTCGGCGCCTTCGACGGTCATGCCGCTGGCCCGCACGGGGACGATCGGGAACGAGCGCGCGTAGGTGCGGGCGGCGGACTCGCGCAGGCGCTGGCGGCGCAGGACGGCGCCCGGCGAGGATGCCGACCCGGCGGCGGGCGCCTGGCCCGGCGCGGGAACGGCGGCGGCGCGGGGGACGGTCGGACCGGTGGCGGGCTCAGCGGCGAGCGTCAAGGCAGACTCCCAGAAAATTAGGTGAGCCTAACCTTACTTGTCCGACCTGCCCTGGTCCGTCCGGGGGCTCCGGAACCACCCTTGCGGGTGACAACCCGGCATACCCTCAACGAGCGGGCCGTCGAGAGGTCACGGCCGTGAGGGGCGAGCGGGGTTCGGCCCGGAGGCCCCCGGGGCCGCCCGGCGTCCATGATCACCGGCATGCCAGACTCGGGGCCCAGGCGCCGCACCGGGCGCCCGCAGAGGGGAGTCGGCATGGCACTGTTCGGGAACGCCCACCGGGTGGACAACAGCGAGGCCCAGAAGGAGTTCGCCCGGCTGTTCGGCCAGGGCGAGCAGGTCCACGCCGCCTACCAGCTGGTCCGCGACACCTTCCTGTTCACCGACCGCCGGCTGATCCTGGTCGACAAGCAGGGCATCACCGGCAAGAAGACCGAGTACCACTCGATCCCCTACCGCTCGATCACCCACTTCGCCGTGGAGACCGCCGGCACCTTCGACCTGGACGCCGAGCTGAAGATCTGGGTCTCGGGCGCCGCGATGCCGATCTCCAAGAACTTCACCAAGGGCGTCGACATCTACGAGGTGCAGGCCCTGCTCACCGAGTTCGTGGCCCGCTGACCCCACCGCCGGGGACGTCCGACCCGCCGGAGCTTCCCGAGCCGCCCGAGCCGCCCCCGCCCGGTCCGCCCGGTCCGCCGGAGCCGCCGGAGCCGCCGGAGCCGCCCGTCCAGCGGTACCAGAGCTCCGGCCGGCCGACCGTGCCGTAGCGGGGCTCCCGGACGGCGAGGCCGGTGTCCACCAGGTGCTCCAGGTAGCGGCGGGCGGTGATCCGCGAGACACCGGCCGCCGCTCCGGCCGCCGCCGCCGAGAGGCCGGCGCCCGCGCGCAGCACCCCGGCCACGGTGTCCAGCGTCGGAGCGCTCAACCCCTTCGGCAGGGCGGTGCGTTCGGGCATCCGCAGCAGCGCGAGCGCCTGGTCGACCTCGTCCTGCCCGGTGGCCGCCCCGGTCCGCCCGAGGGTGTCCCGGTAGCGGGCGTAGCGCTCCAGGCGGTCGTGCAGCGCGGCGGCCGCGAACGGCTTCAGCAGGTACTGGACCACACCGGCGGACACGGCCCGGCGGACCATCGCGAGGTCGCGGGCGGAGGTGACCGCGATGACATCGGTGGCGTGGCCGGCGGCGCGCAGGGTGCCGCAGAGCTGGAGGCCGTGCCCGTCGGGCAGGTAGAGGTCGAGCAGCAGCAGGTCGACGGGGCGACCGGCGGCCCGGGCCCGCTCCAGGAAGCGCAGCGCCTCCGCGCAGCCGTGCACGGTGCCGACGGCCCGGAATCCCGGCTCGCGCCCCACGTAGAGGGTGTGGGCGGCGGCGGCCACCGGGTCGTCCTCGACCACCAGGACGGAGATCTCGGCCCGTTCGGCATCCCCGACCCGTTCGGCGTCCCCCGCCTGTCCGGTGCCGCGGCTCACGGAGCCACCGCCACGCGCCGGTGCTCCCCCGCGCCCTCGCCCACCGGTCGGTCGAGCGGCAGCCGGACGGTGAGCACCGCGCCGCGCTCCCGGCCGACCTCGACGGTGCCGCCGTTGCGCCGGGCGGCCTGGGCGACCAGGGCGAGCCCGAGTCCGCGCCCGTGGCCGCCGCCCTCGCCGCCCTGTTGGCCGCTCTGTTGGCCGCTCCCGCCGTCGCCGCTCCCCTGGCCGCTCCCGCCCGCACTGCCGTGCTGCTTGGTGCTCCACCCGCGCCGGAACACGTCCTCCACCGCCCCCGGGTCGATCCCGGCCCCGGTGTCGGCGACCCGCAGCAGCAGGTGCTCCCCCTCGATCCGGGCGGTGACGGTGACCTCCGGGGGCCCGGGGTTCGCGGCCGCGCCGGTGATCGCGGCGTCCACGGCGTTGTCGATCAGGTTGCCGAGGACGGTGATGAGGTCGCGGGCGGTCAGTCGCGACGGCAGCACGCCGTCGTCGATCGAACTGTCCGGCGTGAGCGTCAACTCCACGCCCCGTTCGGCGGCCTGGGCGGCCTTGCCCAACAGCAGGGCGGCCAGCACCGGTTCGCCGACGGCGGCGACCACCCGGTCGGTGAGCCGCTGGGCGAGGGCGAGTTCGGCGGTGGCGAACTCCACCGCCTCGCGGTGACGGCCGAGTTCGATCAGCGAGACGACGGCGTGCAGCCGGTTGGCGGCCTCGTGCGCCTGGGCGCCGAGCGCCTCGGTGAAGCCGCGCACGGAGTCCAGCTCGCCGCTCAGCGCCTGGAGTTCGGTGTGGTCGCGGAGGGTGAGGACCCGGCCGAGACCGGTACCGATGGTGGAGGTGTTGAGCACCACCACCCGCTCGGCGGTCAGATGGACCTCGTCCCGGACCGGAGCGTCCCCGCAGACGGCCGCCAGCAGCGCGTCCGGCAGCCCCAGCCCGTCCACCGGGTGCCCCTCCACCGCCCCGTCCAGGCCCAGGAGTTCGCGCGCCGCGTCGTTGCACAGCACCACCCGGTGGTCCCGGTCGAGCAGCACGAGCCCCTCCCGGACGGCGTGCAGGGTGGCCTGGTGGTACTCGTAGAGGTGGCTGAGTTCGGCCGGTCCCATGCCGTGGGTGTGCCGCCGCAGCCGGGAGTTGGCGAGGTAGGTACCGATGCCGCCGACGGCCAGCGCGGCCGCAGCGACCCCCATCAGCGCGAGCAGCGGGCCGCGCAGCTGCGCCGAGATGGACTGCACCGTGATACCGGCGCTGACCAGGGCGACCACCCGGTGCCGCTCGTCCAGCACCGGGGTGACCACCCGCACCGACGGGCCGAGCGTGCCGGTGTAGGTCTCGCTGCGGGTCTCGCCGGCGAGCGCCCAGTCGATGTGCCCGAGGAAGGGCCGCCCGATCTGCTCGGGCAGCGGGTGGGTCCAGCGCACGCCGGCGGTGTCCATCACGGTGACGAAGGAGACCCCGGTGTCGACCCGCACCCGCTCGGCGTAGGGCTGGAGCACGGCCGTCGGATCGGGCGCGCCCGCGGCGTCGCGGACGGTCGGCGAGTCGGCGACGGCGCGGGCGACGGCGGTGACCTGGCGGCGGGCCGCGTCGTCGGCGCGCCCGGCGGTGAACAGGTACGCGAGCACGGCCCCGCCCGCGACCACGGCGGCGACGATGACCACTTGGACGACGAAGAGCTGTCCGGCCAGGCTGCGCACCAGCCGGCGCGGCGGGAGGAGGGTACGCGCGGACATGCCTGTCAGTGTGCACCACGGCCCGGTCGGCGCGGACCCCGCGGCGAGGACGGGGTGATGTGAACTCTATGAACGCAAACGTGACCCGCGTCACGCCCGGACCCCATAGTCGGAGCGGCCCACCACCCGGGGCCCCCGGACCGCACACCGGCGCACCCCCATGAGCGCATCCCCACGGGCGCACGCGCCACCGGGCACAGCAGGGCGAAGGAGCCACAGATGTCGATCACCGGAGCAGCAGCGGGCGCGGGCGCCAGACCGAAGGACCGCACCCACGTCCTTTACCTCGCCGTGATCGCGGCGGTCGTCGCGGGCGTCGTGGTGGGCCTGGCCGCGCCGGACTTCGCGGTGGAGCTGAAGCCCATCGGCACGGGCTTCGTCAACCTCATCAAGATGATGATCAGCCCGGTCATCTTCTGCACCATCGTGCTCGGCATCGGCTCGGTCACCAAGGCCGCCAAGGTCGGCAAGGTCGGCGGCCTGGCCCTCGGCTACTTCCTCGCCATGTCGACCGTCGCCCTCGGCATCGGCCTGCTGGTCGGCAACCTGCTGGAGCCCGGCGGCGGCCTCCACCTGACCTCCGCGCTCGCCAAGTCCGGCCACGCCCAGGCCGCCGCCGGCGGCGCGCAGTCCACCGCCGACTTCCTGCTCGGGATGATCCCGACCACCATGCTCTCCGCCCTCACCGAGGGCAAGGTGCTGCAGACCCTGCTGGTCGCCCTGCTGGCCGGCTTCGCCCTCCAGGCGATGGGCCCGGCCGGCGCCCCCGTGCTGCGCGGCATCGAGCACGTGCAGCGGTTGGTCTTCCGGGTCATGGCGATGATCATGTGGGTGGCACCGATCGGCGCCTTCGGGGCGATGGCCGCGGTGGTCGGCGCCACCGGGACGGCCGCACTGAAGAGCCTCGCCGTCATCATGATCGGCTTCTACCTGACCTGCGCCCTGTTC
>NZ_JAIY01000003.1:339588-342015 GCF_000710405.2 Kitasatospora sp. MBT66 | reverse complement strand
ACCCCGGCCCCGGCTCCGGCTCCGGCTCCGGCCACCGCCGGGACGACTGCCGCGGCCACGGCGGCCAGCACGACGACGGCCGCCTGAGCGGCGGCCCGTCCCTCACACCCCCCTGGTCCGGCGCCCCGCCCAACCCCCCGGAAAAGGCGCCGGACCAGGGGTCCCGCATGTCCCGGGGGCCCTCAGGCCGGGCAGGCCCCCGGGGCCGGGTCTCGCGCTCGGGCCCGAGCCGCGCGCGCTCGGGCCCGGCCCCGGGGGGGCGACCGACCCGCTCAGACCTCCTCCGAACCGCTGACCGCCCAGCTCAGCCCGGTCGCCGGGTCCTCCAGCGCGAGGTGCAGATGCCGCAGCCGGTCGGCCGGATCGTCCCAGGTGAAGCAGCGCATCCGCGCGACCAGGGCACGGACCTCCGCCCGGTCCGCCGACTCCGGCCGCTGCGCGCCGGTCATCGCCGTCAACACCCGCCACAGCGCCAGCCGCCCGTGCGCCGCGCCGTACGCGCGGTCCGCGATGCCCGCCTGCACCAGCGCCGGCCAGGCCAGGGCGAACGGCAGGTACCCGCCGACGACCATCGGCCCCGGCGCCAGCTGGGCGGCGGCCCCCGCCGCCGGTCCGCGCACGCAGACCGTCCGTGCCCAGCCGGCCAGCTCGGCCAGCGCCCGGGTGGCCGGCTGCCCCGGCAGCCGGGCGCCGGGTTCGGGCAGTTCCACCCGGGCCAACCCCTCCCGGCTGGCGGGCAGCGTCAGCAGCGCGCTGCGCGAACCGCCGTGGCGCAGGTACTCCCGGACCGGCATGCCCTCGGCCCGCCCCACCGACTCCCAGGGCTCCAGCAGCAGCGGAACCCCCTCGGGGTCCGGCTCGGCGCCCCGGGAGAGGTCCTCGCCGAGCAGCACCCGGGTCTGCGCGACCAGCCGCCGCACCGGGGGCGGGCCGAGCAGCGGGGCGAGCCGCCGCCAGGTGTGCCGGGTCGCCAGCACCTCCCAGAGCGGCCCGGCGTCGTGGTCGGCCACTCCGGCCGCGGTGCCGGGGCCGCCGTCCGCGTCGAACAGTCGAGCGGCCACCTCGGGCGGCGCGGCGTACGCGATCAGGTGACCGAGCGCGGCGGTGGCGATGCCGGCCCGGCCCTGCGCGGCCGCGACCACCCAGGCGGCGGCCGCCCCGACGCCGCCCGCCGGGCCTCCGCCCGACCGGCCTCCACCCGCCTGCCCGCCGTCGGCCAGGTCGAGCGCGACGGCGGCGGCGCGGGCCTGCCGGTAGGCGCCCAGCAGTTCGATCCAACGGCCTTCGTCCACCAGGGAGCGGAGCCGATGCTCCTCGTACGTGATCACGATTTGCAGCGTACGGGGCGATACCGGAGCTGAGCTGACTTGCCGTCAGACCGGTGCGTCGGACCCCGCGCGCACCCCCGGCACATGCCCGGACAGGGGGCGGGCGACCGAGCGACGCACTCCGCCGCCCGATCCGGACCCCGCCTCGGAACCGGAACCGGAACCGGCCGGCGAATCGCGCTCCCGTTCGAGAATGCCCCGCAACCGGTCCAGCGCCCGTCGCCGGGTGACCGCCAGGGTGGAGCGGTGCACACCGAGGAGCTCGGCGGCCTCCTCCAGGCTGTACCCGTCGAGGTCGACCAGCACCACCGCCCGCGCCTGCTTCACCGTCAGACAGCGCAGCAACCGCACCACCTCCCAGTGCGCCTGCAGCTCGGCCACCCCGCCGCCCGACGGGTCGTCGCACCCGCCGAACCACCCGCCGACCGCTGCGGAACCGCCGACCGGCCCCACGTCCTCCAGCGCCTCGTACGGGAGCAGCCGACGGCGGTCGCGGCGCCACTCGTCGCGCACGACGTTCGCCATCGCGGTGAACGCGTAGGCGTAGGGCCGGGGATGGCCGAGGAAGCGGGCGGGATTCCGGGCGATCCGCAGATAGGCCTCGTGGACGACATCGCCCGCGCCGGACGGATCCCCGAGCATCCGGACGGCTGCGCGCCGGAGCCTGGGCAGCAATTCGGTGAACATCCGGTCGAATTCCGCGGATTCGGCCGACGGGCGCGGGCTCGGATCCTCCCCACCCCGGCAACCGGCCGTGATCCCCATCCCGCCCCCTCGGAAATCGGCGCCCCGAAGGCCCGGTCGATGGATATCGGGCCGTCGGCCGCACGGCCTTGTGACGCACATCACATCATAGTTCGTCGTCCCACCATTCCGCAGCCATTCGTATGCAGTACGGGAGGGGGCCCGGGGTGGGCGCCGAAGGCACTTTGCAAAGTCCTGGCGCCCTTTGCAAAGTGCGCCAGGACTTTGCAAAGGGCGGCGGGCAGCCTCCGGCCCTCCCGGAGGCGACGCTCCGACGGCGGGCGGGCGCAGGGGCGTTCGGCGTCCCAGCGGCCGGGGGGCCGGAACTCCCCGGAGCCGCCACCCCCGGGACCGC
>NZ_JAIY01000003.1:337011-339566 GCF_000710405.2 Kitasatospora sp. MBT66 | reverse complement strand
GCCCGGCCCGGGTGCCCCCGGGCCGGGCGGACTCCGCGCGGAGGCCGGGGTGGTGGAGCGACGGTGCTTCTTGCGCCGTCCGTGCGTGCGCTTCCGACCCGGGGTGCATGGGACGCTATCGGCGCGGCCGCCCGGCGGCGGCGAGGATCCGCGAATCCGCCCGCGGCACCGGGGCGTTGTGTTCGAATGTCCCGGTCGTCTGCCCCGGCCGGTCCGGCCGCCGTGACGGCGGAGTGCCCGGGGCGGGCACTCCGCGTCCAACTCCCCCGCCCCGCCGGCCGCTTGCCGTGGGCCCTCCGCCGCCGGCCCTGCGCCGTCAACCCTCCGCCGCCGGCCCCCGCCCCTCAGCCGCGCGGCGTCAGCCGGACCCGCATCGGGCTCCGCACCTGGAGCGTGATCCCCTGCCCCAGCCGGACGCCGCGGTCCACCGCCTCGAAATCGAAGTCCCGCAGCAGCGCGCCCAGTGTCAGCACCGACTCCAGCATGGAGAAGTGCTGCCCTATGCAAGCCCTCGGCCCGCCCCCGAACGGGTACCAGGCGTAACGGTGCCGCTCCTTCTCCCGCTCGGGCAGGAAGCGGTCCGGGTCGAAGCGGTCCGGCTGCTCCCAGTGGTCCGGGTGCCGGTGGGTGACCCACGGCGCGAGGATGACCTGGGCGCCGGCGGGCACGACGTACCCGTCGATCACCGACTCCTCCACCGAGCGGCGCCCCATCTGCGAGGCGGCCGGGTAGAGCCGCATCGCCTCCTTCAGCACCTGGGTGAGGTAGGGCAACGCCTCCAGGTCGGCCGCCACCGGCGCCCGTCCGGCCAGTACGGCGTCCGCCTCCTCGCGCGCCCGGCGCCGCTGCTCCGGGTGCTTGGCCAGCAGGAAGAGCGCGAAGGCGAGCGAGGTCGCCGTGGTCTCGTGCCCGGCGAGCAGGAAGATCAGGACCTGGTCGCGCAGTTCCGCCGGGTCGAGCCGCTCCCCGTCCTCGCCCCGGGCCCGGGTCAGCAGTTCCAGCAGGTCCTCCGGACCGGCGGCGTCGGCCACACCCGCCGCCCGCCGCACCGCCCGCTCGGCGATGATCCGGTCGCACACCGCGTAGAGGTCGCGCTGCGCACCGGCGGCCCGCCGGTTGGCGGGAGTCGGCCAGCCGCGGGGCACCTTCACCGGCGCGAAGCCGCGTTCGAGGACGAACTCGCCGAGCACCGGGAAGCTGTGGTGCACCACCCGCACCGCCGCCTCCACGTCCGCCCCGAACAGGATCCGGGACACCGTGCGCAGCGCGAACCGCGACATCTCCTCCGCGACGTCGACCACGCCGCCGGGCACCACCCGCCAGCGGTCGGCGAGCACCCCGCACTCCTGCCCGACGGCCTCGGCGTAGCCGTCCACCCGGCGCCGGGTGAACAGCGGCTGGATCAGCCGGCGCTGGCGGTGGTAGTCGCCGTCCTGGCTGGTCAGCAGGCCGTTGCCGAGGCTGGTCCGCAGCTCGTCGTAGAAGCTGTTGTCCTTGCGGAAGTTGGCCGCCTCGCTGCCGAGCACCTGGTGCGCGCCCTC
Source organism: Kitasatospora sp. MBT66 (assembly GCF_000710405.2). NCBI lineage: Bacteria > Bacillati > Actinomycetota > Actinomycetes > Kitasatosporales > Streptomycetaceae > Kitasatospora > Kitasatospora sp. MBT66. The sequence continues at coordinate 338,025 of NZ_JAIY01000003.1, read as the reverse complement.
CGGCGAGAACACCGCGTAGAACTCGGCGCGCAGCCCGGGCGGTCCGGCGGCGAAGCGGACGACGTCGCCGTAGTCGCGGCGGGCGTCGAGGTACGTGCGCAGCGGACGCCGGGTCAGGTCGAGCAGCGAGCCCACCAGCGGGAGTCCGGGCGGCCCGGGTATCCGGGTGATGGTGGCGGCGGTGCCGGTGGTACTGGTGGTGCTGGTGGTCGCGGCGGTCAGCGACATGTCCCCTCCTCGGTCGTGCGCCTCACCGGTCCGGCTCGCGGTCGGGTGCCCCCGCCCCCGACCGCGCGACCGGTCGGTCGTGCTCCCGTTCCGTCCCCAACGTAACTGCCGGGTAATCGGCACAGAAGGGGCGCACAGAGCGCTGCCGACGCGCGCCACCCCGCGCTCGCCGACCGCCCCGCGCCCCTCGGCGGCGGCGCGGATCCGAAGGACCGCCCCGGGGCCGCTTGCGTCTTCCGACAGGCCCGCCACCCGCTTCGGTACCCCTGGCCTGTGCGATGAGACAGACGAAATTCGGCCCGCATATGCGGCACTATGATCGGCGTAATGGCCGCACCTGCGGCATTGACCCCGCGCCCCTCCCGGCGCGCCCAGGAGGGGAAGCCAAGGAATGGCCATCCGCAGACTCACCGCCACCAGGCTCACCGCCACCGCGGCGGCGGCCCTCGTCCTCGCCCTCGGCGCCACCGCCTGCGGCAGCGACGGCGGCACCGACGCCAAGAGCAGCAGCAGCTCCCCCGCCGCCCCCGGCACGGGTGCGGCGACCGGCGCCGGCACGGGCGCGGCCGGCGTCCCGAAGGCCTCCGGGACGATCACCGTGTTCGCCGCGGCCTCGCTCAAGGAGACCTTCACCGACCTCGGCAAGAAGTTCGAGGCCGCCAACCCCGGCGCCAAGGTCACCTTCAACTTCGGCGGCAGCTCGGCCCTCGCCACGAGCATCAACTCCGGTGCCCCGGCCGATGTGTTCGCCGCCGCCAGCCCCGCCACCATGAAGACCGTCACCGA
>NZ_JAIY01000003.1:325589-336203 GCF_000710405.2 Kitasatospora sp. MBT66 | reverse complement strand
CCGCCACGGCGGTGTCCCTGATCCTGGGCGTGCCGCTGGCCTGGCTGCTGGCCCGGACCGAGCTGCCGGGCCGGCGGCTGGTCCGGGCCCTGGTCACGCTGCCGCTGGTGCTGCCGCCGGTGGTCGGCGGCGTCGCGCTGCTGCTGGTGCTCGGGCGGCGCGGCATCGTCGGCTCCTGGCTGGACTCCGCGTTCGGCATCACGCTGCCGTTCACCACCACCGGCGTGGTGATCGCGGAGGCGTTCGTCGCGATGCCGTTCCTGGTGATCAGCGTCGAGGGAGCGCTGCGCGCCGCCGACCCGCGCTACGAGGAGGCCGCGGCGACGCTGGGCGCCTCCCGGCTGACCGCGTTCCGCCGGGTCACGCTGCCGCTGATCGCCCCGGGCATCGGGGCCGGCGCCGTACTGGCCTGGGCGCGGGCGCTGGGCGAGTTCGGCGCGACGATCACCTTCGCGGGCAACTTCCCGGGCCGTACGCAGACCATGCCACTGGCCGTCTACCTCGCGATGGAGTCGGACCCGGAGGCGGCGATCGCGCTGTCCCTGGTGCTGCTGGTGGTGTCGATCGCGGTGCTGGCCGGCCTGCGCGAGCGCTGGATGTCCGCGCCGTGAGGCCGGCCGCCGCCCCTGCCCCCGCCCGCTTCCCCGTCGTCCCCGCCCTCCCCGCCCGCTTCCCCGTCGTCCCCGCCCTCCCCGTCCCTGTCCCCGTCGTCCCCGTCCCCGGAGTGCCGCGCCGATGACCTCCCACCCCGGCGCCGCCGGTCTGGACGCCCGGCTGCGGGTCGACCGCGCCGCCTTCACCCTGGACCTCGCCCTCACGGCCGCCCCCGGCGAGGTGGTCGCGCTGCTCGGCCCGAACGGCGCCGGGAAGTCCACCGCCCTGCGCGCGCTGGCCGGACTGCTGCCGCTCGGCGCCGGCCACCTGCGACTGGACGGCGACGTCCTGGAGGACCCGGCCCAGCGGCTGCACACCCCCGCCGAGGAGCGTCCGGTCGGCGTGGTCTTCCAGGACTACCTGCTGTTCCCGCATCTGAGCGCCCTCGACAACGTCGCCTTCGGCCCGCGCTGCCGGGGCCGTTCCAAGCGCGAGGCACGCGCCGAGGCCGCCGGCTGGCTGGAGCGGATGGGCCTGGCCGAGCACGCCGCCGCCCGCCCGGCCCGGCTGTCCGGCGGGCAGGCCCAGCGGGTGGCGCTCGCCCGGGCGCTCGCCGTCCGACCGCGGCTGCTGCTCCTGGACGAGCCGCTGGCCGCCCTGGACGCCCGCACCCGGCTCGACGTGCGGGCGCAGCTGCGGCGCCACCTGGACGAGTTCGAGGCGGTCGCGGTGCTGGTGACGCACGATCCGCTGGACGCGATGGTGCTGGCCGACCGGCTGGTGGTGATCGAGGGCGGACGCGAGGTGCAGTCGGGCCTGCCGGCGGAGATCGCGCGGCGGCCGCGCACCGACTACATCGCCCGGCTGGTCGGGTTGAACCTCTACCGGGGCACCTCGGCCGGGCACCGGGTGACGCTGCCGGACGGCGCCGAGCTGACCACCGACGAGGACCTGTCCGGTCCGGTCTTCGTCGCCTTCCCGCCGTCCGCCGTCGTCCTGCACCGCTCGCGGCCGGAGGGGAGCGCTCGCAATGTCTGGGAGCTGACGGTCAACGGGCTCGACCTCCACGGCGACCAGGTGCGGGCCGATCTGACGGGCGCCGTTCCGATGGCCGCCGACCTCACCCCGGCGGCGGTCGCCGAACTGGGCCTGGCGCGGGGCTCGACGGTCTGGGCCGCGGTCAAGGCCGCCCAGACGCACGCCTATCCGGCCTGAACGCCACCGGTTCCGGCCCCGGCCCCGGCCCCCGCTCCTGCCGCCCCCGGCCGCCGACGCCTCGGGTGGTCACTCGGTGGGCGTCACGAAGCCCGACTCGTAGGCGAGGATGACCGCCTGGGTCCGGTCCCGCGCGCCGAGCTTCGCCAGCAGGCTGCTGACGTGGGTCTTCACCGTCTGCACCCCGAGGAAGAGCTGTTCGGCGATCTCGCCGTTGGTCAGCCCGCGCGCGACCAGGCGCAGCACCTCGGCCTCGCGCTCGGTCAGGGCGGCGCGGGCCATCGTGCCGCGCGCCGTCGCGTTGCCCCGGGCGGCGGCGAGCCGACGGATCTGGGCGGGGAAGAGCAGTGACTCGCCGGCCGCCACCAGCCGTACGGCCTGGGCGATCTCGCTCGGCCGGGTGCGCTTGAGCAGGAAGCCGTCCGCGCCCGCCCGCAGCGCCTGGTAGACGTAGTCGTCGATCTCGAAGGTGGTGACGACCAGGATCTTGGGCGCGTACCCTCCCGGCGCGGCGGCGTCGCGGACCAGTTCGCGGGTGGCGGCGAGGCCGTCCAGACCGGGCATCCGAACGTCCATCAGGACCACGTGCGGGCGCAGTCGGCGGGCGAGCGCGATCGCCTCCGCGCCGTCCGTCGCCTCCCCCACCACCCGCAGGTCGCCCTGCGCCTCCAGGACCACCCGCAGGCCGGCCCGGACGAGTTCCTCGTCGTCGGCCAGCAGAATGTCGATCGTCACCCGCCCAAGCGTAGGGGTACCCGAACGGTCAGCACCCACTTGCCGGACTCGGCGCCGGCCGTGGCCTCGCCGCCCAGGAGTACGGCCCGTTCGCGGATGCCCCGAAGCCCCTTGCCGCCCCGGCGCGGTGAGCTGCCCGACCGGGCCGGTGCGCCGCCGTGGGAACGGGCGGACTGCGGGCGGAGGGCGTTGACGCAGCGCAGTTCCAGGCTGCCGTCCCGGACGGCGATCCAGACGCTGATCGGCTCCCCCGGCGCGTACTTGAGGGCGTTGGTGACGCCCTCCTGCACGATCCGGTAGCCCTCGCGGGAGAGCACCCCGGGGAGGGCGCCGGAGGGGACGTCGAGCCGGGCCTCGACGGGGCTGCCGGCCGCCCTGGCGGTCTCGAACAGGGCGGGGAGCCGGTCGATCCCGGGCCGTTCCCGCGCGTCCTGGTCGCCGTCGGGGCCGCGCCCCGGGGCACCCGGTGCGCCCCGGTCTGCTCGGTCGCCCTGGTCAGCGGGGTCGCCCTGGTCGCCCGGGTCGCGCAGCAGGGCGAGCGTGCGCTCCAGGTCGTCCATCGCCCGCCGGCCGGTCTCCTCGATGACCTCCAGCGCCTTGGCGGCGAACACCGGGTCGCCGACCTCGCGCGCCGCCCCGGCCTGGAGGACCGTCACCGTCAACGCGTGGCCGATCGAGTCGTGCAGCTCGCGCGCCAGCAGATTGCGTTCCAGCAGGCGTTCGGCGCGCAGCTCGGCGGCGGCCAGGCGCTCCGCCGGGGACGGCCCCAACAGCCGTACCGCCATGGCGAGCTGGAGCCGCCCGGCCCAGACGACCAGCCAGCCGAGCGCGAACAGCAGCACCGGCGCCAGCAGCGGCGCCCAGCCCGGCCCGCCGGCCCCGCCCGCACCACCCGTCCGCAGTCCGAACACCGCCTGCTCCGGCCGCGCGACCAGGTCGAAGACGGCGGTGGGCACGAGGAGCGAGGCCCAGCCGACGAGCCCGCCGAGGACCACCCGGCCGACCAGCCAGGCCGCCGTCCGCCGCCGGTCGGCCCAGCCGCGGGAGGGCGCGACGGCGATGTCCTGCTCCCGGTCGGGCACCAGCAGCAGCCGCGCCTGAACGCCCTCCGCCCGCCGCATCGCGGGCACCAGCGCGGCCAGCCCCAGCAGCGCGGCGTCCACGGGCACCGCCCGCGCCAGCAGTTCGCCCCGGCTCCACCCCTCGATGCCCGGATAGACCATCAGCACGACGCCGACGAAGACCAGACCGATCACCAGGTGCAGCCAGCGCGCGTAGGTGGCGGCGCTCAACAGGGGCGCGAGTATTCGGGGCATCGCGCCATCCTGCCAGGCCAGGGTCCCGCGCAAACTCCCTCTCGGGAGGGAGGCGGATCCCCTCCCGGGCGGGATCCGCCGGACCCCCGGGCTGCGGTCCCATGGAGTCACCGAAGCACAGAAGCACCGAAGGACAGAAGCACCAAGCACCGAAGGAACGGAGGACGGTCGTGATCAAGGTGGAGGGTCTCACCAAGGAGTACGGCGGGGCACGAGTGGTGGACGGGCTCGACTTCGAGGTGGTCCCCGGGGTGGTGACCGGCTTCCTCGGGCCCAACGGCGCCGGGAAGAGCACCACCATGCGGCTGATTCTCGGCCTCGACCGCCCGACCACCGGCCGGGCCCTGGTCGACGGCCGCCCTTACGCCGAACTCGACCGACCGCTGCTGCGGGTGGGGGCGCTGCTCGACGCGCAGGCGCTGCACGGCGGCCGCACGGCCCGCGGCCACCTGCGCTGGCTGGCCGCGAGCAACGGCCTGCCGGACCGCCGGGTGGACGAGGTGCTCGACCGGGTCGGCCTGACCGCGGCGGCCGGGCGGCGGATCCGCGGCTTCTCGCTCGGCATGCGCCAGCGCCTCGGGGTGGCCTCGGCACTGCTCGGCGATCCACCAGTGCTGATGCTCGACGAGCCGGTCAACGGCCTCGACCCGGAGGGCATCCGCTGGATCCGCACCCTGCTGCGCGGACTGGCCGCCGAGGGCCGGGCGGTGCTGGTCTCCTCGCACCTGATGACGGAGATGGCCCTGACCGCCGACCACCTGGTGGTGATCGGCCGGGGCCGACTGCTGGCGGATGCGGCGACCTCCGACTTCATCGACCGCCACGGCCGGACCAGGATCCGGGTGCGGGCCGTCGACCCGGTGCGGCTGGCCGCGCTGATGCTGCGTTCGGGCCTGGACGCACAACCCGCGGCGGACGGCGCGTGGGAGGTCACCGGCGCGACGGCCGAGTCCGTCGCCGCCCTGGCCGCCGCCGACGGCGTGGTGCTGTTCGAGATCGCCGTCCAACAGGACTCCTTGGAGGAAGCCTTCATGCGAATGACCGCCGACAGCGTCGAGTACCGGGCGGTGGCCGCGTGACCACCGCGACGACCACCGCAACGACCACTACGACGACCACCCCGACGACGGCCGTGACCGGCTCGCTGCTCCCCGCCGCCCTGCGCGCCGAACGGATCAAGCTCACCACCCTGCGCTCGCTCTGGATCACCCCGCTGATCGGCCTGCTGCTCACGGTGGGGGGTTCACCACCGCCGTCGCCGCCACTCTCGGCGACAAGGACGAGAGCATCACCTCCGACCCGGGCGTCGGCATCCACTACGGCCTCAACTTCGGCCAGGCGGCGCTGGTCTGCTTCGCCGTCCTGCTGTTCGGCCAGGAGTTCAGCACCCGCATGATCGGCCTCTCGCTGACGGCCGTCCCGCACCGCGGCCGCCTCTACGGCGCCAAGCTCGCCCTCGGCGCGGCCGTCGCCCTCGCTGTCGGACTGCTCGGTACGGCCGGGGCGTTCACCGGCTACGCCGCCTTCGTGCCGGAGGCCTGGGACGGCCCCGCCCTCGTGCGCAGTGCCACGGCGGGCGTGCTCTACCCGGTCCTGCTGGTGGTGTTCTGCCTCGGGCTGACCGCCGTCCTGCGCAATCTCACCGCGGCCATGGGCCTGCTGCTGCCGGTCGTCTTCCTGCTCTCCCCGCTGCTGTCCGGCGTCCCGGTCGTGCGCCACGCCGTGCAGTTCCTGCCCGACCGGGCCGGCCAGTACGCGCTGCTCTACCGCGACGACCCGCAGGTCGCGTACGGGCACTGGACCGGCCTGCTGATCATGGCCCTGTGGGCGGCCGCCGCGACCTGGGCCGGCATACGCAGCCTGCGCCGCCAGGAGGTCTGACACCGTGCCGCCGGGGCGGGGCGGCGGGCGCCCTTCTCAGCCGCGCAGCGCCGGGTGGTCCGCCACCACGGTGCAGCTCCCGGGGGCGATCTCGGTGAAGCCGGCGTCCTGCACCAGCGGGAGTCCGCCGACCACGAGTTCCGCCCACGCCTGCGGCGTCGCGGTGCGGACGGCGAGCGCGAAACCGCTCTCCGCCCACTCCTTGCGCCGGGCGTCGTCCAGCCGCCACCAGGCGAGCTGCGCGGCATGGCCGGTCTGCGCCATCGTCTTGCCGGCGCTCATCTCCAGTTCCGGGTTCAGCCACAGGACCGGCACGCCCGGCGTCGCGGCGCCGACCGGACCGGTCTCCTCCAGGTCGGTGCCCGACACCTGGAGCTTGGCCAGTTCCTTCGGCCAGCCGTCCAGCGGAACCGGCGGGAACACCCGCACCTCCGCCTCCACGCCCGTCACCGTGATGCCGGGCAGCTCGCCGGCCCGGCGCCACTCGCCGCCGCGCGCCCGCCGGACCACCTTGCGGATCCGCGCGTCCTCCCAGGCCAGCACCCGCTCCGCCCACTCGCCCTCCGGCTCGACCACCCGCGGGTCGTTCAGCAGGGTCAGCACCGCCCGCGCCGAGGTCTCCAGCGCGTCGGTCCGCCCGGGCGGCGTCGCGCGCTCCATCCGGACCACCAGCGGCAGCACGTACTGCTGGCGGGCGTCGCGGTCCTCGGGCATCGGGTCTGGGACGGGGGCGTCGAACGGTGAGGTCACCCGTCCAGCATGCCAGCCCCCGCCCCGGGGCGATCACCGCGGGGTTCCCGGCGCCCGGCCCGGTCATCGGCGCCGGGCACCGGTAGGCAGCTCGCGGTCAGCGGCGGTAGCCGCGCTGCGCGTCCCGCTCCTCCGCGTCGTCGTAGTTCAGGAACCAGCCCTCCGGGTGGGTGGCGGTGAGCAGCAGTTCGGCGCGCTGCTCCGCGGTCAGTTCCGGATCGCCGTCGTCCGGCCCGTAGACGCCGAACAGCTCGTCGTGGCAGCCGTCCCAGTCGTAGTCGTACAGGTCGGCGGGCAGGTCGCCCATCATGTCGGCGACGGACTCGGGCTGCGCGCCGAGCAGGGTCCGGGCGTCGACCAGGGCCATCCGCAGCGCGATCTCCTCGGCCAGGCAGCGCGGCAGCGGCCATTCGCCGAGCGCGAGGTCGTCGGCGAGGTCGTCGAAGGTGCGGGCCATCGCCCGGCGCCAGCTGCGGTGCAGCCGCCAAGTGCGCTGCGGCAGCCTGCCGAACACCGTCCAGTCCGCCTCCTCGCCATCGGCTACCGGCTCGTCCTCGTGCTCGTCGAGGTCGTCGTAGGCGGCGTCGGCCAGCCCGAGCAGCTGGGCGTGGAGCAGGCACGCGGTGCGCGGGGTGAGCGTCCAGTCGCCCGCCGAGCTGCCGCCGTCCTCCTCGTCGCCGTCCAGCGGGAACAGTTCGGCGAAGTCCGGCGCGAAGTCCTCGGTGACGCTGATCTCCAGCGTGCCGCCGACCGCCTCGACCCCGGGGATCGCGGCCACCAGCCGGTCCGGGTGCAGCAGTGCGCCGAGTGCCGCGTTGGCGTCCTCGGCCACCTCGCGCAGCAGTTCACGGCGCTGCCCGGCCGGATCGACGCCGTCGAAGTCCAGTTCCTCCACGGCCGCGATGGCCGCGGCGCGCAGCGCCGGCCAGTTCGTGATCCGCAGTCCCAGGACCACCGTCGCCTCGATCTCCTGCGCGCCGGAGTCCTCCGCCGCGCCCGGCCCCTGTGGATGATCGCTTCGCTCGCCCATGGGGCTACGGTACGGCCTTTCGGCCGTCCGATCACCGGTCTGTTCCGGCTACCCTTCGCGTTCTCGCCGTCACTGCTCCGCCTTCTCCCGGTCGCGCCCCCGCGCGCCTCTGTCCGACGGCGTCGAAGCGCCCGCAGGATGGGCGACATGGCGAACATCGACGAGTACGGCGGCGGGCAGCGCCCGGACGCCCAGGTGCTGGTAGTGACCACCAACGACATCCCCGGCTACCGGGTGGACCATGTGATCGGCGAGGTCTTCGGTCTGACGGTGCGCAGCCGGCACATCGGCAGCCAGATCGGCGCCTCGCTGAAGTCGCTGGTCGGCGGCGAGCTGCGCGGTCTGACCAAGACCCTGGTGGAGAGCCGGAACGAGGCGATGGAGCGGCTGGTCGAGCAGACCAAGGCGCGCGGCGGGAACGCGGTGCTGATGTTCCGTTTCGATGTGACGGAGGCGGCCGACGCGGGCACGGAGGTCTGCGCGTACGGGACCGCGGTGGTGATCTCCCCGGCCACGGCCTGAGCCGGGGAGGTCCGACCCGGTCCGGTCCGGTCACTGCGGTGGACGGGCCCGCGCGCGGCCGTGTTCCCGGCCAGGCGGCGGCCGGGAACACTCGCCGCGCACCGGATGTTTCACCGGCGTGACTGTTTACGGTGCAACCAACTCCGACCCGGTCCGCCGGGTCGACGTCGTGGTGATCGGCGCGGGCCAGGCGGGCCTGTCCGCCGCCTACCACCTGCGCCGCCGCGGCTTCGCCCCCTACCGCGAAGCGGCAGCGGGAGGCAGCGGAGCGGGCGAGGCCGACGGCACCGGCGGCGGCGGGTTCGTCGTCCTCGACGCCGACGACGCCCCCGGCGGCGCCTGGGCCCACCGGTCCCCCTCGCTGCGGATGGCCACCGTGCACGGCTTCCACGACCTGCCCGACGTCGAACTGCCCGACGTCGACCCGAACGCACCGGCGCGCGAGGTCGTCCCGGGGTACTTCGCGGCGTACGAGGCACAGCACGCGCTCCCGGTGGTGCGCCCGGTCAAGGTGCTGGCGGTGCGCTCGGAATCGGCGCGGCCCGACGCCCGGCTGCTGGTCGAGACCGACTCCGGCACCTGGTCGGCCCGGGCCCTGATCAACGCCACCGGCACCTGGACCCGGCCCTTCCTGCCCCACTACCCGGGCCGGTTCGCCGGGCGGCAGCTGCACTACGCCGCGTACCGGGGGCCGGAGGAGTTCGCCGGCAAGCGGGTCCTGGTGGTGGGCGGCGGCGCCTCGGCGATCCAGGTGCTGTCGGAGGTCGCGACGGTCGGCGAGACCGTCTGGGTCACCCGCACCCCGCCGGTGTACCACGCCGGGCCGTTCACCCCCGAGTACGGGCGCGCCGTGGTCGCCAAGGTCGAGGAGCGGGTCCGCCAGGGGCTGCCGGTGCGCAGCGTGGTGAGCGTGACCGGGCTCGGACCGTCGGTGGCCTACCGCCGCGCCGAGGAGCTGGGCGCGCTGCGGCGCCGGCCGATGTTCGACCGCCTCACCGAGCACGGGGTCGCCTGGGGTGACGAGGAACTCGCCGTCGACGCGATCGTCTGGGCGACCGGCTTCCGCCCCGAGGTCGGCCACCTCGCCCCGCTCGGCCTGCGCTCCGCCGGCGGTGGCATCGCCCTGACCGGCACCCGGGCCACCGCCGACCCCCGGGTCCACCTGGTCGGCTACGGGCCGTCCGCCAGCACCGTCGGCGCCAACCGCGCGGGCCGGGCGGCGGTCAATGAGATCGTCGCGCTGCTCGGCGACCCGGCCGGGGTCGAGTCGGCCGGCGTCGAATCGGCCGGGCTCGAGTCGGCCGGGGTCGCGGTGCCCGCCGGGTAGCGCCTGGACGGGCGAGCCACCGCCCCGAGCAGGTGCGGCGGCTCGTCCGTCGCCCGTCAGCGGTCGAAGTCGACCGTCACCCGGTCCGTCACCGGACGGGCCTGGCAGGTGAGGACGTAACCGGCCGCCAGTTCCTTCTCCTCCAGGGCGAAGTTGCGCCGCATCGACACCTCCCCCTCGGTGACCAGGGCGCGGCAGGTCCCGCACACCCCGCCCTTGCAGGCGAACGGCAGGTCCGGCCGGGAGCGCTGCGCGCCGTCCAGCACCGACCGGTCGCGCGGCAGGCTGAGCGTGCTGCCCCGGCCGTCCAGGACGACGGTGACCTCGCTGCGTTCGACGCCCTCGGCACCGTCCGCCGCGCCCGGCATGTCGTCGGGGCGTTCGCCGATCGGCTCGTCCTCGGCGTGGAACAGCTCCTGGTGCACCCGCTCGGTCGGCACGCCCAGCCCGCCGAGCAGCTCCTTCGCCCCGGTGACCATCCCGAACGGCCCGCAGAGCCACCAGTGGCCGACCGCCGGCACGTCCACCAGCGCCCGCAGCAGGGCCTCGACCCGCTCCGGGTCGAGCCGGCCGCTGAGCAGTTCGGCGTCCCGGGTCTCCCGGGAGAGCACGTGGACCAGCTGGAAGCGGCCCAGGTAGCGGTCCTTCAGATCGGCCAGCTCGTCCGCGAACATCACGGTGTCGCTGCGGCGGTTGCCGTAGAGCAGGGTCACGGTGGAGGCGCGGTCGGCGGCCAGCACGGAGGCGGCGATGGACAGCATCGGCGTGATGCCGGAACCGGCGGCCAGCAGCACATGGTCGGCGGGCTCGCCGAGGTCGGGGGTGAACAGGCCGGACGGCGTCAGCACCTCGACCTCCTCCCCGGGCCCGGCGTCCCGCACCAGCCAGCGGGAGAACAGGCCGCCCGGCACCTCGCGCACGGCGATGCGCAGCGGGCCGCCGACGGGGGCGCAGATCGAGTACGAGCGGCGCTCGTCGACCCTGTCCACCACCCGGCGCAGCGTCAGCGTCTGCCCCGGCCGGAACGCGAAGGCCTCCGTGAGCCCGTCCGGCACCGCGAAGGTCACGGCGACGGCGTCGTCGCAGAGCCGCTCCACCGCGGCGATCCGCAGCGTGTGGAACGCCGGCCGGCGGGCCGGGCGCACAGGCGACGGCGCGGCGGACGACGGCGCAGCGGACAGCGGCGCGGTCGGCGTGGTTGCCGCGGTCGGCTCTGCCGACGGCGGGGCCGACGGGACTGCCGG
>NZ_JAIY01000003.1:283434-325253 GCF_000710405.2 Kitasatospora sp. MBT66 | reverse complement strand
CGCAGCCGGACCCGGACGTCCGCGAACCCGGCCGCGCGCAGCCGCCGGTCCACATCGGCGGCCATCTCGGCGACGGCGGGACAGCCCGAGTAGGTCGGGGTGAGCCAGGCGGTCACCACCGGCTCCTCCGGACCCCCGGCCACCTCGACCTCGGCCAGCACACCCAGGTCGGCCAGGGTCAGCATCGGCAGTTCCGGGTCCGGCACGGCGGCCGCCACCGCCCAGGCGGCCCCGCTCGACGCGCGCTCCCCGGCCACGGCCGTCACCACGTCGCGCCCGGATGCGCGCGGGCCAGCACCTGCAGCTCGGCGAGCAGCAGGCCCATGGCCTCGCTGTGCACCCCGTCCCGGCCCGCCCGGCCGCCGACGGTCGCCAGCCCCGGCACGTCCGGCACGGCCAGTCCGGCCTCCGCCAGCACCGCCGCCAGGGAGCGCAGCACCGGTTCGCGCAGCGTCGCCGGGTCCACCCCGACCCGCAGTTCGACCGGGTGCGCGGTGAGGAGCTCCTCCAGCAGCGGCCAGACCGCGTCCAGACCGGCCTGCATCCGCTCGGCCGAGTACGGGGTGCCGTCGCCGAGCCGCAGCGTCCAGGCGGTGGCGTACTCGCGGTGGTACGCCAGTTCCTTCACCCCGCGCGCCGCGACCGCCGCCAGCACCGGGTCGGCGTGCCCGGCCAGCGCCTCGTACAGCGCGCCGCGGACGGTGGAGAACAGCAGCAGGCGGGCGATCGAGTACGCGAAGTCCCCGTTCGGCGCCTCGACCAGGCGGACGTTGCGGAACTCGTGCTCCTCGCGCCAGTACGCCAGGTCGTCCTCGGTCCGCCCGGAGCCGTCCGCCTGCCCGGCCCGGGTGAGCAGCTGGCGGGCCTGGCCGAGGAGGTCGAGGCCGAGGTTGGCGAGCGCGACCTCCTCCTCCAGTTCGGGCGCGCGGGTGCACCACTCGATGAGGCGCTGGGAGAGGACGAGCGCGTCGTCGCCCAGCATGAGGCAGTAGGCCGCGAGGTCGGCCCCGTCCAGCCCGGGCGGGACGGCGGTGTCCACCCCGAGCAGCGGGTCGGCGAAGCCCGTCCCGTACGCCCAGCGGCCCTCGCCCTCGGGCTCGGGGGACGCCTCGGCGAGGCTCAGGTACACGTGGTCGTCGGTCATGGTTCGGCTGCTCCCGGTCAGATGTGCGGGACATCCTCGGGGATGTCGTAGAAGGTCGGGTGGCGGTAGACCTTGTCGCCGCTGGGCGCGAAGAACGGGTCGCGCTCGTCCGGGGTGGACGCGGTGATCGCGTCGGAGCGGACCACCCAGAGGCTGACGCCCTCGTTGCGGCGGGTGTAGAGGTCGCGGGCGGCGAGCAGCGCCATCCGGTCGTCGGCCGCGTGCAGGGAGCCGACGTGCACGTGGTTCAGGCCCCGCCGGGGGCGCACGAACACCTCGTAGAGCGGCCAGCCGGCCTTGGACTCGGTCACTTTCCGTTCTCCTGTTCCGTCTTCGTACCGGCGTCCGGCCCGGCAGCCGCGTTTGTCGCCGTAGCCGCGTGCGTCCTGGTACTCGCGTCCGTCCCGGCGCTCGCGCCGGCCTCGGCGCGACGCTTCTCCGCGTACGCGGTGGCGGCCTCGCGCACCCACGCGCCGTCCTCGTGGGCGGCCCGCCGCCGATCCACCCGCTGGGCGTTGCACGGGCCCTGGCCCTGGATGACCCGGGTCAGCTCCGACCAGTCCGGCTCGCCGAAGTCCCAGCTGCCGCGCTCCTCGTTCCAGCTCATCCCGGGGTCGGGGAGGGTGACGCCGAGGTGCTCGGCCTGCGGCACGGTCATGTCGACGAAGCGCTGCCGCAGCTCGTCGTTGGTGTGCCGCTTGATCCGCCAGGCCATCGAACGGGCGGTGTTCGGCGAGGCGGCGTCCGAGGGGCCGAACATCATCAGCGACGGCCACCACCAGCGGTCCACCGCGTCCTGGACCATCCGCCGCTGGGCCTCGGTGCCGCGCATCAGCGTCATCAGCAGCTCGTAGCCCTGCCGCTGGTGGAAGGACTCCTCCTTGCAGATCCGGACCATGGCGCGCGCGTACGGGCCGTAGCTGCAGCGGCAGAGCGGGACCTGGTTGCAGATCGCGGCGCCGTCGACCAGCCAGCCGATCACACCGACGTCGGCGAAGGTGAGGGTCGGGTAGTTGAAGATCGAGGAGTACTTCTGGCGGCCGGAGATCAGCTTCTCCGTGAGTTCGGCGCGGTCCACGCCGAGGGTCTCGGCGGCGGCGTAGAGGTACAGGCCGTGGCCGGCCTCGTCCTGGGCCTTCGCGAGCAGGATCGCCTTGCGCCGCAGGGAGGGGGCCCGGGTGAGCCAGTTGCCCTCGGGCTGCATGCCGATGATCTCGGAGTGGGCGTGCTGGGCGATCTGGCGGACGAGGGTCGCCCGGTAGGCGTCGGGCATCCAGTCGCGGGGCTCGATGCGCTGCTCCGCGGCGATGACGGCCTCGAACGCCTCCTCGGGCGATGCCCCGGGCCGCTCGGCCACCTCTGCTGTCACCACGGTCCCCTTTCGCTGCCTGTGTCCCCACCCGTCGGCGGGCCGCCAACCGACTGACCGTTCGGTCGGTACCATTGTGCGCGGTGGGACGGTCGACTGACAAGGGAGCACCGCCGATGTCGGGGCGGCGGACCCGGGGACGGGGCGGCGGACCCGGGGACGGGCAAGGCGGTCCCGGGACGGACAGCGGCCGGGCCCGGGCCCCTGGGGGCTCGGGCCCGGCCGAGTGGACCGCGTCGCCGCAGGTCACCCGCCGGTCACCCGCCGACGGCGCGGAGGGCCCGGGTCAGGCCGACGCCCGGCGCAGGGCGGCCAGCTCCTCGGCGCGCACGGCCCGCCCGGCGAACACCTCCGCCTTGCGCTCCTCCATGCGACGCAGCGCCGCGCGCCGCTCCCGGGCGGCGAGGCGGTCGATGTAGAGGCCGCCGCCCAGATGGTCGGCCTCGTGCTGGAGGCAGCGCGCGAAGTAGCCGGTCCCCTCGACGACCAGCGGCCGGCCGTCCAGGTCCCGGCCCCGGACCACCGCCCGGTCCGGCCGGGCCAGGACCGCGTACGGACCGGGGACGGAGAGACAACCCTCCTCCGCCTCGACCAGCCGCCTCGCCCCGGCGGGCAACTCGTCGAGCACCGGGTTGAGGATGTGGCCGACGTGCCGGACGCCGTCCTCGTCGAAGCAGTCCCAGACGAAGAGCTGGAGGTCGACGCCGACCTGGTTCGCGGCCAGCCCGGCCCCCTCGGCGACCCGCATGGTGGCGAACATGTCGTCGACCAGCCGCGCCAGCGCGGGCGTGCCGAACTCCTCCTCCGCCACGTCCCGGCACCGGCGGTGCAACACGTCCTCCCCGACGACGGTGACCCGCCGCACCTCGCCCCGCAACGCCTCCGGCGGCACCTCCGGGTAGGACACCCGCACCTCGCCCTGCACCCTCACCTGCCCCCGGACCGGCTCCGCCCGCTCAGCCCGCTCCACCGACTCGCGTCGCGCCATGCTCTTCTCCCCCTCCGTGATGCCTGCGGCTTCCGTGCCACTGCGGTCCGGCAGTCCCGCGTGCCGCACTCCTGCGCTCCCGGGTTGCTGCAGGGCCGGGTTCCGGCATTGCCGCGTTGTTGCGCTGCCGCGCTGCTGCGTTGTTGGGCTGCTGCGCTGCCGCGTTGTTGGGCTGCTGCCTTGCCGGGTTGCTGCACTGCTGGGTTGCTGCGTTCTCCGCGCCACGGTGCCCGATGCGGCACCGTGGCGCGCAGGAGCCGGCACCGGCGATCCGGCGTCGGCTCCACTGCTCGTCACTCTCCCACACTTTGCAAAGTGTGCACTTTGCAAAGTGTGGGAAGGCGGTCGCGAGCGCCCCCGCGCACGCCACTGGTGGCCGTACATGCATTGCGAACACTGGCCCGGCCACGGATCGTGCGATCCGGACTTGCCAAAGAACTTTGCAAAGCGGAGGCTTTGCAAAGTGACCACCCACAACAACACTCCCGCCGAACCGGCCGCCCTCCAGAGCGGGGCGCCCTCCCGACCGCTGCCGCAGCACGCGGTCCGCGCCGCACTGCTCGACCTGATCGCCGAGTGGGGCAGCATCACCGCCAACCAGGCCGCGCAGATGATCCACCAGAGTTCCGGAACCTGCTCCTTCCACCTCCGGCAGCTGGCCCGGTACGGACTGGTCGAGGAGGCGCCGACCGTGGACGGCCGTTCCCGTCCGTGGCGGCTGCGATGGGAGGGGTCGCTGATGCCTCCCGAGTCGGGTACGCCGGGAGCCGGCCGGACCGGCAGCGACCTGACGCCCGAGCTGGCGACCGAGCTGGAGGACGGCAGCTACCGCCACTGGCTCGCCAACCGGTCCGCCGCGCCAGCCGAATGGCAGCGGGACCAGACCTCCAGCGATGTCCTGCACCTCACCAGCGACGAACTCGCCGACCTCGGCGCCGCCGTCCGCGCCCTGCTCGCGCCCTACCGGCAGCGCGAACCGCACACCGGGACCCGCCCCGTCGCGGCGGTCACCCGGCTCTTCCCGCTGCTCGCGGACACCGGAGGGGAAGCCGGGACGCACTGAACGGCTGACGGCTGACAGATTTCACAATCTGCCAGCCGTCGGCCGCCGTCAGCTGTCCGCCGACGGCCCCGGTCAGTCCTCAGCCGTCACCGGCCGGGACACCGAGCCCCGTCACGCCTCCGAGCTGTCACCCTCCGAGGGTCACCCCTCCGAGCGGTCGCGCAACCGCGGGAGCGGAACGGCGAGGAGCGCCGCGAGCAGGGCGATCCTCGGTGCCAGCTGGTCGATCCGGATGTGCTCGTGCCGGGCGTGCGCGCCTCCACCGACGGCGCCGAAGCCGTCGAGCGTGGGGAGTCCGCGCGAGCCCGGCAGGTTGGTGTCGCCCGCCCCGCCCGCCGGACCGCCGTCCAACTGCTGTCCGAGCACCGCCGCGAGCGAACGGACGTGGCGCAGCAGCGGGTTCGCGGACCGCTCGGGCCAGGCCGGGCGGCTGGACAGTACCTCGGTCCGCACCCGTGCGCCCGGCCGCAGCGCGGTCAGGCGGGCGAGGTTGTCGAGGGTCCGGCGCTGCGCCTCGGTGGTGGAGAAGCGCAGACCGAGTTCCGCCTCGGCCCGGCCCGCCACGACGTTGGCCCGGCTGCCGCCGCTGATCCGGCCCGCGTTCAGCTCGGTGCCGGGGAGGCTGGTCAGGCCGCGGACGGCGACTAGCTGGTCGACCAGTTCGTCCACTGCCGAGACGCCGTCCGCGGCGTCGTTGCCGGCGTGCGCCTCGCGCCCGGTGACGGTGAGCCGCACCCGGGTGGAGCCGCGGCGGGCGGTCTTGAGCCGACCGTCCGGGTGGGGCGGTTCGAGGCCGAGTACGGCCGCGGCGTCGCGCAGTTGGCGTTCGACCAGGCGCCTGCCGTCCGGGCTGCCGACCTCCTCGTCGGAGACCACGACCAGGCGGACCGTGCGGTGGGGGCGTTGGCCGAGGTCGGCGAGCAGGGCGAAGGCGCCCTCCAGGATGGCAAGTCCGCCCTTCATGTCGACCACGCCGGGCCCGCTCAGGGTGCCGTCCTGCTCGGTGACCGGCCAGTCGTTGAGGATTCCGGCCGGCCAGACGGTGTCGTGGTGACCGACCACGAGGAGGTGCGGCAGGCTTTCGTCGCGGCCCTCCCATTGGAGGACGAGATGGTCGCCGGCCGGACCCGGTTCGCGATGGACGGTGGCGCCGGTGGCCCGGAATCCGGCGGCCAACTCCTCGGCAAGGGCGTCGAGTCGGGGTGCGTCGCCACTGGGGGACTCGATCCGGGCCAGGTCCGCGCAGCGTCGCCGGACGGCTCCGGCGAGGGTGCGGGCGCGGGTGGACAGGGCCTGGGGCAGACCGGGGAGAGCGGCGGTGGGGCCTGGTTGGCCCTCGCTGTCGGGGACGGCCGGAGTGTGGGGGGCCGCTGCGGTGGGTGTCGCGGCGGCGGATGTGGGGGCGGCCGGGGCGAGGGCGGTTCGGGCGGTGCCGGTTCTCACGGTCGTGCCGGGGGCGGCCGGGGCTGTTGCGGCGCCGGCGGTCCTGGTCGGCTCGACGGGGGCGAAGGCAGTGGTGACTGCTGTCGTGGCGACGGCGGCAGTGGTGGCGCCGGACGTCGTCGTGGTGACCGTGGTGGTGGTGGCGGCGTTCGCGGTGACGCCGTTCGCGGTGACGGCGGCGGCGTTCGCGGCGGCGGACCCGGCCGTGGCCTTCGATGCCGCAGGGGTCGAGGCGGTCGGGGCGGTCGGGGCGGTGATCGTGCCGGCGGCGACGGCCACCGGGGCAGCGGCAGGGACAGCGGTCGCGGCGGCCACGGGGCTTGCCGCGGAAGTGGCGGGGCGGACGGCTTGAGGACTCAACGCTTGCCTCCGCGGCCGCCGCCGGTATACAGCGGCCGCGCGGATCGGCCGGGGCGGCCGGTCCGCCCCGGCCAGGTCACCGGGCCGACAGGCCCGGCTGTGACGGCGGGACACCAAGAGGGTCCGTCCGTTCCAAGTGCGCTGGAACGGCTGGGCGGCGTGTGTGGCATGTGCGTCCTCCTCGCTCGATCCGGTGGCCCCGATCGTCCCGGAGCCTCCGTGGACGGCGGCTTCCCTTGCGGCGGGCGCAGAACGACGCACCACCACAGGGAAGCCGAGATGTGAGCCTAGAAGAACCGTTCGGTTTCCTGCGAGGTGGCCCTGCTCCCAGCGTGCCGGGGTCGGGATCCGCCCCCGTCGTCCGGCCGCTGAACGGCGGTCGGCGCACGGCGTGCGAACCCGGCTCGGCGCGCGGGCGCGGTCGCCGGATCGCGCCCACCTCCACCATGGACCCGGGGCCGTGGTTCGGCAGCACAGGACGCCAAGGCGCGCCTTTTCCAAGCCAGATGGGTGACGGCGGAACGGCGTCGACTACCGCGCGACGCTGATCCGGGGGCGGTCGGTTCGGGGCAAACCACCGTGTTCCCAGGCGATGGTGGAGGACTGCGGACGGATCGTCGCACGAGGGGAGGGCGGTCGGTCAGCCGCCGTCGCCCACGATCCCGGCGTCCCGGGCGAGCAGTGCCGCCTGGACGCGGTTGCCCACCCCCAGCCCGGTGAGGATCCGGCTGACATGGGCCTTGACCGTGCTCTCGCGCATCCCGAGGACGGCGGCGATCTCGGCGTTGGAGCGGCCGACGGCGAGTTCGCGCAGCACCTCGCCCTCGCGCGGTGTGAGCCCCACCAGGCGGTCGCGGGCCGCGACCGCGCGCGGCTCTCCGGTGCGGTGGTAACGGTCGATGAGGCGGCGGGCGGCCGCCGGGTGGAGCATGCCCTGTCCGCCGGCGACCACGTGGACGGCGCGGGCGATCTCGGCGGGCGGGGTGTCCTTGAGCAGGAAGCCGTCGGCACCGGCCGCCAGCGCCCGGTAGACGTACTCGTCGAGGTCGAAGGTGGTGAGCGCGATGACGCGCGGACCGTCCGGCAGCGCGCGGAGCCGGCGGGTCGCGGCGATGCCGTCGAGTCTGGGCATCCGGATGTCCATCAGGGCGACGTCGACACGGTGGCGGGCGGCGAGTTCGACGGCCTCCAGTCCGTCGGCGGCCTCGGCGACCACGGTCAGCTCCGGGTCCTGGGCGAGCAGGTCGACGAGTCCGAGCCGGACGAGCGCGTCGTCGTCGACCACCATGGTGCGGATCACGTCGCCTCGCTCGGTGGGTTCGGGCCGGTCCGCGGGCCGGCGGCCGCCGGGGCGGGGCTCCGGCCGGGCCGTGGGTGGGCCGGTGGGACGGACGGTAGGGCGGGCGTGGCAGGCGTGGGAGGTGTGATCGGTGCGGCGGGTGCGGTGCCCGGGTTCCGGTCGGGGCGCGGGTCGACCGCCCGGCGGGCGGTCCGGGCGGGCGCGCGTGCAGTCGGGCCGAGCGGGGGCCGGACCGGGAGCCGGACCGGTGCCGGAAGACGGGCGGCGAGACGGAACCCGCCCCGGCCGTCGGGACCTGCGTCGAAGTGCCCGCCGAGCGCGCCGACCCGCTCGCCGAGTCCGACCAGGCCGTAACCACTCCCGGTGCAGGCACCGGACGGAGCCGGGCCACCCGCACCGTTGAGCACCTCGACGGTCGTCGCGGGCGCGCCGTAGCGGACGCGGACGGTTACCGGAGCGGTGTGCGCGTACTTGCGCGCGTTGGTCAACGCCTCCTGGACGACCCGGTGCACGGCCAGCCGGTGGGTGGTCGGGATGTCCTCCGGGTCGCCGGCGAGGGCCAGTTCCACTCGCTGGCCCGAGCCCGTGGCCTCGGCGACGAGGTCGGCGAGGTCGCGGAGCGCGGGCGCGGCGACGGGCGAACGGGAGTCGGCGGGTGGACGGGGAACGGCGGGCTCGGGGAGCAGCGCATCGCCTGCCTCAGGGGGTGCGGGGCCCGGCTCGGCGTCCGGTCCCGTACTCGCGCCCGTACTCGCGCTCCCTCGCCCGGCGGCGGCGAGGACGCTGTCGGGCGCCCCGGCCGGACCGGACGGTCCGGCCAGTCCGGCGTCACCGGGCGGTTCGGGTGGATCGGCCCGGAGCGCGCCGAGAACGTCGCGCAGGTCGTCGAGCGAGCGGGCGGCCGTGGCCCGGAGCAGTTCGAGGCGGTGGGCGAGGTGCTCCGGGTCGTCCGCCACCGTGCCGGCCTGGGCCCGGTCGCGCAGCACACCTGCGTGCAGGACGAGGAGGCTGAGCCGGTGGGCGAGGACGTCGTGCATCTCGCGGGCGATCCGGGCGCGTTCGGCGGCGCGGGCCTGCTCGGCTCGGAGTTCGCGCTCCCGGCCGAGTGCCTCGACCTTGGCGTTCAGGGTCCGGATCAGCACGCGGCGCCCGTGCAGCCACAGCCCGAGGGAGAGTACGGCCGCCTCGACCAGGAGTTGGGAACCGGTGGTGCCGGCCCAATCGGCGAGGGACTCGGCCCGGACCGCGCCGAGCCCGGCGAGCACGACCGCGGCGGCGAGTGCCGGGCCGGAGCGGCCAGTCGAGGCCAGGTGGTAGAGGCTGAACAGGCCGGGGAAGGCGCGGTTCAGCAGTCCGCTGAAGAGTACGGGGAGCACGGCGGCGGCGACCGGGTGGCGGCGGGCCAGCAGCAGGGAGAGCGGGGCGAGGACGGCCCCGGCGATGCGCACCGGGCGCCCGGGGAGGTCGTGGATGTGCCACTGGGCGAGGCTCTCCTCGACGACGAGCACGAGGACGGTCAGCAGGTACAGCGTCTCGGTCGGGCGGTGCCGACCGGGGGCGTACCAACCGAGCGGGCGTTTCTGGTTGTTCATGCGGATCGCACCTCCTTCCATCCGTCGTCCGGGGCCCGATGCTACGACGGATCGACAGTGCGCCACCCCTGTCGATCGGCCATCGGCACCCTCTACTTTCGTCGGGGGTGCGGGGCATCTTTCGGCCGTTCCACGCAGGTCTGACGCTCTCTAGCGTCACTGCCATGACGACACATCAGCTCGGCCGCGGGTCCGTCTCCCCCGCCGACAGCACCGAGATCGCGAGCACCGCGACCGATCGCGCCGGGCGGCGGAGGCCGGGCGGCGGTGACGGGTGGCTCTTCCTCTCCGAGGCGCTGCGCACGTTCCGGCTGACGGGCGCGGTGGCGCCGAGCGGGGTGGAACTGGTGAACGCGCTGACGGTCCCGGCCACGAGCCGTCCGGACCGGCCGCTCTCGGTGCTGGAGGTGGGGGCCGGGACGGGCGTGGTGACGAGGCGGCTGGTCCGGGTGCTGCGGGCGGGCGACCGGTTGCACGTGGTGGAGCCCAATCCGCGCTTCGCCCAACGGCTGCGGACGGACGAGGAGCTGGCGCGGCGCGGGGCCGGTCTCGACCTGCGGCTGTCGACGTGCCGGGTCCAGGACCTCCCGGGGTGCGGCTCACCCGTCGCCGGGGAGGGAGGCCGCGACGACGATCGGCCGGTGGTGGTGGCGGCCGCCGAACGGTACGACGTGATCGTGTCGGGGCTCCCGTTCACCAACTTCGAGCCGGTGGAGGTGCGGCGCATCCTCGATCTCTATCTGCGGCTGCTGGTGCCGGGCGGTGAGCTGACGTACTTCGGCTACCTGGGGACGTCGGCGGCGCGGCTGCTGACATCGGGCCCCCGGCAGAGTGCGCGGCACCGGGCGGTGGTGCGGTTACTGCGCGGGTTCGAGGAGGAGTACGGGCTGGGCAGCCGGGTGGCGTGGCGGAACGTCCCGCCGGCGCGGGCCCATCTGCTGCGCTCACCGGGCGGGAGCCGGCCGGCGACGGACCCGGGGCCCGCGAGCTCGGCGGCGGGTGAACCGGGCACGGGTGAATCGGGTGCGGGCCGAACGGGTACGACCGCCGCGAGCGCCGACAGTCCGGCGGGCGGGGTCGCGGCGTCCGCTCGATGATGGACCGGGCGCCCGCGGCCCGACGCCGACGGCCCGACCGGCGGGCCGAGCAGTGGATCCAGCAGTGGATCGAGAAGTGCGTCGAGCAGTGCGCCGAGCGGCGCATCGAGCAGTGAGGAGTCCGCCATGACGGTCACGATCCGTGACACCGAGGGTGCCGGTCGCTTCGAGGCGTGGTCGGACGGCGCCCTGGCCGGGTTCGCCGAGTACCTGCGCAGCGACGGGCTGGTGGTGTATCCGCACACGGTGGTCGAGCCCGCGTACGAGGGGCAGGGTGTCGGCGGGGCGCTCGCCCGGGCGGCCCTGGACGACGCGCGGGCGCGGGGGCTGGCGGTCCTGGCGACGTGTCCATTCATCAAGGGGTGGATGCTCCGGCATCCCGAGTACATCGACCTGGCGTACGAGAACCGCAGCCGGGTGAGCGACTGATGGCCGCCGCCGGCCGCGCAGGCACGAAGGACACGGGCGCCGCCGAGAGCGCAGGCTCCGAGGACACGGGCGGCAGCGGGGCCGAAAAGGCGGCGGACGGGCGCGCCAGCGGTGCCCGGGCGTACCGGGGGGACGGGATCACGGTGTCCTTCGACGCCCGGGTGTGCCGGCATGCCGCCGAGTGCGTGCACGGGCTGCCGACGGTGTTCGACACGGCACGGCGGCCGTGGATCATGCCGGACGCCGCCGAGCCGGGGGTGATCGCCGAGGTGGTGCGCCGCTGTCCGACGGGGGCGCTGGCCTACCGGCTGGCGGACGGCGGGGCGGAGGCGCCGGACCGGCCGACCACGGTGCGGCGGACGGCCGACGGGCGGCTGCTGGTCCGGGGCGAGCTGCGGGTGACGGACGCGTCGGGGGAGGTCCGGGAGACGCCGAGGGCGATGCTGTGCGGCTGCGGCCGGAGCGCGGAGCCGCCGTACTGCGACCGGAGCGGGGGGTGCGGCGGGCACGAGGGGTGAGTCATTCCAGCGGCACGCGGACGGCCGAGGCCCCAACGCCCCCACCTCCACCCCACCCTCCGGCCCCGGTCCGATGGTCGACGAATAACAGCTGACATATTTCAGATGACAGATTTTGAAATCTGTCAGTCGTTGTGTCATCGTTGAACCATGTCCACCACCCAGAACCCCCGCCACCTCCCCCCGCGCAAGCTCGGTGCCACCGGCCCGACGGTCTCCCCCCTCGGCCTCGGCTGCATGGGCATGTCGGACCTCTACGGCCCCGCCGACGAGGCCGAGAGCATCGCGACCATCCACGCCGCCCTCGACGCCGGCATCACCCTGCTCGACACCGGCGACTTCTACGGCATGGGCCACAACGAGCTGCTGATCCACGAGGCGCTGCGCGGCCGCGACCGCGAGGACGTCCGGATCAGCGTGAAGTTCGGCGCCCAGCGCAGCCCGGACGGCCAGTGGCTCGGCTACGACGCCCGCCCGGCGGCGGTCAAGACCGCCCTCGCCTACACCCTGCGCCGCCTGCGCACCGACCACGTCGACATCTACCGCCCCGCCCGGCTGGACCCGGCCGTGCCGGTCGAGGAGACCGTCGGCGCGATCGCCGAGCTGGTCGAGGCCGGCTACGTCCGCCACATCGGTCTCTCCGAGGTCGGCGCCGACACCCTGCGCCGCGCCGCCGCCG
Organism: Kitasatospora sp. MBT66; assembly: GCF_000710405.2. NCBI lineage: Bacteria > Bacillati > Actinomycetota > Actinomycetes > Kitasatosporales > Streptomycetaceae > Kitasatospora > Kitasatospora sp. MBT66. The sequence continues at coordinate 313,271 of NZ_JAIY01000003.1, read as the reverse complement.
TCCACCCGATCAGTGACCTCCAGATCGAGTACTCGCTGATCTCCCGCTCCGTCGAGGCCGGGATCCTGCCCGCCGCGCGCGAGCTCGGCATCGGCGTGACCGCCTACGGCGTGCTCTCGCGCGGCCTGCTCAGCGGCCACTGGCAGAACGACCGGGAACTGGCCGGCACCGACTTCCGCGGCCACAGCCCCCGTTTCCAGGGCGACAACCTCACCCACAACCTCCGGCTCGTCGACGCCCTGCGCGCGGTCGCCGCCGAACGGAACGCCACCGTCGCGCAGATCGCGATCGCCTGGGTCGCCTCGCGCGGCGAGGACGTCGTCCCGCTGGTCGGCGCCCGCCGCCGCGACCGCCTCACCGAGGCCCTCGGAGCGCTCGACGTGACCCTCACCGAGGCCGACCTCGCGGCCATCGAGGCGGCGGTCCCCGCCGGGTCCGCGGCCGGCGACAGGTACGCTGCCGCCCAGATGGCCCATCTCGACAGCGAGCACTGAGGCGCGGTCCCGGCCACGTCGGCAGCCCGCTCCGGGCGGGGCCGTCAGCACCCGTGCCAACCGTCGGCCGACGGGCGGCCCAGCCCGGCCGCCGACCGGCCGACCGTCCGCCCGCCGCACCCCGGCGGGCGGACGCCTCACCCGTAAGGACGTACCTCCCCGTGAGCACGGACAGCGCACTCACCGCCGAACAGATCCTGAGCGCGACGGAGGACGTCCTCAGGCGGTTCGGACCGGCGAAGGCCACCGTCGTCGACGTCGCCCGCACGCTCGGCGTCAGCCACGGCAGCGTCTACCGCTTCTTCCCTAGCAAGGCGGCCCTGCGCGAGGCCGTCACCGAACGCTGGCTCGACCAGGCCCACGACGAGCTGCGCCTGGTCGCCAGCGGGACCGGACCGGCCGCCGAGCGCCTGTACCGCTGGCTGACCACGCTCTTCGCCGCCAAGCGCCGGAAGGCCTTCGACGACCCTCAGCTGTTCGCGACCTACATGACGCTGGTCGGCGAGAACAGCCACACGGTCGACGCCCACATCAGGACGCTGATCTCCCAGATCGCCGACATCGTCCGGGACGGCACCGAGAACGGGGAGTTCCGCACCGCCCCCGTCGACCCGACCGCCCGCGCCGTGTTCGAGGCGACCGCGCACTTCCACGACCCCGTCCACGCGGCGAGCTGGTCCGACCCGGCCGCCGACGAGCGCTTCGAGGCCCTCTGGCGGCTCATCCTCGGCGGCCTGGCCACCAGGGCCTGAGCCCCGCCCGTTCCCCTCCGGCCCGGTCCCGACCCCGGTCCTGGCCCTGGCCCTGGCCCCCGGACACGACGGACCGGCCGCGCGGTTCGCCCGCGCGGCCGGTCGGGCCCGTCGCAGTGCTCTCCTCGCCCCTGCCCTTCGCCCCGGGCCGCCGTCAGTTGCGGGAGTTGCCGAAGACGAGCCGGTAGAGGATCAGCAGCACCAGGGCGCCACCGATCGCGGACGCCCAGGTCGCCAGGTCGAAGAACTGCGCCGTCACCGGCCGGTCCAGGAACTTCGCGGAGATCCACCCGCCGACGAAGGAGCCGGCGACACCGATCAGGGTGGTCACCACCAGGCCCCCCGGGTCCCGCCCCGGCAGCAGCAGCTTGGCCAGAGCCCCGGCCACCAGGCCCAGCACGATCCATGCGACGAAGCTCATGTCCTACCGCCCTTCGAGCCGTACGGCGGCCCCGTGCACGCCGTACTGCCTGCAGGGACGCCGCACCACCGTCGGACGGTTCCGCGCCCGGCCGGTCCGGGCGCGGAGGCCCGCGGCCCGCGGTCCCCCGCTGGCGTGGCGCCCTTCTCGGGACCCGACTGCCCCGGAATACTGCGGCCATGCGCATCCTGATCGCCACCGCCGGTTCACGGGGCGACGTCGCCCCCATCACCGGACTCGGCGCCCGCCTCCACGCGGCCGGCCATCAGGTGGCCCTCGCCACCCACGCGACCTTCGCCGAGGACGTCCGCGCCTGCGGACTGGAGTTCCGCCCGCTGCCGATCGACCCGCGCGCCGAACTCGCCTCCGCCCACGGCCAGCGGGTCCTGCGGGCCGGCTCCGGTCCGCTCGGCCTCCTCCAACTGGTGCGCCTCGCCCGCTCGTTCATGCCCGCACTCGGCGCGGGGATCGCCGCCGCGGCAGAACCCGGCGCCGACCTCCTCCTCACCACCAGCACCACCGCCGACCTGGGCCAGGCCGTCGCCGAGGCCGCCGGCATCCCGAACATCGCCCTCCACCTCCAACCCCTCTCCCCCACCCGCGAGTTCGCCCCGGCCGTCACCGGCACCCGATCCCTCGGCGGACCGGGCAACCTGATCGCCGGCCACGCCGTGCAGGCCGCCGTCGACCGGCTCTTCGCCCCCGCCGTCCACGGCCTCCGCCGCCAACTCGGCCTACCCGAAGGCTCCGTGGCACGCGGCCGCCGCAACCGCACCGTGCTGCACGGCTTCTCGCCCAGAGTCGTCCCCCGCCCCGCCGACTGGCACCCGTCCCTCGGCGTCACCGGCTACTGGTGGCCCCGGACCGACCCCGACTGGCAACCCCCGCACCGCCTCCTGGACTTCCTCGCCGCCGGACCGCCACCCGTGTACATCGGCTTCGGCAGCCTCGTCGTCCCCGACCCCGAACGACTCACCGCCACCGTCCTCGCCGCCGTGCGCACCGCCCGCGTCCGCGCCGTCGTCCAGTCCGGCTGGAGCGGCCTCACCGCCCCCGACGACAACGACGACGTCCTCACCATCGGCGACACCCCGCACGACTGGCTCTTCCCCCGCATGGCCGCCACCGTCCACCACGCCGGAGCCGGCACGACCGCCGCCACCCTCCGCGCCGGGACCCCCACCGTCCCCGTCCCCGCCCAACTCGACGCCCCCTTCTGGTCCGCCCGCCTCACCCGCCTCGGCACCTCCCCCGGCCCGATCCCCCTCCCCCACCTCACAGCCCCCCGCCTCGCCACCGCCATCCGCCAGACCCTCGACAACCCCCACCACCGCACCCACGCCCACACCCTCGCCACCGCCCTCGCCACCGAGGACGGCCCGGCCAAGGTCCTGGGGGCCATCGACCGCCTTGCCCGATGACCCCCAGGAGGAGGCACCATGAATCACCGACCGAACCATCGACCGAGCCGACGACGGATCCTCGGCGGAATCGCGGCGGCCGCGACCGTCACCGCTCTCGCCACCGGAGGGCGGGCCTCCGCGCAGGGGGCACGCTCGCAGGGAGGCGAACTCGCCGATCGGTTCTGCGCTCTTGAGAGGTCGCACTCCGCACGGCTGGGAGTCTTCGCCCAGGACACCGTCACCGGGCGGACGGTGGCGTATCGCGCGGACGAACTGTTCCCCATGTGCTCCACGTTCAAGACGATCGCCGTGGCCGCAGTGCTGAGGGACCTCGATCGGGACGGCACCTTCCTCGCCCAACGACGGCTTTACACGGCGACGGACGTAGCGCAATCGGGCTACGCACCGATCACGGGCCTGCCCGCGAACCTCGAAGCCGGTATGACGGTCGAGGAGTTGTGCGCGGCAGCGATCCGGTACAGCGACAACGCCGCCGCCAACCTCCTCCTCCGCGAACTCGGCGGCCCTGACGCGCTCACCCGCTTCTGCCGCTCCATCGGCGACCGTGTGACCCGACTCGACCGCTGGGAGCCCGCCCTCAACTCCGCCGAACCAGGCCGCCTCACGGACACGTCGAGCCCTCACGCCCTCGGCCGCACCTACGCCCGACTCACCCTCGGCCAAGCTCTCGACCCCGCCGACCGCCAGCGGCTGACCGGCTGGCTCCTGACCAACACCACCGGCACCAACCGCCTCCGCGCCGGCCTACCGCCCACCTGGCGCGTCGCCGAGAAGACCGGCACCGGCAGCTACGGCACGACCAACGACGTCGGAGTCACCTGGCCACCGGACGGGCGTCCGATCGTGGTGGCAGTACTCTCCACCAAGCACACCGCCGACGCCCCGGCCAACGAACCACTGATCGCCGAGACCGCCCGGATCGTCGCCACTGCTCTGGCCCAGCATCCGACAACCGCCAAAGGAGACTCGCCATGGGACCTTCAGCGACCGGAAGCCTGACAGCGACCCACACCCTCGCCGGATTGCGAAGAATGCCCAATTCGAAGGAAGTTGCCAAAACCGCCACTCGCGCGTGACAACATCCCAGCTCACGAACTCTGCTCCCCGCGCCTGCGGGGTTGGTCCCGGAGGGGGTGGCGGGCGCCGGACCGGTGGGGGCTGCTCCCCGCGCCTGCGGGGTTGGTCCCTTTAGTCAGTAGGCTTGATCAGTAACACATGGCTGCTCCCCGCGCCTGCGGGGTTGGTCCCCCCGCTCGGCACCTCCGGCGGTCTGACAGATGCTGCTCCCCGCGCCTGCGGGGTTGGTCCCTCCCGCTCCTGCGCCGGGGTGACGCGCAGGGTCTGCTCCCCGCGCCTGCGGGGTTGGTCCCCCGGCGTTCTTCCGGGTTGCGGCCCGGCGGCTCTGCTCCCCGCGCCTGCGGGGTTGGTCCCCTCATCGGCCGCATCACCGCGTGGGCGATGAGCTGCTCCCCGCGCCTGCGGGGTTGGTCCCCGACTCCCGCCTCCACAGCTTGAGTCGTAGCTCTGCTCCCCGCGCCTGCGGGGTTGGTCCCTGTCCGGTCCTCCGCCCGGTGCGGACGCCCCCCTGCTCCCCGCGCCTGCGGGGTTGGTCCCCGGCGAGCGCGACGGCGTCCCGAACGTGGCCGCTGCTCCCCGCGCCTGCGGGGTTGGTCCCAAGAGTTAGGCGAAAAGTCAACAAAGTGATGTCTGCTCCCCGCGCCTGCGGGGTTGGTCCCCAGAATGCCGACGTGGCCCGGCTCCTGCAGGGCTGCTCCCCGCGCCTGCGGGGTTGGTCCCCAACTCTTCCCGGCCGCGAGCGCCGGTATCAGCTGCTCCCCGCGCCTGCGGGGTTGGTCCCCCGCGCAGCTCCGCCGACGCCATCGCCTGGGAGCTGCTCCCCGCGCCTGCGGGGTTGGTCCCTTGGATCAGGATGGGGTAGTCCGTGGCCAGCTCTGCTCCCCGCGCCTGCGGGGTTGGTCCCTTGATGTCCACCGCGGTGCCCCCGGTGTCGGACTGCTCCCCGCGCCTGCGGGGTTGGTCCCTGTCAGCCTCGGGGCAGTCGGTGAGGCCATGCCTGCTCCCCGCGCCTGCGGGGTTGGTCCCCTGCAGACCGGCGTGCAGAAGTGACCACGACTCTGCTCCCCGCGCCTGCGGGGTTGGTCCCCATGCTGCGCCCCGAGGTCAGTCTCCCCACCGCTGCTCCCCGCGCCTGCGGGGTTGGTCCCGCAGAGAAGGCCCCCGCCCTCCCGGAGGAGGGCTGCTCCCCGCACCTGCGGGGTTGGTCCCGAAGTAGCCGCGTCCCTGGCGGGCGAGCACGACTGCCCCCCGCGCCTGCGGGGTTGGTCCTCGCCAGCGCGGCGACCTTGAGGCGGGCCTTCGCTGCTCCCCGCGCCTGCGGGGTTGGTCCCAAGCTGCTCGGCCGACCCGGCCAGTACACGTCCTGCTCCCCGCGCCTGCGGGGTTGCTCCCGTGGCGGTGGCGATGCTGGCTCCGGTGCTGCTCTGCTCCCCGCGCCTGCGAGGTTGGTCCCTCGCCGACCCGGCCGCCATCGACTCCACCCGCCTATTTTGGCGGGGGTCGGTCGGCGACCCGTTGAGCATCATGCTGCACTCGGCCTCAGGGCCCGGGGCTCGGCCGTGCCACCCCCGGCAGTCACCGCGACTGACTTGTCGAGCGATCCAGGACTCCGCGCTGGACCAGATGCCCCAGCGAAGAATCCGGCCGTCCTCCCGGGCCAGGCCGTCGGTCTCCGCGTGGCCTGGGACTCCTCGGTCTGCGTGAATCCTTGCTCCGCCCCCATCTCGAACGCGGCCCGGACGACAGGCCACGGCTCCGAGTACTGCTTCTGAACCCCGAGGCGCCGGGCCTACCCCGGCTCGCGGGCGAGATCGGCGAGTCCGCCGAGTCGCTATCCAGTGGAATCCGGCTCGCCGAGGCTCGGCTGCGTGGGCTGGCCGAAGTCGGCCATGTCGAGGTCTACCGGCACCGAACCCTGCCGGTCTGGCGAACGATCCGACTCGATACCGCCGTCTACGTCAGCACGTTCCACAGCGGTTGGGAGGGCCACGAGTCGGCCACCTATAAGGTACTGGCCACCCCGTACGACCCCCTGTTCGCCGGGTGGCTTCGACAATTCGACGACATGGTGAACGAGGCTGAGCGAATCATTTGACGAAGGGATGGGCGATGTCGATCGAGGCAGAGCTGAAGGCGGTGGTCCGCGATCCGGAGGGGCTTCTCAAGGCGCTCGAGGAGCGGTACGGGCCCGGCCGCGCCGAGGTGTACCGCGACACCTACTACGACGCACCGGACGGCGCGTTGACGGGAGCCGACCGCGAGCTGCGGATTCGCACCGTCCACGGCCCGGAGGACACGCGAACCGTTCTGACCTACAAGGGTGCTCGGGTCGACGAGGCCTCCGGATCCAAGCCGGAGGCCGAAACCCTGGTCGAGAACGCCGAGGCCGCACACGGGATCGTCCAGGGGCTCGGGTTCGTTCCGCGGATCCGGTTCGAGAAGCGGTGCCGCAACTACGAATTCACGGAGGCCGGCCGCCGACTCTTCGCCACCCTTGTTCGTGTCCCCGAGATCGACGGAACCTTCATCGAGCTGGAGACGGAGGCGAGCATGGACGACCTCTCGCAGGCGCTCTCCGTCGTGCACTCGGTACTTGCCTCACTCGGCATCAACGACACGGACCTGACGATCGAGCAGTACACCGATGCGGTGTCCGCAGCCCGGCCATAGGCGAGCTCAGGGCCCAGGGCACCCATACGGTGACATCGTCCGTCCGATCGCTTCGACCACTGAACCCGGGCCTGCCAGTACCCGCTCGCCGCGCGGCGACAGTCGTTCGCATCGCGTCCTCGAATACGATGGTCAGCGATCCCTGCGGAACGCCGGGATGATCCCTGTGTGGCCGCCCTGCTGGCACCAGCGGACCTCTGCTCCCCACGCATGCGGGGATAGCTCCTTGTCGAGCATGTCGACCGGGACAGACCAGGGCCTGCCCCCAACTCATTCGGGGGTCCATCGGACACCCCTTCATGAACCTCCGTCTCATCGCCCCTTCGCACCTGAGGCTCTCTCACCACCGAGAGCACTCCCATTCCTTCTCACAACTGTGTAGTTGCTCTGCTACTTATCGCCACATTTCAATGTGTCGCTCACCTCCCGCAGGTGCGTCCGTCCGCATACTGAGTGCCAGGCGCTGCCGCAATCGCGGCATCGGCCTCCGATTCGACAGCGGAGCACCCCCATGGAACTCAGACGCCTGCCGTTCGCACTCAGCCGCCAGGGAGAGATCACGCTGCTGAGCCTGCTCACCGTCTGCGTGGCGGCCGGGGCCGGATCGAGGTCCCGGCCGGATGTCGGCATCCGACTCGGCGTCGTCGCCCTGGTCGGCATGGTGGTTGTCGTGACTGCTACTCGGTCCACTCACTGCGACCGGCCCTGTCAAGCCTCATGACTCGGCTGCCCTGCGCCGGCCCCGGCACAGGGCAGCAACCCCGCACCGCTCCCGCATTCGCTAGTGCCCACTCACACATAAGCCCTTGAACAGCCCGTAAACGATCAAGCAAATGCTGTCACCAGGGTCCACTATCAATCAGATTCGATCACTCACGGTCGTTCGATCAGGACACAGCCACAAGCCCTGTTGAATGGCGGCGTGACTGGAACGCCTACCGGTCCGGAACTGTCCGCGCGCCTCTCCCTTGCCGCTCGCACCGTCTGGGCCAAGTCCGACAGGGACACCTCCGGGTGGATGCCGCTGTGGCGGCACATGGCGGACAGCGGGGCCGTCGCCGGGCTGCTGTGGGACGGGTGGCTTCCCAGGAACGTACGGGAGTTGATCGCCGACACGCTCGGAGGCAGCCAGGTACTGGCGCGGGAGCTCGCCGTGTGGTTGGCGACCGTGCACGACGTCGGGAAAGCCACGCCCGCGTTCGCGTGTCAGGTCGACGGGCTCGCCGAGAACATGCGGGCGGCCGGGCTGGCGATGCGTGATCCGCAGCAGTACGGGGACGACCGGCGCACCGCCCCGCACGGGCTCGCCGGTCAACTGATCGTCCAGGAATGGCTGGTGGAGCGGCACGGGTGGAAGCACCGGACCGCCGGGCAGTTGGCGGTGGTCGTCGGTGGGCACCACGGGGTGCCGCCGGGACACGGGCAGTTGCACGACCTCGAACTGCGCGAGGACCTGATCCGTACACCCGGGGCGAGCGAAAAGCTGTGGCGCGATGTGCAGTTCGAGCTGCTCGACGCGTGCACGGCAGTACTCGGAACAGTCGACGTACTGCGGTCGGTCCAAGGCGCCAAGCTGCCGCAGCCCGTCCAGGTGCTCCTGACCGGCATCGTCATCATGGCCGACTGGATCGCCAGCAATCCCGATCTCTTCCCCTACTTCCCGGAGGAGCGCCCCCGTTCGGAGGCGGAGCGCATCCAGTCCGCCTGGCAAGGGTTGAACCTCCCGCCCGCCTGGGATCCGTCGGACCCGCCGCAGGGGGCGAAGGAACTGCTCGAAGCCCGCTTCGAGCTGCCCGCCGGGGGGACGCCGCGGCCGGTCCAGGAGGAGGCCGTCCGGCTGGCGCGTGAACTGGCCGCGCCGGGGCTGCTGGTGATCGAGGCGCCGATGGGCGAGGGCAAGACGGAGGCCGCGCTCGCCGTCGCCGAGGTCTTCGCCGCCCGGACCGGCGCCGGCGGATGCTACGTCGCGCTGCCGACCCGCGCGACCGCCAACGCGATGTTCCCCCGTCTCACCGCGTGGCTGAACCACCTGCCCGCGGACGGGGATCGAACGGTCTTCCTCGCCCACGCGAAGGCCGCGCTCAACGACGAGTACGCGGGCATGATGGCCGCCGACCGGCGCCGGATCGCGGCCGTGGACACGGACGGGTCGCAGGGGGCCGGGCACCGGGCGCGGCGGAAGAACGCCGGGCTGATCGCCCACCAGTGGCTGCGCGGACGCAAGAAGGGCCTGCTCGCCTCCTTCGCGGTCGGCACCATCGACCAGGTGCTGTTCGCCGGTCTCAAGAACCGGCATCTCGCACTGCGCCACCTCGCGCTCGCCGGCAAGGTCGTCGTGATCGACGAAGTGCACGCCAACGACGCCTACATGAACACCTACCTGGAGCGGGTGCTCTCCTGGCTGGGTGCGTACCGGGTGCCGGTGGTCATGCTGTCGGCGACGCTGCCGGCCGCGACCCGGCGGGCCCTGGTGCAGGCCTACTGCGGAGCGGCGGCCGAGGCCGAAGTGGCCACGGAGGAACCCGGTTATCCGCTGCTCACCGCCGTCGCGCCGGGGCATCCGCCCCTGGTCCGACGGCCCGCCGCGGACTCCGCCCGGCGGAGCACCGTTCACCTGGAGCCGCTCGACGACGAACTCAACACACTTGTCGACCGCCTCTCCACCGAACTCGCCGACGGCGGCTGCGCGCTGGTCGTCCGCAACACCGTCGACCGGGTCCTGGAGGCCGCCGACCGGCTGCGGGAGCGCTTCGGGGACGAGGCGGTCACCGTCGCCCACGCACGCTTCGTCGACCTCGACCGGGCCCGGAAGGACAGCGACCTGCTGGACCGGTTCGGCCCCACCGGGGACCGGCCGCGCGGGCCGCACATCGTGGTCGCCAGTCAGGTGGCCGAGCAGTCCCTCGACGTCGACTTCGACCTCCTGGTCACGGACCTGTGCCCGGTGGACCTCGTGCTCCAGCGCATGGGCCGGCTGCACCGCCACCGGCGCGGCGAGGGGCAGGGCGCCCGGCCGGCGCGGCTGCGGACGGCCCGCTGCCTGGTCACCGGCGTCGACTGGGCGGCGCAACCGCTGCCGGGCCCGCTGAAGGGGTCGACGTCCGTCTACGGCAGGCACCACCTGCTGCGCTCGGCCGCCGTGCTGTGGCCGCACCTGGTGGAGAGGGTCCCGCTGACGCTCCCGGACGACATCAACGGGCTGGTCCAGCGGGCCTACGGCGGCGAACCGGTGGGCCCCTCCGCCTGGTCGGCCGCGATGGCGGAGGCGGCGGAGGAGCAGCGACTCGCGGATGCCGCGCAGACCGCCCGAGCAGAGGTGTTCCGGCTGGACGAGGTGCGGCGGCCGGGGCGGTCGTTGGTGGGGTGGCTGGACGCCGGGGTGGGTGACGTGGACGACCACCGCTCCGGCCAGGCCCAGGTCCGGGACGGCGAGGAGAGCCTGGAGGTGATGGTCGCGATGCGCCACCCCGACGGCAGTCTCACCACCGTCCCCTGGCTGGACCGGGGCCGAGGCGGTCTGCCGCTGCCGACCGAGACCGTGCCCGGCTGGAACGCCGCCCAGGCCCTCGCGGCCAGCAGTCTGCGGCTCCCCTACCACTTCTCCAAGCCCTGGGTGATCGACAAGGCGATCAAGGAGCTGGAGCAGCTGTACGTCCCCGCCTGGCAGGTCAAGGAGTGTCCGCAGCTCGACGGCGAGCTGGTGCTGCTGCTCGACGAGCACGGCCGGGCCGAACTGGCGGGCTTCGAGCTGGAGTACAACCCGGGCGACGGCCTGTCGGTGCACCCGGCCGGAGCCCGTGAGGTGAGGTTGGTGAAGAACGTGCCCTCGTTCGACCTGGTGTCCCGTCCTTGGCTACCGGTGCAGCGGCTGGACGGGACGACCGTCGAGCTGTCGCTGCGCGAGGTGTTCGCCGAAGCGGCCGCGGTCCGGCGGCTGGTCGGGGACGTGCCGACGCAGGAGTTCGCGCTGATGCGGCTGTTGCTGGCGATCCTGCACGACGCGGTGGACGGGCCCGCCGAACTGGAGGACTGGGAGGAGCTGTGGGAGGACCCGGGCGCCTTCGCCGTCGTCGGCCGCTACCTCGACCGGCACCGGGAGCGCTTCGACCTGCTGCACCCGGAGACCCCGTTCTTCCAGGTGCCGGAGTTGCGCACCGAGAAGGACGAAGTCGCCTCGCTGAACCGGCTGGTGGCCGATGTGCCGAACGGCGACCCGTTCTTCTCCATGCGGATGCCGTCCGTCGACCGGCTCGCCTTCTCCGAGGCGGCGCGCTGGCTGGTGCACGCGCACGCCTTCGACACCTCGGGCATCAAGTCGGCCGCGGCGGGCGACGGTCGGGCGAAGGGCGGGAAGGTGTACCCGCTGGGCACGGGGTGGGCGGGCGGTCTCGGTGGTGTCCTCGCCGAAGGGGACGACCTGCGGCAGACGCTCCTCCTCAACCTGGTGGCCGCGGACACCGCCGGGGCCCGCTTCCGCGAGGAGGACCGTCCTTCCTGGCGGCGCGGCCCGTACAGCCCGGAGCCGGATCCGGAGGCTGCGGACCCGTCCCACCGCCCGTCCGGACCGCGCGACCTGTACACCTGGCAGTCCCGGCGCATCCGGCTGCACCACGACGGGAGCGCGGTGACCGGGGCGGTGCTCTCCTACGGGGATCCGCTCGCGGCCCACGACCGCCGGTTCACCGAGCCGCTGACCGGCTGGCGGCGCAGTCGGCCCCAGGAGAAGAAGCTCGGCCGGGTGCCCGTCTACCTGCCCCGTCAGCACGATCCGGCGCGTTCGGCGTGGCGCGGTCTGCCCGCCCTGTTGCAGAAGCAGACCGCTTCGAAGGCCGCGAAGCCCGGTGAGCCGGCGGAGTACCTGAGCCCGTTGGTGCTGGAATGGGTGGCCCGGCTGACCACGGAGCGAGCGCTGGAGCGCGGGCGCCTGATCCGCACCCGGACGATCGGCGCGATGTACGGGACCCAGCAGTCGGTGTTCGACGAGGTGGTGGACGACGGCGTCGCCATGGCGGTGATCCTGCTGCACGAGGGGGACCAGCGCTACGGACGACAGGCTGTGAGTGCGGTGGAGCACTCGGAGGACGGTGTGAAAGCGGTCGTCCAGCTGGCTGCCGACCTCGCGGATGCCGCCGGTGCGGCGGCCGACGGGCCGAAGGCGGCAGCCGCCGAACGCGGCTACGCCGACCTTGACGTCTCCTTCCGGCTCTGGCTCGGCGAGTTGGGACAGCGGACCCACCCCGACGAGGCTCTGGCGGACTGGCGGCGGCAGGCCCGGCGCATCCTGCTCGCCCTGGGCAGCGAACTGGTGGACACCGCCCCGCAGGCTGCCCGGGAGGGCCGGGTGGTGGCCGGCCGGAGCGGGCGGGTCTGGCTCAACGACGCGCTGGCGTTCCGACGGTTCGGCTTCGCCCTGGCCAAGGCGCTCCCCGACCCGGACCCACCGGCGGTCCCGACCGTGAACGACGACAACTCCACAGAGGGCGAGGACCGATGACCACCGACCCCGTACCGTCCCCCCGGCTCGCCGCCCTCGGGCGGGCGGGCACGGCGACGCGCGACCACATCGGCCAACTGCAGCGCGGCTACCGCGCCGACGAGTCCGCCGCCGTCGCCCGGGTCGCGCAGATCCGGCGCGGCGCGGGCCGGCCGATCGACGCGCTGCCCGAGCTGTGGGGCCTGACCGGCCTGGAGCGGCTGTATCCGCAGGGTCGGACCGGCCCCTCGGACGCCCTGGCCGAGAACGCGATGCACACGGCGGTCACGCTCTGGTCGCTGCACCAGCAGTCGCACCGCGAGGCCGGGATGCACCGCACCAGTGGACCCCAGTTGGGCGGTGCGGTGCGGCAGTTGATGCCTTCGGACGACATCGACGAGCCCTTGCGGAAGCGGTTCGTGAGGGCCGGTGCGGCGCCCACCTTCGACATCCTCGCGCAGCGGCTGCGGGAGCTCGTCGTGCTGCTGCGCCGGGAGGCCGTCCCGCTGGACTACGGGCTGCTCGCCGACCAGCTGTACCGGTGGCAACGGCCGGACGGGCGGGGCGAGGTGAACCGGGCCTGGGGGCGGAGCTTCCACGCGTACCGGCGCCCGAGGAGCACGGGCGGGACCTCCGCCGAGCACACCGCCGTCGAGCCTTCCGATCTCGATCCCTACACCGACAAGGACCAATCGTGACCAGCCGCACCATCCTGGACGTCCACATCCTGCAGACCGTGCCGCCGAGCAACCTCAACCGGGACGACACCGGCTCGCCCAAGTCGGCGGTGTACGGCGGTGTCCGGCGGGCCCGGGTGTCCAGTCAGGCGTGGAAGCGGGCGACCCGCAGGGCGTTCGAGGGGCTGCTGGACCCGGCCGAGCTCGGGGTGCGCACCAAGAAGGTGGCGGAGCTGCTGGCGGCGCGGATCACCGCGCTGGGGGTGGGGCTGGAGGAGGCGGCGGCGTGGCAGGCGGCGGCCGACACGATCACGGCCGCGACGGGTGCCAAGGTGGCTCCGCCGGCGCGGAAGGCGAAGGGCGACGGTGAGGATCCGGCGCCGGAGTCGCAGTACCTGATGTTCCTCAGCAGCCGGCAGTTGGACGCCCTGGCGGCGCTCGCCGCCGAGGGGCTGAAGGAGTCAGGCGGGTCGAAGGGTTCGGGCGAGCTGAAGGAGTTCTTCAAGGGCAAGGAGAACAAGGCCCGCGCCCGCGAGGCGGCGAACACCCGTCATTCGGTGGACATCGCGCTGTTCGGGCGGATGGTGGCGGACGCCTCGGACATCAATGTGGACGCCGCCGCGCAGGTGGCCCATGCGATCAGTGTGCACGCGGTGGAGATCGAGTCGGACTACTACACGGCCGTGGACGACGAGCGGAAGGAGGACGAGCCCGGGGCGGGCATGATCGGCACGGTCGACTTCAACTCGGCGACGCTGTACCGCTACGCGGCGGTGGACGTGGACCGGCTGCGGGCGAACCTCGGGGACGGGCTGCGCGCGGACGAGCCGGCGGCGGAGCCGGTGCGGCGGGCGGTGGAGGCGTTCGTCGAGGCGTTCGTGACGTCGATCCCCACCGGCAAGATCAACACCTTCGCCAACCAGACCCTCCCGGACGCGGTGGTCGTCAAGCTCCGCTCGGCCCGGCCGATCAGTTTCGCCGGGGCGTTCGAGGAGGCCGTGCAGGCGGGCGGCGACGGCCTCACCGGTGGCCATGTCGCGGGCGCCTGCGAGGCGTTGGCCGCGTACGTACCCGCGGTGGAGAAGGCGTTCGGCGCGGTGACGGAGGACAGCTGGGTGCTCAGGGTCGGCGAGCGGACGTCCGCGCTCTCCGGGCTCGGCGCCGAGGTGGGGCTGGAGGCGCTGGTCGGCGCGATCGGCGCCGCGGTGGCGAAGCGACTGGCGGGGTCGGCCGGGTGAGCGTGCTGCTGCTGCGGCTGGCCGGGCCGCTCCAGTCCTGGGGGTCCGCCGCGCGGTTCGTCCGGCGGACCACCGAGTCGGCGCCCACCAAGAGCGGGGTGCTGGGGATGCTCGCCGGGGCGCTCGGCCGGGACCGGGGCGAGGACCTGGCGGATCTGGCGGCGCTGCGGTTCGCGGTCCGCACCGAGCAGCCGGGTACCCGGGTGCGGGACCTCCAGACGGCCCACCACGGGGACACCGAGAAGCCCATGCCGCTGTCCGAGCGGTTCTACCTCGCGGACGCGGTGTTCGTGGCCGCGGTGGAGGGGCCGGACGCGACGGTCGACGCGCTGGCGGCGGCGCTGCGCGCGCCGGTGCACCTGCCGTACCTGGGCCGCCGTTCGTGCCCGCCGAGCGGGCCGGTCGACCTGGGCGTCCGGTCGGGGGCTGGACTGCGGTCGGTGCTGGAGCGGGAGCCGTGGCAGGCGGCGCCGTGGTACCGGCGGCGCCACCACGCGGCGTCCGTGGCGCTGCCCGTCCAGGCCGATGCCGAACCGGAGGAGCAGCCCCGGGCCGACCTGCTGCGCGACCTTCCGCTGAGCTTCGACCCCCGGCACCGCCGGTACGCGCTGCGCGGGGTGGTCTCCTTCGTCGTCAACGCGCCCACGGCGGAGGCCGATCACGATCCGACGGCCCATCTGAACCCCCTGGAACCGGAATCGGACTGACATGTTCCTCACCCGCTTTCGCGTCAACACCGCCCGGGCCGGGGCCCGGCGGCTGCTCTCCTCGCCGCAGCTCCTGCACGGTGCGGTGATGGCCTCGTTCGCCGAACCGCCGTCGTCGATCCCGGCAGCGGCGGCCGGGTCGGTGCCCCGCGTGCTCTGGCGGATCGACCACAACTCCCGGTCGGAGGTGCTCCTCTACCTGGTGGGCCCGCAACGCCCGGACCTCACCCACCTGGTGGAGCAGGCCGGCTGGCCGACCACCGGCGGCTGGCAGACCTTCGACTACGGTGCGTTCCTGGCCGCCATTTCCGCCGGTTCGACCTTCGCCTTCCGGCTGACCGCCAACCCCGTCCACAGCATCCGCCGCAAGCCCGACGAGCCGACCAAGCGGACCGCGCACCTCACCCAACGGCACCAGGCGGACTGGCTGTTGCGGCAGCAGGAGCGGTCCGGCTTCACCGTCGTCGAGAAGGCCCCGGACCGGCGGCTGCTGACGGAGGGGGACGGGCACGAACTCGTGGTCCACCGGCAGCAGGCGGTGTCGTTCGGCAAGAACGACCGGGTGCAGGCCGGCCGCCACCGGGTCACCCTGGTGACCGCGACCTACGACGGCCGTCTGCGGGTGACCGATCCGGACGCGCTGCGCCGCACCCTCACCGCCGGACTGGGCAAGGCGAAGGCCTACGGGTGCGGGCTGATGACGCTCGCGCCGGTGCGGGGGTGACGCGGTGGCGACGACTCCGGCGCGCAGGCCGGTCTCTTCTCCCCGCGAGCTGACGCGGATCGGCGACCGGGTCTCGTTCCTCTATCTGGAGCGCTGCACGATCCACCGCGAGGACAACGCGATCACCGCCACCGACGAGTCCGGTGTCCGGTACATCCCCTCGGCGACGATCGGGGTGCTGCTGCTCGGGCCGGGAACCCGGGTGACGCACCAGGCGATGAGCGTGCTCGGCGAGTCCGGCGCGGGTGTGGTGTGGGTGGGCGAGCAGGGCGTGCGGTACTACGCGGGCGGGCGGGCACTGACCCGGTCGGCCGGGCTGGTGGAGGCGCAGGCCACAGCGTGGGCGAACCGGCGCCATCGGCTGGACGTGGCGCGGGAGATGTACCGGCTGCGGTTCCCGGACGCGGATCCGGCGGGGATGACCCGACGGGAACTGCTGGGCGGCGAGGGCACCCGGGTCAAGGAGGTGTACCGCGCGGAGGCCGCCCGGACGGGTGTGCGCTGGGTACGGCGCACCTACGATCCGGGGGACTTCGCGGCGGGTGACGCGCCGAACCAGGCGGTGACGGCGGCCGCGCAGTGCCTGTACGGGGTCGCGCACTCGGTGGTCGTCGCGCTGGGGTGCTCGCCCTCGCTCGGCTTCGTGCACTCGGGGCACGAGCGGTCGTTCGTGCTGGACGTCGCGGACCTCTACAAGGTGGAGTTCGGCATCCCGGCGGCGTTCGACGCGGCCGCGGAGGGGCCGGAGGACGTGGCGGGGCGGACCAGGCGGGCGTTGCGGGAGCGGATCCGCGCGGGCAGGCTGCTGGAGCGGGTGGTCGGGGACGTGCGGGGCCTGCTCGCGCCGTACCGGCCGGCCGACACGGGCGAGGCGCGCGGGGCGGACGAGCCGGATGCGGAGGAGGAGGATGTCGTGCTGCTGCACGACGACCACGACAGCGTGCTGCCCGGCGGCCGCAACCACGGTGCCGGGGCGGGCCGGTGATCACCCTGGTGCTCGCGGACTGCCCGGTCGGGTTGCGGGGGCTGCTGACCAGGTGGCTCACCGAGATCTCGCCGGGCGTCTTCGTCGGCGATCCGTCGGCGCGGATCCGCGAGGTGCTGTGGGAGGAGGTGCGGGAGTACCGGGGCCGGGGGCGGGCCGTGCTCACGTACAGCACGGACACCGAACAGGGTTTCGCCTTCGCGACCCACGAGCACCGGTGGCAGCCGGTGGACCACGAGGGGCTGACGCTGATCCACCGCCCGGCGGACCGCCCGGTGCCGTCGCCCCGGGGCGGTCCGCCGGCGGAGGGGGCCGCGAGCGGGTGGAGCAAGGCCTCCAAACGTCGGCGGTTCGGGTCCCGTTGAACAGTCGGAGGCCTTCGGAGGCGTTCGGAGGAGTGCCGGCCCGGCTCCGCGAGTGCTCCGGGGCCGGTCAGGCGCCCAGTGCGGGGATGACGTTCGTGCCGTAGGCGTCGATGGTGGATTCGACGGCGTCGTGCATGGCGTAGACGGCGAACTGGTCGACGCCCAGGCCGCGGAGCTGGTCGAGGCGGGCGAGGTGGGTCTCGACCGGGCCGATGACGCAGAAGCGGTCCACGATCGCGTCCGGGACGAAGGCGGTGTCGGGGTTCCCGGCGCGGCCGTGGTGGCTGTAGTCGTAGCCCTGGCGGTCCTTGATGTAGGCGGTGAGTTCGTCGGGGACGAGGCCGGAGTGCTCGCCGTAGTGCCGGACGAGTTCGGCGACGTGGTTGCCGACCATGCCGCCGAACCAGCGGCACTGCTCGCGGGCGTGGGCGAGGGCGGCCGGGGAGTCGTCGGCGGTCACGTAGGCGGGGGCGGCGACGCAGACGGTGAGCGAATCGGGGTCGCGCCCGGCTTCGGCGGCGGACCGGCGGACGGCCTTGACCATGTACTCGGTGAGGAACGGGTCGGCGAGTTGGAGGATGAACCCGTCCGCCTGACGGCCGGTCAGATCGAGGGCCTTGGGCCCGTAGGCGCCCATCCAGATCGGCAGGCGCGCGCCCTCGCCGACCCAGGGCAGGTGCATCTCGGTGCCGTCGACCTCGGCGGTCCGCCCCTCGGCCAACTCCTTGACGGCGTGCATGGCCTGGGAGAGCCGGTCGAGGGTGGCGGGCTTGCGGCCGGCGACCCGCATCGCGGAGTCGCCGCGGCCGATGCCGCAGACGGTGCGGTTGCCGAACATGTCGTTGAGCGTGGCGAAGAGGGAGGCGGTGACCTCCCAGGTGCGGGTGGAGGGGTTGGTGACCATGGGGCCGACGGTGAGGGTGCTGGTCTCGGCGAGGATCCGGCTGTAGATGACGAAGGGTTCCTGCCACAGGACGCAGGAGTCGAAGGTCCAACCGTGGCTGAAGCCGGCCCGCTCGGCGCGGATCATGCGATCGATGAGCAGGCGGGCGGGCGGGTCGGTCTGCAGGACGAGGCCGATGTCCAAGGCGGGCTCCGGGAGTTGGTCGGGGTGCGGTCGGGAGAGGCGACCGGGCGGGAAAGACGGACCGGACGGGAGGGGTGGACCGGGCGGCGGGCGGGTCCGACCGGCCGGGGAGGGGCGACCGGTCGGGGCACGGCGGCTCAGTCGAGGTACTGGCAGGTGTCCCGGCGCAGGAAGGCGCCGTGGCCGGCCCGGCCCAGCCAGGTGCCCCGGTCGAGCACCACGGTGCCGCGCGAGAGCACGGTGCGGGCGCGGCCGGTGAGGGTGCGCCCCTCGTACGCCGAGTAGTCGACGTTCATGTGGTGGGTCGCGGCGGAGACGGTCTGGACGGCGTTCGGGTCGTAGACCACGATGTCGGCGTCGGCGCCGGGGGCGAGGGTGCCCTTGCGCGGGTGCAGGCCGAACATCCGGGCCGGGGTGGTGCAGGCGATCTCGATCCAGCGGCGGCGGCTGATCCGTCCGTCGACCACGGCCTGGTGGAGGAGGTCCATCCGGTTCTCCACGCCGGGAAGGCCGTTGGGGATCTTCGAGAAGTCGCCGCGGCCGAGCTCCTTCTGGCCCGTGTAGCAGAACGGGCAGTGGTCGGTGGAGACCACCTGGAGGTCGTTGGTGCGCAGCCCGCGCCAGAGCGCCTCCTGGTGCTCGCGGGGCCGCAGCGGCGTGCTGCACACGTACTTGGCGCCCTCGAAGCCGTCGGCGCCCTCCTCGGCGAGGTTGTCGGTGGAGAGGAAGAGGTACTGCGGGCAGGTCTCGCCGAAGACGGGGAGTCCTTCGTCGCGGGCCCGGGCGAGTTCGGCGAGGGCGGAGGCGGCGGAGACGTGGACCACATAGAGGGGGCTGCCGGCGACCTGGGCGAGCTTGATCGCCCGGTGGGTGGCCTCGGCCTCCAGCAGTTCGCGGCGGACCTCGCCGTGGTAGCGGGGCGCGGTGCGGCCGGCGGCGAGGGCCTGTTCGACGAGGACGTCGATGGCGATGCCGTTCTCGGCGTGCATCATGGTCAACCCGCCGTTGGCGGCGCCGCGTTGCATGGCGCGCAGGATGCGGCCGTCATCGCTGTAGAAGACGCCGGGGTAGGCCATGAACAGCTTGAAGGAGGTGGACTCGCCGGAGTCGACGAGGGTGTCCATCTCCTTGAGGACGGCGTCGGTGACGTCGGAGACGATGGTGTGGAAGGCGTAGTCGATCGCGCAGTTGCCCTCGGCCTTGGCGTGCCAGGTGTCCAGGCCCTCGCGCAGGCTGCCGCCGACCGACTGGACGGCGAAGTCGACGATGGTGGTGGTGCCGCCCCAGGCGGCGGCGCGGGTGCCGGTCTCGAAGGTGTCGGAGGCGTGGGTGCCGCCGAACGGCAGTTCCATGTGGGTGTGGGCGTCGACGCCGCCGGGGACGACGTAGTGGCCGTCGGCGTCGATCACGGTGTCCGCGGTCCAGGAGAGGGCGGCCTCGCTGCCGGTGGCGGCGAGGGCGGCGATCCGTTCGCCCTCGACGAGGACGTCGGCGCGCAGTTCCTCGGTGGCGGTGACGACGAGGCCGCCGCGGACGGCGGTGCGCCCGGTCCGGGCTGTGGCCGTGCCGGTGGCCCGGCCGGTGGCGGGGGTGCCGCTCGGGGTGCTGCTCGGGGTGGTGCCGGGAGTGCTGGTCATGGTGTGCTCGTGCCCCTCTCCGTCACGCCTCGGTCAGTGGTCCGTACGCCTCCGGGCGGCGGTCGCGGTAGAACGCCCACTGCTGGCGGACCTGTTCGATGAGGTCGAGGTCGAGGTCGCGCACGACCAGCTCCTCCTCCTTGTCGGAGGCCACCTCGCCGACGAACCGGCCGCGCGGGTCGACGAAGTAGGAGGTGCCGTAGAAGTCGTTGTCGCCGTACTCCTCGGTGCCGACGCGGTTGATGGCGGCCACGTAGTAGGCGTTGGCGACGGCGGCGGCGGGCTGTTCGAGCTGCCACAGGTAGGCGGAGAGGCTGCGGCTGGTGGCGGAGGGGTTGTAGACGATCTGCGCGCCGCCCAGGCCCAGGGCGCGCCAGCCCTCGGGGAAGTGCCGGTCGTAGCAGATGTACACGCCGACCTTGCCGACCGCGGTGTCGAAGACCGGCCAGCCGAGGTTGCCGGGCTTGAAGTAGTACTTCTCCCAGAAGCCCTTGACCTGCGGGATGTGGTGCTTGCGGTACTTGCCGAGGTAGCTGCCGTCGGCGTCGATCACGGCGGCGGTGTTGTAGTAGACGCCGGGCTGGTCCTCCTCGTAGACGGGGACGACCAGGACGAGGCCGAGTTCGCGGGCGAGTTCGCGCATCCGCCGCACGGTGGGGCCGTCGGGGACGGGCTCGGCCCAGCGGTAGTGCTCCGGGTCCTGCACCTGGCAGAAGTACGGGGAGTTGAAGACCTCCTGGAAGCCGAGGATCTTCGCGCCCTGTGCGGCCGCCTCGCGGGCGTAGCGCTCGTGGAGGGCGATCATGCTCTCCTGGTCGCCGGTCCAGCGGGTCTGGACGAGGGCGGCACAGACGATCTGCGACATGGGTACCTCCGCAACTCCGCGGCCCGTCCGGGGGCGGGCCCGCGGTCCGAGGGTCGGCGGGCGGTGCTGCCTGCGGTGGATGTCTACGTGCGTAGAAAGTTGGTGCGTCGACCGTAGGCCCGGCTCCGGTCGCCTGACAATACGTCCGACGCGACGTGGCCGGGGCGATCCTGCCGGGCGGACACGCGGGGTCTCGTAGGTGGGATGAAACGGTCATCTACCCCGGGAGCGCACTCCTTACTCATTCGGGTGAATCCATGCTCGGGGTGGGCTGCGGCGGGGCAGGAAGGTGGTGACGCCCCTACCGGCTGCGGGTCCGCGGGGACAGGCGGGATCCGGACAGGCTTCGGACGGGACCGGGGCGTTCGCGGGGGGCGCGGGGTGCGTCCCCCGGGGTCGGGTGTCGGGTGTTGGTGGTGCGGTGGTGGAGAGGGAGGGGTGGATCGTGGTGACGGCCGACGGCAGGGCGGCGGGCAGGGCGGCGGGCACGGTGCCCGCCTGGGGCGGGGTGCTGCTCGGGCTCGCGGTACCGGTGCCGGCCGTGCTCGGCTGGCTGCTGTACACCCGGCGGACGGCCGCCGACCAGGGCGCCAGGGACGTCCGGCTGCAACTCGCCGGCTCGCGGTCCGCCGCCGAGGCCGTGATCGCCGGCCAGGCACCGGCGTTCCGGGCCGCGCTGGACGCCGACCTCTGGCTGATCGGCGGCTACACGGTCACCCTCGCGGCGGCCGGGCTGCTCGGGGCCCATGTGTTCACCCGGGTGCACTGGCGGTCGGCGGCACTGGCCGCGGGCCTGGCGGGCGTACTGGCCGGCGCCTGCGACCTGGCCGAGGACGCCCTGCTGGACGCCGGGCTGGGCATGGCCGGTCCCGGACCGACGGGCGGGGACGCGCCGTTCGCCGCGGCGGCCGCGTTCGCCACCGTCAAATGGCTGCTACTGCTCCCCTCGGGGGCGGTCGCGGTCGTGGTGTGCGGCGCCACCGCGCACCGGGCGGTGCGCGGGCTGCTGACGCGGCGGGAGTCGGAGGGCGACGAGGGCGGGGTGGGGCAGCGGGACGAGTACGGGCAGCGGGGGCGGGCGGCCGGCGGGCGCGCCGTGCGCGGACGGGGCGGGGCCGGGGTGGCCTCGGGGCCGGATCCGCCCGCCGCTGCCGGACCGCCGCTGATCCCGCCGTGGCCGGTACTGACCGCGCGGGGCGGGCGGTGGCCGCCCGGCCCCCGGAGCCACGGGCCGCTCACCCGGCAGGCCCGCTGGCACAACGCCGCCCGGGTCCCGCCCGGCCGCGAGCACGCTCCGCTCGGCTTCTGCGTCTCCGGCGGCGGCATCCGCTCGGCCTGCGTCACCCTCGGCGCGCTCCAGGCGCTGCGCCCCTGGCTGAAGCGGGCGCGCTACCTGGTCGCGGTCTCCGGGGGCGGGTACACGGTCGGCGCGATGCAGTTGGCGCTGAGCGACTCCGCGCCCGACAGTCCGGTCCGGGTGCGCTCCGGCCTGACCGCCGACAGCGTGCTCGAGCCCGGCTCGCCCGAGGAGGACCACCTCCGCCGCCACTCCAAGTACCTCGCGGACGGGGCGGGCGAGTGGTTGATCGCGCTCGGCACCCTGCTGCGGGGTCTGGTCGCGGCGCTCGCGCTGCTGCTCGCCGCCGTGCTGGTGCTCGGCCTCGGCCTGAGCCGGTTCTACCACCTCGTACCGCTCGCCGACCTGGGCGGCCTCGGCACAGCCGGCGGCTCGCCGACCGTCCGGGTCCCCGTCCTGCTCACCCTCGCCGGGCTGCTCTCGGCCGCCGCCACCGGGTGGCTGCTGTGGCTGCTCACCTTCTCCTGGCTCGGCTGGAACACGCCGCTGCCGCGGCTCCTGCGCCGCTTCTCGCACGGCGCGCTGGCGCTGGCGGTCCTGCTCGCCCTGGGTGTGCTGGCCGTGCCCGGTCTGGCCTGGGGCGCGGTGGCGCTGCGGCGGGCGCTCGCGGTCGGCGCCCGGCAGGCCGGGGCCGGCATCAGCCTCACCGTGCTGCTCAGCTACCTGGCGCTGCTGCTGGGCATCCTCTGGCACGGCCGCCACGCCATCGAGCAGGGCGCGGCGGTGCTCGGCGGGGTCCTGCGCGGAGCCCGCCGCAGCGCTCTCACCGTCCGGCTCACCGAGTACCTCGTGCTCTGGTCGGCCCTGACGGCGCTCACCGTCGGCGCGCTGCTCGCCTTCGGCTGGGCGGTGGCCACCGGACACACCTGGCCGACCGCCGTCCAGGTGCTGCTGCCGCTGGTCCTGGGCACGGTCGGGCTCAACCTCGACCAGACCTGGATGGGCCTGCACCCCTTCTACCGGCACCGGCTCGCCTCGGCCTTCGCCGTCCGGCGGGCGGTCGAGGGCGGGGAGGCAGGCCGGGGAACGGGCGGGGAGGCAGGCCGGGAGGCGGACGGGGAGACAGGTGGCACGGGGGACGCGGACCGGGGCGGCGAGGTGCTGGCCCGGCCGTACCACTTCTTCCGCGAGCAGACCCGGCTGAGCCACTACGGCGCCCGGCACCCGGACTTCCCCCAGGTGATCTTCGCGGCGGCGGCCAACCTCTCCGGCAGCGCGCGGACGCCGCCCGGCCGGCGGGCGGTGTCGTTCACCTTCTCCTCCGACTACGTGGGCGGCCCGGACGTCGGGTACGCGCGCACCGACCTGCTGGAGCGGCGCACCCGGCGGCACATCGCCCGGGACCTCACGGTGCAGTCCGCGATGGCCGTCTCCGGCGCCGCGTTCTCCTCCGCGATGGGCCGTCAGTCCCACGCATACCAGGGGCTGTTCGCGATCACCAACGCCAGGCTGGGCACCTGGCTGCCGAACCCGGCCGCCCTCGCCCCGCTCTGGGCGGCCGACCGGGACTGGCGGTACGCGCCGCAGCCCGCCGTGCGCCGGTTGTCGTACCAGCTGCGGGAGGCGTTCGGGCGGTACCCGATGGACGCACGGTTCCTGCTCACCACCGACGGCGGGCACTACGAGAACCTCGGCCTGGTCGAGTTGCTGCGGCACGGTGTGCGGACGGCGGTGTGCGTCGACGCGAGCGGCGACTCCGCCTTCGCGGGGTCGCTCGCGGCGGCGATCACCCTCGCCCGGGAGGAGCTGGGCATCGCCATCACCCTCCGGGAGCCGGACCTGCTGGTCCCGGGCAGCGCCGACGCCGGCACCGGGACGAGGACCGGCACCGGGAGCGGGAGCGGGGCCGGCGGCGAGGGCGGGCAGGCGCCGTTGCGCGGTCTGGCGGCGCGGCTGGCCGAACGACTGGCCGCGCGGGCGGTCGTGGTCGGCGACATCGTGTACCCGTGGCCGCTGGAGCTCGGCGACGCCGACGGTGGCGCGTCCGCCCGGCACGGCACGCTGATCGTCGCGCAGGCCGTGCTGACCCCCGACATGCCGTACGAGCTGCACGCCTACGCGATGGGTGATCCGGCCTTCCCGTACGACGGCGCCGGCGACCAGTGGTTCGACCACCGGCAGTTCGACGCCTACCAGACGCTCGGCCGGTACCTGGGCGAGCAGGCGGGACCGGTCGTCGAGGCGGCGCTGGCCGGGCCGGCGGCGGGAACGGCAGCAGCAGGGGGAACGGGGGCGGGCGCAGGAACGGGGCCGGCCAAGGGCGGCGGGGCCGACCGGCCGGGCCGGGGTCCGAACCGGAGCGGGAGCGTGCCCGGCCCCGGGGCGGCGCCCGCCGCCGAACGGGCTCCGACCACGTCCGACCAGCGGCGCGACGGGCGGCCGTGACCGCGCTCGCTTGACTCCTGCCCGTCCGGTCGGGAAGGATCCGGCGCATGGACACCGGCACCACTCTGGTCTGCCGCCTGCACGTCGACCTCCGACGCCAGGCGAGTTCCATCTGTGCCTGTTGACCCTGTTCCTTCCCGCCGGTTCCGCCCTGTGACCTCTGCCAGGGCCCGCGCCGCGCAACCGCTCTCCTGACGCCACGCCGCCCGGAACGACCGTGCCACCCCGCCGGTCCGACCGGTGCGGCACGCACCCGCCACCGGCTCCGGCACGGATCCCGCGCCACCGCACGGCCCGGCAACGCACGGCTCCGCAACGCGCCGCACGGCAACGAGCGTCCCACCCCGCCCCGCACCGCACCCTGTCCCACGGCGGCGCGCGGGCAGCACGGCGAACCGCTCCACCACCACCGCCCGCCCGTCCCGAGGACACCCACATGAACCTGGACCTCGCACCGACAACAACGCCCGCACCGGCATCCGCCCCCGCCGGGGAGGGCCGGACGCCGCTCACCCCGAACACGCTGCGGGAGATCGTCCGCGAGCTGGCCGAGCAGCCCGAGCAGTGGATCCACCACGTCCGCCTCTCCACCGAGGAGCGCTGGTACCGGCGGCTGGCGGCCGACGAGGACCACGAGGTCTGGCTGATCAGCTGGCTGCCCGGCCAGTCCACCGGCTTCCACGACCACGGCGGCTCGCGCGGAGCGTTCACGGTCGCGCTGGGCGAGCTGGAGGAGCTGTCGCTGGGCGGTCCCGAGCAGGGGCTGCTGATCCGGCGGATCGGCTCCGGCACCACCCGGGCCTTCGGTCCCGAGTACGTGCACGACGTCCGCAACACCGCGTCCGGCCCGGCCGTGACGCTGCACGCCTACTCCCCGCCGCTCAGCTCCATGGCGCACTACGAACTGCGGGCCGGTGGCCTGGTCCGCACCTCCGAGGAAGGACCCGACCAGTGGTGACCACGATCGACGACCTGGTGGACCGCGCCCGGGAAGGGGTGCACCGCCCCGGCCCCGACGAGGCGCTGCGGGCGCAGCGCGCCGGCGCGCTGCTGGTGGACATCCGCCCGGCGGCGCAGCGCGCGGCCGAGGGGGAGATCCCCGACACGCTGATCATCGAGCGCAATGTGCTGGAGTGGCGGCTCGACCCGACGGGCAGTCACCGGATCCCGGAGGCCACCGGCTACGACGTGGAGGTGGTGGTGGTCTGCTCGGAGGGGTACGCGTCGAGTCTGGCCGCCGCCTCGTTGCGCGAGCTGGGCCTGCACCGGGCGACCGACCTGGACGGCGGCTTCGTCGCCTGGGCGGCGGCCGGGCTGCCGACCCGTCAGGGCGGCCCCGGGGGAAGCCCTCGGGAAGGCTGAGTCAGGCGCCTCGGAGCACGCGCCTCGTGCTCCCCGCGTGCGCGTCGGCCGCTCCTGGTGAATCCGACCACGCCCGGTAAATCAGGGACACCGGGTTCACCAGGTCATAGGCTGATCAGAGTTTCCGCTTGTCCAAAGGCGGGCAGACCAGGCGACCGACAGGCACAGCGACACCGCACGGCACGGCAGGACACAGCACCGCACGGCACGACACGGCACGACACAGCGACAGACACAGCACCACAGCACAGCGACAGGCCGACGGACCGGCACAGCGACAGACACCACCATCGGCGCCGCCACCGGGAGCCGCCGAGACGAGGAATTCCCCCGTGATCAGATTCGACGGCGCGGGCAAGCGCCACCCCGACGGCACGGTCGCCGTCGAGGGCCTCGACCTCGACGTCCCCACCGGTCGGACGACCGTGCTGGTCGGCCCGTCCGGCTGCGGGAAGACCACGCTGCTGCGGATGGTCAACCGCATGGTCGAACCGACCTCGGGGCGGGTCCTGCTGGACGGCACCGATGTGGCGGCGCTGGACCCGGCCAAGCTCCGGCGCGGCATCGGCTACGTGATCCAGCAGGCCGGGCTGTTCCCGCACCGGCGGGTGATCGACAACATCGCGACGGTTCCCTATCTGCTCGGCTGGGACCGGAAGAAGGCCCGTGCCCGGGCGGCCGAACTGCTCGACCTGGTGGGGCTGGCGCCGGAGACCGCCAAGCGGTACCCGTTCCAGCTCTCCGGCGGCCAGCAGCAGCGGGTGGGTGTCGCGCGGGCGCTGGCCGCCGACCCGCCGGTGCTGCTGATGGACGAGCCGTTCAGCGCCGTCGACCCGGTGGTGCGCGCCGGGCTGCAGGAGGAGCTGCTCCGCCTCCAGTCCGAGCTGCACAAGACGGTGCTGTTCGTCACCCACGACATCGAGGAGGCGGTCCGGCTCGGCGACCAGGTGGTGGTGCTGCGCGAGCGCGGCCGGATCGCCCAGCTCGCCGATCCGCACACGCTGCTCACGGCGCCCGCGGACCTGGACGTCGCCGCCTTCCTCGGCCGCGACCGGGGCCTGCGCGGGCTCGGGCTGCGGCCGGCCGCCTCGGTCGCCGTCCGGCCGATACCCGGCGGCCCGGGCGACGGCGCGGCCGGACGGTCGCCGCACGGGGTCCGGTTCGCCGGCTGGGAGCTGATGCTGGACGACGGGCGGCGGCCGATCGGCTGGATCGACCGGGACGCGGCGGGCGCGGCCCTGGAGCCGGCGCCCGGGTTCCGGCCGGACGCCGACACCCTGCGCGCCGCCCTGGACGCGGCCGTGCTGTCCCCCACCGGGATCGCCGTCGCCCTGGACCCGGAGGGCCGCGCGATCGGTACGGCCGACCGCGAGGCGGTGCTCGCCGCGCTCGCGACCCGCCCGCCGTCCACGAACGGGGCACGGCAGGCCGAGAAGGCGGAGGCAGCGACGGGCGTGAAGGCGGAGGCCACGACGGACGCGACGGCCGAGACGGACGGAGCCGGCGGTGGACGATGAACCCCTCGTCCGCTGGTACTGGATCGGCGACCACCTCGGCTACCTCGGCGACCTGCTCGCCGACCACGCCGTCATCGCCCTCGTCCCGGTGCTGATCGGCCTGCTGCTGGCGGTCCCGCTCGGCCTGGCCTGCACCCGGTTCCCGCGCCTCTACCAGCCGCTCGCCGCCGTCTTCAACATCGTCTACGCCCTGCCCTCGCTGGCCGTCTTCGTGGTGCTCATCCCGTACACCGGGCTGGCCACCCAGGCCACCGTGATGATCCCGCTCACCTTCTACGCGGTGGCCGTGCTGCTGCCGACCACGGTGGACGGGCTGCGCGCCGTCCCCGACCCGGTGCGGCAGGCCGCGACGGCGATGGGGTACGGGCCGTGGCACCGGCTGGCCGCCGTCGAACTGCCCGCCGCCGTCCCCTACCTGGTGGCCGGTCTGCGGGTGGCGGCCGTCTCCAGCATCTCGCTGGCCTCGGTCGGCGCGCTGGTCGGCCGCGGCGGCCTCGGCTACCTGTTCGTCGACGGCTTCCAGCGCACCTTCCCGACCCCGATCGTGGCCGGGATCGTCCTGATCGCGGTGCTCGCCCTGGCCGTGGACCTGCTGCTGGTCGGCGCCCGCCGGCTGCTCGCGCCCTGGGCCGTCCGGGAGAAGGGAGCCGGGCAGTGAACTGGTTCACCTGGCTGGGGGACTTCTTCTCCGACCCGGACCGCCGCAGCGGTTCGAACGCGATCGCCAACCGGATCGCCGAGCACCTGCTGCTCTCCGGCGAGGCGCTGCTCTACGCCGCGCTGCTGGCCGTCCCGCTCGGGCTGCTGATCGGCTACACCGGGCGCGGCGTCACCGTGGTGACCGCGATGGCCGGCGCGGCCCGCGCGCTGCCGACGCTCGGGCTGGTGACGCTGGCGGTCCTGCTCGCGGGGGTCGGCGACACCGCCGTCCTGGTGCCGCTGGTGGCACTGGCCGCCCCGCCGCTGCTGGTCGCCGCCGTCGAGGGGGTCCGGGGCACCGACCCGGACGTGCGGGACGCGGCCCGGGGTGTCGGGCTGACGCACCCGCAGGTGCTGTGGCAGGTCTGTCTGCCGTCGGCGCTGCCGACCCTGCTGGCCGGCTTCCGGACCGCGACCGTGCAGGTCATCGCGACCGCGACGGTGGCCGCGTACGTCGGGCTCGGCGGCCTCGGCCGGTACGTGGTCGACGGGCTGGCCACCCGGGACTACGCGGCGACGGTCGGCGGCGCGCTGCTGGTCGTCCTGCTGGCCGTCGCGGCCCAGGCGTTCTTCGCCCTGCTGGCCCGGTACGCGCTCCCGCCAGGGTTGCGGGCGCAGCAGCGGGCCGCGGGCCGCCGGTCGTCGTGACCGCGCGGGGCCGGGGCCGGGAGCACGGCGGCCCGGCCCCCGGCCCCGGCCCGCCCCCGTTCTTCGCCTTCCCTTTCCCCTGTTTCCGGCTCCGGTTCCGGTTCCGGCCCCGTGTCAGGTATCGCCTGCAGTCCGGACCCGGGACATCCCGTTCGCCCTTCCCGAGTTGACCACCCCGAGAGGACACCTGTCACCATGTCGACATTCACCCCACTGAGCGGTTCCGCGGCCCCGAAGCCGGCCCGAGCGGCGGCGGTGCGCCGGAGCGCCTCCGTGGCGGCCCTGGCCGCGCTCGCCCTCGCCGCGACCGCCTGCTCCTCCTCCGGCGGCGACCCGCTGGGCGGCGGCTCCTCGACCTCGGCCGCCGGCGGCGCGTCGACCTCGGCGGCGGGCGCCGCCGGGACCTCCCCGGCCGCCGCCCCGGGCGGGACGGTCGTGGTCGGTTCCGCGAACTTCCCGGAGAACGTGCTGCTCGGCTCGATCTACGCCCAGGCGCTCCGGGCCAAGGGCGTCAAGGTCGAGGAGAAGTTCAACATCGGCAGCCGCGAGGTGCTCTACGGGCAGCTGCAGAGCGGCAGCCTCTCCGTGCTGCCCGAGTACAACGGCGCGCTGCTCGCCTACCTGGGCGGCAAGTCGGCCGACCCGACCGCGGCGGCGGTCAATGCCGAGCTGACGAAGACGCTGCCCGCCTCGCTCGGGATCCTGGAGTCCTCCCCCGCCGAGGACAAGGACACCCTGAGCATCAGCCAGGAGAGCGCCGACAAGTTCGGGCTCAAGACCATCGCGGACCTGGCCGCCAAGGCGGGCGAGTTCACCATCGGCGGTCCGCCGGAGTTCAAGTCGCGCCAGGAGCAGCCGCTGAAGGACGTCTACGGCCTGACCTTCAAGGAGTGGAAGTCGACCGGCGAGACCACGGCCAACGCCGTCAAGGACGGCTCGATCCAGGTCGGCAACGTCTTCTCCACCGACCCGAAGATCACCCAGCTGAAGCTGGTGCCGCTCGCCGACCCGAAGAACCTGTTCGGTGCCCAGAACGTCACGCCGCTGGTCAACAAGGCCAAGGTGGACGCGACGGCGACCGGTGCGCTCAACGCGGTGTCGGCCAAGCTGGACACGGCGGGGCTGCTGGCGCTGATGAAGAAGGTCGCGGTGGACAAGGAGGACCCGTCGGCGGTGGCCAAGGACTGGCTGAAGAGCAGCGGGCTGTCCTGACCTACGGGTCGCAGGGAAGCCGCCGCGGGGCGGGACCGGTCGGGACGACCGGTCCCGCCCC
>NZ_JAIY01000003.1:260217-282533 GCF_000710405.2 Kitasatospora sp. MBT66 | reverse complement strand
TGAGCGCCGGGCCCGCCGTGGCCGCGCGCGACGACCACCCGCGCGGCCACGGCACCCTGCCACCGGCTCAGACGTAGCTCCAGGCGGTGTCCTTGTCGTCGGACGAAACGAAGTACATGGCTCCTCCTTTCCAGGGGTAGACGCGCACACGGGCACGAGCGTCGGCGGCGGGCGTGCCGGCGGACCGGCGCACCCGCGGACGGACGCGTACAGACGGAACGGACAATGGGGCGGCGGACGCACCGCGCGCGCCGACCGGTGCCCGGACGGACCGGAATCCGGCCCGACCGGGTGGCGGCCGCCACGACGGGCGGGCGCCGCGGCGGGCGGACGTCACAACGCGGGGACGTCATGGCGCGGGGGCGCCACGGCGCGAAAGGTGTTCGGATCCGCCGACGGACAAGGCGGCGGACGGGCGGCGAGGCGAACGGACACGGTCCGGCCGCCGGCCACCGGAGGCAGCGGGCGGGGACCCGGGAGCCGGGGGCTCACGCCTGCGGGCGGCAACCGCCCTCTCTGTCGAGCTTCCAGTCGAGGTCTCGCATGACTCCGATGATGTCGGAGCGTGCGCACCGGTCACAACCGGATTGTTCGACGGTTGACCGATCCTCGGCCAACCTCACCCCTTCGCCGACGAACTGTTAGGACTCTTGACAGACGAGTGGTCTAGTCCAACCATAGGCATGTCGATCCGACCGGGATGCACTGTGGGGGTGTGACCACCGGCGGCTGAGGCGCTGCCCTGCCCTGCTCCGCTCCGCCCCCAGGCCCCGTCACGGCCCATGCGCGCGTCCGCGCACGCCGCCCGCCGTGCCCTGCGTCCTTGGGGTTTGCACACCCCCGAGCACCGCCCCGCCGTACGGCCGAAAAGCTCCTCTCCCGGCCCGGCAGTCCACCCCGCACGTCCACCGCGGACGACGCGGCACAGTCCCGCACGCTTCACCAACGTCCTGCCCCACCACGTCTGTTGGAGAAACAATGCGTCTACCCAGAACACTCCAGGCCGCCCTGACGGCCTGTGTCACGCTCGTCGCGTCGGCCGGCCTGGTGGCCGGCGCGACGTCGGCGGGCGCGGCGCCGACCGGCCCGGCCACCACCGCCGCGGCCGCGGCGACCCCGCTCCCCACCCGGGTGTTCGCCCCCTACTTCGAGGCCTGGACCGGCGAGAGCCCGGCCACGCTGGCCGCGCAGTCCGGCGCCAAGTACCTGACGGTGGCGTTCCTGCAGACCGCCACCAAGGGCTCCTGCACGCCGTACTGGAACGGCGACACCTCGCTGCCCGTCGCGCAGTCCTCGTTCGGCGCCGACTTCGCCAAGATCCGTGCCAACGGCGGCGACGTCATCCCGTCGTTCGGCGGCTACACCGCCGACACCACCGGCACCGAACTGGCCGACAGCTGCACCGACGTCAACCAGATCGCCGCCGCCTACGAGAACCTGATCACCACGTACGACATCAGCCGGATCGACCTCGACATCGAGGTCGACTCGCTGGACAACTCGGCCGGTGTCGACCGCCGCAACAAGGCGATCAAGCTGGTCCAGGACTGGGCCGCCGCCAACGGCCGGCAGATCCAGTTCTCCTACACCCTGCCGACCACCACCAGCGGCCTCGCCTCCAGCGGCCTCGCGGTGCTGAAGAACGCCGTCACCAACAACGCCAAGATCGACGTCGTCAACATGATGACGTTCGACTACTACGACAACGCCGCGCACGACATGGCGGCCGACACCCAGACCTCCGCCACCGGCCTGTACAACCAGCTGGCGAAGCTCTACCCGACCAAGACCCCGGCGCAGCTGTGGGGTTCGATCGGCATCACCGAGATGATCGGCGTCGACGACTTCGGCCCGGCGGAGACCTTCACCCTCGCCAACGCCACCACCGTCTACAACTGGGCGGTCTCGAAGGGCATCAACACGCTGTCCTTCTGGGCGCTGCAGCGCGACAACGGCAGCTGCGCCGGCGCCGCCGCCCGTGACGACTGCTCCGGAATCGCCCAGAACAAGTGGGACTTCACCAAGATCTTCGCGCCGTTCACCAGCAACACCCAGCCGGTGAACGACTTCTCGGTCGGCGTGAACCCCAACTCGGGCACGGTCGTGGCCGGTTCCTCGGCGACGGCGACCATCAGCACCGCGGTGGTCTCCGGTTCGGCGCAGAGCGTCAACCTGACCGTGAGCGGCGCCCCGGCCGGGGTCACCGCCACCGTCAACCCCGGTAGCGTCACCGCCGGTTCCCCCGCGACGCTCACCGTCGCCACCACCGCCGGTGCTGCCCCGGGCACCTACCCGCTCACCGTCACCGGCTCGGCCGCCTCCGGCAGCCACACCGCCACCTACACGCTGAAGGTGACGAGCACCCAGCCCGGCAACGACTTCTCGGTCGGCGTGAGCCCCGCCGCCGGTTCGGTGACCGCCGGCTCCTCGGCGACCGCGACCGTCGGCACCACCGTGGTCTCCGGTTCGGCGCAGAGCGTCAACCTCACCGTGAGCGGCGCCCCGGCCGGGGTCACCGCCACCGTCAACCCGGGCACCGTGACCGCCGGCTCCTCGGCGACCCTCACCGTCGCCACCACCGCCGCCACCACCCCGGGCACCTACCCGCTCACGGTGACCGGCACCGCCGCCTCCGGCAGCCACAGCAGCACCTACACGCTGACCGTCACCGGCGTCACCCCGCCCGGCACGATCGTGAACGGCGGCCTGGAGACCGGCAGCCTCGGCCCGTGGACCTGCCAGACCGGCGGCAGCGTGGTGAGCACCCCGGTCCACTCCGGCTCGTACGCGCTCCAGGCGGCGGCCACCGCCTCCCAGAACGGCCAGTGCTCGCAGACCGTCACCCTGGCGCCCAACAAGGCGTACACCCTGACCGGCTGGGTCCAGGGCAGCTACGCCTACGTCGGCGTGAGCGGCGGCGCCACCGGCTCGACCTGGACCAGCGCCTCCGGCTGGACCAAGCTGAGCGTCCCGTTCACCACCGGCGCCTCCGGGACCGTGACCGTCTACCTGCACGGCTGGTACGGCCAGGGCAGCGTCTACGGCGACGACTTCTCGATCGCCTGACGGCCGGACCGGGCGCGGACGGGAAGGTACTGAGGTACTGAGGTACTGAGGTACTGAGGGACGGACGACGGCGACCGGTCGAGCGCCACCGTCGGTCCCCGTCCACCGGCCGGCCCGCCCCACTCCCCCGCCGGGGTGCCACGACAACTGGTCGTGGCACCCCGGCGGACTCCGTTCAGCGGCCCTCCTGCGGCCGGAACGGCCCCGCCGTCGGCCGGAACGGCTAGGCGGCGGCCGGCTCCGTCGCGTCGGCCGGGGCGGTCCGCGCGGGCCGCAGGAGCAGCAGGTAGGACGCCGCGGACAGCAGCGCGCAGCTGAGCACGACGACCGCGAGCAGCACCGCCGACGGGCTGCCGCCCAGGCTGCTGAGCGGGGCGACCACGGCGCCGCAGAGGAAGGTGCCGGTGCCGAGGAGCGCCGAGGCGGAACCGGCGGACTGCGGGGGGACCAGGCTCAGTGCCCGGGCGGCCGAGTTCGGCAGGACCATACCGAGGCTGGCCATCATCACGAACAGCGAGGCGCACACCGCGACCAGCCCGAGGTCCCAGACCGCGGTGACCAGGACCAGGGACACCCCGGCGGCGATCATCACCGCGAGGCCCGTGCGCATCAGCGCCCCGGCGGTGAAGCGGGGTGCGAGGACCCGCCCGTTGAGCTGGGTGGCGCCGACGATCGCCACCGAGTTGAGCCCGAACAGCAGGCTGTAGGTCTGCGGCGACACGTGGTAGACGTGCTGGAGCACCACCGAGGAGCCGCTGATGTAGCCGAACAGCGCGCCGAAGGCGAAGGTGCTGGTCAGCATCAGCCCCAGGAACGGCAGGTTGCGCAGGAGCCCGCCCATGGTGCGCAGGGTGCTGGTCAGGCCGCCGCCGCGCCGGGCCGAGGGCGGGAGGGTCTCGCGCAGGGCGGCGAAGGCCACCAGGGTGAGGAGCAGGCCCAGGGCGGCCAGTGCGCCGAAGGTGCCGCGCCAGGAGGTGAAGCGCAGCATCTGGGCGCCGAAGAGCGGCGCGAGGATCGGGGCCAGGCCGGATATCAGGGTGATCGAGGCGAGGAAGCGGATCATCGCGACGCCCTCGAAGCGGTCGCGGGCGACGGCCCGGCCGATGACCAGTCCGGCGGCGCCGGCGGCGCCCTGGACGAAGCGGGCCGCGATCAGCACGGTCAGGTCGGGCGCGATCACGCAGACGATGCTGGCGAGGGTGTAGACGACGAGCCCGGCGAGCAGGGGCGGACGGCGCCCGAAGCGGTCGCTGAGCGGACCGAAGAGCAGCTGCCCGGCGGCCACACCGAACATCGAGAAGGTGAGGGTGAGCTGGACGGCGGCCGGTTGGGCGACGAGGTCCTCGGCGATCGCGGGCAGACCGGGCAGGTAGAGGTCGGTGGTGAGGGGGCCCAGGGCGACCAGGCCGCCGAGGACGACGATGGCGGCGCGGCCGGTCGCGCCGGCGCCGGCGGCGGCATCCGCAGCGGCGGCAGCAGCAGTGGCGGAGTCGCCGGGTGAGGCGGGGGCGGTCGACGTGTCACCGGCAGAGCCGGCGGTCGGACCAGGCATGGGGCTCCTCTCGGAACGAGCACGGCGATCGTGCTCGCTCCGTCCTACCCCAGCGCCCCGGGCCACCGACAGCCGGGGGCGGCCGCCCGGCCCATTTCGCCACCGGGCGCGAGCCCCGCAGCGGGTGCCCAGGAGCGGCGTCCCCACCTGCGGGAGCCCCCGGCGGGAACGTCAGCGCGGGAGGCGCTCGGCGCGGAGGGCGGCCTGCACGGCGGCGCCGTCCTGCCAGGCGTAGAGCTGGTTGCCGGTCAGGGTGACCTTGTAGTGGCCGCAGGAGCCGGTGACCTTCGAGGTGATGCCCTCCGGGAACCAGCCCGCCTTGAGCGTGACCGGCGCCACGTGGTTGCCCTTGTTGGTCGCGGTGGTCGTGCACCCGGCGGGCAGCCGCCCCTCGGGGACGGTGGCGCGCAGCAGGCGGTCGTCGCCGGTGGTGGACATCAGGTAGTGCACCGAGGAGGCGTTGTCGGGCAGCCAGGCCGGCATCGAGCGGCGGTCGGCCTTGGCCTCGCTGCCGCTGGCGTAGCTGGCCTGCACCTGGTGCCGGCCGTCGTACCACTCGGCGACCCTCGGCCCGACCGCCACGGTGGCGACGGCGGCGGCCATGCCGGTGCCGACCACTCCGATTGCGATCTTGCCCGCGATGCCGTTCATGCCGGTGTGTCCTCTCCTGCGCCCTGCTGCTCCGCGCCGGTCCCGTCCGCCCCGTCGGGGCCGGGAGCGGCTCCCCGTTGTCTTCCATCCTGGTGGGCGCCGGGGGCCCTGACGTCACCAGGAGGTCTTGATCCACCGCCGTCCTTGGGGGGTACGACCTCCACCTTGAGAGGTACACGGGGACGACCGGTCTCGGGGTTCACCCCGGACGAGCCTGGCCCGGGACCGGTCGGCGCGCAGCCCGGCCGGGGCCGCCCGGGTGCCGTGACGGCGTGTCGCTCACCCGGTCGCCGGACGGGCGGCGGCGGGCGGCGGCGGGCGTCCCGCCGTTCCGGTGACCGGTCGCCCGGTCGGCGGTGGGGGCGTCAGGCCGCCGCGGTCGCGGGCACGGCGACCGGGAAGGGCCGGCCGTCCAGGGTCCAGTGCGGGTCGATCGGGCGGCCGAGGGCGGCGTAGACCTGGGCCGCGACGTCGGGGTGGCGGATCTCCCCGGTGGGCGGGGCGGCGGGGATGCCCGGTCCGGCGCAGGCCACCCAGGCGGTGCGCTCCTCGACGGTCCGTCCGCCGTGGCCGCCGACGTCCACGTGGCCGTGGTCGGTGACGACGATGACCGTCCAGGCCTCCTCGGCGTGGCCGGGCCGGGCGCGGACGGCGTCCAGGAGCCGGCCGAGCCGCTCGTCGGCGGCGCGCATCGAGGCGCGGTACTCCTCGCCGCAGCCGAGGAAGTGGGCGGTCTCGTCGACGGCGCCGAGGTAGACGAAGGAGGCCTCCGGGTCCGCGTCGCGCAGCACGTCCACGGCCTCCCGGGTGACCTCCTCGTCGACGGCCTCCCAGGCCTCGGGGGTGTCCTCGGCGGGGGCGACGTAGCAGAGGCGGCCGGGCGCGCGGAACAGCGGTCCGCCGGACTCGCCGATCACCAGCGGGTCCCAGCCGGCCGCGACGAAGGTACGGCGCCGGTCGCCCCGGGCCAGCCGGGTGGTGAAGTCGGGGAAGACGTCGAGCCGGTTGCCGCCGAGGTGGTTGCCCCAGACGCCGTGCTTGGCGGGCTCCACACCGGTCACGATGGTGGCCCAGCACGGTCCGGACATGGTGGGCGTGGACTCCGCCACCGTCACGGGCGCCAGGAAGCCGGCCTCGGCGACCTCCGCGAGCCTCGGCATCGGGACCTGGTCCAGCAGGTCGTACCGGACGCCGTCGATCCCGACGACGAGGACCCGGGGGCGCGGCAGCGGCGGTATGGACATGAGCGGGGCGGTTCCTTTCGCGGTGCGGGTGCCGACCGTGCCCGCACCGGGGCGGGCGACGGCGACCGGGCCATGCTCCACGGCCCGCCGAACCGCGGGGTTGCCTCCCGGCCAACGCCGGATGTCCTGGCCGTGTCCGGACGGCACCGTTCCGCGTCGGCCGGCACCGGGCCGGGGGTCAGCCCTGCGGGCGGAACTCGTGCACGACCTCGATGCGGCCAACGATGTGCCGGTTGAACTCGGCCAACTCCTCGGCCGGCACCCAGAGCTCCAGGATGGTGCGGCCGCCCGCCTGGCGGACGGGGTAGCGGCTCAGGAACGCGGTCTCCGCCTCGAAACGGGTGACGTAACCGCTCCCGGAGGCGGGGACGTTCCAGTCCCGCGCGATGCGGATCGCGTAGTCCTCGTTCAGCACCGGGTAGAAGATCGGCTGGTCCGGCAGGCGCGGCGGCCAGGCCCGCCAGTCGGACGCCGCGACCAGGGCCAGCTCCTCGGGGCCGGTGGGACGCCACAGCGTCGTGGTCGGCACGGCGCGCTGCACGGCGGAGGCGGTCGAGGTGGCGGTCGAGGTGGGCGTGAGCTGGTTCGTCGGGCCGTTCATGGGCACGAAGCTAGCCATGAACGGCCCGGACGGGTACCGGTTTTCAGGCCCGCCCGGCACGCCCGGCGCACCGGGCGCACCGTCCGCCGGGTCAGTGGTACGCGGACTCGCCGGTGATCGCCTCGCCGAGGACCAGGGTGTGGATCTCGCTGGTGCCCTCGTAGGTGAGCACCGACTCCAGGTTGTTGGCGTGCCGCAGCACCGGGTACTCGGTGGTGATGCCGTTGGCGCCGAGCACGGTGCGGGCGCTGCGGGCGATCTCCAGCGCGGCCCGGACGTTGTTGAGCTTGCCGAAGCTGACGTGGGCCGGGCGGGCCGCGCCCTCGTCCTTGAGCCGGCCGATCCGCAGCGCGACCAGGTAGGCCTTCTCGACCTCCAGCATCATCTCGACCAGCTTCTGCTGGGTGAGCTGGAAGCCGGCGATCGGGCGGCCGAACTGGACCCGGCTCTTCGCGTAGTCCAGGGCGGCGGTGTAGCAGTCGCGGGCGGCACCGACGGTGCCCCAGAGGATGCCGTAGCGGGCCTCGTTGAGGGAGGACAGCGGTCCGCGCAGCCCGGTGACGCCGGGCAGCACGGCGTCGGCCGGGAGCACCACCTCGTCGAAGGCGAGCTCGCTGGTCACCGAGGCGCGCAGGGACAGCTTGCCGTGCACGTCGGTGGCGGTGAAGCCGGGCATGCCGGGTTCGACCAGGAAGCCCCGGACGCCGTTCTCGGTCTGCGCCCAGACCACCGCGACGTCGGAGACGGAGCCGTTGGTGATCCACATCTTGGAGCCGGACAGCACCCAGTCCGCGCCCTCGCCGGCGCCCTTGCGGCGGGCGCGGGTGCGCATGTTGGCGGGGTCGGAGCCGAAGTCCGGTTCGGTGAGGGCGAAGCAGCCGATCAGTTCGCCGGCGGCGAGACCGGGCAGCCAGCGCTGCTTCTGCTCCTCCGAGCCGAACGCGTGGATGGAGCGCATCGCCAACGAGCCCTGGACGGAGACGAAGCTGCGCAGACCCGAGTCGGCGGCCTCCAGTTCCATGCAGGCCACCCCGTAGGCGACGGCGGTCGAGCCCGCGCAGCCGTAGCCGTCGAGGTGCATGCCCAGCACGCCGAGGGCGCCGAGTTCGGGGGCGAGTTCGCGGGCGGGGAAGACCCCGCGCTCGAACCAGTCGCCGATGTGCGGGCGGATCCGGTCCTCGGTGAACTTCCGCACGGTGTCGCGGACGAGCCGCTCCTCGTCGGTGAGCAGGTCACCGACGGCGAGCAGGTCGGCGGGGTCGATCCTGGTCGGCTTCGCCATTGAAGCTCCTTGTAGTCTCGGCGGCGCGGACCGGTCGCGGCGGCGGGACCGGTGGCGGCGTTGGGTACCGGCGAGTATTGCGCACCGGCCGCCTCCCGGGACCGTCGGGAACGAGGGAGTGAGCATGTACACAGTCCGGCCGGTGACGGCGGAGGAACTGCTCGGCGCCGCCGAGCGGCTGGGCGGGCTGCTGGCGGACACCGTCGACGGCGGCGCGTCCGTCGGCTTCCTCGCTCCGCTCGACCCCGGCGCGGCGGCCGACTGGTGGCGGGCGCTGGCCCCGGAGGTCGGGGCGGGGCGGCTGCTGCTCTGGGTCGCGTACCCGGAGCCGGGCGCAGACCCAGGCACCGACCCGAGCACCGACGCGAGCACCGACGCGGGACGGCGGGTCGCGGGGACGGTGCAGCTGCGGCCGGCGTCGACCGCCAACGGCCGGCACCGGGCGGAGGTGGCCAAGTTGATGGTCCACCGGGCGGACCGGGGCCACGGGCTGGCCGGCCGGCTGCTGGCGGCCCTGGAGGCGGCGGCCGTCGGGCGCGGGATCCGGACCCTGGTGCTCGACACCGAGACGGACAGCCCGGCCGAGCGCCTGTACGCGGCGGCAGGGTGGACCAGGGTCGGCACGGTGCCGGACTTCGCGACCGACCCGGCGGGGGTGCCGCACGCGACGACCGTCTACTACAAGGCGCTGCCTTCGGCCGCCGACTCCCCTGGGCGCT
The DNA here is from genome assembly GCF_000710405.2 of Kitasatospora sp. MBT66. Taxonomy (NCBI): domain Bacteria; kingdom Bacillati; phylum Actinomycetota; class Actinomycetes; order Kitasatosporales; family Streptomycetaceae; genus Kitasatospora; species Kitasatospora sp. MBT66. The sequence continues at coordinate 273,418 of NZ_JAIY01000003.1, read as the reverse complement.
GAGCGGTCGCGTCGCTACGATGACCGCTTTCGCACACGGACGAGTGACAAAGGGGTGGACCGTGGGACGTTGGGCCGTGGTGGTCGAGGAGACCGAGGGCGTCGGGGAGCACCGGATCTGGGGCAGCCAGGTGCTCGCCGAGGTGACGGGCACCCGGGAGGACGCCGTCGCCGAACTGCGGCGGCTCGTCCCGACCTACACCCCGCAGCACCCGTTCAACGCCCGGCGGCGCAGGCTGCTGCGGGACGGCGACAGCTACCTGCTGATCCTTCAGGGGAGCATGCGGGACTACCACTGCGTGTTCAAGGTGTGGGAGCTGCTGTGGGACAGCAAGCACCCCGAGGTGCAGCAGGAGCGGCTCGCGGCGGCCGAGGCCCGGGAGACGGAGGCGGGCTGACGCCGGCGCCCCGGCGGAGCCGGGGCCTCAGGCGACGCCGCACAGCCGCAGCACCGCCGTGGTCCCGGCGGCCGCGACCACCACCAGCGGGAACGGCGCGCGCCGCAGCGCCAGGACGCCCGCGACCAGGACGCCGGCGGGGCGGGCCCAGCCGGCGAAGTCGCGGCCGTCGGTGAGCGCGCCGGTGGCGACCAGGGCGACGAGCAGGACGGCGGCGGCGACGGCGAGCAGGTGGCGCAGCCGGTCCGAGACGGTGAGGCGGCCGCCGAGCAGGGGCCCGGCCAGCCGGAACGCGTAGGTGCCGGCGGCGAGCAGGAGGACGGCGAGCAGGGACATCAGTGGACCTCCTCGGCGAGCGGGCGGGGCTCACCCTCGGCAGCGGCGGCATCGGTGGCGGTGGCAGCGGCGGCGGTGTCCGAGCGGCCCGCGCACAGCAGCCCGGCCAGGGCGAGCAGCACCGGCAGGCCGGCCGGGACGAACGGGGTGGCGGCCACGGCCACGGCGGCGCCGGTCAGGGCGGCGGTGCGGGTGCGGCGGTCGGTGAGCGAGGGCAGCACCAGCGCGAGCAGGACGGCGGGGAAGGCCGCGTCCAGTCCGAGCGCGTCGGTGTCGCCGATCAGCCCGCCGGCCAGCGCGCCGACCAGGACGGAGGCGTTCCAGATCAGGAACAGGGCGAGGCCGCACACCCAGTACGCGGCCCGGCGCCGTCGCGGGTCGGGCTGGAGCAGGGTGAAGGCGACGGACTCGTCGGTGAGCAGCTGCGCCCCGAGCAGCCGCCGCCAGACCGGGCCGTCGAGGGTGTCCGCGACGGTGAAGCCGAAGGGCAGCAGCCGGGCGTTGAGGACGAGGCCGGTGACCACGGCGGCGAGCGCGCCGCCGCCGGAGAGCACGATGCCGACGGCGGCGAACTGCGAGCCCCCGGCGAAGACGAGGACGGACATGGCGACCGGCACCCAGAGCGGGAGGCCGCCGGAGACGGAGATCGCCCCGAACGAGGCGCCGACCAGGGCGTCCGCGAGGCACACCAGGGCGATGTCGCGGAGCGTGGCACGTTCGAGGGTTCGGAGGAGCGAACGCATGTCCAGTAGAGTGAACCCGAAGGGTGTCGTTCGTCAAGGCGAACGCATGGACCTGTGGAGCGAACGCTGATGAGTGGAAGCAACAGCGGACCCGGCGCCGGCGCCTCCGGGAGCGACGTCTCGGGGACCGAGCTGATCGGGCTGATCTCGGCGTCGATCCGGCGCGAGCGCGAACGCGCCGGCCTGTCGATGGCCGAGCTGGCCCGCCGGGCCGGGATCGCCAAGTCGACGCTCTCCCAGCTGGAGTCGGGCGTCGGCAATCCGAGCGTCGAGACGCTGTGGGCGCTCGGCGTCGCCCTGGACGTGCCGTTCAGCCGGCTCGTCGACCCGCCGCGCCCGGTGGTCCGGGTGGTGCGGGCCGGCGAGGGCCCGGTCACCCACTCCGAGCGGGCCGACTACGCCGCGACCCTGCTGGCCTCCTGCCCGCCCAACGCCCGGCGCGACATCTACCGGATCGAGGCCGAGCCGGGCGAGACCCGGGCCTCCGACCCGCACATGCCGGGCACCGTCGAGCACGTGCTGCTGGGCACCGGACGGGCGCTGGCCGGGCCGACCGGGGCGCCCGTCGAGCTGGGCCCGGGCGACTACGTGAGCTACCCGGGCGACGCCCCGCACGTGTTCCGGGCCCTGGCGCCGGGCACCCTCGCGGTGATCGTGATGGAGCACGTCTGAGGCTGCCCGACGGGCCCGAGCCCCGGTCGGCCGACCGGGGCTAGAGCTTCAGCAGCCGGTCCAGGAACGGGTTGCCGAACACCCGGTGCGGGTCGTGGCGGTCCAGGACGGTGACCGCCTCGTCCCAGCCGGCTCCGCCGCCCGCGCGGTGACTGGCGGGAATGACCCGGTCCAGCATGTCCGCGTCCGCCCAGGCGGCGTCCTCGGTGTAGGCCCAGCCCTTGGACCACTCGACCCGCAGACCGGCCCGGGTGCCGTCGAAGGAACGCAGCAGGGCCTGTTCGAGGTCCCGGGCGAAGCGGTGCAGCCCGGGGGTGCCGGGGAAGCCGAGCACGTCGAGCCAGACCGCGGTGTCCCACTCGGGCCGGTCGGGGCGCGGGCGCAGCGCGGAGAGCAGCGGCGGCCGGGCGCCGGGCACCCCGGACCAGGCCGGGTCGTCGGTGCCGGTGACCCGGATCTCCACCGCGCCGTTCACCGGGAACTCGCCGCGGGAGCGGTAGTCGTCGAGCAACCGCCGGTACTGGTCGGCGAATTCGGCCACCACCCACTGGAGGTCGGCGCGCCGGGCGAGGATCGCATAGCCGTTCGCGGTGACCCGCAGGGTGGTCGGGCGGACGTACTGGAGCAGGGTGCGGGAGGGGCCCCAGAGGTCGGAGTGCAGGCCGCCGGCGAGCAGGTGGGTCAGCACCTCGCCGGTGAGCAGGTCGCGGATCAGCCCGCCGGAGAGCAGGACGTCGGTGATGTCCCCGGTGAGTCCGATCTTGGCGATCAGGTACTGGAGTTGGCCGAACAGCGGGGCTGATCCCCAGGCTCCGGCGAGGAGTTGGCCGGCCAGCCGGGCGATGGGTTCCGGGATCGAGTCCGAGAAGGGGTAGTTGTAGGGCTCGTCGACGGCGCGGGAACCGAACGGGCGGTTCGGGGCGATGCTCCAGGTCTTCAGCCACGGCCGGTCGGTGTAGGCGAACCAGATCGCCTCGGCCCGGCCGTCGCGGTCGACGAAGTCGGCGAAGGTGCGCGGGCGGGAGAGGCCGCCGAGCCCGGTCGTGGTGCCGGGGCGGGCGAAGAGCTCGGTGGCGGGGATGTCCAGCCGGCTGACGCAGCGCAGCGGGCGGTCGGCGCCGGCCCGGAGCACCACCTCGGTGACGAACGCCCGGCCGAGGTGGACCAGGAAGGCGGCGCTGTCCGCCTCGGACCGGTCGAAGGTCCGCAGGGTGTAGCGGTCGGTGGCGGGGTCGAGGACGACGGCGGTCAGGCTGGTCACCTGGTTGCTGACCGAGCCGTAGCCGTGTCCGTCGGCGCGCAGTTCGCCGGCGGCGGGGACGGCGGTGCCGTGGCCGCCGATCGCGAGCACGCCGCCGACGGTGAGTTCGCCGGGGGCGGGGACGGCGGTGAGGCCGAGGCCCCGGTCGGCCAGGTGGACGAGCAGCGCCTCCATGGTGGCGCCGGTCTGGGCGCGGACGGTGGTGGGCGAGTCGGCGGTGAGGGCGGTGAGGTGGCGGGTGGTGTCGAGCAGCAGCACCCGGGCCGCCTCGGGGGTCCCGTCGGCGACGGTGAGCGGTGCCCAGGTGTGCCGGTGGCCCTGGGCGCGCAGGCGCCAGCCGTGGGCGCGGGCCCAGTCGGCGAGCGCCGGGACCTCCTCGGGGGTGCGCGGGGTGCAGGTCCAGAGCTGGTCGGTGCCGATCTCGCCGGACCAGTTCCGGTAGACGCGCTGGAAGAGTTCGGTGCCGGCGGGCAGATCGGGCGGGACGGGGGCGGCGGCCCGGGCGCTGTCCGGCCCGAGGGTGCCGCTCACCAGCCAGCCGGTGGTGCCGAGCGCGGCGGAGAGGCCGAGGAGGCGGCGGCGGCTGAGGCTGCGGTCGCCCGGCTCCCCGGCGACCGGGTCGGGGGCGGCCGGGTCGGGGGCGGCGCGGTCGTCCGGACCCTGTCCGTCGTGGTGCCGATGGTGCTGGTGGTCCGGTGCTGCCGTCATGCCCGCCCCTGTGTCCGGTGGACTTTCGTCCGGTGTCTCCCCCGATTCCGGGTGAGCGTACGAAGCAGCCGTCGGGGCGCCCCGCCACGGCTCGTGATCTTCACTCGAAGGAATGAACCTTGCCGGATTTCCCGGTGGGCTCATAGGTTGATCGTGATCGCCGTCGCCGAACCACCGTCGTTCACCCGGTTCTGTCGTCCCCGCACTTCTCCGGAGGCCCCACCGTGCCCGCGCCCCTGACCGTCGCCGTCGCCCAGCCCGCCTGCGCCGAACCGGGTCGGCCCGACACCGTCACGGTCAACATCGAGCGCCACGCCGCCGCCGTCCGGGAGGCCGGCGGCGCCCGGCTGGTGGTCTTCCCCGAGCTCTCCCTCACCGGCTACGACCTCGCCGCGCCCTCGGTCGACCCCTCCGACGAGCGCTTCGCGCCGCTGGTCGCCGCCTGCGCCGCGACCGGCGCCACCGCCCTGGTCGGCGCGCCGGTGACCGACCCCGACGGCCGCGACTACATCGCCACCCTCGCCGTCACCGGCGCGGGCGCCTCGATCGCCTGCCGCAAGACGAACCTCTACGGGAAGGAGCCCGAGCGCTTCGCCGCCGCCGAGCAGCCCTCCCTGCTGGAGCTGGACGGCTGGCGGCTGGGCCTGGCGATCTGCGCCGACGCCGCCGACCCCGGGCACGCCGAGCGGCTGGTCGCGCTCGGCGCCGAGGCGTACGTCGCCTCCACCCTGTACGGGGCGGGCCCGGAGGCGCTGGCCACCAAGGCGGCCCGCTACCCGGCCCGGGCGGCGGACAACGGCGTCTGGGTGGTGCTGGCGACCGCCGCCGGGCCGAGCGGCGAGTTCGCCGACAGCTCGGGCGGCTCGGGCGTCTGGACCCCGAACGGCAGCGAGGTCGTCAAGGCGGGCACCGGGACGGGCGAGGTGGTGACCGCCGTCCTGGGGTAGTCACGGACATCGGGCGCAGTGCCCGACCGCGCGGGTGCGCGCGCCGCCCCGGAAATACCCCGGGCCGGCGCGCGGCTGTGGTCAGCGGAAGCCGAACCCGGCCGGAGCGGGGACCCTGGATCCGCAGGGGTCCCCGGCCCCCGGTCCGACCGGGACCGTTCAGGAGGTGCAGCGCACGATGGGTGACGAGCAGTACCGGATCGAGCACGACTCGATGGGCGAGGTGCGGGTGCCGGCCGCGGCGAAGTGGCAGGCGCAGACGCAGCGCGCGGTGGAGAACTTCCCGGTGTCCGGCCAGCGCCTGGAGCCGGCGCACATCGCCGCGCTGGCACGGATCAAGGCCGCCGCCGCGCGGGTCAACGCCAGGCTGGGCGTGCTGGACGAGGAGACCGCCGGGGCGATCGCCTCCGCCGCCGAGGAGGTCGCGACGGGCCGGTGGGACGCGGAGTTCCCGGTCGACGTGTTCCAGACCGGCTCGGGCACCTCGTCCAACATGAACGCCAACGAGGTGATCGCCACCCTGGCCGGCGAGCGGCTCGGCCGGCCGGTCCACCCCAACGACCACGTCAACGCCAGCCAGTCGTCCAACGACGTCTTCCCGTCCTCGATCCACATCGCCGCCACCGCCGCCGTCAGCCACGACCTGATCCCCGCGCTGGAGCACCTGGCCGAGGCGCTGGAGCGCAAGGCGGCGGAGTTCGCGGGCGTGGTCAAGGCCGGCCGGACGCATCTGATGGACGCCACCCCGGTCACCCTGGGGCAGGAGTTCGGCGGCTACGCGGCGCAGGTCCGGCACGGGCGGGAGCGGCTGCTGGCCACCCTGCCCCGGGTCGCCGAACTGCCGCTCGGCGGCACCGCGGTGGGCACCGGCATCAACACCCCGCCCGGCTTCGCGGCGGCGGTGATCGAGGAGGTCGCGCGCGTCACCGAGCTGCCGCTGACCGAGGCCCGCGACCACTTCGAGGCGCAGGGCGCGCGGGACGGCCTGGTCGAGCTGAGCGGCCAGCTGCGCACCGTGGCGGTCGGGTTCACGAAGATCGCGAACGATCTGCGCTGGATGGGCTCGGGCCCGCGCACCGGCCTCGGCGAACTGAACCTCCCCGACCTCCAGCCCGGCTCCTCGATCATGCCGGGCAAGGTGAACCCGGTGCTGCCGGAGGTGGTGCTGATGGTCTCCGCCCAGGTGATCGGCAACGACGCGACCGTGACGGTGGCCGGGGCGAGCGGGAACTTCGAGCTCAATGTGATGCTGCCGGTGATCGCCCGCAACGTCCTGGAGTCGGTCCGGCTGCTCGCCAACAGCGCCCGGCTGCTGGCCGACCGGGCCGTGGACGGCATCACCGCCAATGTCGAGCGGGCCCGGGAGTACGCGGAGTCCTCGCCCTCGGTGGTCACGCCGCTGAACCGGTACATCGGCTACGAGGAGGCGGCCAAGGTCGCCAAGCAGGCGCTGGCGGAGCGCAGGACGATCCGCCAGGTGGTGCTGGAGCGCGGGTACGTCGAGCAGGGACTGCTCACGGTCGAGCAGTTGGACGAGGCCCTGGACGTGCTGCGGATGACCCGGCCCCAACACTGAAGTCGCAACGCCGGGGCACGCGCCCGGGGCGCGGAACGGCGGGCCCACCGTTCCGCGCCCCGGGTTCCGGGCTTCCGTCGGACGTCAGCCCTTCGCTCGGCCGGCCCGGCCGAGTCGCATCGCGGCTCCGTTCGACGTCATGGTGGCCATCGAGATGGCGGCGAGCCCCAGCAGGAACATCACGCCACCCGCGATCATGCAGGTCACGATGTTCTTGCCCCGGTTCACCTCACCCGAGACGACCCACGGGGAGACGAACGTCCACGCGCCGAGCAGGGTCGCGGCCCAGGCCCGTGCGTGGGTGCGTTCGTAGGCCGAGCCGTAGCCGGCCATCAGCACGCAATAGGCGATGCCGACGATCAGGCAGGTGACGGTCAGCGTGCTGAAAGCGGTGAAGCCGACGATCCACGGCGAGGCCGCCAGGAACAGTCCGGCCAGGACGGCCAGGGCCTCGACGGCCTGGGCCCGTGGGGTCAGGGTGACCCGCTCGTAGTGCTCCCGGAGTTCGACGATGTCCGGATGGTGCTCCATGCCCATCGGGATCTGGGTAGACACCGATACCACCTCCTAGTGCTGGAACATGGAGGGCGCAAGCCCAGTACCATTCTGGCGCCGTTGGACCGTTTTGCACCTTTTCGCCGGGGAAGCTACCCTGCCCGCCCGCCGGCCCACCCCCTCCGCCCGACCGGGTGACCTCCGTCTCAACCCCGCCCGCCGCCATTGCGTATGCAACTCGTTGCATAGCAGGATGCCGCCCATGGCACTGGAGCACGCGATCCTCGTCTCGCTGCTGGAACAGCCCGGATCCGGCTACGAGCTGGCCCGGCGCTTCGACCGGTCCATCGGCCGCTTCTGGACCGCCACCCACCAGCAGATCTACAAGGTGCTGCGGCGGATGGAGACGGACGGCTGGATCTCGGTCGAGGAGGTCGCCCAGGACGGGCGGCCGGACAAGAAGGTGTACTCGGCGGCCGCGCCCGGCCGGACCGCGCTCGCGGCCTGGCTGCGCGAACCGGTCGAGGCGGAGACGGTCCGCCACGAGCTCGCCGTGCGGATCCGCGCGGCGGCCTTCGACGACCCCGCCGCCCTGATCCCCGAGGTGGAACGGCACCGGGAGGGCCACGCCGCCCTGCTCGCCCACTACCTCTACGGCGAGGGGCGCGACTTCCCGGCGCCGGACACGCTCGACGCCCGGCAGCGGCTCCAGCACGTGGTGCTGCGCGGCGGCATCGAGTACGAGCGGATGACGCTCGCCTGGCTGGACGACGTGCTCGCCACCCTGCGCGAACTGGCTGCCGCCCCTCCGGCCGGCACCGAGGCCGACGCCGACTGACCCCGCGCACTCCTCGCGCCACGCTCAACGCTCCACCCCACCCTCAGCTCTCCACCTCTCCACCCTCGACCCCCGGGAGCCCGCGATGCTCTTCAACCCGCGTTCCTACGACCCCGCGCAGTTCGACGAGCCGACCCGCCGGCTGCTGCGCGCGACCGTCGACTGGTTCGAGTCGCGCGGCAAGAAGGCGCTGATCGACACCTACATCGATCGCAGCTGGTACGCCGACTTCCTCGAATTCGCCGCCAAGGAAGGCCTGTTCGCCGAGTTCCTGACGCCGTCCGCGGCCGACCCGGACAAGCGCTGGGACACCGCCAGGATCGCCGAGCTGAACGAGATCCTCGGCTTCTACGGCCTCGGCTACTGGTACACCTGGCAGGTCACCATCCTGGGCCTCGGCCCGGTCTGGCAGAGCGAGAACGAGGCCGTCCGGGCGCGGGCCGCCAAGCTGCTGGCCGAGGGCCACGTGATGGCGTTCGGGCTCTCCGAGCGCAGCCACGGCGCCGACATCTACTCGACCGACATGATCCTCACCCCGGACGGCGAGGGCGGCTTCACCGCCACCGGCTCCAAGTACTACATCGGCAACGGCAACGTCGCCGGCCTGGTCTCGGTGTTCGGCCGCCGCTCGGACGTCGAGGGGCCGGAGGGCTACGTCTTCTTCGCCGCCGACAGCCGGCACGAGGCGTACCACCTGGTCAAGAACGTCGTGAACGCCCAGATGTACGTCAGCGAGTTCCGGCTGGACGCCTACCCGGTCCGCGCCGAGGACGTGCTGCACACCGGCAAGGCCGCCTTCGACGCCGCGCTGAACACCGTCAACGTCGGCAAGTTCAACCTCTGCACCGCCTCCGTGGGCATCTGCGAGCACGCGATGTACGAGGCCGTGACGCACGCCCACAACCGGGTGCTCTACGGCAAGAAGGTCACCGACTTCCCGCACGTGCGGCGCGAGTTGACCGACGCCTACGCGCGACTGGTGGCGATGAAGCTGTTCGCCGCCCGCTCGGTGGACTACTTCCGCACCGCCTCCCCCGAGGACCGCCGCTACCTGCTCTTCAACCCGATGACCAAGATGAAGGTCACCACCGAGGGCGAGAAGGTCATCGACCTGATGTGGGACGTCATCGCGGCCAAGGGCTTCGAGGCGGACACCTACTTCGACAAGGCCGCCAAGGACATCCGGGGCCTGCCGAAGCTGGAGGGCACCGTCCACGTCAACCTGGCGCTGATCCTCAAGTTCATGGCCAACTACCTGTTCGCCCCAGCCGAGTACCCCGCGGTGCCGACCCGCCGGGACGCCGCCGACGACGAGTTCCTGTTCCGGCAGGGCCCGGCCCGGGGCCTCGGCGCGATCCGCTTCCACGACTGGCGGACCGCCTACGACGCGCACGCGCACCTGCCGAACGTCGCCCGGTTCCGCGAGCAGGCCGACGGCTTCTGCGCGCTGCTGCTGGAGCACGCGCCGAGCGCCGAGCAGCAGGCGGACCTGGACTTCCTGCTGGAGATCGGCCAGCTGTTCGCGCTGATCGTCTACGGCCAGCTGGTGCTGGAGCAGGCCGAGCTGACCGGGCTGGACCAGGACCTGCTGGACCAGGTCTTCGATGCGCTGGTGCGGGACTTCTCCGCGCACGCCACCGAGCTGCACGGCAAGGCGTCCACCACCGAGGCGCAGGCGGCGTGGGCACTGGCGCACGTCCGCCGCCCGGTCGCGGACGGCGAGCGGACGGCGAAGGTGTGGGGCATGGTCGAGGCACTGTCGGGCGCGTACGAGATGGCCGAGTAGTCGCTCCACGCGTAGTGCACCCGGGGGTGCCGGTCGGCGGACCGGCACCCCCGGAGTCGTGTCACCGGCCGGTTGTCAGAAGGTGAGCTTCCAACTGTCGATGTAGCCGGTGTCCTGCGGCCCGACGTCCTGGACCTTGAGCTTCCAGGTGCCGTTGGCGGCCACCGCGGACGCGTTCACGGTGTAGGTGGTCTGCACATTGGGCGCGGAGTCGCTGCTGGAGGCCTTCAGGCGGTAGGACGTGCCGTTCGGCGCCACCAGGTCGATGACCAGGTCACCGCGGTAGGTGTGCTTGATGTCCACCCCGACCTGGAGCGCGGCAGGCGCGTTGCCGGTCCGGCCGGTGACGGTGACGGCGGAGGTGACTGCCGCCCCGTTGTCCGGGATCTGCACGTCGGCGGTGTTCTCGAAGACGGTGCCGGTGGGCGGGGTGGTGCTGCCGGCCGAGAGGGTCCAGATCGCGTACGCGATGGCGTCGGTCATCCGGTCCAGCGCGGTGTCGTTGATGTTGGCGCTGGTGTCGCAGGAGGAGTGGTAGCAGCGGTCGAAGGGCTGGCCCGCCGTTCCGCCCCACTTCGCGGCCTGGGCGCTGGTCTTGGTGTAGTCGGCGCCGCTGAACAGGCCGCCGACCCGGATGCCCGCGTCCTGGAACGGGGCGTGGTCGGAGCGGCCGTCGCCCTCGAAGTCCTGCTCGGTGCTGATGCCGAGGCCGGCGAAGTAGTCGCGGAACAGGGCGTCGAGCGCGCTGTCGTAGCGGTAGGTGAAGTAGCCCGGGTTGGGCGAGCCGATCATGTCGAAGTTGAGGTAGGTCTCGATCTTCGAACGGTCGGCGGCGGACAGGCTGTTGACGTAGTTCTTGGAGCCGACCATGCCGTACTCCTCGGCGCCCCACCAGCCGAACCGCAGGTGCTTGGAGGGCGTGAGACCGGCCCGGGAGACGGCGAGCGCGGTCTCCAGGATGCCGGCGGAGCCGGAGCCGTTGTCGTTGATGCCCGGACCGCCGGTGACGGAGTCCAGGTGGGCGCCGGCCATCACGACGTGCGAGGTGTCGCCGCCCGGCCAGTCGGCGATCAGGTTGTAGCCGGTCGAGCCGTTGTAGCTGAAGGTCTTCAGCGCGGTGGTGTAGCCGGCGGCGTCCAGCTTGGCCTTCACGTAGTCGATCGAGGCCTTGTAGCCGGTGCGGCCGTGGGCGCGGTTGCCGCCGTTGGCGGTGGCTATCGACTGGAGCTGGGCGAGGTGGGCCTTGACGTTGGCCACCGGGATGTCGGGGGCGGCGGCCGCTGCCGACGGGGCGGCGACGGGCGTCGTGGGGGACGCGGCCGCGGCCGGGGTCAGCAGGGCGGCCGCGAGGGTGACGACGGCGGCGGCGGACAGGGCGGATCGGCGCAGGCGGGATCGCCTCGGGGCGCGCTCGGTCAATGGAGGCTCCGATATCTGATGGGGCAGAACGGAAGCGCGCCACTTCGCGGGCGGCGTTGGGGTATTGAGGGGGTGTGGGGCCGACCGCATCGCAAAGTTGACGCGACCATGATGATTGGGGGAAGTTCCGGGCCCCGTCAAGAGGAAGCGGGCAGAACGGCGGTTGTCAGCCGTCCGCCGCCGGGCGGTCCGGGGTGCGGGGGAGCTCGGCGCGGACGAGCGCGCCGCCGTCGTGGTTGCCGGTGCTGAAGCGGCCGCCCAGCTCCTCGGCGCGCTCGGCCATCGAGCGCAGCCCCAGCCCCGACCCGGCCCGGCGGGACCCGTCGGCGTCGAGCCGCTCCGACCCGTCCGAGGGGAATCCCCGGCCGTCGTCCCAGACCTCGACCACCACCGCCTCCGGCCGCACCCGCAGCGTCAGCCGGGCCTGCCCGGCGGCCGAGTGGCGCAGCACGTTGTGCAGCGCCTCGCCGCTGATCCGCAGCGCCGCCACCTCCACCGCGGCCGCCAGCACCGGCGGCGGGTCCGGGTCCAGCACCAGCGCGATCCGCACCCGCGGCCCGTCCAGCTCCGCGACCAGCCGCCGCAGCGCCACCGCCAGCCCCTCCCCCGCCAGCGCGGCGGGCGCCAACCCCTCGGTGATCCGCCGCAGTTCGTCGATCGCCTGCCCGATCCCCGCCGACACCGCCCGCAGCGAGCGGGCCGCCGAGGAGCCCTCCGGCACGGCGGCCCTGGCGGTGTCGACACCCAGCCGCAGCCCCGACAGGGTGGGCCCGAGCCCGTCGTGCAGGTCGTGCCGCAACCGGCGGCGCTCCTCCTCCCGGGCGAGCACGATCTGCCGCCGCCCGCGCTGGAGTTCCTCGTACATGCGCAGCGAGGCGATCGCGGGCGCGGCCTGGTCGGCGAGGAAGCGGAGCACCTCGTGGTCCTGCGCGTCCAGCTCCGGCTGCCCGGCGCGCGGCGGCGCGTAGAGGTCGCCGATCACCGCGCCCTCGTAACTGAGCGGGAACACCTGGCTGTCGGGGCCGACGGTGCCGACGGAGGCGAGTTCGTGCGGTCCGGTGCGGGTGTGCAGGACGACCCGGGCGCCGGGCAGGCCGAGGGCGCCCACCACGGTGTCGCACAGCAGCGGCGGGGCGTCGGCCGGGCTGACGGCGCGGCTCAGGCGTTCGGCGAGCGCCCGCACCACCTGGTAGGGGCGGGCCCGGTCGCCGTAGTAGAAGCGGTCGACGGCCCGCACGACCCAGCGGGTGGTCGGTCCCAGCAGTCCGCCGATGGCCAGCGCCCCGGCCGCCAGCAGCTGCGCGCCCGCGTTGCTGGCGGTCGGCAGGGCGCGGCGCAGCAGCAGGGCGATGCCGAGGTAGCCGGCGATCAGCAGGGCGGTCAGCGCGAGGACGCTGAGCATCCGGCGGGTCGCCCGGTCGAGGTAGCGGGAGCGGTCGCGGGTGAACGCGTAGCCGACCGCGCCGAGCATCCAGAGCGCCGACCCGGCGAAGTAGGCCACGGCCGCGACGCTCTCCGCACTCCCCAGCTGCAGCGCGATGTTGGTCGTGACCAGCCACACCAGGTAGGGCACCAGCACGGCGGTGACGCTGCGGTGCGGCCGTGCGGAGCGGCGCCAGCGGACGGCGGCCACGGTCAGGCTGATGACGACGATGCCCCAGGCGACCAGGGTCGCGTGCCATTCGTCGATCGGCGCTCCGCCCGGGACGAGCACGTCACCGTAGTAGGGCAGCTTGCTGCCGAGCCGCACGGCACAGGCGTGCACCGCGCTCCAGACGGCGATGGCGGCGACGAACACGCGGCCCGGTCCGCCGGGCAGCCGTCCTTCGGGCAGCCAGAGCGGCAGGGCCAGCGAGACGAAGACGAACAGGGTGACGGAGGCGAGCAGCAGTGCGGCGCCGAGGGCCCGCACCGCCGGCCCGGCGTCGGCGGCGGCGCCCGCGAAGAGGACGAAGCGGGAGAGGCAGCCGCCGAGTCCGGCGGCCAGCAGGCAGTGGCCGAGGCTGCGGCCGACCGGGGCGAC
>NZ_JAIY01000003.1:255580-259911 GCF_000710405.2 Kitasatospora sp. MBT66 | reverse complement strand
GGGCCGGTGGGCGGGCCGCTGCGGCCGGGGCCGCGGGTCCGTGGGACGCGGCGGACGCGGTGGGTGCGGTGCTGTGCCCGGTCCCGGTGGTGGCCGAGGTCGCGGCCGGTTCGCTCATGAGAGCCTCCTCTCCCGCATCCTCGGCGTCCTGGCGTCCCGGGGGCGCGGGACGGCGGTCCGGTCCCGGTCCCGACCGCGCCCGGCGGGGGCCGCCGTCGGCGGTCAGCTGTCGCCGAGGCCCATGTCCCTGGCCCGGGCCACGGCCTCCGCCCGGGTGGCGACGTGCAGCTTCTCGAAGATGTGGGTGACGTGGTTGCGGACCGTCTTCTCCGCGACCACCAGCTCGCGGGCGATCCGGCGGTTGTCCAGCCCCCGGGCCACCAGGTCGAGGACCTCCGCCTCGCGGGCGGTGAGCGCCGGGAAGAGCTGCCCGGCCTCGCGCACCCGCGCGCCGGCGAGCAGGGCGGTGATCCGCTCGGCCACGTCCGCGCCGAACACCGCGCCACCGGCCGCGACCGTCCGCACCGCGTGCAGCACCTCCTCCCGGCCCGCGCCCTTCACCAGGTAGCCGCGGGCCCCCGCCTGGAGCGCGGCGAGCAGGCTCCCGTCGTCGTCCGCCATGGTGAGCATCAGCACCGGCGGGGCCGGCCGGTCGGCGGAGAGCCGGCGGGTGGCCTCCAGCCCGGAGCCGTCCGGCAGCGAGAGGTCCATGACGACCATGTCCGGACGGTGCCGGGCGACCGCCTCCGGCACGTCGCCCACGCGCTCGGCCTCGGCGACGACCACGATCCCCTCGGCGCTCTCCAGGGCGGCCCGCAGCCCCTCCCGGAACAGCGGGTGGTCGTCGACGATCAGGACCCGCACGGGTGCGGCCGACGGCTCCTCGTCCGGTCGCGGTCCCCCGGCCAGGGGGTCTTCGGCGGGCTGCTCTTCATCCACATGGCCGACACTACCAGCGATGCCGGTGTGACTTTCCGTGATCGGAGCGCCGGGCGGCCGGACGCTTCCGGACCGAACGAGACCGCTGCCCCATGCGCCCGGGACGACGGGCGGCCGAGACTGGTGGGAACGCGCCCGACCCGGCGACCGGCCCCGGCGGAGACCCCGCCCTCAACCGTCCCTAGGCGGTGCCATGACCACGGTGACCCCTCTCCCGCCCCTGCCGCGTTCGCCCGCCGGGGCCCCGCCGCGCCGGACGCCCGCCCGGCTCCGGCTCACCGGGGCCGCGGCGCTCACCGTGCTCTGCCTGGCGGTCGCCGCGCTCTGGGTCTGCTACGTGCTGGTCCACCTCGACGCGCCCGGGGTCGAGGCCCCCCGGGACCAGCTCGCGATCCTGGTCTACGCGCTGCCCACCGCCGCCGCGGGCATGCTGCTGCACGCCCACCGCCCGGGAAATCCACTCGGTTGGGTGATGCTCGTCTACGCACTGACGTCGATGCTGCCGAGCGCGGCCGCCGCGCCCGTCTGGGTGGAGGTCTCCGACCCCGGGCTCGTCGGCGCGGCCGCCGTGGTGCGCGCGGTGTGCGACACGGTCAGCGGGACGCTGTTCTACGTCCTGCCGCTCTGGCTGCCGGCCGGGCGGCTCACCACCCGCAGGTGGTGGTGGTACATCGGCGCCGTCGCCCTCTGGGTGCTCCCGGACGCGATGTCCTTCCTGGACCGCGCGACGGTGTTCGGCCGCGCCAACCCGCTCGCCGACAGCGCCCTCGCGAACGCCTTCGGCTCCGTGTCCGACCACCTCGACCGCTTCTACGACCCGGTCGACCACCTGCTGATCGGCATCGCGGCCGCCGTACTGCTGGTCCGGCTGCTCCGCCGCAGCGCGCCCCGCCACCGCGCCCACCTGGCCGGCATGCTCGGCGCCTATCTGCTCTGGGCCGGCATGCAGGACTACTACACCCGGCGGTTCCGGTACGAGTACTGGCTGAGCTACTCGCTGTTCACGGCGGCGGGCGCGGTGTGGGCGGTCGCGGTGGCGTTCCTGGTGGTCCGGGACGGCGGGTGGCGGCTGGACCGGGCCGCCCGGTCCGTACTCGGCGGGCTGCTGCTCGCCGCCGGGCTCACCGTGGTGTTCGTGGTCTGCGCGACGGTGCTCTCGGGCTGGCTGGTGCCCGGCCGCGGCGGCGCCGCCCTGCTGCTGATCGCCCTGCTCCTCGCCCTGGGCGCGGGCCTGCCCCGGGCCGCCCGACGGGCCGTGGGCCTGGTGGACCGGCTCTACTACGGCGAACGCGCCCAGCCCTACCAGGTGCTCCGCACCCTGGCCGGGCAGGTCCGGCAGGTCGTCGACCCGGAGCGGCTGCCGTCCGCGCTCTGCGGCACCGTCGCCGAGGAACTGCGGCTGCCGGGTGTGGCGTTGGCCGTCACCACCCGGGCCGGGCGGCGCCCGCTGGCCGCGGTGGGGCGGCTGGACGGGCCGGTCCAGGGCTTCGCGCTGGTCCACCACGGCACGACCATCGGGGAGTTGACCGTCGGACTGCGGGCGGGCGAGGAACGGCTCGACCCCAGCGACGTCGACATCCTGCGCTCGCTGGCGGACCAGGCCTCGCCGGCCGTCGCCTCGCTGCGGCTCCAGGAGGACCTCCAGGCCAGTCGGGAGCAGATCGTCGCGGCGCGGGAGGAGGAGCGGCGGTGGCTGCGCCGGGACATCCACGACGGGCTCGGACCGGCGCTGGCGGGCCTGCGGCTGCGGGTCGACAACGCGGCCTCGGCCGCCGTCTCCGGGACAGGCACGGACGCGCTGGCCCCGACACTGGAGGGCATCTCCGGCGACCTGGCGCTCACGATCAAGGAGGTGCGGCGGATCACGGACCGGCTCGGGCCCGCACCGCTCGGCGAGTTCGGCCTCACCCGGGCCGTCGAGCACCTCGCGGCCACCTTCAGCAGCGACGGACTTGTCGTCACCACCGCGCTGCGACCGGACCCGCTGCCGGAACTGCCGGCCGCCGTGGAGGTCGCCGCGTACCGGATCACCGCCGAGGCGCTGAACAACGTGCTCCGCCACGCCCGCGCCCGGCACGCCGAGGTGGCGCTGCGGGTGGACGAGGCGCACCTCGTCCTGACCGTCCAGGACGACGGGATCGGCCTCGGCGATCCGCTGGGACCCGACGAGTACCTCGGCGCCGTCGACCCGGGCCCCGCCGACGCCGAACCGGCCGACGGGGTCGGGCTGCGGTCGATGTCGGACCGCGCGGCCGAGATCGGCGGCCGCTGCACCGTCGGCCGCCTCGCCACCAACGGCACCCGGGTGCTCGCCGTCCTCCCCCGCCACCCCTCCCGCAGCCCCCGCCCCGGCGCCTGAACGCGCCCGCGGGCCTCGCCCCGCGGACGCGCCCGTGCCCCCCCGCGCGGTGAGGCACGGGGGGCACGGGCGGCGGGGGCGGTGCCGGGTCCGAGGGTTCGGACGGGGTCAGTTCCTGCAGTCCTTCTCGCCGGGCTTGCAGCGGCGTTCGGTGGTCGTGGTCCCGGCGGCGGGCGCCGTCCTGGCCGGCGCGCCGACGGCGCTCCTGATGACCACGGTGGCGGTGGCGATGCCGACGACTACGGACGCGACGCCGAACGTCCTCGTTCTCGTGTTCGTTGCCATGAGTGGTGCTCCAGACTTCTTGCTCCTCGAACGGTCCGACCGATCGACCGCTCCGCCCTCCACTCTGGTCGGCGGCCCGCCCCGGGCACATGGGCCTGCCGTCCTGTTCCGGTCCCAGGACGGGTGCGCGGGCACCTCGTTCCCCGGCCCCCGCCGGGGGGCGGGGGCCGGGGAACGAGGTGGTCGGACGGCGGGTGGGCGGTGGGAGCGGTCATGGCCGGCTGCGGCGGTCGGCCCGGCGCCGGGCCAGGGAGTTCCTGGTCGCGGCGGTGCGGCGCGGCGCGTCCAGCGCGAGGCAGAGCACCTCGGCGCCGAGCGGGCCGGCCTCCAGCCGCAGCGGGCAGCCCCGGGTCGCCAGCAGCAGGTCTCCGTCGACGGCCAGGTGGTCCGGCTCGTCGGCGGTCCGGCCGACGAGCAGCGAGCCGCGCAGCACGAACAGGACGGTCTCGCCGTCGGACCGTCCCGGCAGCGCGTGGTGCACGCCGGGGCCGAGCCGCAGGTGGTCGAAGGTCTCGCAGGCGCTGGTGAGCATGGACCGGCGCGCCAGGCAGCGGACGCGGACGCGTTCGCCGTTCGGGCCGAGGAGGACGGTGGCCGAGGCGGTGGCGGTGGTGACGATCATCGTGACTCCCCTCCCTTGGGGCTCGGAGGGGTCTCGGGGCGGTCGGGGGTGTCGGGGGCGGCGGTGTCCGAACCGGTCGGGGGCCCGGCGGGCGGGGGCTCGCTTGTCGGCCGCTCGGCGGGCGGG
>NZ_JAIY01000003.1:252762-254758 GCF_000710405.2 Kitasatospora sp. MBT66 | reverse complement strand
GGGCCGCCACCGCGGCGGCGAGCAGCAGGCCCAGGGCGTCGGCGTCGCCGGGCGCGAGGGCGGGGCCGAGCGTTGCCCGCACGGCGGCGGCGAGGCTGCGGCCGTAGCCGAGGGCGAGGGCGGGGCCGGTCTCGTCCGGGTCGAAGCAGACCAGGGCGGACCGGGCGTCGGCGCACAGGGCGAGCAGGGCGGTCAGCGTCCGCGCGTCGTGGCGGGCTCCGGGCGTGAGCAGGTCCGCGAGCGCCGGGCAGTGGGCGGGGCAGACGGCCAGCACATGCCGGACGACGGCGACGAGCCCGGCCCGGGTCCGTGCGGCGGGCCCGGCGGCGAGCAGGTCGGAACGCACCCAGGCCAGGGCGGCCGGGACCGGACGGTGCAGGACGAGGGCGGGACCGCAGGCGGCGGCGAGGTCGGTGGGCACCCGGACGGCGGCCGGGACGGCGCAGGCGCGTTCGCCTCCGACCGCGATCACCGTGCCGTCGGGGAGGGTATCGGCGTCCGCCCGGCCGTCGGTGCCCGGAGCGGTGCCGCGGGGCCGCGCGGGGAGCTCGTGCAGGACGGTGGGTGCCCGGGCGGCAGCGAGTGCGCGGACGCGGGCCAACTGCCCCGGGGGTGCGGTGCCGTCGGTGACGAGGACAAACCGTTGGGCCTCGAACTCGGCGATCCGCCCGCCCAGTTCGCCCCAGGCGTGCTCGCCGTCGCGAACCGCGAGGGTGAGGTGCGCGGCACCGGCCTGGATCCGCCGGTCCAACCGGGCACTGCGACGCATGGGGGCCTCCTCCCGTTCGGGGTCGGAGGCCCAGCGTGTCGCGCCCGTCGCCCCGGGCGCCTGAGCCCCGGGGCCCGTCCGCGCCCTGCCCGGTGGGCGGGACACCCGGGCCGTTGGGGCGGGGCGGCCGGTTCGGGGGGCGGAGAGGTGGAGGCTGTCAGCCGTCGAGCGTCGGCGCCGCGTCCGCCACCGCCGACCAGGCGCGCAGCCACCCGGCCGCGCCGACGAGTTCGCGCCCGTCCAGGTCGTCGACGAGCACCCCCGCGCCGATCCCGGACGGCAACGGCAGCCACCGCCGTCCGTCGCGGCGCCGCACGGTGTCGGCGAGTGCCCCGCCGAGCGTGATCGACTCCAGCAGCGGGTGCCGGACCGGCAGTTCGAGCCGCCGCATCAGCCGGAGGATCCGTTCGGCCTGCTCCGCGTCGACCAGGCCGCGCCGCCGGGCGACCACCGTGCTCAGCGCCATGTCGACGCAGACCGCCTCGCCGTGCAGCAGTTCCGGCAGCGCGCGCGTCTCCAGCGTCGGGCTGAAGATGTGCCCGTAGTGCCTGCCGTCAGCGGCGCCGCAGTCGAACGCCGTTGCGTGGACGACGCGCGCGAGCACGGCGGCGCCGATGCCGGCGGCCTGGCACCGGGTGTCGAGCAGGTCCCGGCCGCGCCGCTCCAGCAACGCGAACAGCTCCGCGTCCGCGATCAGCGCCACCTTGAGGACCTCGGCGAGACCGCTGGCGACGTGGCGGCGCCCCAGGGTGACCAGGAAGGCCGGGTCGACCAGCGTCTCGACCCCGGGACGGTGCGCGACCAGGCCGTGCAGGGTGGTGGGGACCCGCACGAACGGCGTGGAACGGCGGTAGAGGGTGCAGGCGAGCCCGACCACCTCGGCCAGCACGCCGCCGCCGACCGCCAGCACCGGCGCGCCCCGGCGGGAGATCCCGAAGGAGGCCGTCCGGTCGGCGACCTGGAACACCGCGTCCATGGTCTTCACCTGTTCGTGGCCGGGCAGCACCAGCGTCTCGTGGTCCACGCCCCGGGCGTCCAGGTAGTGGTGGAGCCGGTGGCCGTGCAGCTCGTGCACCCGGGCGTCGACCACGACGAGCCGACGCCCGGGCGGACCGCCGGCCTGGGCGAGCGCCGGGTTGCCCGGATCCAGCAGGCCGGGCACGAAGCGGAGCCCCGGCCGGACGGGGCCCCGGGGGGCGGCGGCCGGGGCGGCCGGGGCGGTCGGGG
>NZ_JAIY01000003.1:211425-252309 GCF_000710405.2 Kitasatospora sp. MBT66 | reverse complement strand
TGGCCGCCGCGCTCGGCGCACCGCTGGACATCTGCGTCATCCGCAAGCTGGGCCTCCCCCACCAGCCGGAGCTGGGGATGGGCGCGATCGGCGAGGACGGGGTGCGGGTGCTCAACGAGCAGGTGCTGCGGCCCGCGCGGGTCACCCCGGGGCAATTGGCCGCCGTGGAGGCGCGCGAACGGGCGGAGCTGGAACGCCGGGCCCGCCGCTACCGGGGCGACCGGCCGCCGGTCGACCTGCGCGGGCGGACGGTGGTCGTGGTCGACGACGGCGTGGCGACCGGTTCGACCGCGCGGGCCGCCTGTCTGATCGTGCGGGCGCGCGGCGCCCGGCGGGTGGTGCTGGCCGTGCCGGTGGCGCCGGAGGACTGGACGGAACGGCTCGGCGACGTCGCGGACGAGCTGGTCTGCGTCGGCACGCCCTCGCCGTTCTTCGCGATCGGCGAGTTCTACGCCGACTTCTCGCAGACCGGGGACGCCGAGGTGCTGCGCCGGCTCGCCGAGGCCCGCGACCGGCTCGGCCCCGGGACCGGACTCCCCGCCGCCGTCGCCACCGACCGCGAGCTGACCCTCCCCGCCGCCGGCGTCCGGCTGACCGGCCGGCTGACCGTCCCCGCCGGCGCCCGCGGCACCGTGGTGTTCGCGCACGGCAGCGGCAGCGGCCGGCACAGCCCGCGCAACCGCCGGGTGGCCGAGGAGCTGAACCGCGCCGGGCTGGCCACCTTCCTGTTCGACCTGCTCACCGAGGACGAGGAGCCGGACCGGCGGAACGTCTTCGACGTCGCCCTGCTCGGCGCCCGGCTGACCGACGTCGCCCGCGCACTGCCCGGGGACCCCGTGGCCGGACCGTCCGCGGGCGCCCCGCTCCCCCTCGGCCTGTTCGGCGCGAGCACCGGCGCCGCCGCCGCGCTGTGGACGGCGGCCCGGCTCGGCGACGGGGTGGCCGCCGTGGTCTCCCGGGGCGGGCGGCCGGACCTGGCCGGGCCCCGGACGCTGGCCGCCGTCACCGCGCCGACCCTGCTGATCGTCGGCGGCCGGGACCACGAGGTGATCGACCTGAACCGGCGGGCGCGCGAGCAGCTGCGCTGCGAGAGTGAACTGGCGGTGGTCCCGCACGCTGGCCATCTCTTCGAGGAGCCCGGCACCCTGGACCGGGTCGCCGAGCTGGCCCGCGACTGGTTCCGGGACCGGTTCCGCGAGCACTCCGGCGCGGGCCCGCAGACCCCCGACGACCCGCCGACGCCCGTTACGCAGAACCCGTGAAACACCGCTGATCCACCAGGCATTCTGCACAGCCCGGTCAGCGATTTCCTGATCACCTTGTACACATTGAACAGTGAAAACCCGACCTGTTGCCCAACCACCCCGACTGGAGCAAGCTCAGCGCTCAACCGCCCGCACAGCCTTGCCCATCCCCCAGCGGCGCGGCCGCCACCAGCGGATGCCTCAACGCCGAGGCCTCAATGTGGAGGAACGACCGATGACCCCGCAGACCCACGCCCTTGAGCTGACCCCCGAGGAGCGCGAGGCCGGTCTCGACGCCGAGCAGCTGCGCCGCCTCGTCGGCCTCGTCGAGCACGACCCCGCCACCGACCCGTTCCCGGTCACCGCGCAGGACGCCGTCGTCTTCGTGGTCGGCAACGCCACCCAGACGGCCCAGTTCTACCAGGTCGTCTTCGGCATGGAGCTGGTCGCCTACTCCGGCCCCGAGACCGGCCGCCGCGACCGCAAGGCCTACGTGCTGCGCTCCGGCTCCTGCCGCTTCGTGATCAAGGGCGGTGTCGCCCCGGACAGCCCGCTGCTGGACCACCACCGCCGCCACGGCGACGGCGTCGTCGACCTGGCGATGGAGGTGCCGGACGTGGACAAGTGCATCGCGCACGCCCGCGCCCAGGGCGCCACGATCCTGGAGGAGCCGAACGACGTCTCCGACGAGCACGGCACCGTCCGCCGCGCCGCGATCGCCACCTACGGCGAGACCCGGCACACCCTCGTCGACCGCTCCCGCTACACCGGCCCCTACCTGCCGGGCTACATCGCCGCCGAGAGCCGGGTGAAGCACCCCGAGGGCTCGCCGCGCCGCCTGTTCCAGGCGCTGGACCACGCGGTCGGCAACGTCGAGCTGGGCAAGATGGACGAGTGGGTGACGTTCTACAACAAGGTCATGGGCTTCGTGAACATGGCCGAGTTCGTGGGCGACGACATCGCCACCGACTACTCCGCGCTGATGTCCAAGGTCGTCGCCAGCGGCAACCACCGGGTGAAGTTCCCGCTCAACGAGCCGGCCATCGCCAAGAAGAAGTCGCAGATCGACGAGTACCTGGAGTTCTACACCGGCCCGGGCTGCCAGCACATGGCGCTGGCCACCAACGACATCCTCACCACCGTCGACGTGCTGCGCGCCCGCGGCGTCGAGTTCCTCAACACCCCCGACTCGTACTACGACGACCCCGAGCTGCGCGAGCGGATCGGCCACGTGCGGGTGCCGATCGAGGAGCTGAAGAAGCGCGGCATCCTGGTCGACCGCGACGAGGACGGCTACCTGCTGCAGATCTTCACCAAGCCCATCGGCGACCGCCCGACCGTCTTCTACGAGTTCATCGAGCGGCATGGTTCGCTGGGCTTCGGGAAGGGCAACTTCAAGGCGCTCTTCGAGGCCATCGAGCGCGAGCAGGACGCCCGCGGCAACCTCTGAGGCCGGCCCCGCCCCACGGGCGACGCCCCCGAGGGCGACAGGGCACCGCTGGAGCCGTACGAAGGTCTGGGCCCCGGAGGGTCCGGGAGGAGCAGGGACGATGGCGCACTACCGGCAGCTGGGCAGCATCCCGCCCAAGCGGCACACGCAGCACCGTACGCCCGAAGGCGGGCTGTACTACGAGGAGTTGATGGGCGAGGAGGGGTTCTCCTCGGACTCCTCGCTGCTCTACCACCGGGGCATCCCCTCGGCCGTGGTGAACGCGGTCGCGTGGGAGCTGCCCGACCAGTCGACGGTCGCCAACCACCCCCTGCTCCCCCGGCACCTCAAGCTGCACGAGCTGTTCGCGGGCCAGGAGTGGAAGTCCGCGGACGTCGTCAGCAGCCGCCGGCTCGTCCTCGGCAACGGCGACGTGCGGATCTCGTACGTCGCCGCCGGGGCGCCGAGCGAGCTGTACCGCAACGGGCTCGGCGACGAGTGCGTGTACGTGGAGTCCGGCTCCGGCACCCTGGAGACGGTCTTCGGCACGCTGGAGGTCGGCCAGGGCGACTACGTGATCATCCCCCGGGCGACCACCCACCGCTGGGTGCCGACCGGCGAGGAGCCGCTGCGCGCCTACTGCATCGAGGCGAACAGCCACATCACCCCGGTCAAGCGCTTCCTCTCCAAGTACGGGCAGCTGCTGGAGCACGCGCCGTACTGCGAGCGGGACCTGCGCGCCCCGTCCGGCCCGCTGCTGGTGGACGGCACGGACGTGGACGTGCTGGTCAAGCACCGCGGCCCGAACGGCATCGCGGGCACCCGCTACACCGTGCCGCACCACCCGTTCGACGTGGTCGGCTGGGACGGCTGCCTGTACCCGTACGCGTTCAACATCAGCGACTACGAGCCGATCACCGGGCGGATCCACCAGCCGCCGCCGGCCCACCAGGTGTTCGAGGGCAACGGGTTCGTGATCTGCAACTTCGTCCCCCGCAAGGTGGACTACCACCCGCTGTCGATCCCGGTGCCGTACTACCACTCCAATGTGGACAGCGACGAGGTGATGTTCTACTGCGGCGGCGACTACGCGGCCCGCAAGGGCTCGGGCATCGCCCAGGGTTCGATCTCGCTGCACCCCGGCGGGCACACCCACGGCCCGCAGCCGGGCGCGTACGAGCGCTCCATCGGCGCGGAGTTCTTCGACGAGCTCGCGGTGATGGTGGACACCTTCCGCCCGCTGGAGCTGGGCGAGGGCGGGCGGGCGAGCGAGGACCCGAACTACGCCTGGACCTGGGCCGGTCGGGGGCCGCAGTCGTGAGCAGCACTCCCGCCACCCCGGCCGCCGCCGGGGCTGCCGTCGTCCCGCCGCTGTTCCAGGGGCTGTTCGACGACGCGGCGGTGTTCCCGCCCGGGAACCTGCCCGTCGCCGAGGCGGTGCCCGCGCACCTCGCGCACCGCGCCGCCCCGTACGCCGACGCCGTCGGCCCGCTGCTCTGCGGGGCTGGCCGGCTGGGCGAGTTGGCCGCCGCTGCGGACGCGCTGACGGTCACTGCGGCTCCCGCGGCGGATGGTACCGGCCCCCGGCTCCGGGTCGGCCTGGTGCTGCCGGGGGGCAGCTCCGAGCTCGGCCCGGCCCTCACCGCCGCCGCCCCGTTCGCGGTGGCCGGCGTCGAACTCGCCACCCGGGACGCCCACGAGGCGGTCGCCGCACTCGACCTGCTGCTGCCGCCGGACGTGCCCGCCGCCGTCGAGCTGCCGCGCGAACTGCTGCGCGGCGACGGGCTGGAGGAGGTCCTGGACGTCCTCGTCGACAGCCCGTACCGGGCCAAGTTCCGCACCGGCGGCGTGGTCGCCGGCGCCTTCCCGGACGAGGCCGAGCTCGCGGGCTTCCTCACCGGGTGCGCGCAGCGCGGCCTGCCGTACAAGTGCACCGCCGGGCTGCACCACGCCGTCCGGCACACCGACCCGGCGACCGGCTTCGAGCACCACGGCTTCCTGAACGTGCTCCTGGCGGCGGCCGAGACCGACCCGAAGGCGGCGGCCGAGATCCTGGCCGAGCGCTCCGGCGCGGTGCTCGCCGAGGCCGTTCGATCACTGACGGACCGTCAGGTGACGGTGATCCGCAACTCGTTCACCGCTTTCGGCACCTGTAGCATCGCCGAGCCCCTGGACGACCTGGCCGCCCTCGGCCTGCTGTCGCCCGCCCTGACGCCCCAGGAGGACCGTTGACCACCCCCCGCAGCTGGCTCGCCCCCGCGAACGACTCGCCGTTCGGCGTGCACAACCTGCCGTACGGCGTCTTCACCGCGGCCGACCGGCCCGGCGTGCGGCGGATCGGCGTCCGGATCGGCGACTTCGTCCTCGACGCGGGCGCCGCCGCCCGGGCCGCCGGGGAGCCCTCCGTCCTGCTCGACGCGGACTCGCTCAACCCGCTGCTGGCGGCCGGCCGCCCGGTGTGGACCGCGGTCCGCGCCTCGCTGACCCGCTGGCTGACCGACGAGACCCACCGGGACGCGCTCTCCCCGCTGCTGCTGCCGCTCGCCGAGGTGACGCTGCACCTGCCGTTCGAGGTCGCCGACTACGTCGACTTCTACGCCTCCGAGCACCACGCCACCAACCTGGGGAAGATCTTCCGCCCCGGGTCGGAGCCGCTGACGCCCAACTGGAAGCACCTGCCGATCGGCTACCACGGCCGCTCCGGCACCGTGGTGGTGTCCGGCACCCCGGTGAGCCGCCCGCAGGGGCAGCGCAAGGCCCCCGCCGACGCCGCCCCGTCCTTCGGGCCGACCCGCCGGCTGGACATCGAGGCCGAGGTCGGCTTCGTCGTCGGCGCGCCCTCGGTGCTGGGCGAGCCGGTCACCCTGGACCGCTTCGACGAGCACGTCTTCGGCGTCTGCCTGGTCAACGACTGGTCCGCGCGCGACATCCAGGCCTGGGAGTACGTGCCGCTCGGCCCGTTCCTCGGCAAGTCCTTCGCCACCTCCGTCTCGCCGTGGATCGTGCCGCTGGCCGCCCTGGAGCACGCCCGGGTCACCCCGCCGACCCGCGACGTCGAGCTGCTCCCCTACCTCGACGACCGCGCGGGCGACCGGCCCTGGGGCCTGGACCTCGCCCTGGAGGTCCGGCTGAACGGCCACCAGGTCTCCCGCCCGCCGTTCGCCTCGATGTACTGGACGGCCGCCCAACAGCTCGCCCACATGACGGTCAACGGCGCCTCGCTGCGCACCGGCGACCTCTTCGCCTCCGGCACCGTCAGCGGCCCGGAGCCGGAGACCCGCGGCGCCCTGATCGAGCTCACCTGGAACGGCGAGAACCCGCTCAAGCTCCCGGACGGCACCACCCGCACCTTCCTGGAGGACGGCGACGAGGTGACCATCACCGCGACCGCCCCCGGCCCGGACGGCACCGTCATCGGCTTCGGCGAGGTGGCAGGGCGCGTCACCCCCTGACCCGACGGGGCCACCACCCGGGCCCCGTCGGCGGCACCACCGTTGGAACGGAGGGCGGCACCGGTCACCACCGGTGCCGCCCTCCGTACTCCCATTTCTCACTTCTCACTTCTCACTTCTCACTTCGGGCAGGAGCCGACCGCTTCGAGGCCCGTCACATCGACCTGCGGGACGGTCCGCTCCGCGCGGTCCGGCCCGGTCCGCAGCACGAGCTGCGCCCGGTCCGCCCTGATCAGTTCCCCGCACAGGTCGGTGCTGCCGGTCCGCACCCGGACCAGGTGCGACGGGGCCGCCTCCGTGGTCGCCCAGGCCAGCGCCAGCGCCCCCACGGCCAGCACCAGTCCGACCGCACAGCAACCCGAGGCCCGGGCCAGCGCCCGGGTCACCCGGCCCACCTCGTGCTCCGTCCAACGCCGCAGCGCCTGCCCGCCGAGCAGGATCTCCTCACCGGGCACCCCGTGCGCCGCCCGGACCGCCAGCAGCGAGCCCGTCACCAGGAGCAGGAACGCCAGTGCGAGCAGCGCCGTCGCCGTGTTGCCCGCCCAGCCCGGGAGCTGGTCGAGGCTGTCCCGGCCCTTGAGCAGCACCAGGACGGCGAGCAGCGCGGTCAGCCCGGTGAGGCCGGTGCGCCAGCCCTCGGCCTGCCGGCGCAGCTCCGGGAGACGGGTGAACTCCAGGTCCTCGGCGAGTTCGGCCCACCGCCGGTCGGAGCGGGCGCTCACGGGGCGATCCGCCAGCTGGCGCCGCAGCCCACGAAGTGGACCTCGGCCGGTATCCGGGGGTGTCCGTGCCCGCACTCGCAGAAGTGCACCTCGTCGTGCAGCGGGTCCGGCTCCGGCGGCGCCGTGCCGCCCGAGCGACCGGAGAGGCGGTCGAAGAGGCCCTTGGTCCCCGTGCCGGGGTTACCGCGCCGGTACTCCCTGCCGGTCCCGCCGTGGCAGCGCGGGCACGTTCCGGTGACCCGGACCGAGCGGCCGTCCGGCGCGGCGGACTGGCTGAACGACGCGCCGTCGACCTCGCCCAGGTCGGCCTCCGTGTAGGGCAGGTGGTGGTCGTGCGGCGTCGGGGTGGTGCTCATGGCCGTTCCTGTTCTGCGTCGGGTTCGGTGGTGGGCGCGGACGGCAGGTCCAGGCCGAAGAGCTCGGCGTAGAGGGCGAGTCGGTCGCGGACCCAGGCGGGCGTCTCGCCGACTCCTTCGGCCGCGAACGCCAGCCGCTCGGGTGTCACCGGACCGGTGAGAGCCGGGAGCAGGCCGTCCAAGCCGACGGAGAGGATCGCGAGGTCCTGCCAGAGCGGCTGGACCGGGGGCACGTCCTCGAAAAGGGTGGGCCGCTCCTCCAGGGCGCGGTAGGGCTCGATGCGCTGCCAGGCCCGGTCGAGGGGCTCGCCGAGGCGGCAGGCGATGCTGACCAGGTCGAGCGGGACGAGCGGGGCACCTCGTGGGGAGACCCGGTGCTTCGGGTCGAGCGCGGCGACGTCCCAGGGATCAGGGACGGTCTCGGGCAGTTCGGCGACCTCGGCCGGGGACAGCTCGGGCACCAGGGCGCCGATGGCCCGGAACCCTTCGAGGAGACGGAACGCCTCCCGCGCCCCGATCCGCTTCTTCCGGGCGTAATGGATCAGCCGCGCGGCATCGAGGCGTGTCCAGCTCGGCGTCTCGAACCACTCGTCGAACTCTTCGTCGTCGGCCTGGTCGGCCAGCGCCCAGCGCTCGTCCCAGGTAGGGCGGAAGTCCCGCAGGCGGTCCGGAAGTTCCGGCGGCGCCAGCCCGGGCAGTCCCAGCCGCCCGGTCTCCTCGCCCGCGAGGTCCCAGAGGTAGCCGAGCGTCTGCCGCAGGTGCGCGCTCCCGGTGAAGAGGACCGCGGGGGCGGGCGGCACGGGGTAGTTCGCTCCGTCGAAGCCCGGGTCCAGCCCGGAGAAGGCGTACCGGCTGGGGACCGGGAGTTCGTCCCATTCCGCCAGCAGCGCCGCCGCGTCCGGGATGTCCACGCCCGCGGCGCGCAGGTCGTCCACGACGGCCGCGCGCTCCTCCCAGGACATCGCGTACCGGCGGCTGAACGCGAGGTCCCGGAGCGACACCCCGTCCTCCAGCCGCACCCCGTCCTCGTGCAGCCAGAGCGCGGTGTCGGCCGTCTCCGGGTCGGGCACGAAGCCCCGCGCCCCCGCCCCCGACGCGTAGCGCCGCCGGTGGACGGCGCCGAGCGCCGGCGCCACCTTGGCGATGATCTTCTCGGCCTTCCGCACGGTGGTCTCCCACCGCGCGGCCAGGCCGAGGGTCGCCGCCCAGGGGAACTCGACCTGCCCCGCCGCGTCGACGAGGAGGTACTGCGAGAGGACACTCCGGAGATCCGGCTCCAGCGCGGACCACGCGGCCGTCTCCTCCCGCGACGGGACGGTCCACCCCAGCCAGGCGAGTCCGGCCAGCACCCGCCGGGCCTCCTCCGGTTCCAGCCCGGTTCGCTCCGCGTGCGCGACCAAGTCCCACGGCCCGGCTGTCGGATGGTCGATCCGCCCCTTGTCGTCAATGACGTACAGGACGGAGACCTCCTGCTCGCCGCACACGTGGTCGCGGGCGGCTGCGGGCGGTTCGGCCAGTGGTCGTTCGAGGAACGGCGCGTACCGGGCGAAACGCTCGGCGAGTTCACCCAGGCTGCGCCGACCGGTCGCCGAGACGCGGACCAGGCCCCGGTGGTCCTGCGGGCCGTGCCGGTACCCGTCCAGGTCGGAGCTCAGGCGGTGGTCCTTGCCGTCCGGCCACAACAGCAGGTCGGCGACCATCCGGTCGAGGCGGTCCGGTACCCAGTCCAGGTCACCCGTGCGGACCGCAGGGCCGGCCAGCTCCGGGTGCGCCACCCTCAGACCGCGCAACGCCCGGAGCATCTGAGCCACTGTCCGGCCCTGTTGACGTGCCGCCAACACCACATCGCGCCAGTCACGGGCTTCCTCCTTCGCCAGTCTGGCCCAACCTGGTTCCGGTACCGGATACCCCTCCAGGGAGCGCGGGGTCGCCAGCTCCGGCACGGCCCACCGGAGGTCGTGGACCGCGGCCCGCCACGGGCCGACCGCAGGGTCGACCCTCTGTCGCGTGTCCTTGGGCCTCGGCGACACCACCTCACCGTCCGGCGGGAACCATCCCGTCCCGTCCAGGTCCACCAACCCGCCGATCCGTCGCCGGACGAGCACACCCCGGCCGGCCCACTCCTCGGCGATCACTCGAGCCACCGGAAGGTTCTGGGCCTCCAGGGCCCACAGCCAATCGGCGGTGAGGGCCTTCCAGTCCGCCAGCGCCGAGGCGCCGAGGCGCCACTGCTCCGCCCGCCACACCAGGTCGTACGACTCCAGCTTCTCCCGGTTGACGCTCAGCCTGCCCGCATGAGGTCCGGTCAGGTTGAGCACGTAGCCGAGCGGGAACCTGTCCGCGGCGATCCCGTCACACAGGATCGCCCCGTTGCCTTGGACCCACCAGAGGGTGCCCGGGACCGCCTCGACGGCCGTGCCGGCCTCGATCGCCCGCTGACCGCGCCCCTCCGCCAGCACACCCGGTTCCCACACCCGGGCCGCGCCGGAGTCACCGCGGACCTCCAGCCGGAACTCGCTCAGGTACACGACGGACCGCAGGGCGTCCACGCACGCGTCCCCGGTCATCAGGTCCGGCTTCAGGTAGAGCCGGACCGCCGTGCCGCCCTCCGCCAGCGCGGCCGCCGCCCCGGCCTCGGCCTGCCGGATCCGGAACAGGCTGCCGCTGCCCGCGATGTTCACCCGGATCGCCTCGGCGGCGGGCCGGCCGTCGGTCCCGACCGGGCGGGTGGTGATCGTCATCTCGTCGGCCAGCATGAAGTAGCTGAACACCCCGATGCCGAAGCGGCTGTTGGGGTAGAGGCGCAGCGTGCTGTCCTGCCGGAGCCAGGCGGCCTGTTCGCGCCGGAACTCGCCGGACTGCTCGAAGCGGCGTCCCGCGCGGGTGAACGTCCCCTTCAACTGCTCGACGGTCATGCCGACGCCGTTGTCGAGGCACTCGACGTAGCGGCCGCGCTCGTCCTCGCCGGTGGTGATCCGGATGGAGCCCGCCCAGGTGCCGGCGCTCCGTCCGCACGCGCCCAGGTAGCGTTCGCGCATCGCCCGGTAGCGGCAGGCGTCCATGGCGTTCTGGTACAGCTCCCGGAGGGCGGCGTCGTGGCGTCCGCCGTACAGCTGCTCGCCCATGAGCAGCCGCCGTACCTCGGTCTGGGCGAGCGAGAAGCGCAGCAGCGGGACGTCGTACGCCCGTCGGCCGGCTTCCTCGGCCGGCCGCAGGCGGCTGCCGGTCACCCGGGACGGCAACCCGCCGAGCAGCGCGGCCTCGGCGGCCGGGAGGCGGCGCTCCTCCGCCGCCAGCAGTTGCACGAGTTCGTCCGCCTCCTCGACCACGGCCGTGAGGGCGGCGTGGATCGCCGGATGCGGGCAGACGACGTCGAGTTGCAGCTCCCGGACCGGACCGTCCCGGTCGTCGGCGTCCAAGTGGGCGTGCTCCAGGACCGACAGCACCTCGCGCGGGAGCACGGAGTCGGAGACGGCGAGGTGCTCGGAGAGGACGTCCGGCAGGGTCCGGGAGTCCAGGGCGAGCAGCCCGGCCAGCCGGACCAGGGCGGTCAGCGGCCGTACGCGCAGCGGGCGGGCCTTTCCGCGCACCACGTGCCGGTCGGGGCAGGACACCTGCCCCTGTTCGGCGAGGTGGCCGAGCGACAGCCCGGCCGCGATCGCGCGCAGCGCGCCCGAGAGTTCCTCGGCCCGGCCGCCGCTGCTCTTCCCGTTCGCGGTCCCGTCCCCGAGCAGCGCGGCCGCCGCCTCGTCGCCCAACGCCGCCGGTACGGCCTGTTCCTCGGTCTCGAAACGCTCGGCGATCCAGCGGTGGACCAGCCAGAGGACGGTGGCCTCCGACTCCGGCTCGACGCCGTTCCAGCGGCGGTACCGCCTGATCTTGTCGGCGACCTGGGGGTACTGCTCCAGGATCAGTTCGTAGTGGCGTCTCGGTTCGTCCGCGGCGGGGTCGTGGTGGGCGAAGTGCGGGTCGAGCTCCTCGGCCCGGCTGAGCCGTCCGGCCCAGGCCGCCTCGTGGGCGAACACCGCGGCGACGAGCGCCGCCACCTCCAGTACGGACAGCCGCGCCTCCTTCGACACGAGCTGCGGCAGCCGGTCGCGCAGCAGCCGGACCGGGAAGTCGTCGTCCGCCCACGGGTCGGGCAGCCGCTTCTGCGCCCGGTCGACCTGCCGGGCGACGCTCGCCACGAACGCGGTCAGGCTCTCCTGGAACGCCTTGACCTCCTCGTCCTCGGCGTCCGCCGCCAGCGCCCACAGCCCCGGTGCGCGCACGGCCTCCGACCAGGCCCCCAAGAGCCGCCGTCCGTCGGCCACGACCGCCGTCCGGGTCTCCTGCTCGCGGTCGTTGCCGTAGTAGATCTGCGGAAGTTGGGCGTGTCCGAGCCTGCTGAGCGAGGACTCCCGGGTGAGTCGGCGTGCCGCCCCGAACACCTCCTCCACGGTCGTCGACTCGCTGAGCGGGTCGAACGCCCGGGCGAGCGCGGAGGTGAACAGGCTGCCGTCGGGGGTGAAGCCGCTGCGCTCGCCCGGGCCGCAACCGGTCATCACCACGAAGCCGCTGCCCGGCGGCCCCTGGGTGATCCGGCTGCCGAAGACCGCCTCGCCCTCGGCCTCCGCCGACCGGCAGGCGTCCATGATCCAGAGGACCGTGCCCGCCCGGCAGTCCCGCAGGTACCGGCTGATGTCCGCGTCCAACAGGGAGTCCAGGATGTAGGGCTGGTCCCAGTCGGCCTCGCCGGAGTCCTCCAGCGGGCCGCGGGCGTCGGAGGGGACCAGGTAGTCGGTGTCACCGATCCGCACCCCGTGCCCCGTGAAGTACACCAGCAGGGTCCCTCCCGGTTCCGCCCGCCGCGACGCCGTAGTGATCCGCTCGGCGATCTCGCTCCGGCTCCCGTCCTGAAGGACCGCCACCTCGGTGTAGCCGCTGCCCACCAACGCCGCCTTGAGCACCCGCAGGTCGGCCGCCACCGTCGGCTCCAGCGACGGCAGGACGTGCGCCGTCGCCGGGGCGTCCCCCACCCCGATCAGGAGCGCCGTCCGTGTCGCCGCGCCCGTACTGTCCCCCACCCTGCTCCCTCGCTCTCCCCGGCCCCCGCCCACGACGGACGCCCATGATCGCACCAACCGCCCCCGGCGCGGACACCAAGTACGGTGTCCGAAGGATCGGTCGGCGACGACGGACGGGAGTGGGGACGATGGGTGACGGGGTGCTGGTCCGGCGGGACGGCGGGGCGGGGCGGATCGTGCTCGACCGGCCCCGGGCGCTCAACTCGCTGACGCACGGCATGGTGCTGGACGTGCGGGCGGCGCTGGACGCCTGGGCCGACGACGACGCGGTGCGGGTCGTGGTGCTGACCGGCGCCGGGGAGCGCGGACTGTGCGCGGGCGGCGACATCCGGATGTTCCACGACGACGCCAAGGTCGGCGGGGCCGGCACGCGCGCGTTCCTGCGCGACGAGTACCGGCTGAACGAGCTGATCTCCCGCTACCCGAAGCCCTACGTCGCGGTGATGGACGGCATCACGATGGGCGGTGGCGTCGGCGTCTCCGCGCACGGCTCGGTGCGGATCGTCACCGAGCGTTCGGTGGTGGCGCTGCCGGAGACCCGGATCGGCCTGGTGCCGGACGTCGGCGGCAGCCGGCTGCTGTCCCGCGCGCCGGGCGAGCTGGGCACCCACCTGGGGCTGGCCGCCGCCTCGATGACCGCCGGGGACGCGCTGCTGTGCGGGTTTGCCGACCACTTCGTGCCCTCGGGGAGGCTGCCGGAGCTGCTGGCCGACCTCGCTGATGGTCCTGCCGCCGAGGTCGTCGCCCGGTACGCGGAGCCGGCGCCGGCCGCGCCGCTCGCGGAGCAGCGCGGGTGGATCGACACCTGCTACGCGGCCGACAGCGTGGAGGAGATCGTGGGGCGGCTGGTGGCCAGCGGCGTGCCGGAGGCAAAGCAGGCGGCCGAGGAGCTCGCCGAGCGGTCCCCGACAATGCTCAAGGTCACGCTGAGCGCGCTGCGCCGGGCCCGGTCGCACGGCTCGCTGGCGGAGAGCCTGGAGCAGGAGTACCGGGTGTCCTGCGCCGCGGTCGCCCACCACGACCTGGTGGAGGGCATCCGGGCGCAGGTGGTCGACAAGGACCGGAACCCGCGCTGGTCGCCGGCGACGCTCGCGGAGGTCGACGAGCGGGCGGTGGCCGCGTTCTTCGAGCCTCCGGCCGACGGTGACCTGCGGCTGGGCTGACCTGTCCCGTTCGGGCGGGTGACCTGCTGACCGGGTGACGACCGTCTCGCGGATCGAGACTGGCGCGAGGCGGCCCGTTTCGGAGATCGTTGGACGGTCCTGGGCGCCCCGAGCGGGGCCGAGCAGCGGAAAGGGAGTCAACGGCGATGACCGAGACCTACGAGACGATCCTGGTGGACCGCAAGGGCCGGGTCGGGCTGATCACGCTCAACCGGCCGGAGGCGCTGAACGCGCTCAACACCACGCTGATGAACGAGGTCGTGGCCGCCGCCACCGCGTTCGACCGGGACCCGGAGATCGGCTGTCTGGTGATCACCGGCTCGGAGAAGGCGTTCGCGGCGGGCGCGGACATCAAGGAGATGCAGGGCAACCGCTTCCCGGACGTCTACCTCGACGACTGGCTCGGCCCGTGGGACCGCCTCGGCGCGCTGCGCAAGCCGGTGGTCGCGGCGGTGTCCGGCTTCGCGCTGGGCGGTGGCTGCGAGCTGGCGATGCTCTGCGACATCCTGATCGCGGCGGACACCGCGAAGTTCGGCCAGCCGGAGATCAAGCTCGGCGTCATCCCGGGCATCGGCGGCTCGCAGCGGCTGACCAGGGCGGTCGGCAAGGCCAAGGCCATGGAGCTGTGCCTGACCGGCCGGATGATGGGCGCCGAGGAGGCCGAACGGGCCGGCCTGGTCTCCCGGATCGTCCCCGCCGACCAGCTGCTGGCGGAGGCCCTCGCCACCGCCGAGAAGGTCGCCGCGATGTCCACCCCGGCCTCGATCATGATGAAGGAATCGGTCAACCGCGCCTTCGAGACCACCCTCGCCGAGGGCGTCCGCTTCGAACGCCGCCTCTTCCACGCCGCCTTCGCCACCGCCGACCAGAAGGAAGGCATGGCCGCCTTCGCCGAGAAGCGCCCGGCGGAGTTCAAGCACCGCTGACGCGACACCGGTCGACGTGGGCCCCTTCGCCCTCCGGGCGAAGGGGCCCACGTGCTGCTCAACCCCACTGCCGCACGGACTTGGTGGGATCGTCCAGCCAAGGCCCCTGCCCGTCGGCCCGGACCGTCCACCCGAACCGCTCCGGCCCGGGCCTCCCCTGCTCGTTCCACCAGCGGTGGGCCGCCTCCACCTCGTCCCAGAGCCGGCGCGGACCGTACTGCCGCACCCGTCCCTCGGGATCGACGGCAGCCCAGGAACGAGCGTCGGTGGTCGCCACCCAGAGGCGGGCGGCGTCCTCCTCCCACGCGGTCCACACATCGCCGAGACGGAGGCCGAGGGCGAAGCGGGCCTCCCACTGGTCCCCGATGACGTGCTGGGGATCGAAGAACGTCCGGCTCTCCTCGGGTACGTGGTCGTCGCGTACGACGTCACGGAAGATCCGCAGGTCCTGGCGCTGGGTGCGCATCAGCATGAACGCCGAATGGGGGCTGAACCGGCCCTCTGCCCCGTCCTCTTCGACGGTGAGCTTCAGCAGCCCCCAACAGATCACCGGGCTGTCCCACGGCGTGAGGAGGATGCCGCCGGGCTCGGTCTGCTCGATCCATTCCCACGGCACCCGGCGGACGGAGCAGGTCGAAAGGATCCGGTCGTAGGGCGCCCGGCGCCTCCAGCCGTCGGCGCCGTCGCCGTGGACCACCTCGGCGCCGAGGCCGGCCGCGTTCAGGGACGCCCACGCCTGCCGGGCGACCTCCGCGTCGATCTCCACCGAGACGACGCTCCCGGGCCCGAGCCGGTACGCGAGCAGCGCGGCGTTCCAACCGGTGCCGGTGCCGACCTCCAGCACCCGCATGCCCGGCCGTACGTCGAGGTCCCGGAGCATCCGCACGACGACCGAGGGCGCCGAGGCGGAGGACGAGGGCCAGGGGTCGGACGACTCCCGGCCGTCGTTGACCTGGGTGACGATCGGCACGTCGGCGTAGGCCGCCCCGAACCAGCGCCGGTCGTCGCTGCCGAGGTCGCACGGCTCATAGCCGCCGGTGCCGTCCGCCAGCCAGACCCGGTCGGGGAGGAAACGATGGCGCGGCACCGCCTCGATCGCCTCCCGCCATTCACTGGGGACGGGCCCGCCGAGCGCTTCGCCGACGGCCCGGAGCAGGCCGCGCACGGCGGCCTGCTCCGGTCGAAACACGGAGTCCGTCACTTCTTGTCGTCGTCCTTCCGATGCTTGGGCTCGGGCATCGGCCCCGAGCCGTCGGGCGACGGCTTGGCGGTACCGGGGTCCTTCTTGCCCCCGTGCTTGCCGTTGCTGTCCTTGTCAGTTCCCCAGGCCATGGGTGCTCCTTGCGAGTTGGGACGGTTGGGTGACGGTGACGGCTACCGGTCCGGCGGCCGAGGCGTGGGCGGGTTCGCGGGCTTGGGCTTCGGAGGATTCGGGTCGGCGATGAACACAGCAGGACTCCTTTCGAGTTGAGGAAGGCGCATTCGATTCCCCGCCTGTGCCGCCGATGCGGCGGCACAGGCGGAGTCAGTGGGAACGGCTGATCAACACCAGGGCCGCGACGAGAACATGGAAGGCCGCCGCCAGCGAGACCCCGTACGCGACCCAGACCCGGACGGGATTGAGGAGCCGAGAGAAGTCGTCGGAATCGAAGTCGTCGTCCGGCGGCTGCCCGCTCACCGCGCGATCGTCAGATCGGCGTGAACGACCTTCCCGGCCGGTTCGACGGTTGCACCCCACCGGCCGCGGGTGAGGCGATCCACCAGGGCCAGTCCCCGGTGGCACTCCTCGTCGACGGAAGCGCGGATCAGCACCGGCAG
This sequence comes from Kitasatospora sp. MBT66, assembly GCF_000710405.2. Lineage (NCBI taxonomy): Bacteria > Bacillati > Actinomycetota > Actinomycetes > Kitasatosporales > Streptomycetaceae > Kitasatospora > Kitasatospora sp. MBT66. Next base: position 236,133 of record NZ_JAIY01000003.1, on the reverse strand, counting down.
AATGCACGAGCCGTCGCGCACCGCGATACGCACCGCGCCCTGCGAGACATGCCGAACGGACACCGTCATCTGCTGTCTGCACCCGGTCTTAGCGGCATTGGTCACCAGCTCACTGGTAATCAGCACACCGGAATCGATCAACCGGCCCAGCCCCCACTCAGCCAGTGTGTCCCGAACGAAGCGACGAGCACGACCCGCCGACTCCGGCCGGTAGGGCAACAAGATCTCGGCCTCCGACGGGACAAAGTTCGGTGCGGCGCCAGTCGGCGCATGAGTCTCCATCAGGAACTTCTGCATGGGAGCTCCAAGGTGTTGGCCTGTACGGCCATCTCCTCTAGATGAGGTGCTGCCATGCACTCATGTACAAGAGTGCATGGCAGAAGAGTGCCCGACTCCTATACATGAGTCAACCCATCGCGAGCCGGAGCCTCGCGATGGGTTGACTAAACTGATTGTCAGTCAGTCATCGGCAGAGAAGCGGTAGTCCAGGACGAACTGGTCGGCGGCCATGACCGTGTCGCACACCTCCAGCACTCGACCGTTCTCGCCCACGGCATCGCGAACGAGATGGAGCACCGGCGCGCCAGGGCTCAGAGCAAGCGCCTTGGCTTCGGACTTGGTTGCGAGCCTGGCCCGGACAGTCTCGGTGAACTCAGCAAGCGTGTGTCCATGCTCCTCAAGTCGCGCATAAATTCCACCGCCGCCGGGATTCTCCGCAAAGATCTCCGGGATGTCCTTGACCACATCCCAGGGCAGGTAGGACGTGGCCTCCTCGGTCGGAACACCATCCCGAAAGTACCGACGCTTGCGTGCCAGAACCTGCGTACCGACGGGAAGGCCGAGGCGCGAGGCGATCTCCTGAGGCACCGACGTGGGGCCGACGAACAACACGGTCACGGACGGAACGCCACCCGAGGTCTCTGCCTCCGCAAGGTATGCGGCCTTACCCGCCTTCCTGTGGGAACGACGGAACCGATCCGCAGACTTCCGCTGGACCGGCGGACGGGAACGGACGAACGAGCCGCGTCCATGGTGCGTCTCGATCAGCTGAGCCGTACGGAGTTCGGCGATGGCCTTGCGCACGGTTCCGGATGCAACTCCGTACCGCTGCATGAGTTCGGCCTCGCTGGGCAGAGTCGCGCCAGGAGCCAGAGCACCCGATGCGATCTGCGCGGTGAGGTCAGCCGCGATCTGCAAGTACTTCGCTGTGGCCGACGAGGCCACGTCATCATTCGCCATAGTCCTTCAAGGCTCCTATTCTCCTGCACATGAGTAACAGCGCCGGGAAGCCTCAGTCAACGCCACTCCACTCGGTTTCCGTCGCCGGGGTGGTGGTCCGGCAGGACGGGCGGGTGCTGGCGATCCGGCGGGCGGACAACGGGACTTGGGAGCCGCCGGGTGGAGTCCTTGAGGTGGCGGAGGGCTTCGAGGACGGTGTACGGCGCGAGGTGTTCGAGGAGACCGGGATCAAGGTCGCTGTCGAGCGGCTGGCCGGTGTCTACAAGAACGTGAGCCGCGGAATCGTCGCCCTGGTCTTCCGCTGCGTCCCGGAAAGCGGAAGCGAACAGCTCTCCGCCGAGTCAACCGCCGTCGACTGGCTCACGCCGGAGGAAGTGTCCGAGCGGATGGCCGAGGTGTACGCCGTGCGCGTCCTGGACGCGCTCCGAAGTGACCTGGCGCCGGCCGTACGCGTGCACGACGGCCGACGCCTGCTGGGTGGGTAGGGACACATACATGCCGCACGGCTCGACCGAGCCGTCCAGTAGACCGACCTGTAGATACGGTCTCCGAGCAGGCGGCTACAGCGTTTGAGAGAGGGCGGTCATGGCGGACGACCAAGGGCTGAAGGGCACGACGGGGTACCTCTTCGAGGCGGGGATGCCGAAGCGGGCGAAGCGGTCGGGCTGGTGGATCGCCGGTGTGAAGGACCCCGAGACGATTGCCGAACACTCCTTCCGTACTGGTGTCGTCAGCGCGGTGCTCGCGATGATGGAGGGCGCCGACCCGGCGAAGGTCGCGCTGCTCTGCCTCTTCCACGACACGCAGGAGACGCGCGTCGGCGATATTCCGCACATCGGGCGGCGGTACGTCACCGCCGCGTCCAACGAGGAGGTCACGGCCGACCAGGTCAGCGCCGCTCATCCCGCCGTCGCGGCAGGGATCCGGGCAGTCGTCGAGGAGTACGAGAACGGAGAGAGCCTGGAGGTGGTTGTTGCCCACGATGCCGACAAGCTCGAATGCCTGATCCAAGCGGTCGAATACCGCGAGCAGGGCTACCAGAACGTCCAACCGTGGATCGACAGCAGCCTCGCCCGCCTCAAGACGGAGTCGGCCCGGCAACTCGCCGAGTCGGCGCTCAGCATGTCTTCCCTCGAATGGCAGAAGGTCTACCTGGGGTAGCCGGTAGTGAGCTTCAGAAGCCGTAGCCTGCCTATTCCTCACCGCGCTGCTGGATCGGTGTCGTGCGGACTGAGAGGCCACGGGAGATTTTCGGTAGCGCGGGAAGTCGGACCCCCCGACTTCCCGCGCTACGGCCGGAGCAGTCAACGAACGAGCTCGGAGTTTCGGCGCAGAGGCGGAGGATCGCATGACTATGACGGTTCGGCTCCTCGGTGGCGAGCAGACTGCCCAACTGGAGACACAGCTGAAGGCGGTCTTCGCCGAAGCGTTCGTAGAGCCTCCTTACGGTGAGGGGCCAGCGGATGTGGAGCGGGCCTTCCGGCGATTCCGATCGCAGGTACGACGGCGTGGGTTCCGGGCGGCGATCGCGTTCGACGGCGAGGATGTCATCGGAATGGCCTACGGCTACCCGCTCTCGGCGAATACCCGCTGGTGGAACACCCTGACCGATGCCGTGCCGGACGAGCTTCGTCACGAGGACGGACACCGAACCTTCGGCCTGTTCGAACTGGCGGTCCGGCCCGGGTGGCGGCGCCTGGGCGCCGCCACCCGCATGCACCGCGTTCTCGTCGACGGCCTCGACCAAGCACGGGTGATGCTGAACACCCGCCCGGAGGCCGTAGCCGCCCAGGCCGCCTACCTCTCGTGGGGCTACCAGCGGGTGGGATCGGCCGTCCCGTGGGAGGGCGCGGCCCGCCACGACGTGATGATTCTCGACCTGACAAGCAGTTCGGAGCCGGTGAGGTGATTGGCCACGCCTCGGCCGGGTTCGGGCAAAGGTGGCCGGCGTCGGCCTACTGGTGACGACAGCCTTCGTGGAACGCTACGACGTCACCGTCACATGAGGAGCAGCGCCGTGGCCATCACCCCGACCATCAGTTATCACACTGCCAAAGGTCTCTCCCTCATCGAACAGCAGCTCGTCGACGTCTATGCCGAGGTCTATGCGGAGGAGGCCACAATTGACCCGTTCTTCTCGGTCGAGCGGTTCGCGGAACGCCTTCGGGCTCATGCTCGCGGGCCGCGCTGGGGATGCGCTCTCGGAGAGATCGACGGCCACGCCGTCGGATACGCCTACGGCTTCGCCCGCACCGCGGCCTACCGATGGAACGGTCTGATCAGCCCGGCGCCGATCGAACTACTGGAAGAGACCGACGACCGCACCTTCGCACTGTGCGAGGTCATGGTCCGTGCAAGCTGGCGTGGAACCGGTGTCGCGCACACGCTGCACGAGGCGCTGCTGTCCCAACGGACCGAAGCCCGGTCGCACCTACTGGTAGAAGAGGAACACCCGAAGGTGCGGGCACTGTACGAGCGCTGGGGCTACACCTGGATGGGCTCCATGCAGCCCTATCCCGACTCGCCCCGCTACGACTCCATGTTCCGTCCGATCGCGTAACCGGGAACTCGTCAACGGGCCCGGGGATGCCGGACAGCAGTCAGGTATTCGAACGTCGGCGAGCGAGAGAGCGGGGCGACCGATGCCGGGACCACCGAATGGAGCCGAAGGTGATCGAGCTACGTCACTACCAGCAGGACGCACTGCCCGAGGGCTTCCGCCAGGTGCTGCTCGACGTCCACGCGGACGCCTACGCGGCCGAGTTGGTCACGGACGAATTCGTGCAACGCTTCCCCTGGTTCGTCGATCACTGGACGAGCTTGACGGGCTTCGCCTGCGTCGTCGCCTACAACGGCGACGAACCGGTCGGCTGCGCCTACGGGGCACCACTGGCCGCCGGCCGGGAGTGGTGGCGCGAACACATCGCCGTCCCCCCTCAGCGGTGTGCCACCTTCGGGTTCTCCGAGCTGATGGTCCGTCCGGCCTGGCGAAGGGCGGGAATCTCGGAGCAGCTCCAGTCCGCGTTGATCGACAACCGGCCCGAGGACCTCGCCGTGCTCCTCGTCGACCCCGACCACCCCAAGGTGCAGCAGCTCTACGAATCCTGGGGCTACACCCCGGTCGGCTTCAGGCAGCCCTTCCCGGACTCACCCCGCTTCGCCGTCATGCTCCGCACACTCAGGTAGCAGCGTGCGGACCGGCACGACCCATTTCACCGAGAGGAGTCCGAGGGTGTCCGATGATCTGTCCTCGGTGGCGCGGTTCCTGTTCGAGGCCGGGACGCTCAAGCACACCAAGCGCACGGGCTGGTGGATGGCCGGCGTCCGCGATCCCGAGTCGGTCGCCGAACACTCGTGGCGGACCTCGCTGCTCGCCTCGATCATCGCCAGGCTCGAAGGGGCGGATCCCGCACGGGCGGCCTTCCTCGCCACCTGGCACGACGTCGCCGAGACGAGGACCGGCGACGTCAACTACGTCGGGAAGAAGTACGCGACCAGCGCCGACCCGAAGGCGGTCACGGCCGACCAAATCGCCGGCATGCCCGAAGTCCTCGCATCTACGGTGCGGGACCTCATCGCCGAGCACGAAGGCAAGGAGTCGCCCGAGGCGATCTGCGCCCGGGATGCCGACAAGCTGGAGTGCCTGATCCAGGGCGTCGAGTACCTGGCCCAGGGCTACGCGAACGCCCAACGCTGGATCGACAACAGCTACGGGCGACTGACCACGAAGACCGCCAAGGATCTCGCCGACGCCATCCTGGCAACCGACTCCCTCGACTGGCTCCGCCACGCCCTCGGGGAGAAGCCCAGCTGATTCGCCTCTCAAGTCGAGGATCGCGCGACCGTGACGGTTCGGCTCCTCGGCGACAACAAACTGATCTGGCGAGTAGACCGGATCCGGCGAGGTGATCGGCGAGTTGGAACGCTCGGAGGTACGGGAGCAGTGCGAGCCCCAGACCGCAGCTTGATCGTTTCCCGGCCGCCCTTTTCGGAAGGGCGGCCGGGACAATGAACGACAGCCAGGCGCAGCAGTCCGTCTCCGTGGCAGGTGAGGCGGACGTCACGGTGCCGTCGCCACTGCACTCGGTGTCCGTCGCCGGGGTGGTGGTGCGGGCGGACGGGCGGGTGCTGGCGATCCGGCGGGCGGACAACGGGGCTTGGGACCCTCAAGCACACCAAGCGCACGGGCTGGTGGATGGCAGGAGTCCGGGATCCCGAGTCGGTGGCCGAACACTCCTGGCGGACCTCGCTGCTCGCGTCGATCGTCGCCAGGCTCGAAGGAGCCGATCCCGCACGAGCAGCGTTCCTCGCCACCTGGCACGATGTCGCGGAGACGCGGAGACCCGGACCGGTGACATCAACTACGTCGGGAAGAAGTACTCGTCCGACGCCGATCCGGAGGCGGTCACTGCGGACCAAGTGGCCGGCTTGCCGGAGTCCTTGGGCATCGACCGTGCGGAATCTCATCGCCGAGTGCGAGGACAGGGATCACCCGAGGCCGTCTGCGCCCGCGACGCCGACAAGTTGGGGTGCCCATCCAGGGTGTCGAGTACCTGGCCCAGGGCTACGCGAACGCCCAGCGCTGGATCGACAACGCTACGGAAGACTGATCACGAAGACCGCCAAGGATCTCGCCGACGCCGTTCTGGTAGCCGAATCCCTCGACTGGCTCCGCCACGCTCTCTGGGAGAAGCCGAGCTAATTGGACCGTACTTACTGTCAATTCGCCTGGACAACTACCCACAGGCAGAAGTGAATTGACTTCACATCTTGGCCAGCCCGGGAGGACTTCCTCCGAGGACCAGGCTGAGCATCACCACCGGATCAGACGCTACGGATGATCTCTTGCCGTTGAGCCTGAAACTCTTCCTCGGTGATGAGGTCCTGGTCCCGGAGGTCCTTGAGCTCCCGGAGCCGAGCAGCGCGGTCCGCGGGCCTCTGCCCCGTCGGCGCCGGCGGATATTGCGGGGGCGCCAAGTGCTGGGGCGGGACCGGATACGGCGAGGGACCAGGGTGCGGCGGTGGCGGGACCGGCTGAACATACTGAGGTTGCGGTCCGGGGTGCGGCTGAGGCTGGTATGGGTACTGCGGCGGCTGGACCGGATACGGCTGGGCGCTCACCTGAACATTATGCTGCACGACAGGTGCTGCGGACTCGTGGAGCATCTGCATATGGCCGCAGGCCCGGCACTTACGCGCCATCAGTTCCGATATGCCAAAGGTCATGGTCGCCGCTCCCGCGCGACCCGCAGCACGACCCATGTTGCCAACCACTGAGCCGGTGCACTTCGAGCAATTTTGGCAGCCCGTCTGGACTCTTGTCGCCATCGGTACATCCTCGGGGCCGTCACGGTGTCCGGGGCTCGGCGGGCCGCTGACAGACCCTGGACAGGAACCATCAAGACCTGCACGCGCAAGCCACGATGCTAGACCGTCAAGTGCGGCGCGTGGAGGGAAATGCCGATACCACCCCGTCGGGCACGCCTGTGGCGCGGCCAGGCCCTCCGATGCGAACTACCGGCTGCCTGGTCGCTGAGGCCTCCCGACCTGGCCCACCGGCCCATGGCATCCCCTGGCGGTCACCGACGATCGCCACGGCTGCTGTTCTGATCTGGACGACAGCGGGAGGCGAGTGGGTCGTTTCGCACAGGCGGTGGAGCGGTCGGGCGGACGGGCGAAACGGGGCCTTCGAACCACAGTGCGGGTTCTGGACGCGCTCCGGGACCCTGTCGCCGGCCCTTCGGGCACACGACGGCCGACGCGTGTTGGGAGGGCGGTGCTCCCCGAGTACGGGAAGTCGGCGTGGCCGACTTCCCGTGGCTCAGGTGTTCTCCACCAGAGTCGTGTTGAGGCGGGCGAGGCCGCTGCGGGTGGCGGCCACGACGATGCTGTCGCCCGGTTCGAGGGTGCGGGTGCGGTCGGCGTAGTTCCAGTGGTAGAGCTTCGGGTTGCGGGCCATGCGGACGGCGAGTACCCGCACGCCGCCGGTGTCCTCCAGGTCGTGGCGGTTGAGGCCGATCAGGCCGGTGCCGAGTTCGGCGGGGAGTTCGGCGATCAGCAGGACGTGGCGGAAGACCGAGAGGGTGCCCAGCACCTCGCGGCCCATCAGGGCGGCGGCGAAGGCGGGGGCCGCAAGGTACGAGGTGGAGCGCGAGACGACGTTGTCCAGGGTGGCGTAGACGTGGCTGGCGAAGGAGTCGTCGAAGAGGCGCAGCACCACGCGGACGTCGGGCCGGACGGCGCGGGCCTCCAGCGCCGCCTCCAGGTTGGTGGCGTCGTCGCCGCTGACGGCGACGACCGCGCGGCTGTGCTTGAGGCGGGCGCGGCGCAACTGCTCGGCGAGGGGACCGTCGTCGACGACGACCGGGACGCCGAGGGCGCGGACGGCGGAGATGCCGCGGGCCTGGGGGTCGCTCTCCAGGCCGACCACCGGAACGCCCAACCCGTGGAGCTGGGCGACCACCCGGGTGCCGACGTTGCCGAGGCCGACCACGACGACGTGGTCGCGGGTGCCCGCGCCGGGGCTGCGGTGCTGGCCGCGGCGGCCCGAGGCGAGCACCTCGACCATGATGGCGGTGGCGACCGGTGCGAAGGTGATGCCGCAGAAGGTGATCACCACCTGGGCGATCCGCTGCCAGGTGCCGCCGGTGCCGCTGCCGTCGCCCGTGCCGGGCTGGTCCGGCTGGGCGGCGCCGGCGAGGTCGAGCAGGGAGGCGTAGAGGGACCAGGCGAAGTCCCCGTTGAGGTACCAGAGCAGGCCGAAGGCGAACAGCACGGCGGCCAGGGCGGTGATCAGCACCACCCGGAGGCGGGCGCTGGTGAAGAAGCGCAGGGTGTCGAGGAGGCGCCAGCGCAGCCGCCGCCACCAGGGGATCCGGACCGCGGGTTCGCTGGGCAGGGTCTGGAGCGCCGCGACACCCCCGGTGGCGGGGGACGGTTCGTCGGGGGCGGAGGCGGGGGCGGCTTCGGTGGCGCGGCGGGCCTCGGTCGCGGAGCGGATCGGGCCGCCGTCGCCGAATTCGCCGGCCAGGCGGACGAAGGAGGCGGAGTCGCCCTCCTGGTCGGGCAGCAGGCGGATCCGGCCGAGGTCCTGGCGGTCGATGCGGTCGGCGACCACGCAGATCCGGTCGGCGGCTATGTCGTCGTCGTAGGCGATGTGCAGGAAGCGGTCGCCGACCTGGACGGAGTTGGGCCGGGACAGGGCGGCGTCGGCGAAGGCCGGGGCGGCGGTGGCGGAGCCGGAGAGCGCGGTGCCGTTCCTCAGCAGCCGCTCGATGTTGGAGCCGAGCCGCTGGTTGAACATCCGCAGCACGATGCGGATCCCGGGGTTGTGCCCCTGGGCGGACAGCGCGGCGTGGATGTTCTCCTGGTCGCTGCCGTCGACGAGGGCGATGCCGCGCGCGGTCTCGACCCGGACGGCGCGCAGTGCTTCCTCGGTGACGCTGGTGTACTCGACGACGGCGGCGACGCCGTCCAGCTGCTCGATCCGGGGTGCGTGGTCGCGGGTGCGGTCCGGGACGAGGACGACGACCGGTACTTCGTAGTGCTCGACGAGTTCGAGGACCAGGCGGTGGGCGAGCGCGTTGCCGCCGCAGACGATGTAGTGCTGACCGATCGGCTCGACCGGAGGGGTCCCCCACCCTTCAGAAGTCATATCGACGGATCTTATCGACGGTTAGTGAGGGTGAGGTGACGTTCGGGAAACCCCGGGGGAAATCCGCCCGGTCCCCCGAACGGACGCACCCGGCGGGCAGGTCGCGCCGTGGGCGGTGATCGTGGGGAACGCCGTCCGCCGCCCGCACTCCAGGAGGATGCCCCGTGGTCTCCCCGATCATCACTCCCGACGGTTCCCCGGTCCGGGGTCCGCTAGGGATGCTCGCCAAGGCCGCCTGGCAGGTGCTGCTGCTCGCCGGGCTGGTCTCGCTCGCGCTCGGGATCGTCGTGTTCGTCTGGCCCAAGCAGACGCTGATGGTGGTCGGCGTGCTGTTCGGCCTCTACCTGCTGGTCATCGGCATCGTCCAGCTGGTCGCCGCGTTCGGTACCCACGCCAGCACCGCGATGCGGGTGCTGGCGTTCATCAGCGGGGCCATCTGCGTGCTGCTCGGTCTGCTGTGCTTCCGCAGCGCGGTGCAGTCGCTGCTGCTGCTGGCGATCTGGATCGGCATCGGCTGGCTGTTCCGCGGCATCACGCAGCTGGTCGCCGCGATCTCGGACGAGACGATGCCGGCCCGCGGCTGGCAGGCCTTCGCCGGCGCCGCGAACACGCTGGCCGGTGTGCTGCTGATGGTCTGGCCGGTCGGCTCGATCAAGGCGCTGACGGTGCTGGCCGGGTGCTGGCTGCTGTTCCTGGGTCTGGTCGAGATCGTGACGGCCCTCCAGGTGCGCAGCTCGGCGAAGCAGATCCCGTCCGGCGTCTGACAGCGGGACAGCGGACGGCCGAGGGAGTCCGGGGATGTGGTCGTAGGATCGGATGTTTTCCGAATCTTGCGAGGAGTCCCTCTTGGAGCTGTTCCGCTTCGACCGTGCGGAGAAGGTCGTCGACCGCTTCGACAGTACGGGTGCCACCGCCACCCGCGTCGCCGCCGGCGCGGGGAGCGTCCATGTGACCTGTCTGGCCGTCGAAGCCGGCGGGACCATCGGCACCCATCCGGCACCGGTGGACCAGCTCTTCCTGGTGATCGCGGGCGAGGGCTGGGTCGCGGGGCCGGACGGGCACCGGGTCCCGGTCACGGCCGGCGACGGGGTCCGCTGGAGTCCTGGTGAGGAGCACACGTCCGGCACCGATCACGGCCTCACCGCCCTCGCCCTGGAGGGCCCGGGCCTGGAGCTGTTCACCCCCGGGCCGGGCTGATCCCTCCGGGTCGACGGCCGACCGGGTCAGCGCCAGACCGCCGCGTCCTTGCCCCAGCGCCCCGGCGGGCGGGACCAGTTCGTCGGGGTGCCCGCGTAGCCGAGGGGCGGGCGGGCGTGGCGGAGCCGGCCGTAGTCCGGCGAGTCGGTGTCGGTGATCCACCGGGCGGGGTCGTAGGGCTCGTCGTTCGGCAGGACGTGCGGGTCGGCGGTGGGGGCGATGCCCTGCAGCAGCCAGGAGGCGGTGCCGGCCAGGGAGTAGCGCAGATGGCGGCTCCCCGGGCGGCCGGTGCGCTGCTCGGTGAGGGCGCGCAGGACCCCGGCGGCGATCAGGTAGCCGGTACCGTGGTCGAGGGCCTGGGCGGGCAGCACACCGGGGCGGCCGTCGGCTCCGGCCTCGACGGCGGCGATGCCGCAGCCCGCCTGGACCAGGCTGTCGAAGCCGCGGCGTCCACTCCACGGGCCGGTCCAGCCCCAGGCGTTCAGTTCGACGGCCACCAGGCCCGGCCGGCGGGCGAGCAGTTCGTCGGCGGCCAGGCCGTACGCGTCCAGGGCGCCGGGGCGGTAGGCGCTGACGAGGACGTCGGCGGTGGCGAGCAGCTCCTCGAAGACGGCCCGGTCGGTCGGAACGGCGAGGTCGAGGCGGGTGGAGCGCTTGCCGAAGCCGGTGTCGGCATGGGCGTCCTCGGCCTCGGGCATCCGCGGCGGGTCGACCCGCAGCACGTCGGCGCCGAGCAGGGCGAGGGTGCGGGTGGCGACCGGTCCGGCGATCACCCGGGTGAGGTCGAGGACGCGGATCCCGGCGGCGGGCAGCTCGGCGGGGGCCAGCGGGCGGGGCGCGGCCGCGTCGACGGTCCGGCGCTCGACCAGCGGCAGGACCAGCTCCCGGGGCGGGGCGACCGCGACGGCGAGCGCCCCCGCCGTGTACGCGCGCTCCTGAACGGCGGCGGCCGGCTGCTCGCGCAGTGCGGCGGCGAGCCGTTCGGGCCCGGTGTCGGCGGGCAGGCCGAGGGCGGTGAGCAGCCGGTCCCGGTGGTGGGGGTAGTTGGCGTGGGTGCGCAGCCAGCCGTCGGCGGTCTGCCAAAAGCCCGACAGCGGCGCGAAGCTGACCGGGGCGCGGCCGTCGATCCGCAGGTGGCGTTCGCTGACGAAGGCCGTGGCGACCGCGCCCTGGTCGATCCGGACCTCGGGCACCGGGCCGCCGGAGCGCTGCGCGGCGAGTTCGGCGGCGGCCAGCGAGCAGGCGGCGACGGTGGCCCGGGCCAGCCGCCGCACGGGCAGCCGGGAGGGCAGCACCGCGTCCGGTCCGTGGAAGGAGACCCGGTCCAGCAGCGCGGCCGGTCCGCCGAGCGCGGTCCAGGCGTCGGCGGTGGGCCCGTCGACGCCGGACGGCAGCGGGTCGGCAGCGGCGGGGGTCGGGGCGGGGGCCGGTGTGGAGGCCGGGGCGGGGAGCGAACGGTCGGTCATATCGGCATTCTGCTCGGCGGGCCGGGCGGCCCGCAGTGACGGCCACCACCTTCCGACGTGGGCCGGCGGAGGGCGGTCGGCGGGAGCCCGGCGGGTCAGAAGGTGAACCGGAGCGCACGGACCCGGTGGTCGAAGCTGGAGGGCGCGAGTTCCGGTTCGCCGACCGACCGGGCCTCCGGGAGCCGGGTGAACAGCTCCCGGTAGAGCACCTTCATCTCCTGCCGGGCGAGGTGCGCGCCGAGGCAGTAGTGCGGCCCGCCCCCGCCGAAGCCGAGGTGGGGATTGGGGGTGCGGGTGATGTCGAAGGCCTCGGGGTCGGCGAACACGGTCTCGTCGTGGTTGGCGGAGCCGTAGTAGAGCACCACCTTCTCGCCCGCCCGCAGCAGCGGCCCGTCCGGTCCGCCGAGCCGGTGGTCGACGGCCAGGGTGCGGCGGAACTGGATGATCGGCGTGGAGTGGCGGACGATCTCGTCGACCGCGCCGCCGAGGTGCCGGTCGAGGTCGCCGAGCAGCAGGGCGCGCTGGCCGGGGTGGACGGTGAGCAGGTGGAGGCCGTGCGCGAGGGCGTTGCGGGTGGTCTCGACACCGGCGACGAGCAGGAGGGAGAAGAAGGCGCCGAGTTCGCGGCCGGTGAGGCGGCGGCCGTCGACGTCGGCGGTGACCAGGGCGGAGATCAGGTCGTCGGCGGGGCGGCGGCGGCGCTCCCGGCCGAGGGCGGCGACCATGCCCTGCATCCGGGCCAGCGCCCGCAGTCCGCGGCCGGGCGTCCGGAGGCGTTCGCGCAGCGGGCGCGCGACGCCGGTGTGCTCGGAGGCGTGGTTGACCTGGTCGAGGATGGCGCGGCGGATTTCGGCCGGAATGCCCATCATGTCGCAGATCACCCGGAAGGGGAGTTCGGCGGCCACCGCGTTGACGAAGTCCCGGGGACGCTCGTGCTCGACCCGGTCGACGAGTTCGGTGGCGACCCGGCGGATGTCCTCCTCCACCCGGGAGAGCAGGCGCGGGGTGAAGGCGCGGGAGACGATCCGGCGCAGCTGGGCGTGCCGGGGGTCGTCCAGGTTCACCATCGAGTCGCCGAACAGGAGGCGGACCCAGCGGGCGGGTTCGGGGGTGGTGACGCCCGGTCCGCTGAGGAAGACGCCGGGGGTGCGGCTGGCCTCGACCACGTCGGCGTACCGGACCAGGGCATGGAAGCCCTGGTCGCGGCCGCCCCGGCCCTGGCCGGCGCCGAAGCGGGCGGGGACGGGGAGGCGGCGCAGTTCGGCGAAGGCGGCGGCGCGGGCCGGGGCGGGCAGCCGCCAGAAGGCCGGATCCGCGAGGTCGACGCCCTCGGGCCGGTCGACGGCGGACCCCGGGCCGCTGTCCGCGGCCCCGGCCCGGGCGTCCGTCCCGGGCCGGCCGTCCGCGGCCGCTCCGGCCGCCGCGCCGCTGGTCGTGGTCGCGCCGGCATCGGATGCGGTGGTGCCCATCCCGGGCCTCCTGTCCCTGTCGGTCCCGTGTGTGCAAGGTCACATTCAGTACGTATCGGAACGAAGCTGTCAAACCGATATGACGGCATGAATAGCATCTTCCGGGACCAGTCGGGCGCCGGTCGGCGCTCCGCCCCGTCCCGCACCGTCGGGATCCGGCCACCGCGCGACAACCCTCCCGCACCACCCTCCCCAGCGGCCCCGGAGGCGTCGGTGCCCGAACGGCCTGCCTCCCCGGGGCCCTCCCGAGGTGCCCGGACGTGCCGTCACAGGGGTGGAACCGGCCAATAGCGGAGGGTGCGGTACTGGTCGGCGGAGGCGGGTGCGACGATGAGTGTCATCGTGATGACCGACCGGATCCGCTCGCTGCGCGCCGTGGTCTTCGCCGCGCTCTGCGTGGCGCTGGCCGCCACGGCGCACGTCTCCATGTCCGGTTCCGGGGTTTCGGCCCCCGTCCTCGCCGGCGCGTTCGGTCTCACCCTCGGCCTCACCTGGCTGCTGGCCGGCCGGCGACGCGGGCTCACGGTGATCAGCCTCTGGATGGTGGCGGCGCAGACCGCCCTGCACCTGACCTTCGAACAGGCGGGCTCGCTGTTCTCCGGTGGCGGCGCGAGCCTTGCTCCGCCGACGGACTGGGCCTCGCTGCTGCTGTGCAATCCGGACTCGACACCCACCGGGCTGACGCCGGACGACCTGGCCGTGATGGCCGGGCTCGACCCGGACGTCCCGCCGGCCGGGGTCGAGGCCGCGACCGCCGCGCACCACGCGCACGGCGCGGCGTCGACGTCGGGTCTCCCGTCGGGGTCGGGCACGGGCCTGACCAGCCAGAACATGACCGGTCAGGGTACGGGCGGCCACGGCGCGGTCGGTCACGACATGGCCGCGCACGGCATGTCCACCGGCATGATCGCCGCCCACGTGCTCGCCGCGCTCGCGTGCGCGCTGCTGCTGTGGCGCGGCGAGACGGCGCTGGTGCGGCTGTTCGACCTGCTCGGCGCGCTGGGCACGGTACTGGCCGGGGCACTGCTGACGCCGCTGCTGGCCCTGTTCGGCCGACCCGCCGGCTACCGGCCACCGGGAGCGCCGAGACCCGTCGGCCGTCGGACCCGGCTGCCGCGGCTGGTGCTGCTCTCGCACGCCCTGGTGAGGCGTGGGCCGCCCCGCGCCGCGTTCGCCCGCTGACGCGCCCTCCGCCTCCCGGACACCACCGGTGTCCCCCGCGCGGTGGGCAGGTCGCCCCGCGCCGCAGCCGCGCCGCCGGGTACCGCCGCCCGTCCCGGACGACACCGACCGACCGCGAACCACCGCACCGCCGTGCCGTCGTACCGCACCGCCCCGCCCCGCGCCCTTCGCCGGGTACCGGGACCGGGAACGGGACCGACGGCCACCGACGGCGGCGGAGGACGCCGACGGCCGGGCGACCCAGGGGACGGCGCGCCGCCGGTACCGACGGACGCCGCCCGCGCGACCGGGGCCCGGGCCCGTGTGCGCCGACCGTCCTGCCGTTCCGCCGGCCGGGGCTCCGGACGCGCGGCCGCCCACCGATGCCGACGGTTCCGCCCGCAGCGGGACCGCACCCCCGTTCTCCCCTCGGGACTCCTCCATGTCTCACTTCGACGGCGCACCGGTCCGAACCGGCGCCACCGTCCTACCGCGTCCGCCCGCCGTCCCCCTGCCCGGGGCGGCCCTCCTGCTCGTCGGCGACCGCGTCCGCCGCCGGGTCGGCGACCTCGCCCTCGGGCTCCCCGGCACCCGCCGGCTCCACGCCGAGGCGGGTGAGGAGCCCCGCCGTCCACTCCGCCGACGGGTCGCCGCCGGTCCGGTCCGCGAGCAGCGGTCCGCGCAGCCGCTCCGCCCGCTCCAGCCAGTCCCGGCAGACCGCGCAGCGCGCGACGTGCTTGTCCAGTCGACGGTCCGGCACACCGGCCGGCTCACCGTCGAGGCGGGCGGACAGAGCGGTACGGAGTTGCTCGCATCTCATATGACCATCGTCCCGCACCTTCTCCCAGGTGGGACCGTCCGGGTGGGAGGCCGCCGTGGATGACGAGCAGCTGACCGCCCTCGCCCTGGCCGCCCGCGAGGGGCGGTCCGCCGACGTCGAGGCCTTCGTCCGGGCCACCCAGCGGGACGTGTGGCGGTTCGTCGCCCACCTCACCGACGTGCAGTCCGCCGACGACCTCGCCCAGGAGACCTTCCTGCGCGCACTGCGCAGCCTGCCCGGGTTCGCCGGACGCTCCTCGGCCCGCACCTGGCTGCTGTCGATCGCCCGCCGGACCGTCATCGACCGCTACCGCACCGCCGCCGCCCGTCCGCGCTGCGCGGCGCTGCCCGACTGGCAGGAGGCCGCGGAACGGCAGGGCACCACCCCCGCCGCGGGCTTCGAGGACGGCGTGGCGCTCGACGACCTGCTGGACCGGGTGCCCGCGCAGCGGCGGGAGGCCTTCGTGCTCACCCAGGTGGTCGGGCTGAGCTACGCCGAGGCCGCCGAGGTGGCCGGCTGCCCGGTCGGCACCGTCCGCTCCCGGGTCGCCCGGGCGCGCGAGGAACTGATCGCCCGCCTGCGGGCCGCCGAGGCCGGCGAGCCGGTCCCGGGCGCGGCCGCGGAACTGGCGGCCGCCTGCTGAGGGCGGGTGCGACGACCGCCGGACGGCGGGTGGTGGATCCCGGGATCCGCCACCCGCCGTCCGGCGTTCGTGCGACCGGGTCCGGAAGGCCGGCGGCGCGCCAGGAGGACGGACCTCTTCCACCGGGCAGGATCGGCCACGGTGGGCATGATCCGGCCAAGCCTTAAAAATCCCCCACCTGTTCGGAACTGGAGCCGGGGTGTCTCCGACTGCTGTACCGGACGCCGCCGCCGAGGTGGTGTCCGGACAGCACGGGGGAACGGAGGATGACCCATGGCAGCGCACCAGTCGCCCGCCACCAGTACGTCGGGTGACAGCCCGGTCCGGTCGGAGGACCGGTGGAGCCTGGTCTTCGCCGCAGGGCTGATCTCCTTCGTCGCGATGCTCGACATGAACGTGGTCAACCTCGCGCTCACCGACATCGCGGACGCCCTCGACGTGTCTCGGACCACCGCCCAGTGGGCCGTGCTCGGCTACCAGCTCCCCCTGGTGGCCCTGCTGCTGCCCGCCGGACGGTGGCTGGACCAGGTCGGCCTGCGCGCCGCCCTGCTGCTGTCGGTCTCCTGCTTCGCGCTCTGCAGCGCGCTGGCCGCCGTCGCGCCCTGGGCCAGCTGGCTGATCGCCGCCCGGCTCGCCCAAGGGGCCTTCGGTGCCGTGCTGTTCGTCCTGATGCCGGTCCTCGCGGCCACCGCCGTCCGCCCCGAGCTGCGCGGCCGCGCGATGAGCGTGCCCGCCACGCTGGGCCCGCTGGGCGCCGTCCTCGGCCCGGTCGTCGGCGGCCTGCTGCTCGACCACGTCGGCTGGCGGGCGATCTTCCTGGTCAAGCTGCCGATCTGCCTGGCCGCCTGGCTGATCGCCCGCAAGGACGCCCCGCGCGGCGGCAAGCAGCTGCGGCTGCCCGACCGCGCCTCGCTCGGCGACGCCGCGCTGATCGGCTCGGCGGTCGCCGCCGTGCTGCTCGGCCTCACCCTGGCCCCGGACGCGCCGCTCTGGCTGCTGCTCACGCTGCCCTCCGTGCCGCTGGTGCTGTTCTGGCTGCGCCGCCCCGGCGGGCGGCCCGTCGCCGGGGTGCTGCGCGCCTCCGGCACCGCCGCCGTCAACGGCTCGGTACTGGCCCTCGCGGCCGGCTTCGCCGCCAACCACTACCTGCTCGCCCAGTACCTGCGCCGCGACGACGGCGAGAGCGCCACCAACACCGCGCTCACCATGCTGGCGTTCCCGCTCGGCATGGTGCTGGCCGGCCGCTTCGGCGGACGGCTCGCGGACCGCTGGGGCGCCCGCCCGACGGCGCTGACCGGCGCCGCCGTGACCGCGCTCGGCCTGCTGCTGCTCGTCCCGGTCGACACCGACTGGTCCACCCTGGACATCGCCTGGCGGCTCGCGGTGGCCGGCGTCGGCATGGGACTCAACGGCGGCCCGGTCCAGGCCCTGGTGATGAGCTCCGCCCCGCCCGACCAGCTCGCCACCGCCGGCTCGGCCGTCCAACTGGCCCGCAGCCTCGGCTTCGCGCTCGGCCCCGCGCTGGGCACCGCCGCCACGCTCTACGGCACCACCGAGGTCGCCGGCATCCGGGCCGGGCTCACCCTGGCCGGCACCGCCGCCGCCCTCGCCGTCGGACTACTGACCCTGCACCACCGCAACAACCGCACCAAGGACGCCGCCGCCGGCGGCAGCACCGGCAGCGGGAGCACCACCGGAACCGACCGGACGATCCGCAGCCGCGTGTGACCCATCGTCGCACCTCCCCCTACGCACGGCAGATCCTTACCGGAGGAACAACCGCAATGACCGACACCGTCCACGACCCGACCGCGGCGGGCGAGACTCCCGACGGGCCGCGCTGCCCGTTCGGGTACGACGAACTTCCCGATCCGGTACCGCTGTTCGGACCGGAGTACAAGAGCGACCCGTACCCGCTGTACCGGCAGATGCGGGCCGCGGGCCCCGTCCACCGGGTGACCTTCCCGAGCGGCGTCGGCGCCTGGCTGGTCACCGGCTACAAGGCGGCCCACGCGGCGCTCAACGACCCCAGGCTCGGCAAGAACCACTCACTGGGCAACGAGGACTGGCGCAAGCTCGCCTCGATCATGCCGGAGCCGCAGCACTCCCAGCTCCAGGTGCACCTGCTGCACCAGGACCCGCCGAAGCACACGACGATGCGCAAGCTCG
Source organism: Kitasatospora sp. MBT66 (assembly GCF_000710405.2). Classification (NCBI taxonomy): domain Bacteria; kingdom Bacillati; phylum Actinomycetota; class Actinomycetes; order Kitasatosporales; family Streptomycetaceae; genus Kitasatospora; species Kitasatospora sp. MBT66. The sequence continues at coordinate 218,315 of NZ_JAIY01000003.1, read as the reverse complement.
TCCTGGACGCCTTCGCCCCGCGCCGGGTGGAGTCGCTGCGCCCGCGCATCCAGGAGCTCGCCGACGCCCTGATCGACGAACTCCCGCCGACCGCCCCGGCCGGCGGCACCGACCTGGTCGAGGGCTTCGCGGCCCACTTCCCGTTCCGGGTGCTGGCGGCCGTGATCGGCCTGCCCCAGGAACTCGCGGTGCGCTTCGACCGCGACTGGGGCAAGGTCGTGCAACCGGTCGGCCCGCAGGACCCGGGCCGACCGGCGTACGAGGGCCGACTGCACGGCCTCCAGGGCTACATCGCCGACGTGGTCGCCCACAAGCGCGCCACCTACGACCCCGCCGGGCCCGACGTGGACCTGCTCGGCCGGCTCGTCGCCGCCTGCGACGCCGGCGAGCTGAGCCCCGAGGAGCTCGCCTCCATGGTGTTCCAGCTGCTGGTCGCCGGCCAGGAGCCGGTCACCAACCAGATCACCACCATGCTGATCACCCTGCTGCGCCACCCGGACCAGCTGGACCGGCTGCGCGCCAGCCTCGACCCGGACGAGCCCGTCGCCGAGCCGGGCCTGCTCACCCGGGCGATCGAGGAACTCCTCCGCTACGACGGCGCGTTCGAGCTCACCACCTGGCGGTTCTTCGGAGCCGACAGCGACCTGCACGGCACCACCGTGCCGGCCGGGGACTCGGTGATCGTCTCGCTCGGCGCCGCCAACCGCGACGAGGAGCAGTTCCCGGACACCGACGTCCTGGACTTCGACCGCTCCCCCAACGCCCATCTGGCCTTCGGCCACGGCATCCACTTCTGCCCCGGTGCCGCCCTGGCCCGCGCCGAACTCCAGATCGCCGTCGGCACCCTGCTCACCCGGCTGCCCGGGCTGCGCCCGTCGGTCGCCGACGGCGAGGAGATCGACTCGCTCGCCTGGGTGCCCGCCGTCCTCGCCCGCGGGGTGAACCGGCTCCCGGTCGCCTACGACCGGCGGCACTGACGACCCCCCGAGGACGCAACGACGCGTCTCCCCGCACCACCGCAGCGTCCCGGCGAACACCGCCGGGGCGTGGCTCCGCCTGCCCGAAGCCCGTACACCGTTCCGTGGAGGACAACCATGCCGCCCGCCGGCACCACCGTCACCAGTGACTCCCAGGCCGACAGCAACGAGAGCACCGGCACCGCGTACACCGCCCCGGACCAGCAGACCGTGGCCCGGCTCTCCGCCGAGATCCTCGACCTGCTGCTGCCGCACCGCCGCGCGTCCGATCCGGACGCCGAGGCGATACCCGCCGACTTCCCGCTCCAGCTGGAGCAGTTGGCGGACTTCATCACCGCCGGGGACCAGATCCTGTTCACCCTGCCCGGCTTCCCCTGCAAGTCGCCCAACCTCGCCAAGGTGCTCAGCCACCTGCCCGACGAGGGCGAGCGGCTGTCGCTCACCTTCCTCAACCGGCTCGCCGAGGACATCGGCAAGATCTACGAGCCCGGTGCCAAGATCCTGATCTGCTCCGACGGCCACATCTTCGGCGACCTCATCCACGTCCCGGACGACCACATCGACCAGTACTCCGACGAGCTGTCCGCGCTGATCGAGCGCGAGGGCCTGACCAACCTCGACACCTTCGACCTGCGGGCCGTGCTCGGCGACCTGCCCTTCGACGAGAAGCGCGCCCGGGTGCACGCCAAGTACGCTCCCACCAAGGAGGAGCTGCGCGAGCAGGTGCTGACCGACGAGGAGACCGCCAAGCTCTATCGCGGCATCACCCGCTTCCTCACCGAGGACACCTTCGGCTGGACCGGCACCAAGTCCGCCCTCCAGAAGGACTGCCGCCAGCGCGCCTACGGCGTCATCCAGCGCAGCCGCGCCTGGGGCGACCTGATCGCCGAGCAGCACCCCCGCTCGTTCCGGCTCTCCATCCACCCGCAGAAGGTCGGCGTGCTGAAGTTCGGCATCCGGCTGCTGGAGCACACGGACATGTGGATGACCCCGTGGCACTCCTCGGTGCTGCACCGCCCGGACGGCGAGTGGGAGCTGATCCGCAGCGCGGAGGCGGCGAAGGTCGGCCGGCTGGTCGAGCGCAACGGCCGCCCGAGCCACTACGAGACCTCCTGACGTTCGACGGAGGCCGGGGCGGGGAGACCGGCGGGGACGGTGACTCCGGTGACTTCGGTGACCGGCACCACCGGGGGCGGGGCGATCACGCCTGCCCTCGTACCCGCGGCACCCCCCGCCCCCCTGCCCGACGGCGGCGCGACCGGACCCGGCACCCCCGGGTCCGGCGCGCCGACCGGCGCACGGTGGTCGAACGCGATCAACGGGTCCCCCGTGAGCGGGTGTTCGATCACCGCCGCCCGCACCCCGAACACCTCCGCGAGCAGCTCCGCGGTCAGCACCTCCCGCGGTTCCCCGGAGGCGACCAGCGTGCCCCGGTGCAGCACATGCAGCCGGTCGCACACCGAGGCCGCCGCGTTCAGGTCGTGCAGCGCGACCAGGGTGGTCCGGCGCTGCTCCCGCAGCAGCGCCAGAAGCTCCACCTGGTGCCGGACGTCCAGGTGGTTGGTCGGCTCGTCCAGCACCAGGACGTCCGGCTGCTGCGCCAACGCCCGTGCCAGCAGCACCCGTTGCCGCTCCCCGCCGGAGAGCTGGGCGAACCCCCGGTCCGGCGCGTGCGCCATGCCGACCCGGGTCAGCGCCTCGGCCACCAGCCGGTGGTCCTCGGCGTCGTCCTTGGCGAACGCCCGCTTGTACGGCGTCCGGCCCATCGCGACCACCTCGCGCACGGTCAACTCGAAGTCGCCGCCGCGCTCCTGGGGCAGCGCCCCGATGTGCCGGGCCGACTGCGCCGGACTCAGCTCCGACAACTCCCGCCCGGCCAGCAGCACCCGCCCGGCACTCGGCCGCAGATGCCGGTAGACGGTGCGCAGCAGACTGGACTTGCCGCTGCCGTTGGGACCGACCAGGCCGGCGATCTCGCCCTCCTTGGCGACCAGGTGGACACCGGCCACCACGGTCCGCCCGGCGAGGGAGACACTCAGGTCTTCGACGGCGATTCTCAATTCCGCTCCAGTCGTCGGTCCAGCAGGTAGAGCAGGGTGGGCGCGCCGAGCAGCGCGGTGACCACGCCGATCGGCACCTCCTGGCCGTCGAGCGCGACCCGGGCGATCAGGTCCACGACGACCAGCAGGACGGCGCCGGTGAGGGCCGACAGCGGCAGCAGCCGCCGGTGGTCGCCCCCGACCAACAGCCGGCACACGTGCGGCACCATCAGGCCGACGAAGCCGATCGCACCGGAGACGGCGACCAGCACCCCGGTGAGCACACTGGTGACGGCGAAGATCTCACGGCGCAGCCGGACCACGTCGACCCCGAGGCCGGCCGCCGTCTCGTCGCCCATCAGCATCGCGTTCAGCCCCCGGGCGCGGCCCTGGAGCAGCACCAGCCCCAGGACCACGGCGGCGGCGGGGACGGCGAGCTGCCCCCAGGTCGCGCCGCTCAGGCTGCCCATCAGCCAGAACAGCACGCCCCTGGTCTGCTGCTCGTCGCCGGTCTGGAGCACCAGATAGCTGGTCAGGCCGGTGAGGAACTGGCCGATGCCGATACCCGCCAGCACCAGGCGCAGCGGGGAGAAGCCGCCGCCGCGCCGGGCCAGCAGCCACACCAGGGAGAACGCGGCCAGCGCGCCGAGGAACGCCGCCACCGAGACGGTCAGCCCGGCGATCCCGCCGACGGTCAGCGACAGGCCCATGCCGGTGCCGAGCACGATCACTCCCACCGCCCCGAGCGAGGCCCCCGAGGAGATGCCGAGCAGGTACGGGTCGGCGAGCGGATTGCGGACCAGCGCCTGCACCGCCGTGCCGACCAGGCCGAGCCCGGCCCCGACCGCCGCCGCCAGCAGCGCGCGCGGGACGCGCAGCTGCCAGACGATGAGGTCGCGGGTGCCGGGCGCCGGGTGCTGCCCGGTGAGCCGCCGGCCGACCACCGACCACACCTCGCCGGGCGGGATGTCCACCGAGCCGAGCGAGACCGCGGCGGTCAGCGCGACCAGCAGCGCGGCGGTGAGCAGCGCGGCGAGCGGGCCGGGGCGCAGCGCCCGGCCCCGCCCCCGGCGCCGGGGGCCGGCGGCGGCCGGGTCGGCGTCGGTGTACGGGTCCGTACCGGAGTCGGGGACGGCCTCCGTGGCGTCCGTGCTGGTGGCGGCGCGGGCCACGGCCTACTGCCCGTTCTTGACGAGCGTCGGGTGGACGGTCGCGGCGATCTGCCGCACGGTGTCGGCGTTGCGGATCCCGGCGATCGTGGTGACCTCGGAGCCGATCCGCAGGAAGTGCCCCTCCTGCACGGCCTTGAGGCCCTGCGTCGCCGGGAAGCCCTTGAGGAACGCCTCGGCCTCGTCGAAGGCCTTGCGGTTGGCGTCCTCGCTGCCCCGGCTGCGCACGGCGAGCTGGATCCAGTCCGGGTTCTTCGCCACCACGTCCTCCCAGGAGACGGGCCGGAAGTCGGCGTCGCAGTCGGAGAACACGTTGCGCGCGCCGGCCAGGGTGATCACCGCGTTGGCGATCTGCTTGCCGCAGACGGCCATCGGTTGCTTTGTACCGGCGTCGAAGTCGAAGAGGAAGTACCCGGGACGCTGCGCCTCCGGTACGGCCGCGGTGGCGTTCTTGACCTCATTGATCTGCTTGTCCATCGCGGCGACCAGTTCCTCGGCGCGGGCCGCCGTCCCGGTGACCGCGCCCAGCCGGCGCACGTCCTCCGCCACCCCGGTCAGATCGGTGCGCGGCCCGGCCGCGGCCTTCGGACCGCTCGCGCAGGCCGTGGAGAGCAGCAGCACGTGCTGCATGCCGACCGCCTTGAGCTCCTCCTCGGTCGGACCGGCACCCGCGGCGCCCATCATCGGCATCGGCCCGAAGGTGTCCACGTAGAGGTCCGCGCCGGAACCCAGCAGCTTCTCCTTGGGGATCAGGGTGTCACCGAGCACCGGCACCTTGGCGCCCTGCTCGGCCACGGCCGCCGGCAGACTGCCCTTCCCGGGCGGGAAGCCCGTCCCGATGACCCGGTCCCCGGCCCCGAGCTGCAGCAGCATCTCCAGACCGGCCGCGTCGGTGGTGACGATCCGCTGCGGTGCCCGGGCGACCGTCGTCTCCTTGCCCGCGCAGTCCGCCACCTTCACCGGAAACGCGCCGGCGGCGGACGCCTGTGCGCTCCCGCCGCCGTTCGTGGTGTCGCCGCTCCCGTCACCGCCGCTGGAACAGCCCGTGGCGAACAGGGCGACGGCTGCCGCGATACCGCAGAAGACGCGAGGGCGCATCAGTAACTCTCCTGGTCAATGGTCGTGCTCGGGTTCGTCCTGTGAACCCGGACCAGGTAGTCGGCCGCTGTGCCCTGCCGGTTCCCGGAACTTTGCCCTCCCGGCCACTGGAGGGCGGTTAGGGTTGCGCGGTGAGTTTCCTTTCCACGGGTGGGGCGCCGGAGGGCGGTGCGGCGGGCCGTCCGGCGGTCGACGATCTCGGGCTGGTCGTGCCGCTGTCCGGGGCCGGTCGTGGTGTCGGGCCGGTGCGGCGGGTGGTGTCGCTGGTGCCCTCGCTCACCGAGGCCGTGGCCGCCACCGCGCCCGGACTGCTGGCCGGAGTCACCGACTGGTGCAGCCACCCCGCCGACCTGGCCGTCCCCCGGATCGGCGGCACCAAGAACCCCGACCCGGCCCGGATCACCGCCCTCGCCCCGGACCTCGTGATCGCCAACGACGAGGAGAACCGCAGGCCCGACCTCGACGCGCTGCGGGCGGCCGGACTGCCGGTCTGGGTCACCGACATCCGCACCCTCGACCAGGCGTTCCACTCCCTGGATCGGCTGCTCACCGTCGGCTGCGGCCTGCCCCGCCCCGCCTGGCTGGACGCCGCCGAGGCCGCCTGGGCCGGGGTCCGGCCGCTGCCCGGCCCCGCCCGCCGGGCGGTCGTGCCGATCTGGCGCCGCCCGTGGATGGTGCTGGGCCACGACACCTTCGCCGGCGACCTGCTGCGCCGCCTCGGCCTGACCCTCCCGCACGCCGAGGACCCGGCCCGGCCGGAACGCTACCCCGCCGTCCCCCTGCCGGAGCTGCTCGCCGGGCGCCCCGACCTGGTCGTCCTGCCCGACGAGCCCTACCGGTTCACCGCCGAGGACGGCCCGGAAGCCTTCCCGGGCATCCCGGCCGCGCTGGTGAGCGGACGCCACCTCACCTGGTACGGGCCGTCACTGGTGGAGGCCCCGGCGGTCCTGGCGGAGCAGCTGCGCCGGGCCCGGCCCGCCGGGGACCGGTAGACCGGGACGGGCGGCAACGACGACACGGCCCCGGGGCGCGGTTCGTGGACCGTGCCTCCGGGGCCGTGCGGTGTTGCGGGTGCTGCCGTGCGATCTGGGTCAGGCGCGGGCGGCGGTGACGGCGGCGCCCAGCGCCTCCTTGATGCGCGGGCCGAGTCGGGCGAAGCCCAGCTCCTTCATCGCCGCGCGGAGCAGCTCCTCGTCACTCCGTCCGACGCCGTCCGCGTCGATCCAGCGCACGACCGCGAGCAGCTCGTCCGCCGAGTAGGCGGTCACCGGCCGACCCGGCGTGAACTCCGGCTTCGCCGGGGGCGCGGCCGCTGCGGTCTCGGCCTCGGCCTCGGCCTCGGCCTCGGTCTCGGTCTCGGTCTCGGTCTCGGTCTCGGCAGCAGGCTCCTCGACGACGGCCGGTGCCTCGGCAACCGGCTCGGCCTCGGCGGCGGGCTCGCTCTCGACGGCCTCGGGCTCGGTGACGACTGCCTCGACGGTCTCGGGCTCGACAGCCTCCGTCTCGGTGACGACTGCCTCGACCTCGACCTCGGCGGGTGCGGGCGCCTCGGCGACGACCTCCACCTCGGGCTCGGCCTCCGCCTCGACGGTCGACTCCGCGACCTC
>NZ_JAIY01000003.1:202140-211316 GCF_000710405.2 Kitasatospora sp. MBT66 | reverse complement strand
CGACCTCCGCGACCGGAGCCTCGTCCACGGCCTCGACAACCGGCTCGACCGGCTCCTCGGCCACGACCTCGGTGGTGACGGTCGGCTCGGTGACGGCCGGGGCTTCGGCAACCGGCTCGACCTCGGCGGGAGCCTCCGAGACGGGCTCCTCCTCGACGTCGACCGTGGTCTCGGCGACAGCCTCGACCTCGGGCTCGACCTCGGCGACCGGCTCGGGAGTCTCCTCCGTCACGATCGGCTCAGCCTCGACCTCAGCCTCGGCCCCCGGCGCGACCTCGACCGCAAGCTCGGGCTCGACAACGAGCTCGGGCTCGACAACGGCCTCGACCTCGGCCACGGGCTCCGGCTCCACCTCGGCCACGACCTCTGCCTCGACCTCGGTGGCGGCGATGGTCTCCGCCTCCGGGGCGGAGGGCTGGACCGGCGGGGCCGGGGTGGTGCCGACCAGGTCGTCGGCGGCGGGCGAAGGGGCCGGGAGGGTGACGACCAGCGGCTGCTCCTCGGCCGGGGCCTCGGCCTCCGGGCTGTCCGCCTCGGTCACGGGCTCGGCGGTGACGGCCTCGGCCTCCGGGGCGTCGGTCTCCACCTCCGCCGCGACCTCAGCCTCGTTCTCGGTCTCGATCTCGGTCTCGGCGGCCACGTCGGCGACCGCCTCGGTCTCCTCCGTACCCGTCACGTCGGCCGCTACGTCAGCCGTCACGTCGACCGCAGTGTCGGCCGCCTCCTCGGCGACCGGCGACACCAGACCGTCCCGCTGCCCGCCCGCGAGGGCCTGGCGGGCACCGTAGGCGGCCTCGGCGGCGCGGCGGTCCGCGCGGGCGGCGGCCAGCTCGGTGAGGAGCTCGCCGAGGCCGGCGTCCTCCAGGGTGGTGCGCAGGCCGCGCACGGTGGGCAGGCGGTAGAGGGTGCCCTCGTCGGCCGCGAGGCGGTCGACCAGGTCGACGAGGTCCGGGAAGGACAGCCCGTCGAGGTCCTGGCCGGGCAGCAGGCGGGCGAGTTCGCGCACCCCGGTGTTGATGGCCTCGAAGGCCTGCGCCGTGCGGTGGGCGAGGGCGGCGTCGGACGGCGCGGTGGGCAGGGTGCCGGCGGGCGCGAGGGCGGCCCAGGCCCGGCGCTCGACCGCGGCGGAGGCGAGTGCCTCGTGCAGGTCCTGGCCGCGGGGGCGGCCGGTGGTGACGGCGAGGGCCGCGGCCTGCTTGCGCAGCGAGCGGCCGCGCAGCCAGGACAGCTTGACGCCGCGCTCGCGCCGCCAGGTCCGGTCGGCGGTGGCGGCGATCAGGGAGTCGAGGTCGGCGTCGTACGCGGCCGGGGCGAGCACGGTCGAGGTGCGGCGCAGGAGCTGGAGCATCTCGACGAGTACGGCGGTCTTCCCGACGGTGTCCGGCGCGTCGATCTTGACATCGGCGGCGAGCGCGGTGACGTCGTCCCAGACCTGCTGGAGGTCGTGTCCGCGCAGTTCGGCGAGGACGGTGGACGCGGCGCGCGCGTCCTCGGGAGTGGCGACGGTGTCCAGGGCCGCGTACCAGGGGTGGGTGTCGGAGGTGAGGGTGAAGGCACCGAGTTCGGCGTAGCGGCCGAGTTCCTCGCGGAGGTCGGTGTCGGTGGTGGTCGCGGCGGCCGCGGTGTCCGTGGCGGCCGTGGTGTCCTTGACGTCTGCGGAGCCGGCTGCGTCGGCCGCGTCGGCGTTGCGGGAGTGAAGCACTGTCATGTGAGGTCCGGTTCTGGGCGGCTGCGGCGGGGGCGTGGGCTGGCGGCGAGGGGGCGGCGGTCCGGGTGCGCGGTGCGGCCCCGGCGGGTGGGGCTGAGGGGGCGCGCGGTAGGGCTGCCGGTCGGAGGCCAAGAATACGGGTGCCCGTTCGAGCCATGCACGCACCCACCGCTCCTCGGGGCGGTGTGGCGTGCCACAGCGCCCGGCCGGGCGCCACCGGGGAGGGCCGGTCGGGTGGTCCGCGTCAGCGGTCGTCACCCGGTCATCCCCCGTTCGGGGCACGCCCGGACCGGCCGTCCGGGTCCGTACCGACCGCACCGGCCCTGCCCGGTGCCGGTGGCGGGTGGTGTCCGGCGCGGGCGAGGGCGGCGAGGTCGACCGGCGCGAGGTACTCGGTCAACGGTGTGCGGTGCCACCAGGCGCGGGTCTGCCGCAGTTCGCGCCAATCGGTGAACCGGTAGCGGTGGAGGGTCGCCCGGACGTGGGTCGGCGGGGTGTCCGGGAACGGGTTGTGCCGGAGCAGGCGCAGGGTGTCCCGGTCGTTGACGAGCAGCCGGGCGACGAACGGCAGGAACCACGGCCGGGCGTAGCCGGTGGAGATCGCGGCGAACCACATCAGCCAGTCCAGCCGCAGGTGGTAGGGGGCGTACTGGCGCGGGAGGCGGCGGACGTCGCCGGGTTTGCCCTTGAAGCCGTACTCCTTCCACACGGTGTGCCGGGTGACCACCGGTTCGTCCGTCCCTTCGAGCACGACCTCCTGCCGGGTGCGGCTGACGCTGCCGAACGCGCCGTAGGTGTTGACCAGGTGGAGGCGGTTGAAGGAACGGTTCATGACCTGGCGGGGCGAGACCATGTTGCGGACCGGCCAGTAGCTCAGGACGAGCACGGCGGCGGTGAGCGCCAGGGCCAGGGCCTCGAACCAGACCGGGGCGGCGGGGTAGTCGCGCGGGTGGACGGGCAGGCCGAGGCGGGCCGGGTCGACGGCGGCGAGGGCGAGCGCGACGGTGAGCCAGTTGAGCCAGGCGAAGTTGCCGGAGGCAACCAGCCAGAGCTGGGTGGCGACGACGACGCAGGCGGCGAAGGTCGCCACGGGCTGCGGGAGGAGCAGGCAGACCGGGACGAGGAGTTGGGTCACGTGGTTGGCGGCCGCCTCGACGCGGTGCAGCGGACCGGGCAGGTGGTGGAAGAACCAGCTGAGCGGACCGGGCATCGGCTGGGTCTCGTGGTGGAAGCGCAGGCAGGTCAGGTCGCGCCAGCAGCTGTCGCCGCGCAGTTTGATCAGTCCGGCGCCGAACTCGACCCGGAAGACCAGCCAGCGCAGCAGCCACAGGACGGGGGCGGGCGGGGCGGTGTCGGCGTTGCCGAGGAAGGTGGCCAGGAAGCCCGCTTCGAGCAGCAACGATTCCCACCCGAACGAGTACCAGGTCTGCCCGACGTTGACGATCGACAGGTAGAGGACCCACAGCACCGCCCAGCAGAGCATCGACACCCCGAGCGGGACGGCATCGCCGAGGCCGCCGAGGAGGGCGGCGGAGAGCGCGGCGCCGGTCAGGGCCGCGGCGGCGAAGAAGCGGTCGCTGTAGTGGAGGTGGAAGAGTCCGGGCGCCTGCCGGAACGGGACCCGGGCGGTGAAGCGGGGCACCGGGAGCATGCCGCGGCTGCCGATCAGGGCGCGGAACTGCCGGGCGGCGGCGAGGAAGGCGATCAGGTAGAGGGCGGCCAGCAGCCGTTGCACGAGCAGTCTGCTGAGCCAGTACTCGGGGGCGGCGAACCACTGCATGCGGCCCATGCCTACCACCGGCGGCGGCCCCGGGGACGGGTCCGGCGGGGCGGCGGCGGGCGGTTCACCCGGACAGCAGCGCGGCGGGGAGCCTCTCCTCGGGGGTGAGAGGCGCCCCGCCACGGTGGGACGGCTCGCCGCGGTGGGCGGCCGGCGCTGCGGTCCCGCCACGACGCGCGGTCGGGGCGCGTTCGGGACCTGGGAGGGACCTGGTCGGGACGTGGTCGTGCCGTGGGAGAAACGTGGTCGGGCGGTCGGACTGGGTCTGGCTGTCTCGCTGTCTGGCTGTCTGGCTGTCTGGCTGTCTGGCTGTCTGGCTGTCTGGCTGTCTGGCTGTCTGGCTGTCTGGCTGTCTGGGCCATGGTCGGGGCGCGGTGCCGCCGCGGTGGGCGGCCGGTGCTGCGCCGTACGGAACTCCGGTGGTGCGTACGCGGTCCGGGGGGTGACCCGCACGCGGTCCGGACGGGCCGGGCCGGTGGTGCTCAGCCCGGCAGGACGAGGCCGGTCTCCCCCGCGCCGAGGCCGGGGCGGCCGACCGGGGTGGTGCCGTTCTGCTGGAGGCGGTCCACCAGGAGGGCCGCGAGCGTGCCGAGTTCCTCCTCGGTGCGGGACTGCGCGGTGACGTCCATGCCGACCGTCAGCACGCCGGTGACCTGGCCGGTGCGGGCGGTGCGCAGCGGGGTGCAGGTGAAGCTGAAGATCTGCTGCCCGCGCTGGGCCTCGGGACGCAGGGACTGGACCCGCACCTCGTTGAGGACGGTGGCGCGGCCGGTGTGGTACGCCTCGGAGACCGCCTGCTGGAGGCCGGCGGCGCCGAGCTGGGGGTAGGCCAGGCCGACGGCGCCGTACGCCGCCGGGGCGCCGAAGGTGTCGGCGTGCTGGGCGTTGGCGTAGCGGATCTCCTGGCCCGGACCGTCGGTGAGCATGATCGGGAACGGCGAGCCGTCGAAGGCCGCGAACATCTCCTGCTGCTGGGCGAGCAGGTTGTCGCGCAGGCGGATCTCCGAGAGCAGGGCCTCGGCGAGGTGCTGGATGTCGCGCAGCCGTTCGCGGCCCCACTGCCGGGGTTCGCGGTCGAGCACGCAGACGGTGCCGATGACGGTGTTGGTGTCGTCGACGAGCGGGGCGCCGAGGTAGGCGCGGACTCCCAGTTCGTCGACGACCGGGTTCCCGGCGAACCGGGGGTAGGCGAGGATGTCGTCGAGCGCGAGGGGGGAACGCTGCGCGACGACGTGGGGGCAGAAGCCGTGACTCAGCGGCATCTCCCGGGTCGGAAGGTCGAAGGCGATGCCGCGATCGGCCCACGAGGAGCCTTCTTCGGCCACCGCGTCGGTGGAGTTTGGCGGGATGTAGAGCCCCCGGAACATCTGGCGCTCGTCGTTGATGAAGTTGACCATCGCGATGGGGGCGCGGGTGATGCTGGCGGCCAGGTGGGCGAAGCGGTCGAAGGCCTCGTCCGCGGTGGGCTCGTTGAGGCCCAGGCTGCGCAGCCTGCGGGCCCTCTCGGACTCGCCGGCGGCACCCGGGAACTGGCCTTGAGTGCTCATCACATCAGTCATGGCGCACATGTAATCAGACATCCGGCGCCTTAGGCGCTCCCGGCCCCTCCCCTTCCTCACTGCTGATGCTCAGTCAAAGCCGCATGTCGGCGGCGAGGCGGCGGGCGGCCCACCTGCGGCCCACCTGCGGGCGGCGAAGGGCCGTCCGGCGGGCCGCCGGGCGGGGACGGGCCGGGAACCGCGGGGCAACCGTTGCGGGAAGCGGCGGACAACCGGAACGGGAACCGGCACAAGCCCCGGATCCCAAAAGCGGGACAGGTCACTTCCCCGCCCGACACCGCTTCAATCCCCGGCAGTCCGTGAACGGCCCGAATCACGCCAATCCAAGATCCACTGTAGAGCGCTTACGGCACACATATGACAATGAGCCCTGCCGAAAAACGGCGGTCCCCAAGGGCAGCGTGGGCCACCGCCGGCACATCCGCACGCACCGGCTGCAACTCAGGGGCAACCGGCCGCCACCGTCACTCCCCCACCCCTCGGCGGCCGAAGCGGATCGGCTGCACGGACGGAGGCACATCCACCGAACCACCCGAACCGAGAGGACCTGGTATGGCGATGGACTACTTCACCGACGAGCGACACGAGAGCCTCCGAGCGGAGGTACGCGAGTTCGCGGAGAAGGAAGTACGCCCGCAGGTGGCCAGAATGGAGGCCGAGCGCCAGGTCGAATTCGAGCTCTCGCGGGAGATCGCCCGCCGTGGCTGGATCGGCGTCACCATCCCGCGGGAATTCGGCGGACTGGGACTGGGACACCTGGCCAAAACCGTGATCGTCGAGGAACTGTCGCGTGTCAGCGGCGCGATGGGGGCGATCGCGCAGGCCTCGCAGCTCGGCGTCGCCAAGGTGATCCACTTCGGCAGCGACACCCAGCGCCGCCACTGGCTGCCCCGGTTCGCCAACGGGACGGCGCTGCCCACGATCGCCGTCACCGAGCCGGAGTCCGGCGGCCACGTGCTCGGCATGAGCGGCACCGCCCGGCGCGAGGGCGACGAGTACGTGCTCAACGGCCGCAAGTGGTTCGTGGGCAATTCGCACATCGGTGACGTGCACGGCGTGGTGCTCCGCACCGGCGAGGGCAGCAAGGGGCTGTCCGCGTTCCTGGTGGAGAGCGACCGCCCGGGCTTCCGTACCGGCGAGCTGGGCTCGCAGAGCGGTCTGCACGGCTTCAGCTTCGGCGAACTCGTCTTCGAGGACTGCCGGATCCCGGCCGCCAACCGGCTCGGCCTGGAGAGCCAGGGCCTGGACGTGGCCTACTCGTCCTCGACCCTCTACGGGCGGCTGAACCTGGCGGCGGTCGCGCTCGGCATCCACCGGGCGATCGTCGAGGACACCGCGCGGTTCGCCGAGGAACGCATCATGTACGGCAAGCCGCTGTCCCAACTGCCGAACATCGCGCTCAAGCTGGGCGAGATGCAGTCCCGGCTGATGACCGCCAAGCTCGCCGCGTACCACGCCTCGCACCTGCTGGACCACGGCCGGCCGTGCGACGCCGAACTGATGAACGCCAAGCTGATCAACACCGAGTACGCGCTGGACTCGGCGCGCAACGCGATGGAGATCCACGCCGCCCGCGGCCTGCACGCCGACTTCCACATCGAGCGCTATCTGCGCGACGCCACCCACGTCTACCCGCCGGCCGGCACCTCTGACGTCCAGCGGCTGCGGCTCGGCCAGGTGGCCTCGGGCACCTACGGGAAGCAGTGGTCGGCCGAACTCGCCCATCTGGCCAGCTGGGCGTGGACCGAGCTGGCCGAGCGCGAGGCCGGGGCGGAGGCGCAGGCGCAGGGCGCTTCGGCGGCCGTGCTGCGGATGCCGCTGGCGGGCTGAGCCGGGCAGGACCGGGACCTCCCCACAGGTGCCCTTGACACGTCCCTGACGGCTTTCCGGCGGCCGAACCCCGGCCGCCGGAAAGCCGTCAGGCCCGCCCCGCACCTCACCCGACCTGCCGGAACGACCCCCGGGGCGAACCCCGGACGCCCCCGCCACCGTGTCATCACCCGTTCACATATCGTCAGTTGATGTTGCCCAGATGGCACCTGAGGCTGGTAGCGTGCCTGCAGTCGGCGGCCGTGCAGCTCCCGTCCGGACGGTGACCACACGTCACCACCTCCGGCAACCCTCCGGGCTCCGCCGGCCGTGGCGCCCCGCGACCGCGGTCGGACCGCACACGGACAACCGCCGTTCGGCCCTGCTACAAGGAATCAGATGCCAGGCATATCGGCCCCCCGGACGGGCCACCGCGCCGGCCGGTCCGGCTCCCTCCGCAGCTCGCTCCTCGCCCTCGCGGTGGTCCCCTGCCTCGGCCTCGCCGCCGCCTGGGGCTACGCCGCCTACCTGCTGCGCGACGCCGGGGAGCGCACCGCCCTCTACGGCGGCACCGCGGTGGTCGCCCTCGTCCTGCTCTGGAGCCTGGTCCGCGGCCTGCGCGCCGCGCGCACCCTCCCGGGCCGGCTCGCCGACCTCCACGCCGAGACCCTGGCCCTCGCCCAGCAGGAGATCCCCCAGGTCGTCGGGCGGCTCCAGGCCGGCGAATCGGTCCCGACACCGCCCGCCTGGACCCCGTCCCGGCGGATCGGCGACGAGGTCCAGCAGACCGCCGACGGCCTCGCCGCCGTCCGGCAGGCCGCCGTCGCCGCGATCGTCCACCAGGCCCAGGGCCGCGAGGGGACGAAGAAGGTCTTCCTCAACATCGCCCGGCGCACCCAGATCCTGATCCACCGCCAGATCAGCATGCTGGACGCGCTGGAGCGCGAGCACGAGGAACCCGAGCTGCTGCGCGAACTGTTCGCGGTCGACCACCTCGCCACCCGGATGCGGCGCAACGCCGAGAACCTGGTCATCCTGGGCGGCGCCCTGCCCGCCCGGCGCTGGCGCAACGCCGTCCCCATGGTCAACGTGCTGCGCAGCGCCGTCTCCGAGACCGAGAACTACTCGCGCGTCGTCGTCCAGGGCGTGCCCCGGGCCTCGCTCAGCGGCCAGGCCGTCGCCGACGTGATCCACCTCGTCGCCGAACTGATCGAGAACGGCACCACCTTCTCCCCGCCCTACACCCAGGTGCAGGTCTCCGCGCAGGAAGTGCCCAAGGGCCTGGCGGTGGAGGTCGAGGACCGCGGTCTCGGCATGGCCGAGGACGAGTACGAGCGGCTCAACGACTACCTGGCCAACCCGCCCGAGCTGGACGTCTCCGCGCTCGGCGACGACCTGCGGCTCGGCCTGTTCGTGGTCGCGCGGCTCGCGGCGCGGCACGACATCCAGGTCACCCTGCGGCCCTCGCCGTACGGCGGGACCAGGGCCGTGGTGCTGGTGCCCGCGCTGCTGCTGGAGCAGGCCGGACAGCCGGCCGCCCTCCCCGGCCTGCCGTCCGGTGCCCGGGTCACCCGGACGCCCGTGCCCGACCTGCCGCCCGGCGGCGGGGCGGACGCGGACGCGGAGCTCGGCGAGATCGACCAGGAGCTGTCCGGCGCGCTCGCCGGGGTCCTGGGCGGGCTGCTGGGCACCCCCCGGGCGGACGCCGAGTACCCCGCGGTCGGGTCGTCCGGCGTCGGACAGGCGGGCGTCGGCCCGTCGGTGACCGGGCAGACGGTGGCCGGGCAGTCGGTGGCCGGTGGGATCGAGGGCGCCGCGGTGGAGGGGGTCCCGGCTCTCGGCGCGGCTCCCGCACCGGCCCCGGCCTTCGCTCCGACTCCGGTCCAGGCGCAGGCCCAGACTCCGGTTCAGACTCCGGTCCAGGCGCAGGCTCCGGTGCAGGCTCCCGTCGTGGACCCGGTGCGCTACGGCGACGACCCGGCCGGAGTGCTCGGCGGTACGGCGGACCGGTTCGACGGCAGCGTGGTGATCGGCGAACTGCTCGCGCGCTACCCCCAGGGCGGCGCCCGCGACGAGGACGACCCGACGGTCAACGCCGGCCTGTCGGTGGGCTCGTCGATCCCCGGACTGCCGGGCGCCGTGGTGGTGGCCCGACCGGCCATGCCCCGGCCGTACGGCGAGCCGGGGGACGAGCCCGGCCCGGACGGGTCCTCGGCAGTGGCCGGGCCCTCGACAGAAACCGGGGCCCGGGAGTCGGCGGCAGGGGTCGGCGAGGGGCCGGCGGCGACCGCGCTCGCGGCGCTCGCAGCCGCGACGGCGG
>NZ_JAIY01000003.1:136075-202089 GCF_000710405.2 Kitasatospora sp. MBT66 | reverse complement strand
GAGCACGGCCCCGACGGCGAGCTGCGCACCCCGCGCGTGCTGCCGCAGCGGGTCCGCAACGCCAGCCTCGCCGAGCAGCTGCGCGAGGCCAACGCGCCGGGCGCGGGGTTCGGCCACCCCGGCGGGTACGGACGGTCCGGCGCTCCCGCCCCCGCCGCCCCGTACGGCCGCACCGGCCCGGCGGCTCCCGACGGGGCCGACGGCGTCGGCGGGACCGGCTCCTCCGGACCGTCCGCGGACGACCTCTCGCCGCAGCGCTCGCGGGCCACCATGGCCGCCATCCAGCGCGGCACCCGCACCGCCCGTGCGACGACACCCGACGCGGACGCGCCGGCCGGGCCCTCCGCCCCGGCCGCACCTTCCGCAGCTAAGGAACAGCAGTGATGACGCAGTACACCGATACCCAGCGCGACCTCAACTGGCTGCTGGACCAGCTGGTGGCGCGGGTCCCGGAGACCCGGCACGCCATCGTCCTGTCCGAGGACGGCCTGCTGATCGGGCTCTCGCAGGACCTGGACCGGGCCGACGCCGAGCACCTGTCGGCCGTGGCCTCCGGACTGCAGAGCCTCGCCCGGGGCGCCGGCCACCGGTTCAACGGCGGGCGGGTCCGGCAGACCGTGATCGAGATGGACCAGCTGTTCCTGTTCGTCACGACCGCCGGCCAGGGCGCCCGGCTCGCCGTGCTCACCAGCGAGGCGGTCGACGCCGGGCTCATGGCCTACGAGATCAACATGCTGGTGAAGCAGGTCGGCCAGTACCTCACCGCGGCGCCGCGCAGCGACGCCGGCCAGCCGGGCGTGGGTGGCGGTGCGTGACCGTCGACGCCGACGAGGCCTGGTTCTTCGACAAGGACGCGGGCCATCTGGTCCGCCCTTACGCCATCACCAACGGGCGCACCGGACCGGTCCGTGACGGATTCGCGCTGATCACCCTGGTGGTCACCGCCGACCCGCGCACGGACACCAGCCGGTTGACGCCCGAACCGGCCGCGATCCTGGACCTCTGCCGCGAACGCCCGCTGGCGGTGGCCGAGATCGCGGCCACCATGGACCTCCCGGTGAGCGTGGTCAAGGTATTACTGGACGACCTCGCCGAGGCCCGGATGATCCTCACCCGGGCACCCGTCCAGCTCGCCGAGGCACCGGACATCGCGTTGATCCGGGCTGTGATCGAGGGTGTCCGGCGGCTCTGACCGGGTCGGGTCCGATCGGGCCGGGTCCGTTCCGTCGCCGTCCACCCTCCAGTCCCTTTCGACCTTTCGCTCTTCCGCTCAGTTCCCTTCCAGGAGACCAGACGTGACGACCCAGAGCCTGGTGCCGGGCGCGGTCAAGATCCTCGTGGCCGGCGGCTTCGGCGTCGGCAAGACCACCATGGTCGGCTCGGTCAGTGAGATCGAACCGCTCCAGACCGAGGAACGGATGACCCGGGCCAGCATCGGGGTCGACAGCCTCGACGGCGTCCAGGGCAAGTCGACGACCACCGTCGCGATGGACTTCGGCCGGATCACCGTCCGGCAGGACCTGGTGCTCTACCTGTTCGGCACCCCGGGCCAGTTCCGGTTCTGGTTCATGTGGGACGACCTGGCCCTCGGCGCGCTCGGCGCGATCGTGCTGGCCGACACCCGCCGACTGGAGTCCAGCTTCGCCGCCGTCGACTTCTTCGAGCAGCGCGGCATCCCGTTCGCCATCGGTGTCAACTGCTTCCACGGGCGCCGCGACTGCACCCCCGACGACGTCCGGCGCGCGCTCGACCTCGACCCGGGGGTGCCGGTCGTGCTCTGCGACGTCCGGGAGCGCGCTTCCAGCAAGGAACTGCTGCTCGCCCTGCTGGACCGGGTGCACGAGGACGCGCTCAGCTCACGGCGCTGAGTGCTGGGACGGCCGGCCGTCCCAGCGCCCCGGCGGCCCGGCGGCCCGGCGTCCCGCTCCCTGCTCAGGCGCCGGCCGGGGAGGCGGGAGCCGGCTCCAGGTCGTGCAGCGCGCGCACCAGCGGCGCCAGCTCGGGGACGTCGGCGGCCCCGGCGAGCGTCGCCTCCAAGGTTGCATCGTGCAACGGCCGCGCCGCCCGGAGGAGTTCGCGGCCCTGCGGGGTCAGCTCGGTGTAGATGCCGCGCCGGTCGTCCGCGCACAGGTAGCGGCCGAGCAGCCCGCGCTCCTCCAGCCGGCTCACCAGCCGGGTGGTGGCACTGCTGCTCAGCGCCGCCGCGCGGGCCAGCTGCTGCATCCGCATGTGCCAGCCGTCCTGCCGCGACAGCGCCTCCAGCACCGTGTACTCGACCACGGAGAGGCGGTACTCGGCCTGCAGGGCCTTCTCCAGGGCCGAGTCGATCAGCCCGTGCAGCGCGGCCAGCGTGCGCCAGCCGCTGGCGCGGATCTCGGCGGCGTCGTCCTGGATCCCCATGGCTCGCGTCTCCCTGCTCGGGTCATGTGCTCGTACGGTCGTGCTGTGCGGCTCGCGCGGCTGTTGCTGCGGTGCGGTGCGGTGCTGCCGGGGTCCCGCCCCGGGCGGCCGGCCCCCTCCGGCAGGCCACCGGCCGGTCGAACGTTCCGCTTCGTTCAAGTATGCCATTTGGCGCGGCATATCTGCTTGTGCAAATAGTTCTGCTTATGGCCGATTACCGGGAGCCTCCTGGGTCCAGGCGGTCGCGCAGAGTGCCGAGGCCAACTCCTCCTCGTACCAGGCCGCCGCCAACCAGGCGGCCGCGAAGGCGTCGTGGTCGTCCGCGACCACTCGGCCGAAGACGTCGCGCGGCTGGTCCACCGCCGCCCCGAGCAGACCCTCCAGCAGCGCTGCGCCGGTGGCCAGCCCCGCCGACCGCAACCGGGCCCGGTCGTCGCGCGCCGCACCGGTCCCCAGTGCCAGCACCGCCCGGCCGCCGGTCACCGCCTGCTCCACCCGGCGGGACAGCAGGTGCACCGGCGTGCTCGGCGGGAGCGACCCCGCCGGCAGGGCCGTGAGCGGCGGGACGGCGTCCAGGGGCGGGAGGGCCAGGTCCGCCGTCTGGAGCCGCTCCAGGCCGAGATTGACCCGGCCCGCGCGATCGGCTGGCAGGGCGAGGGCCGGGGCCGGGGTCTCCGGGGCTCGATCCTCCGGGGCTCGGTCCCCAAGGGGCGGCGTGGACGGGGGCTCGCCGACCGCCAGCAGGCGCAGTTCGGGGCGGGCCGAGCGCTCCAGGCGGCCGATCACCCGCAGCCGCAGGCCGGGGGCGGTCGCCAGCAGCGCGAGGTTGCCCCGGTGGGCCAGCCCCGGGTGGTCGTGCGCGGCACGCAGCGCCACCACCACTCCCCCGCAGTCCGCCAGCAGGCTCGGCTCCCCGCCCGGCCCGTGCGGGACCGCCCCGAGCAGCGTCACGTCCAGGAACAGGAGTTCACCCCCGGCCGGCCGGACCTCCGGGGGCAGTGCGGCCGCGCCGAGCGCCCGCGCCACCTGCGCGGCAGGCGGCTCTGCCCAGAGCCGGGCCGCCGGCTCGGCCGTCCAGGCCGCCCCCGCCGCGCGCACCGCCCGGACCGAGGCGCCCGCCCCGAGCCGCCCGGCCGCCGACCTGGTCGCGCCCTGCACGGCCAGCCCGGCCCGGGTGAACTCGCGGTGGCTGAGCATCGCGTCGCCCAGCCGGACCGCCCGGTTGCCGGCGCCGACCGCCTGCGGCGCCGCCGCAGCGGCGTCGGTGTGCGGCATGATCTCGGCCATCGTGTGCAGGCCGCCGCCCGCGTCGACCGCCCAGGTGAGCACACCCGCGTGAGTGGCCGTCAGCACCGGCTCGGAGAACAGTCCGTACAGCCGCAGCCCGCCCGCCGCCGTGTACACCTGGCGGGCCGTCCCCCGCAGGGCGGCGACATCCGGACCGGCGGTGTCCGCCGCGGCGGCGGCGGACAGGGCCGTACTGAGGCCGAGCAGCTCGCGCAGACCGGCCACCAGGTCGGCGAGCCGGTGGTCCGGTTCGCCCGACCGGGCCGCCCGGATCCGGGTGACCACCGCCACCGCCGCGGCCGCCGGCCGGTGCAGCCCGGCCAGCCGGGCCCGGTGGGCCGCCCGCAACAGCTCCGCCTGGAGCACCGCGCCCGCACCGCCCACGCCCGCCGCGAGGGCGGCGGAGGCCACCCGGTGCAGCAGGTCGACGGCGGCGCGTTCGGCGGCGCCGAGCGTTCCGGCGGCCGGATCGTCGTCGTGCGGCGCGTCGTGCGGCGCGCCGGGGAGAGCGGCCGCCGGGGCGGTGGCCGGGGGCTCGCCCTCGGCCGGGGCCGGTTCCACCTGTTCCGCCGACGGTTCGCCGTCGGCCAGCGGGCAGACCGTGACCGCCGCCGCCCGGTGCACGCACGCCGGCGCCAGCAGGCAGCCGCAGCGCACATCGCCCGACGTGGCCACCACCCCGCCCGGCGCGTGCAGAACGAGCTCCGTCTCCTCGTCCACGGCGATCCGCCACTCCTCGCCGGTCCGTTCCACCGGCCGTTCGGCCAGTTTGGCGGCCGCACCGTCCAGGCGCTTCTGCAGCCGCGCCGACAGTCCGGCCACCACCTCGGCGACCACCTCCGGTCGCACCGCCGGCCACTGCACCCGCGAACCCGTCACGCCCTGCACCGCCTCCGTCATCGGACCTTCTCCCCCACCCAGCGGGCCAGTTCGAGCGGACTGAGCGCCGCCACCGGCATCCCGGCCGCGACCAGCCGACTCGCGATCGCCTTCGAGTACCGGGCCGTGCCGGTGTCGTCCAGCGCGGCGCAACCCAGCAGATGGCACCCGGAGTCGACCAGCGCCCGGGTCTGCGCCAGCAGCCCGCCGACCGGACCGCCCTCCTCGAAGTCGCTGACCACCGCGATCAGCGTGCGGGACGGCACCGTCACCAGCTCCCGCGCGTACTTCAGCCCGGCGGCGATGTGGGTACCGCCGCCGATCCGGACCTCCAGGAGCAGGCCGAGCGGATCCGTCACCCGGTCGGTCAGGTCGACCACCTCGGTCGAGAAGGCGACGAAGTGCGTGCTCAGCGAGGGCACCCCGGCCAGGATCGACGCGGTCAGCGCCGCCCAGACCGTGGACGACTCCATCGAGCCGGAGACGTCCACGACCAGGATCAGCCGCCAGTCGGACGCCTGCTTGGCCCGGGTCCGGAACACCGGGCGCTCCGGCACGATCACCATGCCGCCCGGCTCGGTGCCGGTACCGCTGCCGCTGCTGCTGCCGGTGCCGCTGTCGGCCGAGGGGGCGGCGGGGCGGGCGGTCGCCAGATTGGCGCGGATGGTGCGGTGCAGGTCCAGGCCGCCGCCGGGGCGCCGGCTCGGACGCGGCACGCTGATCCCGGTGAGGGCGGGGCGCAGCCTGGTCGCCAGCTCCCGGCTCAACTCGTCGACCAGGCGCCGGACCAGCGGCCGCAGCGCGGCCAACCGGGCCTCGGGCAGACCGCCCGCGTGCTCCAGGACGGTGCGCAACAGGTCGACCGACGGCCGGACGGCCCCCGGGTCGATCGCCTCCAGGGCGTCGCCGCGCCCGTGGGCCACGGCCGCCGCCAGCACCTCCTCCCGGATGCCGGGCCCGAACAGGGCGGTCAGCTCCTCGGACCACTCACGCACGCCCGGGTACGGCGCCTCGCGGCCGCCCCGGTTGCCGCCCGCCCCGCCCCGGCCGTCCAGACCGGGGCCGGAGCCCTCGCCGTGCCCCGTGCCGTAGAGCTCGTCCAGCGCGGACGCGAGCCGCGAGGCACGGCCGCCGGGGCGGCCGCTGCCCGGTCGGCCGAGGAGCAGCCGCCAGCGTTCGGCCGCGCCGAGGGCGTGGGAGCCGGACGGCTCGGGGACGGGCTCGGGGACGGGTGCCTCCTCGGCCGGGGCCTGGTCGGCGGGTGCCGCCTCGGTGGGAGCCGGGAGGCTCGGTGGGAGCAGCCCCCGGCGGGCGAGTGCGGAACGGGCTGCGAGGTCGGCGCGGGACCAGTCGGCGAGCAGCGCGGGCGGCACCTCCTCCGGCAGCGTGTCCAGCCGGGCTCCCAGGCGCTCCTCGACGAGCGTCAGCAGCCGGTCCCGGGCCGCCGGGCTGAGCGTGTCGAACCCGCCGCGCAGGGCGGGCAGCCGGTCCAGGAAGGCGTTGTCCGGGAGGGTGGCGATCCGCTCCAGCAGTGGTTCCAGCGCCTCGGGGGCGGTGGCGAACAGGCTCTCGGCGGCCGTCAGCAGTCCGACCAGCGACCGGCCCAGGGCATGCCGGGCGTCGGGGCCGGTGGCGCCGTCGACCCAGGAGGCGGCCCGGTCGCCGAACACCGCCGGGACCTCCTGCCGGAGCAGCACCCGCACCGCACCGGCCGCACCGCGCACCAAGGGGCTCCCCCGGTCGGCGAGTTCGGCCAGCGTGTGGCGCAGCCGCAGACCGCCGGAGAGGTCGGCCCGCCGGGCCAGCTCGACCAGCGCCCTGGCGTCCTCGGCCTCGTCCGATCCGCCGAGCCCCTCCAGCTGCCGCACCGCCGCCACCGTCACCACCTCCGCGGCGGCGGCCACGGCGGCCAGGAACGAGTCCTCCGCCCCGGGGCCGGTGGCGGCCGACGGGTCGGCGGCCACACCGGGGTCGGGGATGCCGGTCACCGGGCCCGGGAGCGTGGCCGGGCCCGGGAGCGGGCGGTGGGTGGCGGTGAGGCGGTCCAGGAGGGCGAGGGCGTCGAGGAGTTCGGGCAGGGTGCCGCTCTCCGGGAGGACGGCCGTCAGCTGGGCGAGACGGGTGCCGGTGAGGGCCGGGAGGCCGCAGGCGTCGGCGTCGGCGAGGCCCCGGAGGACCTCGCGGGCGGTCGGGCCGTCGGCCTGCCGCTCCCGGCGCAGCCGCTCGCGCAGCGCTCCCTCGGCGGCCTGGGCCGGGGTGACGCCCTGAGTCCCGGCGACGGTGAGCATCGCGGCGACGGTCGGGGTCCAGCGGACCCGCCAGCGGGTGGTGAGGGTCTCGGTCCCGCCGGCGCCGGTGGACTCGACCGGTTCGGCGTAGGGGACGCCGCAGGCGGTGAGCCGGTGGAGCAGGAGCTCGCGGCGGCGGTCGAGGGCCGAGCGGAGCGGGTCGAGGCGCAGTTCGCGCGGGTTGGGCTCGGCGGTGTCGCCGGGGCCGGGCAGGCCCAGCTCGGTGAGGAGTCGCTCGACGGCGGGGGCGAGGCCGCTGCGCGGGGCGGCCGGGGTGGGTGCGCCGGTGCGGGTGCCGACCAGGACCCGTTCCAGTGCGCGGGCCACCGCCCGGCCCCGGCCGAGCGGTTCGCCCTGGGCGAGGGCGGTCTGCACGGCCTCGACCAGTTCGCCCCGGCCGGGGGCCGCCAGGCCGCGCAGCCGGGCGAGGTCGCCGGCGAGGCGGACGATCTCGCGGGCGTCGGCCGGGCCGGAGGGGTGGTCCTGGCCGCGCAGGGCCTCGCAGATCCGCACGGCGGTGGTGACCAGTGCCTCGGCCAGCCGGTCCTGGTCCCCGGCGGCGTCGAGCACGGTGTGCTGCCACTCGGGGTCGCGGATGCCGGCCGGGTAGCCGGAGCGGGCGTCGAGCAGCGGGTAGGTGTAGGGGATCAGGGAGACGACGTGGCGGCCCTCCGGCACCCGGTCGGGGGCGAGGCCGGAATCGGGGCCGGGATCGGGCCCGGGTGCCCCGGCGGCGTCCACCCCGGCCGGGAGGAGCGCGGGCGCGTGGAAGGCTCCGACGACGGCGGCCACCCGGCGTCCGCCCTCGGCCGCCTCCCGGATGCACGCCCGCATCCAGGCCTCGCGCCGCAGGTCGTACGGGTCGACACCGGTGCCGTCCGAGGCGTCGCGGCGCAGCGCCCAGCCGACCAGCAGCGCGGCGCGGCGGACGGCCTCCGGGGTGGAGCCGGGGGCGGCGGTCTCGACCAGGCGGTCCCAGAGGTCCTCGTCGTCCTCGCGGCCGGTGAGGCGGTGCCGGAGGGCGTCGGCGACGCCGGGCCGGGGAGTACCAGGGCCGGTGCTGTCCCGGTCGGTGCGGCCGGCGTACCGGTCGCGGACGGCGAGGGGAAGGTCGCAGGCGACCGTCTCGACGCCGTTCCGGCGGGCCCAGCGCAGGGCGGCGAGTTCGGGCGAGAAGTCGGCGAACGGGTAGAAGGCGAGCCCGCCGCCCTCGGCCGCGTCGTCCGAGCGGTCGGCGGCGGGTGCGGCGGCGAGGGCGACCGGGGCCCGGGTGGCCTCGTCCGCGAGCAGGCCGAGCCAGGGCTGGAACTCGGTGGGCAGCTCGACCAGCAGGACATCGGGCCGGGCGGCGTCCAGCAGCGCGGGCACGACGACGCTGAGCGACGGGGCGTGGTGGCGCACCCCGATCAGGAAGGGCCCGGGCGCGTCGAGGCCGGAGGCGGCCAGTCGGGCCGCCTCGGTCGCGACCGTCCCTCGCGGGTCGTCGTGGCCGAGGTCCGCCCCGCCGGGCGGCACCGCGCTGCTCATCTGTTCACCTCTCGGTGGAAGTTCGGGGAGGGGGAAGGGTGGTGCGCGAGGGGGTGTGCGGGGCCGGGGCCGGCCCGCCGCCCTGGTGACGGCGGGCCGGCCGGACGGCCTAGTGCTCCAGGGCGGAGCGCAGCTCCCACAGGGTGCGCCAGGTGGCGGCGCCCTGTTCGGCGCGGCGGCGGACCGGGCCGTCCCAGTAGCCGAGCAGCCGGGCGGCGTCGGCCGGGTCGTCCTTGCGGACGACGCCGATCAGCTGGCCGGGGAGCCGGCCGAGCAGGTCGCCGCCGTCGGGCAGGTACGCGGCGCCGACCCCGATCGCGGTGGCCACCGAGACCGCCTCGGCGGTGCTCATCACGGTGGACGGGCGTTCGACGTCCCAGCCCTCGGTGGAGCGGCCGGTCCGCAGGTCGCGGAAGGCCGTGACCAGGGCCTCCAGCACCGCGTCGTCGACCGCGTAGGCGGCCCCGGCGCGGGCGACGGCGGCGGTGGACTGCCGGCGGACCAGCTCGACCTCGGCCGCCAGGCTCCCGATCGGCCCGACCGTCTCGAAGTTGAACCGGCGCTTGAGCGCCGCGGACATCTCGCTGACGCCCTTGTCCCGCAGGTTCGCGGTGGCGATCAGGGTGAAGCCGGGGGCGGCGTGCAGCTGGCCGTCCGGGGTGCCGGCCAGCTCGGGGACGGCGATCCGCCGCTCGGAGAGCAGCGAGACCAGGGCGTCCTGGACCTCCGGGAGGCAGCGGGTGACCTCCTCGACCCGGGCGACCGCGCCGGTGGCCATCGCGCTGAGCACCGGGGAGGGCACCAGCGCCTCGCGGCTGGGGCCCTTGGCGAGCAGCAGGGCGTAGTTCCAGCCGTACTTGAGCTGGTCCTCGGTGGTGCCGGCGGTGCCCTGGACGGTGAGCGCGCTGGTGCCGCAGACGGCGGCGGCGAGCAGTTCGGAGAGCATCGACTTGGCGGTGCCGGGCTCGCCGACGAGCAGCAGGCCGCGCTCGCCGGCGAGGGTGACGACGCAGCGCTCGACGAGGGCCCGCTCGCCGACGAACTTCTGCTCGATCGCCAGGCTCCTGCGGCCTGCCTTGAGCTTCTCGCCGCCGCTGCCCATCACGAAGGTGACGACGGCGCGCGGGGTGAGCCGCCAGCCGGGCGGGCGCGGGCCGGAGTCGTGCGCGGCGAGGAACTCCAGTTCGGCGGCGAACCGCTCCTCCGGCGGGACGACCTGCCGGGCCGGGGTGTCGGTGCCGGCGCTGGAGGTACTGGTGGCGGGAGTGGTGGTCATCGGCGGGCCTTCCTGCGCTTGCCGGTCCGGAGCTCTTCGAAGCCCGGGGCGTCCCCGTCGGTGACGCGCTGCCAGGCCCGGGCGAACAGCTCCGGGACGGCGAACCGCGGCAGCACGTCGTGGTGGGTGGGGAGATCGTAGAGGGCGGCCTTCCAGGTCTCGACGGGCAGACCGGGGGCCTTGGCCTCCTGCCAGCCGCCGGGGAGGAAGAGGGTGCGCCCGGCGCGGGCCCGCTTGGCCTCCATGACCAGGCCGGAGGCGAGGAGTTCGGCGCGCGCCTTCTTCAGCCGGGCCGGCTTCCAGCCCGTCCAGCGCGCGACATTGCGGTCGGTCGGGTCCGGCAGCGCGAGCAGCTGGAGGTAGAGGACGGCGGCGTCCTCGCCGAGCTCGTGGGTCTTGGCGACCTCGGCGACCAGCTCGGGCACCGTGAGCAGCGGGTGGTGGGGCCAGACCTCGGCCCCTTCGGCCGGAGCACCCGCAGCACTGGCAGCACCGGCGGCACCGGCGGCGTCGGCGGCGTCGGGGAGCTCCGGCAGGACGACCAGCCGGTCCAGCTCCCCGCCCAGGAGCGCCGTGAGCACCGTCCGCTGACGGGACAGCCAGTAGCTGTCGCCCAGGCCGGCCAGCTGGTCCAGCGCCTGGTCCTGCGCGCCGTCGAGGCCGGCCGGGCGCCACCAGATCTGCTCCGCCTCGTCGTGCGTCGGCGAGAGCACCAGGGCCTCGCCGCAGCGGACCAGCCCGTCCGCGTCGGCGCCGCCCTCGGCGGGCAGGCCGAAGCGGGCGCGCAGCACGGCGGCCAGCGGCTCGCCCTTGCTGTTGCGGCGCAGTTCGTAGGCGAGCAGCAGCCCCGGGTCGGCCAGGCGGGTGTGCAGGGCCCGGACGGCGGGTGCGAGCGAGGCGCGCAGCGGGCTGTTCCAGGGCAGCCGGTAGGCGAGCCAGGCGATCGCCGCAGCGGCCTCGGACAGGGTGTGGTGGTCGGGCAGGGCCAGCGGGTCCTCGGCCTGCAGGACGGGCGTGGCCGCCTCCCCCAGGGGGAGCACCCGTTGGCGGGTGGTGCGGCTCAGCCACGGGGTGGTCGCGAAGTTGAGGATCTCCTCGACCTTCTGGATGGTGGTGCCGCTGACGGTGGACTGCTCCGCCTCGGGCAGGGTGACCAGCCGGCCGAGGCGGGCCGTCCAGTGCGCGGCGCCGGCGGCGCTGTCCGGGCCGGTGCTCCAGAGTTCCTCCGGGTCGGCGGGCAGCAGGGCGGACCAGACCTCGCCGAGGGCCTCCCGTTCGCACCCGCGCAGCCAGTCCCGGGCGGCCTTGGCCTCGCCGGACTTGAGGCCGTACTCCTTGAGCGCCTCGGGGGGCAGCGGCGCGCCGTACCAGTGGATCAGCGCCTCGGTGGGGCTGAACAGCAGGGTGGAGCGGACTGCGCCGATGCCGGTGCGCGCGCCGAAGTCGGCGGCGCGGTCGGGGCGGTGGGTCATCGCGCCGTGCTCGCGGAGCAGGGCGGTGAAGCGGGCCACCCACGCCGCGTCGACGCTCTCCTCGGTGCCGCGCTCCTCGGCGGTGCCGAAGTGGGCGACCGCGCCGAAGGCTCCGCTCGGGTCGTGGTCGACGGCGATCCAGTGCGCCTTGTCCTCGTGGTGGTGGCTGCAGGCGAGGACGACGACGGTGCGGTCGCCGTGCCGCCAGACCTGGCCGGCCCGCCGCTCGTGCTTGCCCTGCTTGGCGGTGGGGTCGGTCAGCGGCTCGGTGAGGACGATCTCGCGCAGGGTGGCGCCCCGGTCGGCGAGCGGCCCGGCGGTGAGCTCGGTGAGCAGCAGCGCGAGCGAGTCGCGCTGCTCGGCGGAGGTGAGCGGGGCGGCCGCCGCGTAGGCGAGGGTGCCGAGGCGGCCGAGGGTCTGCAGCCAGCCCTGGTGGTCGTCGTCGCCGTGCAGCGCGATCCGGTGCGGGGTGCTCCAGCCGTCGCCCTCGGCCGCGGGGGGCTCGGCGAGGACGGCGGTGACGGCCCTGAGGTTGTTGAGGACGCGGTAGTTGGCGCTGCGGTCCCAGGAGCGGCCGAAGCCGCCGACACCGGGCAGCAGCAGGGCGACGGCCTGGCCGAGCTCGTAGTCGGTGCCGTGCTCGGGCCGGTAGGCGCACTCGACGGCGCCGGAGCCGCCGACGGTGCGGCCGTCGTCCTCGGGCTGCGGCAGGTAGCGGGCGATCCGGTCGAGCAGGTCGGCGGCGGTGCGGGCGAGGCCGGTGACGCCGGCCAGCAGCAGCCTGTGGGTGATGCCGGGCAGGACGCCGGCGACGGCGTCGACCGGCAGCCGCTCCTCGGCCTTGTCGCTGCTGACGACCGGGCGGCGCACGCCCTGGACGGTGATCCAACGCTGCCGGGCGGCGGGAACGGGCTCGGCGTCGGCCGGCCAGGCGGCGTCGACGAGCCGGGCGGCCTGCTCGTGGCTGATGCCGCGCAGCTCGGTCGAGCCCTGCTCGTCGCGCGGGCGCAGGACGTGCCAGTGGGAGAGCGGCAGGACGAGGGCGGTGCCGGCGCCGCCGAGCCCGCCGGGGCGGCCGGGTTCGAAGTCGGCGGTGAAGCCGGCCGGGTCGGCGGTGACGGTGCCCTCGGCCGGGGAGTCCGCGGTGGGCAGGGCGAGGGCCAGGTGGCGCCCGCGGCCCTCCTGGACGACCGGCCGGCCGCCGCCGGGCAGGGTGAGCCGGCCGAGCGGGTACAGCGATCCGCCGCCGGTGTTGTCGGCGACGAGCGTGGTGCCGTCGGCGGTGACGGTGGTGATCCGCTTGCCGTCCTTCCGGAGCCAGCTGCCGAGGACGGTGCCGTCGGTGCCGAGCGGGGTGGCCTCCAGGCCGGGCTGGAGCGGCAGCAGCCAGGTGCGGCGGACGTCGAGGCGGCCGGCCGCGGCGCCGGCGGCGATCCGCGGCGGCTCGGCGGCTCGGCCCGCGGTGCCGGTGGCGGCGTCGAGTTCCTCCAGGTCGGGCCCGCCGGAGCGGCGCTGGGCCGTCCAGTGACCGGTGCCGTCGCCGAGGACGCGGCTCTGGGCGGGCAGCACGGTGTCGCCGACGTGCAGCGGCCGGTGGCCGCCGGTGCGGCCGCCGCCGGGCAGCGGCAGGGTCGGCGTCTCGATGTCGCCGCCGCCGTAGTAGTGGGCGATCTGCTCGCCGCCGAGCTCGAAGATCTCGGCGGGCCGGCCGGACCAGTAGGCCCGCTGCTTGCCCTCGTGGGCCCAGGCGACCAGGAGTTCGCCGTCGACGAAGCGGAAGCGGGGGCGGTGCCAGGAGTCGAGCTTGTCGGGGATGCGCAGGGTGTGTTCGAACAGGATGCCCTGCGGGCCGGCCACCACGACCTGGTTGCCGCGGGCGAGCACCAGGTGCGGCCAGGCCTCCTCCAGCAGCAGCCCCTCGGGGAGGTTGCGGCCGCTGCCGACGCCGGGGGTGTCCGAGGCCTCGACGCCGAGCCGGACGAGCGCCTCCTCCAGGGCGGGCCAGCCGAGTTCGTCGAGGATCCCGCCGCGCAGGGTGTCGGCGAGCAGTGCGGTCACGTCGAGTGCGGCGATCCGCCGTGCGGCGGCCGGGTTCTCGTCGCGGATGCCGGTGCGGTGGGCGCTCAGCTGGTGCAGGATGCCGCTCGCGCTCTCCAGGCCGCGGGCGGCCGTCAGCTCGTCGGCGCGGGCGTCGGACCACTCGACGAAGAGCTCGCGCAGGACCGGTCGGGCGGCGAGGCGGCGGCTGTCGACGGTGTCCCAGACGGCCGGGACGGCGGCGCGCAGCGCGGGCCGGAAGCGGGGGTCGGCGGCGAGGGCGGCGAGGGTGCGGCCGTCGGTGTCGGAGGCGGCGACCCAGTCCTGGAGGACGAAGGTGTGGCCCTCGGCCGGGTCGGCGACCGGGACGCCCTCGGCGAGCAGCAGGTCGAGGAGTTCCAGCTGGGTGGCGCTGCGGCGCACGCCGGTGAAGAGGTCGACGGGTACGGCCTCGGCGCGCAGCCGGTCGAGCATCCGGTGGGCCAGCGCGACGGTCTCGGTGCTGAGGCCGATGGTGCGCCAGCCCCGGCCGAGGTGGTTGGTCCAGCGCTGGAGCCAGGCGGCGGCCGGCTCGGCGGGAAGATCCGCCGACGCCCCGGCCGCCGGGTCGGCGGGCAGGTCGGTGAGCAGGCGCTCGGCGCCGCTCTCCGCCAGCACGGCGAGCCAGCCGGCGTCCTGGCGGGTGCGGTCGTCGTTGCCCGGCGGGTCGGGCATCAGCTCCAGCAGGCGGGCGCGCACGGCGGCGTCGCCCCGGCCGAGCTCGACGACGGCCTCGTGCCAGCTCTTCCAGAAGGTGCCGGGCGCGCGGTTGACGGCGGGTGAGGCGAGGAGTTCGAGCAGCAGGGCGCGCTCGTGCTCGTCCCGCTCCAGCCCGGCGGCCTTGAGCAGGGTGCGGGCGTCCTCGGCGACCCCGGCGTAGGGGGCCATGCCGGCCGCCGAGCGCTCGGTGCACAGCTGGCGGAACCGCTGCCAGGCGGTCAGCGGGTCGAGCCGGCCGCTCAGCTCCTTGACGTACTGGCGCAGCGCCTTGACGGTGAGGGCGCCGGCCAGCGCGAACTCCAGGAAGACGGCGCGCAGCCGCTCCTCGTCGACGGCCAGGTTGTGGGTGCGCTCGGCCTCGCGGGCCCGGCCGAAGAAGGTGCTCGCGTAGGTCTGGTTCTCCTGCTCGAGGAAGATCCGGCCGACCTGCTCGCAGTAGGTGGGCAGGAAGTGCGGGACGGCGCGGCCGAGCCGGCGGCCCAGCTCGTCGAAGCCGTCCTTGGCGTTGCCCGGCTTGGACTTGGCCTGGCGGGCGAGCCGCTCCATCTCCTTGACCAGGGCGAGCGCGTGGTGGCCGTTGGCCGGGTCGTGGACGAGCGCCCAGGCGGGGAAGCCCAGTGCCTCCTGGCGGACCTGGCCGACCTCGACCGGCTCCTCGGCGGGGACGAGCCCGAGGAAGTCGACGGCGAGGTCCTCGGCGGGTCCGAGCGCGCCGGGGACCAGGCGGACGATCCGGCGGCCGTCGAGCGCGGGGTGGGCGTAGGCGCGGGCGGTGAGGACGTCGGCGGCGCTGTCGGGGGTGCCGGCGCCGGGCAGGGTGCCGGGGGCGAGGATCGCCCCGGACTCCAGCAGCCGCTGGTGACGGTCGGCTCCGCCGAGGGCACCGGTGGCGGTGCGGTCGGGCCCGGTGGTGGTGCTCATGCGGCTTCCTCCCCTTCGATCGTGCGGCCGGCGTACAGTGCGGCGGCCATCCGCATCCCCTCGGACCAGGCGACCGGTCCGACCTCGGCCAGCGGCAGGACCTTGCCGTCCGGGCCGGTCCAGCTGAGCGCGCCGGTCTCGCACTCGTCGTACTCGTAGTAGTCGCCGACCCAGACCCGGGCCTCCAGGGCCCGCCCGTCCTCGACCACGGGCAGCACGGCGTGCCCGCCGCGGACCCGGTGGCCGAGCCTGGCGCAGCGGCCGAGCAGCTCGCGCAGCGCGGCGTAGCGGCCGCCCGCGTAGGTGTCGACCTGGGTGCCGGTGACGCCCTCCGGCCGGTGCCAGACCTCCCGGTACAGCTGCTGGACCTGCTGGGAGACGCCGAGTTCGACGGCGAACTCGCGCAGTTCGTCGAGCTCGTCCAGCAGGACCGGGTGGGGTATCCGCAGCTCGCTGCCGGTGAGCCGGACGGTGTCCCCGTCGAGGTCGACCAGGCCGATGCCGCGCTCGGCGTCGGCCCCGCGCAGGAAGCCGGCCACCTCGCCGTCGGCCCCCGTGACCACGAGGTCGCGCAGGACCTCGCGCCACGCCTCGTCCGCCCAGACGGCGGTGACGACGGCGGCGGGCACCGGCAGCGAGCGCACCATCCACCGCTCGGCGGTCTCCAGGCAGCCGCGCCGGTGGGCGTCCAGCCAGTCGGTGAGCTGCCGGAGTCCGAGCACCACCGGATCGTCGTTCAGCTTCGGCGGGACGGCTTTCAGCTGACGGCCCGCCGCATTGCGGCAGACCACCTTGCCCTCCTCGTCGAAGGCGACGAAATAGCCGCCCGAACCCGTTTCAACCCACGCCACGGCCGCTCTCCTCCCAGCTGGTCGGTCAGTTGGGAGGAACGTAACGGGACACACTGACAACGCGGCGGGCAGGGAGGGGTACTGAACGGTAGGAAGTGGCGGATCCCCGGTCGAACCGCGTTCAAACCGCTCGAACGGGTGGCCGGATACGACTCTCCGTCACCCGCCGTTGACGTCCAGTCGCAGAATCCGGTCGTCGCCCGGCCGCGGCGAGCCCCGGCCGTCGGTGTTGTCCGTGACGAGGAGCAGGGTGCCGTCCCCGTCGGCCGCCACGGTGCGCAGCCGGCCGTACTCGCCCTTGAGGAAGTCCTGCGGGGCGCCGGCCGCCCGGTCGCCGTCCACCGGGACCCGCCAGAGCCGGGTGCCGCGCAGCGCGGCCACCCAGACCGCGCCGCGGGCGAAGGCGATGCCGCTCGGCGAGGCGTCGGCGGTGTGCCACTGGGCGATCGGGTCGGTGAACCCCGCCCGCCCGGCGGCGCCCTCGACGGTGGGCCAGCCGTAGTTGCCGCCGGGGGTGATCAGGTTCAGCTCGTCCCAGGTGTCCTGGCCGAACTCCGAGGCCCAGAGCCGCCCCTGCGGGTCCCAGGCCAGCCCCTGGACGTTGCGGTGGCCGAGCGACCAGACCGGCGAGCCGGGGAACGGGTTGCCGGGCGCGGGGTCGCCGTCGCGGGTCAGCCGGAGGATCTTGCCGCCGAGGGAGTCGCGGTCCTGGGCGAGCGAGCGGTCGTTGGCGTCGCCGGTACCGGCGTAGAGGAAGCCGTCCGGGCCGAACGCGATCCGCCCGCCGTTGTGCCGGGGCCCGTGCGGGATACCGCTGAACAGGAGCGTGGGGGCGCCGAGTCGGGAACCGGCGGGCCGGGAGGGGTCGAGGTCGAACCGGACGATCCGGTTGTCCGAGCCGGTGGAGAAGTACGCGTACACCTGGTGGTCGGTGGCGAAGTCCGGCGAGAGGGCGAGGCCGAGCAGGCCGCCCTCGCCGCCGGAGGTGACACCCGGGACGGTACCGGCCACCGCCTTGCCGCCGCCCTTCGCGGAGACGCGCAGGATCCGGGCGCTGTCGCGTTCGGAGACCAGCAGGTCTCCGCCGGGCAGGACGGCCAGGCCCCAGGGGGACTCGAGGCCGTCGGTGACGGTGCCCCGGACGGACACCGAGGCGGGGGCGGGAGCGGAGGAAGAGGAGGGCGCGGGAGCCTCGGTCGAGGCGGAGGCCGTCGGAGCAACGGGCGTCGGAGCAGGGGTCGTCGGAGCAGGGGGCGTCGACGCGGAGACCGCCGGCGTGGAGACCACCGGGGTGGGCACGGAGGCCGCAGCACCCGCCCCCGAGGACGACCCGCCGGCCGGCTCGGGACCGGCGGCCGAGGAACAGCCCGCCGCGGCGGCCGAGCCGAGGGCGATGGCGACGAGCAGGGCGGCGGTACGGCGGGGCATCGGTGACCCTCCCGGAGGCGGCGCGGGCGCGGCGGCGGCCCGGACGTCCGGCGGACGCCCGTCCAGCAGACCACACCGGGCCCGGCGCCCGCCCGGCAACCCGCCGCGCCCCCAGGTCCGTTCGGAGGACCCCGGAAGGCCGGACCGGTCAGGCCGCCGCCCGGCTCCCCGCACGCGGGACGATCACCGGCGCGCCGTCCCCGGGGGCCGCGAGCACATCGCTGTCGACGTCGTACAGCGCCCGCACCAGCGGCGCGTCCACCACCTCGCGCGGCGGACCGCAGGCGATCATCTCGCCGCCGCGCATCGCCACCACCAGGTCGGCGTAGCGGGCGGCCGCCGCGAGGTCGTGCAGCACCATGACGACGGTGCGCCCGCCCGCCGCGACCTCCCGCACCAGCTCCAGCACCTCGACCGCGTGGCCGAGGTCGAGGGCGCTGGTCGGCTCGTCGAGCAGGACCACGGGCGCGTCCTGGGCCAGCACCATGGCGAGCCAGCAGCGCTGCCGCTGCCCGCCGGAGAGCCGGTCGAGCCGGCGGTCGGCGAACTCCTCGACACCGGTGGCCCGCAGGGCCTCGGCGGTGAGCCGCTCGTCGTCGGCGGACCACTGCCGGAACAGGCCCTGGTGCGGGTGGCGGCCGTAGCGGACCAGCCCGGCCACGGTGACCGCCTCCGGTGCCTGCGGGCTCTGCGGCAGCAGCGCGACCCGGTGCGCGGCCTGCCGGGGGCGCAGCTTCCAGATGTCCTCGCCGCCGACCAGCACCCGGCCGGAGTCGGGCCGGTGCAGCCGGGCGATCGATCGCAGCAGGGTGGACTTGCCGCAGCCGTTCGGGCCGACGACGGCCACCACCTGCCCGCCGGGCACGGTGAGGTCGACGCCGCCGAGCACCGGGCGTCCGGGGCCGTAGCCGGCCGTGAGGCCCTCGACCGTCAACTCCATGGCGGATTCCTCGGTTTCGCAATATGGCGGGATGGCAACGATGGCGGGACGGCACAGATGCCGGGACAGCAGAGATGCCGGGACAGCGGGGAAGGGGCGCGGCGGGCAAGGGACCGCGGTGGGGAAACACCGAACGGCGGGCGCCCGGTGAGGAGGGCGCCCGCCGTCGGCGGGTCACTTGGCGGCGAGCGCCTTGCCGATGTCGCCGATCACGACGTCCGCGGCGAGCGGGCCGCCGCGGGTCGACCAGACCGAACCGTCCACGGTCACGGTGTGGTTGTTCTTCACGGCGCCGAGCTCCTGGTAGGCGGGCTTGGACTGGACGTCCTTCAGCGCGGCCTTGCCGTCGTCGGTGAGGGTGGACAGGAACAGCCAGTCGCCGTCGATCTCGTTGATCTTCTCCAGGCTCAGCGCCGGGGTGTGCGCGTTGCCGTCCTTGTCCTGGGCCTTCGGGCGGGTCAGGCCCATGTCGAGGGCGACGCCGCTGGCGAACTGCTTCTTCTCCATCCAGCTGGGGCCGGTCGGGTTCCAGCGGACGATGGAGACGGCCGCGCCCTTGTTGGCGCCCAGCTCGCCGCCGGCCTTGACGGCCTTGGCGTCGTAGTCGGCGATGACCTTGTTGGCCTGCTCCAGCTTGTTGAGGGCGTTTCCGATGCCGCGGAAGGAGAGCTTCCAGTCGTCGGTCGGGGCCATCGTGACCAGGGTGGCGGGGGTGATCTCGCGCAGCTGCTTGAGGACCTGCTGGTCCTGCATGTCGCCGGCCAGGATGAGGTCGGGCTTGGCGGCGATCACCTTGTCCATGACGGGCTGGAGCAGGTTGCCGACCACCGGGATGCCCTGGACCTTGTCCTTCAGGTACGCCGGCGGCTCGTTGAGGCCCTGGCCGTTGGTGATGCCGGCCGGCTTGAGGCCGAGGGCGAGCACCGCGTCGAGGTCCTCCTGGGTGAGGGTGACGATGCGCTTGGGCTCGGCGGGGATCTCGACGGCCGTACCGGTGGCGTCCTTGACGGTCCGCTTGTCACCGGCGGCCGGGGCGGCCGGGCTGCCCGCGGCGGTCGAGGCGCCCGCGGTCGTGGCGGCGGACGGGGAGCCCTTGTCGGAGGACGCCTTGTCGGAGGAGCCCGACGAGCCGCAGCCGACGAGCAGGAGCGTGGCCGCCCCGGTGGCGGCCACCGCCTGGACCGCACGACGGCGGGCGAGGTGCAGCGGGCTCTGGGGGGTGGACATGGATGCCTCCGGGCAAGGGTGTTACGTACGGGCCGTACGGACTGACGGTGCGGAATACGACGGTGCAGCGGTGGTGCGGTGACGCGAACCGGGATGATCCGGACAGATGCCCCCCGACTCGGACACCCGTCCGACCGCGCTGAGCATTAGGTTAGCCTTACCTTATGACATTGTCGCAAGTGGGTGCCGTCGAAGCGGCCGGCGCGGAGCCCTCCGCCCCCGCACCGCCGACGGCCGACCGGTCCCGCCGCACCGCCTGGATCACCCTCGGCGGCATCCTCGCCGCACTGCTCGCGCTGACGGCGCTCTCGCTGTCCGTCGGCGCCGGCGAGGTGGGCCCCGGCCGCGTGCTGGACTACCTGCTCGACACCGACGGCGCCCGCGCCGACAGCCGCCTCGCCCTGGTCGTCGGCGACCTGCGCCTCCCCCGCACCCTGACCGCGCTGCTGGTCGGCGCCGCACTCGGGGTGGCGGGCGCCCAACTCCAGGCCGTCACCCGCAATCCGCTCGCCGAGACCGGCCTGCTCGGCGTCAACGCCGGCGCCTCGCTCGGCGTCGTCCTCGGCATCGCCGTGCTCGGCGTCCAGACCTCTTACGGCTACCTCGCCTTCGCCTTCGGCGGCGCCGTCCTGGCCAGCGGACTCGTGCTGGCGATCGCCGGCAGCCGGGGCGGCGGCTCCCCCATGCGGCTCGTCCTCGGCGGCTCCGCCGTCGGCGCCACCTTCGGCGGCCTCACCGGTGTACTGATCGTCAACTCCCCTGAGGCGTACGACCGCTACCGGGTCTGGGTGCTCGGCTCGCTGGCCGGCGTGGAGGGCTGGACCACCCTGGGCCAGCTCGCCCCGGTGCTCGGGGTCGGCTTCGTGGTCGCCCTGCTCACCACCCGGCCGCTGTCCGCGCTCGCGCTCGGCGACGACCTCGCCCGCGGCCTCGGCCACCGCCCCGGCGCCACCCGCGCCGCCGTCGCGCTCGCCGTCACCCTGCTCACCGCCTCCGCCGTCGCCCTGGCCGGGCCGATCTCCTTCCTCGGCCTGCTCGCCGGCTTCCTGGCGCGGGCCGCGGCCGGCCCCCGGGTCGGCCGGCTCACCCTGCTCGCCGGGCTCGTCGGCGCCGCCGTGCTGACCGGGGCGGACGTGCTCGCCCGGGTGGTCGCCCGGCCCTTCGAGGCCCCCGTGTCGGTCATCGTCGCGCTG
Organism: Kitasatospora sp. MBT66; assembly: GCF_000710405.2. Taxonomy (NCBI): domain Bacteria; kingdom Bacillati; phylum Actinomycetota; class Actinomycetes; order Kitasatosporales; family Streptomycetaceae; genus Kitasatospora; species Kitasatospora sp. MBT66. The sequence goes on along the minus strand of NZ_JAIY01000003.1, from coordinate 181,604 downwards.
GTCGGCGCGCCCACGCTGATCGCCATCGTGCGGTCCAGGAAGAACGCCGCGCTCGGACTGACCGACACCGCCCCCACCGAGTCCTCCGGCCGCAGCGGCCACCCGGAGGAGAAGCCGCCCAGGCCGGACGTGGTGATCCGGCGCGGCGCGCTGTCCGTCCTGCTCCCGCGGCGCTCGGCACTGGCCGCGCTCGGCCTCGCCGCCGCGCTGCTCGCCGCCGTGGTGGTGTCCGCGCACGCCGGTCAGAGCGAACTCGACCTCGGCTCCACCTTCCGGGCCGTCTTCGGCTACGGCGACCGCCTCGACGTCCTGCTGGTGCAGAAGTTCCGGCTCGGCCGGATCGTCGCCGGCCTGGCCGCCGGCGCCGCGCTCGGCCTGGCCGGCTGCCTCACCCAGACGCTGGCCCGCAACCGGCTCGCCACCCCCGAACTGCTCGGCGTCAACGACGGCGCCACCGCCGCCGTACTGATCTCCGTCACCGCCACCGGCGCGTTCGGCGCCTGGTGGGCCGGGCCGATCGGCGCGCTGGTCGCCGTCGCCGTGGTCACCGCCGTCTCCGGCGGCCTCGGCGCCCGCGGCTACCGGGTGCTCGTGGTCGGCCTCGCCATGTCGGCGCTGGCCTCCGCGATCATCCAGGTCGCGATGGCCCGGCGCTCGCTCAGCTCCGCCTCCTCGCTGTACGTCTGGACCTCCGGCAGCCTCAATGGCCGGGACTACGAGGTCGCCACCCCGGTGCTGATCGGCCTCGCCGTCCTGGTGCCGGTCGCGCTGGTGGTGGCCCGCCGGCTGGCGGTGCTGCGCTTCGACGACAATGTGGCCTCCTCGCTCGGCGTCGACCCCGGCCGGGTCCGGCTCGCCTGCCTGCTGCTGGCGGTGGCACTCGCCGGACTCGCCGTCGGGATCTGCGGACCGGTCGGCTTCGTCGCGCTGGCCGCCCCCGTCGTGGCCGGCCGGCTGGCCGGGCCGTCCCGCGTCCCGGTGCTCGGCTCGGCCCTGGTCGGCGCGGTGCTGATCGTGCTCGCCGACACCCTCGGCCGGGTCCTGATCTCCGGCGTCGAGATCCCGGTCGGCATCGTCACCACCGTGCTCGGCGGCCCGTTCCTGCTCTGGGTGTTGCTCGGCCGCAAGGGCAACCCCGCCTGATCATCGAGGAGTTCTCACAGTGCAGAACGAACAGCCCTGCCCGGCAACAGCGAATGAGCAGCCCGGCACCGCGGCGCAGCACGGACAGCCCGGCACCGACGACGCGTTCTGGGCCCGGGTGGCCGCCGAGGGCGCCCCGCTGGTCGACCCCGACCCCGAGGACCCGGCCTACCGGCAGGTGACCTTCGTGCTGCGCGACGAGCCGGGCGAGGCGCCGTACGACGGCGTGCTCGCGCTCGTCCACACCGTCACCGACAAGGACCGGCACGCCGGCGACCTCACCCCGCACCTGATGGAGCGCCGGGCCGGCGGCTGGTCGCGCACCTACCGGCTGCGCGCCGACCACCGGGCGTCCTACCAGCTGTACCCGGTGCGCGGGACCGTCCCCGGTACCCATCGGGCGGACTGGCTGAAGGTCCTGGACGACGCCCGCCCCGACCCGCTCGACCGGGGACCCCGGCTGCCCGGCCGCGACGGACGCCACCCCTCCTCGGTGCTCGCCCTGCCCGAGGCGCTCCCCCAGCCGTACGCCGAACGCCGACCGGAGGTCCCGCGCGGGCGCACCGTGCGCGCCGAGGCGGCCGGGCGGACGATCGACGTCCACCTGCCCGCCGGGCACCGCGCGGACGGCGGCCCCTACCCGGTGCTGGTCCTGCTGGACGGCGACGTGTGGGGCGAGCAGCTGTCGGTCGGCGACACCCTGGACAACCTGACGGCCGAGGGGCTGATCCCGCCGACCGTCGCGCTGCTCGTCCACACCCCGCCCCGGACCCGGCCCGACGACCTCAGCTGCAACCCGGACTTCGTCGACCTGCTCGCCGACCGGGTGCTGCCCTGGGCCGGCGCCGAGTACCGGGCCACCGCCGACCCGGCCCGCACCGTGATCGCCGGCCAGAGCGCGGGCGGCCTCACCGCAGCCTTCGCCGCCTTCCACCGGCCGGCCCGGTTCGGCAACGCGCTCTCCCAGTCCGGCTCCTTCTGGTGGCCGGACCCCACCGAGCACAACGACGGCAGCGAGTGGCTGACCCGCCGGTTCGCCGCCGCCGAGCGGCGCGACGCCCGCTTCTGGGTGGAGGCCGGCCTCCAGGAGTGGCTGCTGCTCCCGCAGAACCGCAACCTGCGTGACGTGCTGCTCGACCGGGGCTACGACCTCGCCTACCGCGAGTTCAACGGGGGGCACGACTACGCCTGCTGGCGCGGTGGCCTCGCCGACGGCCTGGTCCACCTACTGGGGCAGCACGGCTGAAACCCCGGATTCCCGAGGGGTGGTGGGTGCGGCAGTCGCACCCACCACCCCTCCCGCTCAGAGCTCGACCTCCGCGAGGACCCCGGTCGCGACGTCGAACACGAAGCCGCGCACGGACCGGGTGTGCGGGATGAAGGGGCTGGTCCGGATCCGCGCGGCCGACTGCCGGACGTCGGTCTCCAGGTCGGAGAACGCCTCCGCCGCCCAAGGCGGCTTGACCCCGGTCTCCTTCCGGATGTCCTCGCGGAAGGCGTCGTCGCCGAAGGTGAGCATCCCGCAGTCGGTGTGGTGGACGAGGATGATCTCCTCGGTCCCGAGCAGTCGTTGGCTGATCGCCAGCGAACGGATGGCGTCGTCCGTGGCGACGCCGCCGGCGTTGCGGATCACATGCGAGTCGCCCTCGTTGAGGCCGAGCGCGCCGTAGACGTTCAGCCTGGCGTCCATGCAGGCCAGCACGGCCGTGCGCCGGGCCGGCGGGAGCGGCAGCGGACCCTCGAAGGCCGCGGCGTAGTCGGAGTTGTTGCGCAGGTAGTGGTCGGTGGCGGTGTCGGTCATGGCGGACGGACGTCCCTTCGGTGCGGTCGGATCGTGGTCGTCCGGGGACGCGGGGACGCCTGGCGGTGCGCAGGGGTCGGCCGGTACGCCCGGGACGGCGCCGCGCGGGCGCGGACCGGCCCGCCCGGAGGCGGCGGACCGAACGCGGCGGCGGAGAACGACGGCCGTCCGGCGCGGCGCCGTCCGGTACGGCGGCGCGGCCCGACGGGCCGGGGATCGATCGATCGATCAGAAGGTGACCGGACAGCCGGTGGAGTGGATGCGGCCGAAGTCGATGTGACGACGGCGGACGAGCACGGTCATGCGGGCACCGTACCGCCCACCGCACCCACCCGCCGGGCGAATCCGGCATTCTCCACCCCCTCGGGTGACCGCGCGCGTTGTCCGGGACGGGCGGCCGCCCGGTGTGCCGGGGAAACCCCGGACGGGACGCCGTCGAGGCCAGTACCGTGTCACATGTGACGCACTCGATTCTGTCCGGCGGCCGCGGGTGATCCGCGCGTTCCGGCCCGACACCGACTACCCCGCGCTGGCGGAGCTGCTCTCCGCCGACGGGGCCGGGCCGCCCGTCACCGCCGCCGAACTGCGCGGCCGGGACGCGGCGTTGCCCAACCTGGACCGGCTGGCCACCGACCGGCGGGGGCGGCTCACCGGGCACGGCCGGGTCCGGCTGGTCCAGCCCGGGCCCACCGGGGACCTGCTCGGCTACGCCACCGCCTGGCGCGCCCCCTGGACGCCGCCCGGCGACCTCGCCTCGCTCGTCGTCAGCGCCCCGGGGCGCGCCCCGGCCTGGCTGCTGCCGCTCTACGACGGGCTGGAGCGCTGGGGCCGCGAGGCCGGAGCCGGGCGGCTGCTCGGCGAACTCCCGGACGGGCACGACGGGTCGGCGACGGCGGGGCGGGACCCGACCGCCGACCTGACCGGGCTGCTGCTCGGCCGCGGCTACCGGGTGGACGCCCATGTCCGGTCGGCGAGCGCCCCGTTGGGCCCGCACCTGCCCGCCCCGCAGCCGCCGCCCGGCCTGTACCTGGACACCCTCGCCACCACCCTCGCGCCCGAGCCCGAGCAGCAGCTCCACCACCTCTACCGCGAGACGCTCCGCGACAACCCCGGATTCGCCGACGCCCTGCCGGAGTTCGACGGCTGGCGGGCCGAGGTCCTGGCCGGTCCCGGCGGCCGCCCCGACTGGGTGTTCACGGCCGAGTGCACCGGGCGGATCGTCGGCGCCACCGTGGTGCACGGGACGGACGACCCGACGGCCTGCCACGTCCACTACACGGCGGTGCTGCGGGCCTGGCGCGGACGCGGGCTCGCCCGGGCGCTCAAGCTGCACGCGGCGCGGCACCTGCTCGGGCACGGGGTGCGGACCGCGCACACCGAGGTCGAGGCCGGCAACGTGCCGATGGTCGCGGTGAACGCCGCCCTCGGGTACCGGTGGGGCGCCGGGCACCGGCGGCTGGTCAAGGAGCTCTGAACCGGGCGCGAACGGCCGGAAACGGCCGCAGGACGGCACCCCGGGCGGGGTGCCGTCCTGCGAGTGCCACGAGGTGCTCAGTCCATCGGCGGCGGCCCCGGGGCCTCCTTCGGCAGCCGGGCCGCGACCAGGGCGCCGAGCGCGACCGCGCCCGCCGTGGCCAGCAGCGCGACCCGGTAGGGCCCGGGTTCGGCGCTGTGCGTGCCGTCCTCGGCCAGCGCGCCGATCAGGGCCGCGGCGCCGGCGATGCCGAACGCGCCGCCCAGCGTGCGGACGATGGTGAACAGACCCATCGCCCGGCCCATCGCGGGCCCCGGCACGTCCGCGAAGCCCGCGATCTGCACCGTCAGCACGGCGGTGCCCAGGATCAGGCCGACGCCGAACATCAGGGCCCGGACGGCCCAGGCGTTCTCGCCCACACCCGGCAGGGCGAGGGCGGCCAGCACCAGGGCCGCGAGCAGCAGGGCCGGCAGCGCGAGCCGGCGCGGGCCGAGCCTCGGCAGCAGCCGGTCGACCACCTGGGAGGCGGCCATCAGGCCGATCGCCTCCGGGAACACGCTCAGGCCCGCGTCCAGCGCCGAGGCGCCGAGCGCCGCCTGGTGGAGCAGCGGGAACGCGAACAGCGCGCCCATCAGCCCGGCGGCGGTCAGCAGGGCCAGCCAGCTCGCCGCGCCGAAGGTCCGGTCGGCGAGCAGCCGCAGGTCCACCAGCGGCTCCTCGGCCCGCAGCTGGTGCCGGACGGCGAGGACGAGCAGCACCGCGCCGAGGACCCCGGACAGGCCCACCGCCGGGGAGGTCCAGCCGTGCGCGGGGCCGAAGCCGAGCGCGTAGGTGAGCAGGCCCAGGCCCGGGGTGGCGAGCAGGAAGCCGGTGGTGTCGAAGCGCCCGGCCGGCGGCTCCTCCTGGTCGCGCAGGGCGAACACGCCGGTCAGCACGGCCGCCACGCCGATCGGCACATTGACCAGGAACAGCCAGTGCCAGGACAGGTGCTCGGTCAGGAAGCCGCCGAGCGGCGGGCCGAGCGCGGGCATCAGGGCGGTCGGCACGATCAGCACCTTGCCGAGGCCGGCCCGCTCGTGCGGCTCGAAGGCCCGGAACAGCAGGGTCATGCCGACCGGGGTGAGCAGGCCGCCGGCCACGCCCTGGGCGGCCCGGGCGGCGGTGAGCGCGCCGAGGCCGGGGGCGGCCGCGCACAGGGCGCTGGCCAGGGTGAACACCGCGAGCGAACCGAGGAAGACCCGCCGGACCCCGAACCGGTCGCCGAGCCAGCCGGCCGCCGGGAGGCCGACGGCGAGGCCGACCAGGAAGGCGGTCTCCACCGCGTTGGCGGCGGAGACCGGGCGGCCGAAGTCGCCGGCGATGGTGAACAGGGCCGGGTTGACGATCGTCGAGTCCAGGCCGTTCATGCACATCGCGGCCGTGTACACGAGCACCACGGCGAGGCGCCCCGCGAACAGGGGGCGGGCCGGGGCGCCGCCCCCGGCCCCGGCGGGGGTGCCGGGACCGGGGGCGGGCTTGGCGTCCGTGTCCGTCATCGGGCCGGGCTCAGCTCGGTCCAGTGCGCGGTGATCCAGTCCAGCGCGGCGGCGCGCTCGCACGGCCCGTGGGCGACGGTCCAGCCGGCCGGGACGGCGGCGAAGTACGGCCAGAGCGAGTGCTGGCCCTGGTCGTTGACGAGCGCGAGGAACTCGCCGTCGCCGTCGAAGGGGTTGGCGGGGGCGTCACTCATGGGGTGGGTTCTCCTGATGCTTTCGGAGCGGGTTGCGGGTTCGGACCGGGCCGTCGGTTCGGACGGCGCCGGGTTCAGCGGCCGGCGTCGAGGGCGGTGAGGTGCTCGGCGACGACGCCCGCGATGTGCGCGATCGGCTCCGGCAGCGTCATGTCCTTGTGCGAGCAGGCGACATCGGTGTTGTCGATCCGCCCGGCCACGTACGGGGTCCACAGCTCGGGCACCAGGGTGTCGTCGATGGTGTCGACGACGGCGCGGAAGAACAGCACGTCGCCGGTGAGGCGGCGGTGGTCGTACTCGCGCACCAGCTGGTTGACGTGCAGGTAGATCCGGTTCAGCGCCTCGACGGTGGCGTCGTCGAGACCGGCCAGCGGGCTGCCCTCGCGGCGCAGCACCTCGGTGACGTGGGCGAGTTCCAGCGGGCGGCCGTCGAGGTCCTCGGGGCCGAAGCCGCCCATGGTGAGCAGCGCCTCCAGGGCCTCGGCCTGGTCCGGCACCGGCAGGTCGCGGAAGCCCTCGGCCGGGTAGGCGTCGAGGACGGCCAGCAGTTCGACGACGCAGCCGAGTTCCTCCAGCCGGGCGGCCATGGCGTGGGCGATGATGCCGCCGGTGGACCAGCCGAGCAGCCGGTAGGGGCCCTCGGGCTGGACCTCGCGGAGCCGGTCGACGTAGTGCGCGGCGAGGTCCTCCATGGTGGCGGGCAGCGGCTCGCCGGCGGTGGCGGCGCCGACGCCCTGGGCCTGGAGGCCGTAGATCGGCACGTCCGCCGGGATGTTGCGGATCAGTCCGGTGTAGCACCAGCTGAGGCCGCCGGCCGGGTGGACGGCGAACAGCGGGTTGCGGCGGCCGGGGGCGGCGGGCCGAAGCGGCAGCAGGACGTCGAGCGCGTCGGCACCGGGGGTGTCGGCGGACAGCGCGGTGTCGAGCGCGGCGACGGTCGGTGCCTGGAACAGGGTGCCGATGCCGACCTCCAGGCCGAGCACGGCCCGGATCCGCCCGGCGAGCCGGACGACCAGCAGGGAGTGGCCGCCGAGGGCGAAGAAGTCGTCCTCGACGCCGACCGCCGGCACTCCCAGGACCTCGGCGAACAGTTCGCAGAGCTGCTGTTCGCGCGGGTTGCGGGGCGGGCGGCCGGCCCCGGCGGCGGGGGCGTCGGGGGCGGGCAGGGCGCGCCGGTCGAGCTTGCCGTTGGCGGTGAGCGGCAGCCGGTCGAGCAGGACGACGGCGGACGGCACCATGTGGACGGGCAGGTCGGCGGCGGTGCGGGTGCGCAGTTCCTCGCCGGTGACCAGGTCGGCGCCGGGCGCGAGGACGGCGTAGCCGACCAGCCGCTTGTCACCGGGGACGTCCTCGCGGACGATCACGGCGGCGTCGGCGACCGCCGGGTGGGCGGCCAGGACGGCCTCGATCTCGCCGAGCTCGATCCGGAAGCCGCGGATCTTCACCTGCTGGTCGGCCCGGCCGAAGTACTCCAGGACGCCGTCGGTCCGGCGGCGGGCGAGGTCGCCGGAGCGGTACATCCGGGTGCCGCGCTCGCCGAAGAGCTCGGCGTAGGGGTCGGCGACGAAGCGCTCGGAGCTGAGCGCCGGGCGGCCGAGGTAGCCCCGGGCCAGGCCGGCGCCGGCCACGTACATCTCGCCGGTGACGCCGGGCGGGACGGGCTGCAGGTACTGGTCGAGCACGTAGATCCGCAGGTCGGGGATGTTGACGCCGATGGTGCTGCTGCTGCCGGCGGCGGCGCTCGCCCGGTCCAGGGCGATGTAGGAGACGTGCACGGTGGTCTCGGTGATGCCGTACATGTTGACCAGGGTGGGCGCGTCGTCGGCGTGCCGCTCGTACCAGTCGTCGAGGCGGCCGAGTTCGAGTGCCTCGCCGCCGAACACCACGTAGCGCAGGGCGAGTTCGGTGCCGGGCCGTTCCCGGTCGGCGGCGCTGAGCTGGTAGAAGGCGGACGGCGTCTGGTTGAGGACGGTCACCCGCTCGCGGGCGAGCAGGTCGAGGAAGGCCGCCGGGTCGCGGCTGACCAGGTGCGGGACGACGACGAGCCGGCCGCCGTGGAGCAGGGCGCCCCAGAGCTCCCAGACCGAGAAGTCGAAGGCGTAGGAGTGGAACAGCGTCCACACGTCCTCGGCGCCGAAGCCGAACCAGTGGTCGGTGGCGGAGAACAGCCGGACCACGTTGTGGTGGGTGACCGGTACGCCCTTGGGGCGGCCGGTGGAGCCGGAGGTGTAGATGACGTAGGCGGTGTCCTCGGCGGTGAGCGGCCGGGTGCGCTCGTGCTGGGCCAGCGGGACGGCCGGGTGGGTGTCCGCCTCGCCGCCGTCGACCAGGATCTGCGGCACCCGGTGCTCGGGCATCCGGGGCGCGGTCGCGGTGTCGGTGAGCAGCGCGGCGGGCGCGGCGTCGGCGAGCATGTAGGCGAGCCGGTCGGCCGGGTACTCGGGGTCGAGCGGCAGGTAGGCGGCGCCGGACTTGGCGACCGCGAGCAGGGCGGTGACCAGGTCGAGGGAGCGCGGCAGGGCGAGGGCGACGATGGTGCCGGGGCCGATGCCGCGGGCGGCCAGCAGCCGGGCCAGCCGGTCGGCGCGGGCGGCGAGTTCGGCGTAGCCGAGGGTCTCGCCGTCGCAGCTGACGGCGGTGGCCTCCGGGTCGGCGAGGGCGGCGGCCTCGAACAGCTCGGGAAGGGTGGCGCCGGGCTCCGAGCGGACGGGGGTGCCGTTCCACTCGACCAGGGCGCGGTGGTGCTCCTCGGCGCCGATCAGCGGGAGCCGTCCGATCGTGGTGTCGGGCGCGGTGGCGGCGGCGGTGAGCAGCCGGGCCAGGCGCTCGGCGAGGGCGCGCACGGTGGCCTCGTCGAAGAGGTCGGTGCGGTACTCCAGGAAGCCGGCTATGCCGCCCTCGCGCAGTTCGCCCGCGTTGAGGGTGAGGTCGAACTTGGCGGTGCCGGAGGGGATCGCGGCGACGGTGGCGGTGAGGCCGCCGCCGAGCGCGAAGGCCCGGTCGGGGACGGACTGCCAGGCCAGCATGACCTGGAACAGCGGGTGCCGGGCGAGCGAGCGGCGCGGGTTGAGCTCCTCGACCAGGCGGTCGAAGGGCAGGTCGGCGTGGTCGTGGGCGCCGAGGACGGCGGTGCGGGTGCGGCCGAGCAGTTCGCGGAAGCTCGGGTCGCCGGACGTGTCGGTGCGCAGGACGACGGAGTTGACGAAGTAGCCGACCAGGGCGGCGGTCTCGTCGGAGTCGCGGCCGGCGACGGGGGTGCCGACGGGGATGTCGGTGCCGCAGCCGTGCCGGGTGAGCAGTGCTGCCAGGCCGGCCTGGACGGCGGTGAAGACGCTGGTGCCGGTGGTGCGGGCGAGCGCGGCCAGCGCGGTGTGGGCGTCGGCGTCGAGGCGGAACGGCACGGTGGCGCCCCGGTGGGAGGCGACGGCGGGCCGGGGGCGGTCGGTGGGCAGATCGAGCTGGTCGGGCAGGCCGGCCAGGGTCTTGCGCCAGTGGTCGAGCTGGCGGACGGCGAGGGCGCTGGGCGCCTCTCCGGTGCCGAGGAGCTTCGCCTGCCAGTCCACGTGGTCGGCGAACTGCACGGTCAGCGGAGGCAGTTCGGGGGCGCGCCCGGCGAGGCGGGCGGTGTGGGCGGCGGCCAGGTCGCGGGCCAGCGGGGTGGTGGAGGCGCCGTCGCCGGCGATGTGGTGGAGCAGCAGCAGGAGGGTGTGGGTGCCGTCCTGGTGGGCGAACAGGCTGGCCCGCAGCGGCGGTTCGGTGCCGAGGTCGAAGGCGTGGCGGACGGCGTCGGTGATCTCGCCGGTGCCGGTGTGGAGTTCGACCGGGGCGGGCGGCAGGATCCGCTGGTAGGGCTCGCCGTCGGCGGACTCGCCGTAGACGGTGCGCAGGGTCTCGTGGCGGGCGACGAGGTCGCCGACGGCGAGCGCGAGGGCGTCGCGGTCCAGCGGGCCGGTGAGGGTGAGGGCGAGCGGGATGTTGTAGGTGGGGCTGGGGCCCTCCAGCCGGTAGTGGAACCAGAGGCCGCGCTGGGCCGGGGAGAGCGGCAGCCGCTCGGCGCGCTCGACCGGAACCAGGGCGGGGCGGGGTTCGGGGGCGGAGCGCTCGCGCAGCAGGGCGGCGAGGGCGGCCGGGGTGGGGTGGCGGAAGACGTCGGCGAAGCCGACGGCCACGCCGAGGGCCTCGCGCAGCCGGGCGGCGAGGCGGCCGGCCAGCAGCGAGTGGCCTCCGAGGTCGAAGAACCCGGCGTCGCGGGAGAGCGGTCCGGCCAGGTCGAGGAGGTCGGCGAACAGCCCGCAGATGATCTCCTCCTGCGGGGTGGCGGGCGCGGCGCCCGCCTCGGCCGCGTCGGACTCGGGCTCGGGCAGGGCGCGGTGGTCGAGCTTGTCGTTGCCGGTGCGCGGCAGGTCGTCGAGCACGAGCACGGCGGCGGGCACCATGTGCTCGGGCAGCCGGGCGGCGAGGCCCGAGCGCAGCGCGGCCGGGTCGAGCACGGCGCCGGCGGCGGGCACGGCGTAGCCGAGCAGCCGCTTGCCGCTGGGGCCGGTGCGGGCGATCACCACGGCCCGGTCGACGCCGGGGAGTTCGCCGAGCACGGCGGCGATCTCGCCGGGCTCGATCCGGAAGCCGCGGATCTTCACCTGGTCGTCGGCGCGGCCGAGGAACTCCAGCGTTCCCTCGGGGCGGCGGCGAACGAGGTCGCCGGTGCGGTACATCCGGCTGCCGGGCGGGCCGAAGGGGTCGGCGAGGAAGCGTTCGGCGGTGAGGTCGGGGCGGCCGAGGTAGCCGAGGGCGAGGCAGGCGCCGGCCACGTAGAGCTCGCCGGCGGCGCCGTCGGGGGCGGGGCGCAGCGAGCCGTCGAGCACGTAGGCGCGCGAGCCGCGGACGACCTTGCCGACCGGGGCGCCGTCCGGACCGGGGGTCCAGGTGTAGGCGTCGACGGTGGTCTCGGTGGGGCCGTAGAGGTTGACGGGGCGCAGGCCGTCGACGGCGGTGAGGCGGCGCCAGAGCGGCTCGGGGGTGGCCTCGCCGCCGACCGCGACCACGGCGGGGCGGTGGGCGTCCTCGGCGAGCAGGCCCTCGGCGATCAGCACGTCCAGGTAGGACGGGGTGACGTCGAGGTAGTCGATCCGCTCGGCGCGGACGTGGCCGACGAGGGCGGCCGGGTCGCGGTAGGTCCCGTCGTCGAGCAGGTGGAGCTCGTGGCCGTGGAGCATCCACAGCACCGGGTCCCAGGAGGCGTCGAAGGCGAAGGAGGCGCTGTGGGCGATCCGCAGCCGCTGGCGGCCGGTGCGGGCGAGGGCGGGGGTGATGTGGTCCTCGTCGTGGCCGGCGGCGAGGTTGGCGAGCGAGGCGTGGGTGACCACGACGCCCTTGGGGCGGCCGGTGGAGCCGGAGGTGTGCAGCAGGTAGGCGGTGTGCGCCGGGTCGGGGGCGGGCAGCGGTCCGGCGGGCAGCGCGGCGAGTTCGGCGCGGACGGCGGGGTCGTCGAGGGCGACGGCGGGGCGGTGGGCGGCGCCGGGCAGCGCGGCGAGGGCCTCGGCGGTGCCGACGGCGCACACCGGGCGGGTGTCGTCGAGGATGTCGGCGGTCCGCCGGCGGGGGGGGGGGAGGTCCAGGGAGAGGCAGGCGCCGCCGGCCTTGAGCACGGCGAACATCGCGACCAGGGTGTCGGCGCCGCGCGGCATGGCGAGGGCGACGGGGGTGCCGGCGCGGACGCCGAGGTCGGTGAGGCGGTGCGCGAGGCGGCTGCTGGCGGCGTCGAGCTCGGCGAAGGTGAGGGTGGTGCCGCCGCTGCGCAGGGCGACCGCGTCGGGGGTGCGGGCTGCCTGTCCGGCGAGCAGTTCGGGCACGGTGCGGGTGGCGGGCGGCTCGGTGCGGCCGGCGGTGGCGCGGCGCAGCGCGTCCTGGTCGAGCAGGTCGATCCGGGCGATCGGGGTGTGCGGGGCGTCGAGCAGCAGGGTGGCGAGGCCGTCGAGGTAGCGCAGCAGGCCGTCGCGGTGGGCGGCGAGGGCGTCGGCCCCGTACTGGTCGGGGTGGGCCTCCAGGCCGATCCGCAGGGCGCCGTCGGGGCCGGGCGAGACGGCGAGGGCGAGGTCGTCGACGGGGCCGGCGGCGAGGTTGCGGACGGTGCCGGGCAGGCCGGCGAGGTCGAGGTCGCGCTCGAAGGCCTTGATGTTGACCATCGGTCCGAACAGGGCGCGGCGGGTGCCGGTGAGTCCGAGGTCGCGGCGCAGGTCCTCCAGCGGGTAGCGCTGGTGGCGGCGGACGTCGCGGACCTCCAGCACGACCCGGCGCAGCAGTTCGGCGGCGGTGTCGCGGGGGTGGACGGCGAGGCGCAGCGGCAGCACGTTGGCGGTGGCGACGGGGGTGCGCAGGGCGGCGGGGCCGCGGCGGTTGGCGAGCGGCAGGCCGAGCACGACGTCCTCGGTGCCGGCGAGGCGGTGCAGGTAGCCGGCGGTGGCGGCGACGACGAGTTCGGCCCAGGTGGCGCGGGCGGCCTTGGCGGCGGCCTCCAGCCGGGGCAGGGTGCCGGCGGGGAGGGAGGTGGCCAGCCGGGGCAGTCCGGCGGGGCCGGCGTGGGTGCCCCCGGGGAGGGTGGCGGGGGCGTCGGCTCCGGCCAGGCGGTCGCGCCAGTAGGCGCGGTCGGCGGCGTGCTCGGGGCCGGCGCGGTAGGCGGCCTCCTCGGCGGCGACCTCGGCGGGGGTGGCGAAGGTGCGGTCGGTGGGGCGGGTGCCGGCCGTGAGCGAGGTGTAGAGCTCGGCGACCCGGCCGGTGAGCAGGGTGAGCGCGTAGGCGTCGACGGCGAGGTGGTGGACGCGCTGGTACCACCAGTGGCGGTCCTCGGCGAGGCGGATCAGGGCCTGGGTGAAGAGCGGGCCCTCGGTGAGGTCGACGGGGCGGGCCAGGTCGGCGCGCATCCAGGCTTCGGCGGCGGCCTCCGGGTCGGCCTCGGCGCGCAGGTCGAGGTGGTGCAGGGTCCAGGGACGGCCGGGGGTGAGCCGCTGACGGGGCGCCGGGTCGGTGTCCTCGCCGCTGTCGGGTCCGTCGGCGGCGGCGGAGTCCGGGGTGACGACGACGGCGGAGAGCGCGTCGGCCTCGTCGACGGTGCGGCGCAGGGCGCTCTCGAACAGTCCGGCGTCGAGCGGGCCGGTGATCTCGACGGCGTCGCCGGTGTTGTAGACCGGGCTGTCGGGGTCGAGCGCCTGGGCGTACCAGATCGCCGCCTGGGTGGCGAGCAGCGGTACGTCGGCTGCGGCGGGGACGGCGACGGGGTCGGACGCGGCCTGGTGGCGACGCATGGTTCTGAAAGCTCCTCGGGTCCGGCGGACGGCACGCCAATTGCCTGGTTAGGTTAGCCTAAGCTATCTGCATATTGTCTGGTCAACAGCCTGCCGCTGGGCAGGCCCTGACAGCCCCGGAGGCGCCGATGTCCCCCTTGAACGCGAGCGTGCCCGCGCCCGGTCCGGCGGTCGCCGCCGGACCGGCCGACCCCACGTCGAAGGAGGCCGTGCGCGAGCGCGTCCTCGCCCACCGGGACGAGCTGCTGGCGCTCAGCCGCCGCATCCACGCCCACCCGGAGGTCGCGTTCGAGGAGCACCGGGCCGCCGAGTGGTGCGCCGAACTGCTGCGCGGGCACGGCTACTCCGTCGAACCCGGCACCGGCGGCCTGCCCACCGCGTTCAGCGCGAGCACCGGCAGCGGACCGGTCACCGTCGCGATCGTCTGCGAGTACGACGCCCTGCCCGGCCTAGGCCACGCCTGCGGCCACAACCTCATCGCCGCCGCCGGTCTCGGCGCCGCGCTCGGCCTCGCCCCCCACGCCGACCGGCTCGGACTCACCGTCCGGGTGATCGGCGCACCGGCCGAGGAGCGCGGCGCCGGAAAGGCGCTGCTGCTGGACGCCGGCGCCTTCGACGGCGTGGACGCCGCGATGATGGTCCACCCCTGCCCGGTGGAGGTCGCCGACTTCCACTCCTTCGCGCTCGGCACCCTGTCCGTCCGCTTCACCGGGCGCGCCGCCCACCCCAGCCTCAACCCGCACGAGGGCCGCAACGCCGCCGACGCCCTCACCGTCGCCCAGGTCGCGCTCGGGCTGCTGCGGCAGCAACTGCCGCCGCAGTGGCGGGTGCACGGCATCACCACGGCCGCCGGCACGGCGCCCAACCTCATCCCCGACAGCGCCACCGCCGAGTACGAGATCCGGACCTCCGCCGCCGAGGACCTCGCGGCGCTGCGCGAGCGGGTCGAGGACTGCTTCCGGGCCGGCGCGCTGGCCACCGGGTGCGAGGTCGAGCTGACCCGGCCGGAGCCGGACTACCTGGACTTCCGCAGCGACACCGGACTGCTCGCGCTGTGGCGGGCCAACGCGGCGGCGGCGGGCCGCCCGGAGCCGGTCGAGAGCGGGCCGTTCGCCTGCACCGACATGGGCAACGTCTCGCACGCCGTCCCCTCCATCCACCCGGTCCTGGACATCACCGGCGGCTCCTGCGGCCCGCACGAGGCCGCGTTCGTCGAGGCCGCCGTCTCGCCGGAGGCGGACCGGGCGATCCTGGAGGGCGCGGTCGCGCTGGCCTGGACCGCGGCCGACTTCGCGGCGGCGCCGCGCGGGTGACGGGCCACTGACGACGGGCGGCGGACAGCGGCCGACGGACTCGGAGGTCCGTCGGCCGCTGTCCGTCGGGTCCGTCAGCCGCGCTCCGGGACCAGGTGCACCGGCCCCGGCTCGGGCAGCAGCTCGCCGAGCACCGCCGGCGCCGCACGCAGCGCGGTCACCCCGGCCTCCCGGACCAGCTCCCCGACCTCGCCCGGCCGGTCCGGGTCGGCCAGCACCAGCGCCGCCCCGGTCCGCAGCGGCCACAGGAACTCCCACAGCGGCAGCCCCAGTTGCAGCACCCGGTCGCCCGGGCCCAGCCCGTACGCGGACTGCAGCTCACGCACCCGGCGGTCCACCTCGGCATGGGTGGTCCACACCCCGGCCGGACGCCCGCCCGGCCCGTACGCCCGGCACAGCGGATGCTGCGGGGTCAGCGCCCGCGGCGGGTCGGTGTCCGCCCGCCCGGCCAGCTCGGCGGGGCTCGGCCGCTCCGCGTCCGGCACCCCCTCCCCCAGCACGCAGACCGGCGCCGCGTCGGCCAGCAGCCAGGACAGCCGCCCCGGGGCGTCGTCCGGGTCCAGCGCCAGGTACGCCGCACCCGACTTGGCCACCGCCAGCAGCGCCGGCACCAGGTCGGCCGGGCGGGTCAGCGCGAGGCCGACGACCGTGCCGGGGCGGGCGCCCCGGTCCGCCAGGCAGCGGGCCATCCGGTTGGCTGCGGCGTTCAACTCGCCGTAGCCCACCGGCGCCGCGCCGGCCGGCAGCAGGGCCGGGGCGTCCGGCGTCCGCGCCGCCTGGGCCTCGATCGGCCCGACCACCGTGGTGGCCGGCCACCGCTCCGTCCGCGGCGGCCTCGCCACCGCCGTGCCGGACTCCATCAGGACGCGCCCAGCAGTTCGGCCCAGGCCTCGACGGCCGGACGCTCGGCCAGCTGGAGGAACGCCACCTCGGCGCCCTCGGCCCGCCAGCGCTCGGCCAGCGCCATCAGCCGCACCGAGTCCAGGCCCCAGTCGGCCAGGTTCTCGTCCAGCGGGATGTCCGCCGGGTCCTCGCCGAGCAGGTCGGCGACCTCGGCCCGGATTCGCTCCACGGTGAAGGCCATGGCTGTCACTTCCCTTCCAGGACGGCGTCGGTACCGGTGACGACGCCGCAGCGCCCGGCCACCCAGCTGAGCGCGGCACGGTGCTCGTCCGCGCCGAAGTCGGCGACCGCGTCGGCCACCACGAAGGCCCGGATGTCCCGCATCCAGGCGTCGCAGGCGGTCGCCTGCACCCCGATGTGCGCGTACACGCCGGTGATCACCAGCTCGTCGCGGCCCTGCTCGCGCAGCAGCTCGTCCAGGTCGGTCCGGACGAAGGCGCTGTACTTCCACTTGGTGAGCAGCCGGTCGCCCTCGGCCGGGGCGACCTCGTCCACGATCGCCGCCGCCCGCGGGTCGTCCGGGATGCCCGGGCCCCAGAAGTCCTGCTGCAGGCCGCGCTGTTCGGCGCTCTGCCCGCCCGGCTGCGCCGAGTAGACGACGGGCACGCCGTGCTCGGCGGCCCAGGCGCGCAGCCGGTTGATGTTGGCGAGCAGCTCGGTGACCGGGGAGGCCGAGGTGTCGAAGGCGCCCATGAAGTGGTTCTGCAGGTCGTGCACCAGCAGCACGGCGCGGGACGGGTCGACCGTCCAGTCGACCCGGTTGGCCGGCAGCTCGGCGGCGGCGGGCATCGGATAGGAGGGGATGCGGGGCAGGCCCACGGCGGTGCGTCCTTAACGTTCGGGAGACTGGGAGGTCGGGCGGCGGGGACTCGGGGGTCGGGGCTCAGGAGGAGGTGAGGGAGGCGGCGATGGCGGCGCGCAGGTCCTTCTTGCTGACCTTGCCGATGCCGGTGGCGGGGAAGGCGTCGACGAACTCGACCCGGTCCGGCACCTTGAAGTCGGCCAGTCCGCGCTGGCGCACGAAGCGCTTCAGCTCCACGGACTTGGGCGGCTGCGCGCGGTGCTCCTCGCGCAGGACGACATAGGCGCAGGTGCGCTCGCCGAGGTACGGGTCGGGCATCGAGACCACCGCCGCGTCGTGCACGGCCGGGTGGGCCAGCAGGTGGTTCTCGATCTCCTCGGCGGCGACCTTCTCGCCGCCCCGGTTGATCTGGTCCTTGGCCCGGCCCTCGACAACCAGGTGGCCGGTGCCGGTGCGGCGGACGAGGTCACCGGTGCGGTAGAAGCCGTCCGCGGTGAAGGAGGCGGCGTTGTGCTCGGGCGCGTTCCAGTAGCCGCGGATGGTGTACGGGCCGCGGGTGAGCAGGTGGCCGGTGGTGCCGTCGGGCAGGTCGCGGTCCTCGTCGTCGACCACCCGCACCTCGTCGTCCGGGGAGATCGGCCGGCCCTGGGTGGTGACGATCACCTCCTCCGGGTCGTCCAGCCGGGTGTAGTTGACCAGTCCCTCGGCCATCCCGAACACCTGCTGGAGGGTGCAGCCCAGCACCGGGCGCACCCGCCGGGCCGCCTCCTCGCTGAACTTGGCGCCGCCGACGAGCAGCACCTCCAGGCTCTCCAGGCCGGTGCGCCCCTCGGCCTCGCGGAGCCGCTCGGCGGAGTCCAGCCAGAGCAGGGCCAGCGGCGGCACCAGGCCGGTGATGGTCACGCCCTCGCGCTCGATCAGCGGGAACGCCGTCTCCGGGCTCGGCTGCGGGCAGAGCACCACCCGGCCGCCCGCGTACAGCGTGCCGAGCGAACCCGGCGAGCTGAGCGGGAAGTTGTGCGCGGCGGGCAGGACCACGAGGTAGACGCTGTTCTCGTCCTGGCCGCAGAGCTCGACCGAGCCGCGCAGCGAGTAGATGTAGTCGTCGTGGGTGCGCGGGATGAGCTTGGGCACCCCGGTGCTGCCCCCGGACAGCTGGAGGAAGGCGACGTCCCCGGGCTGCGGCTCCTCACCGGGCGCGCCGGCCGCATCGGCCGGGTCGACCGGGACCTCGGCCAGCGGAGTGTGCTCCCCGGCGTCCCCGCCCACCACCAGCACGTGCCGCAGCGAGGGCGTCTCAGCCTTCACCCGGCTCGCCAGCTCGCGGTGGTCGAAGCCGCCCTCGACGGCCGGGACCACGTAGCCGACCGCGCCGGTGAAGGCGCAGAAGTAGGAGATCTCGGTGTAGCGGTGCGCGGGCAGCGCGAAGACCGGCAGCGCGCCGACCCGGAACAGCCCGAAGACCAGCTCGAAGAACTCGGCGGTGTTGGGGAGCTGGACCACCACCCGGTCGCCCCGGCGGATGCCCCGGGCGCGCAGTCCGGCGGCCATCCGGTCGGCCCGCAGGTCGAGTTCGGCGTACGTCCAGCGGCGGGTGGGGTCCTCGCCGCTGCCGCCGGCCGGGTCGACGATCGCGATCCGGTCGGGGTGGGCGGCCGCGCGCTCGCGCAGCATCGAGCCGAAGGTCTCGCCGCGCCAGTGGCCGTCGGCCCGGTAGCGGGCGGCGAACTCGTCCGGGTACGGGGCGAATCCGGCCAGCACCTCGGCCATCGGGTGGTGCGGATCGGTCACGGCGGAGGCTCCTGGGGCGGTCGGGTCGGTCACCGCGGAGGCTCCCGGAGTGGTCGGGCCGGTCACTGCGGCACCCCGGCGGCGTCCAGGAAGGTGCGGAACTTGGCGCTGGTCTCGGCGAGTTCGGATTCCGGCCGGGACTCGGCGACCACACCGGCACCGGCGAACACCCGCAGCGTGCGCTCGTCGGCCTCGGCGCAGCGCAGGGTGACCACCCACTCGCCGTCGCCGTCCGCGTCGCCCCAGCCGACCATGCCCGTGTACAGGCCGCGGTCGAAGGGCTCGATGCCGCGGATCGCCTCGCGGGCGAGCGGGGTGGGGCTGCCGCAGACCGCCGGGGTCGGGTGCATGGCGACGGCCAGCTCCAGGGCGGAGACGGCCGGGTCGATCAGCTCGCCGGTGATGGTGGTGGCCAGGTGCCACATCGCGGCGGTGCGCACCAGGGTGGGGCGCTCCGGCACGACCAGGTCGCGGCAGTACGGCGCGAGCGCGGCGTGGATCGCGTCCACGACGAAGGCGTGCTCCTGGAGGTCCTTGGGCGACTCCAGCAGCGCGGCGGCGCGGCGGACGTCCTCGCCGAGGTCGGCGCTGCGCGGCACCGAGCCGGCCAGCGGGTTGGCGACGACGGCGGCGCCGGTGCGCGAGAGCAGCAGTTCGGGGCTGGCGCCGATGAGGGTGCGGCCGCCGCCGGCGGGGACGGCGAAGGTGTAGCCGCCGGGGTCGCGGCGGCCGAGGCGCTGGAGGATCGCGGGCAGGTCGAGCGGGCGGTCGGCGTGCAGCTCCAGGGTCCGGGAGAGCACGACCTTGCTCAGCTCGCCGTCGGCCCGGAGCAGTTCCACGGCCTCGGCGACGCCGGCCCCGTACGCCTCGGGTGCGGGCACCGGGCGGACGTCCCAGTCGATCCGGTCGGCGGCCGGGGCGGGCAGCGCGATCAGCGGGTCGTCGCGCAGCGCGCCGCAGGTGCGCAGCGTCGCGGGGACGGCGAGCTCGGCCCGGCTGTCGTGGTCGAACGCCACCGCGCCCACCACCAGCGGGTGTTCGACGCCGTCCCGGCGGGCCCGGGCGAGGGTCTCGGCGACCCGGTCGACCAGCGGGCGCCCGTCCTGGGGCACCCGGGCGTGCACGCCCTCGGCGAGCAGCGTGCGGGTCGGGGAGGCGAAGAACGCCTCGTCGGCCGCGGCCCGATACTGGCCCAGCAGCCCGCTGGCCGCGCCGATGACGGTGTGGTCCGTCCCGGCGGGGGCGTGGTGCACCGTGGTCACCTGGAATCTCCCAGTCTGCGAGTGGTCGCCGGACGCTGCTCGTCGCGGCGGTCGGCGGTGGTCTGGTCCGGGGCCCGCCCCGGTGGGGGCGCGGTCCGGGTGGGGCGCCGGGCCCCGGGTGCTGCTCGCCCCGGGGGTCCGGCCCCGCCGTGGGTGTCGGGGGCCGCGACGGACCGGGGCGGGGCCGTCGTGGAGTCGTGCTGGAGGGCGGGCCGGATCCGGCCCGGGGCCCGCGCCGGGGCGTCAGGCCCGCAGGGTGGCGCCGCCGTCGACGTAGAGGTCGTGCATGGTGATGTGGCGGGCCCGGTCGGAGACCAGGAACGTCACCGCCTCGGCGATGTCGGCGGGTTGCGCGATCCGGCCGAGCGGGATGCCGACCCGGTAGCTGGTCGGGTCGCCGTCGATGACGCGCCGTTCGGCGGCCGCCGCGTCGTCCTGCCAGAGGCCGCGCTGCATCTCGGTGTCGGTGGAGCCGGGCGAGACGATGTTGCAGCGCACCCCGGAGCGGCCGAGTTCCAGACCCAGGCACCGGGTGTACATGGTGGCGGCCGCCTTGGAGGCCGCGTAGGCGGCCATCCCGGTGCGCGGGACGCCGGCCGCGTTGGAGCCGACGGTGACGATGGCGCCGCCGCCGCGCTCGGCCATCCGTCGGCCGAGCGCCCGGGTGGTGTGGAAGACTCCGGTGGTGTTGACCGCGAAGCTGTCCGCCCAGTCCTGGTCGGTGAGCTCTACCGCGGGGGCGACACGCAGGATTCCCGCGACGTTCACCAGGATGCCGATCGGGCCGAGTTGGCCTTCCATCAGCTCGACGGTGGACTCGACCGCCGCCGCGTCGGAGACGTCCAGCAGGTAGGGGTGGACGGGTCCGCCGGAGGCCGCACCACCGGGGGCGGTCCCGGCCGGACGGACCGACAGCTCGTCGGCGAGCTCGGCGAGCGGACCGGGATTGCGGTCGACCGCCGCGACGACGGCACCGGCGGCCACCAGCGCGCGCGTCACCGCCGCGCCTATCCCCTGTCCGGCGCCGGTGACCATCGCGACGGCGCCCGCGAGTTCGGACTGCTGCACTGAAAATCCCCTCCGACCAGCAACATTAGGCAAGCCTAACCTAACACAATTGTTCGGACTCTCCGAGGGGTCCCGCCGGTACGGACCGACCCTGCGGGGCCGTCAAGTGCGTTCGGCCGGAAGCGGGAAGCGCATCCGCCGGCCGGGAGCCGGCCGGCGAGCGAATGTAGACGCAACGTTGCGTCCGGTGTAGCGTCGGGGCATTGAATCGAGACGCAACGTTGCGTCCAGGTTCAGCTCCGAGGCGCGGGCCCCGACCGAAGGCCCCGACGCGCCCTCCTCCCACACCGTCACCCCCGAGGAGCACCCATGCCCTCCGCCCCGCCCCGGCGACCCGGCGGCCCGATCGCCCCGGCCGCCGTCGCCCTCGCGTTCTGGGTCACCATGGCCGGAACCACCGTCCCGACCCCGCTCTACCCGCTCTACCAGCACGCCTTCGGCTTCTCGACCTTCACCGTCACGGTGGTCTTCGCCGTCTACGCGCTCGGCGTCGTCGCCGGTCTGCTGACCCTCGGCCGGCTCTCCGACCGGATCGGCCGACGCCCCGTCGTGCTGGCCGCCCTGCTGCTGGCCGCGGCGGCCGCCACCCTGTTCGAACTCGCCGACTCGCTGCCCTGGCTGCTCGCCGCCCGGGTCCTCTCCGGCCTCGGCGCCGCCCTCGTCACCGGCGCCGCCACGGCCGCCCTGCTCGACCTCGCCCCGCCGGAGCGCCGGCTGCGCGCCCAGACCGTCGCGCTCGCCGCCAACATGGGCGGGCTGGCCGGCGGCACCCTGCTCGCCGGCGCCCTCGCCGAATGGGCCGACGCACCGCTGCGCCTGCCCTGGACGGTGACGCTCGTCCTCACCGGCGCCGCCCTGCTCGGACTGCTCGCCGTCCCCGAGACGGTGCCCGCCGAGGTCCGCCGCGCGGGCCGGACCGGCGGCTCCGCCCTTGGGGCCCGCGCCCGGTTCCGGATACCGCACGTCCCGCCCGGCATCCGACCCGCGTTCCTGCGCGCCGCCCTCACCGGCGGCGCCGGATTCGCCGTCACCGGCGTGCTGACCGCCGTCAGCGGACTCTTCCTGGCCACCGTGCTCGGCCTGCACAACCACGCGCTCACCGGACTCGTGGTCGCCCTGGCCTTCCTCTCCACCGCCGTCGGACAGTTGCTCGTCCGCGTCCTGCCACCGGCCCGCGCCCTGCCGCTGGCCTGCGCCGGACTCGTCCTGGCCGCCGCGCTGGTGGCCGCCGCCCTGCTCGGCGGGACGCTGACGCCACTGCTGCTCGGCGCCTGCGTCAACGGCCTCGCCACCGGCACCGCGATCGGCACCGGACTCGGCACCGTCAACGGCGGCGTGGAGCCGCACCGGCGCGGCGAGGCGGTGTCGGCGTTCTTCGCCGTGCTGTTCACGATGCTCTCGGTGCCGGTGATCGGGGTCGGCGTGCTCGTCCGGGCGACCGGGCTGCGCACCGCCGGGGTCACCTTCAGCGCGGCGGTCGCCGTACTGGCCCTCGCCGTCGCCGCCGGGCTGGTCCGCCGACCCCGGCACGGGGCATCGCCGGGGACGGTGCCGGGGCCGGTGGCGGGGGCGGCGGTGACAGCGACGGCTGAACCGGCACCGGCCGCCCCGGCCGGGCAGGCGTGAGAGGATGGCCGCCACCGTCGTCAACAGCCAGCAGCCGCCCCCGGACAAGGACCACACCGCCATCGCCGCCCAGCCCCGCCCCGCCACCGGAAGCCGGTCCGGCGCGAGCCGCGCCGCCGACGACGGTGCTGTCGCCGACCGCGCCGTCGGCGGTCGTGCCACCGCCGCCGCGCGCGCGGCCCGGGCGAGCGGGAGCGCGACGAAGAGCGACGCGGTCAAGGGCGAGGGGGCGACCACCGGCGGCAGCGGCCGGCGCAGCGAGGCCGCGCGGCTGGCGGTGCTGAACGCCGCCGACGACCTGCTGGTCGAGGTGGGCTTCGAGGGCCTGACCATCGAGGGCATCGCGGCCGCCGCCGGGGTCGCCAAGCAGACCATCTACCGCTGGTGGAAGTCGAAGGTGGACATCCTCTTCGACAACCTCGTCCTGGACGCCGCCACCGGTCTCGCCTGGCCCGCCGAGAACCCCGCCGACCCGGCCGATCTGCGCGCCTACATCCACCGGTTCGCGGACTTCCTCGGCGCGGCACCGGCCGGGAAGGTGCTGCAGGCACTCCTGGGCCATGCCCAACTGGACGCCCGTACCGCCGAGTTGCTGCACGGCGGCTTTCTGGACGCGCTGCGCGCCCGGGACGTCGGGCACACCCGCGCCTGCCTCGGGCGCACCGCCGACGAGCACGCCTCCGACAAGCACGCCTCCGACGAGGCCGCCGTGCTGCTGGACGCCCTGCTCGCCCCGCTCTACCACCGCGCCCTGGTGCTGCGCCGCCCGCTCGACCCCGCGTTCGTCGACGCGCTGCTCGACCAGCACCTGCCGGGCTGAGCCCCGCCCCTTCCCGCTCCACCCCTTCCCGCTTCCCCCCTCCGCGCCGCACCGCGCCACCCGTGTCGATCTCCCCGGGCCCGCGCCGGCGCCACCCTCTTCCCTGGAGTCTCCGTGTTCCGTCGCCCCCGGCCGACCCACGACGTACGGGTCACCGCCGTCACCCCGCTCACCCCCGCCCTGCTCCGGCTCACCCTGGCCGGACCGACCCTGGACACCCTCGCTGTCGAACACGCCACCCAGTGGGTGAAGTTGGCGACCCCCGACGGGCACTCCCGGGCCTACACGATCCGGCACCACCGCCCCGCCGAGCGCGAGACGGACATCGACGTCGTGCTGCACGGCAACGGCCCGCTGTCCCGCTGGGCCGCGACCGCGCGCCCGGGCGACCCGGCCCGGATCGCCGGCCCGCGCGGCCGCCGGCCGTCCTTCGAGGGCGCCGGGCACGTCCTGCTCGCCGCCGACGAGAGCGCCCTTCCCGCCGCGCTCACCGTCCTGGAGGAGCTCCCGCCGACCGTACCGGTGACGCTCTTCGCCGAGGTCGGCGATGCCGCCGGGGCCACCCTGCCGCTGCCCGCCCGGGCCGGTCTGACCACCCACTGGCTGGTCCGCCCCCAGGGCCGTGCCAAGGGCCGGACCCTCACGGACACCCTGCTCGCGACCGACGTCCCGCCCGGCACCACGGCCTGGCTGGCCGGGGAGTCGCAGGCCGTGGCGACCGTCCGCCGCCATTTGCTCACCGACTGGGCGCTGCCCCGCGAACGCGTCCACGGCAAGGGCTACTGGAAGCTCGGCGAGGCGAACCACAAGGACTGACCGACCCCCAGTTCACATCCTGGCAGGTCTACTTGCTGCTCAGACTCGTTCCGCCGGCCGAGAGGCGGTGCGGGCCCAGGAAGTAGGACAGGGCCGCCAGCGAGGCGCCGTCCGCCACCTCGCCCGAGGTCAGCAGTCCGACCACCTGGCGCTCGGTCAGCCACTCCACCCGGCTCGCCTCGGACCGGTCGACCGGCCCGCCGGTCGGCGTCGCCCCGGTGGTGTGGAAGGCGTGGAAGTGCATGGTCGAGATCCCGGACATCGCGTCGAACTCCGTCAACGGCTCGACCGACCCCGGCCGCCAGCCGGTCTCCTCCTCGACCTCGCGCGCGGCCGCCGCAGCGGGCTTCTCGCCGGGTTCGACCCAGCCCGCGGGCAGTTCCCAGGCCCAGCGACCGGTGATGAACCGGTGGCGGTGGAGCATGAGGAAGCGGCCCTCGGCGTCGGTCACCACGGCGACGGCGCACTCCTTGGGCATCCGCAGCACATGGTGGTCGACCCGGCCGACGCCGGGGATGTCGACATCGTCCAGCCAGAGTTCCACCCACGGCGAGCCGTACACCTGGCGCCGCCCGTGCACCGTCCACTCGGTCACTGCCGCTCCCTCACTGCCGCGCTCCCACCACTGCTCCGTCGACGCTCAGCGCGAGGCGGTCGGGGCGGGCGCGGCACTCCGCGCGGCCGGGGCGGCGGGCGCGGTCGTGCGCGCGGACGGCGAGGACGGCGAGGACGGCGAGCCGGACGCCGGCGCGGACGCGGGCCCGGCGGCGGCCCCCGGGACGGGGGCGAGGCCGGTGCAGCCCCGGAGCCCGTCCCGGCGCTTGAGCGCGGCGGTCGCGGCGGCGCCGGTCTGCGGCACCGGCACGCCCTTGTCGTCGATGGTCGCCGGCGCGAACGCCTCGCCGAGCACCTTGCCGTTCGGGCCCAGGGTCAGGGTGGTGACGCCGGTCTCGTTGGAGTTGGCGTAGTTGGAGGTGCCGTACCAGAGGAAGTTGCCGAAGCCGTACCCGATGTAGGTGGAGCCGAGCATGCCCGAGCCGACCATGGTGTGCGCGTGCGTGCCGACCACGGCGGTGGCTCCCGCGGTCGCGAGCTTCTTGGCGATGGCGGTCTGGGCGGGGGTCGGACAGGCCTTGCCCTCGTCCCCCCAGTGCAGGTAGACCAGCACCACCGGCGCCTGCTTCTTCGCCTCCTCGACCGCCTTGACGACCGCGGCCTGGTCCAGCGCCGAGGCGATGCCGGGCTTGTTCGCCCCGGCGCGCCACTTCTGGTTGGTGAGGTCCTCGACCTGGCTGGCGGCGACCACCGCCACCTTCACCCCGCGCACGGTGGTGACGTACGGGGCGTACGCCTCCTGGGAGTTGCGGCCGAAACCGACGATCGGGAGCGGCGAGGCGGCCTTGGCCGCGAGGGTGTCCGCGAGACCGTCGGCGCCGAAGTCGACGGCGTGGTTGTTGGCGAGCGAGACGACGTCGACGCCGGAGTCCTTGAGCGCCGTGAGCGCCTTCGGGGAGGTGCGGAAGGTGTAGGTCTTGGCCTCGGGCGCGCCGCGATCGGTGATCGCGGTCTCCAGGTTCAGGACGGAGAGGTCGGCGGCGGCGAGGCTCTTGGAGATCGGTCCGAGCGCCGTCTCGGGCGGCTGCACGGAGAGCCGCTCCTCGGTGCGGCCCTCGAAGTGGACGTCCCCGGCGAACGCCACCGTGATGCTGCCGTCCGGGCGGGGCGCCGCACTGTCGGAGGCGGCCTGGTCCCCGGCGGCGCCGGAACCGGCGGCGTCCGGCGAGGCCTTCGCGGCAGCGGCGGCGTCGGCGGCGGCCTTGGCGGAGCGGGAGGCCTTGACGGCGGCCGGGTCGGGGTCGTCCGGTCCGCAGGCGGCCACGGGTATCAGCCCCAGCAGCAGTGCGACGGCGGCCGCGGCACGGCGCATGTCTGTTCCCCCAAGGGTCGATCCGGAAGCGGTCAGCCTACGCCACTCCCCCGCGCCGCCTCCGCGCCACCGCCACAATCCGCGCCGGGCCGCCGGGTGGCGCGCGGAGTGGCAGCGTGGAGGTAGGGAGGCACGGCGGAAGCCGGGCGGAGGCCGCCAGGACGGAGGTGCGACGCGGGCTCGGCGGAGGCAGCGGGCGAGGCTCGGGGACCGGACGGCAGGTGGTGGGTCATGACTGACAACGGGACGGGCAGTGGGGCTGGGAACGGGAGCGCGGACACCGGGCGGCGGATCGTGGTCGGGATCGACGGTTCGGCGCCGTCCAGGGCCGCGCTGCGCTGGGCGGTCGGGCAGGCGGCGCTGACCGGGGCGACGGTGCACGCGGTGGCCGCGTGGGAGCCGCCCTCGCTGCACGGGTGGCTGGTGCCGCTGCCGGACGACGACTTCGAGCGGACGGCCATGCGCACCCTGACCGCCGAGGTGGACGAGGTGGTCGGCCGGGACCGGCCGGTGCCGGTGACGGAGACCCTGCTGCTCGGGCATCCGGCCGAGGTACTGCTGGAGCTGGCGGAGGGCGCGGAGCTGCTGGTGCTGGGCAGTCGCGGGCGCGGGACCTTCGCCCGGACACTGCTGGGGTCGGTGAGCACCCGGTGCGCGGCGCACGGGTCGTGCCCGGTGGTGATCGTCCGCGCGGACGGGACCACCGCCGCGCCGTCCCCGCGCCTCGCCGCCGGTGCCGGCGAGGAGGAGCCCGCCGTCCGCACCACCAAGGACTGGCAGCTGAGCCTGCACCTGGTGGAGGAGCGGGACACCACCCGGGTGCACGCCGTGCTGGACGCCGACGGCGCGGTGCTGCACAGCGACGCGTACGCCCGCCGCAATCCGCTCGACGATCCGGCGCCCGCGGTGGGCGACGAGTTCGCGGTCGGCCGGGCGCTGATCGACCTCGGCCACCAGTTGCTCCGGGCGGGCACCCGGCACGCCACCGGGTCCGCCGAGGAGTGACATGCTGGCTGCCGGGGGACGACGGTCCACGAACGCCCCTGACGGCCGACGGCCGAAGATCGACGACTGACGACTGACGACTGACGACTGACAGACCTCGGATGACGGACAACAGATGACAGATTCTGTCGGCCCACCCCCGGGCGACGATCGGGCCCCCGCCGCCGCCCCGGACCTCACCCCGGAGCGCGCCCCCGCATTCACCCCCGACTTCACCCCCGCCGAGCGCGCCCGGGGCCGGGCGCTGCGCCGCGCCCAGCTGCCCTGGGCGCTCGGCGCGCGGGCCACCGGCCTGGCGCTGACCCTCGCCCTCGGCCTGACGCCGGCCGGCGCCGGGCTGGTGTCCACCGTCGGCGGCTGGTTCGGCGGCTCCCGGACGGCGGAGGTGCTCGCCGGAACGGCCGCCCTGGTGCTGGTCGGCCGGGCGGCGCAGCTGCCGTTCGGGGCGGGCTCGCGGTCGGTCCGCGCCCGGTTCGGCCTGGTCACCCAGAGCTGGGCCGGCTGGGCGGTGGACGCGCTGCGCGGACTCGCCCTCACCCTGGCGCTCGCCCTGCCGGTGGTCCTCGGTCTGTACGCGCTCACCGGCCGCTCGCCGGAGCGCTGGTGGCTCCCGGCGGCGGGCGCGGCCGCGCTGCTGACGGCCGCGCTCTCCTTCCTCTACCCGCTGCTCGTCGAGCCGGTGTTCAACCGCTTCACGCCGATGGCCCCGGGCCCGCAGCGCGAGGCGCTGCTCGGCCTGGCCGCGCGGGACGGCGTCCGGGTGCGGGACGTCCTGGTCGCGGACGCCTCACGCCGGACCACGGCGCTGAACGCGTACGTCTCGGGGCTGGGGGCGACGCGGCGGATCGTCGCCTACGACACGCTGCTGACCACCGCCGATCCGCGCGAGGTGGAGCTGGTGGTGGCGCACGAGCTGGGGCACGTCAAGCACCGGGACGTCCTGACCGGGACGGTGCTGGGCGCGGTCGGCGCGGCCGTCGTGGTGGTGCTGCTGGGCCTGGCGTCCGGCTGGGACGTGCTGCTGTCGGCGGCCGGCGCGGCGGACGCGGCCGATCCCCGGTCGCTGCCGCTGCTGGCGGCGGGCGCGGCGCTGCTGGGCGCGCTGTCCGGCCCGGTGCAGTGCGCGGTGAGCCGCCGGGTGGAGGCCAGGGCGGACCGGCACGCGCTCGAGCTCACGGGGGACGCGGAGCAGTTCGTGGCGATGCAGCGCAGACTCGCGGTGACCAATGTGTCCGACGTCGACCCGCC
Organism: Kitasatospora sp. MBT66; assembly: GCF_000710405.2. Classification (NCBI taxonomy): domain Bacteria; kingdom Bacillati; phylum Actinomycetota; class Actinomycetes; order Kitasatosporales; family Streptomycetaceae; genus Kitasatospora; species Kitasatospora sp. MBT66. Next base: position 153,578 of record NZ_JAIY01000003.1, on the reverse strand, counting down.
GCGGGTGCTTGAGCTACTGTTCGCGACTCATCCGAGCGCCACCCGCCGGATCGCGGCGGCGCGCGCCTGGCAGGCGGGTCGGGCCGGTGCGGCAGGCCGCCCGCCGGGGGCTTCGGACGCGACCGAAGCTGTTGTATAGTGCAACTAATTTCCGCACTGCGGATTTCCCGAGCCCCCGGAGGACAGTCCCCGTGCCCGACCGCGAGACGTCGATCGCGACCATCCAGCGCGAACTGACCGCCTTCGCCCGCCGCGCCCGGCACAAGGCCTCCCAGCTGCACCCCGACCTCTCCCTGGTCACCTACAGCATCCTGGACCTCATCACCGAGCGCGGCGGCTGCCGGGCCGCGGATGTCGCCGCGCACTTCATGCTCGACAAGTCCACGGTGAGCCGCCAAGTCACCGCGCTGGAGAAGCTCGGGCTGCTGCGCCGCGAGACCGACCCGGAGGACCAGCGCGGCCAGATCCTGCTGGCCACCGAGGCCGGACTCACCCTGCTGCGCGAGGCCAACGAGCAGCGGCGGCTCTCCTTCTCGGCCCGGTTCACCAACTGGTCGGACGAGGACGTCGCCCGGTTCGCCGACTACCTCGCCCGCTACGGCTCCGAGGACTGACCCGGCCCGACCGCGCCGCCCGGCCGCCCCGTCCGACCGCACCTCCCGGCCGCACCGCCGCGCACCCCCGGCACCCGCTCGGGGTGCGGTGGACCACCCGGACGGTGTACAGAGGAGAGGTGCCACTCCGGCAGCCTCCCGACGACCGGCGTTCCCACGAGCGCCGCCGGTCCTGGCCGCCCGACCGCCGGGCACTGACGGCCGTACCGCTCGCCCTGATCGTGGTGATCACGGTGGTGGACGTGCTCGCCCCGCCGGACATCCACCTCGGCCCGCTACTGATCGTCGCCCCCGCGCTCACCGCGTCGCTGGCCGGTGCCCGCGCCACCACCGTGGTGGCCCTGCTCTCGCTCGCCGCGCTCACCGTCATCGGCATCCTGCGCGACGGCCTCACCACGGGCAACCACGAGACCCAGCTCGGCGCCCTGCTCGCCGTGTCGGCGCTGATCGTCGCCCTGCGGGTGCTGCGCGACCGGCACGAACGCGAGCTGGCACAGGTCCGCTCCGTCTCCGAGGCCGCCCAGCGGGTCCTGCTGCGCCCGCTGCCCGACCGGACCGGGCCGCTGCACCTCGCCTCCTTCTACCTGGCCGCCGAGGCCGAGGCCCAGGTCGGCGGCGACCTCTACGCGGCGGCCCGCACCGCCACCGGCACCCGGCTGCTGGTCGGCGACGTCCGGGGCAAGGGGCTGGCCTCGCTCGGCGACGCGGCGCTGCTGCTGGGCGCCTTCCGGGCGGCCGCGCACCTGTACCCGGACCTGCCCGGCCTGGTCGGCCACCTGGACGGCAGCATCGCCTGGGACCTCGCCCAGCTCGCCGAGCAGCAGCGCGCGCAGCGCGAGGACGGCCTCGGCGACCGGCCGCGCCTGCGCGCGTTCCGCCGCGCCGGACCGGCCGGCACCGGGGCTCCGCCGGGCACCGGGCCGCCGGACGGCGGACCGGCCGACACCCCGACGGACGACAGCGGCGAGTCCTTCATCACCGCCGTGGTCCTGGACGTCCCGGACGACGGCGCGGTGGTCCGCCTGGTCGACTGCGGCCACCCCCCGCCGCTGCTCCTGCACGGCGACCGGGTCACCGCGCTGGAGCCCCGCCGCACCTCGCCGCCGCTGGGCCTCGGCGAACTGGTCGCGGCGCCGTACATGGTGGAGGACTTCCCGTTCCTGCCCGGCGACCGGCTGCTGATCTACACCGACGGCGTGATCGAGGCCCGCGACGCCGAGCGGCGGTTCTACCCGCTGTCCGAGCGGGTCGCCGCACGGACCGCCGCCCACCCCTCCGAATCCCCGGCCGCCCTGCTGCTGCACCTGCGCCGCGACCTGCTGGCCCACGCCGGCGGACGTCTCGACGACGACGCGGCGATGGTCGTCGTCGAGCGCCTCGGCCGCTCGCCGGGCCCGGAACCGGCCCGGTGAGTACCCACCCCGGCCGGTTCCTCGGCGTCCTCGGCGTCCTCAGCCGACGGTGAGGACGATCTTGCCCCGGACATGGCCGCGCTCGCTCTCGCGCTGCGCCTCGGCCGCCTCCGCCAGCGGGAGCACCCGGTGCAGCGGGAGGTTCAGGCCGCCCTCGGCGGCGAGCGCGAGCGCACCCTCCAGCGCCGGGCGGAGGTAGTCGGTCGGCTCGTCGCCGGCGGTGAAGCGGACCCCGTGCGACGCGGCGCTCCAGTCGGCGATGGTCAGCACGTGCTCCGCGCCGCCCGCCAGCTCGATCGACAGCGGCAGCACACCCGCGCCGACCAGGTCCAGCACCAGGTCAACGCCCTCGGGCGCGGCGGCGCGGACCCGCTCGGCCAGCCCCTCCCCGTAGACGACCGGCACGGCGCCCAGCTCGCGCAGGTACGGGTGGTTGGCCTCGCTCGCGGTGCCGATCACCCGGATCCCGCGGGACCGGGCGAACTGCAGCACCAGCGTGCCGACACCGCCGGCCGCCCCGTGCACCAGCAGCGTCCGGCCGGGCTCGATGCCCAGCAGGTCGAGCGAACGCCAGGCGGTCTCGGCGGCCACCGGGAGCGCCGCCGCCACCGTCCAGTCCACCCCGGCCGGCTTGCGGACCAGCTGGTCCGCCGCCGCCAGCGCGTACTCCGCGTACCCGCCGCCGCGGACCTGGCCGAACACCTCGTCGCCGGGCTGCCACTCGGTGACGTCCGCGCCGACGGCCTCCACGACGCCCGCGATCTCGTAGCCGAGCACGGCCGGGAGGGTGACCGGGAAGACCTCGGTGAGCGCGCCGGAGCGGACCTTGTGGTCGAGCGGGTTGACGCCGGCCGCACGCACGGCCACCCGGACCTGGCCCGGGCCCGGCGCGGGCACCTCGACCTCGATCGGCCGCAGGACGTCCGCGGCGCCGTACTCGGTGATGCCGACGGCCTTCGTCGCGAGGGCAGTGGTGTCGGGGGTGCTGCTCATGGAGGATCTCCACCGTTCTTCCGGATCTGGGGGGACGCCGGGGCCGGGAGCCGCCGCCGTCCTGGTGACGGGCTCCAGCCTGGTACGGCGGGCCCGGTCGACCGGCCGGCTGTTCGGACAGTTCCACCTGGCCGTTCGGACGGGCGGGTGCGGGCGCTCGCGGACTAGGCTGGACCGCATGGTCGAACACAGCGGTGCGAACGACGACGGGGCGGCGTCCGGGAGCGGGCACGGGGCCGCGTGGTCCTGGGACGACGCCGAGGGAGTGCTGGCCCTCGCCGCCGAGCTGCTGCGCGAACCCCGGGTGACGATCCTGCCCAAGCTCTCCGAGGTGCTCGCCGGACTCGTCCCGCACCTCGCGGTGGCGCAGCTCAGCGGCGTCTGCACCTACTCGCCCGCGAACGCCGTCGGTCCCGAGGAGCTTTCCGCCCGGATCACCGGCAGCGAGCTGGGCCAACTCGCCCAGGAGGTCACTCCCGGCCGCCCCTGGCAGGGCGAGGCCGTGCTCGGCGGGCGCCCGCGCCCGGCGGTCGCGGTGGCCTCGGCCCCGCCCGGGAGCAACGGCGCCCTGCTGGTGCTGGTCCGCGCGGCCGCGACCGGACCGGCCGCCCCGCGCGGACGAACCGGCGGGCGGGCCGACGGCCGCGCGAAGGAGCCGCTGAAGCCGGTGGAGCTGCTGGAGCCGCTGCCCGAGCGCTCGCTCGGTCTGCTCCAGCTGCTGTGGGAGCTGCTGACCACCCACTCCCACCACCGCGCCGTCGACGCCGCGCCCGCGCAGGCCGCCGCCTCCCGCGCCTCGGCCAGTGCCCGGGCCCGGGCGATCGCCGAACTCAGCGGCGCCCACGCCTCCGCGCTGTCCGCGATCCTCGGGCCGCTGCGCTCCGCCGGACTGGACGACGCCACCGCCCGGCGCAACGCCACCGAGCTGGCCGTGACCGCGCTGCTCGACCTGCGCAGCGCCGGCGAGCTCGACCGCGAGCTGAGCGAGGAGCCGGCCGCCACCGCCTTCGCCCGACTCGCCGACGTGGTGAGGCCGTTGCTGCGGCACAGCCCGGTCCGGCTGGACCTGCTGGCGCCGACCGAGGGGGACCGCTCGGTGCCCACCGACACCGCGCACACCGCCCGCACCGCCGTCCGTTCCGCCGTGCTCGCGATGCTGGAGCAGGACGGCCTGACCCGGCTGCACGTGAGCTGGCAGTTCGTGGCGGACGGTCTGCGGGCCGTGGTCCGGGACGACGGCCCGGGCCTGCTGACCGCCGACGCGCTGGCCGTCCACCGCACGGCCGACCGGATCGCCGCGCTGGCGGGCCGGTTGACGGTCGAGGCGGTCCCGGGCTGGGGCACCGCGGTGACGGTCGACCTGCCGCTGCACGCCCCGGCCGGGCCGATCGGCGCGGCCCGGCCGCTGGAGGGCCTTCAGCCACGGGAGTTGGAGGTCCTGGACCAGCTGGCCCTGGGCCGCCGCAACCGGGAGATCGCCGCCGCCCTGCACATCAGCGAGTCGACGGTGAAGTTCCATGTGGCGAACATCCTGGCCAAGTTGGAGGTGGGCTCCCGGGGCGAGGCCGCCGCCCTCGCCCACCGGGCCGGCCTGCCGGCCACCCCGGCCGCGTGCACGCCGACCACCCTGCACGCCGCCTCCTGAGCCGCCCCGACCGGGCCCCGACCGGGCCCGGGAGCGTCCGGGGAACTCCGCCGCGCGGTACGGTCGGGCGCGTACCGCAGCCGTCGACACAGGAGCCGCGATGGGACCGGACCATGTCTCCGAGGGGTTCTGGGAGGTCCTGGAATCGACCCGACCGCGCCTGTCCGCCCTGGAGGCGTGGCTCGGGTCCCGGCCGCGGGAGGCACTGGAGGCGTTCGCGCTCGCCTACGAGTCCGCGGCGGAGTCGCTGGCCGACTTCTCCGAAGGCGTGAGCGTGGACGGGGAGGTCTGGTCCGAGGACAGCACCGAGGACCTGTGCCTGTGGGTGGTCGGGCAGGGCCGCGGGCTGTGGAGCTCGGTGGTCGAGGGTGACCTGCCACTGGAGGAGGCCGCCCGGATGTACCTGGGGCGTGCTCCGCTGCTTCCGGACGTCGTGACGCCCTGGGACGGGGAGGTCTCGGACCCCGGGCACCGGGGCTACCAGTCTCCCGGGGCCATCGTGCACGGCGTCTACCGGACGCGGTTCGCCGAGGACCTCCATGAACGGCTCGGGGGCAGGTGATCGGGGGCAGGTGATCGGGGACATCTGAGGGGATTGCCCGGGCCGGGCGCCCCGGCCCGGCGGAACCCTCAGTAGTAGCGGCGCAGTTCGGGCCAGAGCGCGGACCACGGCCGGTGCGGTCCCGGGCAGACCAGGACCGGTGCGTGCTGCTCCTCGTTGCGCACACCGTGGCCGTTGTCGACCCGGGCGACCTGGCGGCAGTCGGTGAAGTACCGCTCCACGTCCGGGAATCCCTCCGGGTGGACGAGCAGGACCGGACCGTCCCGGGTGTCCGGCGGCGGCCCCCAGTCGGCGAGGCTCATGTGGCCCGAGTACGGCGCCGGGAGGCCGAGCGCCGGGCCGTAGAGGGCGAGCGCGCCCGCCTCTCCGTAGTTGACGGCGAACACCACGGCCCGGTCGCGGAGTTCGGGCGGGACGGTGCGCCAGCCCGCGGCGGCGGCCGCGGCGAGTTCGGGCCAGCCGATCTGTTCGCCCTGCTCCTGGTAGATCCAGCCGACGGCCGGGGTCAGCCGGGCCGGGAGGAGGGGCAGGGTGATGACCAGGTTCACCGCCGCGCCCAGGGCCAGCGCACCCGCGAACGACCGGATCCGGCGCGGTCCGGCCGCCGTCAGCCGCCGGGCGACCGGTTCGCAGCCGGCCGCCGTCAGCACCAGCAGCGCGGGCAGCGCGTAGTACGGCTTGCCGCCGCTCGCCAGCACCAGCAGGCACAGCAGCGGGTGGACGACCGCGAAGGGCTTCGCCCAGGCGAGTTCGGCGTCCCGGCGCAGCCGCCGGAATCCGGCCAGCCAGACGGGCACCAGGACGGGCGACAGGTAGAGGAACTGCATCGGCACGAGGAGCAGCCGGTTCTCCGCGCCGTCCTGCCCGCTGATGCCGCCGGCGACGGTCAGTTCGGGCCAGCCGTGCGCGGCCTGCCACCACAGGTTCGGCAGCGCGACCGCCGCGGCGACGGCCAGGCCCGCCACCGGCCACCACCCGCGCAGCACCCCGCGCGGCCCGACCAGCAGCACGGCGGGCACGAGCGCGGCGGCCAGCAGCAGGACGAGGTCCTTGTTCAGCAGCGCAACCCCGGTGGCCGCGCCGACGGCGAGCCACCAGCGGCCGTCCCCGGTGCGCAGCAGCCGCAGGGCGAGCAGGCAGACCAGGAGCCAGGCGCACAGGTCGAAGGTGGCGGTGTTGAGCAGGTGCCCGACCGCGAGCACGAACGCCGAGCAGGCCGCGGCACCGGCGGCGAGCAGCTGCGCGGCCCGTCCACCGCCCAACTCCCGCGCCAGCAGGGCCACCAGGACGACGGTGGCGGCGCAGAGCAGGGCGGGCAGGATCCGCAGGCCGATCGGCCCGTCGCCCGGTCCGCCGCCGAACAGCGCCGTGGACACCCGCCCGAGCAGCGGGGTGAGCGGCGGTTGGTCGACATATCCCCAGGCGGGGTGGCGACCGGCGTTCAGGAAGTACAACTCGTCGCGGTGGAAGCCGTACCGGCCCGCCACCGCGATCTGCAGCGTGGCGACCCCGGCCGCGACGGCGGCGACCGGCCCCCGGGCGAACGGCTTCGGCGCGAACAACCCCCGTGTGTTCACGAGGGGAGTGTGACAGTCCCGCGGCGGCGCGGGAAGTCGTCGCGGCCGACTTCCGGTACCGGTCCGGCACCGCTCCGGCACCGGGGGCACCGGGGTCGGCTCAGGACTCCTTCGGGCGGGTGCGGGCGCGCAGGTGGAGGCGTTCGCCCTGCTTGCCGAAGAGGCTCAGGACCTCCACGTCGCCCGTCCCGGTGGAGCCGAACCAGTGCGGGTTCTGGCAGTCGAACTCGGCCGCCTCGCCGGGCGCGAGGACGACGTCGTGCTCGCCGAGCAGCAGCCGGAGGCGGCCGGAGAGCACGTAGAGCCACTCGTGGCCGGTGTGGGTGGCGAGGGTGGGGGTGTGGTGGGCGGCCGGGATCAGGATCTTGAACGCGCGGGGCTCGGTGCGGTGGCGGGAGAGCGGCACGAAGGTCCGCCCGTCGGCCCGGCCCGGGTGCTGGTGCACCCTCGGGTCCTGGACGCGCGGGGCGGCGACGATCTCGTCCAGCGGGACGGCGAGCGCGGCGGCGATGGGCAGCAGGAGTTCGAGGCTCGGTTTGCGCTGCTCGGACTCCAGCCGGGAGAGCGTGCTCTTGGAGATGCCGGTGGCCTGGCTCAGGTCGGCCAGGGACAGGTCCTTGCGCTCGCGCAGCCGGCGCAGCCGGGGGCCGATCTGGCGCAGGGTGGCCGCGATGGCCGGGGCCGAGGCGGCGGCGGCGCCGGCGGGGTCGTCGGCGGCGGAGGCGTGGTCGGGGGCGGGGTCGGAGACGGGGTCGGGGTCGGAGACGGGGTCGGGGGCGGCGGCGGATTCCTGGTCCATACGGACGATCGAACCAGGGCGTCCCGGTTCCGGCAACGCGGTGTCCCGCCGGGGCGGGCGGCCCGGTGCTCCCGGGTGCCCGCCCCGGCGGGACGCCGGGCGCGCGTCGTCAGCCGACGAGCAGCTGGCTGCGCAGGTCGTGCAGGTCCCGCTTGTCCAGGCCCAGGCCGGACTTGAGGTAGGCGTCGAAGGAGCCGAACTTCCGCTGCACCTCGTCGAACCCGGCGGCCAGGTACTCGGACCGGACGTCCAGCAGCGGCTTGTAGATCGCCTGGTAGGCCGGCGGCAGCTGGGCGAGGGTGGCCGCGATCTCGGCGGCGCGGTAGGTGTTGCTGGCGAGGTAGTCGGCCTCGACGGTCCCGCGCGGCACGCCGAGCGCGGTGAGCAGGGCGGCGGAGGCCCAACCGGTGCGGTCCTTGCCGGCGGTGCAGTGGAAGAGCACGTTTTCGTCGTTCCGCTCGACCAGGGCGTTGAGCACCGAGTGGTAGGCGGTGCGGGCGCTGTCGGCGGAGATCATGGTGCGCTCGGCGTCGACCATGGCCTGGACGGCGGCCTGCGGGCTGGTGACGTTGAACGCGCCGGTGTCGGCGACGCCCAGCACATTGGCGTTCACGGCGGTGGCACCGGCCGGGATGCGGTCGGGGGCGGTCTTCTGCTCCCCGGGGGTGCGCAGGTCGAAGACGGTGCGGACGCCGAGGCGGCGGAGCTTGGCGAGGTCCTGGTCCGTCAGCTTGGAGAGGTCGCCGGAGCGGTAGACGACGCCCATCCGCACCCACTGGCCGTCGGCGGTGCGGTAGCCGCCCGCGTCACGGAAGTTCGGCGCGGAGGCGAGGTGCAGCGAGCGGTCGGCGACGACCAGCGGCGCGCCCCGGTCCGGGACCAGCTCGAAGAACCAGCGGTCGGCGGCGGCCAGGCCGGTGACCGTGACCGTGGCGGAGCCCGCGCCCTTGGCGACGGCCTTGCGGTGGCGGATGTCGTCCGCGTCGGTGCCGGCGTAGACGGTGACGTTGCGGGCGCCCGGGGCGGCCCACGTCAGGGTGAAGCTGCCGTCGGCCTGCTGGGTGACGGTGGCCACGGTGAAGGGGATCGCGTGCCGGGCGACGGCCGGGGCAGAGGCCGAGGTGTCGGCGGAGGCGGAACCGGCGGCCGGGGCGGCGACGGCCAGCGCGGGGGTGCCGAGGACGAGGGCACCGGTCAGCGCCACGGCCGCGGTCAGCCGGGTGTGGGAGATGGTCATGGCCCGGCACGCTAGGCAGCGCGGAGTGTCACCCTGTGGCCGCCGGATGGCGTGATGGCAACAACTTGTTGAACGTCCTGGTGAACAGCCCTGCGAGCCTCGCACGAGCCCGGTCGCCGCGGCCGGCCGCCGCGCTGTGATCGAGGTCACCGCGCGACCGGCGGCACCGATCGCCGACCGGCTGTCACATCCGGCGGCACTGCGTCGTCTCCCTCGCGACAACGACGGTCGGGGCCCGGGGGTCCGGACGGTCGGACGCGAACGAGCACGGAGGACGGGGACATGGCACGGCGGATCACCATCATCGGCGGCGGCTTCGGCGGTCTGACGGCGGCAGTCTCGGCGGCGGAGGCCGGCGTCGAGGTGACCTTGCACGAGGCGCACCGGACACTGGGCGGCCGGGCCCGCACCGCCCCGGCGCCGTACCGGACCAACGAAGGCCCGCACGCCTTCTACCGGCGCGGCCCGCACTGGGCCTGGCTGCGGCGGCGCGGGCTGGTCGGACCGCTCGCGAGGGTCCCGCTGACCGCGCTGCCGCGGATGCGCTACCTGCTCGACGGCCGGCTGCGGGCGCTGCCGCCGCTCGCGGTCTCCCGGCTCGCGGCCCGCCGGGACGCGCCCGTCGGCCGGACCTTCCTGGGCTGGGCGACCGAGGTGGCGGGCGAGCGGACCGCGCGGGCGGCCGCCAACTTCGCGGCCGTCGCGACCTTCCACCACGCGCCCGGCCTGCTGTCGGCGGCGTTCACCCAGGAGCGGCTGCACCGGGCCGCGAGCCTGCCGCCGGAGGCCGTCTACCCGGTGGGCGGCTGGCAGTCGGTGATCGACCGGATGGCGGCCCGGGCGCAGGAGCTGGGCGTGCGGATCGAGACGGGTTCGCGACTGGAGGCGCTGCCGACCACCGGCGACCCGGTGATCGTCGCGACCTCCCTGGAGTCGGCGCGCCGGCTGCTCGGCGACCCGGACCTGCGGGGCGAGAGCGGCCGGACGCTGCTGCTCGACGTGGCGCTGCGGTCGCGGCGCGGCGACGCCTTCTTCGTCTCGGACCTCGACGGCACCGGCTGGGTGGAGCGGTTCACCACCCAGGACGCCGGCCTGGCGCCGACCGGCGAACAGCTGGTCCAGGCTCAGCTGCCGCTCGCCCCGGACGAGTCGAGGGAGTCCGGCCTGGCCCGGGCCGAGCACCTGCTGGACCTGGGCTTCAAGGGCTGGTCCGACCGTGTGCGGTGGCGCCGCACCGCCGTGGCCACCGGCCGCACCGGCGCCGTGGACCGCCCCGGGACCACCTGGCGCGACCGTCCCGCCGTCGACCGGGGCGACGGCGTCCACCTGGTCGGCGACCAGGTCGCCGCACCGGGCGTGCTGAGCGAGGTCTCCTTCAGCAGCGCCCTCGAAGCCGTCTCCCTCGCCCTCGGCCACCACCCCGCCCGGCAGTTCACCCACTGAGGCACCTCCCCGCACCGGAGGTCGGACCCGCCGACTTCCGGTGCGGGACCCCCGGAACCCGCCCCGCTACCCCGCGGCCGTGCCGGTGCGCAGCACGGCCTGGTCGCCGTGCGGGCCGAAGAGGTGGAGGATCTCGACCGCCTCGGTGCCCGCGGGGCCGAACCAGTGGGGTTCGGCGGTGTCGAACTCGGCGGCGTCGCCCGGGTGGAGGGTGAGGTCGCGGTCGCCGACGAGGAGGCGGAGCTCGCCCGCGAGGACGTAGAGCCACTCGTAGCCGACGTGGCTGACGAGCCGGGGTTCGCGCGGGGCCAGGACCTGCTTGAAGACCTGCACCCGGCCCGGGTACTGGGTGAGCGGGACGAGGACGCTGCCGGGGTCCCGGTGGCGGGGCCGGAGGTGGAGGCGCGGGTCGCCGGTCGCGGGGGCGGCGATCAGGTGGTCCAGGGCGACGCGGTGGGCGCGGGCGAGCGGAATGAGCAGGTCGAGGGTGGGGCGGCGGTGGCCGGACTCCAGCCGGGAGAGGGTGCTCACCGAGATCCCGGTGATCGCGGCCAGCGCGTCCAGGGTGAGGCCCCGGCCGAGCCGCAGCGCGCGCAGCCGGGGCCCGATGGCGGCCACGATCCCCTGGACGTCGTCGGTCGCGACGGGCGTGGTGTCCGCCTCGACCGGGCGGTCGGGCCCGGCGGGGCGGTCCGGCTCGACGGGGTCGGCGGGGTCGCTGGATCCGGCGGAATCGGCGGAATCGGAGGGGGCGGCGTCCATGGGGGCGATTCTGCCCCGTCCGCCGTTTTGCGGTTTCCGCAAGGACCCTGGGCCGCCGCCCGCCGCCGGTCCGAACATGGCGGTCACCAGCACGACCCGTACCCGTGTTCCGACCGGAAGGCGCCCCATGACCACCTCCCCCGAAACCGCGACCGCGACCACCGCGGCCGCCGCGGCCCCCGCCCCTCCCCCGCTGAGCGCGCGCCGGCGGTGGACCGTGCTCGCGGTCTGCGCGCTGAGCCTGTTCCTGGTCGGCCTGGACACCACGATCGTCAACGTCGGCCTGCCCGCGATCGGGCACGGGCTGGGCGTCGGCACCCGCGACCTGGAATGGATCGTGGACGCCTACACCGTGGTCCTGGCCAGCCTGCTGATCTCGGCCGGGGCGCTCGCGGACCGGTTCGGACGCCGCCGGGTCTTCCAGTGCGGGCTGGTCGTCTTCGGCCTCGCCTCGCTGGTGTGCGCGCTCGCGCCCTCGGCCGGCGCGCTGGTCGCGGCGCGCGCCCTCCAGGGGGTGGGCGCGTCGATGCTCAGCCCGGTGGCGCTGGCGATCGTGGTGAACGCGATGCCCGACCCCCGGGAGCGGGCCCGGGCGATCGGGGTCTGGGCGTCGGTGTTCGGACTGAGCATGGCGGCCGGGCCGGTCACCGGCGGCGCGCTGGTCGCGGCCCTCGGCTGGCGCTCGGTGTTCTGGGTGAACGTGCCGGTGGTGCTGGTGGCCGTGCTGCTGAGCGCCCGCTTCGTGCCGGAATCCCGCGCGCCCCGGGCCCGCCGCCCGGACCTGCCCGGCCAGCTCCTGCTGACCCTCGCGGTGTGCGCGACGGTGGCCGTGCTGATCGAGGGTCCGCGGATCGGGTGGGGCTCGCCCTGGGCGCTCGCCGGGTACGCGGCGGCCGCGGCGGCGACCGCCGGATTCGTGCTCGCCGAACGCGGCCGGGAGGAACCGCTGATGGACCTCGCGCTGTTCCGGCGGCCGGCGTTCAGTACGGCCGCGCTGGGCGCGGTGGCGGTGTTCGTCGCACTGACGGTGACCCTGCTGCTCACCACCTTCCAGCTCCAGCACGCCCGGGGGTGGACGCCGCTGGCCGCCGGGCTGGCCTCGTTGCCGATGGCGCTGGGCGCGACTGTGTGCGCGCCGCTGTCCGGCCTGCTGGTGGGCCGGGGCGGGCCGCGGCGGCCGCTGCTGCTCGCGGCCTGGTCCACCACGGCCGGCGGGGCGCTGCTGCTGGTCCGGGCGTTCCTGGTCGACGACGCCCCGCACGGCGCGGGCGGCCTGTCCGGCGCGGCGGACCTGCCCGGCCTGCTGCTCGCCCTGCTGCTGCTCGGTGTCGGCTTCGGCTTCGCCAACGCGCCGATCACCAACACCGCCGTGGGCGGGCTCCCGGCGGACCGCGCGGGGGTGGCCGGGGCCATCACCTCCACGGCCCGCCAGCTCGGTTCGGCGGTGGGCATCGCGATCGCCGGCGGACTGGTCGCGGGTGCGGCCCCGGACGGCCTCACCGCCGCCTCCCGGACCGGCTGGGTGGTGGTCACGGCCTGCGGCCTGTTCCTGCTCGTGGTCGCCCGCGCCGCCCGCCGCCGCTGAGCACCGCAGCAGGGCACCGCGGCGGCGAACGGGTGCCCGGGGCGGGCGCGGAAAACCCTTCGCGCCCCGTCCGGGGCCCGTGTTACGGTCGATCGTCGAGCCCGGCCCACCGGCCGTTCGAGCTCGCGCGAAGTCCGCTACGGAGACAGGGAAGGTGAATTGTGGTCGCGGTGACAGCCGCTGCGCACGTGCTGCGCGGCACCCGGACTGTTCTCACCTCCCGGGTCCCGGTCTGACGCCCTTCGCTCTCCGGGGCCCCTTCTCCAAGGGACTCCCATGTCTTCTTCCGCTTCCTCGCCCGCTTCCTCCTGGCACACCCGGGTCGAGCAGCCCCACGACCTCCCGGCCGTCCACGAGCTGACGGTCGCCGCCTTCGGGCGGCCGTCCGAGGCCGATCTCGTCGAGGCCCTGCGCGCCGACGAGGCGTGGATCGACGGTCTGTCGATCGTCGCCGCCGCCGGGGCCGGGGCCGACCCGGTCGGCCATGTGCTGCTCACCCGCGCCTTCATCGGCGACACCCCGGCACTCGCGATGGCTCCGGTCTCCGTACACCCCGACCACCAGCGCTCCGGCGCCGGCTCCGCCCTCGTGCGCGCCGGACTCGACGCCGCCCGCGCCCGGGGCGAGCGGTTCGTGATCCTGCTCGGGCACCCGTCCTACTACCCGAGGTTCGGCTTCGGCCGGGCCTCGGAGCACGGCATCACGCTCACCGTCGACGCGCCGGACGAGGCGTGGATGGCCCTGAGCCTGGACCCGGCCCGCCACCCGCTGCCGTCCGGCACGGCCCGCTGGGCCGCCGCCTTCGGCATCGCGTAGCACCTTCCCGGCGGGCCCGGGGGCAACCCCGGGTCCGCTACGCCGGCGGCACCACCGTCAACGGGGTGCCGCCGGTCAGCTCCAGCAGTTCCCCGTACGTCATCGGCACCACGGTGTGCGGGTGCCCGGCGGCCGCCCACAGCAGGGCGTGGCCCGCGAGGGCGGTGTCCACCACCGTGCGCAGCGGCGCGGGGTGGCCGACCGGGGCGACTCCCCCGATGGCCTGGCCGGTGGCCTCCCGGACCTGCGCGGCGCTCGCCCGGGTGATCGGGCCGGTGCCCAGTTCACGGGCGAGATGGCCGGTGTCGACGCGGTGGGCGCCGCTGGTCATCACAAGCAGCGGCGCGCCGTCGCAGATGAACACCAGGCTGTTGGCGATGGCGCCGACCTCGCAGCCCAGGGCCGTGGCGGCCTCGGCGGCGGTGCGGGCGGAGTCCGGCAGGACGCGGACCTCGCCGGGCAGTCCGGCCCCGGCGAGTGCGTCGGCCACCGCCCGGCTGCGGGCGGGCAGGCTGTCGTCGGTCATGGCACCATCCTGCCCCACCCCCACCCCTCCGGACGCCGAGCGGCGAGGCCGCGGATCCGGACGTGATCCCCCGGACGCGAACCCCCGGACGTGATCCCCCGAACGCGAACCCCTGCCGCGAGCCCCGGACATGATCCCCGGGGCTCGAACCCCGGACGTGAACCTCCGCCGGGGGCCCTCCCGTTCTTCCTCCGACGGCCGCTTCCCGGCAACGGGGCGGGCGGAGCCGGCGGACACCGTCCGACCAGCTCCGGAGGGGTGTCGGAACACCACCGGGAGACCCGGTGCGGGCATGAACCGCGTGCTACCGCGATGTTAAGGACTTGTGTGTGCACTGTCCGAAGATCGAACGGGCTTTCACTCCTAACACACCGTATGACTAGTATCGCTTCGTCATAAAGCCCGTGCCCCGGACGGTCCGACCCTCGCAGGCAGACCGGCCAGTCCCAAGGAGTCAGCTCTGCGCGCGCGTGCGAATCGGCGGCCCCCGACGCCGAAGGCCCCCCGCAGGCGTCGACCGCGCCTGTCGCTGCGGACGGCACTGCTCGTCCTGGCCCTCGTCCCCAGCATCGCCCTGGCCGCCCTCTGGGCGGTCACCAGCGGCGTAACCTTCTTCGACTTCCAGCGTCTGGCCGCCCAGGGCCTGCTGGCACAGAAGGCGGGACAGCCGTCCAACATCGTCTACTACAACCTCCAGGAGGAGCGCCGGCTCAGCGCCGAGGCGCTCTCCCGGCCCGGCAGCGTCGCCGACCAGCTGAAGCGCCAGCGCCAGCTGACCGACGAGGCCGTGGAGAAGTTCCAGACCCTGTCCGGCGAGACCGCCGACAGCGCGCCCGCCGAGGTGCGCACGGCCGTCGCCGAGGCCCGGCGCGCGATGGAGAAGCTGGGCGACCAGCGGGCCCTCGTCGACAAGGGCACCGCCGACCAGCAGGGCGTCTACGCGTACTACACCGACCTGATCGCGGTCGACCTGCGCCTGTTCACCGCGCTCAGCCATGTCGACACCGGTGAGGTCACCTGGATCTCCAAGACCCTGGTCAACTCCTTCTGGGCCAAGGAGATGCTGGCCCGCGAGGACGCGATCCTGGCCCGGGGCTGGCCGTCCGGCAAGCTCAGCGCCTCCGACTACCAGCTCGTGCAGCAGGCGATCGGCGCCCAGGAGCACCTGTTCACCGTCCAGGTCGTGCCCTATGTGCCGGCCGACGAGCGGGCCGCCTGGTCCGAGCTGATGAGCGGTCCGGCCTGGCAGGCCAAGGCCGCCGTCGAGCAGGCGCTCACCCGCCCGGCCGTCGCCGACGCCACCGGCACCGTCCGGCTCCCGCAGCTCCAGGACCAGTGGCGGCAGGCCGTCGACCAGGTAAACCCGCAGCTGGTGAAGGTCATCGAGACCCGTACCGAGGGCGTGGTCGAGGTCGGCAAGGGCTCGATCCTCTCGCTGCTCACCCGGGTCGCGCTGACCTCCGTGATCGGTCTGCTCGCGGTGATCGTCGTGGTCCTCGCCAGCTGGCGGCTGACCCGCTCGCTGCGCCGCCGGATCAACGACCTGCACGCCCAGGCCCAGGACATGGAGCACACCCTGCCCGAGGTGGTGGAGCGGCTGTCGCGCGGCGAGCAGGTGGACGTCGAGGCGGAGAGCCGGGCGATCACCGCCGGGGCGCACGCCCGCGGCGGCGACGAGCTGGCGCAGCTCGGCCAGGCCATGAACCTCGCCCGCACCTCCGCGCTGGGGGCCGCCGTCCGGCAGGCCGAGCAGCACCGGGGCTTCGAGCGGCTGCTCCAGCGGATCGCCCGCCGCACCCAGCTGCTGATCGGTCAGCAGCTGCGCAAGCTGGACGCCCTGGAGCGGCGGCACGAGGACCCGGAGGTGCTGGAGGGCCTGTTCGACCTCGACCACCTGACCGCCCGCCTGCGCCGCTACGAGGAGAACCTGGTCATCATGGCCGGCGGCCAGCCGCAGCGGAAGTGGCGCAAGCCGGTGCCGCTGCTGGACGTGCTGCGCGCCGCGCAGGGCGAGGTCCAGGAGTACCGCCGGATCGTGCTGGACGTCGAGGGCCACCCGTGGCTCTCCGAGCGCGCGGTCGGCCCGATCGCGCACGTGGTCGCCGAGCTGATGGAGAACGCGGCGAGCTTCTCCAAGCCGCCGACGCCGGTCGACGTCCGGGCGGCCGTGGTCGGCCGCGGGCTCGCGATCGAGATCGAGGACCGCGGCCTGGGCATGGAACCCGAGCAGTACGACACGGCCAACGCCCTGATGGCCGCCGCGCTCGCGGACGAGCCGCCCCGGACGGACATGCTGGCGCGCGGCGACGACATCCGCCTCGGCTTCCACGTGGTGGCCCGGCTGGCGTCGGCGATCGGCCTGCAGATCGAGTTCCGCCCGTCGGCGTTCGGCGGGACCAGGGTGGTCGTGCTCGTCCCCGGCGAGCTGATCCTCGACGGCGACTCCGGCCTGCCGGACCACGCGGCGGTCAAGCCGATCCCGCTCGCCCGGCGGCAGCGGCCGGCGGACCGGGCCCAGGCGGCCGTGCCGCTCGCCTCGGTGACCGAGATGCCTTCCCCGGCGTCCCCGGCCCCGGCCACGACGGAGACCGTGCCGGCGGCGGACACCACGACCTCCTCGGCGGTCGTCGCGGTGGACGAGGAGGAGGAGCGCGCGGCCCACGCGGACGCCGCCCCGCACCCCGACCGGCCCGGCGGCGACTGGTTCTCCCCCGGCAGCGCCCCCGTCGTCACCCCCGGCGCGGCCTCCGGCGCCCAGGCGCCCTCCCAGGCCCAGGCGTTCGGGTACGTCGAGTACGTGCCCCCGTCGGACGACGAACTCCTCGGCGCCCCGGTCCGGATCGACTTCGGGAAGCCGGACGACTTCGGGACCCAGGACGGCTTCCCGGAGCACGGTGCCTTCCCCGGGCAGGACGCCTTCGGCGCCCGCGACCTCTTCGGCGGGCCCGACTCGGACGCCTACGGCGGACCCGACGCCTTCGACGGCCGCGACGGCGCCTTCCCCGGCATCGGGGCGGACGGGTACCTGCACCCGTCGGCCGAGCACGGCCAGCCGGTCGAGCACGGTTCGCCGGCCCCCGCCGACGGCGGCCACGGCTACGACGGGCAGCCCTACGACGCCTCCCCCCGCTCCGCCGGGGACGCCCCTCCCGCCTACCCGGACATCGCCTACGCGACGGTGATGCCCGCCGAGGCGCCGTACGCCGACGAGCAGTACCGGCCCGCCGACCACTACCGGCTGGCGGAGCGGCGGCAGCACGACGGGCAGCCGGCGCACCCGCTCCCCGGGTCCGCCGTCGCACCGGCCGACCCCCCGGCCGACGCCCCGGGCGCCCCGACCGGCGGTCTCCAGCCGCCGCTGCCCCAGCGGGTGCGCCAGGCCAGCCTGGCCGCCGAGCTGCGCGTCCCGCCGCCGCCCCGCACCCCGTACCCCGGGGCCGGGACGGGCACCGGCTTCGGACCCGGCTTCGGCGACGCGACCGGCGGCGCACCCGGGTCCGGCCCCGCCGAGGGCCCGTTCCCGCGCCCGCCG
>NZ_JAIY01000003.1:129740-136023 GCF_000710405.2 Kitasatospora sp. MBT66 | reverse complement strand
CGCGGCCTCGGCGCCGCGGAGGACCTGCCGCCCGCCGACGGCCCCGCGGTCGGCGCCCTGCCGCCGGGGCGCGGCACCACTCCCCCGTCCGGCCCGGCCTCCCCCACGGCCCCCGGAACCCCGACTCCCGCGCCGGGTCCCTCCCCCTGGGCCCTCCCGGCCGCGGACCCCCGAACCACGAGGACGGAAGAGCAGTCATGAACCGCACCATCGCCACCCACCAGGACCTCGACTGGCTGCTGGACGGACTCGTCGAGACGGTCCCCGGGACGAGAAGCGCCGTGCTGCTGTCCGACGACGGCCTGGTGGTCAGCCACTCCCGCACCATCGAGCGGTCCGACGCCGAGCGGCTGGCCGCCGTGGCCACCGGCCAGCAGAGCCTCGCCCGCGGCATCGGCCAGCTCTTCGACGGCGGCCCGGTCCACCAGGTGATCGTCGAGCTGGCCGAGGTCTGGCTGTTCGTCATCGCCGCCGCGCAGGGCACCCACCTGGCCGTGGTCGCCGACCAGGAGGTGGACGCCGAGGTGATGTCGGTGGCCATGCACCAGCTCGTCCAGCAGGTCGGCCAGAAGCTCACCACGCCGGTCCGCAGCGAGTTCGACGCCTTCGCCGCCAGGAACCGGGGGTGAGTCCCCGTTGAGGCCGCACTGGAGCGAGCTGCCCGAAGAGGACGAGGACGACGACTACGGCGCGGGCACGATGGTGCGCCCCTACACCATCACCCGCGGCCGGACGGCGCCGGAACGCGACGACCTCACCCTGATCACGCTGATGACCACGGTGGAGGAGCTCGCGGACCAGGCGCTCGCCACCCGGTCGTCCGGCCCGCGCGGGCTCCAGCCGGAGCACCGGCTGATCCTCGAACAGTGCCGCCGGCCGGCCGCGGTGGCCGAGGTGGCCGCCGGGCTCAACCTGCCGGTCTCGGTCACCAAGATCCTCCTGGGCGATCTGATCGCCCAGGGAATGCTGTTGGCCCGGGCCCCGATCTCGGTGGCCCGGGCCGCCGGGGACGGCGGTCTGGACCTCGGGCTGCTGACGGCCGTACGTGAAGGACTCCGGAGGCTCTGAACCATGGCACCATCCGCACCTCGCCCCTCCTCTTCCTCCTCGCTCCCCTCCCGCGCCCCCGCCCCCGTCGTCCCCGCGGCCGTCAAGATCCTCATCGCCGGCGGCTTCGGGGTCGGCAAGACCACCCTGGTCGGCGCGGTGAGCGAGGTCGCGCCGCTGCGCACCGAGGAGTACCTGACCCGCGCCAGCGAGGGCGTCGACGACCTGTCCGGAGTGGACAACAAGGAGACCACCACGGTCGCCCTGGACTTCGGGCGGATCACCGTCAACCCGGAGCTGGTGGTCTACCTGTTCGGCACGCCCGGACAGGAGCGCTTCTGGTTCATGTGGAACGACCTGGTGAACGGCGCGCTCGGCGGCGTCGTGATCGCCGACACCCGCCGGCTGGACACCAGCTTCGCCTCGATCGACTTCTTCGAGAGCCGGGGCATCCCGTTCGTGGTCGCGATCAACTGCTTCCACGGCCACAACACCCGTACGGCGGACGAGATCCGGGCCGCCCTCGACCTCGACCCGCAGGTCCCGATGCTGATCGGCGACGTGCGGGTGCGGACGTTCGGGCGGGACCTGCTGCTCGCGCTGGTCGACCACCTCATGGAGCTGTCGGCCGGCGCGCCGGTCCGCTGAAACGTTTCCCCACCTCTCCCCACCACACTTTGGAGCAACCCCGTCATGACCCCACCCCTGCGCGTCCTCGTCCACGGCGGCGGCATAGGCGGCCTGACCGCGGCCACCGCCCTCGCCCGCCGCGGCCACCGGGTCGACGTCGTCGAGCTGCGCGACGCCCTGGAGGCCCTGGGCGTCGGCATCATCCAGCCGTCCAACGCGCTGCACGTGATGCGCGAGATCGGCGTGCTGGAGCAGTGCCTGGCGGCCGGGTTCGAGTGGGAGGTGCTCACCATCTGCGACCCGACCGGCGGCATCCTCGCCAAGATCCCGCAGCCGCGGATGGACGGCGCGCCGTCCAACAACGGCATCCCCCGCCCCGCGCTGGCCCAGGTGCTGGGCGAGGCCGCCACCGCCGCCGGGGCGACCCTGCGGTTCGGCACCACGATCACCGAACTCGCCGACGAGGGCGAGGAGGTGGCGGTCACCCTGAGCGACGGCAGCAGCGAGCGCTACGACCTGGTGGTCGGCTTCGACGGCATCGGCTCGCCGCTGCGCAAGCGGCTCTACGGCGAGAAGTACGCGCCCGAGTACACCGGCTTCGCCAACTGGCGGGTCACCCTGCCGCGTTCGCCCGAGGTGCGGGGCGTGGTGATGTCCACCGGCAACCTGAAGGCCAAGGCGCTGCTCACCCCGATCAGCGAGGACCTGATGTACCTGGGCTCGGTGTTCGCCGAGGCCGAGGACTTCCGGCCGGACCCGGAGCACGCCCACGAGCAGCTGCGCGAGCGGCTGGCCGGCTTCGGCGGGCCGATCGCCGAGGCGCTGGCGCAGGTGACCGACCCGGCCGCGGTGGTCTACTCGCGGATCTCGCAGGTCACCGTCGAGGAGCCGTGGCACGTCGGCCGGGTGGTCCTGGCCGGCGACGCCGCGCACGCCTCCACCCCGCACCTGGCCCAGGGCGCGGCGATGGCCGTCGAGGACGCGCTCGTGCTCGCCCAGAGCCTGGACGCGGCGGAGACGGTGCCCGCCGCGCTGGCCGCCTGGGAGGAGCGCCGCCGGCCGCGCGCCATGTGGGTGCAGGCGCTGTCCCGGGCGATCCTCAAGCAGGAGACCGGCACGCCGACCACGCCGGAGGAGGACGAGCTGCTGAAGGTCGGCATCCCGGGCGCGGCGCACTTCCTGGTGAAGCCGTACTGAGGCCGCACTGAGGCCGCACTGCGGCCGTACTGACGGACCGGCAGTTGCCGGTCGGCGGTCGCCCCCTTCCGGGTGCCGGCCGCCGACCGGTCAGCCGGTCAGCCGGTCAGCCGGTGATCGTGTGCCGGCGGGCCCAGACCGCCGCCGAGACCCGGGCGACCAGCCGGGCCGCCGGATCGTCCTCCGCGCCGTCCGCGCCGGAGGCCAGCGGGCCGGTGTAGCAGACGGCCAGCAGGTACGGCGGGCAGTCCTCGGGCCGCACCAGCCCCACGCAGTGCCGGGCGCCGGGGATCCAGCCGTTCTTGAACGCGACCGCCGTCCCCGGCGGCAGCCCGGCCGCGAGGTCGACCCGGAACGCGTTGCGCTCCAGTAGTGCGAGCAACTCCGGCTCCCCGGCCAGGGACTGGAGCAGCCGGACGAGATCGCGGGCCGTCACCCGGTTGTGCAGGCCCGCGTCCCGCGCCGGGTAGTCCTCGATCCCGCGCGGACTGGCGCTCCGGGTGGCGCCCGCGTGCCGCCAGACCTCCGCGACGGCCTCGTGACCGGCCCGGGCGAGGCAGAGGTTGGTGGCGAGGTTGGACGAGTGGGTGATCATCCGCTCGGCGAGCAGGCCCAGCGGCGCGGTGCCGCCGAGGAGTTCCCACGGGACGGGGTCGCTGTCCCACTCGGGGTCGTTGGCGAACTCCCCGCCCGCCCGCGAGGCGAAGGAGTTCACCACCGGCACGGCCTCGTCGAGGTCGGCCCCGGCGCGGTGCAGGGCGGCCAGGACGGCGATCTTCATCGTGCTCGCGGCGTCGTGCGGCTCGTCCCCGCCGCGCTCGAACACCGGTTCCCCGCCCCAGGGGGCGACCACTACCGACAGCATGACCGCCACCGTGCCCGCCACCGCCCGTCCCGAAACCGGCGGACCACCGGGCCCCGGTGCGTCGGCCGCTGTCGGTGCGTCAGCCGCGATCGGAGCTCGCGGCGGGACGGTGCCCGTGCCGGTGGCCGGGCGGCCACGGCGGGCGGGGCTTCGCGGGAGCCAGCCGGACGGCCGGGAGCCTGGCGGTGTCCAGCGGCGCCACCGTCCCGGCCCCCGGCCCGGTCCCGGCGGCGAGCGCGGCGAGGTAGTGGGCCCGGGGCTGCGGGGCGGCGCCCAGGGAGCGCACGTGCGGGGAGTCCCACTGGGCGTCCAGCAGCCGGCCCCCGGCGGCGGCGAAGCGGGCGGCGAGGTCGGCGACCGCGACCCGGGCGGCGTCCGGGCGGCGGTGGAACATCGAGTCCAGGCTGAGCACCGGCCCCGCCGCGATCCCGAACACCCCTCCGACCAGTTCCCCCGCCTCCCACACCTCGACGCTGTGGGCCGCGCCCAGCCGGTGCAGGGCGGTGAGCGCCTCCCGCAGGTCCCGGGTGAGCCACGGGGGTTCGCGGCCCTCGGCGCAGGCCGCGAGCACCTGCTCGAAGGCGGCGTCGGCGGTGGTCGACCAGTCCAGCCGGTTGCGCAGCAGGCGGGAGAGCTTGCTGCCGAGCCGCACACCGTCGGGGGCGAGGAGGGGGCGGGGGTCGGGCGACCACCAGGCGAGCGCGTACGGGTCGGTGTGCTCGGACCCCGGCAGCAGGGCGATCCGGCCGGTCTCCACCGCCTCCTCGTAGCGGGCCTCGTTGAAGGCGCTCGCGTAGGCGTCGGCGGCCGGGAGCGGGAACAGCCCGTGCCGGTAGGCGGCGAGCAGGGTGCCGGGCGCGAGGTCGCCGCCGAACGCCGCCGGTCCGTCGGCGGGGGCCCGGGCGACGTCCACCGCCGCGAAGAGCTCCTCGGGAGCGGTGGCAGTCATCGCACCGCCCCGAGCGGCGAGGTGCCGAGCGGCGGGGAGAGGAAGCCCTCCGCCGTCAGCCGGTCGAGGTAGAAGTCCAGCAGGCCGCCGTCGACGGCGGGCAGCACCACGCCGCTGCCCGCCAGGGCGTGTTCGGTGTTGGCCCGGTCGAAGCGCGGGAAGGTGGGCCGGAAGTACATCTCGCTGATGGACAGTTCGGTGCCGGGCACGCGGTCGACGAAGAGCGGCACGAACGGTGTCATCGGGTGGGTGGGGTGCCCGGCGGCGAACCGGACCAGGCCCTGCACCCACTGCTCGTACGGGACTTCGTCGACCGGGTGGCCCCGGGCGCGCAGCCGTTCGGCGAGTTCGGGCAGGCCGGCCGGGGTCGGCGAGGTCAGGTGGTAGACCTCGCCGACGGCGGGTGCGTGGGTGACGATGTGGCAGATCGCGCGGCTGAACCGGTCGGCCGGGACGAAGTCGAGCGGCAGCCGGACGTCCGGGCAACTCCCGCTCTCGGCCATGTACTTGATCA
Organism: Kitasatospora sp. MBT66; assembly: GCF_000710405.2. Lineage (NCBI taxonomy): Bacteria > Bacillati > Actinomycetota > Actinomycetes > Kitasatosporales > Streptomycetaceae > Kitasatospora > Kitasatospora sp. MBT66. Next base: position 130,821 of record NZ_JAIY01000003.1, on the reverse strand, counting down.
GTGCGCACATCTCGGTGCCGGTGTTCATCACGCCGGTGCGGAGGTCGCCGGTGACGTCGTTGGTGCGCAGCACGGTGACCGGCAGCCCGGCCTCGGCGGCGTGGTGCAGGAGCTGTTCGGCGACCCACTTGCTCTCGACGTAGCCGACGGCGAGCCGGTCGGCGTGGTCGAGCGGGGTCCGTTCGGTGACCTCGGCGACGCCGGCCGCGCCGAAGCCCGCCACCACGGCGAGGGTGGACAGGTAGTGGACGGGGATGCCGCGCGAGTGCCCGGCCAGGCGGACGATCTCGCGGGTGCCGTCGACGTTGGCGCCGCGCAGCTGGTGGTAGGGGTAGATGAAGTTGACCAGGCCGCCGAGGTGGTGGATGGCGTCCAGGGTGTTGGCGAGGTGCTCGAAGCGCTGCTGGGTGAGGCCGAGCAGGGGTTCGGCGAGGTCGCCGACGAGCGGGACGACGCGGCGGTCGGCGAGGTCCTGGCGGAGGAAGCGCTGCTGGGCGGCGCGGAGGCGTTCCAGGGCGTGTTCCTCGTCGGGGGCGCGGACCAGGCAGTGGATGCGGGCGTCGGTGGTGTGCAGCAGGGCGTCGAGCAGGTGGGCGCCGCAGAAGCCGGTGGCGCCGGTGAGGAGGATCTCGGTGGGTTCGGCGCGGGACGGCGCGGGGCTCCAGGACTGCCGGACGGGGGTGTCCAGGCGGGCTTCGGCGGCCCAGTCGACGGCGGCCTCGCCACTGGCGTCGATCAGGCTGCCGTCGACGTGGTCGTTGCCGCCGTCGCGCTCGCCGTCGCTGCCGTCGCGGGTGCTGCTGTCGCGGGCGCTGCCGTCGGGGCCCGGGGCCCGGGCGGAGCCGTCGGGCCGGGCCTGGCCGCCGGTGCGGGCGGCGAGGGTGTCGGCGGCGAAGGCCCGCAGGGTGGCGTCGCGCAGCAGCGAGCGGGTGAGGAAGCGGATCCGGGTGACGTCGATGCCGAACATGATCCGGGCGCGGGCGAGCATCTCCATGGCGAGCAGGGAGTTGCCGCCGAGGTCGAAGAAGTCGTCCTCGGGTCCGACCTCCTCGACGCCGAGCAGTTCGGACCACAGCTGGGC
>NZ_JAIY01000003.1:118672-129016 GCF_000710405.2 Kitasatospora sp. MBT66 | reverse complement strand
CGCGGGCCAGGCCGGGGCCGCCGAGGTGGATCTCGCCCTTCTCGCCGGGCGGCACGGGGCTGAGCCGGGCGTCCAGCAGGTGCAGCCGCACCCCGGGCAGCGGCCGCCCGATCGGGACCGGCGCGGCGGACGGGTGGCCGGGGCCGGCGTGCTGCGCCCCGGCCCCCAGCACCTCCGGCGTGAGTTCGCAGAGGGTGGACGTGACGGCCGCCTCGGTCACCCCGTAGGCGTTGACCAGCCGGACCCCCGGCAGCCGCTCCAGGCAGGCCCGGCAGTCGTCGGCGTGCACGGTGTCGCCGCCCACGATGATCAGCCGCAGGCCCTCCGGCGCGGGCCCGCCGGGCGGGAACAGGCCGAGCAGGTGGTGCCAGTACGCGGGCGTGAGGTCCGCGACGGTCAGCCGCAGCTCGCGCATCCGGTGGGCCAGCTCGGTGGGCGCCCAGGTGCGGGCGCCGCCGAGCACCAGGGTGGCCCCCGCGGTCAGGGTCGCGAAGACCTGCTCCAGCGAGGTGTCGAAGCCGAGTGCGGCCAATTGGAGGACACGGTCGCGCGGAGTGAGCCCGTAGGCGTGGACCACCCGGCCGAGGGTGAAGACCAGCGCGCGATGGGTGACCGGCACGCCCTTGGGCGTGCCGGTGGTCCCCGAGGTGTAGATCAGATAGGCGAGGTCGTCCGGCCCGGCCGGGTCCCCGCCCGGCTCGATGCCTTCGCCGTCCAGCTCGATGCCTTCGCCCCAACCGCCGTCCGGCGTCACCGTCCGCGCCCCCGGGAAGGGCCGCCCGTCCGCCGAGACGACCACCTCCGCGCCGCAGTCCTCGACCAGCCGGGCCAGCCGCCGGCGCGGGTGGGCCGGGTCCAGCGGCAGGAAGGCGCCGCCCGCCTTGAGCACACCGAGCAGGGCGGTCACCAGGTCCGCGCCGCGTTCCAGGCAGACCGGGACGACCCGCTCCGGGCCGACGCCCAGGCCGCGCAGCACGCCCGCCAGCCGGTCGCTGCGGGTGTCCAGGTCACGGTAGGTGAGCGTCTCCTCGTCGGTGACCACCGCAACGGCGTCCGGGGCCTGCGCCGCCCGGGCCCGGACCAGTCCGTGCACGGTGTCCGCGAGGCCCGCGGCGCCACTGCCGGCGGCAACACGCCCGACGGCGCTCCCGACGGGGCTCCCGGGGTCGCCGGGGTCGCCGGGAGCCAGGCCGAGCCCCGGGGGACGCCACTCGCGCTCGACGTACGCACGGCACTCCGCACGCCCGGCGGGCCCGAAGACCGTCCGCCAACCGCTCGGAACCGTGAAGTCCCCGGGCCAGATCGTATACTGACCGTCCTCGTTGACCAGCACGGCGTGACGTCCGGAGCCCACTCCGGCACGTACTCCCCGTGCGCTGTCCGCTGCTTCATCCACCGGCTTGACCTCGTGCTGTAGCGGCAGAATGCTGGGAGGTGCGACATTTCCGACTATACGCACTCAAGGCCCATTTCGAACGTTCGGCCGGACCACCCCGGTCCGGCCCGGACGCTCGCGAGCCCCTGCCCGGAAATCCCACCACCCGTCACCGCGGGAGGACGGGGTGATGTCGCGGAGGAGGTAGCTCGTTGACACGTCGGCGCCAACGCCTGATGGCCTGTTACCTGGCGTGGATGGTGCTGTTCACCGGCATCTACTACGCCAATCCCTCCCAGCGGATCATCTGGTGGACGGGCATCGGCCTGGGCGGCGTCACCGCCATCGTGGTCGGCGTCCGCCTCAACCGCCCCACGCACGCCAGTTACTGGTACCTGCTCGCGCTCGCCAACCTCAGCTTCACGGCGGGCGAGGTGGTCCAGGTCATCCAGATGCAGTTCCTGCACCTGGGCAGCCCGTTCCCGTCCATCGCCGACGGCTTCTACCTCGCCGAGTACCTGCTGTACGCGGCAGGCGTGTTGGGCTTCATCCGCTGGCGGACCGCGCATCAGGACCGGGCCAGTCTGCTGGACGCGCTGATCCTCACCATGGGCCTGGCGCTGCTGGTCTGGATCTACCTGATCCTCCCCTACGCGCGGAACCCCGACCTCGACTGGTTCCAGAAGGCCGTCTCGATCGCCTACCCGCTGGGCGACGTCGTGGTGCTGGCCCTGTTGCTCCGTCTGGTCGTGCCGCGCGGCGGTGTCAGCCGCTCCCTCCAACTGCTCGCCGTCGGCACCGTCGGCCTCCTGGTCGCCGACATCGCCTACGGGCTGATCGTGCTGCACGGCAACTGGCACATCGGCACCCCCGTGGACTTCGGCTGGGCCGCCTTCTACACCGCCTGGGGCGCCGCCGCCCTGCACCCGTCCATGGTCGAGCTGACCAGACCCATCCCCAGCCAGCAGCCGGACCTCGGCCCCGGCCGGCTGGCCCTGCTCACCGCCGCCTCACTGATCGCGCCGACCATCCTGATGATCGAGGCCGCCGCGGGCAACACCAGCAACGCCGGGGTGATCGGCGCCTTCTCCGCCCTCATCTACCTGCTGGTGCTCGCCCGGCTGGCGGTCGTGGTGCGCGCCCGCCGCCAGGCTGTCGCCCGGGAACGCGCGCTGCGGCTCGCCGGCTCCGCCCTCACCTCGGCCGTCACCGTCGAGGAGGTCGCCGACGCCGTCCAGGCCGCCGCCTCCACCCTGATGCCGACCGAGCCCGGCCATGTCGCGCTGCTCGCCGTCACCGAGGGCGGCGTCCTGCACGTACGGCACGCCGAACGCGGCGCCGGCCGCCACCTGCTCGGCGCCGAGCACGAATCCGACGAGGTGCTCGCCCTCGCCGCCTACCGGGAGACCAGGCTGCTGTCCGTCGAGGACATCGGCAACGACCTCGCCACCCGGCTGAACGGCATGCCGAGCGCCCTGCTCTGCCCGCTCACCCTGGCCGAGCGCCCGTCCGGGGACCCACTGATCGGCGCCCTCATCGTCACCGGCACCGAGCAGGAGCTGACCAGCCTCTGGGGCTCGCTGGAGATCCTGGCCGGCCAGGCCGCGTTCGCGGTCGAGCGCGTCATGCTGAGCCAGGAGATCACCCGACGCGACAGCGAGGCCTACTTCCGCACCCTGGTGCAGAGCGCCAGCGACGTCATCCTGATCCTCAACGGCGACGACTCCGTCCGCTACGCCTCGGGCTCCTCCGCCGAACGTGTCCTCGGCTACCACAGCCTCTCCGGCACCCTGATCACCGACCTCGTCCCGACCGAGGACAGCCGGTCGGTCGGCAAGGCGCTGGCCCGGATGCGCAGCCGGGACGCCGGCCTCCCCGCCTCGCGCCCCGGCCGTTCCGGGCTGGACGCCCAGCGCGACCACTGGCGGCTGCTGCGCGCCGACGGCACCCCGATCGAGGTCGAGGTGCACGCCAACGACCTGCGGGCCGATCCGACGGTGGGCGGGCTGGTGCTCACCCTGCGCGACGTCACCGAGCAGCGGCAGATGGAGCGCGAGCTCACCCACCGGGCCTTCCACGACTCGCTGACCGGACTGGCCAACCGGGTGCTGTTCCTGGACCGGGTCGGCCACGCGCTCTCCCGGGGCGAGCGCAGCGGCGCCGTCACCGGGGTGCTCTTCATCGACCTGGACGACTTCAAGATGGTCAACGACACCCAGGGGCACGCGGTCGGCGACGAGCTGCTGATCGCCGTCTCGCTGCGGGTGTCGACGGCGCTGCGCACCTCGGACACGGCGGCGCGCCTGGGCGGCGACGAGTTCGCGGTGCTGGTGGAGGACGCGCTGGCGCCGGCCGACGTCGGGGCGCTCGCGGACGGCGTGCTGGCGGCGTTCGCCGAGCCGTTCCGGCTGAGCGCGGGCGCGGTGCGGGTGTCGGCCAGCATCGGGGTGGCGACGACGGAGGACAGCGTGGACGCCACCGAGCTGCTGAGCCACGCGGACCTGGCCCTGTACTCGGCGAAGTCGGCGGGCAAGCGGCAGTGGTGCCACTACCAGCCCTCGTTGCAGGCGGGCCTGGTGGCGCGGCACGAGCTGAACGAGAACCTGGACACGGCGATCGCCGAATCCGCGTTCCGGCTGTACTACCAGCCGATCGTCGACCTGGCCACGGGGGCACTGGTGGCCTTCGAGGCACTGGTGCGCTGGCCGCACGACCGGCGCGGCATGGTGCTGCCGGACGAGTTCATCGCCCTCGCCGAGGAGAGCGGCCAGATCGTGCCGCTCGGCGCCTGGGTGCTTGAGCGCGCCGCCCAGGAGACGGCCGCCTGGCACGCCGCCAGCTCCGCCGCCCGCGCCGCCGTCGGCCTGCCGCCGCTGCGGGTCAACGTCAACGTCTCGGCCCGCCAGTTCCGCGACCCGGGCTTCGTGGACGTGGTGCGCGGCGCGATCCGCTCCTCCGGGATCCCGCCGCAGTCGCTGGTCCTGGAGCTCACCGAGTCCGTGCTGATGCGCCGGGACGACCGCGTCCACACCGATATGCGCACCCTGGGCGACCTCGGCGTCGGCATCGCCATCGACGACTTCGGCACCGGCTACTCCTCGCTCTCCTACCTGCGGGAGTTCCCGATCTCGATCCTGAAGATCGACAAGTCCTTCATCGACGGCCTCAGCCTCTCCCAGCAGCAGTACGCCCTGGTGGAGGGCATCGCCAGGATCGCCGACACCCTGGGCGTGCAGGTCATCGCCGAGGGCATCGAGCACCCCGACCAGCGCGACCTGCTCGCCGCCATGGGCTGCCCCCTCGGCCAGGGCTACCTCTTCGCCCGCCCCCTCACCCCCGACCAGGCCCGCGCCTTCATCGAACAGCACACCGCCCCGCTCAACGAACCGGCCGGGCCCGGTGCTCCTACCGACTAGGCAGCGGACCGTCCCGTCCCGGCGGCTCCGCCGTCCCCCGGCCGGTCTCCGTGCGGGGAGAACACGAAGGAGGAGGCGTCCCCGTCTAGGTCGATGGTGAGCCCCGCGTCCAATGCCCGCGCCAGCCGTCGGAGCAGCGGGAGCGTGGGCAGCGAGTCCCCGCCCTCGATCGTCGAGATCTGCGGCTGCGTCATGCCCGCGCGACGGGCCAGCTCCGTCTGCGACAGCCCGAGTTCGGCCCGCCGGTCGTAGACCGCCTGACCGAGCGCGAACGCGTACCCGGCCTCCACGTAGGCCGCCGACTCCTCGACCGTCTCACCCAGGAGCTTCCTGACCCGCCGGGTCCTCCACTCGCTGTGGTTCACGGCTCCTCCTCCATACAAAAATCTGTATACCGCAGGCGGCGTCAGGAACGCCGGAAGGCGCCGGCGTGGGCCGCTGCGAGGGCGGCGGCGGCGGCGCGGTCGGCGGTGGCCTCGTCGAGGGGGTCGGGGGTGGTGAGCATGCGGTAGTAGAGGGGGGCGGAGACGGCGCGGACGACCTCGGCGGGGTCGGTGTCCGGCGGGAGTTCGCCGCGGTCGACGGCCTCGGTGACGCACGGGGCCCACTCCTCCACCCGGGCGCGGTAGAAGCGGTGCAGGGCCTCGGCGGCGTCCCGGTCGCAGGTGGCGGCGACGAGGACGGCGCGGAACAGGGCGCCCTGCCGGGGGTCGGCGAGGGTGCGGGCGACCAGGCGGGCGTTGGCCCGGAGGTCCTCGGCGAGGGATCCGGTGCGGGCGCGCGGGAGGGACTGCTCGGCCATGTCGGTCAGCAGGTCGGCGAGCAGGGCGCCGACCGAGCCCCAGCGCCGGTAGACGGTGGTGCGGCCGACCTCGGCGCGGCGGGCGACGTCGCCGAGGTCGAGCCCGGCGAAGCCGACCTCGACCAGGGCGTCCTCGGCGGCCGTGAGGGCGGCGGTCCGGACGCGGGCGGTCCGGCCGCCGGGGCGCTGCATGCTGCCCGATGCTGTCATTAACGGGATTCCTGTTCCATTAGCGAGCGCGACGGTGCTAGGGTCGAGCCATCTTAACGGCACAGAAGTCCCGTTAGCGAAGGGAAGACCTCTCATGGAGTACCGCCGCCTCGGCGCGTCCGGCCTCACCGTCCCCGCGCTCTCCCTCGGCACCGGCACCTTCGGCGGCCGCGGCCCGCTGTTCGGCGCCTGGGGCACCACCGACGAGACCGAGGCCCGCCGCCTGCTGGACATCGCCATCGACGCCGGCGTCACCCTGTTCGACACCGCCGACGTCTACTCCGACGGCGCCTCCGAGGAGGTCCTCGGCCGGGCGATCAAGGGCCGCCGCGACCAGGTGCTGATCTCCACCAAGGCCGGCCTGCCCACCGGCGACGGCCCCAACGACGCCGGCACCTCCCGCGCCCGCCTCACCACCGCCGTCGAAGCCGCCCTGCGCCGCCTCGGCACCGACCACCTCGACCTCTTCCAACTGCACGCCTTCGATGCCGCCACCCCCGTCGAGGAGGTGCTCGGCGCCCTGGACGAGCTGGTCCGGGCCGGCAAGGTCCGCTACACCGGCGTGTCCAACTTCTCCGGCTGGCAGCTGATGAAGTCGCTCGCCGCCGCCGACCGCGACGCCCGCCCCCGCTACGTCGCCCACCAGGTCTACTACTCCCTCGTCGGCCGCGACTACGAGTGGGAGCTGATGCCGCTCGGCCAGGACCAGGGCGTCGGCGCGCTGGTGTGGAGCCCGCTCGGCTGGGGCCGCCTCACCGGCAGGATCCGCCGCGGCACCCCGGTCCCGGCCGGCAGCCGCCTCCACGACACCGCCGACTACGGCCCGCCGGTGGCGGACGAGCTGCTGTACGACGTGGTCGACGCGCTGGACGCGATCGCTGCCGAGACCGGGCGCACCGTCCCCCAGGTGGCGATCAACTGGCTGCTGCGCCGCCCCACCGTCTCGTCCGTCATCATCGGCGCCCGCAACGAGGAGCAGCTGCGCCAGAACCTCGGCGCGGTCGGCTGGGAGCTGACCGCGGAGCAGGTCGCCCGGCTGGACGCGGCGAGCCTGCGCACCGCGCCGTACCCCTACTTCCCGTACCGCCGCCAGGAGGCCTTCGCCCGGCTGAACCCGCCGCTCGTGGGGTGAGGCGGCGGGAGCGGGGCCGCGGCGGTCAGAGCGGCAGCGGGAGGACGTTGACGGCCTGCGGCCCCTTCGGCCCCTGCACGAGCTGGTACTCGACGAGCTGCCCCTCGGTCAGGGTCCGGTACCCGACCCCGATGATGTCCGAGTAGTGGACGAAGACATCCTGCCCGCCGTCGGCCGGCGTGATGAAGCCGTACCCCTTGGCATCGCTGAACCACTTGACGGTGCCCAGGTTGACCACGGCCCGGTGCTCCGCCGCGGCCCCGACGGCGGTGTCCGCCCGCGCCGGGGCGGACGCCGCCGCCGTCAGGGCCGCGAGGGCGAGCAGCGGAACACACAGCACGGCCGCCAGGCGCCGGCGCTCGGGGGACGGGAAGGACATCGGGCACCTCCAGGAAGGGAGCCGGCGGACGCCGCCTCCCCACCGACCGTCGGGCCGCCGACCCTCCCCCGCAACCGGGACTCCTGCACCCGGCGGCACCGGCGACCGGCAGTCCGGCCGACACCGGGCGGCACCGGCACAGGCACCCGGCGCCCGGCGGCCCCACCGCCGCCCGGTAATCCGTTTGTCATCGCGGGCCGGAAGAAGGCAAGGTCACGGGCATGATCGAACTGCAGGAGCTGACCCCCGAGGACTGGCCGCTCTTCCGCGAGCTGCGCCTCGCCGCACTGGCCGAGGCGCCGTACGCCTTCGGCTCCACCCTGGCCGCCTGGCAGGGCGAGGGCGACCGGGAGGAGCGCTGGCGCGCCCGGCTGGAGATCCCCGGCGCCCTGGACCTCGTCGCCCTCGTGGACGGCGAGCCCGCCGCGATGGCCACCGGGGTGCCGGAGGGCGGGCACGTGGAGCTGATCTCGATGTGGGTCGGCCCGAAGGCGCGCGGCCGGGGCGTCGGCGCCCGGCTGATCGCCGAGATCGAGGGGTGGGCGGCCCGGCAGGGCTTCGCCGCCCTGCGGCTCGCCGTGATGCCGCACAACGCCCACGCCATCGCCCTGTACGAGCGCCTCGGCTTCACCGACACCGGCGAGCCGGGCGACCTGCTCCCGGACGGCGTCTCCCGCGAGCTGGTGCTGGCGAAGCCGCTGTCCGAGTCGCCGTCCCCCTGAGCACCTGCGACACCGGTCCCACACCTCCATCAACTCCCTTGTGTTTCACCGGAGTTCACACGTCCGTTCCGGCCAGAGGAGGTCCGGTTCGGGCCAGCTCCCGGCAATCGCGGCACCCGGACGGCGGGACGGTGCCTACGGTCGACAGGTCCGTAGGCAACCGTTCCGCCGCCGGCCCGCGCACGCAGGCGCGGGCATACCCACCGCGTGAAACGCCGAGCCAGGGAGTCCGTACTGTGCCGTCCTTGCTGCACTACGAGATCGTCGCGGATCCGACATCGCTCCAAGCCTCGCTCCCGAACGAGCCCTCCGTGGGGACGGTCTACCTGATCGTCTCCAACACCCACCAGGCCCAGGTCGAGTGGGACTTCATCGACGTGGCCCTGCCGCTGCTCACCCAGTCCTCGAACCTGACCGACACCCCCGCAACGGTCACCGCCACCATCGAGCGGACGTACAACAACCCCTGGGACGACCCGCTGGAGTTCGCCTGGGACGCCGCCCACGACTGCTTCCGGGCCCGGCTCTCCCAGGCGCAGCCGTCCACCCGGCAGTTCGCGCTGCTTGACGCCCACGGCGCGCTGGTGCTGAAGCTGGAGAACATCCCGGTCGCCGAGGGCGCCGGCCTGAGCCTGCTGGAGATCCGCGAGCGGGCCGGCGGCGGGGACGACAACATCGCCATGCGGCAGGACCACTACACCACCTACCTCGGGCTGGCGAAGCAGACCCCGCGCGTCCCGCGCAACTTCCGCCCGGACAAGTCGCTGCTGGACGTCGACGCGGGCGAGCAGCTGGTGCTCCGCTGGGACGGCCCCAACAGCCTGGACTACGCGATCCTCGACCAGACCGGCGCCGAGGTCCACAGCGAGCCCGCGGTGGCGGGCGCCGCCCCGGCCCACCAGGAGTACTCCTGGACCACCGCCGCCCCCAAGCGCGGCACCACCTACACCCTGGTCGCGAAGGCGGCCGGCGGCGGGCAGCAGCGCGGCTACTTCCTCACCACCACCGTGCACGCGGTGATCCCCGAGTTCGCGAGCGGGACCCGCACCCCGTGGGTGGAGGGCGTCGCGAACAAGGGCCGGCTGGTGCTCGCCGCGGACGGCGCGGAGGTCCGCAACCCCGCCGGGGGCCTGGGCCGGATCACGGCCGACAAGGCCGACGTGGACAACGTGACCACCCGGGTGGTGCAGGGCCGCACCGACAGCGCCGGCTGGATCACCTTCCCCGACCAGGGCGTCAACATCTACCACGGCCACGACAGCACCCCCGGTGTACTCACCGCCGGCCGCGTCGACGCGGAGGGCGTCAACACCAAGTGGGCCGGCAGCCGGGACGCCGGCAGCGGCTGGATCGAGTTCACCCAGCCCGGCGCCACCCTCCACAAGGACGGCAACCAGGACCTCGGCGCCCTCACCGCCGACAAGGTGGACGTCAACGGCCTCAACACCAAGTGGGTCGGCGACCGCGACGCCGGGAAGGGCTGGATCGGCTTCCCGCAGGACGGCATCGACATCCGCAAGGACGGCGGCCAGTCCTGGGGCACCGTCCACGCCGACAAGGCCGACGTCGACGGCATCAACACCAAGTGGGTCCAGGGCCGCAGCACTTCGGACGGCTGGATCGAATTCCCCGCCGAGGGCGTCCGCGTGCTGCGCGACGGCGGCCACGACCTCGGCACCGTCATCGCCGACAAGGCCGACCTCAACGGGCTGAACACCAAGTGGGTCGGCGACCGCGACGGCGGCCACGGCTGGATCGGCTTCCCGCAGGACGGCATCGACATCCGCAAGGACGGCGGCCAGTCCTGGGGCACCGTCCACGCCGACAAGGCCGACGTCGACGGCATCAACACCAAGTGGGTCCAGGGCCGCAGTACTTCGGACGGCTGGATCGAATTCCCCGCCGAGGGCCTGCGGGTGCTGCGCGACGGCGGCCACGACCTCGGCACCGTGACCGCGGGCAAGGCCGAGCTCAACGAGCTGAACACCGGCCTGGCCCTGGTCTCCGGCGAGGCGCGGGTGCGGGGCATGCTCTCCGTCGGCGGCGGGATGAAGCTGAGCCACGACGGTACGCGGATGTTCGTCACCCTGCCGGACCGGATCATCTACTCCGCGATCAACGAGTTCAAGCAGTGGGTGGGCATGGAGCGGGGCCTGACGGTCTCCTTCCAGACCGGCAGCTTCTCCGCCACCAAGGAGGGCGGGATCCTGACCCACGGCTGCGACGTCCAGTTCCAGCAGGGGACGGTGTCCATCTCCAAGGGCAACCCGCCGCAGGTGCGGTTCCTCTGACGCCCTTCGCCGTTGTT
>NZ_JAIY01000003.1:97228-118646 GCF_000710405.2 Kitasatospora sp. MBT66 | reverse complement strand
ACAACGGCGAAACATCGTTCCCCTCATCGAGTGAAACGCGCTCCGGGTCGCGCCCACGGGCCCGACGGCCTGCGACTCTTCTCCTCGGCATCGAATTCCGATGTACACGATCCTTCCGGAGACGAGTCATGCAGAACCCCTCCTCCGCTTCCCGTCCCTCCCGCTCCCCCCGCACCGCCTGGGTCGCCGCGCTCGCCGCCGCCGCGCTGCTCGGCCTCACCTCCCCCACCGGCCACGCCACCGTGCCGGAGGAGGCCGTCGAGACGGGTGTGTCCTACTACCTGATCGCCACCAACCACGGGAACCGCGGCGTGACGTTCGAGGTGAACAACAACAACGACTGGGCCCTGCTGACGAACGACGCGGACAGCAACGGCACCGCCGTCGTCCTGGAGTCCAAGGACTCGGGCTACACGATCCGCTCCACCAGCTCCAACTGGCCCGGCTACGACACCTGGTGCTCGGTGGACAAGGGCATCAAGCTGGGCAAGGCCGACGGCTGCGCGACGGCGTGGAAGATCGTCCCCGGCGAGGACGGCTTCAGGCTGGAGGACCAGTCCCGTCGCACCGTCGCCCACAAGACCTCCGGGAAGGCCTGGCTGGGGCCGGCCACCGAGATCTACAGCGGCCACGCCTACACCGGCTTCAAGCTCGTCAAGGTGGCCTGAGAGCACCTGCCGCCCGCCCCCGGCCGGAGCGCTACCCAGAAACCTGGGATACCGCCGCACCGGCCGGGGCGGAAAGGATGCGGTCCACGGCGGTCGGCCACCGAACGGGTGCCGGGCGCCGGCGATTCCGTCTCCCGAAGGAGCCCCGTCCCATGAGTCCTCGCCGACCGGCCGCCGCGGTGGCCACCGCGGCCGTGCTGGCCCCGCTGCTGGCCCTGACCGCCGGAACCGCGCAGGCCGCGCAGGGCCCGCAGGATCCCTCCCTGCCCGGCCCCATCCGCGTCCAGGCCCCCGCCCCCGAGTTCGAGACGCTCCCGTCGACCCCCACGCAGCAGCAGATCACCCGGCGCGGCCAGTGCATGGCCTCGTACAACATCAACTACTGGGTCGGCGGCATGCCGTTCGCCCTCACCCAGCTGAAGCTCTGCCTCAGCGCGCAGACCAGCGTCGCGCACGGTGCGCAGATCTTCTTCCCCGGCGACGTGAACTACCTCCCGGCCGACGGCGTCCTCGTCCCGTCCTTCCCCGTCACCCCCTGATCCTCCTCCCGGCACGCCGGGGGCGAGCCGCACGGCCGCCCCCGTCCGTCGGGCCGGCGCCCACCCCGCCGGGGGGACGGGGTGGGGGTGGCCGAAGGCCACCGGCACATCGGCGAACAGGACCTCGCCGCCCGCCTCGTGCTTGCGCGCGGCTCGCCGATCGCCGATCGCCCAGGACAGCACCGTTCCGTCCGGCGCAGTGAACGAAACCGTCTGCGGGCCGTCGGCGCGGACCGTCAGGGTGAGCCACTCGCGGCGGGGGCGGTGGTGGCGCCGTGCGGTCCAGGCGCACTCCACGAGCTGCCGGAGGGCCGCCCGTAGGTGGCCGGCGCGGTGTCTTGCGCGCCTGCCCGAGGTCAGTGGCGCGGTCCGCGAGGTGCTCACCTCCTGAGCCGCTCCGGATTCGCGACAGAGAGCCCAATCCATTGCTCTGCACGTGAGTTGGGGCGACCAGGCCGCTCCGGAGCGCCCTTTCAGGCATGAATGACCGACCGTCGGGCCGCTACTCGCCGGTTTTGAGTGACGGGGCACCGGGCCGGACGTGAAGCTCTCGTTGTCACACTCGATCAGGAGGTCGGCAATGAAGGTGAAGAAGCGCGGCAGGACACTCGCGTCGGTGGCCGTGGTCGCCGCCACGATGCTGGGGAGCGCCGTCGGAGCGGCGGGCACGGCCCATGCCGGCAACGTGCAACTGACGGCGTACCGGCACCTGCAGTGCAACACCAGCGGCGTCAGGATCGAGCCGCTGATTCCCGAGGGGGGAGGCGTCTTCCCCTGCGGGGACAGATTCAACGCCTTCATGCCCAGGGTGTCGATCAACGGCCTCACCCACGTTTTCGCCGTCGGGGCGGACTACGCCGTGTGGGTCTACTACGGCACGCAGTGGCAGTCGCTCGGTGGTCACGTCGGACGGGACTGGGTCGTCATCCACGAGATCAGCGACTCCTCCCTGACACTGAAGGTGTACGACACGAACGCGAATCCCTGGTACAACACCCGTGATTCCGCAGGCCGTTGGACCGGTTGGCACCGGTAGCGGCAGCCGTCGGGCTCCACGGTGCGGGAAGTCGGCGGGGTCGACTTCCCGCGCATCAGCCGATGCCGGTGGCCGTGGCGGCCAAGGAGAGAAGGAGGGCACCGAGGGCTCCGGTGACGGCGAAGCGGCGGCCGCCGGACCGGAGGTGGTGGACGGTCGCGGCGGCGAAGGCCAGGCCGCCGGCGAGGAACCACGGGCCCCACAGGTAGAGGTACCAGCGGGTGAGGCCGGCCAGGTCGGGGTCCACGGTGGCGGCGCCGGTCCCGACGAGGATGCCGTGGACGACGAAGAGGCCGCCGTGCCAGATGAGGAGGACGGCCGCGCCGCCGCCGCAGAACACCAGGGAGCGGTCGGCCACCCGACCCCGGAGGCGGGTCAGGCCGATACCGATCGCCGCCCCGAGGAGCTTGAGGAAGCCCGTCACCCACAGGACGGCCAGGAACCACGGCACCCGGTCCTGGGCGAGCCGCACCAGCTCGGGCGCCACCGTCGACCGCGCGCCGAAGGTGCTCCCCATCGCCCACAGGAAGCTGGGCACCGCGAACAGCACCCCCCACACCGCGACGACGTACCCCCAGCGCGTGCCCGTACCGCTCTTGACCGACATGACTCCACCGTGGCAGTACGACAGCGGAGGGGCCTCGTCCGAGCGGACGAGGCCCCTCCCCCACGAGAGCCACACCGCTCGGCCCTGCGTGGGAAGTCGGGCGGGCCGACTTCCCACGCAGGGCCGACGGGCGCCTACGAGCTGCCGGCGCGCAGGGCGGCCGCGAACCAGCCGAAGACCGGGGCCAGGCTCGGCGGGACGGGCCAGCCGTTGACGACGGACAGCAGGTGCCAGTAGCGCTCCGCCCGCGGGTCACCGGCGATCTCCAGGCGGGCCAGCAGCCAGTGGCGCAGCTCAGCGTCGTCGGCGCGGTCGAAAGTCTGCGCGTAGCGGGCGGTGAGCGTGTCGACGACGGCTGCGGCCTCGGGCGAGGCGGGAGCGAGGCCGGCGTCGAGCGCGCGGCCGACGTGGTCGCGGACGGCCTCGGTGAGGTCGTGGTGCAGGCCGGTGCGGTCGCCCCCGGCGCGTTCGGCCGCCTGGTACTCGGCCATGCGGCGGACGGCGGCGCGGAAGTCGGGGTCCCGGGTGAGCTCGGCGAGTTCCACCCAGGCTTCGACCTGCGCGGGTTCGGGGTCGTCCGGCAGTTCGGGCACCGCCGAGCGCAGCATGTCGACGAACTCGGCGTTGGCGTCGAGCCCGCCGAAGGTGTCGTCGACGAAGTCGGTGATCAGGCGGCGGCGTTCGTCGTCGGAGAGCTTTGCGAGCTTGTGCATGAGGTCCATTTCCTCGGGAGTGGGGTCGCGTTCGGCCACCGCGCGCAGCACCGCGCGGCGCAGGCGGAGGACGCGGATCTGCACCTCCAGGGCGTCGGCGTGCGCGGCCGCCACCTCGGGCACCGAGACCTCCCGGTCCAGCACCTGCCGGACGACGGCGAGTTCGAGCCCGAGGTCGCGCAGGGTGCGCACCAGGGCGAGACGCGTGAGCGCGGTGATGTCGTAGAGCCGGTAGCCGGCCGGGCTGCGGTCGGTCGGCGGCACGATCCCGGAGTCGGACCAGAACCGGATGGTCTTGACCGTCAGCCCGGTCCGCCGGGCCAGATCGCCGATCGTGAAGAGCGTGTCCCCGCCCGTGTTCCCGTCCATGCCCCTACTCTCGCGTCTCCCCCCACGGGAGACTCAAGCCCCCCGTGGAGGGCAGCTGCGGCGGCTCGCGGCGTTGCGGACGCGGCGGGTGCGGCCGCGCTCGGCGAGGAGGCGGAGGGCGGCGGGAGAGGTGACGAGCAGGGTGGTGGTGACCGTGCGCTGGAACCAGTCCGAGGCGGTCAGCAGTTCCTCCTCGGACCAGGGCTCGTCCAGGGCGAGGGACCTGAGCAGGGTCCACTCGCGCAGGCGGCGAACGAGGAACGCGCGGTTGTCGACGACCGTGGCCATCATGACCGCCCAGCCCGGGAACCCGGGGCCGGTCAGCTGCTCGGCGGCCCGGCGTTCGAGGTGCTGGTTCACCGCGGCCTCGGCCATGCCCTGGTCCTCGTCGCGAAGGACGACGGCCAACAGCCCGGCCTCGTCAGTCTCCGCCACGCTGCCCAGCGCCCGCAGGTACTCGGCATAGCGCCGGTGCTCGGGCGGTTCGTCGTCGTCGATGTGCGAGATGGTCATGCGGCCATCACATCATTGAGGTCCAGCGCCTCCGGCCGAAGCGCGGTGCGCGGTGCGCCGAAGGCTCACGAAGAGCCGGCCGAATTCGGCTCCGTCGAGCAGATTGCCGGACGACTTGTGCGCAGGAAGTCGGGGAGACCGACTTCCTGCGCGACAAGGAGTTGTCACCGGCCGGATCGGCTACTCCCAGGGGTTGTTCCCCAACTCCCATGCCGCCGCCTCGTCCTTGTTGTGCAGGAACCGCGGGTCCGGCATGCCCTGGAGCGAGGAGTCGCTGATCGGGCACTGCGGCCACTCGTCGCGCAGCAGCTTGAGCAGGAACTCGGCCATGCCGCACGGGTACACCGACCATTCGTGGTCTCCCCGCGAGTACACCGCGACGGGCCAGCGGTCCGGGTCCGGGTCCGCCGTGATCCAGCACAGCGTGTCGGCGGCGCCCGTCTCGCCCCAGATGAGCAGATCCTCCAGCCGGTACCGGCCCCTGTCGGCGGGGGCCCATTGGTTCACGGCGAAATCCGCGAGCGCTTCGTCCGAGAGCCTCGAAATCGTTCCGAACCGCAACTCCTCCGAGGTGGCAGGGACGTGAACGCCGACCATCTCTTCGATCGAACCGTTGCCGAAGGCCGCGACAAAGGCCCGGTAGTCGGCCGGGAAGGACGTTCCGTGGACCTTTTCCGCCGCACTCCAGTCGACGGTGTCCCCGCAGGTCGGCCCGACGCACGACAACACCTCTCCGAGGCTCGCCACGGCGGCGATTGCGGCGGACTGTTCGTCACTCACACTACGGCTCCCGTCGGGTCGGGGCGTCCTCGCCCATTGATGCCATTGTCCATCACCGGCGGGGGGGCAGAGTGGGCCGACCAGGAGCTCAGGACGAAGCGGCATACGCATCGGTGCACAGGAAGTCGGGGAGTCCGACTTCCTGCGTGAGGTGGGTCAGACGAAGAGGCGGCCGAGCAGCGCGCCTTGGCCGGACTGGAGGATGTGGGCGGTCTCCAGGGGGAGCCAGAAGCACTCGAAGGGGGTGGGCGGCCGGGTGCCGTCGTGGCTCTCCTGGCTGGTCCAGCGTTCGGGGGTCGGCTCGGCGAGGGCGAGGTGGAAGACGTGCCGGCGCTGGATCTCGTACCGGTACGGGGTGAGGTCGTACTCGGTCTCGCCGAGCTTGCGCACGACGGTGAAGGCGCTGAGGCCGGTCTCCTCGCGGGCCTCGCGCAGGGCGGCGTCCTCCGGGGTCTCGTCCGGGCGGATGCTGCCGGCCGGGACCTGGATGCCGACCTCCTCGTAGCCGTGGTCGGTGTGCCGGAACACCAGCAGCCGCCCGTCGCGGACGATGTAGGCGAGCACCTTCTCCCTGACGGCCTTCTCCGGACTCACAACAACCTCCGTGCGATCGGGACGAACGAGACGATCGGGACGATCGGGCGGAGGCGAGGCTACCCTCCGCCGCCCCGCCCCTGGGTCGGGGCGGGGCGGCCGGCGGGCCGTCAGCCGTAGTAGGGCGAGTCCAGGTCGATGCTGGCCTCCCTGACGACCTCGCCGTCGAACAGGCGCGTCGTCGCCGGGGAGCCGGCCCGGCGGGCCTCTTCGGCGAAGGGGCCCTGGGCGAAGGCGAGGGCGTTCTCGGCGGTGTCGAACTCGTAGAAGCCGCCGATGGTGTGGGTGCCGATCCCGGACAGCCAGGTCTTGCGGATCAGGCCAGGTGCGGTCTTCAGGGCCGCGTTGACCTGCTGCCAGTCGAAGCGGTCGAACGGAACTGCCGCCTGGATCTCGGTGTAGAGAAAGGTCTTGCCCATCACGAACCTCCGACTTCGGGGCCTGTTCGGCCACCTCACTAGTACGTGCGTCCTAGTGGCTTGAGCTTGGAGTAGGATGCGCGTACTAGTCAAGGGGGTAGCGATGGCCGTGGACACCAGGTCCCGCATGATCGGCGCGGCGATCGGGCTGCTGCAGCAGCACGGTCTGGCCGCGATGTCCTTCACCGAAGTCCTGGCCCGGAGCGGGGCCGCGCGCGGGGCGATCTATCACCACTTCCCCGGCGGCAAACAGCAGCTCGCACTCGAAGCGGCCCGCCAGAACGCGGCGGACGTCCGCGGTCACCTGCGCGAACTGCCGGACCGCACACCGCGCGAGGTGGTGGAGGCGTTCCTCGGCAACGTCCGCCCGGTGGTGGAGGCGTCCGCCCAGGGCGGCGGCTGCGCGGTCGCGGCGGTCACCATCGACGGCGGCGCGGCCATCGCCGACCAGGGCAGCCTGCTCGCGGTCGCGGCCGAGGGATTCTCCGGCTGGGTCGGCGAGCTCACCGGGAAACTCACCCGCGCCGGAATGAGTCCGTCCCAGGCCGCCGACCTGGCCACCCTCATGGTCGTCACCCTCGAAGGCGCCCACGTCCTCTGCCGCGCGGCGGGCAGTGTCGCGCCCTTCGACCGGGCTGCGGCAGCCGTGCTGTCCGCCGTTCCGGACGCGGACTGACCCGGAGCACCCCGGGAGCGATCGTGCTGGAGCCCGGCTCGGACGAGGAGAGCGCCTAACCCAGCGCCGTGATTCCCAGCAGCAGGACGCGCAGACCGTTGTCGATCGCCGCGGTCCGCTCGGTCGGCGAGAGGTCGGGCTGCAGGTTGACCAGTATGGTGGCGAGCCCGTGCACAGTGGCCCAACTGGCCACCACCGCCGCCCCGGTCTCCTCCGGCGGCAGGCAGCCCGCGACGGTCAGCCGGTCGAGGGCCGCCAGGAGAATGGCGTCCGGCTGCGGCCGGCCCTCGGGGTCGGGGACCGGCTCGTGGCCGGGCGATCCCGGCGTGCCCACACCCGAGGGGTTGCCGTCCATGGCGGTCCGGAACAGCCCCGGCTCGTCGAGTGCGAACTGCACGTACGCACGGCCGACCTCGCGCAGGTGGGACACCGCCGCGGCGCGCGGGTCCGACGGCTCCGGGACGGAGGCGACCTGCGCCGCCATGGCCGCTCCCAGCTCGCACAGGGCCTGCTTGGCCACCGCCGCCTTCAGTTCGGCCAGGGTCTTGAAGTGCCCGTAAGCGGAGTTGGGCGCGACCCCGACGAGGCGGGCGACCTCGCGCAGGACCACCGCCTCCGGCCCGCCGGTGCGGGCCAGTTCGATGCCCGCTCCGATCAGTGCCGCCCGCAGGTCGCCGTGGTGGTAGGTGGCGCGGGTCGTGCGGGTGCGGCGGGTCGGCTGGGTCATGTACGGATCCTGGCACGGAAGGATCCCGGGCAGCCACTTGCCCCCGGGGTCCGTCCGCACCCGTCGGCGCCCCTCCTCGGCTACGGCACGACGAACCGCAGGCCCGGGAGGTTGCGGCGGCGGACCATCAGCTCCGCGACGACGAGGTTGGGCAGCCAGCACAGGAACGGCACCGCGGCGTACGCCTGGCCGACCATCTTCTCCACGTCGCCCCCGGCGCCGCCGGCCAGGACCTGCGCCAGGATCAGCACGCCGAACCAGAGCCGCAGCGTCGGCGCCGCGAAGGTCAGGGCGAAGCTGCGTATCATCCAGGCCTCGTGGGCGGCGAAGTCGCCCTCCCGGGCAGCCCGGTAGCCGCGGTAGGTGGTCCAGCCCCACAGCACGGCGAGGCCGCCGAAGCCGAAGAACCCGGCGAACGCCACGGAGTTGAAGCACGACATCACCAGCGCCGCCACCGAGCCGAGGCCGACGGCGCCCACGTAGCCGCGCCCGATCCAGCGGTGCAGGCGGGGGAAGCGGCGACGGATCGCGCGGACGAACTGGAACGGACCGACCGCCAGGGCCAGTCCGGCCGTGACGATGTGGACGTAGAAGGCGACCTGGACCGCGAACGGCCGGTCCGCGTACGTCGGCGCGAGGCCGACCCGGTCGGCGGCGAGGTCCTGGAGGCTGCCGGCCGCGTACTGGCCGACGGAATAGCCGCTGATCGCCACCGACAGCAGCAGCATCACGGTCCAGCTGAAACGGGACCCGCGGCGGGGCCGACCGGTGACGGTCGGCGGGCGGGAGGTCAGTACGGACATGGCGAAGAAGCCCTCTTTCGGGGCGAGGTGAGGCACGGCAACGGCGACACATGCTCAATCTGTACAGTGTGAGTTTTAGTGCCCGCCGAGCGCGGGTGTCAACAACTGCCGGAAAGTGCGCAGGTCGAGGCACTGCGCGAGCAACTGGGCTTCGACGAAGGGGATGTCGCCGGCCCCGGCGAACGCCGACGAGCACGACATCCAGTCAGACCTGCTCCTCCTGTGCGCTTCCCGGGCCCGGAAGGCGCACAGGCGCCCCGGCACCCGCCTAACGGCGCCGGGCCAGCAGGTGGGCGTCGAGGAAGCCCCGTTCCGAGGCCGGGTCGTGGAGCAGCCGGGCGAAGGGGTCGAGCCCGGCGCCGGTCAGCAGCCCGGCGAGGCGGTCGACCGGCCAGCTGTACGCGGGTGTCACCTTGTGGTCGAACCGGATCGGCTCCGGCCCGTCGGTGCCGAAGAAGGAGAGCAGGAGCAGACCGCCCGGCGCCAGGACGCGTACCAGTCCGGCGAGCAGTGCCGGCAGTTCCACCGGCGGCGTGTGGATCGTCGAGTAGTGGGCCAGTACACCGCCGAGCGCGCCGTCCTCGACCGGGAGGACCTCCATCCGCGCCTCCTGGAAGCGCAGCGCCGGGCGGGCCCGCCGGGCGTGCTCGACCATGCCCGGGGAGAGGTCGAACCCCGAGGCGTCCAGGCCCAGTTCGTTCAGCATGGCCGTGATGTGTCCGGGCCCGCAGCCGACGTCGGCCACCCGCAGGTTGCCCGTCGCGCGCACCAGTTCGGCGAAGGTGCCGATCATGGCGCGGGCGAACGGCTGCTGCTCCAGCCCGTCGGCGAACAGCGACGCGTACAGCTCGACGACCCCGTCGTAGGCCGCCCCGGTCTCGTCCTGGTGATCCGCCACTGGAGGACTGTAAGCCATGTCCCGGAGATCACGGGCGGGATCCCGACGAGGACCGCGGCCGGAGCTGCCGGGAGTGGGAAGTCGGAGCGGCCGACTTCCCACTCCCGGCAGGGACGCCGGTCACACGCCCTCGGCCCCGGCGGCGGCCTCGGCGGCGGCGATTCCGTCCAGGCGCGCGTACTGCTCGTCGCTCAGCTCGACGGCCGCCGCGCCCAGGTTCTCCACCAGGTGCTTCGCGGACGTGGTGCCCGGGATCGGCACGATGTTGGGCGAGCGGTGAAGCAGCCAGGCGAGCGCGGTCTGCGCCGGGGTGGCGCCGACCTCTCGGGCGACCTCGGAGACCGGGCCGCCCTCGCCCGCGTGGCCGCCGACGGCGATCGGGAAGAACGGCAGGAACGCGATGCCGTGCTCGGCGGTGAAGTCGACCACCGGTTCGTGCTGCCGGGCGGCCAGGTTGTACCAGTTCTGCACGGAGGCGATCGGGGCGATCTCCAGCGCCTGCCTCAGCTCGTCGACGGTGACCTCGGAAAGGCCGATGTGCCGGACCTTGCCCTCGTCCTGGAGCTGCTTGAGCGCGCCGATCTGGTCGGCCAGCGGCACCGCGGGGTCGATCCGGTGGAGCTGGAGCAGGTCGATCCGCTCCACGCGGAGCCGGCGCAGGCTCAGCTCGGCCTGCTGGCGCAGGTACGCGGGGTGGCCTACCGGTATCCACTCGGAGGGGCTCGGGCGGGTCACACCGATCTTGGTGGCGACCACGACGCCCGGGGCGTACGGGTGCAGCGCCTCGGCGACCAGTTCCTCGCCGCCGCCGAGGGCGTAGGAGTCGGCGGCGTCGACCAGTTGGACGCCGTGCTCGACGGCGGCGCGCAGCACGTCGAGGGCGGCGGGGCGCGGGGTCGGGGCACGCCAGATGACCGCGTCGGCGGGCTTGATGTCCGGGGTGTCGGCGAGGCGCATGGTGCCGTAGCCGATCCGGTGGACGGCCAGGTCACCGCCGATGGAGTAGGTCTGACGGACGGGACGGGTGCTGATCTCGGTGTTGGTCATGGGGATCACGCTAGGATCTCTCATCCGTGTGAGGTTCAAGGGAACACAAGGCGATGTGAGGGGCGTCACATGCGGATCGGTGAGCTGGCGGCGCGGACCGGGGTCAGCGTCCGCCTGCTGCGGTACTACGAGGAGCAGGGCCTGCTGGAGCCCCGGCGGCCTGCGGGCGGCCAACGGCGGTACGACGAGGACGCGCCGGCGGTCGTCCGCAACATCCGGGCCCTGCTGGGCGCCGGGCTCTCCACAAGCGCCATCCGGGACGTGCTGCCCTGCGTGAACGGCGACGGCGCGGTGGCCGCCTGCATGCTGGAGGTGCTGGAGCAGCGGCTCGACCTGATCGACACGCAGATGCTGGCGCTCGGGGCGAGCCGGGTCGCGCCGGCGGGGATCGTCGCGGCGGCCCGCCAGGAGACCGGGACGGCCGCCGAACCGGTGCCGGCGTAGGACTTCGGGCCGGAGGGATTCAGTGGGCGCCGGGGCGAGGGGGCCCGCGCCGGTCCGGCGATTGCCTCGGCGACCACCGGGACGTCGAGCGCGCCGACCGACCCCTCGACCGGCCGGAGATCCCACCCGGGGTGGTGCGTGGTGCTACCGCCGTCTGCCCCCGCCGAGGAGGCCGATGATCACGGGGATCGCGAAGAGGGAGAAGAAGACAGTGCTGATCACGTCGTGCGTGACGTTGTAGAAGACGACGATCCCCACGATCACAGCGACGGGGGCGAGGCAGCCGCACCCCGCGCGGGTCCGGGCAGCCACCCGTTCGCGGTCCTGGCGGGCCCACTGCCTCCGGGTCTCCTCGATGACCTGCCTGCGGAAGGCGACATTCGGGGCCGAACTCCCAGTCCTCCAGGTACTCGTCGAGGTTGTTCACCCGACGGTCCAAGCAGGCCCGGCCGGTCCCGAACGTTGGCTCAGGCGGAGCGGGCGTAGGCGACGAAGGCTTCCCAGGCGGCCGGGGTGAAGGTGAGGTGGGGGCCGGAGTTGTCCTTGGAGTCACGGACGAGGACGGCGGAGGTCGTCTCGGCTACCTCGACGCATTCGCCACCCTCGTCGCCGCTGTGGGTGCTCTTGCGCCAGGCGATCTCGACGCAGGCGAACTCTTCATCTCCGCAGTAGCTGCTCTTGAACCAAGCCAGTTCGCTGCTCATGGCGCTCCCTAGGTGAGGGTGTCGTGGCGCGCCCAGGATAAGGAGCAACTCCCCTGGGGGATACCGGTACAGCCCATACAGGCGGGCCACGGTGGCCACACAGAAAGCGACCGTCCACCGGTCGGTGGACGGTCGCGGGGCGCCGAGCGGGGAGACTTGTCGTCAGACCGACTGCGCGAACTCGACGAACGCCTCCCAGGCGGCCGGCGAGAAGGTGAGGCGGGGACCGGACTTGTCCTTGGAGTCACGGACGAGCACGGCCGACGTCGCCTCGGCGACCTCGACGCACTCGCCGCCCTCATTGCCGCTGTAGCTGCTCTTGAACCACGCCAGTTCGCTGCTCATCGTTCTCCCAGAATCTTCTCGATCAACTTCAGGGACTCCGGAGGAGTGTGTGCCTGCGACCTGAGCGTGCTGTATCGCGCGTTCAGGATCCGGACCTCACTCTGATCCGAAATTAGCCTACTGCTCGTCTGCACCTCGATGTAGCCCATCTGCGAACGGCCCTTCGGCGTGATCAGAATGAACGGGCCACCCATGCCAGCGTGCTCGGTACGGTCGAGTGGCATCACCTGAACCACCATCCCCCGGGTGCTCCCGACCTCGATCAGGTGGCGCAACTGTGCCGCATGGACTTCCCAGCCACCCATCGGTCGGCGCAGCACACTCTCGTCGATCACCCAGCTGAACATGGCGCGAGGCCACTTCGTGAGGACCTCTTGCCTCGCCATGCGAGCCATCACCCGCATCTCGATGGTTTCCTCGGAGAGCAACGGTTGACGCATCTCGTAGACAGCACGGGCATGCGCCTCGGTCTGGAGCAGTCCTGGGAAGTCCCACATGCTCCAGTTGTTGAGCTCCTCCGCCTCGGCCTCCAGGCCCGCGTACCCCCGGAACCACTCCGGGTGCCGCACCCGCGCCTTGGCCTTGGCGCTCTCGATGTCGTCCGACGTGACGATCAGCAGCCCGCCGGCGTCGAGAATCCGCTCCGACGCCTCCAGCAACTCCCGCTGCGGCGTGCGCTTCCCCTGCTCCACCGCGCCGATCAGGCTCTCGGTGTAGCCGACCTTCTTGGCGAACTCCTTCTGCGTCAACCCGGCCCGCTCGCGCAGCAGTTTGATCTGCTTCCCGATCGCCTTCAGGAAGTCGGAGACCTCCGAGAGGTCCTCCTCCAACTCGGGCCGTACATCGCCACTGTCGCCGCCGCCCCGAACTTCAGCCATAACGACCTCCCCATTTCCCGGTCACGGCCGACGGGCCGTCACACAACACGTTCCGCACGCATACAGGCACTTACCGTGCTCACCGGATGCATCGTCAGCGTAAGGCCGGGGGGGCAGGCTTTTCCCCATGAAGTCCGAAATCCCCCTCGACGACCCGGCGCCGCGCGCCCACACCGCGCTCCTCTCTTCCACCCCCAAGGGAGCCGCGATCGGTCGCCGGACGGCCAGACAGAAACTGACCGCCTGGGAGCTCAACTCCCTTTGCCCGGAGTCGTTTCACTCCGCGCTGATCATCGTGGCCGAGCTGGCCGCGAACGCCTCGACCCACGGGCGCACACCGGGGCGCGGGTTCGAGCTGAGCCTCTCGCTCACCTCCGTGCGCCGGTCGCGCACCACCGTGCTCCGCATCGAGGTGTCCGACTGCCGGGGCGACAAGCGGCCCGTGCTCCCCGATCCGAGGAGCTGTTCCACCGACGCCCAGTCGGGGCGCGGGCTCACGCTCGTCGACGCCCTCGCCGACCGCTGGGGCACCCTCCCCCGGGAGCCCAACGCCAAAACGGTCTGGGCCGAACTCGACCTGTCCGAGGAGAAGTTCGCGGACGATGTCGTCGCCTGAGCGCCACTCCCCCGACGCCGTGACCACCGCGACCGTCGCGGTCTGCACCGTGCTGCCGATCACGCTGCTGCTCGCCCTGGTGGCCTGGATCTACCCCGTCCTGAAGCACCACCACGAGCTGCACCCCACGCCCGCAAGCACCACGTCCGCCCCGTCCGCCCCCCGATGACAGAGCGCCCTCGGCCCCTCCCGCCCGGGAGGAACCGAGGACATCCGCCACAGGAGGCCGCCGGGTCAGGAGACGACCACCGTCACCTTCCAGCGCGCCACGAACGGCGGGCAGACCGTACGCGGGTCCGGCACGCAGCGGCCGATCGCGTTGATGTCGCTGGTGCCGGCGGTCGAAGCCGTGAAGGTGGCATGGGAGTTGCCGTTCGGGTCGGCGCTGCCGGCCGTCTGGGTCAGCACGGCGGCCGAGGCAGCGGCGGGCGCGTACCAGTACCAGGTCACCGTGTAGTCGCGCAGGGCAGTGAGGTCCACCTGCACGGTGTCACCCACACCGGCGTGCACGGTGGTGCCACCGTCCGCGTTGACGATGTGCACAGTGGTGGTCGTCGTGGTCGTGGCGGCCGTGGTGGACGCGGTGGCGGCGGGCGCGGCACTCAGGGCCAGCGCCAGGGCGACGGCGGGCAGGGTGAACAGTCGCATGATCTTCATCAGCACTCCCGGGCTTCAGTGGGGTTCGGCACTCGGAGCCTCCCGTCTACCGGGCCGCGCCCGCCCCGGGCAATGCCCGCCGCCCCCACGGCCCCGAAGCTCCGCCGAACGCACGCCCCACACGCTCCCCCGATCACCGTAGGCGGCCCCTGCACCACCTCTGCCCCTCCTCTCCGCACTTTGCAAAGTGCGGAGAGGAGGGCACTGCAGCACTTTGCAAAGTGCGACTTTGCAAAGTGCAGGAAGGATCCCCGCCCCGCCCCGCGCGCTCGCCCCGATCACCGCGGGCTGCCCCCGACCCTTGACCACTTGCCCATTGCCCCTTGGCCCCCGAGCCCTTTCGCCCGCCGGCCATGCCACTGCGGGCGGCCCCTGCACCGCAGGGGCCGCCCGCATCGCCTCTGCCTTCTGCACTTTGCAAAGTCACACTTTGCAAAGTGCAGAAGGGAGGCCGCAGCCCGCCCACCACTCCACTGCGCCTTGTCCCTTGCCCCTTGCCCGTTACCCCTTGCCCCTCCCGCCCCTTCACTGCCTCGCACTTTGCAAAGTGTGACTTTGCAAAGTGCGAGGAGGCGGCTGCCGCGCGACGCCCGCCAATCACCGAAGCTCACCCACAGCGGCGGATCTTGCGCCGGCGGACGACCGCACCTAGGGTCCGATGTATCGGCTCGATACATCGGACCGATACATCCACACATACGCGCAGGGGGCCGCGATGACATTCACCCACGCACTCACGGACGCCGAACGACAGCGCCACAGCTCGTCGTTCGGCACGGCGGCGGGCGCGTACGCCGAGCACCGGCCGGACTACGCGCCCGAGGCCGTGCGGTGGGCGCTCGCGGGGGCGCCCGGGCCACGCGTCCTCGACCTCGGGGCGGGGACCGGGAAGCTCACCGGCACCCTGCTCGGGCTGGACGACACGCTGGGCAACACGCTGGGCGCCACGCTCGGCAACCCACTGGACATCACCGCCGTCGAGCCCGACGCGGCGATGCTGGCCGAACTGCGGCGCGGCCTGCCCTCGGTGCGCGCACTCCAGGGCAGTGCGGAATCGATTCCGCTCCCGGACGGGTCGGTGGACGCCGTCGTCTCCGGGAACGCGATGCACTGGTTCGACATGGCGGTGGCCGGCCCGGAGATCGCCCGTGTCCTCGCGCCCGGCGGGGTCCTCGCGGGGCTTTGGAACGTCTTCGACGACGCCACCGACTGGGTCGCCGGGCTCGCGGAGGTCACCGGCCCCGCCGCGATCGGCCCCCGGGACGTGCCCGCCGCCTGGCGGATCGAGACGGCGGAGCTGCACCTGCCGCGGACCGGCGCGGACAGTCCGTTCCACGCCCCCGAGCAGGCGGAGTTCCCGCACGGCCACCACCGGACCGCCGAGTCCCTGGTCGCCACCCTCGGCACCAAGGCCGGCGTGCTGGTCATGCCGGAAGACGAACGGTCGGAGCTGCTCGCCCGCGCCCGCTCCTACCTCGCGGGCCACCCCGCCACCGCCGAGGGCGAGTTCACCCTCCCGCTGCTCACCAGCGTGCTTCGGGTGCGCCGCCGCCCCTGACGCCGTACCGGAGCGGAGTGGGAAGTCGGCGGGACCGACTTCCCACTCCGCGCAAGGCGGCTACTCCCCTGCCGCGCGCGCCCGGTACGCGTCGACCTCGATCTCGATCCGCATCCGCTCGTCCGCCAAACCGGTGACCATCATCGTCGCCGCCGGCCGGACGTCCCCGAAGTGCTGGCGCAGCACCGGCCAGCACGGCTCGAAGTCCTCCCGCTCGGGCAGCAGGTAGCGCACCCGGACGACGTCCGCGAAGGTGCAGCCGGCCTCGGCGAGGGCCGCGCCGATGTTGCGCAGGCACTGCTCGGCCTGCTCCACCACGTCGTCGGCGATCGTCATCGTCGTGTAGTCGTAGCCGGTGGTGCCGGACACGTGGACGTGGTCGCCGACGACGACCGCGCGGGCGTAGCCGATCTGTTCCTCGAAGGTGGATCCGCTCAGGATGGTGCGTCGCTCCGTCATGCGCCGAACGCTAGGTGAGCTGCGGTGATACGTCCAATACCCGGGAATCGATCGTCTGGTATCTCTGGGGATATGGACCGCCCCGAACTCCCCCTCCCCCAGTTGCACGCGTTCACGGTGCTCGCCGAGGAGCTGCACTTCGGCCGGGCCGCCGCGCGGCTCGGTGTCGCCCAGCCGCCGCTGAGCCAGCAGATCGCCCGGCTGGAGGCGAAGGTCGGGCACCCCCTCTTCGTCCGCGGGCCCGGGCGGGTCGCGCTCAGCCCGGCCGGGCGGGAGCTGCTGCCCTCGGCGCAGCGGGCGCTCGCCGGCCTCGCGGACGGGCTGGCCGCCGCGCGGGCGGTGGGGAGCGGGCGGGCGGGGCGGTTGCGGATCGGGTTCTCCGCCTCGCTGGCGCTGACCGTGCTGCCTGGGCTGCTGCGGACCTTCCGGGAGCGGTTCCCGGCCGTCGAGCTGGACATCAGGGAGATGACGACGGCCCCGCAGCTCGCCGCGCTGCGCGAGGACGCCGTCGACATCGGGTTGCTGCGCGAGCCGCCGCCCGCCGGGGAGGAGGGGGCGTTGGGCTTCCGGACCGTGCTCACCGAGCCGTTCGTCGCCGTGCTGCCCTCGGACCATCCGCTGGCGGCCCGGCGGACGGTGGAGGTGGGCGCGTTGGCGGAGGAGCCGTTCGTGCTGCTGCCCCGGGCGGTGGGGCCGGGGCTGTACGACCGGATCGCGGAGGTGTGCGGGTCTGTGGGGTTCGCGCCGAGGATCGTGCAGCACGCGGTGGAGTGGCAGACGGTGTGCGCGCTGGTCGGGGCCGGGCTGGGGGTGTCGCTCGCGCCGGCAAGCATCCGGCGGATCCGGCTGCGGGGTGTCGCGTTCCGGGCGGTCGAGCCGGGTACCGTCCGCACGCGGGTGGCCGTCGCCTGGCGCCGGGACGACCCGAATCCGCTGGTGGGGCAGTTGCTGGAGGTCGTGGGTACCGGGTGAGCGGCCGGCGGGCCTGCGCGTGAAGCCGTCCGCCCGGCGACCGGGCGGACGGCTTCACACGGTGCGGCCCGTGGCGGGGCTGCCGGGTCGGGTCAGCCCGCGGTCGGCACGAGGTCGGCGGTGGAGGCGGCGGGGGCCACGGGGGCCACGGGGGCCGCGGTGCGGTTGTCCCTCAGGGTCTGCTGGATCCAGCCCTTGTAGGCGGCCGCGTTGGTGTAGAGGCCGGGGCCCTCCGAGCAGGGCACCCCGGGGGCGCCCGGGCCGGAGGTGACGCCGATCAGCTCCCAGCGCCCGTTGCGGGCCTTCTGGAGCTGCGGGCCGCCGGAGTCGCCGTGGCAGGCCATCGCCTTGGGCTTGGTGGTGAGCGTGCACAGCCGGGTGGCGTCCGCGAAGCCGGGGGCGCAGTCGGACACGGCGCCCACCCGGGTGTTCAGTTCCTGGAGCCGCTCGGGGAAGGCGAACTTGCCGTCCACGGTGGTGCCGTAGCCGAGCAGCCGGGTGGCGGTGCCGGGGCGTCCGGCCTCGGCGATCCTGATCGGCCGCTGACCGACCGGGCGGTCCAGGCGGACGAGGGCGAGGTCGTCCTTGTTGGCGGCGACGCCCGCGCCGTTGACGTAGCCGGGGTGGACGAAGGTGCGGTCGATCTTCCGGACGGTGCCGCCGGTCTTCCGGTGGTCGCTGCCGACCCGGACGATGCCCTCCAGTTCGATGCCCTCGACGGCGATGCAGTGCGCGGCCGTCAGCACCCACTGGGGGTCGATCAGCGAGGCGCCGCAGTTGCCGTCGACCAGGCCGAGGGTGGGGGCGGACTCCGGGATGGTCGCCATGAAGGGGTAACGCTCGGTGGAGTCGCCGCCGTTGACGATGGCTCCGGCGCTGCCCGCCATGAGGGTGGCGCAGGCGACGGCGGCGAGGGCACCGACGGCGGCGGTACGGACGGCGGTGCTGCGGACGGCGGTGCGGGAGAGCTTGGCGCTGAACACGATTGGTTCCCTTTGCTCGGAAATGCCGATGTGCCCCAGCCTGGTCGACCAAGATCCACAGGACCACGGTGGCAGCCGGTGGACCGGCCCTCGGGGCAGCCGGACCGCGCGCGGTGGGGGAACCCCCCGGAAAGGCCCCGGCCCGGCCCTCCGCGAAGAACGCGGAGGGCCGGGCCGGGGGTCGGGTCGGGGGACCGTCCGTCAGGTGGTGGTCCACTTCTGGTTGGAGCCGCCGTTGCAGTCGAACATCATGAGCCCGACACCGTTCTCGGCCCGACCTCCCGGAACGTCCAGGCACCGGCCGGACGGCCCGTTGACGATGGCGCCGTCACCGTTCAGTGCCCACTGCTGGCTGTTCCCGTCGGTACCGGGGAGGCAGCTCCAGAGCAGGACGCGAGTGCGGTTCTCACCGCTGTTCTCGGCGCCCGCGAGGCACTTCCCGTACACCCGGAGGGTGCCGTCGGTGTAGAAGGTCAGGTACTGGTTGGAGCCGTTCCAGCAGTCGTACACCGTGATCGGCGCTCCGTCGTAGGCGCCGGCGGCGTCGATGCACTTCCGGCGGTCGGCCACGCTGTGGAGCGGGCTCGGCCCGTTGGCCGTGGTGGTCCAACGCTGGTTGTCACCGCCGTTGCATCCCCAGAGCGCCAGGTCCGTCCCGTTGTTGCCGTTCCACTGCGGGACGTCCAGGCAGGAGCCCGACGGCGGGTTGTAGACGGCACCGTCGGCGCGCAGCTCCCACTTCTGGGCGTCGGTCGCCGAGGCCGTCGGGCCGGACGGGCAGGGCTGGACGGTGATCCGGCCGTCCGCCCCGGCGGTGACGCACTTGCCCGAGACACGCAGGGTCTTGTCGCTGTGGAAGGTGAAGTGCTGCCGGTCGCCGTTCCAGCAGTCCCAGAGGGTCAGGCTGTCGCCGTCGTTGCCGCCGCGGGCGTCGATGCACCGGCCGGTGAGCGCCGTGTGGATGCTGACGGTCCCGCCCGGGAAGCCGAGGAGGGGCTGTCCGGCGAAGCCGGTGACCGGGGTGCCGGAGCTGCCGTCGGCGGTGGTGCCGCGCCAGTTCTCCAGTCCTCCGCTGGAGTTGAGGGCCCACAGGTCGGCGATGCCGTCGCTGGCGAAGTCGCCGGAGGAACCGACGGTCGGGTAGACCGCCGGATTCAGGCCGACCCCGATGGCGTTGTCCGTCACCGGGTTGGCGAAGGCGGCGAGGTCGCCCTTGCCCGCGGTGTTCTTGCGGCTCGGGTACTGGTACAGCTTGCCGGACTGGCGGTCGCGGGCCCAGAGGTCGGCCAGGCCGTCCCCGTTGGTGTCGCCGGGCGCGATCAGGTCGAGGTCGCGCCAGTCACCGGTGGAGAGCAGGACCGGGTAGTCGAAGAAGCCGGTGGTGCTGTTGCCGTGGAACAGCCAGAGCTGGGTGCCGCCCTGGCCGTTGTCCTCGACGGTGAGCAGGTCGGTGCGGGTCTTGTCGGGGGCGCCGCCCTCGGCGGAACCGAATGCGAGGATCTGCCGCACCCTGGTCCAGTCGGTGGCGTAGGCGGAACCGCACGGCTGCCCGTCCAGGAGCTTGCAGCGCTGGGGCAGAGGCCGCTTGACCGCGACCGTGGCGTTCGCGGTGAAGTACTGCGAGGTGGTGGCGAAGCTGCCGGTGGTCAGGGTGTTGCGGTAGAGGGTCAGTTCACCGTCGCGGTAGGCGTACAGGTCGTCCACGTGGATGCCGTTGCCGCCGCGGTGGGTGACGAGCGTGTCCTTCCAGCCCTTGCCGCCCGGGCTGTTCGCCTTGTCGGAGGCCAGGATGCCGGTGGCGGCCGGGTCGGTGGCGGCCGGGTAGACGCGCAGGTTGTCGCCGGCGTCGGGGAGCAGCAGGTCGACCCGGTCGTCGCCGGTGATGTCGCCGAGCACCGTCCGGTCGTTCGGGTCGCTCGGTGCGTAGAAGGTGTAGGTGTTCTCCTGCGAGCGGTTGCCGGCCCGGTCGACCGCCTGCACCCGGAGGATGTTGGTGCCCCACATGGTGGGCGTCAGGTTGAGGACCGCGGAGCCGTCGCCGCCGGCGTAGGCCGTCGCGGCGCCGCCGACCGGGATGCCCGAGTTGAAGGCGTACTCGTAGTAGAGGATGCCGCTGGCGTTGTCCGTCGCCTGGACGGTGAAGGCGCCGGCCTGGCCGATCACCTTCGAGGAGCCGGGCAGGGTGCCGGACTTCGGGTAGTCGGTGGAGGTGACGGTCGGCACCGACGGCGGGGTGAGGTCCAGGCTGAACATGCAGCCGAACGCCCACTCGGAGGGGAGTTCGCCGTCACCGGCCTGGACCCGCCAGTAGTAGGTGTGGCCGTCGGAGAGGTTGCCGGGCACGACGGCGGCCTCGTGGTTGCTGTTGCCGAGGTTGCCCCAGCCACTGGCCCAGGCGACCGGCTCGCCGCCCACGCCGGCGTCGCGGACCTCGAACTGGGCGTCGGTCTGGTTGCCGTCCGGGTCGCCGACCCAGGCCGTCATCCGGATGCCGGTGGCGGCGTTGGTGGCGCCGATCCAGCCGCAGCCGTTGCCGTTGGCGTTCACCGGGGTCGGGGTCATACCCAGGGCCCACGGCTTGAGCGGGGCGCGGTTGTACTCGACGTAGATGTACGGCAGCTTGCTCGGGGTGCGGGTGAACCGCTTGAAGCCGATGTTGCCGGACTGCTTGGACTCGTCGGCCGCGAACAGCGCGAAGGTCAGCGCGCCGCGCCAGTTGTTCGCGGTCAGGTGGTCGCGGATGTCCCACTCACCGGTGGCGGTGGCGCCGCGGCAGCCGTCGCCGCCGGCGCTGTTGAGCTTGAACGTACCGAGCGCGCCCCAGTCCCAGGGCTGCTGGCCCCACGAGGTGGAGCCGTCGATGGGGTGCGTGGGGTGCAGCACGACACCGAACTCGGAGGCGCAGTTGTTGGCCGCGCCGTAGGACTGGGTGGCCACCACGTTGGCCTTCCGGATGGCCTTGTCACCCAGGTCGCCGGTGTCGATCTGGAAGTAGTAGCGCTCCAGGCCCTTCTTGACCTGCCACTGCTGGTAGCCGACGCCGGGGTCGTACTGGTCGCCGTAGTCGTCGTAGTGGGTCTTGGTCGGGTACGCCTCCTGGACCCAGGTCCAGTGCTGGGTGCCCCGGCTGGTGGGGGTCCAGGTCGGGTCGATGTAGACCGGGTAGGTGGTGGTCGGCGCGTCGAGGAACGTGGCGTCCGGGGTGATGGTCAGCGAGGTGGCGGCCGGGGTGGCCGCCAGCTGGGAGACCTTGGCGGCGGCGCCGGGGCCGGCCGCGTCCGACTGGGTCTTCAGACCGTCGGAGTCGGCGGGGGCGGGCGCGGCGGCGGGGGCGGCGGCCGCGTCTGGGTTCGCGTCCCCGGCCGGTGCCGCCGCCGCGACAGCCGTACGGAGGCCGGCCTTCGCTGCCGCGG
>NZ_JAIY01000003.1:95677-97165 GCF_000710405.2 Kitasatospora sp. MBT66 | reverse complement strand
CGGTCGGGGCCTGAGCGGGCGCGGTCGGGGCCTGAGCGGGCGCGGTCGGCGCCTGCGCGGCGGTGCTGGAGTCCCACATGGTGGGCGCCGGCGCGCGGAAGACCACCCGGCCGCCGGCGTCGGTGGCGTTGAGGTTGCCGCCGGCGTCGGCGCTCACCGAGACGCCGTCGGCCTTCATGCCCAGGGTGAGGTCCTTGATCCTGGGGTTCTTCGCGGCTTCCGGGGTCTTGACCACCAGGACCTGGGTGAAGCCGCCCGCCTGGTTCGCGGTGACCTTCAGGTCGACGCCGGGCACGACCTCGGGATAGGTGGCGGTCTCGCCGTCCAGGGCGGGCGCCGGAAGCGTGCCGGGCCAGCTCAGGGCGAGCTTCTTGCCGTCCTGGTCGAGCGTGGCGAGCGGACCGGAACCGCCGCCCGAGAGCGTGAGGTGATTGCTGGTCACGTTGGGGACGACGGTGCCGTCGGCGCCCCGGGCGAGGGTCGCGTCCAGGTCCTTCCAGGCGCCGTCCTGCTGCTTGGCGCGCGCGGGGGCGACCGTCCGCCGCAGGCCGAGCGTGCCGTTCGGGTTGGCGACCACCGTGTCGGTCTCGGTGGTCAGGGCCGGGATCTCGACCGGCTTGCCGGTGCGCTTCGCCTCGGCCAGGGCCGCGGCCTCGGCGGAGCGGTGCTCGGCGTCGGCGGCCTGGGCGGCGGCGGTCCGGTCAGCGCCCGGGACGGCCGGGGCGGGCGCGGTCGGTCCGGGCGCGGCGGCACCGGGAGCGGTCGCGGTCGGTCCGGGCGCGGTCGATCCGTTCGCGGCCAGTGCGGGTGCGGTGGAACCGAGCGCGCCGACGGTCAGTACGAGGCCGATCGATGCGGCGAGCACCGATCTGCGTCGACGACCGTAGTGGGGGGATATCGACCCCATTGGTAAACCCCTCGTCAAGTGATGAGCGCCGTAGGGATATCGGCGAACGGGAACTTAACACCCCTGCGCGACATCCGATCTGACAGATCATCGTCACCCCCGTGACGCAGCTCACATGTGGCAGCTCTCCGTGACCGTCCCGTTGTTCTCAGCGGATCGTGCGCCTGCGCTCGGTAATGGATCTTCAGGAATCCGGCACTGCAATGCAGGCAAAACGCCCACCATTTCTTGACTCTCCGCAATGGCCGGGACAGTAGCCGACTTCACCCCGGTTCGCCCGTCTCTCGGTACGACCGAGGTAACCGATGGATCAAGTTATCTGACGGAGGTTAGGCTCCGCGCGCAATTATCTCTGTTCAGCAGACCTTCCGTTCGGGGGTCTGCTTCGGCGTGCCAGGGGGCAAGTCGTGTCGTCATCATCAGGGGGATTCCGCGCCGGCGGACGGTCACGAGGAAGACGACGGCTCACCACCGTCGCCGTGCTCGTACTGTCGATGCTCGCCGGTGTCGGGCCCGCGAACGCGGCGGAGTGGAAGCCGCGCAATCCCAAGGTCTGGTCGCCTCGCGACCTCGATCCGGTC
>NZ_JAIY01000003.1:57441-94846 GCF_000710405.2 Kitasatospora sp. MBT66 | reverse complement strand
TTCAACTGGTCGTACCCGATCGCCGTCCCGGACGGCCTGGGCGGCTCCAAGCCGAACGTCAGCCTGTCGTACAGCTCGCAGTCGGTGGACGGCCGGACGGCCGCGACCAACAACCAGTCCTCGTGGATCGGCGAGGGCTGGGACTACACCCCCGGCTTCGTCGAGCGCCGCTTCAAGCCGTGCGCCAAGGACGGTCAGGCCGGCTCCGGTGAGCAGTGCCTGTCCGGCTGGAACGCGACGATCTCGCTGAACGGCCGCTCCTCGACGCTGGTCCGCGACGACGGGACCGGCACCTGGCGGCTGGAGGGCGACGACGCCTCGCGCGTCGAACTGCTGACCGGCGCCACCAACGGCGACAACAACGGCGAGCACTGGCGGGTCACCACGACCGACGGTACCCAGTACTACTTCGGGCTCGGACGCAAGCCGGGCGGCAACGCCTCCTCGCCCGCCACC
This sequence comes from Kitasatospora sp. MBT66, assembly GCF_000710405.2. NCBI lineage: Bacteria > Bacillati > Actinomycetota > Actinomycetes > Kitasatosporales > Streptomycetaceae > Kitasatospora > Kitasatospora sp. MBT66. The sequence goes on along the minus strand of NZ_JAIY01000003.1, from coordinate 94,390 downwards.
AACTCCGCCTGGACCACCCCGGTGTACGGCAACAACACCGGCGAGGAGTGCAACAAGTCGACCTTCGACACCTCCTGGTGCGACCAGGCCTGGCGCTGGAACCTCGACTTCGTCGTGGACCCGCGCGGCAGTGTGATCTCCCACTGGTACGAGAAGGAGACCAACTACTACCAGCGGGGTGTCTCCGCCCAGAACCCGTCCGGCACCCGCACCTCCTACGTGCGCGGCGGCTACCTGACCCGGATCGCCTACGGCTCCAGGCTCACCGACGCGGACAGCGTCAAGCCGACCGGCCAGGTCGTGTTCGGCACCGCCGAACGCTGCCTGCCCGAGGAGGGTGGGTTCGACTGCGCGCCCGCCAAGCTGAACGCCGCCAACGCGGCCAAGTGGCCGGACGTCCCGTTCGACCAGAACTGCGCCGCCACCGGCGCCTGCGCCAACTACAGCGCGACCTTCTGGTCCACCAGGCGCCTGACCGCGATCACCACCCAGGTCCTCAACGGCGGCGGCTACGCCGACGTCGACTCCTACGCGCTCGACCAGGAGTTCCCGGACCCGAAGGACCGCACCGCCCCGGCGCTGTGGCTGAAGTCGATCACCCACACCGGGTACGACGGCGCCGAGAAGATCAAGCAACCCGCCATCACCTTCACCGGGGACTTCCTCAACAACCGGGTCGACTCCAGCACCGACGGCCGCCCCGCACTCAACCGGCGCCGCATCATCGGCGTGACCGCCGAGACCGGCAAGGTGACCGAGGCCGTCTACGCCCCGGCCGACTGCGCCCCCGGCGCGCTGCCGAGCAGCCAGGACGGCAACGGCAAGCGCTGCTACCCGGTCTACTGGAGCGCCGACGAGAAGAGCCCGCTCGACCCGACCCTGGACTGGTTCCACAAGTACGTCGTCGCCCAGGTCAACGAGCGGGACCCGTTCGGCGGCTCGCCCGCCCGCACCACCACGTACCAGTACGTCGGCGACGCGGCCTGGCACCGCGACGACGACGAGTACACCGACACCAAGCGCCGCACCTGGAACCAGTTCCGCGGCTACGAACAGGTCGTCACCCGCAGCGGTGTGGCCCCCGACCCGATCGGCAAGGCCGTCGCCTTCTACCTGCGCGGCATGGACGGCGACTACAAGGCCGACGGCTCCAAGCGGTCCGCGACGTACACGGACATCGGCGGCGCCACGGTCAAGGACGCCAACCCGCTGGCCGGCTCGCTCCGTGAGCGGCACACCTACACCGCCGACGGCGGCACGGTCGTGGCGATCACCAAGTCCGACATGTGGCTGTCGGCGTCCGCCGCCACCCACAACCGCGGCACCGGGCTGCCCCTGCTGGAGGCGCGGATGCTGCGCAACGGCACGGGCAAGGACAGCGCACTGCGCTCCGACGGAACCTGGCAGTCCACCTCCAAGACCGCGGTGTTCGACGAGTACGGCATGCCCAAGCGTGTCGTCGACCGCGCGGACGGCCTGCCGGACCTGTGCGTGGTCACCAAGTACGTCCGCAACACCACCACCTGGATGCTCGACCGGGTCGCGGAGACGATCCAGGGCCAGGGCGACTGCGCCACCGACCCGACCGAGGCCAACACCCTGGGCCGCAACCGGGCGTTCTTCGACGGCCAGGCCTTCAACACCCTCAACGGCCCCGGGCAGGTGACCCGGACCGAGGAGCTCGACGGCTTCTCCGGCGGCCAGCCGGTCTACTCGCTGGTCTCCACCGTCGGCTACGACACCTACGGTCGCGTCACCACCAGCACCGACGCCGCCGGCGCAACCACCGGCACGGAGTACCAGCCGGCCGCCAACGTGCTGCCGACCAGCGTCAAGGTGACCAACGCCAAGGGCTGGAGCAGCACCACCACCTTCCACCCGACCCGTGAGGTGCCGGTCAAGTCGGTCGACCACAACGGCCGGACCTCGCAGCAGACCGTCGACGCCCTCGGCCGCACCACGGCCGCCTGGCAGCCCGGTCGCACCCCCGGCACCGACCTCGCCGACAGCCTGTTCGAGTACCAGCTGTCCAACACCGGCACCAGTTCGGTCACCACCAGGAAGCTGCGCGAGAGCGGCAAGAGCTACACCGTCGGCGTCACCATCCTCAACGCCTTCGGCGAGCCGGTCCAGAGCCAGAGCACCCCGGCCAACAACGCCGCGGACTCGCGCGTCATCAGCGACACCTTCTACAACAGTCACGGCCAGGTGGTGAAGACCAACCAGCCGTACATCAACCGCACCGGCGACCCCGGCACCACCCGGTTCGTCGCCAACGACAACGAGGTCCCCGGCCAGGGCGCCTCGTTCTACGACGGCCTCGGCCGCCCGGTCGTCCAGACCTTCTCGTCCAAGGCGATCGAGCAGTGGCGCTCCACCGTCTCCTACCCGGGCGTCGACCGCACCGATGCCACCCCGCCGCAGGGCGGCATCGCCACCAGCACCCTCGTCGACTCGCGCGGGCGTACCACCGAACTGCGGCAGTACAAGAACGGCACGACGCAGGGCGCGTACGACGCGACGAAGTACACCTACGACGTCGAGGGCAAGCTGAGCCAGGTCAACGACCCGGTCGGCAACGCCTGGAAGTACGGCTACGACATCCACGGCCGCCAGACCCGTTCGGAGGACCCGGACAAGGGCACCATCACCACGGTCTACGACGCCGCCGACCGCCCGGTCGCCACGACCGACGCCCGCGGCACCACCGTCGCCGTCAGCTACGACATCCTCGGCCGGCCGCTGTCGCGCAACCTCGGCAGCACCACCGGCACCCCGCTGGCCACCTACGAGTACGACACCCTGCTGCCCGGCCTGCCCACCGCCGCGACCAGCTGGTCCGACGGCAAGGGCTACCGCCAGGAGGTCACCGGCTACAACACCGCCTACCAGGCGACCGGTACCCGCATCACCGTCCCCGACGGTGAGGGTGCCCTCTCCGGCACCTACGGCGGCGAGACCACCTACGATCCGATCTCCGGCCTGCCGGTCCTGACCGATCTGGGTGCGACGGGCCCGCTGCCGGCCGAGACGGTGTACCTCGGCCGCAACCCCAACGGCCTGCTGGTCTCGATGGGTTCCTCGCTCGGCGACGACTACGTCAACTTCACCACCTACGACGAGCTCGGCCAGCTCCAGCGGATCACCTACGGGGACGTCCCCAAGCAGGTCGCGCTCACCCACACCTACCAGCCCGGAACCGGGCGCCTGCTGCGCTCCCTGCTGGACAAGGAGGACGGCCGGACGTCCGTCGACGTCACCGACTACACCTACAGCCCGGCCGGTGACGTCACCTCCGTCTCCACCTGGCGCAACGACGGTGCCACCGACACCCAGTGCTTCAGCTACGACCACCTGAAGCGCCTCACCCAGGCCTGGACCGACACCGGCGGCACCACCACCCGCCCCGGCCCGTCCGTGCCCGGCGTCGGCGGCTGCACCAACACCACCCCCAACCCGGCCACCATCGGTGGACCGGCCCCCTACTGGCAGTCCTTCGGCTACGACGCCACCGGCAACCGCACCGGCACGGTCGACCACGACCCCACCGGTGACACCGCCAAGGACGTCACCGCCACCCACACCTACCCGGCCCCCGGCCAGCCCCGGCCGCACGCCCCGACCAGCACCCGCACCACGACCGGCAACGGCCCGACCGTCACCACCGGTTACACCTACGACCAGACCGGCAACACCCTCACCCGCCCCGACGAGGGCGGCAACACCCAGACCATGACCTGGGACCCGGACGGCCACCTGGCCACCGCCGCCACCAGCGGCGGCACCTCCACCTACGTCTACGACGCCGACGGCAACCGCCTGCTGCGCCGCGACCCGGGCCGCACCACGCTCTACCTCGGCAGCGCCGAGCTGACCCTCGACACCGCCACCGGCCAGGTCAGCGGCACCCGCTACTACCCGACCGACGGCGGCCCGACCATCGCCCGCACCTCGGACGGGCGGCTCAGCTACATCGCCTCCGACCTCAACGGCACGGGCACGACCGCGATCGACACCTCCTCGCTCGGGGTGACCCGGCGCGCGTTCAAGCCCTTCGGCGAGGAGCGCGGCGCCCAGCCGGCCCCCGGCGAGTGGCTCGGCGAGAAGGGCTTCGTCGGCGGCGCCCAGGACAAGGCCACCGGCCTGACCCACCTGGGCGCCCGCGAGTACGACCCCAAGCTCGGCCGCTTCCTGTCGGTGGACCCGGTCATCGACACCAGCGACCCGCAGCAGCTGCAGGGCTACCTGTACGCCAACAACAGCCCGCTGACGTTCTCGGACCCGAGTGGTCTGTGGTGGGGCTCCAGCATCGTCAAGAAGGCGACGCAGGCGGTCAGCAAGGCCGTCGACGTGGTCAAGGAGAACTACAGCACCATCTCCAACATCGGCCACACCGTCCTGGACGTGGCCGGCATGATCCCGGTGATCGGCGACGCCTGCGACATCGTCAACGGCGTCTGGTACGCGGCCGAGGGCGACTGGAAGAACGCGGCCATGTCCCTGGTCGCCGTCGTCCCGGTGATCGGCAGCGCCGCCACGGCGGCCCGCGTGGCCTCCAAGGTCGCCAAGGCCGTCGACACCGCCACCGACGTGGTCAAGGCCGTCGAACGCGGCAGCGAGGCAGCCAAGGGCATCCGCGGCGCCTCCAAGTCCCTGCCGAATTCGCCGTCCCTTTCACGGGCGGCGGAGGGCGCCAGAAAGTCCGGGCCCGCTCCCGGAGTCTCGAAGGCGGGCGGCGGAAAGACGCCCTCTCGGAGCAGTGGGGTGTCGAACAGCGGCGCCCGGGCCGAGGCGGGACCCGGCAAGGGGAAGGCCGCGGTATGGAACCAGCGGGCACGCCCCGACGGGCAGAAGGTCATCGCCGGGCACGGAGCCTATGTCAGGGGATCGGGTGACTTCGAGGTGCCGAAGGGCACCACACTGAAGTTCTACGTCAAGGACGGCGAGGAGCTCGGACAGATCGATGCACTGAACGTCGAGCTGGGAAGGTTCCCGCAGCCGAAGGTCGCCCAGGTGGTCAAGCCCGGGAAAACGGTGCAGGACTACACTGTGTTCCCGGGCGGAAACCTGGAGATGTCCGTCAAATCGATCACCGTGAGCGACGCGATGCGGCTCAGTGAAATCCTGGAGGAGAACATGGGTGTCGTGCATGTCGCCATCTGCCGGAAGTGGTCGAAGGGATGACGTACTACCCGGACGGATCGCCGTACACGTACCACAAGCCCGGTGAGGGCATGGTGAATGTCGGCTGGTTGGACGACGCGCACGACTACCAGCAGGGCGAGGTGGCCGAAGAGGTCGTGGACGGCCTGCTGAGGCTGGTCATCGATCCGGACAATCAGACAAGGGGCCTGCACGAGTGCGATTTCTGCGGTGCGCTGTACCTGATGGTGGACAATCCGCACGCCGAATCCGGTAGCAGCCTGCTGGGGACCGCGGAGATCCATGTCCGAAGCTCCTCTGACACCGTCTTCGTGGCGCCGACTCTGGTGATCCACTACATCGTCGAGCACGGCTACCGGCCGCCGGACGAGTTCCTCGACGCCGTGGAGGTCGAGGTGCGACGGCGGTCCGTCGAACAGGTCTGACGGACCACTCGTTCTGACAGCCGAGGTGGCCGTGTCGACGGTCGAGGGGGCCCCGCCGGATTCCGGCGGGGCCCTCGCCGTGCTACGCCACGGGCGGCCGAAGCAGGGCCAGGACGGCGTCCACCGACGGGCGGGCCGCGGGGGCCGGGAGGGTCAGGGCGTGGATGCGGCGGACGAGTTCGGGGCCGCGTACCGGGCGCAGGGCCACGTCGGCGGCGGCCGGGGCGTGAGCGTCGGCGGCGAGCTGGGGCAGCAGGGCCGCCCCGAGGCCGTTCGCCACCATGCGCAGGGCGAGGTGGTAGTCGTCGACCTCGTGGGCGATCCGAGGTGCGAAGCCCGCCTGCGCGCAGGCGGCGCGGACCAGGGCGGCGCTGCCGTCCTCGCGGGAGCCGACGATCCAGGGGGTGTCGGCGAGGTCGCGCAGGTCGACGGTGTCCCGCAGATCGCGCCCGGCGGGCAGGGCGAGCAGAACCGGGTCGGCGGTGAGCGGGTGGACGGTGAACTCGTCGTCCGCCAGGCCCGGTTCGGGGACCAGGTCGTAGGTGTAGCGGACGGCGACGTCGCAGCGGCGGGCCCGGAGGGCGGCCAGGGCCTCGGGGGGTTCCAGTTCCAGCAGGGAGACACGTAGCTCCGGGAAGCGCTCGCGGGCGGCGACCAGGGCGGGCACGACGTACACGGCGGCGAAGGTCGAGAAGCAGGCGAGGCCGACCGGGCCGCGCGGGGTGTCGGCGGCGGCCCGCAGGTCGCGTTCGGCGGTCTCCAGCGCGCCCAGGACGATGCGGGCGTGCGCGACCAGGCGCACGCCCTCGGGTGTCAGCCGGACCCGGCGGCCGTCCCGCTCCAGCAGCGGCACCCCGGCCTCGCGCTCCAGTACCGCGAGCTGCTGGGAGACCGCCGAGGAGGTGCGGCCGAGGGCGGCGGCGGCCGCCGTCATCGTCCCCCGGTCGGCGAGTTCGCGCAGCAGGAGGAGCCGCGCCGGATCCAACATCAAGCTGTCCTTACAGGTCTGTGAAGCATTACGTGGTGGACCTCAAAGATCCTTTCGGGGCATCCTGCCGCATGCACCGGGCAACGCGCCCGGACGGGGACAGGAGAAGACCTTGATCGACACGCGGCTGATCGAACGCCACGCGGCACGGGCCTGGCCCGCCGAGGAGGTGCAGGAGGAGGGCGGCTGGCTGCTGCGGCACACCCCCGGGGTCCCGCGCCGGCGCTCCAACTCCGCGCTGCCGGTGGGGCGGGGCGACGGCCTGCTGAGCGGGATCGAACGGGTGGAGGGGTACTACGCCGCGCACGGGCTGCCGGTCACCGTCCAGGTCTCCCCCGCCGAGGAGCACGCCGCACTGGACGCCGCACTCGACGCGCGCGGCTACCGGAAGGAGGGCGAGGTCCTGGTGTGCACCGCACCGGCCGCCGCCGTCACCGCCGCCGCCCGGCCCGCGACGCCGCTGGACGTCACCCTCGCCGAACACCCCACCCGGGCCTGGCTCGACGCCTACGCGGCACTGGAACCGTCCGGGAGCGGCCGGGCGGAGGCCGAGCGGCTGTTCCAACGCATCACCGGCCCCGCCGCCCACCTCGGCGTCGAGCGCGACGGCCGGCTCGTGGGCATCGGGCTCATGGTGGCGGCGCCCGGCTGCGCCGGGGTCTTCTGCATGGCCACCGACCCCGCGCACCGGCGCAGCGGCATCGCCGGGGCGATCCTGCACGTCGGCGCACGCTGGGCAGAGGCGCGGGGCGCGGGGACGCTGTACCTCCAGGTCACGGCCGAGAACACGACGGCGCGGCGGCTGTACGAGCGGGTCGGCTTCGAGGTCTCGCACAGCTACCACTACCGGCTGAAGCCCTGACCGGGCGGTGATCAAGCGGTGACCGGGCGGTCCATCGTTTGTCGACGACCTGTCAACACGTGTCGCGGAGGCTCTTCCCCAGGAGGACCGCATCGAAGCGGTCCGGAAACGGGAGGAAGATCCCATGGCACAGCGAAGGACCCTCGTCAGGGCGGCCCTGGCCGCCGCCGGCCTCGCCGCGATGCTCGCCACCGCTGCGCCGGCCGGCGCGACCCCGGCCGGCGCGACCACCGTCGAGGGCCGGTCCTCGATCCAGACCGCGGCGCGCAGCACGCAGGTCTCGCTCGTCAACTGGAGCAGCTGTGAGCTCCGGCTGCAGAACGCCTGGCTGGACCACGGGGTCTGGTCGGACGGTCTGGCCCCGGAGCCCGTCATCCCCGACGGGGTCGCCACGCACTGGCAGTCCGAGAGCAACGGCTTCCTCACCGGCACCGAGGGCCACGTCATCTACGACGCGTTCAACTGCAAGGTGAGCGTGCTCAACGGCAAGCGTGTGCAGCTGCACTGGAACAACCCGTACGCGGGCAGCAACTCGTACGACAACTTCGGGTCGGACCCGAACTTCCGGTTCGGGCGCAACGGCGGTGACGGCAACAACGCCAGCGTCTACTGGCAGATCATGACCCCCTGACCCCTACCCCCGCCCCACCGCCCCACTCTCCTGACCGTCCCCGGCGGCCGACGGGGACGGTCAGGAGCTCAGGAGCCGTCCCGGCAGGAGGACTTGCGGCGCTTCTCGAAGTCCTTGGCGCTCAGCAGCTTGTAGTCCCAGTCCCAGCCGCCCGCCGCCCACTTGCCGGCGGGCAGGCCCAGCAGCACGTCGCCGGGCACGGTCACGGTGAGGGCGCGGTCGCGGACGACCTCCACGGTGTAGCGGCGGTCGGCGACCACCGGGCCCGGGGGCTTGCCGGAGGTGGTCCAGCCGGGCGGGAGGGCGCCGAGGTCGACGGTCTCGGTGGCGGAGCGGCCCTCCCGCGGGTGCACCTCCAGCTTCTCCGTGCCCGGGAACACCTTCACCCGCAGCACATGCAGCCGCTCGTCGTGGCACATGCCCGTCCGCACGACCAGCCGTCCGGCGTCCAGGCGCACGGCGATCAGCCGCTCGGCCGGCGGTTCCGGGTCGCCGCACCCGGCCACCGCCCCGGCGACCACCGTCACGGCCGCGGCCGTTACCGCCGCCCTGTGCCACCACCGCTTCATGAGCCCCCGCTCACTGCTGTCCGCCCGCGCCGGAAGTCGGCCCGGCCGACTTCCGGCTGCGGGACGGCGGGCAGGCTTCATCGGGCCATCATCCCAGGGTGTGCGCACCGCCCGGGCAGGGGGTCAGGGGGGGCTGGCGGGAGGTCAGGGGTGGGGGCGGGAGCAGAAGATGCGGAGCCGGGAGACGAGGACGCGGGGCGCGGCCCCGAAGGCCGCGCCCCGCCGAAGAGAGGTGTGGGCGCGTGCCGGCCGGCCGTCGCCGGGGGCACGCGCCCACCTCACCGGAGGGTGCGGTACGGACGTCGCGACGGGGGTGGCGCGGCGTCCGTGCCGGGCTCCGGTGGTTCGAGGGGTCAGCTCGCCGCCGGGACGGCGCGGCGGCCGGTGGCGGCGCGCAGGGCCACGGCGAGGCCGACCAGGACGATGCCGAACCAGACGACGCTCTTGACGCCCGTGTGGTCGGCGAACAGGCCGCCGATCAGGGCGCCCAGGGCGATGCAGGTGTTGTAGGCCATGGTGTTGAGCGACATCGCGGCCTCGAAGGTCTCCGGGGCGGCCGCGAGCGTCATGTTGATCTGGCTGAGCTGGACGACACCGAAGGCGAGGCCCCACAGCACCATGGCGACGATCACGCCGAAGTCGTTGGTGCCGATGGTCAGCAGCATCACCAGGGCGCCGATCAGCAGCAGACCGCCGACCACGAAGCTGCCGCGCAGGCTCTTGTTGACGCTCTGGCCGCCGATGAAGTTGCCGATCGCGCCGCCGATGCCGAAGACGATCAGGACGACGGTGATGAAGCCGACGCTCGCCTCGGCGCTCTTCTCCAGGTACGGGCGGACGAAGGTGTACGCGCCGAAGTGGCCGAGGACGAAGAACACCACCATGACCAGGACGACGCGCAGCGGCACGTTCTTGACCGGCAGTCCGAAGACCTCGCGGACGGAGACCGCGTTCGCCGAGGGCAGCGAGGGGATGGTGGCGGCGACGGCGAGCAGCACCAGCGCGCTGAGGCCGGCCCAGATCAGGAAGGTGGTGCGCCAGGAGCTGGCGCTCTCCAGCAGGGTGCCGAGCGGGATGCCGACGACGGTGGCGATCGAGATGCCGGACATCACGACGGCGGCGGCCTTGTTGGCCTGCTTCTCCGGGACGATGCGCATCGCCATGCTGACGCCGATGGCCCAGAAGACGCCGCTGGCGAAGCCCATGAACATCCGGGTGACCAGGATCAGCGGGTAGTTGGGGGCGATCGAGGTGATCAGGTTGCCCACGGCCAGCACGCCGAGCAGGGTGGTCAGCAGCTTGCGCCGGTTGACCCGGCGGGTCCAGGCCACGATGAACGGCACGCCGAGGCCGGCCGCGACGCCCTGGGCGGTGACCATCAGGCCGGCGGTGCCGACCGAGACGTCCAGGCTCTCGCTGAGCGGGGTGAGCAGGCCGATCGGCATCAGCTCGGTGGTGAGGAAGACAAAAAGGCTCGCGGTGATGGCGGCGACACCGAGCCATCCGTCGGCCGCCGGACCGCTCTTCCGCGGTGTCGCCGCTGTGGGCAGTTCTTCTTCTTGCGTGGTCATGTCATATCTCCGGAAGTGGAGTGGGTCGGGCGGAAGTGGTCGGGCGGATCGGTCGGGCGCGGTACCCGGCGCCGGGCGGCGCCGGGTCCGACAAGGTGGTGGGCGTGGAACGGTGCGCCCGTGCCGCTATCCGCTGCGTTCCTCTTCGAGGGCGCGCGCCCCGGTGCCGGACGACGCGACAGGCTCGGGAGGCGCCGGCGCTGGCTCCTTCCGGGGTGGACGGGACTGGCCGAGCACGACCGCCAGGAAGATCACGGCGATGCCGAGGAGCTGGAGCAGCGACAGCGTCTGGTCCTTGAAGAGGTAGCCCAGCAGCGTCGCCACGACCGGGCTGCCCAGCGCCAGGAAGGACACCGCGGTGGCCGGCAGCAGCCCGATCCCCCGGAACCAGACGATGTAACTCAGCACCGCGCCCAGGGAGATGAGGTAGGCGAAACCGAGGACGTTGTCGCCCGTCAGACCGTTCGGCATGTCCTCCAGCGACAGCCAGAACGGCAGCAGCACCAGGCCGCCCGCCGTCAGCTGCCACCCGGTGAAGGTCAGCAGGCTGACCCCCTCGGGGCGGCCCCACCGCTTGGTGAGGGTGATGCCCGAGGCCATGCACAGGGCGCCGCCGACCGCGGCCAGCACGCCGACGCCGTCCAGTGACACCCTGCCCTTGAAGACCAGCAGCGCCACACCCCCGGCGCCCAGGGCGCAGGCCAGCGCGTGCACGCCTCTGACCCGTTCACCGAGGAACAGCGCCGCCAGGATCACCACGAACATCGGCTGGGCCGACATGATCACGGCGGCGATGCCGCCCGGGAGCCGGTAGGCCGCGACGAACAGCAGGAAGTTGAAGGCGCCGATGTTCAGCACCCCCAGCACCAGCGCGCGCAGCCACCAGACGCCGACCGGCAGCCTGCGGCCCAGGGCCAGCAGGAACAGTCCGCCCGGCAGGGCCCGCATGGTGGTCGCCAGCAGCGGCCGGTCCGGGGGCAGCAGCTCGGTGGTGATCAGGTAGGTGCTGCCCCACACCGTCGGTGCCAGGCCGGTCAGGGCCACCGTGGACAGATTCCGTCTGCTCGTCATGTCGATCTCGCCTCACATCCGGTGGGAAGCACCGTGGGATTACGTCCGGTCGGCCCGGCGGGGACGGCCCGGCGGCCGACAAGCCCGGCGGGGACGGCCCGGCGGGACAGCCCGGCGGGGACGGCTCAGTCGAAGATCGGGTCGCGGTCGCGGCCGCGCTTCAGCTCGAAGAAGCCGTCGGTGCTCGTCACCGCCAGTACGCCGTCCCAGAGCTTCCCGGCCGCCTCGCCGCGCGGGGCGGGGGTGAGCACCGGGCCGAAGAAGGCCAGCGGCTCGCCGTCCGGGCCGGGCACGTGGATCACCGGGGTGCCGACCTCGGAGCCGACCGGGTCCATGCCCTCGTGGTGCTGGATCCGCAGCTTCTCGTCCCAGGAGTCGTCGTCCGCGGCCGAGACCAGCTCGACCGGCAGCCCGGCCTCCTTGAGGGCGGCGGTGATCATGTCGTGGCCGAGCCCGGCCTTCTCGTGGTGGATCAGCCGGCCCATGGCGTTGTAGAGCGGGCGCAGCACCTCGGTGCCGTGCTGCTCCTGGGCGGCGATGCACACCCGTACGCAGGCCCAGCCGTCGATCATGCCCTGGCGGTACTTCTCCGGGACCTCGCGGCCCTCGTTGAGCACGGACAGGCTCATGATGTGGAACCGGGTCTCCACCGGCCGGACCTGCTCGACCTCCAGCATCCAGCGGGAGGTGATCCAGGCCCAGGGGCAGCGGGGGTCGACCCAGATGTCGGCGGTGATCGTCTCGGGACTGGCCGGCGTGGCGCTCATGACGGTCGCTCGTCCTTTCGGTCTGACGGGCGGCACGGGCGCGCGCGGGCACGCCTCGGCGGGGTGCGCCCAGGTGCGGGTGAACGGGGAGAGGTCGACGGCGGCACGGCGTCCGGGCAGGACGGACGGACCCGGTCGGGGGCCCGCCCGGCGGAGCCGCTCCGGGGCGGCTCCGACCGTGTGCGGTCGCCTTCAGTGTCGGGCCGCGCGCATCGATGAGTCCAACACATGCTTGTCACCCGTTGCATCGCGGATCACGATGGACGGATGGAGCTCCAGCAGATGCGCTACGTGATCGCGGTCGCCGAGACGAACAGCTTCACCCGTGCCGCCCAGCGCTGTCTGGTGGTGCAGTCCGCGCTCAGCCACCAGATCGGGCGGCTGGAGAAGGAACTCGGCGCGCGGCTCTTCGAGCGCACCAGCCGCCGGGTGCGGCTGACCCCGGCCGGGGCGGCCTTCCTGCCCGCCGCCCGGCAGTGCCTGGACGCGGCGGAACGGGCCGCCACCGAGGTCGCGGCCGCCGTCGGGGAGGTGCGCGGACTCCTCAAGGTGGGGCTGATCCCCACCGTCGCGGCGGTGGACATCCCGGCCGTGCTCGGCGAGTTCCACCAGCGGCACCCGAAGGCCCGGATCAGTCTGAGCGTCGGGGCCAGCGACGAGCTGGTGGAGCAGGTCCGGCAGGGCGAGATCGAGGTGGCCTTCCTCGGCATCCCGGTCACCGCGCACCCCCGGGGGGTGATGGCCAGGGAGCTGGCCCGCGAGCGGCTGGTCGCCGTGGTCTCCCCGGACCACCCGCTGGCCGGCGAGAGCTCGGTGGACCTGCGGCGGCTGGCCTCGGAGGTGTTCGTCGACCTCCCGGCGAAGACCGCGGGGCGGGCCCAGTCGGACCTGGCGTTCGCCGCGGCCGGTCTCACCCGCGAGGTCGCGTTCGAGGTGACCAACGCCGACTACCTGGCCCGGCTGGTCGCGGCGGGCCTGGGGGTGGCGCTGCTGCCGCCCCGCTACGTCGCGGGCCTGACCGGCATGGTCACGATCGAGGTGACGGACGCGCCGTCGCGGGCCGAGTACGTGATCTGGGGCCGGGAGAGCCCGCACCCGGCGGCGGCGGCCTTCCTGGAGCTGCTGGGGATCACCGAGGACTGACGTCCGGTGAGCCGGTCCGGGACCGGAGCCTCCCCGAGGGGAGGGAGGCTCCGGCGGGTGGGGGTCAGGAGAGGCGGTGCACGGTGAAGTCGACCGCCACGTCCAGGACGGGCTGGGTGGTGGTGAACACCTTCTTGTGGGTGAAGCCGCCGTCCGCCACCAGCTTCTCGAAGTACGCGACGTCGCCCATGGTGCTGAAGAAGAGAACCATCCGCCCGCCCTCCGTCAGGTGGTCCCGGGCCTCGGCGAAGAAGCGGGTCAGCGCCCGGTAGCCGGCGTCGGTGCCCGCGACGTCCGCGTAGTCGGCGGCGGCGAACCACTGGAACGGCGGGTTGAAGACGATCAGGTCGAACCGGCCCTCGACGGCGGCGAAGACGTCGCTCTCGCGCGCCTCCACCCGGTCGGCGACCTGGTTCAGCTCCGCGTTGACCCGCACCGCGGCCACCGCGTCCGGGTTGAGGTCGACCGCCAGGACGTCGGCGCCCTTCTTCGCGGCGATCAGGGCCAGCGAACCGCTGCCGGTGCCCATGTCGAGGACCCGGTCACCGGGCTTGACCTCGGCGAACACCGCGCCGCCCAGCATCGGGGAGACCGGGCAGGGGGTCATCACGGAGGCGGGCACCCGCAGGGTCAGGCCGAGGAACGGGACGGTCTGCTCCCCCTCCTCGCCGCCCAGCTCGCCCAGGGCCCGGCGCAGCTCGGTGATCTCCTTCACCTGCGCCTCGGGGACCAGCGGGCGGTAGGACTCGGCCTCGGAGGTGGACTGCTGCTGAAGCGTCATGTCGTGGTATCCGTCCATGTGTCGGGTGGGTTCGGTGAATGGTCGGGTGACGCGGGTTCAGAGCTCGGCCCGGAGCCGGGCGTACGCGGCGGCCAGCCGGCCGCCGACCTCGGCGGTGCTGATCAGCACCGCCATGTTGGCCCGGGAGGAGCGGCCCTCGGTGGCCGCGTCCACCGCCCGCATCAGGTACTTGGTGATCGCCTGGCCCCGGATGCCGTCCCGGTCGGCGGCGGCGGTCGCCTCGACGATGGCGGCGTCCACCTCCTCGCTGTCGATCGCCTCCTCCGGCCGGACCGGCGTGGTGACCAGGAAGCCGCCCCGGTTGCCCAGCGCCCAGTGGTTCTCGATCGACCGGGCCACCTGCTCGTCCTCGTCCAGCCGCAGCGGGCTGCGGAAGCCGCTGGACGCGCAGTAGAAGGCCGGGAAGTCGTCGGAGCGGTAGGAGACCACCGGGACGCACTGGGTCTCCAGGTACTCCAGCGTCAGGCCGAGGTCCAGGATCTTCTTCGCCCCGGCGCACACCACCGCGACCTTGGACCGGGTGAACTGGATCAGGTCCGAGGAGACGTCCATGGTGGTGGCCGCGCCCCGGTGCACCCCGCCGATGCCGGCCGAGGAGAAGAACGGGATGCCCGCCAGCTCCGCCGCCACCAGGCAGGAGGCGACCGTCAGCGCGCCCGCCCGGCCCTGCGCCAGGACGACCGGCAGGTCCCGGCTGCTGACCTTGGGGATGCCGGCTGTGGAGGCGAAGCGCTCGATGTCGGCGTCCGTCATGCCGACCACGATCCGGCCGCCCTCGACCGCGATCGTGGCGGGGACGGAGCCGCCCGCCCGGACGGCCTGCTCCACCTTGCGGGCGGTCGCGGCGTTGTCCGGGTAGGGCAGTCCGTGGGTGATGACGTTGGACTCCAGCGCCACCACCGGACGGCCCTCGTGGAGCGCTTCGGCCACCTCCTCGCTGACGGTGAGCGGCACGGCCCGGTGGGAGAGGGAGGTCGTCGGGTTCACGGCCGTCCCCATCAGAGCGCGTCGGGGCGGTAGTCGGGAACCTTGCCGAGGATGTCCCGGCGGTTGACGATCTCCGGGATGTAGACCTGCTCGGTCCAGTTCTCCTCGGCGATCGACTCGACCGCGATCGACACCACGCCCTCCTCGCAGCCGAAGGCGTCGGTGACCGCCTTGGTCACCGCCGCCAGCAGCTCGGCCTGCTGGGTGTCGCTGAGTTCCATCGGGAAGTGCTTGATGTTGACGTGCGGCATCACGGTGTCCTTCCGGAGGTGCAGGCGGCGGTGGACGGCCGTCACCAGCTCGTCGACGTCCGGCGCCCGGAGCAGGGAGTAGTGGTCGGCCGTCAGCTCGACGACGGTCGGCGGCTCGGCGGAGTACCCGCTGCTGCCGTCGAGGAACGAGTACTCGTCCCCCCGCGCCTTGAAGACGGTGATGGGTGCCGAGACCCGGCGCTCCCGCAGTTCGCGGAAGGTGTAGTTGAACTCGAAGGTCGTCCCCACGATCCGGACGATCCGGCGCACCAGGTCCGGGTCCAGGCCGGGGATGCCCTCGCCGACGAAACGGGCGAAGCTCTCGTCGTCCCGGGCCACCGCGAGGCAGCGCTCCAGCAGCGGACTGTCGATCGTGCCGGTGAAGACCGAGAGCAGGATCGCCACGAAGGCCCGGCTGGTGTAGTTGGCGGTCCGCTCCTCGGGACGGGTCCCGGTGGTGCGGACCTTGGGCGATCCGGGGGCGATCAGGAACACGTGGTCGACCGGGTGGCCGGCCTGCTCCAGCTGGTACGCGGCCTCGAAGGCCACCCGGGCCCCGAAGGAGTAGCCCCACAGGGTGTACGGGCCCTCGGGCTGGACCTCCAGCAGCGCCCGGACGTCCTCGGCCGCCATCTCCCGGATCGTCGGGTACGGGACCTCGCCCGGGTTGACGCCGTGGGCCTGCACCCCGAGGAACGGCCGCTCGGTGCCGAGGCGTTCGGCCAGCAGCCGCAGGTTCATCGGGTAGCCGCCCAGGCCGGGCCAGCAGAAGACCGGACGTCCGGCCGTCGCCGGTGAGGCGGAACCCGAGCCGGTCAGCGGCACCAGGCGCGAGGTGCGCTCCGCCGGACCGCCGGAGAGCCGGCGGGCCAGGCCCTCCACCGTCGGCGAGGTGAACACCACCTCCAGCGGCAGCGCCGCCCCGAACGCCCGGTTGATCCGGTTGACCAGGGTGACGGCCAGCAGCGAATTGCCGCCGCAGGCGAAGAAGTCGTCCTGCGCGGAGACGCTCTCCTGCTTCATCACCTCCTGCCACAGCACGGCCACCCGGCGCTCGGTCTCGTCCCTGGGAGCCACGAAGGGCCGGTCGGCGGCCCCCGCGACGACCCGGTCCGAGACGGCCAGCGCCTTGAGGTCGATCTTGCCGTTGGCGGTGGTCGGCAGCGCGTCGAGCACCACGACCTTGTTCGGGATCATGTAGTCCGGCAGGTAGTCGACCAGGTCGTCGCGGATCAGCTCGGCCGGACCGCGCATGTGGACCGCGTCCTCCCGCATGCCCTCGTGCCGCCGCTGCTCACGGCTGACCCGGCCGCCGAGGAAGAAGTAGGAGGCGCCGCCCGGGCGGCCCAGCTCGCGCAGGATGCCGTCGAACCGCCGGGCCGAGGGCAGGTCGTCCCCGCCGCGCGAGCTGTAGCCGGAGGACATGAAACCGAGGTCGAGGTCGTTCAGCGACAGCCGCTGCGCCACCCGGCCCAGGTCGATGTAGCGCCGCCACCGCTGCGGACTGCGGCTGATCACGGTGACCCCGAACGACGCCCGGCCGTAGACGGCCTGGTTGATCGCGATGACCTGCTTGCGCAGCACGAGGTCCGGAGAGACCAGGCTCAGCCGGCCGTCCTCGTGCAGGTACTGCCCGGCCGGGAGGTCCACGCCCTTGCCGGGGTGGACCTGGACGAACAGGTCGAGGTCCCGGTCCTCGCGCGGTCCGCGCCAGGGCGTCCAGTCGAAGCTGCCGAGGTAGTGGTCCTGGTCGGCGACCCCCAGCCGGGACTTGACCTCCGGGGTGAAGGGGGCGGGCCCGATGTCGAGGCCGTAGGCCGGGAGGACCTCCTCGAGGAGGCCGACGATGTGGCCGGTCTCGATCTCCAGGACCTCGGTGATGTTCGTCCTGTAGACCGGCTCGATGGCGCCGCGGCGGCCGAGGAAGTGCATCCGGATCCGGGGGGCCGCGGTGGCGGCCGTGTCGTCGGGGGCCCTGCGCGGTCCGGGTATCAGACGCGGCGCGGGCGCTGCGGGGCCCGCCGGTGCTGCGGGCGCTGTCCCCGCTGCCGGCGCTGCCGGTGCTGCGGAGACCAGGACGAGGCGGTGGTCGATCGGGTGGTGGTAGTGGATGCCCGGCCGGATGCCGGGGAAGCCGGTGATCTCCAGGTACACCTGCGTCGCGTAGAGCGAACCGGGCGAGGCGTAGGCGTACTTGGGGAGCAGCCGCTCCGGGCTCAGGTGCTGCCCGAGGTGGCGCAGGATCTCGCCGAGCGTCCCGGTGTCCAGTTCTGCGAGCGGCCGCGAACGACCGGCGGCGGCCGGGCGGCGGGCCAGCAGTGCCAGCAGGTCGCGCTCCGAGACCGGCGCCTCGCCCTCGTAGAAGCGGTAGGTCTTGCGGGCGAAGGCGAGGGCGCGCTGCGCCTCGGTGGCCGTGCGGCCGGGCAGGTCGACGGAGGGCAGGCCGGCCAGCTCGGCCGAGGTCCGCACCCCCGGGTTGGACAGCTGCGCCTTGACCTGGAGCTTGCTCTCCTTGGACTGGTGGTGCGCGCCGTGGCTGCCCTGGTCCATCAGGGCGGCCTCCCTCGGGTCGAGCTCGACGCAGGCGATCAGGTTCTGGAAGCCCGTCCTCGGGTCGTCCTTGACCAGCACCGCCGCGTGCCGGACCCAGTCGTGGGTCTCGATGGCGAGCCTGATCTCGTCCAGCTCCACCCGGAAGCCGCGCAGCTTCACCTGGTTGTCGGCGCGGCCGGTGAACTGGACGGTGCCGTCGGCGTTCCAGTAGGCGAGGTCGCCGGTGCGGAAGAACCGCCCCCCGCCGTCGGGGTCCTCGGTGAAGCGCTGCTCGGTCAGGTCCGGCCGGTGCAGGTAGCCGCGCGCCACCTGGACGCCGCCGATGGAGAGTTCGCCGATCTCGCCGACGCCGAGTTCGGCGCCGTCGCGGCCCAGGATCCGGTACTCGGTGCCGTCGACCGGGGCGCCGATGGAGACCGAGTTGGGGCCGTCGCCGACGGAGGACTTGGTCACCACGAAGGAGGAGGAGTTGATGGTGCACTCGGTCGGACCGTAGAGGTTGACCAACTCGCGGCCCGGCAGGGACTCCAGGAAGGTCCCGGCCAGGGTTCTGGAGAGCGCCTCACCACCGGTGAAGACCTGCTCCAGCGTATGGCAGGACTCCAACTCCTCGGTCTCCAGCAGGGCCTGGAGCAGCGTCGGCACGCACTGGACGGTGGTGACGCCGTGCTCCTTGACCGCTGCGACCAGCCGCTCGGTGTCCCGGTGGATGCCGGCCCCGCCGACCACGACGGTGGCGCCGACCGCCGGGGCGAGGATCTCCCACTGGGCGGCGTCGAAGCTGATCGGCGTCTTCTGCAGCACGACCCGGGTCCGGTCGAGGCCGTGGGCCGCGCGCAGCCAGGCCATCTGGTGGGCGATGCTGCGGTGCTCGATCATCACGCCCTTGGGCCGGCCGGTGCTGCCCGAGGTGTAGATGACGTAGGCCAGCGCGTCGGGGGCGGGGCCGGGCAGGACCACCGGCGCCGGCGGGTGCTCGTCCTCGGCGCGGACGACCAGGGTGCCGGCGGGCGCCAGCGCGGTCAGCCGCTCGACCAGCCGGTCCTGGGCGACGATCACCTTGACGCCGGAGTGCTCGATCATGAAGCGCAGGCGCTCCTCCGGGTACTCCGGGGCCAGCGGCAGATAGGCGCCGCCCGCGAGGAGGATCGCCCAGGCACCGGTCAGCACCTCGGTGGAGGGCTCGACGAACAGCCCCACGCACTGGTCCGCGGTAACTCCGAGGCCCCGCAGGTGCCCGGCCAGTCCCAGGCTCCGGCGGACCAGTTCGGCGAAGCTCAGCCGCCGGTCGCCGCCGATCACCGCCGGGTCGTCGGGGCGTTCGGCGGCGGTGCGCAGGAGCAGTTCGGGCAGTAACGGGTGGTCGGCCGGGCCTCGGCCCGACGCATGGGCAGTCATCTGGTCCCCCTGGTGTACGGGTGTCCTGGTGTCCGGCTTTCCTGGTGTCCTGGCGCTCCGGCGTCCCGGTGTCCTGGCGTGCTGGTGTGCTGACTTCCTGGTGTCCTGGTGTCCTGGTGTCCTGACTTCCTGGCGTCCCGGGGTGCGGGGCGGGCGGCTCAGCGGTCCGCGGCGGCCCGTCCCCTGCGCAGCGCGTCGGCGACGTCGAGCATCCGGCGGGTCTGGTACGCGAGGGCGGCGAGGTTGTCCTCGGTGACGTTCTCCGCCAGCCGGCCCGGAACCGCCTGCCGGCCGGAGACCGAACTGACGCCGTAGGGGTTGCCGTTGCTGGGGGCCGTCATGATCTCGTCGGTGACGCCGGGCGGCACGATGATCCCGCCCCAGTGGTAGAAGACGGCGTTGAGCGAGAGGATCGTCGCCTCCTGGCCGCCGTGCGGGGCGCCGGTGGAGGTGAAGGAGGCCATCACCTTGCCCTGCAGGCCGCCGCGGGCGTTCAGCGGCCAGGCGAGCTCGATGAAGTGCTTGAGCGGGGCGGCGATCATCCCGAACCGGCCGGGGCCGCCGAGCAGGATCACGTCGGCCCAGGCGAGGTCGTCGACGGAGGCGGTGGGGACGGCCGCGATCGCCGCGGCGTTCTCCTGCCAGGCCTCGGTCCACTCGGTGAACTCCGGGGCCAGGGAAGCCTCGACGTACTCGGGGACCCGGCGCAGCCGGGCCACGGCGCCGGCCTTGGTGGCGGCCTCCTCGGCGGCCAGGGCGAGCTTGTGGACGTTGCCGGTGCCCGAGTAGTAGACGATCGAGATCCTCGTCGGCGCGGAGGTGTCGGCGGTGGACACGGTGGTGCTCCTCAGGGTCGGTGGCGGTGGTGGCAACAGGCTTTGGTGACAACGGCTTTGACGGCAACAGGCGGTGGTGGCAGCGGCTGCGGGGGCCGGAGCGGTGGGGTCGCGGGGTTACGGATCCCGGACCCCGCCCGCCCCGGCGGGTGGGGAGGGTCTCAGGCGGGGACGTCGGTCCCGAAGTAGCGGTCGCCGAAGTCGCCGATGCCGGGCACCATGAACGCGTTCTCGTTGAGCCGCTCCTCGATCGAGGAGGTCACGATCCGCACCCCGGGGTGGCGGTCGTGCACGGCCCGGATCCCCTCCGGGGCGGAGAGCAGGTTCACGAAGAGGATGTGCTCCTCCGGCACGCCGTGGTCGAGCAGCACCCCGATCGCGGCCAGCGCGGTGCCGCCGGTGGCGAGCATCGGGTCGAGCAGCAGCACATGGCCCCCGCCGATCCCGGCCGGCAGCGCCGCGTAGTACAGGCGCGGGAGCTTGGTGACCTTGTCCCGCTGGATCAGGATCTTGCCCAGCCTGGTCTCCGGTGCCATCACCCGCAGTTCGGACTCCATGCTGTCCCCGGCCCGGGCGACGGACACGCCGTAGACCGGGGTGGCCGGCGACAGGCCGTGGTAGACCTGCCCGACCGGGGTGCGGACGTCGCGCGCCTCGTAGGGCAGCAGGTCCAGCGCGGCGTCCAGCAGGCCGCGGATGATCCGGTTGGCGGAGAGGACGAAGTCCTCCCGGCGGGCGTCGCGGTCGCGGACGACCGCGTGCAGGGCCCGCAGGCGGTTGGTCTGGGGCACCAGGTGGGTCACCCGGGTCACGCCCCGCAGCGGCTCGGTCCCGGTGGCCATCAGGAGGCGCTCCGGCCGTCCTCCGCGGCGACCCGGGCGAAGGCCGCGCGGGCCTCCTGGACGAAGGTGCGCACCTTCTGCCGGTCCTTGCGCCGGGTGGCCTTGTCCTCCAGGCCGGTGTGGGCGTCCACGGCGGCGGGGCGGACGGCCTCGATGGCGGCCGCGACGTTCTCCGGCGTGAGCCCGCCCGCCATCATCAGCGGCTTGGGGGAGATCCGGACCAGCTCGGCGCTGACCGACCAGTCGTGGGTCAGGCCGGTCGCGCCCTTGGCGCCGGTGGCCGGGTTGAAACTGTCGGTGATGAACATGTCGACCCACTCGGCGGAGGTCTCGACGATGGTGCGCAGCTCGTCGATGTTGTCCGACTTCACCACCAGGCTCTTGAGCACGTAGAGGTCCGGGGCGAGGGTGCGCAGCCGGCTCAGCTCGGCCGGGGTCACGTCGCCGTGCAGCTGGATCGCGCTCACGCCGATCTCGGCGCAGAACTCGGCGATCTCGTCGGCCTGGGTCAGGTAGGTGATGATGACGCCCTTGTTGCCGGGCTGGATCGCCTTGACGATGGCGGCGGCGTCGGCCTCCGAGAGGTCCTCGTTCTTGGCCGGCAGGCGCAGGGCGAAGCCGAGCCAGTCGGCGCCCTCCTCGATGATCAGATCGGCCTCGGCCTGGTCGATGATGCCCGCGACCTGGATCAGTCCGTACATGTCTGCCTCCTCTGGCCCCGGCGGTCCTGGCCGGGGCCGGTCTGCGACGGTTTTCGGGAGCCGTCCGGGGACGGCGGTGGTGGCGCGGGGCCGCGTTGCGGGGCGGGCCCGGCGGGTGCGCTGCGGGGCGGCACGGCGGGTGCGCTGCGGAGCGGGGCCGGGTGAGCGGACCCGGGTCGGCGCGCCCGGGTCAGCGGGCTTCGGCGGCCTTGGCGATCTCGGCGACGACGAGGCGGGCCACCGGGGCGGCGGAGGCGGGGTTCTGCCCCGTGACGACCCGGCCGTCGCTCTGGGTGTGGGCCTGGTAGACGGGCGCCTTGGTGTGCAGCGCGCCCGACTCCTTCAGCCGGTCCTCCAGCAGGAACGGCATGACCTCGACCAGGCCGAGGGAGTCCTCCTCCTCATTGCTGAAGGAGGCGACCCGCTTGCCGCTCACCAGGAGGGTGCCGTCCGGCAGCCGCAGGTTGACCAGCGCGGCCGGGCCGTGGCAGACGGCGGAGACGACGCCGCCCCGGCCGTGGATGTCCATGGCGATCCGGGCCAGGTCCGGCGAGTCCGGGAAGTCCCACATGGCGCCGTGGCCGCCGACGTAGAAGATCGCCGCGTACTCGGCGGGGTCGACCTCGGCCGCCCGGCGGGTCGCCACCAGCTTGGCCTTGACGGTCTCGTCGGCCAGGAAGCCGACGATCTCGGGGTCGTCCTCCTCGCCCGGGAAGACCACGGCCGGCGGCTCGCCGCCGCGCACCGAGACGAAGTCGACCTCGTGGCCGGCACCGACGAAGACGTTGTAGGGGTGGGCCGCCTCCGAGACGCTGTAGCCCGTCCGGTTGCCGGTGTCGCCCAAGGTGTCGTGACTGCTGACGGCGAGCAGGATCTTGGCCATGGTTCCTCCTGGAGTCGCTGCGGAGTTGCTCCGCGGGTGGTCGGACGGGGTGGTCGGGCCCCGGGCGGGTGGCCGGCCCCGGCCGGTGCCGGGGCCGGGCGCTTCCGGGGCCTGGTGGCTGCGGGGCCGGGTGGCTGCGGGTGGAGGATCAGGCCCGGTGGATGAAGTCCTGGATCAGCTGCACGAGTTCGTCCGGCCGCTCGAAGATCACCATGTGGCCGCTGTCGATCTCGGTGTAGCTGGAGTTCGGGATCGCGGCCGCCAGCTCGCGGGAGTGCTCGGCGGGCACGGCGGCGTCCGGGTACGGGGCCAGCACCAGGGTCTCGGCCTCGACCTTGCCGACGATGTCGCGGATGTCGACCTGGACCAGCAGCTCCAGCTGGCGGATGCGGCCGTTGGACGGGCTCAGCTCGGAGCCGAGGTTCTCGACGTCGCTCAGGCTCGGCCGGGTGCGGATGTAGCGCGGGCTGAAGGCGGTGGTGCTCAGGACGCGGCCGAAGGCCTTGGCGTCGTGCTTCTGACTGAGCGTCAGGCCGATCAGGTTCTCGATGTAGAGGTCCGACTTCACCAGGCCGCCGATCGGCACCAGGCGGCGCACCAGCCCGGGGTGCAGCGCGGCGGTGGCGGCGACGACGGCCCCGCCGAGCGAGAAGCCCACCAGGTCCACCGGGCCGAGGCCGGCGTGCTCGATCACGGCGGCGACCTCGTCGGCGAGCTGCTCGACGGTCAGCGGCGTGCCGTCGTCCTCGGCGGTCTCGCTGCCGGAGAGCTCCGGCAGGATGACGGTGTTGCGGCGGGCGAAGTCCTCCACGAGGTGCCCGAAGGTGACCTGACCCCCCTTGCCCACACCGTGCACCAGGACCAGGGCGGGCCCCTCGCCGGTCACGGTGTAGTGGACGCGCGAGTTTCCGACGGAGATCGTGGGCATGACGGATCGCCTCCTGTGACGATGCGGAAAGGAATACCCCGACAGACCCTGACCGGGGAATCGGAAAATGTGGTGCGGGCATGCGTACGGAAATTCGCACGGAGAATTCCGCCGGCCCCACCGGATTCGCATGGGAGCAGGCCGCCGGGTTCCGCGGGATGCGGCTGCGCAGGATTTCGACAACGCCGGCCGACTTCGCCACAGGGGCGGCCGGACGGATGGTGCGGGTCCGCACGACGAAGCGCGGGGCCAATGACGACGCGGACACGACATGCCGGAGTACGGGAAAGAGGCGCCCTTCGGCCCCCACTCCCTCGATCACTCGAAGTAGAATTTATCTACTTCCAGCGATCCGGTCAAGCTTGCAGATCACCTTCGAGTGATCCGACGCCCGACGCGTAGCGCGCAAAGGTGCGCGACAAATGCGCGCGAAAAGCAATAAAGCTTAGCAAAACGGACATCAGGCAAAGGTGGGAGTTCGCCTCCGACGGCCGCACAGAACTCCGGTCGCGGTCACGAGCTCATGCCGATGCCCCGGATGTCGGGATCTTCCGCTGCCTGGGCACTATCATTCTTTCAGACCCCATCCAGTGGAGTATGCCCGTGCCCGACCGCTTGTTCGACGGCAATAAGCTGCGCAACCTCCGCGTCGTCAAAGGAATGTCGCAGGCCACGCTGGCGGCCGGGCTTCATGTGAAAGTGAACGCCGTCTATCGCTGGGAGAACGGCCTGGCAGCTCCCCCGCCGGAGCGTTTGCCGACGATCGCCGCATTCCTGGACACCGACCTGGACGAGCTCTTTCCGCGCGGCGAATCACCGAATCTCGCCGACCTCCGGTGCGACGCCGGGATGACCCAGGCGGACACCGCGCGCCACACCAACACCGCCTCCCCCATGCCGGTGCGGGCCGCCGAACAGGGCAGACGACCGCTCTCCGAGCAGGCGGTGACGGCCCTGGCCGCCGCCTACGGGGTGACCCGGGCCGAACTGCTCGCGGCGCAGCGGCGCTCCTTCGGCCAGGCCGAGGAGCCCGCGGCGGAACCCTCGGCCGAGGGCGCCCGGGTGGCACGGAAGCTGGAGTCGCTGCGCACCGAGGTGTACGGCGGGGTGGCGCCCTCCGACGCGCACCTCGCGGCCGAGGGCAACCGCAGGAGCGGCTCCGCCGCGCTCACCGAGGAGCTGGTCCGCTCGCTGCGGGCGGGTGAGGTCGCCGAGCCGGCGGACGCGGCGCTCGACGCCCTGGCGCTCGCCCTCGACGTGCCGCCGGTCTACTTCCGGCAGGACGATCCGGAGGTGGACGCGCTGATCCTGTCCACCCGGGCCGTGCGCGACAGGTTCACCGTGATGGCCGCGCGCGGCGCGGGCCAGGACCTGCCGAAGGAATCCTGGGACCAGCTCCGGGACTTCATCAGCGGGACGATGGCGGAGATCTTGGGAGAGGGCGGGAACGGGCGCCCGGAGTGAGGCGTTCGGCCGCCGCCTGCCGGGCCTCCCGGCCCGATGGCTCCGCCCCGGCCCCGGCCCCGGAGCTGGCTGCGGCTGCGGAGGACGCCCGGCGGTCGGTCCCCGACGCCGGTCCGCGCTCGCGCCGGCGACTGATCAACCGGGCCGCGTGGTCGGCGCGCAGCTCGATGAAGGCGTCCCGCTTCAGGGACCTGGCCGTCGCCGGGATCCCTCCGACCGGTGCCATCCCGCGCGCCCGCAGGACGTCGGGCGGGCCGACCAGGCCGGTGCCGTCGCCGGCCCACAGGTGCACCAGCTGATGGACCTTCAACTCCACCTCGTGGGAGAGCGACCGGCCCTCGCGGTGGAGGATCAGGTCGACCGGGCGGGTGTCGTGCTTCACCAGGAGGCCGCAGGTGCCGTCGAGCCCGGTCAGATGGGCCGCCGGGATCGGGCGCAGCACGATGTGCCGGCCGCTGGCCTCCGCGAGGTTCCCGACCAGGCGGTCGAGGTCGAAGGGGTCCGGGAGGGGCATGGAGGCGACGAGGCGCTCGCCGTCCTGCTCGGCCTGGAGGTGCAGCAGTCCCGCACCTCGGTGCCGGTACATCCCGGAGAGAATTCCGGGCGCGTCGTGACCGCGGCGAGGAGCCCCGCTCATTTCGGGGATCCCGTACCGCCGATCCCTCTTTCCAGAATTTGGCACCGGGTGTGTAAGTAGCCTACTCTGCGCATTCTACATTCCCCCTTCTGTGCACGGCTCATAAAGTCGTCGCAAAGGCACGCGGAAACGTTCGGAATCGCTCAAAAATTCGCTCTTGGATATGCGACGAGCGCGACCCGATGATATATATCTATCGGTCGCAGCAGTTCGCCGTCGAGTCCTCGGGCCCTGAAGTCCGCCCTTACGGGCAGGTTGTCGGCCCGGAATCCCCCGCTTCCTGCGACCGCCGGGTCCACGATGTTCACAGCGACCCGGCGCGCAAGGCACGATTCCGATGCCCCCCGTTCATGCCTGTCTGATAGTGCTCCCTCCCGAGGGGCGCCGGCCGACCCCCAGCCCGGCGTTACCGAGGTGCGAGCGTGCCGAGGCTACGATAAATCTCGGACAACCACCATGGTGCATGGTTTACGACATCTGGCCGAAACTCACCAGCCATCGGGCGGCGAAATCCGGACCCGGCCGGACCGCCCGCGCCCGGCCCGGCGACACCGGACCCGGGCCGCCCGTCCGCCCCTCCGGCATCGTCCGACGTCATGCGTTGTCGCGCGGTACCGGGCGAGGCCGCCCGCAGCACCGCGCACGGCGCGGCCGCGCGGCGGCCCGGCTCCGGGGCCCGACCGGCGCGGCCTGGGACAGGGCCCGGATCAAGTCGTGATCGATCCGCCGGATTCGCCGTAGCGGTGGCGCGGGAGGCGGTGGCCCCTCGGCGCCGCAGGTGGTGGGCCCTCGGCGCCCCGGAGGCCGGCCCCTCAGTGCCCCGCGTCCACCGCCCCGCCCAGCCGGGCCAGGGCCGCGGCGGCGCCCGCGTCCGGCCCCGGCGAGAAGACGTGCACCACGAGACCGGTCTCGCCCGGCGCGGCCGGGACGTGCAGGGCCTCGAAGTCCAGCGACAGGGTCCCGGTGACCGGGTGGTGCAGCCGCTTGTGGCCCGAGGTGCAGTTCATCACCTCGCCGGAGTCCCAGATCCGGCGGAACTCCGGGCTCGCCGCCGACAGTTCGGCGATCAGACCGGTCAGCTCCGCATCGTCCGGCCAGGTGCCCGCCGAGGCCCGCAGCTGGCCGACCGCCTCGGCGGCCCGGTCCGACCACTCCGGGTGGACGGTGCGGGCGGCGGGGTCCAGGAACAGGAAGCGGGCCTGGTTGCGGTCCCGTCGGCCCCCCGACTCCCCCAGGCCGCCGATGAGTTCGGCGCCCAGCGGGTTCCAGGCCACCACGTCGAGCCGGTGGTCGGTCACGAAGGCCGGCATCCCCGCGCCCAGGGCGTCCAGCATGCCGCGCAGCAGCGGACTCACCCGGGGCGCCGGCGGCGGCAGCCGACGGGAGCCCGCCAGGGTGTCCAGATGGCGGCGTTCCGCCGCCGACAGGCCCAGGGTCCGGGCCAGCGCCTCCAGCACCTCGAACGACGGCTGGGTGGACCGCCCCTGTTCCAGCCGGACGTAGTAGTCGACACTGATCCCGGCCAACTGCGCCAGCTCCTCACGGCGCAGCCCGCGCACCCGCCGCCGTCCACCGGCCGTCAGCCCGACCAGCTCCGGTGCGACCCGGGCCCGGCGGGCCCGCAGGAACTCCCCCAGGGCGGGGCGGGGAACGGCGGCACGAGCGGCGGCGGTGGTCTCCATACGCTCCAGTATGGTGGCCCTCCCGTTACCAGGATCCGGAGTCCGCCGGAACAGCAGGGACCTGGCTGCGACCCGCCGCCCCGGCGAGGGTGGAGCCATGAGCAACCACACCCCGCAGCAGCGGCCCCGGCGCGTCCTCGTCGTCACCGCCCACCCCGAACCCCGCTCGCTCACCGCCGCGCTGGGCGACTTCGCAGTCACCCGGCTGCGCGCCGCCGGGCACGAGGTGGAGGTCTCCGACCTGTACGCGATGAAGTGGCACGCCGCCCTCGACGCCGACGACTTCCCCGACCACCCGGCGGGCACCCGCCTCGGGGTACTCGGCGCCCAGGACCAGGCCACCCGCACGGGGCGGCTCTCGGCCGACATCGCCGCCGAGCAGGAGAAGCTGCGCCGGGCCGACGCGGTGGTGTTCCAGTTCCCGCTGTGGTGGTTCTCGGCACCCGCGATCCTCAAGGGCTGGATCGACCGGGTGCTGACCTTCGGCTTCGCGCACGGCCCGGACGTCCCCCCGCCGTACAGCGAGGGCGCGTTGGGCGGCAAGCGCGGCCTGCTCGCGGTGAGCGTCGGGGGCCGCGAGTCCGCGTTCACCGACCGGGGCGCGCACGGGCCGCTGGCGGACCTGCTGTTCCCGCTGCAGCACGGGGTGTTCTGGTTCAGCGGCATCGCGGCCCTCGAACCGTTCGCCGTGTACCGGTCGGAGGGCCTGTCGGCCGAGGAGTTCGAGGCCGCCGCGGAAGCCTACGGACAGCGCCTGGACGCCCTGTTCACCGAGGAGCCGGTCCCGTTCCGCCGCCTGGACGGCGGCGACTACGGACGCGACATGCGCCTGCAGGAGGGCGTGGAGCGGACCGGCACCACCGGCCTCTCGCTCCACCGGCGCTGAGCGCACACCAGTCCCCGGCCCCCGGGGGCGCCGACCGTACAGGGGTCGACCGGCGCCCCCGGGGACCGGTCGCGTCGGGGGGCCGGCCGGGTCAGGAGGCCGGTCGCGTCGGAGGGCCGGTCGCGTCAGAAGGTCGCGAGGTCCAGGGCTTCGCGCAGCGAGGCGTAGCCGACGCAGGCCAGCAGCCACACCCCGAACCCGGCCGTACCGGCGGCCAGGATCCGGCCGACGCGGCCGCGCCGCTCCCTCGGGCGGCGCAACTGCCGCACGCCGAGGAGCAGCAGCAGGACGGCGACGGCGCCCAGGGCGCAGGCGAGCAGCGGGTCCCGGCGGTGGGCGAGTTCGGCCAGCACGAAGACACCGGCGAGGGATGCGGTGGTCAGCAGCGCGAGCAGCGTGCCGAGCACCAGCTCCCCCAGCAGTTCGCCGAGGAACCGGCCGATCGCCGACAGGCAGCCGCGCACCGGCCCGTGCACCGGGTCGCCCACCGGTGTCGGGTCCCCCGGCAGGTGGACCGGGCCGGGCCCGGGCCTCCCCGGATCCGGTATGCCGGGGCCCTCCTCGGCCGTGCTCCCCACTGTCCCCTCCCCCGCCGGGCGGACCTCGGTCGCCCCTGTCGATGCCGATCGATGCGGGTCGACAGGCTACCTGCGGCGGCCGACCGGCCGAGTGCTGAGGCGGCACCCGGCCGAGCGGTCGGCCGGAAACCACCGGCGGACGCGCGTGGGCGGGGCGTCGGCGACGGAAGGCCCGGCGCCCCGGGCCGCCCGCGCGACAGGGGCCGACCCGTCAGGCCGTCCCGGGGCCGGAGGCGGGCGGGACCGGGCGGTCGTCGAGAAGGGCCTGGCCCAGCGGGGTGAGGGTGTGGCGGACGCCGGAGCCGGAGCGTTCGGTGGTGAGCAGGCCGGCGGAGCGCAGGACGGTGGCGTGGTGGCTCGCGGTGGCGGGCGAGGTGCCGGTGCGGCGCGCGAGTTCGGCGGTGCCCGCCGGGTCGGCGGCCGCCCGGAGGGTGCGGGCGCGGGTGGCGCCGAGCAGCGCGACGAGCGCGCCGTCGGGCTCCGCCGGGGCGGCGGCCGCCCAGACCGCCCGGTAGGTGGCCAGATCGCGGACCAGCGGGTAGTGCAGCACGATCGGGTACTCGGGGCCCCGGTTGTCCGTCAGCGCGAGCGGCTCGGGCCAGAAGAAGGTGGGCACCAGGACGATCCCGGTACCCCGCAGGGTCAGGTCGGCGTCGATCGGACAGGGCAGCGACAGCACCGGTGACTCCCAGCGGACGTCCGGGTGCAGCGAGCCGAGCAGACCGTCCAGTCCGGTGTCGGCGGCCGCCAGCGCCCGCGCGGTGCGCTCGGTGTGGGTGGCGGCCAGCAACTGCGGCCAGTAGGGCGCCACCGCGAAGGCGTGGTACTCGCGGAGCCTGCGTTGCACCAGGCCGCGCCACTCGCGGTCGCCCCGGTACAGTTCGCGGACCCAGCGGGGCGCCGTCGGGCGCAGGTACTCCAGGGCGCACAGGTCCGCCGCCCACAACTGCCGGGGCAGTGACCAGGTCTGCTCCAGGCTGTCCACCAGGCTGCCGGTGTCCGCGTGCAGGAACGCCTCCGGTGCCTCCTTGGCACCCGCCGAGGTCGCCAGCTCGAACAGCGGGCGCAGTTCGGGGCGCAGGCGCCCGCGGGTCATGCTGCGCCACCCCTCCAGTGCCACGCCGCCCATCCCGCGGGTCTGCACCAGCGACAGGCTCAGTACGGTCTCCGTGAGCGGGTCGGGTGCCCGCGCGATCCGTACCCTGGTCAGGTCGTCGTGGGTGAAGTGGATACGCAGCAATCCGGTCCTTCCCTCGGCTTCCCCGGCGAGGCGCAGCGACGGCGCCGGCAGTGGCGCTGGGCAGTGGCGGTGGCGGCCCGGCCCCCGTCGCATCCTCGGGTCCACCGTATGCGCACGCGCCCGGCCGGACGGGGGCGTTGCCCGGCTCTGACCGGTTCGTGGCACGTCACGGACATTGCCACGCCCGAATTCGATGGAGCCCGAAGGGTCTTGGGGCGAACACGTCCGGACGCCGAGACTGGCGGCCGGGGCGCTCCGCTGCGGGGCGTCCGGACCGTCACCAGACCGGGAGTGCACCGATCATGCGATCCAGCCGCCAGTCCACCGTCCGCTCCGGCGTCCGCTTCACCCTCCGCTCCGGCGTCGTCGCCGGGTCGGTGCTCGCCGCCGCCACCGTGCTGGCCGCGCCCGCGCAGGCGGCGCCGGTGCTGCACAGCTACGTGAACGTGGTCCAGGGCAAGTGCCTGGACATCCGCGGCGCCTCCACCGCCGAGGGCGCGGTGCTCCAGGAGTTCGACTGCAAGAACGACTCGAACCAGCGCTTCTGGTCGGACACCGGGGCCGACGGGGCCACCGAGCTGCGGGTGCAGAAGTCCGGCCTGTGTCTCGAACCGAGCACGCTCAACACCTACAGCCCGGTGATCCAGCGGGCCTGCTCCGGCGCCGCCACCCAGCGTTGGGAACTGCTCCCGCACGGCCCGAACGCGGTCGTGTTCAAGAACGTGGCGTCCGGCCTGTGCCTCCAGGACTACTACTCGGCGGGCGGCGCCCGGCGCGACGTCAACATGTGGCAGTGCCAGGAGAGCGCCTACCAGCAGTGGGTGCTGCGCTGAGCCCGGCACCGGCGGAGCGGGGCGGTCCCGGCGCGACCGGGGCCGCCCCGCGGCGGTCGGACGGCTCGGGCGGCGGTCAGACGGCGGAGCCCGGGGCCGTCGTGACGCCCGCCTGGACGCCCAGGGTGCGTTCGGCCTTGGCGACGGCCGCGCGGTAGTAGAGCGAGGCGAGCTGGGAGTCGTCGGAGTCGCGCTGGAAGAACCCGTAGGCGAGGGCGACGTCGCCGAGGCGCTCGATGCCGAGGTAGCCGTTGAGCCGGACGCCGGCGAGGTCGCCGTCGAGGCGGACGGCCGGGGCCCCGGCGCGGTCGCCGAGGGCGATCGGGGTCACCGAGAAGGTCACGGCCGCGCCGGTGTTGTCGGTGAAGGTGATGCTGTGGCAGTCGGCGAACGCGGAGCCGACGGTGGCGAAGTCGGCGTCCAGCCGGGCCGCTTCCTCGGCGCTGAGGGACTCGGTGATCATCGGGGTGCCGTCCGGTCCGTCGAACTGCACTTCCTGGTGCGGTCCTTGGGTGGAGGCGCCGGACGGGTCCCGGTTCAGCAGCGCGCGCAGGGCGTCGCAGCCGGCCACCGGGGAGGCGCCCGCCTCCGGCGAGGAGTCCGGGCCGGCCGGGACCTCGGTGAAGTCGGGGCCGATCTCGGCGGCGGTCAGCAGGGCCGCCCGGAGCTGCTCGTCGGTCGGCAGCAGAGGCGCCGCCACCGTGACGGCGGAGGCGGACGTGGGCGCGGGTGGTGCTCCCGCCGCGAGCTGGGCGGTGCCGAGGGTGAGCACGGTGGCGACGGCCGCCGCGGTGAGCGCGCGGAGATGCCTCGGGAGGGACATACGGGCCCCCGATCGATGAGGTCGCGGAGGGACAGGCGTCCAGTGTCCCACCGGCCCCCGGGGAGCGCCCGCCCGGAGTGTGAAGGTGCAGGTCAGGAGCGGTTTTCCCGGGTTTCCGGGCCTTCTGCCGGCGGCTCGCCCGGTGCCGGCGGCTCGCCCGGTGCCGGCGGCAGGCTCTCGACGGTCTCCGCGAGCCACCGCACCCAGAAGGACTCCAGCCCGACACCGGCCCGCAGCACCGCGTACTGGAGCGGATCGGCCCCGTCCTCCTCGCCGGCCGGGAAGTCGCGCCGCCCGATCGCCTCGTACTGGGCCAACTGCGCCCGGTGCAGGTCGAGATGGCGGCGCAGCTCGGCTTCGAGCCCGGCCGTGCCGACCACGGCGGCGGCGCGCAGCCGCAGCACCAGCGGGTCGCGGATCGGCCGGGGGTCGTCGGCGGCGGCCGTCCACCGCGCCAGTTCGGCCCGGCCGGCGGGCAGTACCTCGTACTCCTTCTTCTGCCCGCGCACCGGACCGGCCTGCGGGAGCGCCCGGATCAGCCCGGTGGTCTCCAGCCGGCCCAGCTCGCGGTAGATCTGCTGGTGGGTGGCGGACCAGAAGAAGCCGATCGACCTGTCGAACCGCCGGGTCAGCTCCAGCCCCGAGGACGGCTGCTCCAGCAGGGCGGTGAGGATGGCGTGCGGCAGCGACATGGCACCGATCCTAGGTGCCGCCCCGCACGGCCGGTGCGGGCTCGTGCGGGGCGGCGTCCCGGGGGAACCGGCTCGTGCGGGGCAGCTCGCGGCAGGTCGTGCGGGGTGGCGTCCCGGAGGGAGCGGCCGCGGCGGCGCCCCGGGGTCAGAGGGCGGCGGCGAGCTCGGTGCCCTGCTTGACGGCGCGCTTGGCGTCGAGTTCGGCGGCCTCGTCGGCGCCGCCGATCAGGTGCGGGGTGACGCCCAGGGCGCGCAGGGCGGCGTCCAGGTCGCGGCGCGGCTCCTGGCCGGTGCACAGCACCACGGTGTCGACCGGCAGCAGCTGCGGCTCGCCGTCGACGGTGAAGTGCAGGCCCGCGTCGTCGATCCGGTCGTAGCCCGCGCCGGCGACCATGGCGACGCCGCGGTGCTTGAGCTCGGTGCGGTGGATCCAGCCGGTGGTCTTCCCCAGTCCGGCGCCGACCTTGGTGGTGCGGCGCTGGAACAGGTGGACCCGGCGCGGCGGCTCGGGCCGCTCGGGGCGGGCGAGGCCGCCGCGCTCGCGGTAGTCCCCGTCGATGCCCCAGTGCCGGCGGTGCACGGCCGGGTCGAGGCTGGGCGCGTCGCCGGCGTCGGTGAGGAACTCGGCGACGTCGAAGCCGATGCCGCCCGCGCCGAGGATCGCGACCCGCTCGCCGACGGCGGCCCCGTCGCGCAGCACGTCGAGGTAGCCGAGCACGCTGGGGTGGTCGACGCCCGGCAGGTCGGCGGGGTCGGGGACGCGCGGGCTGACGCCGGTGGCGAGCACGACCTCGTCGAAGCCCTCGGCGGCGAGCGCGGCCGCGTCGACCCAGCTGCCGAGCCGCAGCTCCACGCCGAGCTCCTCCAGCCGGTGGCGGTAGTAGCGCAGGGTCTCCGCGAACTCCTCCTTGCCCGGGATCCGGCGGGCGATGTCGAGCTGCCCGCCGATGACGGCGGCGGCGTCGAAGAGGGTGACCCGGTGGCCGCGCTCGGCGGCGGTGACGGCGCAGGCGAGGCCGGCCGGTCCGGCGCCGACGACGCCGACCCGCTTGGCCCGCCGGGTCGGGGCGAGCACCAGCTCGGTCTCGTGGCAGGCGCGCGGGTTGACCAGGCAGGAGGTGATCCTCCCGCTGAAGGTGTGGTCCAGGCAGGCCTGGTTGCAGCCGATGCAGGTGTTGACGGCCTCGGGGCGGCCCGCGGCGGCCTTGGCGACGAAGTCCGGGTCGGCGAGCAGCGGGCGGGCGAGCGAGACCAGGTCGGCGCAGCCGTCGGCGAGCAGCCGCTCGGCCAGCTCGGGGGTGTTGATCCGGTTGGTGGCGACCAGCGGCACGGACACCGAGCCCATGACCCGCTCGGTCACCCAGGCCCAGGCGCCGCGCGGCACCGAGGTGGCGATGGTGGGGATGCGCGCCTCGTGCCAGCCGATGCCGGTGTTGATGATGGTGGCGCCGGCCGCCTCGACCGCCTTGGCGAGCCGGACCACCTCGTCCAGGGTGGAGCCGCCGGGGACGAGGTCGAGCATGGAGAGCCGGTAGATCAGGATGAAATCCGGTCCGACCCGCTCCCGGACCCGGCGGACGATCTCGACCGGGAAGCGCATCCGGTTCTCGTAGCTGCCGCCCCAGTCGTCCTCGCGGTGGTTGGTGGCGGCGGCGACGAACTCGTTGATCAGGTAGCCCTCGGAGCCCATGATCTCGACGCCGTCGTAACCGGCGCGGCGGGCGAGTTCGGCGCAGCGGGCGAAGTCGTCGACCGTGGCCTCGACCTCGTCGGCGGTGAGGGCACGGGGCGGGAACGGGCTGATCGGGGCCTGCACGGCGCTGGGGGCGACCAGGGCGGGGTGGTAGGCGTAGCGGCCGAAGTGCAGGATCTGGAGCGCGATCCGGCCGCCGGCGGCGTGCACGGCGTCGGTGACGACGCGGTGCTTGTCCGCCTCCTCCTCGGTGGTGAGCTTGGCGCCGCCGTCCCAGGGGCGTCCGGCCTCGTTGGGGGCGATGCCGCCGGTGACGATGAGGCCGACGCCGCCGCGCGCGCGTTCGGCGTAGAAGGCGGCCATCCGCTCGAAGCCGTTCTCGGCCTCCTCCAGGCCGACGTGCATGGAGCCCATGATCACGCGGTTGGGGAGGGTGGTGAAGCCGAGGTCGAGCGGGCGCAGCAGGTGCGGGTAGGGCGGCGGGGTGCTGGCGGTCGTCGTCATCGCGGCTTCTCCTGGCGGGGGCGGGCGGGGCGGTGGTCGGGAGGGGCGGTGGTCGGGAGGGCGGAGGGGGTGGCTGGCCACCACACGGTAGGCGAGCCCGAGCACCCTATGCAACCAGTTGCATAAGTGATCCAGGGAACACCTCGGACACTGCGCTGACGGGCCGTCAGTCCACGGCGTATGGTCGACGGGACGACGGACGGGGCCGCTGGCGCCCCGGCGAGGAGGGGGAGCGGTCGTGCGGGGTGGATCGGTCGCCGTGGTCGGCGGCAGCATCGCGGGTTGCGCCTTCGCACGGGCGGCGGCCCGGGGCGGGGCCGAGCGGGTCACCGTGCTGGAGCGCAGCCCGGGGCACCTGGAGGACCGCGGGGTGGGCCTGTGCGTCCTGCTGGACCGCTACGACGAACTGGTCCTGGCGGGCCACCTGGACGACGGCATCCGCCACCATCCGCTCACCACCCGGCACTGGGTGGCCAAGGACCCGGCGGGCGCCCCGCGCGGGCGGGTGCTGTGGGTGCAGTCGATGGCCATGCACTCGTTCCACTGGGGCGTGCTGTGGCAGGGGCTGCGCGAACGCACCCCCGAGCGGGTGGAGTTCCGCCCCGGGACGGCCGTCACGGCGGCCGGCGGCACCGACCTCGCCGGACCGGCCTGGGTGGAGACGGCGGTCGGCGGGCGCGAGCCCTACGACCTGGTGGTGGGCGCCGACGGCCACCGGTCGGTGGTGCGCGCCGCCGTCTGCCCGGAGGCCCGGGCCGAGTACGCCGGGTACGTCGCCTGGCGCGGCAGCTTCGACGCCCGGCTGCTCGACCGGCTACCGGGTGGCGCGGCCCAGTGGCCCGCGGCGGAGGTGATCACAGCCTGCTACCCCGGCGGACAGGTCGTGCTCTACCGGATCCCCGGGCTGACCCCCGGCGCCACCCTGGTGAACTGGGTCTTCTACGCCCCCGCGCCCGACTGGCTGCGGACCGCCGGCGGCACCGACCCGCTCGGCTTCGCGGTCGGCTCGCTGGACGCCGCCCGCCGCGGCGAACTGTCCGCGCTCGCCGAGCGCGTCCTGCCGCCGTACTGGGCCGGCGTGGTCGACCTGACGCCCGTCGAGCGGATCCTGCTCCAGCCGATCCACGACCTGGAGACCCCGCGCCGCACCGCCGGCCGCCTGCTGCTCGCCGGGGACGCCGCGACACTGGTCCGCCCGCACACCACCAGCGGCGCGGCGAAGGCGCTGCAGGACGCGTCCGCCTTCGAGGACGCCTGGCGGGCGGCGGAGGGCTGGGCCGACCTGCTGCCCGGCTACGACCGCGAGCGCGGCGCGGCGGGGCGGGCGCTGGTGGAGCTCAGTCGCCGGCTCGGGCGGGCACAGGTCACCGGGGCGCCGGACTGGTCGGGCGTGGACGGGCCGGCGATGGCCGCGTGGTGGCGCGACCAACTGGGTGCCTCGGGCGGGTTCGGCGGGCTGGCGCTGGAGCGGAAGTCGAACCCCCAGGTCCCCGAGGGCCGTTGACCGCAGGTCGGCCACCGGGCGGCGACCCGCTCAGTCGACCGCCCGGTGGCCCGTTCACGTGGCCTGCTCACGTGGCCGGTTCAACCGGCCCGTTCACGTGGCTCGTTCAACCGGCCCGTTGAAACGGCCCGTTGAAGTGGCCCGTTCACGTGCTACCGGCGCCCCGGGTGCCCGCCGTCAGACGTTGACGCCGTAGTCGGTCGCGATGCCGCGCAGGCCGGAGGCGTAACCCTGGCCGATCGCGCGGAACTTCCACTCGGCGCCGTTGCGGTACAGCTCACCGAAGACCATCGCCGTCTCGGTGGAGGCGTCCTCGGTGAGGTCGTACCGGGCCAGCTCCTGGCCGTTGGCCTGGTTGACGATCCGGATGAAGGCGTTGCGCACCTGACCGAAGCTCTGGAACCGGGCGTCGGCGTCGTAGATCGACACCGGGAAGACCACCTTGGCCACGTCGACCGGGACACCGGCCAGGTCGACCTTGATCTGCTCGTCGTCGCCGTCGCCGCCACCGGTCAGGTTGTCGCCGCTGTGCTCGACCGAACCGTCCGGGCTGCGCAAGTTGTTGAAGAAGACGAAGTGCTGGTCCGAGACCACCTTGCCGTGCGCGTTGCAGAGCAGCGCGCTCGCGTCCAGGTCGTAGTCGGCGCCGGTGGTGGTGCGGACGTCCCAGCCGAGTCCGACGATGACGGCCGTCAGGCCCGGCGCCTCCTTGGTCAGCGAGACGTTGCCGCCCTTGGCCAGCGAAACTCCCACGATTGCCCTCCTCGGTTGCTCTCCCTGCCAAACGAATCTACAGCACTGTAGAGATCACGAGAATCCGTCGGTCGGCACATCCGCCGATCCGGCCGTTCCCCCCTTTGCCCCGCCGGTCGTCCCGCCATCCGCTCCACCGGTCGCTCCACCGGCCGCGTTGTCGGGCAGCAGCCGGACCCGACGGGACAGCAGCTCGACGAACGCCGTCGTCAGCGCGTCCGGCCTGGTCCTGGTGTACGCCACCAACGGTCGCCGCACCGGCGGTTCGGGTCGTCGCACCAGCCCGTCG
>NZ_JAIY01000003.1:44162-56921 GCF_000710405.2 Kitasatospora sp. MBT66 | reverse complement strand
GCCAGTCCGGCCGCGCTCAGGGCCGCCGCGCGCAGCCGCTCGGCGTCCGCCAGCGCCGCCCGCGCGTGCGGCAGCACCGCCCGCCCCATCGGCGTCGGCCGCACCGCCCGCGGCAGCCGCTCCAGCAGCGGCCCGCCGACGGCCTTCTCCAGCGCCCGCACCTGGTGCGAGAGCGCCGGCTGGGTGACGTGCAGCAGCTCGGCGGCACGGGTGAAGGACCCGGTGTCGACGACGGTCACCAGGTACTCGAACTGTCGGAGCGTGGTCATGCAGCCAGTTTATGGATCTCTTCGAAAACAAGCCTTGGACGCATCACCCCTGGTCGGAACAGCCTTGTCCCATGAACGACAGCACTCTCCCCCTCGCCTCCCGCCGCGTCGTCGTGATCGGCGCCGGCTCCCGCACCGGCCGGGCCCTCGCCCACGCCGCCTCCGCCGCCGGAGCCGAACTCGTCCTCGCCGGCCCCGACCCGCGCAAGCTGGAGTGGACGGCCGGCGAACTGCCCGGCCCCGCCCGCACCGTCCCCGTCGACCTCGCCGACGAGGCGTCCGTCGCCGCCCTCGCGGCCGCCACCGGCCGCTTCGACCACCTGGTCTCCACCGCCGCCATGCCCGCCAACGGCCCGCTCGCCGAACTCGAACTCGCCGACATCCACCGGGCGTTCGCCGCCAAGGTCTACGGCCCGCTGCTGCTCGCCAAGCACCTCGCCCCGCAGGCCGCCACCGACACCCCCGACGGCGCCTCCTTCACCTTCTTCTCCGGCGTCGCCGCCTGGCGCCCGGCCCCCGCCCGCACCGTGATGGCCACCACCAACGGCGCACTCGCCTTCCTCGTCCAGGCCCTCGCGGTCGAGATCGCCCCGGTCCGGGTCAACGCCGTCTCCCCCGGCATCGTCGACACCGGCGCCTGGGACGGCCTGGGCCCCGACAAGGCCGCCTTCCTGCGCTCCGTCGCCGACCGCAACCCGGCCCGCCGCACCGGCACCGTCGACGACCTCGTCCGCGCCGTCAGCTTCGCCATGACCAGCCCCTTCGTCACCGGCACCGTCCTGCACGTCGACGGCGGCGGCCGCCTGGCCTGAGACCCCAGGCCCCGTCGGCCGGACGCCCGGCCGGCGGGGGCCGCCCCTCAGTCCGGGTCCAGGAACGGCGACCGGAACGCGTCGACATGCAGGCCGGACCGCCGGGTCTCCTCCACGGCCCGCTCCGGCTCCCGGGTGAGCCCGAGGTACAGGTAGTAGTCGTAGCTGGGATGCAGGAAGAAGCCGTCGCCGGACAGCAAGCACCAGACGTAGTCCTCCCGGAGGAAGAACCGCAGCAGTTCGACCGCCTCGTCCAGCGGCAGCCGGTCGCCCTCGGCGACACGCTGCCACCACGAGCTCTCCGGGTACACCTCCAGGGCGTCGACGCACAGCTCCGTCACACCCTGGGCCGCCGCGAACCGGCGGACGGCCGCGAGGTAGCGTTCCTCCGTCTCCAGGTACACGGCCTCGGTCAGCACGACCCCGCCGAAGGACCGTCCGATGTCGCACATGGCCGTCCAGGCGGGCGCCGACCCGTCACGCTCCTCCGGGGAGTACTTCACCACGCGGTACTGATGCATCTGCCACTCTCCGGCTCCGGGGACGAACCCCCGATTCTCCCCGGCCGCCGTCCCCGGAGGCCGTCCGGGCGGTGATCGGCTAGCGTGGCGCGTGCCGTCCGCACCGCTGGGCGGCCGTGCTCAACGCCGGACGACCGGGCTCGACGCCGGGCGGCCGGGCTCGCCGACGGCAGTCGCCGGGAGGTCCTCAATGCGCCAGCGGCACAGCTTCCACCTCGACCGGGGCGGGCACTCCGTCACGGTGAACGTGCGGTCCGGGTGGATCACCGAGACCGAGGTGCTGGTGGACGGCAAGGAGGTGGCCTTCCACCGCGTCCACGGGCACGGGGTGTACCCCCTGGTGCTCGCCGCGCAGCTGGCCGAGCAACCGCCGCAGCCGCTGGCCGTCCGGCTGGAGCGGACGGGCGCGCCGGAGCGGCCGCTCAGCTGCACGCTGGAGCTCGGTGCGGACGTGCAGCCGATGGCGGAGCGGACCGGGCACTAGAACGCGGTCAGATCGAGGCCTTCGCCGTGATCCCCTCGACGGCCGCGCGGGCGCGCTCGGCGTCCTCCGGGACGAGGCCGATCCGGGTGCGCCGGTGCAGCACGTCCTCGACGTCCAGCGCGCCTTCGTGGGTGAGCGCGTACGCGATCTCGGCGCGGCTGACGTCGATCCCGTCGGCGACCGGCGCCCCGTACCCGGCACCGAGGAGTTCCTCGCCGACCGCGAGTACCTCGGTGGCCGCGCCGCCGTGCCGGGCGAGCAGCGAGGCTGCCACCTCTCCCTCCGGCACCGGGCGGCTGTCGCGGTGGCCGGGCGCGCCGACCAGCGGCAGCCGGGCGGTCCAGCAGGCGCGGGCGGACAGCTCGCGCAGCCGGACGGCGGTGTCCACGGCGTCCTCGGCCATCCGGCGGTAGGTGGTGAGCTTGCCGCCGACCACGGTGATCACGCCGTTCGGCGACTCCAGGACGGCGTGCTGCCGGGAGATGTCGGCGGTGGCGCCGTCGCCGGTGTCGATCAGCGGACGCAGCCCCGCGTAGGCGCCGCGCACATCGGCCCTGGTCAGTGCCGTTTCCAGGGCGCCGTTCACGGTGTCGAGGAGGAAGTCGACCTCGGCCTCGGAGGGCTGCGGCTCGTCCGGAATCGGACCGGGCGCGTCCTCGTCGGTGAGGCCGATCGCCACCCGGCCGAGCTGCTGCGGCAGCGCGAAGACGAAGCGGCTGGTGGAGCCGGGCACCGGGACGGTCAGCGCGGCGAGCGGCCGGCCGAGCGCGGCCGCGTCCACCACCAGGTGGGTGCCGCGGCTGGGCCGCAGCCGGATGGACGGGTCCACCTCGCCCGCCCAGACGCCGGTGGCGTTGACGACGGCGCGGGCGTTCAGGGAGAACGACGCCCCGGTGAGGGTGTCGACGAGCCGGGCGCCCGTCCCGGCGACCTCCTCGGCGCGCACCCGGGTGAGCACGGTCGCCCCGTACTGCGCCGCGGTGCGGGCCAGTGCCACCACCAGGCGGGCGTCGTCGATCAGTTGGCCGTCGTGGGCGACCAGCGCGCCGGACAGGCCCGCGCCGCGGAGGCCCGGCACCAGGGCCCGGGCGCGGTCGGCGCCCACCCGGCGGACCCGGGGCAGCAGACCGCCCGGCGTACCGGCGCTCAGCCGCAGCGCGTCGCCCGCGTGGAAGCCGACCCGGACCAGCGCGGCCTGGCCGGGGCGGAACAACCCGTCCAGCAGCGGCACCAGTTGGGGCAGCGGCCGGACCAGATGCGGGGCGGTGCGGGTCATCAGCACACCGCGCTCGACGGCGCTCTCCCGGG
This sequence comes from Kitasatospora sp. MBT66, assembly GCF_000710405.2. Lineage (NCBI taxonomy): Bacteria > Bacillati > Actinomycetota > Actinomycetes > Kitasatosporales > Streptomycetaceae > Kitasatospora > Kitasatospora sp. MBT66. Next base: position 53,527 of record NZ_JAIY01000003.1, on the reverse strand, counting down.
CCACCCCGATCCGCCCGGAGGCGAGGTAGCGCAGACCGCCGTGGACGAGCTTGGAACTCCAACGGCTGGTCCCGAAGGCGAGGTCGCGGGACTCCACCAGCGCCACGCACAGCCCGCGCGCGGCCGCGTCCAGGGCGACGCCCGCGCCGGTGACACCGCCGCCGATCACCAGCAGGTCGACCGACGGGCGGTCGGCGAGCGCGGAGAGCTCCAACTCGCGGCGGCGGGCGGTGAGTCGGGCGGTCCCGGCGAAGGGCCCGGCGGTGGTGGTCATCTGCGCCTCCGAGGCGGTCGGTCTGCGGGCGGTGCGCGGGCGGGCGGGCGTAACGCGGGGACGTGGGGACGCGGGGACCTGGGGACGCGGAACTAAGGCGCGAGGTACCCGTCGAGGGCCCGGGCGAGCTCCCGCCGCCAGGCCTCCTCGGGCAGCACCGGGGCCACCATGCGGTGCGACTGCACGGTGGACTGGGCGATCAGCAGCACCATCGCGGCCAGTTCGAGCGGCTCCCCGGCCCGGATCGAGCCGTGCCGCTGCCCCTGCTCGATCCCCGACCGCAGCGCCTCCAGCAGTCCGCGCTGGCTGGCGCCCAGGCGGTCGACCACGTACTCGAAGAGCGTGTCGGAGTCGCCGGAGCGCAGCAGCGCGCCCAGCACCGGGTGGTCGCGCAGCCGGACGGCCACCTCGACCACGCCGTCGACGAACGCGCCCCGGTCGGTGCCGGTGAGCCGGACGGCGTCCCGGGTGGCCGCGATCTCCCGGGTGAGCAGCGCGCCGATCACGGCGCGGACGTCCGGCCAGCGCCGGTAGACGGTCGGCCGGCTCACTCCGGCGCGGCGCGCGATCTCGGCCAACTGGGCGCGGCCGACGCCGAGTTGGACGATCAGCTCGGCGGCGGCGTCGAGGATCGCGTCATCGGTGCCGCGCTCGGCGGCACGCTCCGTACCGCGCTCGGCGACAGGCCCGGCGGCAGGCCCGGCGGCGCGCTCGGCGGTCGGCTCGTGAAGCTCGTTACTACTTGACATGATGTGTAAAACTGTAACGCATGACCCCCGAGAAGCAAGCGGCACCGGCGACCCTCACCGGTACGGCCACCCTGCCGCTCCCCCCGATGAAGTGGGACGCCTGGGGCGACCCGGCCCTCGCCAAGGAGCTGTCCGCCGACATCAAGGGCCTGCTCGCCGCCGCCCTCGGCGTCACCGGCGACGCCGCGCCCGGGCCCGACGCCTCGGAGGTCGTCCTGCGGCCGTCCGCCCTCACCCCCGACGACCTCGCGGCGCTCGCCACCGTCGTCGGCGAGGCCCACCTCAGCACCGCCGACGCCGACCGCCTCCCCCGGGCCGGCGGCAAGTCCACCCCCGACCTGCTGCGCCGCCGCTCGCGCGACCCGCAGGACGCGCCCGACGCCGTCGTGCTGCCCGGCGGCGAGGACGAGATCACCGCGCTGCTCGCGATCTGCACCGAGCGCCGGATCGCCGTCGTGCCGTTCGGCGGCGGCACCAGCGTCGTCGGCGGACTGGACCCGGAGCGCGGGTCGTTCGCCGCCGTCGTCTCGCTCGACCTGCGCCGGCTCGACCAGCTCCTCGACCTCGACGAGACCTCCGGCGAGGCCCTCCTCGGCGCCGGTCTCACCGGCCCGGCCGCCGAGGCCCTGCTCGCCGAGCGCGGCTTCGAACTCGGCCACTATCCGCAGAGCTTCCGTTTCGCCACCATCGGCGGCTTCGCGGCCACCCGCTCCTCCGGCCAGAACTCGGCCGGCCACGGACGGTTCGACGACATGGTGCGCGGCCTGCGGGTGGTCACCCCGACCGGCGTGCTCGACCTCGGCCGCGCCCCCGCCTCCGCCGCCGGCCCCGACCTGCGCGAGCTGTTCCTCGGCTCCGAGGGCGCCCTCGGCGTGATCACCGCCGTCCGGGTCCGCGTCCACCCCGTGCCCGCCGTCAAGGCGTACGAGGCCTGGTCGTTCCCCGACTTCACCACCGGCGCCGCCGCGCTGCGCGCCGTCGAGCAGCAGGGCACCGGCCCGACCGTCATCCGGCTCTCCGACGAGGCCGAGACGATGATCAACCTGGCCATGACCGAGAAGATCGGCGGCGAGGCCGCCGTCACCGGCTGCCTCGCGGTCACCGTCTTCGAGGGCACCGCCGAGCAGGTCGCCGCCCGCCACCAGCTCACCCGCGCCGCCCTGCTCGCCGCCGGCGGCACCTCGCTCGGCGAGGCCCCCGCCCGGGCCTGGGAGCACGGCCGGTTCAACGCCCCGTACCTGCGCGACTCGCTGCTCGACGCGGGCGCGCTGTGCGAGACCCTGGAGACCGCCGCCGGCTGGCGCGACCTGCACGCCCTGCGGTTCGCCGTCACCACCGCGCTGACCGAGGCCCTGCCAGGCTCGCTCGTGCTGTGCCACATCTCGCACGTCTACCCGACCGGCGCCTCGCTCTACTTCACCGTGGTCGCCGCCCTCGGCGAGGAGCCGCTGCAGCAGTGGGGCGCCGCCAAGCGGGCCGCCTGCGACGCCATCGTCCGGTCCGGCGGCACCATCACCCACCACCACGCCGTCGGCACCGACCACCGCCCCTGGATGGCCGACGAGATCGGCGACCTCGGCGTGCGCATCCTGCGCGCCGTCAAGGCCGAGATCGACCCCGCCGGCATCCTCAACCCGGGCAAGCTGATCCCGTGAGCGACCGGAGAACCATCGCCCGCGTCGTTCTCCTCACCAACCCAGCGGCCGCGGCCGGCCACGCCGAACCGGCGGCCCACCGCGCCACCGCCCGCCTGCGCGCCCACGGCATCACCGTGGACCCGCGGGCGGGCGGCTCCGCCGCCGAGTCGCTCGCGCTCGCCCGGGAGGCGGTCGCCTCGCCGACCTGCGACGCCCTGGTCGTCGTCGGCGGCGACGGCATGATCAACCTCGCCCTCCAGGCCGTGGCCGGCACCGCCACCCCGCTCGGCGTGATACCCGCCGGCACCGGCAACGACCACGCCCGCGCCCACGGCCTGCCCCGGGACACCCCCGAGGCCGCCGCCGACACCGTCGCCGCCGGCCGCACCCGCACCGTCGACCTCGGCCGGGTCACCGCCGCCGACGGCACCACCCGCTGGTTCGGCTCCGTCCTCGCCAGCGGCTTCGACTCCCTGGTCAGCGACCGCACCAACCGGCTGCGCTGGCCGCACGGCCGGATGCGCTACAACCTCGCGATCGCCGTGGAGTTCGCCAACCTCCGCCCGCTGCCGTTCCGGATCACCCTCGCCGACGGGACGCAGATCGAGCGCGACCTCACCCTCGCCGCCGTCGGCAACACCAGCAGCTACGGCGGCGGGATGCTCATCTGCCCCGACGCCGACCCCGCCGACGGCCTGCTCGACGTCACCCTCGTCGACGCCATGCCCCGGCGGCGGATCGCCCGCTTCTTCCCCACCCTGCTCAAGGGCACCCACACCGCCCGGCCCGAGGTCACCACCCACCGCACCACCTCGCTGCGCCTCGACTCCCCCGGCATCACCGCCTACGCGGACGGCGAGTTCATGGCACCGCTGCCGGTCGAGGTCACCGTCGTGCCGGGGGCGCTGCGGCTGCTCGTCCCGGACCACGGTCCCGAGCAATGATCGGGACCTCCCGCAACTGTCGGGCGGATCAGTAGACTGACCGCTCTCGACTCCGTCCAGAACCAGCCTTGTGGGGGGCACCTGTGGACGTGCACATTTCCGTGACCGGCGGGGAGACCGTCGCGGAGGCCGAATCGCTGACCGACTGGCTCCGGGGCGAACCGGGCCTGCCCCGGGTCACCCTGACCGGGCGTGCGCCCGCGCCCGGGGAGATGGGCTCGGTGCTGGACGCCGTCACCGTCGCCCTCGGCGCCGGCGGCGCACTCTCGGTGCTCGCCTCCTCCCTGCGCGTCTGGTTCGCACAGCCCCGGCGCAGCGACGTCCGGCTGAAGATCCGTCGGGCCGACGGCGGGACGCTGGAACTCGACGCCAAGCGGGTGCGCGCCGGGGACCTGGAGGACCTCCTGCGCACCGCGCTGGAGAGCCAGGAGCCGGAGGGCCGGGCCCCGTCCGGTCCCGAGCAGGGCTGAGGTGCGCCTCCCGGACCCCCTGCGGTCCCGGATCGTGCTGGTCGGCGCGAGCACGTACACGGACCCGGACCTGCCGGACCTCCCGGCGGTCCGGCGCACCGTGGCCGACCTGGCGACCCTGTTCACCGACCCGGACCACGGGGTCGTCCCGGAGGAGCACTGCACCGTCCTCCTCGACGACGCCGACCTCGGCCGGGTCGGCCGCCAGCTGCGCGAGGCCGCTCGGGCCGCCGAGGACCTGCTCCTGGTCTACTTCACCGGCCACGGACTGGTCGGCGGCCGCCGGCACGACCTCTATCTCGCGCTGCCCGACAGCGAGTACGGGGACCCGGACTTCACCTCGATCGAGTACGACAAACTGCGCGGCACCGTGCTCAACAGCCGCGCCACCACCAAGATCATCGTGCTGGACTGCTGCTTCTCCGGCCGCGCCGTGACCGGCACCATGGCCGGCGGCACCGGCACCATCAACCAACTGGAAGTCTCCGGCACCTACGTGCTGACCTCCGCCCAGCGCGACCAGGTCTCCCTCTCCCCGCCCGGCGAGGACCACACCGCCTTCTCCGGACGGCTCATCCGACTGCTGCGCGAGGGCATAGCCGGCGGCCCGGAGTACCTCACCATCGACGACCTGTACCAGCGCCTCGTCAGCCTGATGGTCGCCGAGGGCCTGCCCGTCCCCCTCAACAGCACCACCGAGAGCGCCAACCTGATCGCCCTCGGCCACAACCGGATCTACGCCGACAACGTCGCCCCCGCACTGCGCGAGCGGCAGGTGGCCGCCGAACAGAGCAGGCCCTGGAGGGCGACTGGGCCGGCGCCGCCGCCTCCCTCCAAGGAGTACTGGAGGAGCAGACCCGCCTCCTCGGCGCCGAACACGAGGACACCCTGCGCTGTCGCCGCGCCCACGCCCACTGCGTCGGCGGCGCCGGCGACCCGGCCGAAGCCGCCCGCCTGCTGCGGCCCCTCCCCGCCGCCCACGCCCGCCTGCTCGGCAAGGACCACCCGGAAACCCTGCACACCCGCCAGTTCCTCGCCGTCAACCTCGGCGAGGCCGGCCACCGGACGGAGGCCATCGCCGTCCTACGGGTCCTCCTCGCCGACCGCAGCCGCCTCCTCGGCAGCGAACACGAGGACACCATGCGGACCCGGCACATGCTGGCCCGGAACCTCGCGCTGACGGGCGCCGAGGAGGAGGCGACGGCACTGCTGCGGCAACTCGTCGCGGAGCGGGACCGGGTGCTGGGCACGCAGCACCCGCACACGGTACGGGCGCGGAAGGAGCTGGCGGTGCTGGAGCGGGGGCAACGGAGTGTTTGAGGGTTACACCGACCGCGCACGGCGAGTCGTCGAAGGGGCCGAGGACGAGGCGCGACGACTCGGCCACTCCGAAGTGGGGACCGCGCACCTGCTGTTGAGCCTTGTCCATCTTGGCGAAGGGGTTGCCGTCACAGCACTGCGCAGCCTCGGGGTGTCGCCCGACCTCCTCCGCCGGGAGATCGACCGCCGGCTCAGTCCCGGTGACTCCAACGCTCCTGGCAAGCGTCCGCCGAGCCGGATGGTCCAGACAGTGCTGAAGCTGGCGAGCAACGAAGCTGCGGACCTCGGCCATGACTACATCGGCACCGAACACATCCTGCTGGGGCTCCTCCGCGAAGAAAGCGGTGTCGCCGCAAAAGTACTCTCGTCCGCCAGGATCGACGCCGGCCGGGTCCGTCAGCCGATCCTCGAAATCCTGGCTTCGCTCGAGCTCCAGGAACCTCCCACGACGCTCGTCCTGCTCAGCCGGAACGTCAGTGCCGAGGCGCTCCTCCGACCGGCGGAAGGCATCGTCGGCCGACAACCGGACATCGACCGCGTCCTCCAGGTGCTCAGCCGGCGGGCCCGCAACGTCGCGCTGCTGGTGGGCGATCCCGGGGTGGGGAAAACCAGCATCGCGGCCGGGCTGGCACAGGCCGTCGTCCGCCAGGAGGTCCCCTCGCGGTTCCTCGGCCGGAGCGTCCTCCGCCTCGACATCACCGCGCTGTTCACCGACCCCCGGCACCACGGGCGCTTCACCGAGGTGATGGCCGAACTGGTGGGGGACATCCTCCGGTCCTCGAACCTCGTCCTCTTCCTCGACAACGCCCTCTCCGTCGTCCGCACCCGGGAGGGGCAGGCCGAGGCGCTGGCCTTCTTCCGGCCCGTGTTCGACGTGCCCGGCGTCTCGATCGTCGCGGCCACCGGCTCCGTCGACCACCGGCGGTGGGAGCGGGACTCGGGCCTCGACCGGCGGATCCAGCCGGTACCGGTGGCCGAACCGGCGCCGGAGGACGTGCTGCAGATCCTGCGCAGCGCCCGGCAGCGGCTGATCGACCACCACGAGGTCGAGATCACCGACGAGGCCCTCGCCGCGGCCGCCCGACTCGCCCACGGCTACCTGCCCGGGCACGCCCTTCCGGGTGCCGCGATCGACCTGCTGGACGAGGCGAGCGCACAGGTCCGCTCCGGACCGGTGCCCTCCGGCACGACGCCGAGCGTCACCGAGGAGGTGGTGACCCGGACGGCCGGCGCGGCCGCCGCCCTCCCGGTGGCCCCCCGCCCACCGGTGCTCTCCCCTCCCGTCCCGCACGACCCGACCGTGTGGTCCATGAGCTGAGCCGCCGCTACCCCAACTCCAGCGCCTCCCAGGCGAAGCCCTCCCCCCACCCCGGCTCACGGCGGGCCCAGGCGGCCATGGCGTCGATCACCGGCTCGGGACCGTCGAGCTTCACCTGGAAGTGCCGGTCGGCGCCGCCGTCCCGGTACTCGAACGAGTACGCGCCCCCGCTCTCGTGCCACACCTGCACATAGACGTCGGGCTCGTCGGGTATCCGCTCGACCACCAGAAAGCGGTCCCGCCTCCCCCCGATCCGCCGCACCAGCCCGGCCAACCCCTCGGCATCCGGCCGCGGGTGGTCCCGGTCGTCTTCCGTCCGCACCGTGATCTCCAGCATGAACCGGATCCTCGCACGGACCACTGACAACGCCTCCGGCAGCGGGCACTCCCCAAGGGCGGCCGTGGAGGTGCTGCGGCCACGAATCGAGCCGCCGCACGCAGGAAGTCGGATCCGCCGACTTCCTGCGCGGCAGATCCATGGATCCCCGCACGCGGCCCCGACCCATCGGGCCCTCAATGGCACCCACGGCCAAGGAGCGGCACCATAACCGGCGCCGACCGGAGAGTCAGCATCCACGGTGCCACCACGGCAACCCCGGGTCTTCCGTCGGCTCGTGATGCGTCCGCCCGAGAGGCACCGCGTCCAGGCGCTCGACCTGTACTCGGAGTTCACCGGCGGCCCGTGGCGGAAGCATGAACAGAGCATCCTGCAGCTTGTCCCGGGCCCAACCCCGCCGCAGCAGGGACAGGTGAACTCCACCTCCGACTGCCTCCGCCGGCGCCCCGTGCCGTTGACGCGCACGGACCACACGCTCAGCGCCACCGCCACGATGCCCGGGGACCATCGCTCCCGTTCAAGCACACGGACAGCGGCATCCGCCGCTCCCGACAGACCTGGGACATCGCGACACCGCCCCCAGGGGCTACCCCAACCGCGTTCCCGCGGCCGGATCGAAGCCGGTCTTCTACGAGGCACGGCCCCTTCGGATGCAGATCATGGACCAATTGCCGACCTTCAACCGACCCCCGCCGCAACGCAAGCTCCCCAGCCCTCACACCAACAAAGAACTAGCGACCACACGATGCGACAAGCCGTCCAACAAAGCACTACTAGGTCGTCCCGCAGCAGAACGGCCCTTGATTCATGCCCATGACCTGGTTTTCACGGAGTTCCGCTCAGAGCCACAAGAAACGCCCCACCCACCGCGGGCACCGGTCGCGACTGGGCAGGACGACGGATCGCGCCCTCCCCGTACAGGAAGTCGGACCCACCGACTTCCTGTACGGCAGGTCCATGGATCCCCGCACGTGGAACGCCCCCCTGCCGCACGGAGCCTGCGGCAGGGGGGCGTTCGGTCGGTGAGGAATCGGGTCAGCCCTTCGGGGCTGGCGGGGTGGGCAGGGTGCCGGCGAGGAGGGGCCATTCGCGGTGGAAGGGCGGGAGGGGGAGGCGGCCCTCGATCAGCGGGGTGCCGAAGATCTTGAGGTGGGCGAGGAGTGCGCCGTTGAGGTCGATACCGCCGACGAGGGCCCAGTTGCCCTGAATGCGGGGCGTGCCGCCGGGGACGTCCACGGCGAGGGAGCCGTCGGCCTTGGCCTGGAGGTAGGGGGCGACGGTGGCCTCGACGCCGACCGCGTCGTAGAGGCCGACGCTGACCTCGGTGCCGAGGGCGGCGCGGACGGCGGCCTTGCCGTCGAGGCGGACGTGGACCGGGGAGACCTTGGTGTCGGGGGCGTCGGCGGCGGAGGTCCAGCCGCGGCCGCCGCCGGTCCAGTCGGCGCGGACCGCCCAGGTGCCGGTGGCCTCCTGCTCGGCCTCGACGTGGACCTGGCCGTCGGCGCCGACCTCCAGGTAGCAGGTGAGGGCGAGGTTGACGACGACCGGCAGCCCGGCGACGTTCAGCACCGGGCTGGCCTGGAGCTTGGCGAAGGGGACCCGGACCGGCGCGGCGGTGGCGCGGGCGAAGTCGCCGGTGACCTTCCAGTGGGCGCGGGCGCCGAGGTCGAAGCCGATGGAGGCGGTGCGCGGGGTGCCGACACCGGCGCCGTGGTAGGCGAAGCGGACGGACGGGTGGAGGGAGAGTTCGCCGGTGGCCTCGGCGGTGGCGCCGCCCGGCAGCGGGATCGGGGCCTTGGCGTCGACCTCCAGGGTGCCGGACGCCTCGGCCTTGGTGGTGCCGTTCTCCCGGCCGACGGTGGCCGTGACGTCCTTGACCAGCGGGGTGACCTTGATCGCCTTGGGGTCGACCGGGACCGTGCCGTCGGCCTCGGCGGCGCCGAGCAGTTCGGGCAGGGTGGCCGGGCGGGTGGCCAGGCTGATGGTGTTGCCGGCGCCGGGGTGGACGGCGGTGACGGCGAGGAGCGCGCCCTGCGGGGCGGCGTCGGTGGGCGGGCTGGCGAGCAGGCGCCCGGGCTGGACCGCCTGGGTGAGGGCCGGGACGGCGGAGGGCGAGGACGTGGTGGGGGTGGGAGTGGGGGCGGAGGACGCTGCGGGCGCTGCGGGCGCGGACAGGACGGCGGTGCCGGCGGCTGGGTCGTAGGCGGTGAGCCGGAGGTCGGTGGCCGCCGGGGTGGCGGCGGCACCGTCGGCGGACGGGGTGCCGACGGCCACGGTCTGCGCACCGGGCTGCGCGGCCGCGACCGGCAGCGGCAG
>NZ_JAIY01000003.1:35242-43926 GCF_000710405.2 Kitasatospora sp. MBT66 | reverse complement strand
CCGTCCGTCGCCGGAGGCGGGCCCGCAGGCGGCGACGCCGAGCAGGAGCAGGGAGGCGAGGGCAGGCCGGACGGCCGGGACGAGAGGACTCTTCACCGGGGCTCTTTCAGCGGCGTGTTCCACGCGGGCAGCGGCGCGCGGACGGTGCGCGCCGGCCCGGGAACGAGGGTGGGTGTGGCAGGGGGAGCGCGGCCCGCACGGCCGCGCGGATCGTCATGTTACTGACGAGAAATCAGGTTGTCGAAGACATGTCCGACAAGTGAACAGCGTCCCGATCGCGCCTCAAGGGCTGTACCACCAAGGGTGGTTGGTGCACGTTCGGAGCCGAACCACCCCCGTTCGGCGGGGGTGCGGCGCTTCGCAATCCACCACTCGGCGGGGCTCCTCCCCCGCCGGTGGACGGGCCCCGGACGGGCCCCGGACGGGCCCCGGGGCGGCCTGTCGGCATTCCCCGCCGGGAATTGTCGGGCCTCCCTCCGTCTCACAGGATGAGTGGCGCGAAGGACGACTACGAGGGGATCGAGGAAGTCACGATGAGCACGAGGACCAGCACCAGCACCAACGTGAGCACCGGCACCGGCACCGCGCAGCGGATCGCCGAGCGCTATGTCGCGCTCTGGAACGAGCCCGACCCGGAGCGGCGGCGCCGGACGGTCGAGGAGCTGTGGGCGACGGACGGCGTCCACCTGCTCCAGCCGCCCGAGGACATGCGCGAGCGGGCGGCCGAACTCGGCTTCGCGGAAACCGTGCTGGAGGCCCGCGGCCACGGCGCCCTGGAGCGGCGGGTGGCCCGGGCGCACGAGGAGTTCGTGGCCGGCGGCGACTACGTGTTCCGCGAGCAGGGTGAGGCGATCCAGGTCGGCGACGCCGTCAAGCTGACCTGGGTGATGGTGCGCCCGGGCGAGGACGAGGTGCTCGGCGGCGGGGTCGAGCTGCTGGTACTGGACAAGGACGGCCGGATCGCGACCGACTACCAGTTCCCCGGGCTCTGATCCCCCGGCTCCAGCTCCGCACACGCGCGCAGGGCGACGGCCGTCGGCTCGTCGACCGGCAGGAAGGCCTCCAGCCGCAGTTCGGCGAGCGTCACGTCGACGGCGGTCGCGAAGGTGGTCACCGTCGTCATCAGGTGCAACTCGCCGTACGGGCTGCGCAGATGCAGCGGGACGGCGAAGCCCAGCGGATCCCGGGCGGCCGGGGACTCGTCCAACGGCGGCACGTAGCCCGCCAGTTCGTCGTGCAGTTCAGCCAGGTGCGAGGTCGCCGCCAGGACGTGCCGGGACCACGCCGCGAAGTTGACGATCCTCGGGGCGAGCCCGGCCGGATGCAGGGCGAGCCGGTAGGCGTTCGCGCCCCGGCCGAGCAGCTCGGGCGCGGCCCCCTCGGTCAGCAGTCCGAGCGCGGCATTGGCCGCGACGATGTCGCCCCGGCCGTCCACCACCACGGCGGGGTAGGGGAGATGACCTTCCAGGATGTGGCCGAGCGCGGACCGGACGGGCGCCAGCTCGGGCCCGTCGAGCTGGCACTCCGCGTACACGGGGGCGTAACCGGCCGACAGCAGAAGCTCGTTGCGCTCGCGGAGCGACAGGTCGAGCGACTCGGCGAGCCGGACGACCATGCCGCGCCCGGGGGCCGACCGGCCCGACTCCATGAAACTGAGGTGGCGCTGGGTGGTGCCCGCCCGGCCAGCGAGTTCGAGCTGGCTGAGTCGGCGGCCGGTGCGGCGCTCGCGGAGCGTACTGGGAAAGTCCACGACAGCCAGTTGTAGCCGGAACGGGGCCGCCGAGCCATTCCCCGGAGGGAATGCGCAGTGAACTCTCGGGGCGGGGCAGGGAGGTGGGGCAGGGAGGGGCCGAGCGGGCCGGGCACCTTTGCTGGCCGGGCGACCAGCTGCTCGGAAACGCCCTGTTGGCCACACGTCCAACCGCTCGGTCATCCCATCGGTCGGGTGGCCAACTGCCCGGACGGCCTGTTGGGCGGGCACCCGACAGGCCGAATGCTCCATTGGCCAAGTGCCCAACTACTCGAGCACCCTATTGGGCGGGCACCCAGTTCGCCGGACCGGCACCCTGTTGGTCGCACGCCCAACCCATCGGACATCCCGTTGGCCAAGCGCCCAACCGCCCCGCCGACCGCCCGCCCGGACGCCCGTTGGCCAAGCGCCCAACCCCCTCAGACGCCCCGCTGCGCCGTCACCGTGCCCTCGTCGATCGCCGCCAGCAGCTCGGCGTGGTCGGCGGCGGTCCGGTCGGCGTACCGGACCGAGAAGTCGGCGATGGCCTCGGCGAAGACGTCCGAGCGGCCCAGGTAGCCGGCGACGGCGAAGCGGTCGCCGGAGCGGGCGTGCGCGCGGGCAAGGGTGCGGCCGCAGAGGTCGGCGTACTGCCGCAGGTCGGCTGGCGTCATCCGGGCGACGTCCGCCGAGCCCTTCATGTCGCGCAGCTGGCGGCCGTAGAAGTGCCGCCCGGCCGGGCCGGTGGTCCAGCCGAGGAAGATGTCGCTGGCCGCCTGCATGAGGTGCTGGCCGGTGACGACCCGACGGCCGCCGTGGACCACCGGCGCCTCGGCGGACGGGCGGGAGACGGGCAGGTACTCCTCCAGCACGGACCGCCCCGCCTCCTTGATCTGCAGGAACAGCGGATCGCTCTCGTCCCGCCCGGACAGCAGCAGGATGAAGCAGCGGGTACCGACACTGCCGACGCCGACCACCTTGCGGGCGACGTCCACCAGTTGGAACCGGTCGAGCAGCACGCGGCGGTCCTCGGCGAGGGTGGCCCGGTAGTCGCCGTAGATCTTGCCGACCAGGCGCAGTTCGTCCTCCGGCAGCCGCTCGATCAGCGGCGGGTCGTCGACGATCCGCCGCCGCCCGTCCTCGCCCTTCTCGGTGAGCTTGCCGAAGGCCTGGAGGCTGGTGCGGCGGCGGGCCTTGTCCAGGTTGGCCTCGACGCGCTTGCGGCGGCTGGCCTTGCCGACCAGCGGCAGGATGTCCTCGGTGTCGATCCGGGCGTACCAGACGTCGAGTTCGCCCATCCCGGCGAGGCGGCGCACGGCGGTGGCGTAGCCCTGCGCGGCGGTGAGCGCGGCGCGGCGGACCTGCTCCTCGGAGTGGCCGTTGTCGCGGGCCGCGACGGCGACGCTGGCGGCGAGGCGCTTGACGTCCCACTCGAACGGGCCGGGGTAGGTCTCGTCGAAGTCGTTGACGTCGAAGAGCAGTGCCCGCTCCGGCGAGGCGTACACGCCGAAGTTCAACAGGTGGGCGTCACCGCAGAGTTGGACGGTGATACCGGTGTCGGGGACGGCCGCCAGATCGGCGGCCATGACGGCGGCGGAGCCGCGCAGGAAGGCGAACGGCGATTCGGCCATCCGCCCGTAGCGGATCGGGCCGAGGTCGGCGACCCGGTCCTCGGCCTGCCGGGCCAGCACGGCCAGCGGGTCGGGCCGGTCGGCGGAGGGGATCCAGGGGCCGTGGGCGGAACGCGGTACGCGGTCGCGGGCGGCCCGGCCGCGCCGCCGGCGTTCGGTCGGACTGGTCATGCGCGGCTCCTCGGTGCGTCCGTCCGGCGGGTCCCCGTCCAGCGGGTCCCCCGTCCGGCAGGACCGGGATGCTCCCGCGGTCCTCCCCGCGACGCTAGATCACGCCCGGCGGCGCGGCATGTCGGGACCGAACGGTCCGTGCCGGGGACGGGGCGGACGGGCGGACCGGGGGCGGGCATCCGGTCGCCCGCCCCGGTGCCCGCCGCGCTCCGCCGAACGGGCCCCACCGACCGGGCTGAGCCGACCGGACCGGGCCGACCGGGCTGAGCCGAACGGACCAGGCCGACCGGGCGGGGCGGCGCCGGTCACTCGACCACGAAGTCCGCCATCATCGCCATGTCCTCGTGCTCCAGGTTGTGGCAGTGCAGCATGTACGTCCCCGCGTAGTCGGTGAACCGCACCAGCACCTCCACCGCCTCGGCCGGCCGCAGGTCCACGGTGTCCTTCCAGCCCGCGTCGTACGGCCCCGGGTCCTTGCCGTTGCGGGACAGCACCTGGAAGGAGTTCAGGTGCACATGGACGGGGTGGTGGACGTCCGAGAAGAACCGCCACTTCTCGATGGAACCGAGCGCCGGCCGGGCGAGCGAGCGGCCCGGCTCGTAGGGCTGGTTGTTGATCGTCCAGCCCGCGTTGCGGCTGCGCCGGAAGCCGAAGGTCCGGGTGGTGACGGCGGCGGCCGGGTCGAGCCGCTCCAGGGTGCAGAGCCGTTCGGGGACGGTCGAGTCGTCGCGCACCGGCCGCGAGGAGACGTCGAAGCGCATGACCTCCTCCGTCCGCCCGCTGCCGAACCGGTTCATCAGCCGGACCTGGGTGCCGGCCGGGTAGCGGGCGAAGTCGACCACCAGGTCGAAGCGCTCGGCGGGCGCGATCTCGACCGCGTCGTGCGCGATCGGCTGCTCCAGCAGGCCGCCGTCGCCGCCGATCTGGACCAGGGCGTCGCCGCCGGACGGCTGCGGGTCGAGTTCCAGCCGGTAGAGGCGGGTGTTGGAGGCGTTGAGCACGCGCAGCCGGTAGCGGGCCCGGTCGACCTCGGCGCGCGGCCAGGGGGCGCCGTTGACCAGGACGACGTCGCCGAGGACGCCGTTCATGTAGTCCTCGGTGACGCCGGGGACGGCGAGGGTCGCGTCGGCGGCGGGGTAGGCGAAGGAGCCGTCGGCGGTGAAGGACCGGTCGGCGAGCATCAGCGGGAGTTCGCGCTCGCCGCGCGGCAGCGGCAGGGCCTCCTCCTCCTCGTCGCGGACCAGGTGGAAGCCGGCCAGGCCGCGCCAGACGCCGGGACCGGTGAAGCCCATCCGGTGGTCGTGGTACCAGAGGGTGGCCGCGCGCTGGCGGCACGGGTAGCCGTACGTGCGCTCGCCGGTGACGGTCCGGGAGAGGTCTGCGGCACCCGTCGTTCCGGTCATGCCGGCCATGCCCGCCATTCCGGCCATTCCGGCCATCGGGTGGTCGGCATGGCCCGGGTGGTCGGTATGGGCGGCCCAGGTTGAACGGTCGGCGGACGAGCCGACCGGGAGCAGCAGGTCCACCGGGTAGCCGTCGCTCTCCGCCGGGGTGTGGCCGCCGTGGAGGTGGACCACGGTGGGCACCGCCAGCTCGTTGCGGTGCCGCACCACCATCTCCCGGCCGGAGCGGGCCACCAGGGTCGGACCGGGGAAGGTCCCGCCGTACGTCCAGGCCTCGGTGCGCAGTCCGGGCAGGATCTCCAGCCGGGCGATCTGCTGGGTGATCTCGTAGTGGTCCGAGGTGGCGTCGGAGCGGACGGGGGCGAGGACCGCCGGGACGGGAAGCGGTACCTGGAACGCCGCCGGCAGCGGGACCTCGCTGCTCAGCAGCCGGCCGGGCCGGGCCTCGGCCAGCAGCCGGGCGGTCGCCGGGCCGGCGAAGGCCCCGACGGCGCCCGCACCGAGCACGGCCACACCGGCGCCGAGGAACCGGCGGCGGTTCACGGCGTCACCTCCACCGCGTCGGCGCCCGGGCCGGTGGGCCGGGGCAGCCGACCGGAGCCGCCGTCGCCGGTCCCGGAACCGGCCACGGAGCCGGACTCGGGTTCGGAGCCGGACTCGGACTCGGACTCGGCGGGCGCTTCGGCGACGGGTTCAGTGTCCGACGACGGCGACAGCGCCGGGACCGGGACCGGGGCCGAGGCCGGGGCCGGCCGCCAGGCCCCGACCAGGCCGAACAGCAGCCCGCTGACCAGCAGCACGCCCAGGGTCACGTGCACGCCGACCGCCCGTTCGTAGCCGGTCCCCATCTGGGCCCCCAGCGCGGCCAGCAGCAGCGCGGTGGCGCCGAGCGGCCACCACGGCCCGCGCGCGCCGCCCGCTCCCCCGCCGCGGCGGACCAGCGCGGCCACCGGCAGCTGGGCGAGCAGCAGGCCGCCCAGGGCCATCGCGGCCAGCTCGTGCGCCCGCAGCGCCTCGTAGTGGCCGTTCAGGAAGCTGCCGGCCAGCACCGTCTGGGCCAGCCCCAGCACGGCCGACGCGGTCGCGGTGGCCCGCAGCAGCAGCCGCGGCAGCCGGATCCCCGGGGGGACGGCCGGGGCAGGGGCCGACGGGCCCGCCGGGGCGAGCGACGGAAGGCGGGGCGTGCGGGCCACGGGGGGACTGCTCAACGGTCGGCCTTCTCTCTGCCGGGCACCGCGGCGGAGCGGGCAGGCCGGGATGACAGGCATGCCGGACGCGCTCGGCGCGGGGGGCGGGTGGGTGTGACGTGGCACTACGGGCGCGCGCCACCTGGACGGACGCGGCCGTGAGCGTAACTGATCACACATCACTATCGGTGTGGCTCAAGGGCTTTACGGCCGACGACCACTCTCGCGCGGCTGTTCAGCCCGGCTTTGTCACCCGAACGGCCGGTGCGACGTCCCGCGCGGGCCTCCGCCGCGAGCCCCTGTCGCGCTCCCACGAGCCCACGCGTGCGCAGAACCGCGCGCGCGGGCACGTACACGCGAACCCGCGCACGCGAAGGGCCCCGGTCCACCGACGACACCCCCGTCGCCCTCGGTGGACCGGGGCCCGGACCCGAAGGCCGCCCCTTCTCCCGCCACGCCTCGCCACGCCCCGTCGCGTCGCGTCGCGTGCGGAACCGCTACTGCTTCCCGCCGCCCATCGCGATCGGCCGGGACCGCAGCAGCGCCCTGGCCGGAGCAGCGGTCGCGGCCAGGCACAGCGCCACCGCCCCGGCGGCCAGCGGCAGCGCCGTCCCCGGCGGCACGTACGGCGAGGCACCGGTGAGGCCCCGGGTGACCGGCACCAGGGTGACCCAGGCGATCACCGCGCCGACCCCCAGGCCGGTCGCGGCCACCAGCAGCGCCTCCCAGCGCATCATGCGGCGCACCTGCCCCCGGGTGGTCCCGGCCAGCCGGAGCAGCGCCACCTCGCGCCGCCGGTCCAGCACCGTCATCACCAGGGTGTTCGCGGCCGTGACCGCGGCGAACCCGCCGAGCACCCCGGCCATCACCGCGTTCGCCCAGGCGCCCATCTCCTGGTCCTTGTCCGCCTGGGCGGCGAAGCCCGCCCGGTCGGTGACGGTCATGCCCGGGACGCCGAGCCCCGCCAGCCCCCGGGCGACCGCCGCCCGGTCGGCACCGGGCGCGTCCGCGACCAGCACCTGCTGGTCGAACGCCGCGGTGACGTGCTCCGCCACCGCCGCCCTCGGCAGCAGCACCTGGCCGAAGCCGAGCCCGCGTCCGTAGGTGGCGACCACCAGCGGCTTGCTCTCCGTCCCGTCGCCGAGCCAGAGCTGCACCCGCTCGCCCACCTCGGCGCCCAGGGCGGAGGCCAGGGTCGCGTCCAGTGCCACGGTGTCCGGGGACCGGCCCAGGTCGGCGAGCGCACCGGTGCGGACGTCGAGGTCGAGCACCCGGGGCAGCCGGGACGGGTCGCCGGTGATGCCCAGTGCGGCGGCCGAGTCCAGGTTGTGGCCGTCGCGGTACACGACGCCGGTGCGTAGCACGCCGACGGCAGCGTCCACACCGGGCAGCCCGGCCGCCCGCTCGACCACACCGGGGGTCCCGGCGGCGCCGGCGGCACCCGGCACGGCCGCCGGCAGGCCGGGGCCGGGGCCGGTGGAGCCGAGCACGTGGTCGGCGGTGAGACCGGTCCGCACCTGCTCGCCGCTCTCGTGCCGGAGGGTGCTCTGCATGAACAGCAGGGTGCCGCAGAAGGCGGTGACCATGGCGATCGGGGTGATCGCCGAGGCCAGCCGGCGGGCGTTGGCGCGGGTGTTGTCGGCCGCCAGCGAGCCGGGCGCGCCGCCGGCCCGCAGCGGCACCCCGAGCAGTCCGGCCGCGACCCGGGCCACCCAGGGACCGAGCAGGGCGACCGCCGTCAGGAAGCACATCACCACGCCCAGCGCGGTGTTGGCGGCGTCGGTGCCGTTCAGCCCGGTGGCGACCCCGGCGAGCACGGTGCCGCCGACGGCGAAGAGCAGGCCCAGGCCGGTGCGGATCCACCCCGGCCGGGACGGTTCGACGGCGGCCGCGCCCAGCGCCTGGCTGGCCCGCATCCGGGCCGGGCGGCGGGCCGCGAAGAAGCCGGCCGCGAGGGCCGCGAGCGTGCACAGCACCACCGCGGCGACCATCGGCAGCGGCCCGACGGACAGTTCCACGGCCTCGGGGACGGCCCCGCGCTCCACCATCCCGCCGAACCACCAGCGGGCCAGCGCGAGGCCGGGCAGGAGGCCGCTCGCGGCGGCGAGCGGCGCAACCAGCATCGCCTCGGTGGCGATGGTGCGGCGGATCTGCCGGGGCGTGGCGCCGACAGCGCGCAGCAGCGCGAACTCGCGGGCGCGCTGGCCGGTGGCGAGGGCGACGGTGGAGACCACCACGAACACGGCGGTCATGGTGGCGATGCCGCCGAAGGAGCCGCCGATCCCGGCCAGCGCCTCGCGGGCCCCGGCGAGCGCCGGCTGCTCGACGGCGCCCCGGTCCCGGCCGGTCCGCACCTCGGCGGCGCCGCCGACGGCCGTGCCGACCTGGTCGGCGAGGGCCTTGGCGGTCACGCCCTCGCGCGGCTGGACGGCGATCGCGTCCACCCGGCCGGGGTGGCCGGAGAGCCGGTCGGCCTGCTGGTCGGCGAACCAGGCCGTGGGCCCGGCCGGCTGCGGGGCGGCCAGGCCGGAGATCCGGTAGCTGCCGCCGCCGCCCGGCGCGG
>NZ_JAIY01000003.1:31946-35062 GCF_000710405.2 Kitasatospora sp. MBT66 | reverse complement strand
GCTGTCCGGGCGGGCCGCGGCCACCCCCGGCTGCGCGGCGATCCGGGCCGTCAGCGCCGCGTCCACCCGGGCCCGGTCGGGGACGGGCTGCTCCTCGGTGTCGGTGTCCTCGCCCTCCCGGAAGGTGATGCCGACGGTCGGGTCGGCGGCCACCACGACGGGGGCGTCCGCGTACCGGCCGGCCGGCACCGAGGCCGTGATGCCGGTCTGCAGCAGGGTGCCGCAGGCCGTGATCACGGCGGCGGCGAAGAACAGCGCGACGAAGGTCCCGACGAAGGAGGCGGGACGGAAGCGCACCGAGGCGCGGGCGAGTCCGTTGCTCATGCCGCCGCCTCCAGCGGGCGGGCGGTCAGCGACACCATCCGGTCGGCGACGGTCTTCGGGTCCGGGTGGTACAGCTCGTCGGCGAGGGCGCCGTCGGCCAGGAACACCACCCGGTCGGCGAAGGAGGCCGCCACCGGGTCGTGGGTGACCATGACGACGGTGGCGCCCATGGTGTCGACCGCGTTCCGCAGCAGGCCGAGCACCTCGTGCGCGGTACGGGTGTCCAGCGCGCCGGTCGGCTCGTCCGCGAACACCACGTCCGGGTCGGTGATCAGCGCCCGGGCGATCGCCACCCGCTGCTGCTGGCCGCCGGACAGCTGCCCGGGCCGGCGTCCGGCGTGCTCCCCGAGGCCGACCCGGGCGAGCAGCTCACGGGCCCGGGAGCGGTCCTGGCGCTCGCCGGCCAGACGCAGCGGGAGCAGCACGTTCTGCAGCACCGTCAGCGAGGGCAGCAGGTTGAAGGACTGGAAGACGAACCCGATCCGGCCGCGGCGCAGCTTGGTCAGCCGGTCCTCGCTCAGCCGGGTGATCTCCTCGCCGCCCAGGTGGACCTCGCCGGCGGTCGGGCGGTCCAGGCCGGCCGCGCACTGGAGGAAGGTGCTCTTGCCGGAGCCGGACGGTCCCATCACGGCGGTGAACGTGCCCCGGCCGAGCGCCAGGTCGATGCCGCGCAGCGCGTGCACGGCCTCGGCGCCGCGGCCGTAGCTGCGCCGGACGCCCCGCAGTTCGATCGCGACGTGCGCGGCCGGGTGGCCGGTCGGCTCGGGCCGGGGGCTGGTACGGCGGGGTGACATGGTGGGCCTTCCTTCGTGGATCGTCGCCTGTGGTCGACGTGTTCCAGGCTAGGAAGACGGGGTGCGGCGGACCATGGAGTCCGCTGGCGGACGTGGGGTGGGGTTATCCCCCCGGGTGTCCTCCGGGCCGCCCGAGGGTGGCGCCGGGCCACCGGGATGGCCGGGGTCCGTTCGGTGCCGGGCCCGCGCGGTCCTGGTGGCGGGTCAGACCTCCTCGCCCGGCACACCTTCGTAAGCGGCGCGCAGCTCCGCGACGACCGGGTGGGCGGGGTCGAAGGAGGTGCCGTCGATCGCCGCGATCGGGCGGACGCCCGCGCCCGCGTTGAGGGCGACGGCGGCGACGAAGCGGTCCAGGCCGTCCGGGGCGAGCGGCTCGCGCCGCTGCGGTCCCCGGTGGGCACGCGCGAGCAGGGCGGCGGTGACGCCGGGCAGCTCGGCGTCGGTGTCCGGCCGGACCAGCGTGCGGCCGTCGTACAGGGCGAGGTTCCAGGTGGCGCCCTCGGCGAGGCGGCCGGCGCCGTCCAGCAGCAGGGCGTCGTCGTAGCCGTCGAGCTGGGCGAGCCGGCGCTGGTGCAGCAGGCCGAACAGGCCGACGTGCTTGACCTCCGGCAGCTCGCGCCGGTACGCGGTGGTGCGGACCCGCAGCGGGCCGGGCGCGGCGGCCGGCGCGGGGCGGGTGGTGACCAGCAGGTGGGGCGTGGCGGGGGCGGCGGGGCGCTCCAGGCCGAGCGCCGGGTCGAACACGGTCACCCGGACGATCGTCGGCGCGCCGTCGGCGGGGAGCACCCGGCGGATCCGGGCCCGGACCTCCGCGGGGTCCAGCTCGGCGCCGAAGACCGTGCGGCAGTCGCGAACCAGGCGGTCCAGGTGGAGCGCGAGGCCGCGGGCGCGGCCGGACTCGGCGCGCAGGGTGGTGAAGTGGCCGTAGTTGAGCAGGCCCAGGGCCGCCAGCCGGGCGGGGTCGGCGGGGACGCCGTCGATCTCGATCTCTGCCATGGCGTCGAGTCTCCCAGGGGCGGTGCCCGGCGGAGTCCCCGCCGGGCACCGCGCCGAGTGACAGCGGTCCGCCCGACAGCCGTCCGCCCGGGTGCCGCAGCCTGCCGGTCGGGGCACGGGCAGGAGGCCGGGAGCAGCCGGGGGAGCGGTCAGAGAGCGGTCGCCGCGGGCTCCTCGGACCCGGGCACGGCCTTCCCGCCGCCGGCGATCGGCGGCCCGTCGACGTACCAGTTGTTCCAGGTCCCGTTCTGGCTGCGGTCCCGGGACCACATGTGGTTGTAGTCGCTGCCGCGCGAGGTGATGGTGAAGGCGCCGCCGAGGGTCTGACGGGTAATCACGACCTTGCTGGTGAAGTAGCCGCCCAGGGAGGTCCAGCTGCTCAGCTTGTGGGAGCTGCCGCTCGTCCAGCGCGTCCACACCGCGTTGTCGGTGCCGATCACGAAGATCTCGCTGTTCCCGTCCTGGAAACCGAAGTACGTCACGCCGTCACGGAAGTCACCGCCGCACAGGAAGCTGCCGCCGAACTGCTTGTCGCTGCAGCGCGCGGGGATGTTGATGTCACCCGCCGAGGCGGGAGCCGCACCCAGACCGATTCCGGCGAGGGCGGCGAGGGCCGCGACGGCGGCCTTGATCTTGTTCATGTCTGCTCCTGGTCGGTCGGGGCGGGGCCTCGTCGACCGCCCGGTGGTGCCGGGGCGGTGCGACGCGTCGGGCGGCCGCCCGACGGACCCTCACCGGTAGCAACGGGAGCGGCGGTCGATCGAGTTCATCGCCCGCCCGTCCAATGCCCGCGAACGCGGGGCCCCGACCTGCCGAGCGGTCGACCACGGGTACACCGTGGGGGCGGACAGGTCGCCGTCGGCGGCCGTTCGTGCCTGCTCGGACAGCGGGGGTCCCGCATCGCGTCACCGATCACCAATCGGACAGAGCTGTCCGATCAGCTGCTCAGCACATCGAAGAGGCGCACCTCAGGGTGCCACCGCGCCGGGGCGGGGGGCGGGG
>NZ_JAIY01000003.1:0-31925 GCF_000710405.2 Kitasatospora sp. MBT66 | reverse complement strand
GAGAGACGGGGGCGGCGGCGGGGGCGGGCAGTTCGATCCCGGACCGGGCGGCAGTCGGCAGGACGGCTCCCGGCCGGGCCGTGCCGGGCTGGACGGCCGTCCGGTCGTCGGCGGCGCCGCGCCGCAGCTCGAACTGCTCGATCCGGTGTGCCAGTCCCTCCGGCTCCCCGCCGTCGGACCAGCGCCAGGCCTCCGCCCACCACTGCGGACCGCGGACCAGCGGACGGCCGGCGAGCGCCAGGTGCAGCGCGAGCGTCGAGCGGGCGTAGTCGTGCACCCAGCCGTCCGCCTGCCGGTAGGCGGCGGTCTCGTCCAGGCGCAGCCAGCGGCCCTCGCGGCCGGCGGCTAGCAGCGGCGTCCAGATCTCCCCGGCGGGGGCGCCCGACGGCCGGTCGGCGACCAGCAGCACCAGGCGTTCCTGCTCCTCCCGGACCCGGTAGGGCGGGAGTTGGGGCATCCGGGTGAAACCGATGGCGTGCTTCCAGGACCGCACCCAGAGGCCCCGGCGCAAGTAGTAGCGGACGGCCCGGGGCCAGGCCCAGTCCGCCTCCAGCCGGTAGCCGGACAGGCCCTCGGCGGTGGCGGCGCGGTAGATCCGGTCGAGGGCCGCGGCGGCCAGGCCCCGGCCGCGCGCGTCGGGGCGCAGGTAGAGCGAGGAGACGGCCAACTGGCCCGCGCCCTTGGTCCAGTTGTCGACCGCGACGGTCCCGACCGGGACGACGGGACCGGTAGGACCGGAAGGACCGGAAGGAGCGGTGGGGGCGTCCGGGCCGCCGTCACCCAGCAGCCAGTAGCGGCGCCGGTAGAGCTCGCCGCCCGGCCATTCGCGGCCGGACTCGCCGAGCCGGGCACGCAGCCGGGCCTCCTCGGCCGGGCCGATCGCCGCCGGGTCGAACAGCTCGCCCAACTCGCCCTCGGCGCAGGCCGCGAGGTCCCAGAGCGCGAACTCGCGCGCCTCCTCGTCGGCCACCGCCCGCAGGGAGGGCGCCGCGGCCAATCGTTCCTGCGCCCGCCCGACCGCCATGTCCCAGGAGTTCACGACTCCCACGATAGCGAGCGATCGGCACCGTGTGTAATTCGGTGGACACCGAACGTCAGGTCGGATACGAATTCACTTGTTCGGAGAGTCCGCTGCCGAGGAGGAGCCCAGCGCCATGCCCGTTGTCCGCACCGTCCGCACCCACCCCGGAGTCCGCGGGCCGCCCGGCACACCCGCCCGGTGGTAGGGGAAACCCGACCGAAGGACTCGACCTGACCGCCATGACCTCGCTGACCTGCGCCGCTGCAATGAAGTGGTGCTGATTCACCGCCTCCGTACCCCGCGTCCACCCGTTCCCGGCCCCGCCGTTCGCCCCGCAGTTCACCCTGCTGTTCGCCCTGCACCGCGCTCCACCCGTCACCCCGACACCGGCGCCGCTGCACGCACGGACGCACGCACGGGCCCTCGCCCCGGGCCCCGCCCCGGCCCTCGCGCCGTCGCCGGCTCCCGTCGGGTCCACCGCGTCCCCCGTCCTCCCGGCGGGCGGCGGGCTCTGTGGTGCGGCGGGTGGGTGCTCGCCGCCGGGTGGGCGGGGGCGTTCCCGCTGGTCTCCGGGCTGGGTCCGCACCGGAGTTGGGGGCTGTGCGCGGCGGCGGGATACCTGGCGGCGGCGGTCGCCGTGCTCGTACTGCCCCGACGGTGGGCGCGTGGGGGCTCGGTGGCGGTCGCGCTCCTCGGCGCGGTCCTGGTGCCGCTGTTCGTCCTGGTGGTGGGCGGGCAGGGGCAGAGTGAGGTCGCCGTCATCGAGCGCTCGGGCGAGCTGCTGCTCCGGCACGGGACGCCGTACCTGGCCGAGCCGCGCACGGTCGCGGAGTACACGCCCTACCTCCCCGGGATGGCACTGTTCGGGCTGCCCCGCGCCCTGTTCGGTACGGACGGCTGGCCGGCCAGGGTGGCCGGGGACGCCCGGCTCTGGTGCGCCGCCGCGTTCCTCGGCTGCCTGGCCGCCGCCGTCCTGCCGACCCGGCTCCGGCGCGGACGGCCCGGGCAGCTCGGGCGGCCCGGACGCCCCGGTCGCGCGGCAACGGTCACGGCGGCGCTCCCGGGCGTGCTCCCGGTGGCGGCGCTCGTCGCCTCGCCGGTGGTCGCGCTGCCGCTCTGCGTCAGCGGGGTCGACCTGCCGCTGGCCGGCCTCTGCGTCCTCGCCCTGGCCCTGGCCGGGCGGGCCCGGCCGACTGCGGCCGGGTGGGCGCTCGCCCTGGCCTGCGCGCTCAAGTGGACGGCCTGGCCTGCGGTCGCGGTGGCCGTCGCCCTGCTCGCGGCCACCAGCGGACGGCGCGCCGCGCTGCGGGCCGCCGTCACCGCCGCCGCCGGCACGGCCGCCCTGGTGCTGCCCTCCGCGCTGCGCTCCCCGGGGCCGCTGCTGCAGCAGGTGTTCGCCTTCCCCACCGGGCGCGGCGACCTGCCCACCCCGGCGAGCAGCCCACTGCCCGGACGGCTGCTCGCCGACCTCGGCCCGGCCGGCTGGTACGCCGCCCTCGCGCTACTGCTCCTCGCCGGGGCCGCCGTCGCCCGCTCCCTGGTGCGCCGCCCGCCGCAGGACACCCGCGCCGCCGCCGACCGGCTCGCCCTCGGTCTCGCCCTGGCGTTCCTGCTCGCCCCCGCGGGCCGGTTCGGCTACCTCGCGCTGCCCGCCCTCCTGCTGCTCCTCCCCCGGCTCGCCCACCTCCCCCGCGCACCTCGCCCTCCCCTCCTCGCGCGGTTCCCCCGACTCCCGCTCCTCCGCCGCCCGCAAGCACCCCGCCCGCAAGCACCTCGTCCGCACGCACCCCGCCCGCACGCACCCCAGGTGGTTCCCGCGCCATGACCGGCACCCTCATCGTCACCAATGACTTCCCGCCCCGTCAGGGCGGCATCGAGACCTTCGTCCACGCCATGGCCACCCGGCTGCCCGCCGGGGAGGTCGTCGTCTACACCTCGGCCGAACCGGGCTCCGAGCGGCACGACGCCGCGCTGCCCTTCCCGGTGGTCCGCGACCGGTCACGGATGCTGCTGCCCACTCCCCGGGTGACCCGGCGGGCCGCCGAACTCGCCCGGGCGTACGGGTGCGACCGGGTCTGGTTCGGCGCCGCCGCCCCGCTCGCCGCGATGACCCCGGAGCTGCGGCGGCAGGCGCCCGGCATACGGCGGACCGTCGCCACCACCCACGGCCACGAGATCTGGTGGGCCCGCACCCCGGTCGCCCGGCGCCTGCTGCGGCGGATCGGCGACAGCGTCGACGTCGTCACCTACCTCGGCGCCCACACCCGCGAGCGGATCGCCCCCGCGCTCGGCCCGGCGCCCCGGCTGGAGCGGCTGGTCCCGGGCGTCGACACCGAACTGTTCCGCCCGGGGCCGCGCGAGGAGGCCGCCGACCCGCGCGCACCCGTGATCCTCTGCGTGGCGCGGCTCGTCCCGCGCAAGGGGCAGGACACCCTGGTCCGGGCGCTCCCGCTGATCCGGCGCAGCGTGCCGGGGGCGGTCCTGGTCCTGGTCGGCCGGGGCCCGGCCGAACGCCGGCTGCGCGAACTCGCCCGGCGGCACACCGAGCCCGGTTCGGTCGTCTTCGCCGGCGGCCACGAGCACGCGCAGACACCCGCCGACTACGCCTCGGCCGATGTGTTCGCGATGCCGTGCCGCACCCGCCGGGGCGGACTGGAGGCCGAGGGCCTGGGCATCGTCTTCCTGGAGGCGGCCGCCGCCGGACTGCCGGTGGTCGTGGGCCGCTCGGGCGGCGCGCCGGACGCCGTCCTCGACGGGGTCAACGGCACGGTGGTGGACGGCCGCGACCCGGCCGCCGTCGCGGCGGCGATCACCGGCATCCTCCGCGCCCCCGCCGCCGAACGCGACCGGATGGGCGCCGCCGGCCGCAGTTGGGTCCGCAGCCACTGGTCCTGGGACACCACCGCCGACCGCCTGGCCACCCTCCTCGCCCCACCGCAGAACCGCCCCGACGCGCACGACCCCCACGACGTGCCGGACCCCCTCGACCCCCGCCGTCCGCGCGCGGCCGACGCCCGGTAGCGCCCGGCAGCGCCCGGTCACGACCTGTCAGCTCCGGGACGATTCGCCGGGCGGCACCGGGCGTTCGGATCCACGAACGCCCGGTCGAGGTTCGTGCGCGGGCCCCCACTCCCCTCGTGGTGGGGGCCCGAGCGGGCCTCCGCCGCGCCGACGAGAGAGAGCATGCCAACCGGAGCCGCCGGAGGGCCATGCATTAGCCTCTGGGCCTAATAGTCAGCAACGTGGCAGGTCAGGACTGCCGCAGGGGGCGGAGGAAGGTTCGTGATCGCACTGAAATTCGGGGTTGCGGACCTCGCGAGGACCCGGTTCGTCATATCCCCGTTCGACCATCTGATGGCCGGCTCGGCCCGGTTGGGCGTGCACCAGGGCAGCGGGTCGCGCAGCGAGCGCTGGTGGCGGGACGTCCGCCGCCATGTGCCGCACCGGGCCGTGCGTTTCCTCGAGGTGGTCAACGCGAGCCCGATCGGCGTCCCCGACTTCATGGTGGCGGACCTCGACGCCGTCCGTCGGCAGCTGACCGACGAACTCGACGCGCTCCTCTCCGTCCCGCAGCAGGCCGTGGAGGAGGGTGTCGCGGGGTTCGGCAGCGGCCCGGACGTCCCGACCGCCCTGGCCCGGTTGCGCGAGGACGGCAGCCGGGGCCTGCGCGAGGTCAGCGACGGTGCCTGGGCACTGTTCCGGGCCTGCCTCGCCCCGGACTGGCCGGACATCCGCCGCGCCCTGGAGGCCGACATCGCCGCCCGGGCCCGCACCGCCGCCCGCTCCGGGATCGGCGAGATGCTCGACTCGCTCCACCCGAACGCGGTCTGGCGGGACGAAGGGGTGCTGGAGTGCACCCTCGGCGACCTGGAGGGCTCCTTCGACCTCGGCGGCCGGGGCCTGGAACTGCGGCCCAACTACTTCGTCCAACGGAGCATCGGCCTGCTGGCCGGACCGGACCGCCAGAGCCTGCTGCTGCACCCGATCGCCACCTCGATCACCGCCCCTGCCGCCGCCCCGACCACCGGGCCCGCGGCCCGGACCCCGGCCGCCGACGGCCTCGCCGCCGTGCTCGGCCCCGCCCGGGCCCGTGTCCTGCGCGCCGTCGCCGGCAGCGACTGTTCCACCACCGAGCTCGCCCGGCGGCTCGGCGTCACCCCGCCCTCCGCCTCCGCCCACGCCGCCGCCCTGCGCACGGCCGGCCTGATCGCCACCCGCCGCGAGGGCAGGCAGGTCCGCCACACCCTCACCGAGGTCGGCCACGACCTCCTCCTCGACAACCCGCAACCCCTGCCCCCGGCCTGAGCGTCGGTCGTCGACGTCGGTCGTCGACGTCGGTCGTCGACGGCGGTCGTCGACGGCGCTACTCGCCCTGGAGGTCGGCGAGGTGGGCCAGGACGGCGAGCACCCGACGGTTGCCCTCGACCGGGTCGAGGTCGAGCTTCATGAAGATGTTGCCGCAGTGCTTGACCACCGAGGCCTCGGTGATGTTCAGCCGGGCGCCGACGGTCTGGTTGTTGAGGCCCTCCGCCATCAGCCCCAGCACCTCGCGCTCGCGCGGGGTCAGCCGGGCGATCGGGCGGTCCGCGGACTGCTGGCGGAGCAGCACCCGCACCACGTCCGCGTCGATCACGGTCTCGCCCGCCGCCACCCGGCGCAGCGCGTCCAGGAACTCCGACACCTCGCCGACCCGGTCCTTGAGCAGGTAGCCGAGTCCGGCCCGCTGCGCGCCCGCCGCCCCGAGCAGCCGGGTCGCGTAGGGGGTGGCCACGTACTGGGAGAGCACCAGGACGGGCAGGTCGGCATGGCGGGAGCGGAGGTCGAGCGCGGCGCGCAGCCCCTCGTCCCGGAAGCCGGGCGGCATCCGGACGTCGGTGACGACGATGTCCGGCCGGTCGGCGTCCACGGCGGCGGCGAGGGCGTCCGCGTCGCCGACGGCGGCGGTCACCAGGTGGCCGCCCCGGGTGAGCAGTTCGACCAGCCCGGCCCGGAGCAGCACGGCGTCCTCGGCGATGACTATCCGGAGCACGGCACCTCCAGCCGGAGCCTGGTCGGCCCGCCGGTCGGACTCGTCACCATCAGTCGTCCTCTCAGGATCGCCACCCGGTCGGCCAGTCCCTGCAGCCCGGCCCCGGCGGCCGGGTCGGCCCCGCCGCGCCCGTCGTCGGTCACCTGGAGCACCAGTCGGCCGTCCGCGACCCGTCCGTGGACGGTGACGGCGGTGGCGCCGCTGTGTTTGGCGGCGTTGGTGAGGGCCTCGGTGACGGTGAAGTAGGCGGTGGTCTCGACGGGTCCCGGCAGCCGGCCCGGCAGGTCGAGGTCGACCTCGACGGGGACGGGGTGGCGCAGCGCCACCTCGGCGACGGCGGCGGCCAGGCCGTGGTCGGTGAGCACCTGCGGGTGGATCCCCCGGACCAGGGCGCGCAGTTGCTCCAGCGCCTGCCGGGCCTCGCCCCGGGCCCGGTCGACCAGCACGAGCGCCCCGGCCGGGCCGTCCACACCATCAGCGTCCGCACCGTCGGCGTCCCCACCACCGCTGTCCACGTGCCCGCGCAGCTCGTGCGCGGCCAGGCCGAGCGTCATGCTGAGGGCGACCAGCTGCTGCTGGGCGCCGTCGTGCAGATCGCGTTCGATGCGTCGGCGCTCGGCCTCGAAGGCGTCGGCCAACCGGGCCCGGGACCGGGTCAGTTCGAGGACCGTGCCGCCGGAGTCCTCCTCCCGGGGCCCGAGCAGCAGCCGGGCCAGCCGGACGTGGGCGGTGGTGAGCAGCGCCCCGGCGTGGCCGCCGAGGTAGAGCCCGGCCAGGCCGGCGGCGGTGAACGGGAGCGCGTGCAGCGGTCCGGGCACGGCGTGGCCGGGGATCAGCATCACGGTCTCGGGGGCGAGCGCCTGGACCACCACCGGGCTGACGACCAGCGTCGCCGAGAACAGCAGCAGGGCGGTCAGGCCGAGGCCGGCGGCGGCGAGCGGCGGGGCGACGAGCAGGGTGTGGGCGAGTTCGCGCCAGGTCGCGCGCTCGCGCAGCCGGGTGCGCAGCCGGGCGGGGCGCCCGGCTCCGGGGAGTGCCCGGTGCGGGTCGGGCACCTGCTCCGGTTCGACGAGCCGGAGCAGGCGGCGTTCCAGGGCTCCGGCCGGCAGGCCGGAGAGGGCGACGGCGAGGAGCAGCGGCAGGCCGACGCCGACCACCGAGAGCCCGAGGCCGAGCGCGGTCAGGGCGAGCAGCAGGACCGTCGTCGCCAGCCCCAGGACGGCGCCGCCGGACAGGTAGGCCCAGCAGCGCAGGGAGTCGCGGGTGAACGGGAAGCGCAGCGGGCGGGCGCGCAGGGCCGCCAGGACGGCCACCTCGGACGACCGGTCGCCGGCCCCGACAGCCCCAGCAGCCCGGACGGCCTCGGAATCCCCGACAGCGGCCCCGACGACGACGGCGGTGGTGGCGGAGAGGAACGAGGAAGGGGCGCCGACCGCCCCGGTCGCGCCCGCCCCGGTGTTCTCGGCCGTCGCCCGCCCCGTGCCCATCGCCCCACCCTAACCGACCGGCTGACGTGCCCTTCGGCCCCACCGGACGGCCGGTCCTCCCCCGCCCCCGGCGGTCGGCGGCCGGGTGAGCGCGACCGCGGCGATCACCGCGAGGCCGCCGGCCAGGGTGTTCCAGCCGACCGGTTCGGCGAGCAGCAGCGCACCGATCGCGGTTGCCCAGAGCGGCGTCGCGTAGGTGACGGCGGCGGCCACGGCCGTCCCGGCGGTGCGGACCAGGTCGAGGTTGAGGATGTAGCCGACGCCGGTGCCGAGCGCGCCGAGCACCAGCAGGGCGGCGGCGGCGCCGAGCCCGGGCCAGTGCGGGGCGCCCGCCGCCAGCGGGGCGGCCACGGCGAGCTGGGCGCCGCCGCAGGTGATCTGGACGGCGGACAGGGCGGTCGCCGACTGCGGACGGGTCGCGAGGTGGCGGCGCAGGTAGGCGAACCCGGCGCCGTAGCAGCAGGTCGCGGCCAGGCAGGCCAGCCCGCCGGCCACCGCGCCCGCCCCGCCGCCGGGCGGTCCCGCCGCCCCGGCCGCTCCCCCGGCGGTGGCGCCACCGAAGCCGTGCCACACGCCCAGCACGGTGAGCACCCCGGCGAAGCCGAGGGCGAGCCCGGCGAGCCGGCGCGGGCCGGGCCGGGGCTCCCCGGGCACCACGGCGAGCGCGAAGATCATGGTGAACAGCGGGGTGGCCGCGTTCAGCACTCCGGCCAGCACCGAGCTGACCCGGGTCTCCCCGTAGGAGAAGAGGACGAACGGCACCGCGTTCAACAGGACCGCGGCGACGGCGCTGTGGCCCCAGACGGCGGGGTCGCGCGGGACGGCCTCGCGGCGGACGGCGAGGATCGCCCACAGCGCGGCCGCGCCGAGCAGGCAGCGCCAGGCCGCCACCCAGACCGGGGGCACCCCCGCCTCCACCGCCACCTTGATCAGGGCGAAGCTCGCGCCCCAGATCGCCGACAGTGCCACGAACCCCGGCCACCAGCGCCCTCGCACTCCGACCACCCGCCTTTCCCCGGCGGCGGTCCGACCCGGCCCGCCCGCTCGTACTCGATGGACAGAGGGTCGCGGGTCGGCCGATCATGAGTCCAACAAGTGGCGGTGCGGCAGGAATGAGGAAGTCTCATGACCCAGGAGGTGAACTTCGCCCAGCTCAGGGCGCTGGTCGCGGTGACGGACGCGGGCGGCTTCGGGTCGGCGGCGGCCGAGCTGGGCGTGAGCCAGTCGGCGGTCTCGCACGCGGTGGCCGCGCTGGAACGGGTGCTGGGCGCGCCCGTGCTGCACCGGGGCGCACCCGCCCGGCCGACCCCGTTGGGCGAGCGGATCCTGCCGCACGCCCGGACGGCGGTCGCCTCCGCCGCGGCGGTCCGGTCGATCGCCGAGCAGCACAGCGGCGGGCTGACCGGCACCGTGCGGCTGGCCGCGCCGACCACCGTCTGCCAGGGGCTGCTGCCGGCCCTGCTGCGGGACTGGCGGGCCGAGCACCCCCGGCTGACGGTGCGGGTCTTCGAGGGCGAGGACCACGAGCTGGCGGTCTGGCTGGAGACCGGCACGGTGGACGCGGCGGTCCTGGTGGACGTCGACCGGCTGCTGCCGGGGGCGGTGCCGCTCGGCGCCGACTCGATGCACGCGCTGCTGCGCCGCGACCACCCGCTCGCGGGCGAGGCGGGCATCGACGTGGCGGACCTGGAGGACGACGACTTCCTGCTGTCGGAGGGCGGCTGCGAACGGCACATCCGGGACGCCTACCGCCGGGCCGGCGTCCGCTTCGCGCCCCGGCACCGGATCCGCGACCTCAACACGCTGATCGGCATGGTGCACGCGGGGGTGGGTGTCTCGGTGATGCCGGCGCTGGCGCAGCCGATGCTGCCGCCGGACTGCGTCCTGGTGCCGATCCGGCCGGCCGCGTACCGCACCCTGACCCTCACCGGCCCGGCCGGGCGGCCCTGGTCCCCGGCGGTGACGGGCCTGCTGGCGGCGCTGCACCCCGGTCCCGGGAAGCCCGCCGCGCGGCGCTGAGCGACGGGCCGGAGCTCCGGACAGGCAGCCCGGTCGCACGCGGAGCAGCGGCCGGGGCGGTTGACGGCTCCTCAGGACAGGTCTATACCAGTGAGGGCCTCGCGGCGGCCCGGCCCCGGCGCGGGGCGCCGTCGGCCCGGCGCGCCGCCCCCACAGTCGGCGCGGGTGGGCCGCAGTCCGCCGTTTCCTGGAGAGGCAGATCCCGATGGAACGTGCACTTCCCCCACACCCGGACCGAAAGCTGAACCCGCCCCAGCTCCCGCACCCCTCCGACCGGAGGCCCCACCTGCGCTCCCCCCGCAGCGTCCTCGCCGCCGCCGGGGTGCTCGGCCTGGTGGCCGGCGCGCTGGTCGGCGGCGGCCTGGTCGCCACCGCCGGCACCGGGACCGCGGCTGCGGCCGCCGCGGGCGGCATCGGCAGCAACTGGTACGCCTCCGCGCCCTACCTGATGCCCGAGGACAACAGCCCGCCGGACGTCTCGACGGTGATGGACGCCACCGGCCAGAAGGCCTTCCAGCTGGCGTTCATCCTGGACAAGGGCGGCTGCGTCCCGTCCTGGGGCGGGACGTCCCCGATCGACACCGACACCACCATGCCCGCCGTGATCCGGACCGTGCGGGCCAAGGGCGGCGACGTCTCCGTCTCGATCGGCGGCTACGGCGGCACCAAGCTCGGCCAGACCTGCGGGACGCCGGAGGCGACCGCCGCCGGGTACCAGAAGGTCGTCGACAAGTACCAGTTGAAGGCGATCGACTTCGACCTGGAGGAGCCGGAGTACGAGAACACGGCCGCGATCCACAACGAGATCGGCGCGGCCCGCATCCTGCAGCGCAACAACCCGGGGCTGTACATCTCGATCACCACGGCCGGTACCACGGCCGCGGGCACCGGCTGGTTCGGCCAGCAGATGCTGAACGAGGCCAAGGCGCAGGGCTTCACCCCGGACAACTACTCGATCATGCCGTTCGACGGCGGCTTCAGCGGCGCGGCCGCGCAGACCGACGCGCTGGTGAAGTTCAACCAGCTGCTGCGCACCACCTTCGGCTGGTCGGAGGCGGACGCCTACGCGCACGAGGGCGTCTCGCTGATGAACGGACGCACCGACGCCGCCGAGTACTTCCGGCAGGCGGACTTCCAGGCGGTGCTGGACTTCGCACTCGCGCACAAGCTGGCCCGCTACACCTACTGGTCGGTCAACCGGGACCGGCAGTGCCCGGGTCCGGTCGACCCGGGGCTCTCCGGTTCCTGCTCCAGCGTGGCGCAGAACGACTGGGACTTCACCAAGTTCACGGTCCGCTTCGCCGGGGCGACCCCGCCCACCAACCCGCCGACCACACCTCCCACGACGCCGCCGACGACCCCGCCCACCACGCCGCCGACCAGCCCGGGAAGCTGCCTCGACCAGCCCTGGGACAGCGCCACCGTCTACACCGGCGGCGCCAAGGTCTCCTACCAGGGCCACAAGTACCACGCCAAGTGGTGGACGCTGAACGAAGTACCGACCGCGAGCGGCCAGTGGGGCGTCTGGGGGGACGACGGCCCCTGCTGAGCCCGTGACGGTGGGGCGGGCCGCGACGGCCCGCCCCACCCGCCCGCCGGCACGTCAGTCCGCGAGCCGCTCGCGCAGGTCCGCCAGGATCTCCGCGGCCTCCTCCAGCCCGTACTTGCGGCAGCGCTCCACCGCGGCGGCGAGCCGCGCCCGGGCCGCCGACGTCCGGCCGAGGTCGGTGCCCTCGATCAGCGCGGCCAGCCGGACGGCCTCGGCCCGCGGGGTCTCGGCCCGCTCGCCGCCCGCCTCGTAGGCGGTGATCGCGAGGTCCGCCTCGGTCAGCGCCTCCTCGTAGCGGTCCGCCACCGCGTAGGCGCGGGCCCGCTCGTAGTGGACGGAGGCCCGCAGGTACCAGGCGTCGGCCTCGGGCTCGGCCAGCTCGGCCCGCTCGCGCACGGCGTCCGCCTCGGCCAGCCGGGCCAGGGCCTGCTCCAGCCCGTCCGCCCCCTCCCGCTGCACGACGAGCCGGGCGAACTGCCGCAGCATCGCGGAGACCGGACCGGTCTGCGGCCACTGCTCCTGCGCGGCGAGCGCCCGGGACCGCGCGGCGTGCGCGGCCTCCCAGCGGTCCGCGAGGGCGAGCGCGACGGCCGCCTCCGCGGCGACCATGGTGCGCAGGTGCAGGTCCTCGGTCCAGCCCTCCAGCAGGGTGGCCAGCCGCAGGTACTCCTCGGCCGCGTCCCGGTACTCGTCCAGCGTGTACAGGCCGCGCGCGAGGTCCAGCCTGGCCTGGGCGAACAGCCGGTCCTCCGGTCCGGCGGCGGCCGCGTCGGCCAGCACCGACTCCAGGACGGCCACCGCGTCGGCGGTGCGGTCGGCGCCGCTCAGCAGGTCGGCGAGCTGCAGCCTGGTCCTGGCCGCGTCCCCGGCGGCGGGCGGGCCCTTGCGGTCGAAGCGCCCGGCGGCCTCGGAGAGCGCCCGGATCGCGGCACCGGTGTCCCCGAGGTGGGCGCTGGCGTGCCCGGCCATCAGATAGGTGGCGGCGAACGGGTAGGACTCGTCGGCCCAGCGGGCAGCCGCGGCCAGGGCCCGGTGCAGCACCTCCACGGCCTCGGCCTGCTCGCCGTTCTGCAGCAGCGCCTGCCCCAGCAGCCCGTACGCGCGCGGCGTGTGCCAGGGCTGCCCGGCCTCCTCCAACTCGGCTATGACGGTGCGCAGTTCCTCGGCGGCCTCGGCGATCCGGCCCTGCCGGGCGGCGACGTCGGCGGCGTACTGGCGGGCCACCGTCAGCCGGCGCACGGAGCCCCGGGCGGCGGCCGCCTCGCGGTAGGCGGCGACGGCGAGCGCGAAGCGCCCGGCCTGCTCGGCGGGCGGCTCCTCGGGCGGTTCGGGCAGCGCCAGGACGAGTTCGTGGTGCGCGGCGTAGGCGCGGCACTGGAGCACGACCAGGTAGTCGTCGTCGGCGAGGGCGGGACCGCCGGGCGCGGCGGCCAGCTCCTCGGCCCGGGCCAGGGCAGCGTCCAGAGCCGCCCAGTCGACGGCCCGCGCGGTCCCGGCCGCGTCGCCGTCCCCGGAGCCGTCCCCGGAATCGTCCGCCGAGTCGTTCCCCGAGCCGTCCCCCGAGTCGTCCCCGACCAGGACGGCGACCAGGGCCCGGGTCCGGGCCGCCAGGGCCCGCCCGGCCAGCCCCTCCCGCTCGAAGAGGTCACCGGCGCCCCGCAGTTCGGCGGCGCCCTCCTCCCAGTCCTCCCGGTCGAGCGCCGCGTGCGCCCGCCGCTCGGCGAGTTCGGCGCGCAACTGCCCGACCGTACCCAGCCGGTCCGCGTCGGCCGCACCCGTGACCGCGGCCTCGCCCTCGGCGGTGAGCCGCTCGCCGATCCGCCGCCAGAGCCGGTCCGCGTCGGGGTGCCCGAGCAGTTGCAGCTCGCGGGCGCGGAGCACCAGCGCGGCGAAGTCCTCCGGCTCCGGCTCGGCCTCCCGGACCGGCACCGCCGGCACGACCGGGACGGCGGCCAGTTCCGGCGCGGCCGCGGCCCGCACGCCCAGCGCCAGCGGCTCGGCGAGCAGCGGCCGTCGGGCCAGCCGGTCGCGGCGGCGGGAGCCCACCGCCGCGGTGCCGTTGCGGGCGTCGAAGCGGGCGGCCAGGGCGTCGGCCTCGGTCCGCAGATGGGCGAGCAGGGTGTCGACGGTCCAGCTCGTACCGGGCGGGCCGCTGACGGTGAGCGCGCCGTGGCCGGCCCGCTCCAGGCCCGCGATCAGCACCTCGACGCCGGTGAGGAAGTCCAGCCGGCCGCTGGGGTCGCCGGTGACGCCGAACAGGTCGCGGTTCTCGGCGAGGATCTCCAGCCCGCGCGGCTCGTTGCCGGACAGCGCGCAGAACTCGATGTGCTGGCCGACCGAGCGGGCCAGCCCGCTCTTGCCGCGCGCGAAGCGGTAGCCGACCAGGTGGCTGGAGCGGGCCTCGTCCAGCCGGCCCTGGCGCAGCAGCGGAAGCAGCGCCTGGGCGTGGCTGACATGGGGCTCCTCGGCGCAGGTGCTCTCACCGCTGAGCACCGGCCGCCAGGCCTCCAGAGCGGCCGCGTCGTCGCCCTGGCGCACCAGGTGGGAGGCCGCGGCGCGGACCTCGCAGGCGTGGCAGTCGCTCAGCTCGGTGCGCGGCCGGGCGGCCCACAGCTCGTAGGCGTCCTGGACGTCCTCGCCGATGTGGGCGGCGAGGTGGAAGCGCTGGGCGTAGTACGGCTGGAGGCCGTGCCCGGCGGCGCGGTAGCGGTCGCGCATCTCCCCGTGCCAGCGGCGGACCGAGGCGAGCGGCACGTCCGGGGTACCGAGCAGCGAGGTGGCGACCCACTTGAAGCGCCAGAACACCTGCTGCGTCGCCCACTCGCCGAAGCTGCCCGGGTCGGTGTCCCAGAGCCTGAGCACGCGGGCGAAGACCACCGGGGCCTTGCTCCGCTCGCCGTCGTACTCGTAGGCCTCCATGAGTTCCAGGAGGGCCATGGCGCGCAGCCCGGTGTCGTCGAACTGGTCGGCGGCGTCGACGAGTTCCTCGGCGGTGACGGTCCGCTGCCGGCCGTAGGGGCGGGCGTCGTTGTCGCGCAGCGCGGCCATCACCGCGTCGATGGTGTCCAGCATCACGCCTCCTTCTGCGGGCCCAGCGGGTCCTGCGGACCGCGCGTGCCCCGGCCGGCGGCCTCGTGGCCGAGCATCGCGTGGTCCAGCAGGCTGATGAACGAGCGGTTGAGCAGGGCGCTCTCGCTGGAGGTGAGCGGCCGGCGGGTGAGCAGCACGGCCTGCCCGTAGAGCGTCTCGACGGCGGTGACGGCGAGTTCGCGGTCCACGATCGAGGCGGCCCGGCGCACCAGCGGGTTGAGGTGGTTCAGGACCAGCTGCGCCCGGGGCACCTCGGCCCGCAGCGAGCCGAGGATGTCGGCCCACAACCCGTCCGCCTCCTCGGCCAGTTGGGCGCGGCCGCGCTCGTGCCTGGCCTCCCGGTTGTCGAGCAGCAGGGCGGGCGCGCTGGTCGGGTGGAAGCTGCGCAGGGCGACGTCGCAGTCGAACCGGCCGACCACCTCGCGGGCCACCGCGAGGAAGGCCGAGGCGGCGAGTTCGGCGGCCGGGTCGACGGCGTCCAGGTGCGCGGTGACGGTGCTGGGGTCGAGGTCGGCGACGGAGGTGCCGGGCCGGATCTCGGGCAGCCGGTGCACCAGGTCGCGGTCGTAGGTGTAGCCGCCGTTGACGACGCCGAGCCCGGCGGCGCCGGCGATCGGGGCGACCTGGCGGAACTCCTCGACGGTGCGGGTGACCAGGACGACCGGGTGGGTGCGGGCGAACTCGTCCAGGGTGACGTTGCCGTCGGTGGTCTCGAACGGCAGCCAGGGCAGCAGCATCCGCAGCAACTCGTCGTCGTAGCGCGCGAGTTCCTTGACGGCCAGGTGGTGCACCGAGATGAACCGGTGCAGCAGCGCCGGGTCGCTGGCGGACAGGCCGGTGAGCCAGTCGCGGATCCGGGCCCCGAGCGCGTCGCGGACGGCGGCGAGCATCTCGTCGGCGTACAGGCCCTCGCGGGAGGCGGTGGGCCGCAGGCCGTCGGTGTCGACCACGCAGCGGACGAAGAACGCCCAGTCGGGCAGGAGTTCGTCGGCGTGGTCGGAGAGCAGCATGCCCTTGAGGTGCACCCGGTGCCCGGCCCGGCGGGACGGCGGGACGGCGTCGGGCAGGACGTAGGCGACACCGCGCAGACCGACCAGCGGCAGGTCCAGCTCGATGGTGTCGAGCGGGGTGAAGTCGAAGGTCGAGCGGCAGTACGCGGCCAGCGCCTCGCGGCGGGCCAGCGGGGAGCCGTGCCGGTCGGCCCACGGCGGGGTGTGGTTGACCCGGGTGGTCTCGCCCCGGCCGTCGACCACGGTGACCTCGTGGCGCAGCAGGCTGCCGAAGTCGCGGGCCAGCGAGATCACCCGGTCGGTGCGGGTCCACTCGGCGGCGTCGGCGCGCGGGGCGAGCCGGACGGTGGTGCCCGGCTCGGGCTTGGCCTCGGACGGCAGGGTGCGGATGGTGTAGCGGCCGTCCGAGCCGCCGCGCCACTCGATGACGGGGGCGTCGGGGGTGGCGGCGGAGCGGGTGACGACGGTGATCTCGTCGGCGACGACGAAGCAGGCCAGCAGGCCGATGCCGAACTGGCCGATGAAGTCGCCCCGGGCGCGGGCGAGTCCGTCACCGTCGAGGCGGCCGTCGGCGTCGCGCTTGGAGCTGCGGCCGATGGTGGCGAGGAAGGTGTGGACGTCCTGCTCGGTCAGGCCGATGCCGGTGTCCGTGACGGTCAGCCCCTGGTCGGTGCGGACGGTGATCGCGGCGGGCGCCGACGGGTCGAGGGCCTGCCGGGCGGAGATGGCGTCGACCGCGTTCTGCAGGAGTTCGCGCAGGTAGACGCGGGGGCTGGAGTAGAGGTGGTGGGAGAGCAGGTCGACCAGGCCGCGCAGGTCGACCTGGAAGGTGTGCGCGCTCGTCGGGTTCTCGGATGGGGACACCGGTGGCTCTTTCGATCGCAAGGGCGGTTCGGGCATGGGGAGGGGCGGCACGACGGCTCCCGGCGGCAGCCGCGGCCGGGGTCGCGGGACCGGGCGTCACGGGGCCGGGAGGCCGGGCCCCTAGGGTGCGCAGCGGTCGCGGTGGGTGCGGAAGTTCTCGGCCTCGTCGCCGCCCAGGTAGTACCAGGGCCAGTCGGTGACGACGTCGTCGAGGGTGGCGAACACCGCGTGGGCGAGCTCGCGCTCGTCGGCGAGCGAGAGGACCATCGCGAAGGCGTTGTGGGTGGCCCGCCAGTCGCGCCGGCGCCGGTAGGCGGGGTGCAGCACGGAGCGCAGCGCCGCCTCGCGCAGCGCGGCGCGGACGCTCGGGCCGGTCAGGTAGGCGTGGTCCTCGCCGCCGGGCAGGTCGAGCCAGTGCTCCAGGTGCGCGAGGGCGACGATCTCGCCGAGCGGGCTGCCCTCGGGGGCGTCGAGCATCGCCCGGCGGGCGAAGGCGTGCATCTCCTCGTGGGAGCCGCCCCACTTGGCGCACAGCTGCTGCAGCCGCTGCTGGTGGGAGGCGAGGTGCTCGGGGTCGCGGCGCAGCGCGGCGTCGAAGCGAGCGGTGGCGATGCCGCGGCCGAGCGAGGCGCCGCGGGCGCCGATCTGCAGGAAGAACCAGGGGGCGAGCCAGGACGGTTCGCGCTCGGCCACCTCCAGCAGCTGTTCCTCGGCGGTGCCGAGCCGCTCGCGGAAGAGCTCCCACTGCGCCTCGGTGACCTGCTGGGCGCGCTGTCCGGTGCGGGCCTCCCAGCCCCAGGCGATGTGCCGGGCGCCGGAGAACAGCAGCAGCAGGGTGTCCTCGGGGTGCTCGGCGACGGCGGCGGCCAGCCAGCGCTCGGTGCCCTCGACGGAGGAGAGCCGGTGGAGCAGCCAGGTCAGCTCGGCGGCGTCCTCGATCTCGGCGAGGACGGAGCCGACCGCGTTCCAGTCGCCGGCGTCGGCGAGGGCGCGCAGCCGGCGCAGTTCCTCGTCGCCGTGCGAGAGGTCGAGCACCGGGGTGAGGCCGCGCGGCGCCTTCCGCCCGAGGCCGCGGCTCCGACGGCCGGCCGGACCCGCCGGGGCGTCATCGGCTGATCGGCGTCGGAAAAAGGACATGGTGCGGCCCCCCTGAGACCTCGTCGACCGGGACGGTCAGCGGTTTCGTTCGTATGGCCTCGCAGTGGCCACTCGGATGCACTGCATATCACGCGCCTCCGACGTCCCGTCGACCAGCCCTGTTCCCGAACGCACCAGGACGTTCCCCGGACGCCCTCGGGGACTCCCCCGGACGCCCCCGGACGGCCCCGGACGCACGGGACCCGGCCCGCCGCCGTGCGGCCGGGCCGGGTCCTCGCCGTGCGGCGACGCGGGATCAGACCCGGTCGGCGGCGATCAGCAGGTACTGGAAGGAGCCGTCCTTGTAGGAGTTGATGAACGCCTCCTCGATGCCGGTCACCAGCGACGGCACGGTGGCACGCAGCTCCCAGTACGGGAGGGTGGCCGCGGTGAGGTCGATGACCGCGTTCGGCACCAGGCGGTTGTCGGCCATCGCCTTGAAGTACTCGCGGCGGGAGTGGATGTTGCACTCGAAGTGGGCGTTGATCTGGGAGACCCACTTCGAGGGCTGGCCGTAGGTCGGGTTCCAGCAGCCGGTGATGGTGACGTAGCGGCCGCCGACCGACAGGATCCGGGAGTGCTCGCCGAGCAGGTCCTCCAGGTCGACGTACATGCTGGACTCGTTGTTCCAGGACGCCCGGACGCTGCCGGTGTCGAACGGCATGTCCAGCATGTTGCGGACCTGGGCGCGCACCGGGCCGTCGATGCCGAGCTCCTTGGCCCGCCGGTTGCCGAACTCGGCCTGCTTGGCCGACAGGGTGACGCCCTCGACCTTGCAGCCGAAGCGCTGGTGGGCCATCACCATCGAGCCGCCGCGGCCGCAGCCCGCGTCGACCAGGGTGTGCTCGGGGCGGATGTCACCGAGGTTGTCCAGCAGCACGTCGGTCTGGGCGGACTCCAGCCGGTGCAGCTCGGCGACGAGCTTCTTCTCCCGCTCGCTGTCGTCCGGCGCACCCAGCGCGGTGTGGTCGACATCGCCGATGCCGTAGTGGTGGTGGTAGAGGCCGTCGACGTCGCCGAGGCGCAGGTTCACCGGCCGGGCCTCGTGGTCCCAGTAACGGGCGATGTCGCCCTGGTACGGGGTGGCCGGACCAGGGACGGTGGTGCGGTTCACGGGGGTGGTGTCGGTGACGGACACGGTTCAGCTCCTTGGTTACCAGAAGTCGGGCAGGCTGTAACGGAAAGTGTTGGTCTGATGCCAGTTGTGGTTGCCGTCGACCCACGCGGCGACGCCGCGCAGGAAGCGCACCACCACCGGGACGGGGCAGGTGGCGGCGAGTGCGGCCGCCTCCGCCTCGAAGGCGTGCATGAGTTCGTTGTGCACCTCGACGGCCTTGAGGTAGCCGTCGCGGTGACCGACCCCCTCGCGCTCGGAGATCACCACCGGCAGGTTCAGGTGGAGGCCCGGGCTGGACAGCTCCTTGGTGTACGAGTACAGGTCGTTCACGATGGTGGTGGCGTTCGAGGCGAGCGCGATGACCCGCTGCACGGCGGGGCGGGCGTGCAGGTCCGCGGGCAGCTCGTAGCCGCCGACGGTGTCCGTGATGGTCGGGCAGGGGCGGAAGTTGTTGAACTGACGCATCGCCAGGTACTCCCACACCTCCGGCACGTGCTCCTCCTGGGCCCAGGCGCCCTCGGCGAGGTAGCCCAGGTGCAGCCGCGCCATGTCGTGCCGGAACCGGTCCGACTGGGAGGCGGTGGCGGCCCGGTGGAAGTGCTCCATCGCCGAGCGGTAGGCGCGCCGGGGCGCGTCCGAGGCCAGCGACTCCTGCCAGGCCCCCTGGTACTCGGCGGTGGTGTGCACCGGGTCGAGCGCGGTGTGGGCGAGCAGCAGCCGACTGCCGAGGCCGATCGGCGAACCGCCGTGGTCCTCGCAGTAGTAGTCGTCGACGGCGTTCTCGGCGACCATCAGCCGGGCGGCGATCATGACGTGGTCGACGCTGGGCGCGTCGGGGTGGCAGCCGACCATGTAGCGGCTGACCGAGAAGCCGTCGAACTCCTCCTCGTAGTCCGGCGGGAAGAGCTCCACCTCCTCGGTCCACAGCTTGATCCGCCGGCTCACCTCGGCGACCCTTGCCGGGTCCGGCTCGGCGACCGGGTGGAAGTACAGCCCGGGGATCGGGTCGCCGACGCCCGGCTTCCCCGATGCCGCCGGTGTCGCCGACTCCGGTGCGGCGGCGAGCTCCTGACGTGGCGTCAGACTCAGTCCGGCCGTGCCCAGACCGCTCGGTCCGCGGAGGATCTGCTCCAGCGCCGTGCCGCTCATGACCGCACCGCCGGACGGCGACCGGGGTGCGGGTGCTGCGACGTCTGCGGGGTCTCGCCGCTCGTGGCCACGGGCATGGGAGAACCTTCCTCGTGTGTAAGGGGGACACGTCAGAACGGGTCGTCGGTCGTCGCCACGGCCCGGAGGAAGGGGGTCTCCGCGTGCGGCCGCCCCGTCCTCGCTTGCTGCCCAACCGTAGGCGGGGCGGAACGATCTGAGCCGCTTCGCATGATCCTGTGCACTCGAAAGGGTGAACGTGTGCATGTGTTGCGTTTGAAACCGCGCATCAGATGATCGGTTCGGAGCGGGCCTGCCGAGAAGGCCCCCCGAGGGGCCCTGCGGACCGGGACCGTCGGGGCCCCAACCCCGCCGGTCGGAGCCTCGACCCCGCCGGTCGGGACCTCAGCCCCGCGGGGCGTCGGCCGGGTCCGCCGCCTCCACCGGCACGTCCGGGTGCCGGAACCAGGAGCCGTCGACCGCCCACTGGACCAGCATCAGCACCACGCCGAGCAGCAGCGCGCCGATGCCGATCACGGTCACCCCGCCGGTCTCCCCGAACAGCGGCAGGTCGATCGAGGTCGAACCGTAGTCCGGGTCGGCGTAGACGTCGAAGGCCCCGTAGCAGAAGAAGTACAGCAGCATCAGGCCGCCGAGCAGCGGCATCAGGCCCTTGAAGACGAAGTCCCGCACACTCCGGGTGAGCACCCTGCGGTAGTACCAGACGCAGGCGAAGCCGGTCAGGCCGTAGTAGAACGCGATGGCCAGGCCCACCGAGGCGATCGAGTCGGCGAGCACGTTCCCGCTGATCGCGGTGAGCAGCACGTAGAACGCGATCGACGCCAGGCCCATGGCGACCGTGGACCAGGTCGGGGTGCGGTGGCGCGGGTGCACCCGGGCGAACTGGCGGGGGACGGCCCGGTGCGCGGCCATCGAGAAGGTGGTCCGGGCGGTCGGCAGGATGGTGGTCTGGGTCGAGGCCGCGGAGGAGGTCAGCACCATGAAGATCAGGAGTTTGGTCAGGAACCAGCCGAGGCCCGCGCTGCCGAACACCGCGCCGCCGAGCGAGGACAGCACGTCCCCCGCGTTGTCCTCGTTGCCCAGTCCGATGCCCTCCGTCCCGATGCCCGCGAAGGCCTGCGCCGAGGTGGAGACCAGGGCGTAGATGAGCAGCAGCAGGACGGTGGAGAGGACGGCGGCCCGCCCCGGGGTGCGCGCCGCGTCCGCGGTCTCCTCGTTCACGGACACGGCGGTGTCCCAGCCCCAGTAGATGAAGACGGCGGCCAGGATGCCGGCGGTGAAGGCCGTCGTGGAGGTCACCTCGAAGGGGTTGAACCACGATCCGCTGATGTGGATCGCCGTGTCCGGCGGGTGGTCCCCGTACACCTTGACCAGGGCCGTGACGGAGAGCAGCACCAGCATCACGATCTCGATGCACAGCAGCCAGCGCTGCAGGGCGGCCGAGATCTCGATGCCGACGTAGCAGATCGCCGTCATCACGATGATCCAGACCACCCCGGCGATCGTGGTCCAGACGGTGTTCTCGGCCAGGCCGTCGAAGCCGAACAGCCGGAAGCCGTAGACGCCGGCGATCTGGGCGAGGTTCGCCATCACGATGATGTCCGCGATCACGATGCCCCAGCCGCCCATCCACCCCGTGCGCGGCCCGAAGGCCCGCGCG
The DNA here is from genome assembly GCF_000710405.2 of Kitasatospora sp. MBT66. NCBI lineage: Bacteria > Bacillati > Actinomycetota > Actinomycetes > Kitasatosporales > Streptomycetaceae > Kitasatospora > Kitasatospora sp. MBT66. The sequence goes on along the minus strand of NZ_JAIY01000003.1, from coordinate 10,775 downwards.
CCCCAGGTGAAGGTGGTGCCGCAGTCCGGGTCGGAGGCGTTGAGCTCCTTGTACGCGTACGCGATCAGCAGCATCGGGACGAAGGCGAGCACGGTGATGATCGGCGCCTGCAGACCGACCCCGACCACGATGATGCCGAGCGTGGCGGCCAGGCTGTAGGCCGGGGCGGTGCTCGCCAGGCCGATGGCCACCGAGGAGACCAGGCCGAGGGCGCCGGTCTTCAGGCCCTTCTCACCGGCACGGGAGCTGACGACAGTGGGTGCGGCGGGCGGCGGAGTGTGTCCGCCGTGGGGTTCCGGCACGGTTCCCACCCCCTGATCCTGCACGCAGAGGTACTTACGGGGTCGATGAGATCAGCGTACGCCCGGGAGCCGTTCCTATCCTGGCCGGTGACCGCCCGGTCACGGTCAGCGGTGCTCGGGGTTCTCGAAGTCGAAGCGGCAGCCCGCGTCCCACTCGGAGCGCTGGTTGCCGTGGGCCGGGATCCCGCCCGCGTCCTTGATCATCCGGGCGAGGTGGAGCAGGTTCCAGGTCATGAAGGTGGCGTTGCGGTTGGTGAAGTCGTTCTCCGGCCCGCCCGAACCCGCGTCCAGGTAGGACGGCCCCGGCCCGGCCTCCCCCACCCACCCCGCGTCGGCCTGCGGCGGGATCACGTACCCGAGGTGCTGGAGGCTGTAGAGCACGTTCATCGCGCAGTGCTTCGCGCCGTCCTCGTTCCCGGTGATCAGGCAGCCGCCGACGCGGCCGTAGTACGCGTACTGGCCGTGCTCGTTCAGGATCGACGAGCAGGCGTACAGCCGCTCGATCACCTGCTTCATCACCGAGGAGTTGTCGCCGAGCCAGACCGGCCCGGCCAGCACCAGGATGTCGGCGGCCATCACCCGGCTGTAGAGCACCGGCCAGTCGTCGGTCTCCCAGCCGTGCTCGGTCATGTCCGGCCAGACCCCGGTGGCGAGGTCGTGGTCGACCGCGCGGACCACGTCCACCCGCACGCCCTGGCGCTCCAGGATCCCGGTGCTGACGTCGATCAGCCCCTGGGTGTGGCTGCGTTCGGGCGAGCGCTTGAGCGTGCAGTTGATCACCATGGCGGTCAGATCGTCGTACCGGGCGGGCGAGGGGGACATCGGCGGCCTCTCCAGGTCCTTCGACGGGTCGGGTCACCCACCACTCCACCCCGGGCCCGCGCCGCCCGCCCGCCGGGATCCGCCGACCGGGCCCGCCTCACTCCGCCCCGGACGACCCCGGCGCCGGCCCCGACTCCGACGCCGGGCCCGGCTGCGGTACCGGCCCCGACTCCGGCACCGGCTCAGGTGCCGCCACCGGGACCGGGGTGACCAGCATCCGCCCGGCCAGCGCGGTGCCCGCCGTGACGGCGGCGAGGGTGGCGTCGAACAGCGGCCGGATGTTGCGCTGGTGCCAGAGCGACAGGGTGGCGGCCCAGGCGGCCTCCCTGGCCCGGGCGGTCGAGAACGCCCCCACCAGGTGGCGCAGCGGCTCGGCCGCCCCGGCGGCGACCCCGGCGATCCGCTGCTCGAACCCGGCCCGCTCCTCTGCCTCCGCCCGCACCAGCAGTTCGCCGACCAGGACGTAGTCCTCCTGCACCGGCGGGGTGTCGGGCGTGGTGCGGCGCTCGATGCAGGTCTCGACGACGGCGAGCGGCAGGTCGTGGCAGAGGTGGGCGTTGGTCCCGGCGAAGGCGAACTGCACCGGCCACACTCTCCGGTCGTCCCGGGCGTCGATCAGCGGCTGCCAGGCGTCGCCGACCTCCCGTCCCTCTTCGGCGGCGTCCAGCACGTCGAAGTACTGGTTGGCGAGCAGCACCCCGAGCCGCTCGACGAACGCCGGGTCCCGGACCTCGCCGGCCGCGATCCGTCGCTCCACCAGCGCGGCGATCCGCAGATGCATCCGGTTGAAGCAGGCGATCCCGTCCCCGGGGTCCAGCCGCGCCCCGATCGCCCGCATCCGCTCGACGACCTCGTCGACGCTCTGCGCGGGCCTGGCGTGTGACTGAGCCATGGGGGCGGTCCTTCCGTCGCGGTTCTCCGGCTGTCACCTATACACACCGTCACCGCCCCGGATCCGCCGCCCCGGTGGACGCCCCACCACCGTCACCCGTTCCGATCAGTCGGCCCGCCCGGTGAGCCCGCCCGGTGAGCCTGCCGCCGCCCCCGTCAGCTGGCCGCTTCGTCCGCCGCCGCGAGCAGGCCGGTGAGGGTCGCGGTCAGGATGCGGGCCAGCCGGGGTTCGACCTCGACGACGGCGTGGGCGAGGCGGGGGTCGCCGCGGTAGAGGGCGGCGACCTCGGGGCCGGGGTTGGCGATCTGCCAGAGCGCACCGGCGAGCGAGACGGCGGTGGCGACGAGGTCGGTGACGGCCCGGTCGTCCAGGGCCGGCAGCCGGTCGCGGACGGCCGCCGTGATCGGCCCCCGGGCGGCGAGGGTGGCGAGCTTGAAGTCGCGGACGGCGTCCAGGGAGACGTTGCGCTCGAGGTTGAGCGGGGCGTGGGCGAGCAGGTCGCAGAACGGCCCGCGGGCGGCGAGGGTGGCGGCGAAGGCCCGCGCCACCGGGGCCGGGCCCGGTTCGGCGGTGTCGCGCAGGCGGGCGGACAGCGCGCGGGACCACTCGTCCCAGCCCTCCGCCGTCAGGCGCAGGAAGATCTCCTCGCGCGTCTCGAAGTAGCGCAGCAGCGCGGACTTGTGCATCCCCACCGCGGCGGCGATGTCCGTCAGCGACACCTCCCTGATGCCGCGCTCGCGGCCGAGGGATCGCGCCGCCTCCAGGATCGCGGCCTCGCGCTGTCGCTTGGCCTCGGGCGAGCGGGCGCGCTGGAACTCCGGTGCAGTCACCCGCCCATCGTAGCGCAACGCCGTTGCACTATTAGCGCAACAGTGTTTTACTAACGGCATGGACAGCAAGGACAGCAAGGTCTGGTTCATCACCGGCAGCTCCCGCGGCTTCGGCCGCACCCTCGCCCGCGCGGCCCTGGAGGCCGGCCACCGGGTCGCCGCCACCGCCCGCCGCCCCGAGCAACTCGCCGACCTCGCCGAGGAGTTCGGCGAGCGGATCCGGCCGATCGCGCTCGACGTCACCGACCCGGCGGCCGCCCGGGCGGCGCTCGCCGAGGCCCACAGCCGCTTCGGCCGGATCGACGTACTGGTCAACAACGCCGGCTACGCCAATGTCTCGCCGATCGAGACCACCGAGCACGCCGACTTCCGGGCCCAGTTCGAGACCAACTTCTGGGGCGTCTACCACGTCACCAAGGCCGCGATCCCGCTGCTGCGGGAGCAGCGGAGCGGGCTGGTGATCCAGTTCTCCTCCGTCGGCGGCCGGGTCGGCGGGTCCCCCGGGATCGCCTCCTACCAGGCCGCCAAGTTCGCCATCGACGGGTTCAGCCGCGTCCTGCGCGCCGAGACCGCGCCGTTCGGGGTGAAGGTGCTGGTGGTCGAACCCAGCGGCTTCCGCACCGACTGGGCCGGCTCCTCGATGACCGTCCACGACGTCCCGGCCGCCTACGAGGAAACGGTCGGCGCCGTCAACGCCCGACTGCGGCAGGGCGGCGACGGCGCTGCGGGCGACCCGGTCCGCGCGGCCGGGATCCTGGTCCGGATGGCCGACCGCCGCGACATCCCGGACCACCTGCCGCTCGGGGTCAACGCGGTCGAGTACTCCCTCGCCCAGGACCGCCGGCTCCTCGCCGAGGACACCAGGTGGCGCGAGGTCGCCCGCTCCGCCGACTTCGCCGAGCCCTACCCGGTCGCCTTCCCGCCCGACGCGGCGGCCTGACCGCCCGCCGGCGGGCCGATGCAAGGGACCGGACGTGGAACGGCCCCGGCCGGGGAGCGGAGAGAGCTCCTCGGCCGGGGCCGGGTCGTGCCGCCGGGCGGGCCGCCCGGCGGGTCGGCTACTGCTTCGAGGCCACCGACACGTAGTCCACCCGCATCGGGTGGCCCGGCTCGGTGGCCGGGGTGACGGAGCTGCCGAAGGCGGCCGGGAGGTTGCCGCCGACGGCGACGTTGAGGATGAGGAACAGGCCCCGGCCGACGGCCCGGTCCCAGGTCGCGCGGTCCATCTGCGCGGCCGTCACCCGGTGGTGCACCCGGCCGTCGAGGTACCAGCGGACCTCCTCGGCGCCCGGCTTCAGGTCGACCTCGACCGCGTAGCGGTGGAAGCCGCTGCGGCACTCGGCGCCGCAGGGCTGGTCGCCCGACCCGAGGCCGCGCGGCTCCTGGCAGGGCCCGCCGTCCAGCACGCCGCAGTGCATCGTGCCGAAGACCGAGTCCCGGCCGTTGACCTGCTCCAGGATGTCCAGCTCGCCGATGGCCGGCCAGCCGGTGTACCCGTTGCGCAGCTCGCCGCCGAGGGTCCAGAAGGCGGGCCAGTAGCCGGCGGCGGCCGGACCGGTGACGTCGGGCAGGGCGATCCCGGCCTCGATCCGCAGCACACCGCCGGGCGGCGGGGCGAGGTCGGCGCGGCGGGACTCGATCCGGCCGGAGGACCAGCGGCCCGCCGCGTCCCGGGTGGGCACGATCTCCAGCGCCCCCCGGCCGTCGAGCCGGACGTTGTCGGTCGAGTCGGTCATGGTCTCGACCTCGCCGGTCCCCCACTGCGCGGCCGGGCAGCCCGGGTAGCAGGTGCCGAGGTCGTACTGCCAGTTCGCGGCGGACGGGCGGCTGCCGGCCGCTCCGTCGAAGTCGTCGCGCAGCAGCTGGGTCCAGCCGGACGCGTCCGGCGCCGGGGAAGTGCTGCTAGCGGTACCGGCGGCGGCGCGCGGCGGCAGGGCGCCCGCGTCCGTCAACACCCGCTCCAGGCGCGGCGTCAGGACGACGGCCGCGACATTGGTCAGATGGGTGTCGTCGCGGTAGAGCAGGATGCGCTCCAGGACGGCCGGGCAACTCCGGCCGCTGCCCGGGCAGATGACGTCGTTGACCGACACCGCGCGCACGCCCGGGATCCGGCCGGCCGCGATCTCGTCCGCGAGCGGGTCCGCCCAGAGCGCCTTGTCGCGCGGGAACTCGCAGGCCGCCGGGTCGTCGGTGTGGCCGGAGACGCAGGCCGGCACGTCCGTCCCGGGAATCGGGGTGTCGCGCAAGTAGACGATCGGGACGCCGAGTTCACGCAGCGGGGCGAGGGTCTTCGCCCAGCCCTGGAGCACCGTCTCGCGGTCGTCGGTGTACCGGTTGAGGGTGGAGACCACGATCAGCCGGGGCTTGGGGCCCTCGGCCAGCCGGGTCAGGGCGTTCGCCCGCCAGGTGTCGCACTCCCGGTAGGTCCGGCCCAACTGCGGGTTCACCACCGAGAGTTCCGGCAGCGGGCAGCCCTGCTTGACCAACTCCTCCAGTTCCCAGCGCCGTTCGGCGGCGAGGGCGAGCAGCGAGGAGAACCACTGGCCGGCGTGCGAGTCGCCGAGCAGCACGATCCGGTCCGGGCTGCCGACCACGCCGAAGCGGCAGTCGGGGCTGGTGGTGGCCGCCGGGTCGACCTCGCACTCTCCGTCCGGCGGGAAGTCCTTGCGCGCCTGGACGGCGTCCGGCACCACCGCCGGACCGCCCTTGGCCGGGGCCGCGGTGCGCACCAGCAGCGAGGTGCCGTCCGGCGAACCGGGCGGCAGCCCCTGGAGGTCGACCGGCGCCGCCGGGCCGAGCAGCCGCAGCGTCCCGGTGCCGACGACCAGCGCCAGCACCACCGGGATGACCACCGCGGCGAGCCCGAGGGACAGCCCCCGGCGCGGGAGTTCGGAGAGGGTGCGGCTGAGCCGCAGCGGCTGCTCGACCCACCGCATCACGGCCGCAGCGGGCAGCGCCGAGGCGGCGGTGAGCGCCACCTTCACCGGCCAGTCCAGCGGGCCGAACTTCGCGCCCACCAGGACCAGCACCGGCCAGTGCCACAGGTAGAGGTTGTAGGAGAGCCGCCCGATCGCGCGCGGGACCCGCAGGCCGAGGACGCGGTCCACGCCGTAGCCGGGCGCCGCGCTCCCCTCCCGCCCCGGCGTACCGGCCAGGATGACGGCCGCCGTGCCCAGGGTCGGCACCAGCGCGGCCCAGCCCGGGTACGGGGTGCCGCTGTCGTACGCCAGCACGCACCACACCACGGCCGCCGCACCGCCCCAGCCCACCACCGCCCGCAGCGGGCGCGGCCCGCGCAGCAGGTGCCAGGGCAGCAGGGCCAGCAGCGCGCCGACCCCGAACTGCCAGACCCTGGAGGGAGTTCCGAGGTAGGCGAGCGAGACGGAGTCGTGCGTCCAGCGCAGCGAGAGCGCGAAGGATCCGACGGTCAGCACGGCGGCCAGCGCCGCCGCGACCGGCCGCACCGCCCGCCCGCGCCCGTCCGCCCGGCCGCGCCGCGCCACCCGCAGCACCAGGTAGGCGGTGAGGGCCAGCAGCGGACCCCACACCAGGTAGAACTGCTCCTCCACGGCGAGCGACCAGAAGTGCAGCAGCGGGCTCTCGTCCCGCCCGGCGGCCAGGTAGTCGGTCTGCTGGGCGACGAAGCGCCAGTTGCCGACCGAGAGCGCCGCCGCGAGCACGTCGTACTCCAGGTCGGCCCGCCGCAGCGGCACCGTCAACCAGGCACCGAACAGCGCCACCGCGCCGAGCACGATCGCGGCCGAGGGCAGCAGCCGGCGGGCCCGGCGGGAGAAGAACTCGCCGAGCCGGATCCGGCCGGTGGTGGTGGCCTCGCGCAGCAGCAGGCCGGTGATCAGGTAGCCGGAGACGACGAGGAAGACGTCGACCCCGACGAAGCCGCCGGCCAGCCCGGGGACGGCGGCGTGGAAGGCGAGCACGGAGAGCACGGCCAGCGCGCGCAGGCCCTCGATGTCGGGACGGAACCCGGCCGACCGGTGCGCCCGGCCCGGGGCATCGGAACCCCGGGAGAGAGCGCGGCCGAAGCGGCCGCCGCGACCGGCGTCACCGGCGCGACCGCCGGCGGTCCGCTGGCTCGGGATGGTGAAGGCGTCCGGCGCGAGCTCGGGCACAAGGGTCGACGGTTCCGGCAGTGACGAGTCGGGAGGTGACGACTTCGGAGGTGATGACTTGGGAGGTGACGACTTGGGAGGTGACGACATGGAAGAAGGCGACCTTTCAACCCAGCCAGGGCAGCATCGGCCGGACCCAGCCGGACGCGAGCAGAGCGGTGAGCACGAGCGTGGCGGTGGCGGCCAGCCCCTCCGGCCAGCGGCGGGGCAGCATGCCTGACCGGGGCGCCTTCGGCCCGGCTGTGACGTCGTCGCGGCGGGCGGTGCCGCGCACCTCGCCGACGAGGTCGCGGATCAGCGGCAGACCGATCTGCGCCTGCACCGCGAGGTAGAGCCCGAGACCCCAGTTGGGGGCCCATCCGTACTGCGAGACGGCCAGGCCGAGGCCGACGGCGGCGGCCCCGAGCGAGGCGCCGAGCCAGGCCAGCGAGACCAGGACGACCTTGCGCGCCATCCCGCCGGAGCGGGACTTGCTCCGCGCCGCGGGCGCGCCGGCCCCCGTCGCGTCCGGCCCGGCCGAACCGGCGGCGCCGGTCGGCACCCAGGCCGCGCTGCGACCGCGCAGGGTGTGCCAGAAGGCGACCCCGGCGGCGACGCTCATCAGCACGTTGGAGCGGATCACCTCGATCCGCCAGCGGGTACGGCTGACCCGGGGCAGCAGCACGTGCCAGAGCCAGAGCGGCGCCAGCATCGGCAGCACGTGCCAGGGCCGGATCTGCTCCGGGTACCAGAACATCATCACCAGCGGCGGCAGTGGCGCGACGAAGATGTTCACGGCGGCGGCGAGATAGCCGACGATGCCCTCGTAGAAGCAGAGCCGCATCCTCCAGGGCGCGCCGATCCGCTTGAGCTCGGGCGAGCCGAGCAGGTGCAGATTGCCCATCGCCCAGCGGTACTGCTGGTTGACGTACGAGGCGAGGTTGTCGGGCGAGGTGCCCTTGGCGACCAGCACCGGGACGTACAGCGTCCGGTAGCCCTGGGCGTACAGGCCGAGCCCGGTGAAGAGGTCCTCGCTGTGGTCGAGCCGGGCGAACCCGCCGGCCCGGTCGATCGCGACCCGCCGGTAGACGGCGTTGCTGCCGCAGCAGATGGCGGCGTCACTGGCGTCGCGGGAGGGCTGGATCCAGCGGAAGAACCACTCCTGCGCGGCACCGGCGGCGCGCTCGATCCAGCTCATCGACTCGTCGGTGTCGAAGCACTGCGGGCTCTGGACGATGCCGATCCGCGGGTCGGCGAAGTACGGGACGAGGTGGCGCAGGAAGTCGGGCCGGGGCGCGAAGTCCGCGTCGAGGATGGCGATGAGCTCACCGGTGCTGAGCGTGAGCGCGTGGTTGAGGTTGCCGGCCTTCTTGAGGTGCCCCCGGTCTGGCCGCACCACGTACCGGTACCCGTGCGCGGCCGCCAGGTCGGCGACCTCGGTCCGGTCGGCGTCGTCGAGCACCCAGACGGTCAGCGCACCGGGCCAGTCGACCTCGGCCACCGCCCGGTAGGCGTTCTCCAGGATGTCCAGCGGCTCGCCGCAGGTCGGCAGGTAGAGGTCGACGGTCGGCAGTTCCTCCGGCGCCCACGCGTGCACCAGCACCTCGTGGGACTGCCGGGTGAGCCGCCGCTGCCGCAGGCTGTTGACCGAGGACAGCGCCAGCGCGACGACATTGAGTCCCAGCACGGCGAGGAACACCCACAGCGCTGGCGTCCGCAGCGCGAACGTGAACATCGTCCCGGCGGTGAAAACGAACGCCGCCGAACTCGCGACCAGCACCCACCGCCGCTGCGGCCCGAAGTACCAGTAGAGCTCCTGGTCGTCCGGCGGTTGCGGCAGATGCGTCGGAGGAGAGGAGGAAGAGGATGAAGTAGATGAAATGGACGTAACTTGTCGGACAGTCATATGGCCCCCACAGCCGTGTTTCTGACAGCTCCAACGGCCACAGTACCGCATTGGTATAGACCATTGATCCATCCTCCGGCGGCCGGACGTCACCTCCGCGCCACCTCACCCCCTTCCGCGAAGCAGCAGGTCACGCGGGCGTTAACACTCCTCCAACATCCGCTCCACCCGACCCTCCGGACACCCGGAAACGCCAGTGGGGCGGCAACCGGATCACCGGTTGCCGCCCCACTGTTCATGTCCGCGCCCCTACGAGGGGTCCCGCCGACGTCGATCCACCCGGATCAGACCGCCGGCACCGCCGGGACGGGGTACGTCGGGTACTCGACGCCCGAGACGTGCTGGACGACCCGGATGACCTGGCAGGAGTAGCCGAACTCGTTGTCGTACCACAGGTAGAGGATCGCGTTGTCGCCCTCGACCTTGGTGGCACCCGCGTCGACGATCGACGCGTGGCGCGAGCCGATGAAGTCGTTCGACACCGCGTCCGGGGCGGTGGTGAAGTCGATCTGGCGCTTCAGCGAGGAGGTCAGCGAGACGTTGCGGAGGTAGTCCAGCACCTCTTCGCGGTCGGTCTCGCGGGACAGCTGGAGGTTCAGGATGGCGATCGAGACGTCCGGAACCGGCACGCGGATCGAGCTGCCGGTGATCTTCGCCTTGAGGTCCGGCAGCGCCTTGGCGACGGCCGAGGCGGCACCGGTCTCGGTGATCACCATGTTCAGCGGTGCCGAGCGGCCACGACGGTCGGCCTTGTGGTAGTTGTCCAGAAGATTCTGGTCATTGGTGAACGAGTGGACGGTCTCCACGTGGCCGCGCAGCACGCCGAACTCGTCGTCCATCGCCTTCAGCGGCGGAACGATCGCGTTGGTGGTGCAGGAGGCGCAGGAGATGACCTGCTCGTCCGGCTTGATGGTGTCGTGGTTGACGCCGTGCACGATGTTGGGCACGTCGCCCTTGCCGGGGGCCGTCAGGACGACCTTCTCGATGCCCGGGCGGAGGTGGTTCGACAGGCCCTCGCGGTCCCGCCACTTGCCCGTGTTGTCGATCAGGATGGCGTCCCGGATGCCGTGGACCGTGTAGTCGATCTCGGACGGGTCATTGGCGTAGATGACCTTGATCGCGGTGCCGTTGGCGACGATCGTGCTGTTCGCCTCGTCGACCGTGATCGTGCCCTGGAACTGGCCGTGGATGGAGTCACGGCGAAGCAGCGAGGCGCGCTTCACGAGGTCCTGGTCCCCACCGCCACGGACGACGATGGCCCGCAGCCGGAGGCCGTTGCCGGAGCCGGCCTTCTCGATCAGCAGACGGGCGACCAGGCGGCCGATCCGGCCGAAGCCGTAGAGCACGACGTCACGGCCCGACTCGCGGCGCTCGAACTTGTTGGCACCGGTGGCGCCGGCGACGGCCTCCGCGGTGAACTCCTCCACCGAGAGACCGCGGCTGTCGGCGCGGTAGGTGGCGGCAAGCATGCCGAGGTCGATCTGGGAGGGGCCGAGATCCAGGGTGGTCAGCGCCTGCAGGAACGGCAGCGTCTCGGTGACCGAGAGCTCCTCGCCGGCTATCTGGCGGGCGAACCGGTGGGTCTTCAGGATGCTGACCACCGACTTGTTCACCAGGGAGCGGCTGTACAGCAGGACAGTGACGTCCCGCTCCCGGTGCAGTCGGCCGATGATCGGAATCATCGACTCCGCGATCTCCTCGCGGTTCTTCCAGTCCGTGAACACGTCGTCGTTGACAGTCACAAGTCCATCTTTCGAGCTAGGAGGGTGTTCACATGCTAACCGCGACCCGCCCCACCAGCCGAAACGGGTCCCCCCCTGGCCCGCATGACAAGAATCACACAGGGTGACAAATAGGGCAGAACGCAAAGAACCCCCGCCGGTTTCCCGACGGGGGTTCTTCACAATGATTGTT
>NZ_JAIY01000002.1:144689-145056 GCF_000710405.2 Kitasatospora sp. MBT66 | reverse complement strand
GTGGTGCTCGTTGCACCGCCAAAGAAGCTACGGGCGCTACCGGGCCGCATCAAGCAATTCTTGGTCGTCCCAGGTCAGTCGACTGTTACCGGCGGTATCGATCATGAAACTGACCCGGAAACGACCGGCTTTGACCGCATTCCCCGGCCCAAACGGTCGATTTCCGTGCGCTCGCTCACATCGGGTCGGCCGAAAGTTCGGGCGCTTTGTCGACTTACCGTCACCGATCACTGACGCGCCGTCATCTCGCCGACCGGAGTTCCCGGTTCAGCCGACCGGCGAGGTGGCGTTCGCCACTCCGACTACCGAGTGTGAGCGAGAAGTCGCTCAGCGCATGGCACACGACCCGTCCTTGCACGTACCGAAC
>NZ_JAIY01000002.1:58876-144663 GCF_000710405.2 Kitasatospora sp. MBT66 | reverse complement strand
CCGTCGGCCACGGACCGGACGGTCCGTCGACGCCTGACCGGACGTCCCGTCAGCCCTCGACCGGACGGTCCGTCGGCATTGCCCGAACGTCCCGTCAGCACCCCTCAGCCGACGCCGCCCAGCCCCGCGTCCCGCGCCAGCAGCGCCGCCTGCACCCGGTTCTCGCAGCCCAGCTTGGCCAGGATCCGGCTGACGTACGTCTTCACCGTCGCCTCGCTCATATGGATCCGGGCCCCGGCGTCCGCGTTGGAAAGCCCCTCGCCCAGCAGCGCCAGCACCTCCAGCTCGCGCTCGGTCAGCACCTCCAGCCGCTGCCGGGCCCGGGCACCGCGCGCCGCGACCGGCCCCGCCCCGCCGCCCGCCAGCGAGTCGACGATGTGCCGGGTCGCGGCGGGCGACAGGAAGGCGTGCCCGGTGGCGGCCGCCCGGACGGCCTGGATCAGCTCGGCCGGCGCGGTGTCCTTCAGCAGGAAGCCGGCGCCGCCGTCGCTCACGGCGCGCAGCACGTTGTCGCGCTCCCCGAAGGTGGTGAGGATCAGCGCCCGCGCGCCGGGGGCGACCCTCGGCAGCTCGGCGAGCGCCGACAGGCCGTCCAGCACCGGCATCTGGATGTCCAGCAGCACGACGTCCACCCGGTGCGCGCGGGCCAGTTCCAGCGCCTGCCGGCCGTCGGCGGCCTCGGCCACCACGTCGATGTCGTCGGCGGAGGACAGGATCATCCTGATCCCGGCCCGGATGAGCGGCTCGTCGTCGGCGACGAGGACTCGGATCACTGCTGGTCATCCCCTTGGTACTGGTCCGGACGGTGCGGCGGCGGACCGGCCGGTGCCCCGCGGACCATCCTGGCATCCCCGTCGCTCACTGCTTCACCCGGTAGTGCTGCTTCTCGACCAGCACCCCGTCCTTGAAGCAGAACCGGACGACGGCGTCCTCGCCCCAGGCGGTCCCCCCGTTGTCGTCGGAGAGGTAGCGGACACAGTCCGCCCCCTCCGGCGGGGTGGGGCCGGTGCCCTCCAGGTTCTTCAGGAAGAACTCGCTGCCCCGCGGCAGCTGCTTCCGCACCTCCGCCTCCGGGGTACCGAGCTCCGCGCTGTCGTAGACCGACCGCTTCACCGTCGACTCCTCCGCGCCCCGGACGAAGCCGACCACACCCCAGACCAGCAGCCCGAGCACGGCCGCCAGCACCACCACCCCGCCGACCGCGCAGCCGATCGCCGGGCTGCGCCGCTTCGGCGGTCCGGCCGCCGCCCCGGGCACCCCGCCCGGCCAGGCGTCCACCGCCGGGTACCCGGCCCCGGTCTCCGGGCCGGCCGCCGAAGCGGCGTCGACGCCCTGGGCCCCGGCACCGTCCGCGCCCCGGTACGGCAGCACCGCGGCCAGCCGGAACCCGGCCCCCGGGGTCGGACCGGCGTGCACCATGCCACCGACCAGCCGCGCCCGCTCCCGCAGCCCGGTCAGGCCCTGACCGCCGCTGACCACCGCCGGGGCGGCGCCTCCGGCGCGCACCCCCACCGGCTCGGGCGCCGCCGGGTTCACCACCTCCACCACCAGCGCGTCCGGCTCGTAGCGCAGCGCCACCGTGATCGGCGCCCCGGGAGCGTGCTTGTGCGCGTTGGTCAGCGCCTCCTGCACCACCCGGTACGCCGCGTGCCCGGCGGACGCGGCCAGCGGACGGCGCTCACCGTCCCGGAGCAGCGAGACCGGCGTACCGGCCGCGCGGGAGGACTCGACCAGCCCCTCGATCCCGTCCACACCCCCGGTCCCGACGCCCCCGGCCCCGGCTCCCGCTCCGACACCTACTACTGCGGCCTGCCCGGGCCCCGGTCCCGGCGGGAGCGCCGTCGACTCGTCGTGCAGCACGCCGACCACCTCCCGCAGCTCCCGCATCGCCCCGACCGCGGCCAGCCGCAGCACCCCGACCGCCTCGCGCTGCCGGTCGGTGAGCGTCCGGTCGACCTCCAGTGCCCCCGTGTGCACCGAGATCAGGGCCAGCTGGTGGCCCAGGCTGTCGTGCATGTCCTGGGCGATCCGGTGCCGCTCGCGCAGCCGCGCCTGGTGCGCGATCATCGCGTGCTCGCGCACCAGCTGCTCGTTGCGCTCGCGCAGCGCGTCGGTCAGCGCCCTTCGCTGCGCCCGGTACCGGCCCCAGAGCGCGGGCAGCACGGCGAGCAGCAGGTAGCCGCCCAGCGAGAAGCCGACGATCAGCTTGACCGGGACCTGCCCGGCGTCCTTGAGCACCCCGAACAGGGTCATCAGCGCCCAGCCGGCGGCGAACGAACCGGCCAGCACCCCGACCCGGCGGATCCTGGCACCGGCCGACCAGCCGACGCAGACCAGCAGCGGCAGCGTGCCGCCACCGAAGCCGCTGGCCACTGCGGTGAGCACCAGGGCGGTCGCGGGCAGCCCTCGGCGCAGCAGGAAGACCAGGCCGGAGGCCACCGCCATCGGCAGGGCCAGCCCGGTGCTGCTGAGCACCTCGATCGGCGCGGCCAGCCCGGCGATCAGCAGCGCTCCCACCAGCTCGCGGACCACCAGCCCGAACCGCCAGGGGCCCGGCAGTGCCGTTCGAACCGCCTTCGACCAGGCTCTCGCTATGACGTCCACCCGTCGAGGCTAACGAATCGCCCCTGGTCACCACCGTCACCGTTCGTCGCCGCCGACTCCGACGAAAGTCGTTCCCGGTCCGCCGGGACGGCCCGGCGGGGCCCCGCGCACTGCGCTGCCCCGCCTGCCCCACGTACCCCGCGTACGCCGCGCTTCCCGCGCCGGCAGTCAGCGGTACCCGGTGAGCATCAGCGCCACGTCGTCGACCCGGTGCGTCGAGCCGACCTCCCGCAGCACCCGGTCGGCCAGGCCGTCCAGCCCGGCCGCCGCGATCAGCCGGCCGACCTCCGGGCCCGCCAGCGCCGCCCGCAGCCGGTCCACTCCCGCGTCGATCTCCACCGCCGGGTCCTCGACCAGGCCGTCGGTGTACAGGGCGAGCACCGAGCCCGGCTCCAGCCGCAGGTCGCTGACCGGGTACACGGCGTGCTGGTCGACGCCGAGCAGCGGCCCGCCCGGCACGTCCAGCGCCTCGGCCCGGCCGTCCGGGTGGCGCAGCACCGGCGGCAGGTGGCCGGCCCGGGCGAGCAGGGCGGTGCCCTCCCCCGGGGTGAGGCGGACCAGGCAGCAGCTGGCGAGCAGTCCGGGGTCGAGGTCGAGCAGCAGCTGATTGGTCCGGGCGAGCACCTCGTCCGGCGGGACGCCGCCGGTGGCGAAGGCCCGCACGGCGCTGCGCAGCTGGCCCATGGTGGCGGCGGCGCCGACGCTGTGGCCCTCGACGTCGCCGATGACCAGGCAGAGGTCCCGCCCGGTGACGATGGCGTCGTACCAGTCGCCGCCGATCTCCATGCCCTGGGTACCGGGCAGGTAGCGGGCCGCGATCCGGATCCCGTCCAGGCGCGGCAGCCGGTGCGGGAGCAGCGCCTGCTGGAGGCCCCGGGCGAGGGTGAACTCGGCGTCGTACAGCCGGGCGCGTTCCAGGGCCTGGGCGATGAAGCCGGCCAGCGCGGTGAGCAGGCCGCGCTCCTCCAGGGTGAACGGGCGGGGCCGGTCGAAGCCGAGGATGCAGCTGCCGACCGGGTGGCCGGAGGCGATCAGCGGCAGGAACGCCCAGGCACCCATGTCGTCCAGCGCCAGTCCGGGGTAGGCGGCGGCGAGCTGTCCGACGTTCTCGAAGAAGATCGGGGTGCCGGTGCTGAGCGTCTCGGCCCCGGGCACCCGGGCGCCGACCGGGGTGCCCTCGAAGCGGTCGAGGAAGCCGTCCGGGTAGCCGCTCTGCGAGACCAGGTGCAGGTGCTTCTCGCGGATCGTGTAGATGGCGAGCTCCTGTCCGCCGAGGGCCGGGAGGATCTCGTCGGCCACCGCCCGGCAGACCTCGCGGACGGTGACCGCCTCGCTCAGCGCGCTGGCCAGCTGGAGCAGGTGGTACATGACGCCGAGGCCGGTCCAGGTGCCGGGCGGGGAGGGTTCGGCGGCCGGGGCGGCGGCGTCGGGCGGCGGGTCGGCGGCGACCACCCGGCCGGTGACGCCGTGCGCGTCGGGGTAGAGCGAGAAGGCCAGCCAGTGGTCCGGCGGCCGGCGGGCGAGGAAGGCGGTGGGCTGCTGGGAGAGCAGCGCGGCGCGGTAGCGGTTCTCGTACACCGGGTCGGACAGCCAGGGCAGCACCTGCCACGGGTGGTGGCCGACGAGGTCCTCGCGGCGGGCCTGGAGCAACAGCTCGACGCTGTGGTTGGCGTAGGTGATCCGGCCGTCCGGGTCGAGCGAGAAGACGCCCTCGCGCAGCCGCTCCACGGCGGCGGCCGCGGCGGTGCCGGTCCGGGTGTCGAGCACGGCGCCGACCAGGCGCCCGCGGGCCCCGGGGCCGTCGCGGGGCACCCGGGCCCAGAGTTCGACGGGGTAGGGGTGGCCGTCGCGGTCCAGCACCCGCAGCCGCGCGGCGAGCACCCGGCCCCGGTCGAGGGCCCCGCGCACGGCGGCCCGGAACTCCGGCAGGTCGCCGGGGGCGATCCGGGCGGCCAGGCTCTCGGCCCGGCCGTCGAAGTCGCCCGGGGCGAGCCCGAAGATCTCGCAGAACTGGTCGTCGGCGGCGACCTCGCCGAGCGCCACGTCCCAGTCGAAGAGGCCGACCCGGGTGGTCGGCGCGGACGGCGGGGTGAGTTCGACGACCGTGGTCTCGCCGTTCGGCTCCACCGGGTGCCCGGCCTCCTCCAGCGCGGCCAGTCCCGCGCCCAGCCGGGCGGCGACCGCGCGGACATGCCGGCGCGCGCCCTCGGGCACTCCGTCGTCCGAGGCCGCCCAGAGCATCCCGAGCACCCCGAAGACCTCCTCGCCCGCCCGGACCGGGACGTAGGCGGAGGCGAAGTCGTACGGCAGGCCGACGGCGAGCTGCGGGAAGCGCCGCATGGTGTCCTCGGTGTCGGCGAGCAGGACCGTGCGGCCGGTGCGGTAGGTGACCGCGATCGGCAGCGGACCGGCGGCGGCGATCCGCCGGAACGGGCCGAGCACGGACAGCGGCACGCCGGCGACCGCGCACAGCACCAGCGAGCGGCGGTCGCGGGAGCGCAGGTAGACGGTCGCGCCGTGCGCGTCGGTGCCGCCGAGCACCGTCCGGACGGCGGAGGTCAGCAGGGCCTCCCGCTCCCGCGCCGGGTCCCGGCCCGCCGACCCCAGCGGGTCCTGGGCAGCGCCCATCACGGGACGGCGCGGGTCGGGACGCACCGCCCGGGTTTCCCCGTCGCTGGGAGGCGGACCGGGCGGGTCCGCCGGAACACCCTGGCGCATCCTCTCTTGCTACGCCGGGCCCCAGGGGCTGTCAAGGTGAACCCCACCCGCCCCGGGGTGCCCACCGGCCCCGGCCGCGCCACCATCGTCCCCATGACGCCCCGCACCCCGGGCCCCGGCCCGACCACCGTGGTCAATCTCAAGGGCCACCGCGACGACCCGGCCTTCGCCGACGTGCGCTACGTCGGCCGGGCGATGCACCGCGGCGGCTGGTCCCTCCCCGAGTCACCGCTGCACTGCCCGTTCCGCCCGGGCCCCGGGCTCCCGCGCGAGGAGATGCTGCGGAAGTACCGGGCGTACCTGCTGGCCCGCCCCGACCTGCTGGCCCTCGTTCCCGAGCTGCGCGGGCACCGCCTGGCCTGCTGGTGCGCCCCACTGCCCTGCCACGCGGACGTCCTGGCCGACCTCGCCGACCACGGCCTCCCCGGCTGAGCCCGGGACCGCCCGCAGGGGCCGCTCGGCCGTGCGGCTTGGGTATTCTCCGTGGACAGTGCAGCGCGACGGCTGCCCCGGGGGAAGACGAGTGGCGAAGTATGGGGAGCACACCGGCCGACCGATCGGCGGGCGAGGCGTCCTGGCGGTGGGACGGCGAGGACGAGGGCGGGACGACCGCGCCCGCCGACGTGGTGAGCGGTGGTGAGGACGGCGGCGGCGGGCCCCGGCCGAGCCGGCGGCGGCTGCTGATCGGTGCCGGGGTGCTGGCGGCCGGCGCGGCCGTCTGGGGGGTGTCCCGGCGGGCGGGCGGTTCCGCGCCCGAGACACCGAAGCCGCAGCCGCTGCCCAGCAAGCTGTACGGGGCCGAGCCGCTCTGGGTGTACCGGGGGTCGGAGCAGATGACGCCGGGCCGGCTGAACGGCCGGCTGTTCGCGCCCGCCTACGTGACGGCCAAGGGCTTGCGGATCCTCGACGCGGCGACCGGCGCCGTGGTCGGCAACGTCGAGGAGCCGGCGCTCAGGGGCCGGCCGGAGGACTCACCGCTGATCGTCGGGGCGGGGCGGCTCTTCACCACCTCGACCGGCCATGTGGACGCCCGCGCGCTGACCGGCCCGGCGGCCGGCTGGAGCCAGCCGCTCCCGCCCGAGCTGGGCGAGCAGATCACCCTCTACGGCAGCGACGGCGCGCAGGTCTACGGCACGGTCGGGAGCCGGGGCGACACCCGGGGCACCCTGTTCGCCCTGGACGTCACCGGCAACGGCCTGCTCTGGTCCCGCCCGTTCGCGGAGCGCGGCGAGAACGCCGTCACCGTGCTGCCCATCGGCGGCCGGCTCCTCACCTGGGGCACCGACCCGAGCGCCGGCACGTCGCTGGTGGACGGCACCACCGGACGGCGGCTCTGGACCACCGCGGGCTCCGCCCCGGCCTGGTCGATGATGGACCAGCGGCACGTCTACCTGCCGACCCCCGGGGCCGCCGGCGTCCAGGCCCTGCGCATGGAGGACGGCACGCCGCGCTGGTCGGTGCGCCCCGGCCCGGGCGAGGAGTGGCGCGCCCTGCCGCCGCTCAGCGACAGCTACCGGGTGTACGTGCCGCGCGACAACGGCCTGATCACCGCGCACGAGGCGGGCAGCGGCGAGCAGACCTGGCAGTGCCAGCTGCCGTTCCGACTGGACCGCCGCTGCCGGCCGCTGCTGCTCAGCTCCGGACTGCTCGTACCGGGCCCGGCCGACGCGGGCGTCGTCGTCGTCGAGGCGGAGAAGGGCCGGCAGTACACGCTCTTCGCCGACACCGGCCCGGGCGTCGACGTCTGGTCGGTCGCCAGCGACGGCACCCGGCTCTACGCGGGCCACGACACCACCCTGTACGGCCTGGGCGAGCTGCCCGTCCCCTGAATTGCCGCCCCCTTCGACGACGAACGCCGACCCCCCAGGCCCGCTGGCTCCCCGACCGCAGGATGACGCCGTGCCGATTCGCCCGATCTCGCCCGACCGCCTCGTCGAGCTGCTCGCCGACCGGATCGCCGCCCTCCCGGGGGCCGGCGACCGCCGCCTCCGGGTGGCCGTGGACGGCGCCCCGGCCGCCCGCCCCGGGGAGCTCGCGGACGCCCTGGTCGAACCGCTGCGGCTGCGCGGCCTGCCGACGCTGCGTGTCCCGGCGGCCGGCTTCCTCCGCCCGGCCTCGGTCCGGCTGGAGTACGGCAAACACGATGCGGACGCCTACCACGACCTGTGGCTCGACGACGGGGCACTGCTCCGCGAGGTCCTGGACCCACTGGAACCGGGCGGCGACGGCCGGGTGCTCCCGTCCCTGCGGGACCCGGTGACCGACCGCGCCACCCGGGCCCCCTACACCGAGCTGCCCGCCGGCGGGGTCCTGCTGCTGGACGGCGCACTGCTCCTCGGCCGCTGGCTCCCCCTGGAACTGACCGTCCACCTGGCCCTCTCCCCCGCCGCCCTGCAACGCCGGACCCCACCGGAGGAGCAGTGGACCCTCCCCGCCTTCGCCCGCTACGCGGCGGAGACCGTCCCCACCGAAGCCGCCGACCTGACCGTCCGCCTCGACGACCCCCGCCACCCGGCCCTGGTCGAGCAGGCCTGAGGCCGGGGCCTCAGCGGTGGGGGCGCCGGCCGCGTGGGGTCGGGCCGCGGCCCTGGGGGGCCGGGCCGCGCTGGCAGTACGGGCACCAGTAGGCCGGGCGGTCCTGCGGTGGGGTGCCGTGCTGGGCGGTCAGGACCAGGGTGCCGCAGCGGGCGCAGGGGCGGCCCGCGCGGTCGTAGACCCAGTGACCCCGGCCGCGGCGGGTGTCGCCGGTGGTGATGTGGCCGGGGCGCAGCCGGTTGGCCTCCAGCAGTTGGTGGGCGCGGGCGGCCAGTCGGTCGAGGTTCGGGAGTGCGCCGACCGGCGTCCACGGGGTGACCCCGGCCAGGTAGCACAGTTCGTTGGCGTACACATTGCCGATACCGGCGAGGTTCCGCTGGTCGAGCAGGGCCTGGCCGAGCGGCCGGGCGGGGTCGGCGCGGAGGCGGCGGACGGCTTCGGCCCGGTCCCAGTCCGGCCCGAGCAGGTCGGGTCCGAGGTGGCCGACCACGCGCTGCTCGTCGGCGGTGCGCAGCAGCTCGACGACGGGCAGGCGGTAGCCGACGGCGGTGCCGAGCCCGGTGCCGAGGACGACGCGGATCTGTGCGGGCGGGCCGCCGGTCCAGCGCTCGCCGGGGGCGAACACCGACCAGCGGCCGTCCATCCGCAGGTGGGTGTGGAGGGTGAGACCGCCTTCGGAGCGGCCGGCGCCTTCGAGGCGGATGAGCAGGTGCTTGCCGCGCGGGACGACCTCCAGCACCCGGCGTCCGGCGAGGACGGCGGTGGCGTGGGCGGGCACGCGCAGTTCGGCGGCGGTCAGCACCTGCCCGGCGAGGACGGCGCGCAGCCGGGTCGCCACGCGGAAGACGGAGTCACCTTCGGGCACGGGTCCATCCTCCCCGGCGCGGCGGTCCGCCGTGCCACCGCCCTCCGGTCACCCGGCGTCGCCGGCCGTGCCGCCGGCCACGCCGTGGCGGACCACGACCACCGGGCAGGTGGCGTGCTCGGTGACGTGCCGGCTGACCGAGCCGAGCAGGGCGCCGGCGAACCCGCCCCGGCCGCGGCTGCCGACCACCAGCAGCACGGCGGCGCCGGAGGCCTCCAGCAGGGCCTGGGCGGCGTTGCCCGGCAGCACCGATTCGACGACGGGCACCTCGGGCCGCGCTCCGGCGACCTGGGCGACGGCCTCGGAGAGGATCCGGCCGGCGAGCTCCTCGGGGTTGAACTCGGGCGCGGGCACGCTCGCCCCGCCGAAGCCGTAGAACGCCGGGTACTCCCAGGCGGCGACGGCGTGGACGGTGCCGCCGGCCAGCCGCGCGTAGTCGACCGCCCAGCGCAGGGCCTGCTCCGAGGCGGGCGAGCCGTCCACACCGACGACGATCCTGGGGTTGGCGCTGTTGGCCATGCCGCTGCTCCTTGCTCGACGGGTTCGACCGGCTCGTCCGACCTGCTCGTATCCCGCCAAACTTAGATCAACCCGGACATTCGCCCGGTCATGGCCGCGCCGGAACTGGTACTGGCGGGTGCGCGGCGCAGTCGCCACGCACCCGCCAGCGTCTCGGGGTGCGGCCCGTTCGGGCCGAGGGGCCCGTCAGGCCCGGTAGGCAGCCCAGGAGTTCGCCATCCGGGCGACCTGGCCCGGGGTGAACTGGGTCATGCAGGAGTCGTAGGTGTAGTCCATGAAGTTGTGGATCGGGTCGACACCGGTGGCCGTGCAGGTGTCCCGGCCGGCCGGGCACTGGTAGGCCGCGCTCTGCTCGGCGGGGGTGTCGGCCACGTAGTCGCCCTGGCCGGAGCAGCCGCCCTGGAAGGTGTGGTAGAGCCCGAGCCAGTGGCCGACCTCGTGGGTGGCGGTGTCGCCCTCGTTGTAGTTGGTGGAGGAGCCACCGGGGAACGAGGAGTCGAGGATGACCACACCGTCGTCGGTCGGGTTGGAGCGGTAGGAGCTGGGGAACGTCGCCCAGCCGAGCAGGGACTGGCCGAGCTTGGCGGTGTAGAGGTTGAGGGCGTTGGCCGCGCCCTTGCGCAGCTTGGTCTTCATCGCCTTCTCGGCGCTGGAGCCCGGGCTGACGCCGTTGTACCAGGTGGAGTTGTCGGTGTAGTCGGTGGCCACCAGCTGGAACCGGAACTGGCTCGCGGTGTTGCCGGTGCCCTGGCCGCTGTAGGCGGCGTTGAGGACGTCGATCTGCTTGGAGACGGTGGCCGCCGACAGCTTGCCGGTGGTGCCCGAGTGGACGACGTGCACGTACACCGGGACGGTCGTGGTGGCGGCCAGCTCACCGGGCGCCAGCAGGGTGTTGCCCTGGGCGGAGTGCGCCAGCTGGGCCAGCCGGCCCTGGAGGTCGCTGTCCATCGCCTTCGCCTGGGCGTCGGTGAGGGCGTTGGGCTCCTGGCCGGCGGGGTGTCCGGCGGGCTTGCGGGCCGCGGAGTCCTGAGCGGCGGAGTCCTGGGCCGCTTCGCCGGTGCTGCACTCGGTGGAGGTCGGGGCCTTGGCGGCCGCACTGGCGGTGCTGAACGCGGCCGGGGCCGCGAACTGGGTGAGCCCGAGGGCGGCGGCGACGGCGGCCGCGCCGAGGAATCTGCCGGTGGCACGCGAGGAAACACGGGCGGAACGACGCATCTGCGCTCCTGAGGGGGGTGGTGGGGGACGGCGGTTGAGGGGGGCCGCCGAGCCACAGGCTACGCAGGGTCGCGTGTACGCGTCAGACATGTTCCGGCCTGGAACTTCTGACGGCAAATCGGACATAACCCGGAAGTTTGAGCGGTCGAACGGCACCGCACATGGAGCATTTCCCGTCGCGCGCATGCGCACAGTACCGGCCCCGGTCTGTCCGAAACGTGACACCCCGTCTGCCCCGCGGCGCGGCGCGCCACCGGCGGGACGGGACGAACGGGGTGAACCGGGCGCCCGGACCGCCTCCGGCGAGACTACGACGCCGCGAAGACGATCTCCCGCAGGGCACGCGCACCGGCCCGGTCGAGTACCACGGCCGACGCACAGCCCGTCGGCGGGCGCCCCGTCCCGGCCAGGCGCCGGCGCAGCCGGTGCGCGGCGTCCCGGTGGCGGGCGAAGGCGTACGCGGAGACGGCCTGGCCCCGCGCCCGCTGACCGTCGCGGGCCTCCTCGGCACTGGCGTCCAGCAGGATCAGGTGCACCCGGCGCCCCTGCCGCTCGGCGGTCCGCGCCAGCCACTGCCGCACGTACGGCACCGCCCCGCAGTCGTGCACGGTGAGCGGCCCGCCGGCGAGCACCGCGCGCCGCAGCCGCCGGTAGTGCGCGAGGCGCACCAGCGGGCGGTACAGGGCGTACGGCAGCCAGGACGGGACGCGGGAGGCGTACTCCTCGCGGACCAGCTGCGAGTCCACGATCGGCGCCCGTACGCAGCGGCGCATGAGCGTGCTCTTGCCGCTGCCCGGCAGCCCGGAGACCACCAGCAGGTCGCCCGCCGGGTACCGCAGGGCACTCGGCGCGGCAGCCGGGCCGCGACCGGAGCGGAGGTCCTGGAGGCCGCGCGGGCGCAGCACGCCGGCCGACGGCTCCGCCGCGAGCTCCCGGCAGCCGGGGCGCGGCACGGTGCGGACCGCCCGGTCGCGGGCCGCCCGGTCACGAACCACCCGGTCGCGGGCTGCCCCGTCGCGGGCCGCGGCCCGGTCGCGAGCCGCCCCGAAGACCTGCACGTCCGACATCGGCACTCCCCCTGCTTCCCCACCGGTCCGGGTGCTCCCGGTCCCTCCTCCCGAGGAGCTTTCCCCCTTCAAGAGAGAGTAAAGACTAATGGTCAGACCGGGTCCGGGCCGAGCCTTTATCGCTCCAGGATCGTCACAGAAGCGCTCCGGGCGCGTCACAGCGAGCGGTTCCCGGGGACCCGGCCTCCTCCGGCCGGGATCCGGAAGGACCCCGGCCGGGACCCGGAGGACCCCGGCCGGGACCCGCCTCAGCCGAGCTGCGCGAGCTGCGGGGCGATCCGGGAGGCGATCAGCTCCAGGTGGTCCAGGTCGTCCAGGTCCAGCATCTGCAGGTAGATCCGCTCGCTGCCGACGGCGGCGTAGCGGCCGATCTTCTCCACCACCTCGTCCGGGGTGCCGGCCAGGCCGTTGGCCTTCAGCTCGTCGACGTCGCGGCCGATCACGGCGGCCCGGCGGGCCACCTCGGCGTCGTCCCGGCCGACGCAGGCGACCAGGGCGTTGGAGTACACCAGGTCGTCGGCCTTGCGGCCGGCCCGCTCGACGGCCGTCCGGACCCGGCCGAACTGGGCCTCCGTGTCCGCCACCGACACGAACGGCAGGTTGAACTCGTCCGCGAACCGGGCGGCCAGCGCCGGGGTGCGGGTCGGTCCGGTGCCGCCGACCAGGACCGGGATCTTCGCCTGGGCCGGCTTGGGCAGCGCGGGCGACTCGCTCAGCTGGTAGTAGGTGCCGGCGAAGTCGAAGGTCTCGCCCAGTGCGGTGCCCCAGAGGCCGGTGACGATCTCCAGCTGCTCCTCCAGCCGGCCGAACTTCTCCTTCGGGAACGGGATGCCGTAGGCGGCGTGCTCCTGCTCGTACCAGCCGGCGCCGAGGCCGAACTCGACCCGGCCGCCGCTCATCGCGTCGACCTGGGCGACCTGGATCGCCAGCACGCCGGGCAGGCGGAAGGTGGCGGCGGTCATCAGGGTGCCGAGGCGGATCGTGCTGGTCTCGCGGGCCAGGCCGGCCAGGGTGATCCAGGCGTCGGTCGGGCCGGGCAGGCCGCTGACGCCACCCATCTTCAGGTAGTGGTCGGAGCGGAAGAAGGCGCTGAAGGCCCCCAGCTCCTCGGCGGTCCTGGCCACCCGGAGCAGGGTGTCGTAGCTCGCGCCCTGCTGGGGTTCGGTGAAGATTCGAAGATCCATACCGGCCATTCTGGTACAGACCACCCCGTGCCCACGCCCGAACCGGGGAAGCGGCGCCGTCGGCCCGGTGTCCGGCGGGCGCGCACCGGGCGTCCACCCGGACCCGCGCGTCGGGGTGGCCAAGGTCTCCTCCCCGGGCCGCCGTGCCCGGCGCCGCGCTCGCCTACCGTGGACGGATGCCCGCCACGCCCGACGAGTCGCCCCGGCGCCTCCCCTTCGACTCCGCCGCCCCGTACCCCCGGCCGGACGGCTGCCCGCTGCCCGGGATCGTCGCCGCCTTCGGCCCCCGGCTGGCCGAGCTCGCCTTCGAGCCCTGCCTCGTCGCGGCGGTCGACCAGCACGCCGCCGAGCTGCGCGAGCTGCTGTACGCGCAGGGACCGGAGCTGCTGCCGCGGCGGCTGAACCGTGCGGAGCTGTCCGACTACGCGCGCGGCTTCCTGGACCGGCTCGCCGAGATCGGCTGGCGCGAGCCGGTCGGGTACGACTTCGCGGTGCACCGGCTGACCGCGATCTGCTGGCTGGTCCGGCAGAACGGCCTGCTCGCAGCCTGACCGCCCGGTCCTGCGGGACCGTCCGCGCACGCGGTCCGGGCGGAATACGGAGAACGGCTGGAAACACCCCGGCACCCCGTGCGTACAGTGGCGGTCCACACGGCACGGACGGCCGTCCGCGGCACGGCCCGGACGGCGGGCGGGAACGGGACAGCGTGAGCGGGATCAGGACGGGCGGCAACGGCAGGAGCGGCGCCCCCGGCAACGGCAACGGCAACAGCTCCAGCACCGGTTCCGGTACCGGAACCGGAACCGGAACCGGAACCGGCGGGCACCGCGCGCTGGTCTGGCGCGGGCTGCCCGAGCGGCCCGGCGCCGCGGTGCTGGTCCTGCACGGCGGCCAGGAGCACAGCCTCGCCCGCCCGGGCCCGGTCAACCTGGCCGGCCTGCGGATGGCCGGCTTCGTGCACGCGCTGCGCCGGGAGACCGAGGGCGCCGGGGTCGCCGTCGGCACCGTCCGCTACCGCCACCGGGGCTGGAACGGCGAGCGGGCCGACGCCGCCAAGGACGCGATCGCCGCCCTCGACGACCTCGCCGAGGAGCTGGGCCCGGTCCCGACCGTGCTGGTCGGCCACTCCATGGGCGGCCGCGCCGCCCTCCGGGTCGCCGGCCACCCCGTCGTCACCGGCGTCGTCGCACTCGCCCCGTGGTGCCCGGCCGAGGACCCGTGCGAGCAGCTCGCCGACCGCGACGTCCTGATGCTGCACGGCGACCTCGACCGGGTCACCTCCCCCGCCGGCACCCGCGCCTTCGCCGCCCGGGGCCGCGCCGCCGGGGCCAGGGTCTGCGGCTACACCGTCCTCGGCACCGGCCACACCCTGATGCGGCGGATCAACGACTGGCACCGCGCCACCGCCCGGCTGTCCGCCGGCCTCCTCGGCCTGCGCGACCTCCCGCCGGAGGCAGCGACCGCCTTCGCCCTCCCCTCCCACTCCACCGCCGCCCTCGACCTCCCCCTCCCCCGCTACCCCCGCACCGCCCCACCGGCCGAACGCCCCTCCAGGCCTCTCCCCACCGACGCCTGACCGCCCCCGCCCGCATCCCGCCCGTACCCCGCCCCGGCCCGGACTCCCGCACCACCGAACCGACTTGGGCGTCCAGGCCAAACGGTGCGAGCACGCCGGTATGGTGAGGGACCGTCGGGGGGCGGATCTCCAAGGGGGCGGACACGCATGGCCGAAACGGTGACGATCGATCTCGGGGACGGCACGACCGTCCGGGCCGAGGTCATCGGCGAGGTGAACTTCCAGCAGCCGGAAACGCCTTCGGACGTCTGGGCGGACTCCGGCGACGCCGGTTGGGGCGGGGGCCGGCGGGCTGCCGGGCAGCTGGGTTCGGCCGTGGCGCTGACGCTGGACCAGGTGCGCAGCACCGTCCAGGGCGTCGGCCGCTGGGCGGCGGAGAGCATCGCCCAGGGGGAGGCCGGCTCCCCCGACACCTTCGAGGTCGAGTTCGGGCTCAAACTGGCCGTCAAGTCCGGGCAGTTGCTCGGCGTCATCGCCGAGGCCGGCAGTGAGGCCGGGCTCACCGTCCGCCTCTCCTGGGACCTCGCCGAGCGCCGCCGGCAGCAGGAGGCCGCGGCGGCCGAGGCGGCTCCGGCCGCGCAGAACGCCTCCGACAGCGCGAGCACCCCGGCCGCCAGAGCGGCCGCCGCCGAGTGACCGTACCCGCGCGGCCCGGCCTCGCCGCGGCCGAGGAGCTGCGCCGCAGCACCGTCGTGATCACCGTCGCGGGCGGCTTCCGCGGCAGCGGCTTCCTGGTCGCACCGGGCCTCGCCGTCACCGCCGCGCACGTGGTCGCACCGGCGGCGCGCGCGGCGGAGCCGGTGGGCGTCCGCCACGAGTCCGGCGAGTACACCGTCCCGGCCGACCGCATCCGGCTCGCCCCGGAGACGGGCGAGGGCAGCAGCGGCAGCAGCGGCAGCAGCGGCAACGGCAAGGGCCACTACCCCTTCCCCGACCTCGCCCTGCTCGGCGTCCCCGACTGGACCGGCCACCCGGTGGTCCGGCTCGCGGCCACCGAGGCCGAACCGGACACCGTCCTGACCGCCCTCGGGTACTCCACCCACACGCCGAGCCCCGGCGCCCGACCCGACACCCTGCGGCTGCGGGTCGTCGGCCTCGCGGACCGGTACCTCGGTGTGCGCGGCGACGGCATCCGCGAGGGGCACAGCGGCAGCATGCTGGTCGACGGGGACGGCCTGGTGCGGGGTGTGCTCAAGGGCAGCCGCGCCTTCCAGCTGGACGCGGGCGGCTGGTACACCCCGGTGGGCGCACTGACCGCGCTGCTGGGTACGGCGGGCGTCGCCCCGCCCGGACCACCGCCTCCGCCGCCCGCGCCGCCCGGGAACGGCGAGCTGGTCGACGCCCTGATGGCCTTCGAGCTGCTGCGCCGCGCCGACGGCCGCTACGACCTGCTCGACACCATGGGCGTGCACCTCGGCCTGACGCACTCCTTCGAGGCCGAGGAACGCCCCGACCGCCGCACCCATCTGCACCAGATCGTGCGCGCCTGCCGCAGCTTCCGCGACGGCCGGTCGGCCCTGCGGGCACTGCGGACCGCGATGGCCGAACTCGCCCCGGACGACGGCGCACTCGACGCGCTCGACGCCGTGGTCGGGCGCGCCCTCGGCGAGCGGGAGGACGGCTAGCCGGATGCGCGCGACACCGTTCGTGCCCCCGGGCGGCGGGGGGCCGTGGCCGGCGGGGGCGGAGGACGTCCTCGTGCAGATCATTTTCTGCTTCGACCAGATGTACGAGTTCACCTTCCGCCAGGATGTCCTGAGGGAGATGAACACGTCACCGAAGACCCTCGGCATCAAGGCCGGCATCCGCGCGGACTACACCCCGAATTTGCACGTTCGGGAGATCCTCCGAGCAATCCGTACCTCCCTCGATCCGTGGACCGCGCTGGACTCCCTCGCCGAGGCACTGGAGGCGCTGGCTCCGGAAAGGCGCGCAGGGGAATGGCTGGCGCTCGTCCTGCGGGTCCTGAAGAGCGGAGACGACCTTCCATGTAGCGAACTTCTCCAGGTGATACTTGAGTTGAGCTCAATCGAGGAGCCGACGGAGCCGGCCCGCCACCTGCCGGAGGACGTCCCGGGGCTGCGGGAGCGCAACACGGCGGGGATGAACCTGCCCAAAATCCTGGATCTCCTCGTCAGCCGGATCGACGACAACCTGCTCGGCCCGCTGATCGTCTTCCTCCGCGCGCTCGGCGACCATCTCGAAGCCACTCGGAAACAATCGCTCCCGGTTCTGCGCCGGTTCCTCGCCTCCCATGCCGACCGAGCGCCCGCCCCGGCGGCGGGCCCCCGCGAGCGGCTGATCGTCCAGATTCGACTCGACGAGGAGAGCCCGCCGGACACCGGCGACCCGCTGTACCGCCTGATCGTCGCCTACTACCGCCAGCCGCTGGCCGGCGGGCAGTTCCGGCGGGTCGGCCGCCACCGCGACAAGGAGATGTTCACCAGGAGCGAGCTGTTCGCCTCCGGCGGCGGGCGACTGACGGCCTGGGAGCAACTGCGACTGGCGCTCCTCGATCCGAACGCCCCGGTCCGGATCGAGTTCCTGCTACCGCGTTCCCTCCTCGGGTACGCCGCCGAACTCTGGTCCACCGGAACCGCCGACCGGCACTTGGGCCAGCAGCACCCGGTGGTGGTCCGACAGCTCGAACGGTACTCCGACTACAACCTTGACCGGAGTGACTGGCGGAAACGCTGGAAGTACCTCGGGACCCACGGAGCCGATCCGACCGAGGTCCTCAAGCGAATCGGCTGGCCGCCACTCGGTCCGGCCGACGCAGCCGGTCTACCGGACTGGATCTTTGATCAACACGAGCTCTCCTGCATGGGCCTCGATGTCCCGTACGAGCAGCTCGACCCCGCGATGCAACGCGCAGTGGACGACGCGATGTATCTCGACGGTGTGCCCGTGCTGCTCTGGCGACGGGTCGCCGGAGGCAAGGAGACCCTCCTGAAGGACCTCCGGAAGCACGAACCCACCCGGCTGGCCGAACTGCCCTACACCGTCCTCAAGCACCGAAAAAGGGTGCGGGACCCGACCCCGCCCCCGGACCGAACGCTCACGCTGGTCTGGGACGATCCCGACTGCGTCGACCCGGACCAGGACTACCCCTACGAGGGGATGGCCGAATGAGCGCGAACGCCGTACCGCGAACCCCCGTCCCGCGGAACCCGGAGCGACACGAAGCGAGCCAGGAGCGCACATGACCGAGGACTGGTGGATCTACCGGGGCACCGGTGTCCCCCACGGCGGGATCGCCGGGCTCCCGCCCGCGCCCGCGTGGCGCGCCTTCGGCGACCCGGACGGCGACCCCGAACGGCTGCCGCCACCGCCCCCGGAGGACTCGGCGGCCGGTTCCGCGGCCCGCCGGCTCGGCCGGGTCCGGCAGGCGGCGGCCTACCAGGCGGACGAGCGGGAGGTCCGGCTGGTCAACCTCGCCCTGCACCTGCGCCGCCCCCTCCTGATCACCGGCAAGCCCGGTGTCGGCAAGTCGACCCTCGCCTACGCCGTCGCCCACGAACTGCGTCTGGGCCCGGTGCTGCGCTGGTCGATCAGCAGCCGCTCCAGCCTGCGCGACGGGCTCTACAGCTACGACGCGATCGGGCGGCTGCACGAGGCCGGACTCTCCCGGAACGGCCGTCACCCGGACGTTCCGGAGCCCCGCCCGTACAGAGGCGACCGGACCGTGGGCCCGGCGGTGCGGCGGGGCCAGCCCGAGGAGGACTTCCTGATCGCTCCCCCACCGGAGGAACGCGCGGCCCCCGCCATCGGCAGGTTCCTGCGGCTGGGCCCGCTCGGGACGGCGCTGCTGCCCTGGCGGACACCGCGTGTCCTGCTGATCGACGAGATCGACAAGAGCGACATCGATCTGCCCAACGACCTGCTGAACGTCTTCGAGGAGGGCGAGTTCGAGATCCCCGAACTGCTGCGGCTCGGCCCGGAACCGCAGCAGGTCGGCACGGCCGACCACGGCCGGACGGCGGTGGTGCGCGGCGGTGTCGTGCGCTGCGCGCAGTTCCCGCTGGTTGTCCTCACCAGCAACGGCGAGCGGGACTTCCCGAGCGCTCTGCTGCGGCGCTGCGTCCGGCTGGAGATCCGGGCGCCGGACGAGCAGCGGTTGGCCGCGATGGTCGCCGCCCACCTGGGCGAGGAGACCGCCGCGGCAGCCGCGACCACCGATCTGATCGCCAAGTTCCTCCGCCGGCAGCAGGACGGGGCGGAACTGGCCAACGACCAGCTGCTGAACGCCCTGCTGATGGCCGGACGTGTGCTCAGGGCCGACCAGCAGGGGCGGGACGCGGTACGTGAAGCCCTGCTCCGTCCGCTCAACGAGAGCTGAGCGGCGATGGGTTCGGCATCGCCGGGTGGGCCGGTCGAGGGGCTGACGGAGGCGCTCGCCGAGCTGCTCCGGCAGACCGACGGCGGGCCGCAGCCGCAGGACCTCGCGGACGTCCTGTGGATCGCCGGGCTGGCCGGAATGCTGGAGCCTCCTCCGCCGCCGCCCGCGCCGCCGCCGCCGTCCCCGCCGGCCCCACCACCACCGATGCCCTCCGTACCTCGACCGTCCGCAGCGCCGCGGCCCGCACGGGCCCGGCCGAGGTCGACCGTCGTACCGTGGCAGTCCTCGCCGCCCCTGCCCGCAGGACGGACCCCGATCGGTCCGGCACCCGTCGTCGTCCTACCGCCCCCACCGCCCCCGCCACCACCGCCCGTACGCCCGCCCACCGGACCGCATGTCGCGCTGCACCACCGCTCCGGGAGCCAGGGTCGCCCCGAGGACCCCGGAGCCGACGAGCCCAGCGGCCACGTCATCCGCGTGACGCAGCCCGCCGCGCTGGACGGCGGCCTCGCCCTGGCCCGGGCCCTGCGCCCGTTGCGCCGCGCGGTCGACGCCCCCGGTCGGGCCACCCTCGACGAGGAGGCGACGGCCGAGGCCACCGCCGAGACCGGCATCCTGCTCCCGGCCTGGCGGCCCGCCCAGCAACCGCGCTTCTCGGTCGACCTGCTGGTGGACACCGGCGCCACCATGGCCGTCTGGCACCGGTTGGCCGGCGAGCTGAGCACCCTGCTGGAACGGCACGGCGCCTTCGCCGACGTGCGGTGCTGGGCGCTGGACACCGATCGGAAGATCCCGACGCTCGCACCGTTCCACCGGCGCCGCCCGGACGCACCCGCCGCCGCCAGGGTCGACTGGTCCCGACCGCTCAACGACCCGACCGACCGACGGATCCGCTCGTCCTCACCGACGGCGTCGGCCCGGCCTGGTACGGGAAGGAGCTGCCGAAGTTCCTCGCCGCCGTCGCCGCCGCCCGGCCCGCGGCCGCGCTCCAGGTGCTGCCCCGACGGCTCTGGCACCGGACGGCGCTGCGCACCGCCCTCGTCGCCGCACGCGCCTCCGTGGCGGGCCGGCCCGTCCCGGCCTTCCGCTCGGACGCCGCCCTGCCCGGCATCCCGCCCGGCAGCCGGGGCGCCGAGGCCCGGGCGGCCATTCGCTGGCTGCCGGTGCTGGAGGTCGACGCCGACTGGATCACCCCGTGGGCCGACCTCACTGCTGGCCGCACCTCCGGGTGGACGCCGATGCTCGCCGCACCGATCGCGGGTATGCCCGAGCGGCCGCGTCCGACCCGTCCGGCCAGCAACCCGGCCACGCCCGCCGAACGTGTCGCCCGGTTCCGGGCCGGCAGCTCGCCCGCCGCGTACCGGCTGGCCTGCCACCTGGCTGCGGCGCCGCTCAGTCTGCCGGTGATGCGGCTGGTCCAGCGGGCCGCCGTGCCGGAGTCCGGGCAGACCGACCTCGCCGAACTGTTCCTCTCCGGGCTGATCGCACCCCGGGGCGGCGCGGCCACCGACCCGGACGAGCAGGTCTACGACTTCCGGGACGGCGTGCGGAAGGAACTGCTCGCCGAGCTGACCCGCACCGAGGCCGTCCAGGTGCTGGAGCACGTGCTCACCAAGGTCTCCGGCCGGGTCGCGGCGACCTTCGGCGGCACCCGCGACTTCCGCGCCGTCGCCAGGCTGGTCGGTGCGGTCGACGTGGGCGAGGAGGCCGGCGGTGAGGTGCGGCTGTCGGCGCGGAGCCTGCCGTTCGCCGAGGTCGCGGTGACGGTCCTCGCGAGCGCGGGCGGCCAGCACGCAGCACTGGCCGCGCGGCTGGCCGCGGCGGTGACGCGGACGGCGCGTCGTGAGGCGGAGGCGACGCCGACGCCCCGGCCGGACCCGCCACTGCTCCGGCCCGATCGGCTGTCCCCGGTCCGGCCGGTCCTGAGCCCACCGGAACCGCCGAGGATGATCGGACGGAAGCGCGAACTCGCCGCTCTGGCAGCCGCCTTCGACCCTGGCCGGGCGGCGTCCGGACCGCCCGAGCAGCCTGCCGTGGTCGTCGTCGTCGGCGACGCCGGTATGGGGCGACGCCGGTTGGTCCAGGAGTACGTCCAGGCGTACGGCGGGCGCCACAGCTTCACCCACTGGATCGACGCGCACTCGCCCGGCTCCCTGGAGCTCGGGCTCGGTCAGCTCTGGTCCGCCCTCTCCCCTGCCGACGAACCCTACGTCGCGTCCTCCCCGGCCGCCCTGCGCGATCGGCTGGAACGGCATCGGGACTGGCTCGTCGTTCTCGACAGCTTCCCCCAGGACGGCTGGCCCGCCCAGCCCGGGTACCGGTTCTCCTTCGAACCCCTCGGGCGGGGTTGCGTGCTCGTCACGACGGGCGACCCCCAACTCCGGCCGACGGGCGTCACGATCGTCGAACTCCGAAGCCTCGACACCGCCGAGGTGCTGGACGAGCTGGTGGCGCGGCTGGGCCCCGCGTACGCCCCGGACGACTCCGGCCAAGCCACGGCCCTGCGACGGTTGGCACAGCGCCTGCCGCACATGCCGGACGTCCTCGCCGAGACGGACCTCGACGCGGAACTGGCGCGCGCCCTGCCCGCCGCGACCGACCCGCCGCCGCCGCCGATCCGAACGAACAGCGACCAGGTCGTCGTCTACACTACGATCCAGGGCCTACCGGTGATGCTGCGCCTTCCGGTCCCGAGCCCCACGCGGTACCGGATCCCCGCACCGTCCCCTGCGTTCACCGGCCGCGCCGAGGCACTGGCCACCCTGCTGTCGTTCCTGAAGCCCTCGGAACCCAAACATTTTCCGAACCGCGCCACCCTCGTCACCGGTTCCCCAGGCGTAGGGAAGTCCGAGCTTGTCCGCCAAGCCGTCGGGACGGCCCTGGGAAACGGCTGGTACTCCGGTGGAGCGCTCTACCTCGACCTGCGCGAGCATCCGAACAGCTCCGCGCCGTCCGACCCGCAGGCTCCGGCTGTCATCCTGCAGGCCCTGGGCGTTCCGGCTGACATCGTGCCGCCGGACCCCCGTGACCGGCTCAACCTTCTCCGGGACTATCTCGGTCAACTCAGCATGCAGGCCGGACCGCTCCTGCTTGTACTCGACAATGCGCCACCGCACTTGGACCTCGCGCCGTGCCTCCCGTTCTACAGCTCAGTCACTGTCCTCGTCACCTCCCGCCATTCGCTGCCGATCGGCGCCGCCCTGCTCGACCTGGGGACAATGACCCCGGAGGATTCCGTCCAACTCCTACGCAACGGGGTGCGGGCGTCCCTGCCGGGCGACGAACGTGCCGGGGGCCCACCCGGTCCCTGGCTGGCGCTGGCCGAGCTGTGCGACGGTCTGCCGCTGGCGCTGACGATCTGCGTCGACCGTCTGGCCGATCAACCGGCCCTCCCCGTGGCCTCCCTTGTCCGGGAGCTGAATGACCCCCCCTTCCTGCTCGACGGGCTCAGTAATCGCGCGCGGAGCATGCGGGTCGCCTTCACCGAGTCGTACCTGGACCTGTCGAGCAGCGAGAGCCGGTTGTTCCGCCTGCTCTCCGTGTACCCGTACTACGAGCTGTCCGCCGACGTCGCCGCAGGCGTGGCGAACCTCGACATCCTGGTGGCGGAGCAGCTCATGGCCGCCCTTGCCCGGGCCCATCTGGTGGAGCCGGGCCCGACCCGGGACCACTGGCGGCTCCCCCCGTTGACCCGGCTCTACTCCCTCAGCCGGGGCCAGGCCAACGCCGATGTCGACGATCGGGACGTCGCACTCGACCGGCTGCTGGTCCACTACCAACTGGAGATGGACGCCGCTTCCGCGCCCGGTGGGCTTCGATCCGGCGTCCGCTTCCGCGATCCCGAGCGCGCCCGGGCCTGGCTGGAGGCGGAGCGGCCGATCCTGGTCGCGCTGGCCGAGTACGCGGCCGAGCACGGTGGAATCGACGCAGCCTTCGCGTTCACCCGTTCTCTGCTGCGGATCCTCCTCGGCGACCGGCAGTTCGACGACCTGACCACCATCGCCGAGAGCATGCGGGCGATCGACCACCGCCGGGGCGACAACACGGTTGCCGAGTGGTTCCTGCGCGCCCTCGTCCAGGCCCTGAACGAGGCCCGGATCCGGACCGTGGACCTGCCCGCCGAAGATCGGGCGGCGCTCGACCGGCTGTTCCGGCTCTTCTCCGGGGAGGAGGAGGCCCGGACCAACCAGCTCTATCTGGCCATTCAGTTCCCGGACGCCGACGAGGCAGCGGTCCTCCTCCTGGAGCAGATCCTCGGCGAGGTCCAGCGCGCCTCCACCATCGAGAGCGGGCTCAGCCGGCCGTCGCCCGGGTTCGGGGCCGAACTGCTGCTCGCGTTCGTCGAACCGGGCGATCCCCTGGCCACGGCCGGGCGCACTGTCCTGGACCTCTGGGAGCGGATCAAACGGCTCTCCCCCGCCGACCGGCCGCGGACCCCGATCATCGTGTCCGTCCTGCACGGCAGCCACCCCGAACACCTGCCCGGAGCCGACCTGTTGAGGAGAATGATCGCCGGGGACCGCCACGTCCGCGACCGGCCCGTCACGGCCGTCGCCGTCTCCCGGCCGGTGTTCGACATGCTCACCGAGCAGTTCGGCACGGACATCACCGTGCGATTCAGCCTGATGCCGATCGAGGGCGCGGAGCCACCGGCCGAGGACGCCATCTACCTGTACAACGGGGACCCGCAGCTCCTGGGCCTG
Source organism: Kitasatospora sp. MBT66 (assembly GCF_000710405.2). Classification (NCBI taxonomy): domain Bacteria; kingdom Bacillati; phylum Actinomycetota; class Actinomycetes; order Kitasatosporales; family Streptomycetaceae; genus Kitasatospora; species Kitasatospora sp. MBT66. The sequence continues at coordinate 121,338 of NZ_JAIY01000002.1, read as the reverse complement.
ATCCTCTCCCATCCGACGGCCGGCCGGATCATCGAATCGTGAGTCCGCACGCCCCACCAGTGGCGGTGGGGCGGGCGGGCCTGTGGTCGCGCGGGCGTCAGGCGAGGCAGGCGGCGTCGGGCAGCGCCTCCAGGTACTTCCGGTCCAGCAGGGTCTTGACGTTGTAGGAGTCGCTCCCGAACTCGACGGGCTTCAGCTTCTCGTTCAGGTACTGCTGGATGCCCCGGCCGGGCTGGGCGAAGCCGGAGGCGATGCCGCCCTGTTCGACCTTGAAGGGCAGCTTCACGCCGTAGCAGTGGTAGCTGTCGACCTCCTTGCCCTCCTCGACCACCGGGTTGAGGCTGTCCGGCGGGAGCGCGCGCTCGGGGAAGGACGTGCCGGTCTTCGACAGGTAGCGGCCGTAGTAGAGCCCGAAGCGGTCGAGCTTGGTGCCGGTGGGGATCTCGACGGTGGTCCGGTCGATGGTGCCGTTGACGTCGCGGAAGCCGTCCTCGGCCGGGTACTTCCAGTCCAGGCCGTCGCGGTACCAGGAGAGGAACTGCTGCGGCGTGAGGCCGCCGAAGCGGTCGTAGCCCTTCAGCAGCTTCGCGACCCCGGTGGGCAGGTTCCTGGGGCCGAGCTCCTTGAAGCCGCAGTAGAAGTTCTTCTTGTCGTCGGGGGTCGGCCGGTACTGCTCGCTGGGGCAGTCGGTCGGGTCCGCCTGGGCCTCGGTGACCGGGAGCGTGGTGGCGGCGGCGCTCTGGGTGGCGGCGGTGCCGGTCACCAGCAGGGCGGCCGCCAGGGACAGGGCGGCGAGATGGCGGGAACGCATGGGGGTGGGCCCTCCGGGGGGGGTGGCAGGGGTCCGGGCCGGGCGCGCAGGGGAGCGCCCGGTGGGACGGAAGGGATTGATCGACAACGGGTCGATCGGCACCGGAAGCTACACGCCACCGCGGCATTGATTCGTGGGCGAAACGCCCACCCCGGCCCCATTCACCCGACCGGCGGAGGTCCGCCGTGACCGGCGCCAATTCCACGGGCGGAAAGGGGCTTTCGCCCCGACCGGGGCCAGCGCCGGCTCCGACCCCGGCCCCGACCCCGGTCCCGGTCCCGGTCCCGGTCGCCGAGCAAATGGTTCACGAGGAGAAATATCTACTTCTTCACGGATGTTCTCCCCGGAGTGTGCGCGGGAAGGGCCCGCCACCAGGCGAGGACAGGAGCGACCCGTGCGCGTCGAGATCTGGAGCGACATCAACTGCCCGTGGTGCTACATCGGCAAGGCGCGGTTCGAGCGGGCGCTGGAGCGCTTCCCGCACCGGGAGGCCGTGGAGGTCGTCCACCGGTCGTTCGAGCTCGACCCCCGGGCGCCGCAGGAGGCCCGGCCGGTGGTGCCGCTGATCGCCGCCAAGTACGGGCTCGGGCTGGAGCAGGCCGAGGCGGCGGAGCAGCGGATCGCCGATAACGCCGAGGCCGAGGGGCTGGCGTACCTGCGCTCGGGGCGTGATGCCGCGAACTCCTTCGACATGCACCGCCTGCTCCACTTCGCGGCCGAGCACGGGCGGCAGGCGGAGCTGCTGGACGCCCTCTACCGGGCCAACTTCGCCGAGGAGCGGTCCGCGTTCGCGCCCGGGCGGCTCGCCGAGCTGGCGGTCGAGGCCGGTCTGGACGGGGCGGAGGCGGCCCGGGTGCTGGCCGATCCGGACGCCTACGCGGAGGCGGTGCGCGAGGACGAGGCGACGGCGAGCGCGATGGGTGCCACCGGGGTGCCGTTCTTCGTGCTCGACCGGCGGCTCGGGGTCTCGGGCGCGCAGCCGACCGAGACCTTCACGGCGGCGCTGGAGCAGGCCTGGGACAGCCGGACGGTCGTACCGCTCGTCACCGTCGGCGGGGACGGCGGCGGGGACACCGACGCCTGCGGGCCGGAGGGCTGCGAGGTGCCGCGGCGCTGACGGCGCCGACGGTGACGACGCCGCGGACGCCGCCCACGGACGGCCGATGCGGGATGCTGACCGCATGAGTACCGCGGTAGTGGTGGGCGGCGGGCCGAACGGGCTCGCCGCCGCCGTCCGGCTGGCCCGGGCGGGTGTGCGGGTGACCGTGCTGGAGGCCGCCGGGGAGATCGGCGGCGGGGCGCGCAGCGGGGAGGCGATCGTGCCTGGGCTGCTGCACGACCACTGCTCGGCCATCCACCCGATGACCATCGGCTCGCCCTTCCTGCGCGGCCTCGGCCTGGAGCGCTTCGGGCTGGAGTTCCGGCTGCCGGAGATCGACTGCGCGCACCCGCTGGAGGACGGCACGGCCGGAGTCCTGCACCGCTCGGTCGCCGCGACGGCCGACGGGCTCGGGGGCGTCGACGGCCGGCGCTGGCGGCAGCTGTTCGAGGGGCCGGTCGCGGGGTACGACCGGCTCGCCGACGACCTCATGGGCCCGCTGCTGCGGCTCCCCCGCCACCCGGTGCGGCTCGCCCGCTTCGGCGCGCCCGCCCTGCTCCCGGCGACCGCCGTCGCCCGGGCCTTCAGCGGGGAGCGGGCCCGGGCGCTGTTCGGCGGGGCCGCCGCCCACGCCTTCCAGCCGCTGGACCGGCCGCTCAGCGCCGCCGTGGGCCTGGGGCTGCTGACCGCCGGGCACCGGTACGGCTGGGCCGTGGCCGTCGGTGGCTCGGGGGCGATCACCCGGGCGCTGGCCGCGCTGCTCACCGAACTGGGCGGGGTCATCGAGACCGGTGTCCCGGTCCGCTCGGCGGACCGGCTGCCGCCCGCCGACCTCGTCCTGTACGACCTCGCGCCCGGCGCCGTCGCCGCCGTCCTCGGCGACCGGCTGCCGACCCGGACCGCCCGTGCCTACCGCCGGTTCCGGCACGGCCCGGGCGCGTTCAAGGTGGACTTCGCGGTGGCGGGCGGGGTGCCGTGGACGGCCGAGCCGGCCCGCCGCGCCGGGACCGTCCACCTCGGCGGCAGCTTCGCCGAGCTGGCGGCCGCCGAGCGCGACGTGACCGCCGGGCGGATGCCGGAGCGGCCGTTCGTACTGGTCGGCCAGCAGTACCTGGCCGACCCCGGCCGTTCGGCGGGCGACATCCACCCGCTGTGGACGTACGCCCATGTGCCGCACGGCTGGACCGGGGACGCCACCGAGGCGGTGATCGCCCGGATCGAGAGCTTCGCACCCGGCTTCCGCGAGCGCGTCCTCGGCATGACCGTGCGCCGCCCGGCCGACTTCGCCGCCGACAACCCCAACTTCGTCGGCGGCGACATCATGACCGGCGCCAAGGACGTCCGTCAGCTGGTCCTCGGCCCCCGGGCCACCCTCCACCCCTACGCCACCGGGCTGCCCGGCCACTACCTCTGCTCCGCGGCGACCCCGCCCGGGCCCGGCGTCCACGGCATGTGCGGGGCCAATGCGGCGGAGGCGGCCCTGCGGTGGCTGCGCGGGCGGCCTGCCGGCGGGCGGGGGCGGGGCACGGCGCGCGACTGACGGCGGACAAGGCGCCGGGGCAAGGGCGGGGGCCCGGCCTCGTCACCTGGTCAGCCGGTCACCCCGTCACCCCGTCACCCGGGAGAACGAGCGGCGGTAGACCCGGGGCGGGACGCCGCGGCGGCGGACGAAGCGCTCCCGCAGGACCGCCGCGCCGCTGTAGCCGACCCGGCGGGCGATCTCCTCCACCGGCAGGTCGGTGGTCTCCAGGAGTTCCTCGGCGGCGGTCAGCCGCAGCTCGCCGAGCCAGGCGTGCGGGGTGGTGCCGGTGGCGGCGGCGAAGCGGCGCAGGAAGGAGCGCTTGCTCATCACGGCGCGGCGGGCCAGTTCGGCGACCGGCAGCGGCCGGTGGAGGTTGGCGCGGGCCCAGCCGAGCAGTTCGGCGAGTCGCTCGTCCTCGCCGTCCTCGGGCACCGGTGCGGCGAGGTACTGGGCCTGGCCGCCGTCGCGGTGGGAGGGCAGCACCATGTCCCGGGCGATGTGGTTGGCGACGGCGGCGCCGTGCTCGCGCCGGATCAGGTGCAGGCAGAGGTCGAAGCCCGCGGCGGCGCCGGCACCGGTGGTGATCCGGCCGTCGTCCAGGTAGAGCGCCTCGGGTTCGACGGTGACGCCCGGGTGGCTGCGGGCCAGCAGTCCGGCGAAGCGCCAGTGGGTGGTGGCGCGGCGGCCGTCGAGCAGTCCGGCGGCGGCGAGCGCGAAGGTGCCGACGCAGTGGGCGGCGACCAGGGCGCCGCGGTCGTGGGCGGCCGCCAGGGCGTCCAGGACGGCGGGCGGGGGCGGGGTGCGGAAGCCGGCACCGGGGAGGGCGAGCACGAGGTCGGCGGCGGCGAGCCGGTCCAGGCCGTGCGCGATCGCCAGCGGCACGCCGAGGTCGGTGTCGACGCCGCCGGGGCGGTCGGCGCAGAGGGCGAAGTCGAAGCCCGGCAGTTCCGCCCCGTGCGGGCCGAAGACCTCGGCGACGATGCCGACGGCGAGCATGCCGGCACCGGGCGGGACGTAGGCGGCGACGGTGCTGAAGGGGGCCATCCGCGGAGTGTGGCACAGCGGGCGGCGGGCGGTCGGCATTTTTCCTGCGATCGCTGGCATCTGTGCCACTCGTCGGGGGCGTGGGCGTTCGACAGGATCGACGCATGACGAACGCACCGATCGCGAACGCCCCGCTGACCGACGCTCCCCTCACCGACGCTCCCCCCATCAACGCCCCTCTGGCCGACGCACCGCCGGCGGACGCTCCGCTCGGCCGCAGCGCCGCCTTCCACGTCCTGACCACCGGCTACGTGGGCTCCACCGGCCCCGGGGTCGCCGCCACCGTCTCCTACGTCACGGACGCCGGACGGCACGTGGTCTTCGACCCGGGCATGGTGGCGAGCCAGGACGACATCCTCGGCCCGCTGGCCGCGCTGGGGCTCGGCCCCGAGGACATCACCGATGTGGTGCTCAGCCACCACCACCCCGACAACACCATGAACGTGGGCCTCTTCGGCCGGGCCCGGGTGCACGACCACCGGGTCGAGTACCGGGGCCACCAGTGGACGAACCGGGACGCCGAGGGGTACGAGCTGACCCCGTCCCTGCGGCTGATCCGCACGCCCGGGCACAGCGCCGAGGACATCACGCTGCTGGCCGGGACGCCGGAGGGCGTGGTCGCGTTCGCCGGCGACCTGTGGTGGCACGCGGCCGGACCGGCGGAGGACCCGGTGGCTCCGGACCGCGAGCTCCTGCGGGCCTCCCGGCTCCGGGTGCTGGCCGCCGCGGACCTCGTCGTGCCCGGTCACGGCGCTCCCTTCCGCGGCGACGAGTCCACCCCGCGGTAGGGCGGGCCGCGCGGTGGGCGCCCGGCGGCGGGCGGGGGTCGGGACAGAGGCAGGGGCAGGGGATGGGCCGAATGTATGTATCGCTCTCTTGACTGGCGTCACCGAAGCGCGATACTTGCCTCACTCCCGCTCGCCCGATGAGGTGGCCCACCCATGGAGCTCTCGCCCTCCGCGCACGTGGACACGTTCTGTCGCGACAACCTGCCACCCTTCGAGGAGTGGCCCGAATTCCTCTTCGACCTACCGGAGTTGGCCTATCCGGACCGATTGAACTGCGCACACGAGCTGCTCGACGCGACGATCGAGCGGTTCGGCCCGGACCGGCGCTGCCTGGTCACGCCGGACGGCGTCTGGACGTACGGCGAACTGCGCGGTCACGCCGACGCGGTGGCCCGGCTGCTGACCGGGCAGCTGGGCCTGGTGCCCGGCAACAGGGTCCTGTTACGGGGGCCCAACGCACCCTGGCTGGTGGCCTGTTGGCTCGGGGTCCTGAAGGCCGGCGGGGTGGTGGTGACCACCATGCCGCTGCTGCGGGCGGCCGAGCTGACCGCCCTGCACGAGGTCGCGGCGCCCGTACTGGCGCTCTGCGACCACCGCTTCCTCGCCGAGCTGGAGCAGGCCGCGACACCCGGGCTGACCGTGGTGCCGTACGGCGGCCCCGGACCCGAGGACCTCACCGCGCGCTGCGCCGCGACGGCCGGCCCGTTCACCGCCGTCCCGACCGCCGCCGACGACGTCGCGCTGATCGCCTTCACCTCCGGCACCACCGGACGGCCCAAGGCCACCCTGCACTTCCACCGCGACGTGCTCGCCAACGCCGACACCTTCTCGCACCACCTGCTGCGGCCCACCGCCGACGACCTGTTCGCCGGCACCCCGCCGCTCGCCTTCACCTTCGGGCTCGGCGGCCTGGTGGTCTTCCCGATGCGGGCCGGCGCGGCCACCCTGCTACTGGAACAGGCCACGCCGGAGCAGCTGGCCGAGCACGTGCACCGGCACGGCGTCGACGTGCTGTTCACCGCGCCGACGGCCTACCGGGCGATCCTCGCCTCCGGGCTGGCCGACCGGCTCGCCGGGGTGCGGCGGTGCGTCTCGGCCGGCGAGCACCTGCCGGCCGCCGTCTGGGAGGCGTTCCGCGAGGCCACCGGGCAGCGGCTGATCGACGGCATCGGCGCCACCGAGCTGCTGCACGTGTTCATCTCCGCCGCCGACGGGGACATCCGCCCCGGCTCGACCGGCCGCCCCGTGCCCGGCTACCGGGCGGCGATCCTGGACGAGCAGGGCCGGCCGGTGCCGGACGGGCAGCCCGGGCGGCTCGCGGTCAAGGGTCCCACCGGCTGCCGCTATCTGCGCGACGAGCGTCAGCACGAGTACGTGCGCGACGGCTGGAACCTCACCGGGGACACCTACGTGCGCGACCCGGACGGGTACTTCTGGTACCGGGCGCGCAATGACGACATGATCGTCTCCTCCGGCTACAACATCGCCGGGCCCGAGGTGGAACAGGTCCTCGCCGACCACCCCGACGTCGCCGACTGCGCGGTGGTCGGGGCGCCGGACGAGCGGCGCGGCACCGTGGTCAAGGCCTATGTGGTGCTGCGCGCGGGCGTCGCCGCCGGGCCGGACACCGTCCGCGCGCTCCAGGAGCACGTCAAGCAGGCCATCGCGCCCTACAAGTACCCGCGCGCGGTCGAGTTCGTCGACGCGCTGCCGCGCACCGCGACCGGGAAGCTGGCCCGGGCCGAGCTGCGCCGCCGGGCCGCCCCCGTGCCGGCGCCCTCGACGGAGGCCGCGGCCGGTCCGCAACCCGCCAGTGTGACCGTCGAGCGGCGGGTCGAGTGGTCGGACACCGACGCCGCCGGGCACTACCACTTCTCGGCCGTCCAGCGCTGGGCCGAGGCCGCCGAGGCGACGCTGCTGCGCCGGCTGGGCCTGGACGGGCTGTTCGGCCGGATCCCCCGGGTGCACTTCGAGGCCGACTACCGCGAACGGCTGTGGTTCGGCGACCTGGTCCGGGTGGAACTGCGGGTCGAGCGGGTCGGCGGCTCCTCGCTGCACTACGCCTTCGAGGTGCACGGCCCGAACGGCCCGGCCGCCGGCGGGCGGATGTCGGTGGTGCACGCCGCGCCGCACGCCAAGGGCACCGAGCCCTGGCCGGAGCCGGTGCGCCGGGCGCTGACCGGGGCCGGACGGCAGGATCCGGAGGTGATCCGGTGAGCACGGCAGAGGGTCGTAGGACAGCCGGGGCCGGGGCCGCCCGCCGGGTGGCGGTGATCGGCGGCGGTCCGGGCGGGCTCTACTTCGCCGCCCTGGCCCGCCGAATGGCGCCGGAGCGGGAGATCACCGTCTTCGAACGGGACGGCCGCGAGGACGAGTTCGGCTTCGGGGTGGTGTTCTCCGACGAGACGCTGGACGGCATCGCGCAGGCCGACCCGGCCGTGTTCGCCGCGATGGGCGCCGAGTTCGCACGCTGGAGCGACATCGACGTCCGGTACGCCGGGCAGGTGCGCACCAGCGGCGGCCACGGGTTCGCGGCGCTGGACCGCAACCGGCTGCGCGCGATCCTGCAACGGCGCTGCGACGAACTGGCGGTGGACGTCCGCTACCGCACGCCCGCACCCCCCGTCGGGCAACTCGTCGAGGAGTACGACCTGGTGGTGGCCGCCGACGGCATCAACTCGGCGACGCGGGCCGCGTACGCCGACACCTTCCGGCCGGAGCTGGACCAGCGGCACGCCCGCTACATGTGGCTCGCCACCGACAAGGTCTTCGACGCCTTCACCTTCCTCGTCGAGCGCTTCGACTTCGGGGTGCTCCAGGTGCACGCCTACCCGTACAGCGCGCAGCGGTCGACCTTCATCGTGGAGATCGCCGAGGACGCCTGGCGCCGGGCGGGCTTCGAGGCCGTCGCCGACCGGGAGTTCGCGCGCGGTGAGAGCGACGAGGAGAGCGTGCGGCGCTGCGCGGAGCTGCTCGCCCCGCACCTGGAGGGGCACCGGCTGATCCCCAATGCCTCTCGCTGGATCCGCTTCACCACGGTGCGCAACGCCACTTGGCGGCACCGGAACGTGGTGCTGCTCGGTGACGCCGCGCACTCCGCGCACTTCTCGATCGGCTCGGGCACCAAGCTGGCCCTGGAGGACGCCCTCGCCCTGGCCGCGAGCCTGGGCGAACAGCCCACCGTGGAGCAGGCGTTGGCGGCGTACGAGGCGGAGCGGCGGCCGGTGGTGGAGTCCACCCAGCGGGCGGCGCAGGCCAGTCTGGAATGGTTCGAGACGATCGACCGGCGGACCGGGCAGGACGCCGACCGGTTCGCGTTCAATCTGCTCACCCGCAGCCGCCGGGTCACCTACGGCAACCTCCGGGACCGCGACCCCGGGTTCGTCGCGGCGGTGGAGGCGGCGTTCGCGGGCGGTGCCGATCCGGCCGGGGCGGCGGCGGCGCCACCGATGTTCCGGCCGCTCAAGCTGGCCGCGCTGGAGCTGCGCAACCGGGTGGTGGTGCCGCCGCTGGCCACCTTCACCTCGCCCGACGCGCTGCCCAGTGCCTTCGACCGGGCCCAGCTGACCGCCCACGCGCTCGGCGGCGCCGGGCTGGTGATCGCCGGGATGACGGCGGTCACGCCGGAGGGCCGGGCCACCGACCACTGCCCGGGCCTGTGGAACGACCGGCAGGAGGCGGCCTGGCGCGAACTCCTCGCCGACGTCAGGGCGGTCAGCGACACCCCGGTCGGGATCCAGCTCACCCACGCCGGGCGGCGGGCCGCCACCTCGGTGCCGGGACCGGACGGGATCGGCCGTCCCCTGGGCGCAAACGGCTGGCCGCTGCTGGCCGCCTCGCCACTGCCCTGGGACGCCGGGAGCCCGCTTCCGCACGAGGCCAACCAGATCGAACTCGCCGCCGTGGTCGCGGACTTCGCCGCCGCCGCCGAGCGTGCGGCGCGGATCGGCTTCGAGGTGCTGGAGCTCCAGTTCGGCCACGGCCACCTGCTCTCCGGCTTCCTGTCGCCGCTCACCAACCGGCGCACCGACCGCTACGGCGGCCCGCTCGCCCAGCGGTTGCGGCTGCCGCTGGAGGTGCTGGCGGCGGTCCGCGCGGTCTGGCCGGCCGGACGGCCGCTGCTGGTGCGGATCTCGGCGAGCGACTGGGCACCGGGCGGCACCACCGAGGCGGAGGCCGTCGCGATCTGCCGGGCCCTCGGGGACGGCGGGGCGGACGCGGTGGACGTCTCCACCGGCGAGGTGGTGGCGCACCAGCGGCCGCCGTACGGGCGCGGCTACCAGACGCCGTTCGCCGAACTGGTGCGCGCGGCCACCGGCCTGCCCACCGTCGCGGTCGGCGCGATCTCCGGGCACGACGACACCAACTCGGTGCTGCTGGCCGGGCGCGCGGACCTGGTCGCGGTCGGCCGGGCCCAGCTGCACGACCCGCTGTGGACCCTGCATGCCGCCGCCGAGCAGGGGTACACCGGCCCTGGTGCCCGCTGGCCCGAACCGTGGGCGGCGGGCAGCCGGCGCCCGCCCGGGCCGGGATCCGACCGGGTGGCGCCGAGGCTGCGGCTGGTGCGCGAGCCCGAGCCGCCGGTGCACCGGCGCTGGCGGCCCGACCGCCCGGGCGACGCCGACCGCATCCAGTAGTACACCGACCGCACCCAGCGCACCGAGGAGGCACGATGACCGAGCCGATCGCCGCCGCACTGCGGCGCCCGCGCTTCACCGCGGCCGCCGTACAGGCCTCGCCCGTCTTCCTGGACCCCGCCGCCACCGTGGCCAAGGCGGTCGCCCTGATCCACGAGGCGGCCGAGCACGGCGCCACCCTGGTGGTCTTCCCCGAGGTGTTCGTCCCCGGCTACCCGTACTGGAACTGGACCATGAACCCGGTCCAGGGCTCGCCCTGGTACGAGCGCCTCTACCGCGCCTCGGTGGACGTGCCGGGCCCCTACGTCGACGCGCTGCGCGCCGCCGCCCGCCGGGCCGGCGTGGTGCTGGTGATCGGCGTCAACGAGCGCGGCCGGCACAGCCTCGGCGTGCTCTACAACACCGTGCTGGTCATCGACGCCGACGGCGAACTGCTGAGCGTGCACCGCAAGCTGGTCCCCACCTGGGCCGAGAAGCTGACCTGGACCCCGGGCGACGGCAGCACGCTGCGGGTCCACGACACCGCCGTCGGCCCGCTCGGCGCGCTGGCCTGCGGCGAGAACACCAACCCGCTGGCCCGGTTCACCCTCCTCGCGCAGGGCGAACTCGTCCACGCGGCCTGCTACATCGCGCTGCCGGTCGCCCCCGAGGACTACGACATGGCGGAGGCGATCGCGCTGCGCGCCGCCGCGCACTGCTTCGAGGGCAAGGTCTTCACCGTGGTCTCCTGCTCCACCGTCTCCCCCGAGATCGTCGACGCCATCGCCGGCGAGGACCAGCAGCTGCGCAAGCAACTCTCCCGCCCGCGCAGCGCGTTGTCCGGGATCTTCGGGCCCGACGGGCGCGCGGTGACCGAGCCGCTGGTGGACGTGGAGGGGATCGTGTACGCCGAGATCGACCTCGGCGACTGCGTCCGGCCCAAGCAGATGCACGACATCGTCGGCCACTACAACCGCTTCGACGTCTTCCGGCTGCACGTCGACAACCGCCCGCTGCAGCCGCTGACCTTTCCCGAACCGCCCCCGAAGGAGGAGGAATGACCGACTACGACGACGACCGGATCGGCCGCGCCCGGGTCGCCGACAACCCCGAACTCGCCGCCTACTACGAAGAGCTGGCCAAGGTCGACGCGGGCGCGCTGTGGACCGTGGCGAACGAGATCGAGCCCTGGTACCCGCAGCCGAAGTCGGTGCCGGTGCTCTGGCGCTACGCCGACCTGCGGCCGCTGGTCCGCAAGGCGCTGCCCCTGGTCAGGGCCGACGACGCCGGCCGCCGGGTGGTCATGCTGGTCAACCCGGGCCGCCGCGAACTCAGCGCCGCCGTCGGCCTGCTGTACACCGGCCTGCAGATCATGGGCCCCGGCGAGGCGATGACCGCGCACCGCCACCAGGCCTCCGCGCTGCGCTTCGTGCACGAGGGCACCGGTGCCTGGACGATCGTCGACGGCCAGAAGCTCAAGGTCGGCCCGCGGGACTTCGCGATCACGCCCAACGGCGCCTGGCACGAGCACGGGAACGAGTCCGAGGACGCCCCGGTGATCTGGCAGGACGGCCTGGACATCCCGCTGGTCAACATGCTCGACGCCAACTTCTACGAGGTGCACCCCGAGCTGTACCAGCGGCCCGGACCGGTGGCCAACTCCTCCCTGCTCAGCTACGGCGGCAACCTGCTGCCGTACGGCGTCGAGAAGTGGACCCGGCCGTACTCGCCGCTGCTCGGCTGGCCCTGGGAGCCCAGCTACCACGCGCTCACCCGGCTCGCCCGCGCCACCGAGGGCTCGCCCTGGGACGGGGTGATCATGGAGTACACCAACCCGGTCACCGGCGGCTCGGTGATGCCCACCATGGGCGCCCACCTCCAGCTGCTGCGCCCCGGCCAGGCCACCCGGGCCCACCGGCACACCGGTTCGGTGGTCTACACGGCCGCCAAGGGACGGGGCGTCTCGGTGGTCGCCGGCCACCGCTTCACCTGGCAGCAGGGCGACATCTTCGTGGTGCCGTCCTGGGCCTGGCACGAGCACGCGAACCTCGACCCCGGCGAGGACGCCTGCCTGTTCTCCTTCAACGACTTCCCGGTGATGCACTCGCTCGGCCTGTACCGCGAGGAGCCCTACCCGGAGCACGACGGGCACCAGCCCACCACCACACCGTGACCAGGAGCGCACACCCATGCGGCTGTTGACCTACTGCATCCCCGGCGACGACACCCCCCGCCCCGGCGCCCTGCTCACCGGGGACCGGGTCGCCGACCTGACCGCCCTCGCCTCCGCCGCCGGCGTCCGGCTGCCCCCCGACCTGCTGGGCCTGGTCGCGGCCGGCGAACCGGCCCTGGCGGCCGTCCGCGACCTGCTCGCCGGCGCGACGGCCGACGGCTCACCGGCCGAGGGCCCCGCGGTCCGCCCGCTCGCCGAGGTGTCGCTGCGCGCCCCGCTGCGACCCGGCAAGATCGTCGGCGTCGGGCTCAACTACGTCGAGCACGTCGCCGAGTCGCACCGCACCCTCGACACCGAGCGCGAACTGCCCGACCGGCCGGTGCTGTTCAGCAAGCCCTCGACCGCCGTCACCGGCCCCGGCCAGCCGGTCCTGCACAACGCCGAGCTCACCAAGCAGCTCGACTGGGAGTGCGAACTCGCCGTCGTCATCGGCACTCCCGCCTTCCGGGTGGCCGAGGCCGACGCCCTGCGGCACGTCTTCGGCTACAGCATCGTCAACGACATCAGCGCCCGCGACCAGCGCCGCTCCGGCCAGTGGTTCTTCTCCAAGGGCCAGGACAGCTACGCGCCGTTCGGCCCGGTCGTGGTGACCGCCGACGAGATCCCCGACCCGCAGCGGCTCGACCTGTCCCTGCGGGTCAACGGCGAACTGCGGCAGGACTCCAACACCCGCCACATGCTGTTCGGCATCGCCCGGCTGATCGCCGACATCTCCTCCGGCGTCACCCTGGAACCCGGCGACGTCATCGCCACCGGCTCGCCGTCCGGCGTCGGCGCCGGGATGGTGCCCCCGCAGTTCCTCCGGCCCGGCGACCTGGTCGAGGCCACCATCGAGGGCATCGGCACCCTCGCCAACCCCGTGGTCGACGCCCGCTGACCGGCCGCCCACCCCCGCAGAGGAGCCCGCCCCGATGACCACCAGCTACCGGATAGGCCAGATCGTCCCGAGCTCCAACGTCACCATGGAGACCGAGGTGCCCGCCCTGCTCCGCGCCCGCGAGCAGGTCGCACCCGAGCGCTTCACCTTCCACTCCAGCCGGATGCGGATGACCCGGGTCACCCCCGAGCAACTGCGCGCCATGGACGCCGAGTCCGACCGGTGCGCCGCCGAACTCTCGGACGCCCGGGTCGATGTGCTCGGCTATGCCTGCCTGGTCGCCGTGATGGCCAACGGCCCCGGCTACCACCGGGAGGCCGAGCAGCGGCTGCACCGGCGCACCGTCGAGAACGGCGCCGCCGCGCCCGTGGTCACCAGCGCCGGCGCGCTGGTGACCGGGCTGCACACGCTCGGCGCCCGGAAGGTCGCCGTGGTCACCCCCTACCTGCGCCCGCTGGCCCGCACCGTCGTCGACTACCTCGGCCACGAGGGCATCGAGGTGGTCGACTTCGCGGCCCTGGAGATCGCCGACAACCTCGACGTCGCCGCCCACGACCCGGCGAAACTGCCGGACATCGCGGCCGGCCTCGCGCACAGCCGGGCCGACGCGGTGGTGCTGTCCGCCTGTGTGCAGATGCCCTCGCTGTCGGCGATCGAGGAGGCCGAGCAGCGGCTCGGCAAACCGGTCGTCTCGGCGGCCGTCTGCACCACCCACCAGCTGCTGCGCGCCCTCGGCCTGCCGGCCTTCGCCCCCGGTGCCGGCCACCTGCTGTCCGGGGAGTTCGCAGAGGCCTGAACCGCCGCCGGGCCCGGACCGCCTCGGCCGGAGCCGGGACCCGCCCCTGCCGAGTGCCACCGCTATGATCACCACGAGCCGTCGGGAGGAGATCCGGATGACCGAGAGCACGCCCCGGCCGAGCTCGCTGATCCACACCGTCTACGGCGAGTTCGTCCGCCGTCTCGGCGGCTGGATATCCATCGCCGACCTGATCGCCCTGATGGCCGAGCTGGACGTCGACGCACCCGCCGTCCGCTCGGCCATCTCCCGTCTCAAGAAGGCCGGGACCCTGCTCCAGGAGCGCGGCGACGGGTCCGGCACCGGCTACCGCCTCTCCCCCGCGATGGGCCCGGTGTTCGAGGAGGGGGACCGCCGGATCTTCCGCAGCCTGGAGCCCGCCGAGCTCGCCGACGGCTGGGTGGTGGCCGTCTTCTCCGTCCCCGAGTCCGAACGCGCCCACCGCCACACCCTGCGCTCCCGGCTCAGCTGGCTGGGCTTCGGCAACGCCGCCCCCGGTGTCTGGCTGGCGCCCGCCCGGGTCCTGCCCGACGCCCGGCGCCTGCTCGAACGCCTCGGCCTGGACGCGTACGTCCACCTCTTCCTCTCCGCCGAGTACGCCGGATTCACCGATCTGCGCACCGCCGTCGCCGCCTGGTGGGACTTCCCCGCCATCGAGGGCCAGTACGCCGCGTTCACCGACACCTGGCGGCCCGTCCTCGCCGCCCGCGGCGGCAACCCCGGCTCCGGCCCCGACCCGGCCGAGGCGTTCCGCGACTACGTCCCGATGCTCACCCAGTGGCGGCGGCTGCCCTACCTGGACCCCGGGCTGCCCGCCCCGCTGCTGCCGCCCGACTGGAACGCCGTCGCGGCCCGGGCGGTCTTCACCGGACTCCACACCCTGCTCGCCGGGCCGAGCCTGCGCCATGTCGAAGAGGTCACCGGGCTGGTGACCGCCGCCCACCACCGCCAGGAGCCGTGTTGACCCAGCAGCCCCACCAGCCCCGGCCCGGCCGACCGACTGCCGATCTGCTGATCCGCGCGGCCGCCGTGCACACCCTCGTCCCCGGCGAGCCGCCGCGGCGCGCCGTCGCCGTCACCGGGGACCGGATCACCGCCCTGGCCGCCGACCCGCACGGCCTGGACGGCCTGATCGGCCCCACCACCGAGGTCGTCGACGCGCCCGGGGCGACCGTGCTGCCCGCCTTCGACGACACCCACACCCATCTGATCCTCGCCGGACACAGCGTGCACGGCGTGCCCGTCCACCGCGCCACCGACCTGGCCGGGTTCCTCGCCCTGCTCCGCGAACGCGCCGCCGCCACCCCCGCCGGGGACTGGATCACCACCACCGTCAACTGGCAGGAGCTCAACCTCGCCGAGCAACGGATGCCCACCACCGATGAGTTGGACAGCGCCACCGACCGCCACCCGGTCCTGGTCCGCCGCGGCGCCTACAACATGGTGCTCAACTCGGCCGCGCTGCGGCTCGCCGGCATCACCGCCGCCACCCCCGAGCCGCCCGGCGGCGTGATCGAGCGCGACGCCGAGGGCCGCCTCACCGGTCGCCTGATCAACAAGGCGATCGAGCTCGCCGAACGCGTCCTGCCCCGGCCCGGCCTCGCCGAGCGGATCGACGGACTGCGCGCCGCCTCCGCCGCCTACGCCGCCACCGGGATCGGCACCGTCCGCGACTGCCTGGTCCCGGTCGAGGACCTCGACGTGCTGCGCGCCGCCCGCGCCGAGGGCGCCCTCTCCGTCCGGGTCCGGGCGCTGGTCTCCGGCTTCGCCGTCCGCACCCCCGAGGAGGTGGAGACGCTGCTCGACCGCGTCGACGCCTGGCGCGCCGCCGGCCACGAGGACTCCGAACTCTCCGTCTGGGGCGTCAAGTTCGGTATCGACGGCGGCTTCGAGGCAGGCGCCCTGGAGGAGCCCTACCAGGGGCAGCCCTGCTACCACGGCCGGCTGCTGTGGGAGCCGAAGGAGCTGGCCGACGCGGTGGACCGGGTGGTCGGGCGCGGACTGCGGGTCGGCGTGCACGCCTGGGGCGACCGGGGCCTGCGCACCCTGCTCGACGTCTTCGAGGAGGTGCTCGCGCACCGCCCCGGACTGCCCGCCGGCACCCTGGTCGTGGAACACGGCGGGCTCGCCCGCGCCGAGCAGCGGGCCAGGGCCGTCGCCCTCCGCATCCCCGTGACCGTGCAGCACCCGCTGCTGCACGACGGCGCCCCCACCCAGCAGCGGGCCTGGGGCGAGGAGCGCACCCGCGCGCTGTTCCCGCTGCGCGAGTGGCTCGACGAGGGCGCGATGCTGGCCGCCGGTTCGGACTTCCCGGTCGGCCCGTACGGCGCGATGCTGTCGGTCTGGGGCATGACCACCCGCCGCACCGTGGCCGGGGTGGTCGGGGCGGAACACGCGATCGAGCGGTCCGAGGCGATCGCCCTGCACACCTCGGCGGCGGCCCGGCTGACCGGGGAGAGCGCGGACCGGGGTGCCCTGCGGCCGGGCGCGTTCGCCGATCTGACGCTGTGGCCGAGCGACCCGCTGAGCTGCCCGGTCGAGGAGCTGCGGGGGCTGCTGCCCGACCGTACGGTGGTCGGCGGGCGGACCGTGCACCGGCGCTGATTTCTCGTCAGTCCCCGTTCGTGCGGGCGGGGTTGTCGAGCGGCCGCACCTCCTGGAGCAGGCCCCAGGTGAAGTCCGCCGTGCGGGCCTGCGGCTGCCCGTCGGCGTCCGGGGCCGTGAAGTCCAGCCGGAACCGGTTCGGCGCACTGCCCTCGCGCGGCACCGCGGGCGGGAACGCCGCGCCCAGATCGGCCACCACACAGCTCCACGGCTCCAGGTCGGCGAGCGCGCGGAGCACCGGCGGCGGGGTGTCCGCCGCCCGCACCAGCCAGGCGTTCAGCACCGGCGCGCCCGCCTCGGCGGGACCGGTCAGGACCTCGAACCGCAACCCGGGCCAGAGCGGCAGCGCCCACTGCCGGGCGGCGCACGCCAGGTCCCCGATCCGCCGCTCCACCACGGCCTCCGGCGGCCCGAGCACGGCCGTGTACCGACGCCCGCCGCCCGGGAACCCCGGCGCCCTGAGCATCGCCTGCCAGCGCTTGTTCGCCTCCCGCATCCCCGCCCTGGTCTCCCCCAGCCGACGGACCGCGTCCTCGACCAGCTCCGGCCGGAAGTCCGCCATCCGGCGCAGCAGGACCAACTGGAACTCCGTCACCCCGAACCCGTGCACCCCGGCAGGCTACCGGGCGGGCCGCCCCGCGACCGGCCGGACACGACCCACGGACACGACCGCACGACCGCACGGCCCGTGCCGCACGGTCAGCCGGTGTCGCCGGGGCGGGTCGGGTACGGCGCGAAGGTGCTGCTGTGCTCGTCCACCGCGAGCGGGCGACCGATCGGCGGGGCGGAGCGCTGCGGGCAGGCGGCCCGTTCGCAGACCTTGCAGCCGAGGCCGATCGGCGTGGCCGCGGCTTCGTCGGTGAGGTCGAGACCGGCCGAGTACACCAGCCTTGAGGCGTGCCGCAGTTCGCAGCCCAGACCGAGGGCGAAGGTCTTTCCGGGCCGCCCCCAGCCGCCCGGCGAACGGGTGACGGCGCGGGCGGTCCACAGGTAGCGGCGGCCGTCCGGCATCGCGGCCACCTGGACGTGCACCCGGCCCGGGGCGGCGAAGGTCTCGTAGACGTTCCACAGCGGGCAGGTGCCGCCGGTGCGGGAGAAGTGGAAGTCGGTGGCGGACTGCCGCTTGGAGACATTGCCCGCCCGGTCGACCCGGACGAAGGAGAACGGCACCCCGCGCAGTCCGGGCCGCTGCAGGGTGCTGAGCCGGTGGCACACCGTCTCGTGGCCGACCGAGAAGTGGTCGGCGAGGTGCTCCAGGTCGTAGCGGGACGTCTCCGCCTCGCCGTGGAACGCCCGGTAGGGCAGCACCAGCGCGGCGGCGAAGTAGTTCGCCAGGCCGATCCGGGTGAGCGCGTGCGCCGGGGCGCCCTCCGGGCTTTCCTGCGCGGCGAGTTCGCTGAGCAGCGCGTCGTGTTCGAGGTAGCCGAGCTGGGTGGCGAGCCGGAAGGCCTGCTGGCCGGGCCGCAGCCGGGGCGAGAGGTGGAGGGTGCGGCCGACCGGGTCGAAGTGGTGCAGCCGGTCGTCCTTCCCGCCTGGCCCGGTGCTCACCCGGACGGAGTGCGCCTCGGCCAGCCGGTCGGTCAGCGCGGTCCGCACCCGGCCCCGGCGGACCCCGATGCGCGCCGCCAACTCCTCCGCCGCCCGGTCCAGTTCGTCGACGTAGTTGGCCCGCCGGTAGAAGAACTCGCGGACCTGCTCGTGCGGATTGCGGGCCTCGGTCAGGCCCGCGGCCGGGCCGCGGTCCTCGGCCAGCACGGCGAGTTGCTCGGCGGCGGTGTGGCGACGGCGGTCCACGTCGAGCAGCAGGGCGGCCACGGCGGGCAGCCGCTGGGCCAGTTCGGCGAGGTCCCCGGCGGTGATCCGCCCGGCGGCAACCTCCTCGCTCAGGGAGTCGCGCAGTTCGGCAGTGAGCCGGGCGGTGTCGGGCGGGGCGAAGTAGCCGGCCTCCACGCCGAACGCCTCGGTGAGCCGCAGCAGGACCGGGACGGTCAGCGGGCGGGCGTCGTGCTCCAGCTGGTTGAGGTAGCTGGGCGAGAGGTCGAGGAGGCGGGCGAGCGCGGCCTGGCTGAGGCCGCGCTCCTCGCGCAGCCGGCGCAACCGCGCCCCGGCGAAGGTCCTGCCCATGTGTCCCGGCCTCCCTGGTCGACGGGCGCCCACCCTAGCCGTTCGGGCCCGCTCCGGCCTTCGCAGCCTTCGCCGATTCGCCGTTCCGGCTTCGCAGAACTTGGCACCCGTCCAGCGGTGACGGCGCCCCCGTCGGCCTGCCAGAGTCGTACCGCGGCCGGGCCCCGAACCCGGACGGCGGCAACCACCGGCCAGAAGCCGGGTGTTGGCGCCCGTCCCCGGCGGACCCACGTCCCGCGGTGTCGCACCGCCCGCCCGGTATCCCGGCCGCACCCGCCCTCCTGGTGGCGGTCATCACATCCTTCGCAGCACATCTCTTCGCAGCGCGACTTTCGAAGCGCGTCCCTTCACAGCACGTCCCTTCACAGCACACGGCAACGAGCCCGGGAGCGGATCACCATGACCGAGTCGGTACGGCAGCAGCAGGAACGGCGCGCGGCGGAACTGGCCGCCCGGTGGGCGTCCGACCCGCGCTGGGCGGGCATCGAGCGCAGCTACACGGCGGCGGACGTGGTCCGCCTGGCCGGGTCGGTCCGCGAGGAGCACACCCTCGCCCGGCGCGGCGCCGAACGCCTGTGGCAGCAGCTGCACGAGCAGGACTACATCCACGCCCTCGGCGCGCTCACCGGCGGCCAGGCCGTCCAGATGGTGAAGGCCGGCCTACGGGCGATCTACCTGTCCGGCTGGCAGGTCGCGGCCGACGCCAACCAGGCCGGGCAGACCTATCCCGACCAGAGCCTCTACCCCGCCAACTCGGTCCCGCAGGTGGTGCGCCGGATCAACAACGCGCTGCTGCGGGCCGACCAGATCGACGCCGCCGAGGGCACCGACGGCGGTCCGGACTGGCTGGTGCCGATCGTCGCCGACGCGGAGGCGGGCTTCGGCGGCCCGCTGAACGCCTTCGAACTGACCAAGGGCATGATCGCGGCCGGTGCGGCGGGCATCCACTACGAGGACCAGCTGGCCTCCGAGAAGAAGTGCGGCCACCTGGGCGGCAAGGTGCTCGTCCCGACCGCGCAGCACATCCGCACCCTCAACTCCGCCCGGCTCGCGGCCGACATCGCCGATGTGCCGACGCTGATCGTCGCCCGCACCGACGCGCTGGCGGCCAACCTGCTCACCACCGACGTGGACGAGCGCGACGCCCGCTTCTGCACCGGCGAGCGCACCGCCGAGGGCTTCTACCGGGTCGAGCCGGGCATGGCCCCGGTGATCTCCCGCGGCCTCGCCTTCGCCCCGTACGCGGACCTGATCTGGGTGGAGACCGGCACCCCGGACCTCGGCCAGGCCCGGGAGTTCGCCGAGGCGATCAAGGCCGAGCACCCGGACAAGATGCTCGCCTACAACTGCTCGCCCTCCTTCAACTGGAAGGCCGCGCTGGACGACGACCGGATCGCCAAGTTCCAGCGGGAGTTGGGCGCGATGGGCTACCGGTTCCAGTTCATCACCCTGGCCGGCTTCCACGCGCTCAACCACTCGATGTTCCAGCTGGCGCGCGGCTACGCCGAGCACGGCATGACCGCCTACGTCGACCTCCAGGAGGCCGAGTTCGCAGCGGTGCCGGACGGCTACACCGCCGTCAAGCACCAGCGCGAGGTCGGCACCGGCTACTTCGACCAGGTGAGCACGGCACTCAACCCCAACGCGGAGACGCTCGCCCTGACCGGATCCACCGAGGCCGAGCAGTTCCACTGAGCCACCCCGGCGGGCTCGTCGGGGACGAGCCGCCTTCCGCCGCGCCGCCCGGGGACCCCGTTGAGGGACGGGGCCCGGGCGGCCCCCGACCCGCCTCCAGGAGAACCGGATGAGCCTGCCCACCCGCATCGAGGTCCTCGGCGCCCCCGAGGACCGCTTCGAGGAGGTCCTCACCCCCGAGGCCCTCGCCTTCGTCGCCCGCCTGCACCTCCCCTTCGCGGCCCGCCGCACCGCACTGCTCGCCGAGCGGCGGCGCCGGGCCGACGCCCTCGCCGCCGGCGGCACCCTGGACTTCCTGCCCGAAACCCGCGCCGTCCGGGAGGACGACGGCTGGCGGGTGGCCGGGGCCGGACCGGGCCTGCACGACCGCCGGGTGGAGATCACCGGCCCCCCGGAGCGCCGGATGGCCGTCAACGCCCTCAACTCCGGCGCCAAGGTGTGGCTCGCCGACTTCGAGGATGCCACCTCCCCCACCTGGCACAACCTCGTCTCCGGCCAGCTCAACCTGATCGACGCGATCGAGCGCCGGATCGACGACACCACCGCCGGCGGCAAGCGCTACTTCGTCGGGAACGACCCCGCCACCATCGTCGTCCGCCCGCGCGGCTGGCACCTCGACGAGCACCACCTGCTGATCGACGGCCGGCCGGCGATCGCTGCGCTGGTCGACTTCGGCCTCTATCTGTTCCACTGCGGACGGCCGCAGATCGAGGCCGGCTCCGGCCCCTACTTCTACCTCCCCAAGCTGGAGAACCACCTCGAAGCGCGGCTCTGGAACGACGTGTTCACCGTCGCCCAGGCCGAGTTGGGCATCCCGCACGGCACGATCCGCGCCACCGTGCTGATCGAGACCGTCACCGCCGCCTTCGAGATGGACGAGATCCTCCACGAGCTGCGCGAGCACGCCGCCGGCCTCAACGCGGGCCGCTGGGACTACCTGTTCAGCCTGATCAAGAACTTCGCCCAGCACGGGCCGAGGTTCGTCCTGCCGGACCGCGCCTCCCTCACCATGACCCAGCCGTTCATGCGCGCCTACACCGACCTGCTGGTGCGCACCTGCCACCGGCGCGGCGCCCACGCCATCGGCGGCATGGCCGCGGCGATCCCGCAACGCGACCCGGACGCCAACGAGGCCGCCCTCACCCGGGTCCGCGCCGACAAGGAACGCGAGGCCGGGGACGGCTTCGACGGCTCCTGGGTGGCGCACCCGGGACTGGTCGGCACCTGCCGCACCGCCTTCGACGCCGTCCTCGGCGACCGGCCGCACCAGCTCGACCGCGGCCGCGAGGACGTCGAGGTGACCGCCGCGGACCTGCTCGGCGTCCACCGGCTCTCCGTCGGCCTGCCCACCGAACAGGGCCTGCGCGCCAACGTCGCCGTCGCCCTGCGCTACCTCACCGCCTGGCTCGGCGGCACCGGCGCGGTCGCCGTGTTCGGCCTGATGGAGGACGTCGCCACCGCCGAGATCGCCCGCTGCCAGCTCTGGCAGTGGCAGCACCACTGCACCCGGCTCACCGGCGGCTCGCTCGCCACCCCGGACCTCGTCCGACGGCTGATCGACCGGGAACGGGCCACCCTGCTCGCCGAGGGCGCCGACCCGGCGCTGCTGGACGACGCGACCCGGATCCTCGTCGACACCGCCCTCGGCGCCGACCTGCCCGCCTTCCTCACCACCGAGGCGTACGCCCGCCACCTCGTCCGCACCACCGCACCGGCCCTGTGACACCGCCCCCGGAAAGGCTCGCCATGAACGACATCCGACGGGTCGCCGTCGTCGGCGCCGGACAGATGGGCGCTGGCATCGCCGAGGTCTTCGCCCGCGCCGGCCTGGACACCATCGTCTGCGAACACGGCTCCGCCGCCCTGCGCGCCGCCCGCGCCCGCATCGACCGGTCCCTGCACCGCGCCGTCGACCGCGGCCGGATCAGCGATCAGCAGCGCACCGACGCCTGGGCGCACCTGCTGTTCGCCGACGACCTCGAAGCCCTCGCCGACCGCCAACTCGTGGTCGAGGCCGTCGTCGAGGACGAACGCGTCAAGACCGACGTCCTCGGCGCCCTGGACAAGGTGCTCGCCGACGACGACGCCGTCCTCGCCACCAACACCTCCGCCATCCCCGTCACCCGCCTCGGCATCGCCACCGACCGGGCGGCCAACGTGCTCGGCCTGCACTTCTTCAACCCCGCCCCGGTCATGCCCCTGGTCGAACTCGTCTCCTCCCTGCACACCGACCCGACCGTCCTCAACCGCGTGCACACCTTCGCCGAGGAGGTGCTCGGCAAGCACGTCATCCGCTCCCGCGACCGCGCCGGCTTCGTCGTCAACGCCCTCCTGATCCCCTACCTCCTCTCCTCGATCCGCCTCGCCGAAGCCGGCCACGCCACCGCCCAGGACATCGACACCGGCATGGTCCACGGCTGCGCCCACCCCATGGGCCCGCTCCAACTCGCCGACCTCATCGGCCTCGACACCGTCCAGGCCATCGCGAAGTCGATGTACGAGGAGTACAAGGAACCGCTCTACGCACCCCCACCACTGCTCACCCGCATGGTCGAAGCGGGCCTCCTCGGCCGCAAGTCCGGCCGGGGCTTCCACCCCCACCGGCCGGCCTGAGCGAGGGGGCGCCGAGCGGCCCGGTGCCGCGTCAGGGGCAGGCTTCGCCGAACTTGACGGCCCTGACCGTCACCGGCTGCCCGTTCAGGGTGGTACCGGGCGCCGGATCCTGGGCGCAGACCTGCCAGTTCGACTGCACGATGATGATCCGGTTCTGTGCCGTGGCGTCCTTCGGGCTGATCGATGTCGCCCTGTCCAGGGAGTCGTACACCACCGACACCGCCTTGCCCTTGAAGTCCGGCATCGTGGCACCGGCCTTCGTGGGTCCGCCCGCACCCTGGTCCTGGGTGGGGCACTGCTCCTCCAGCTTCACCGCTCCCATGTCGATCTGCGTGCTGGTGTCCCGCCGGCCGGGCGCCGGGGTCTGGGTGCAGACCTTCCAGTTCCGGTCGATGATCTGGCTTCGGGAGCGACCGAGCGCGTCGTGGCTGGTGAGCAGGTAGAAGCCCGCCTTCTGCGCGGCGTCCTGGGCGGACTGCAACCCCATGCCGACGAAGGCGGGGAGCGTGCCGGACGTCGTCCCGGCCCCGGCCGCGGCGGGCGGCGCCGCGGCCGGGGGCGCCGGCGAAGGCGTCACCGCCGGAGGGGCGGTCACCACGGCCGGGACGGACGGCGCAGCCGCCACCGGCGGAGTGCTCACCACCGGCGGAGCGGTCACCGCAGGAGGAGCAGTCACCGCCGGAGGGACGGTTGCCACCGGGGGCGCCGTCGTCCGGCCGCCGCTGCTGGTGGCCTCCACCGACTCGCAGGCGGTGAGTCCGGCGATGGCGAGGCCGGTGACGACAACGGTGAGGCGAGTGCGGCGCATGAGGTCCCCAGGTAGGCGATTGCTTGTGCGGGGAGCGTAGTGAGAGGACGCGGGGGTGTGCAGGCGATGTGTCCGACCTGTGATCAATTGCCCTTCGCTCCGGAGGCGCGCTCAGCAGAACGGCAGGGTCTCAGTACTCCCGGCGGCGAGCACCCGCGCGTACACGTCCCCGTCGGCGCCGAGCGGTCGGTAGTCGAGCACCGGGTCACCGGCACGCACCAGAGCCGTGGCACAACCCAGGCACCAGCGACGCGGCGGCTCCGCGCCGATGTCCTCGATCGCAGCGGGTGCGGCGTGGCAGTTCACGCAGTCCGTCATCGGATCCTCCATGGTCAGAACCACGGTGGGGCCGCACCGGTGCGGCCCCACCGGTCCTTTATCGTCCGGCAGTTGCCCGCCGATCCGCAAACCCGACCGGCCCACCTGCGCCGCGGCCCGATCGGCCTCACCACGACGGCTCCGGAGGCCGATTGGACGGTGTCCTCACTCACCGGGCTGACCGAGCTGCTCCTCGGCGGGCGGTAGGAACGCCGCCGGTCAGCGGCCCGCACCGGCGAGGCGGTGCGGGCCGAGGTAGTAGGAGAGTGCCGCGTGCGAGGGGCCGTCCGGGATCCCGCCCGTGACCAGGAGCCGGACCACCTCGGCCTCCGGCAGCCACTCCACCCGGGCCGCCTCGGAGATGTCCTGGGGCTCGCCGATCCGGGTGCAGTCGGTGACGTGGTACGCCCGGAAGTGGGCGTCGCTGATGCCGGACATGGCGTCGTACTCGGTCAGAAGCTCGACGCGACCGGGCCGCCAGCCGGTCTCCTCCTCGACCTCGCGGGTGATCGCCCCGGCGGGCTCCTCCCCCGGGTCCGCCCAGCCGGCCGGGACCTCCCAGCCCCAGCGGCCGGTGATGAAGCGGTGCCGGTGGATGAGCAGGAAGCGGCCGTCGTCGTCGGTGACGACGGCCGTGGTGGATGCCCGGGGCATCCGGACGACGTGGTGCTCGATCCGCCCGGTCCCGGGGGTGTCGACCTCGTCGAGCCACAGCTCGACCCAGGACGACCCGTAGACCTGCCGCCGACCGTGGACCGGCCACTCCGCTCCCGCCACCGGGCACTCCTCACGCACGTACGAGTCGACGGCCCGACCCTCTCATGCGCGCTGAGCAGGGCGACGCCGATCGATCCCCGTCAGCCCGTTAGGCTGCCGGTATGACGATCAAGGCTGTGGTGTTCGACGTCGGGGAGTGCCTGGTCGACGAGACCCGGGAGTACGGCACCTGGGCCGACTGGCTGGGTGTGCCGAGGCACACGTTCGTCGCCCAGCTCGGCGCGGTCATCGCCCAAGGTCGTGACTACCGGGACACGTTCCAGGTGTTCCGGCCCGGATTCGACCTGTACGCCGAACGCGAGCGCCGCGCGGAAGCCGGCGCGCCGGAGACCTTCGGCGAGGGGGACCTGTACCCGGACGTCCGCCCCGCCTTCGCCGAACTCCGCGCGGCCGGGCTGCACCTGACGATCGCCGGCAACCAGACCGTTCGAGCGGGCAGGATCCTCCGCGAACTCTTCGCCGACGACGTCGATCTGATCGGCACCTCCGACGACTGGGACGCGTCGAAGCCGGACCCAGCCTTCTTCGGCAAGGTCGCCGAGGGCGTCCCCGCCGAGCCGGGAGAGATCCTCTACGTCGGCGACCGACTCGACAACGACGTGCTGCCGGCCCGGGCCGCCGGGATGCGGACGGCGTTGATCCGCCGCGGGCCCTGGGGCTGGATCCAGCAGCACGACCCGGCGACCGCGCAGGCCACCTTCCGGATCGACTCGCTCCTGGACCTGCCGGAACTGATCGCGACGGCTAACGCTGCAGGGAACTGAGCGTCGCACTCCACGAGTAGAGACGGTCGTCGACCCGCCGGACGGCGTCCGAGCCCTCCCACGGCGCGAGCGCCCGGCGGGCATCGCGCACCCGGTCCATGCCGGTCGCGTACCAGGTGACAGCGAGCTGGTCCAGCGCTTGCTCCAGGAGTGCGCAGGCCGCCTCGGGGTCGCGGGTCGCGGCTTCCAGGGCGGCCAGGTCACCGAGCACGACGATACGCTGCTTGCCGTCGGTCTCGGGCAGTTCGGCGAGCACCTGCCCAAGCGTGGTCCGCGCCTGTGGAATCAATCCCGCCGCGAGTTCGGCATTGCCTCGGAAAGCGCGCAGCCGAACCGGCGAGAACCAGGTGAACCAGTCCGGTGGCAGTGCGTCGCCGCCTCCAATTGCCAGCACGTCCTCGGCGTGGCGCAGGAGGCCCAGCGCGCCGCGCTGATCGCCGCAGCGGGTGAGGCACTCGGCCTCGACCGCATCGAACCAGGCGAGCACCTCGGCTGCGACGGCAGGCACCCGTCGGGCGTAGGTCCGGGCAGCCCGCATCCGCTCGCGGGCCGCCGGAAGGCGGCCGGCCCAGCCCGGCACGAAGGCGGAGTGCGCGAGGACCGCCGCGCCGAGCAGGCTGTCATCGGCCTCGCCCGCGGCCTGCAGTGCGCGTACGAGCGTCGCATCGGCGGCATCCGGCTGCCGCAGGTCGAAGAACTCGATCCTTGCCAGCAGCAGGAGCGACTCGGCGAGGGCCGAGGCGAGAATGCGGCGAGGGACACCGGACGTCTCGCCGAGAAGGGCGGTCCCGAGGTTGGCGTGCTCAGCGACAGCGCGGTGGAGGAGCGCCGGGGCGACGGACAGGTAGAGACGGCGGTGGGCCTCCACCACCGTCCCGAAGTCAGCGCCGATCGTGGCGGGCTGAGATCCTGCGCGACTGGCGGGCCGGGGCAGGGCGCCGCGCAGAACGGTCGGCGCCGGCGAAACCGCAGGGGTGGCGGGCGCCGCGGTCGGAGCGGGTGCCGGGCCGGCGGCCTTGTCCCAGGGCGGGCGGAATCCCAGGTCCTCGACGGGCTGGCGGAGGACGTGGGTGAGGAGACGCTGATAGTCCTCCTGCGGCCAGGGCGGGGAGTCGGACTCCCAGCGCCGGACCTGACGGACACTCACGACGATGGTCAGGCCGAGCTGGCGTGCTGATCTGCTCAGCGCATCTGCGAGGGCTTGCTGGCTCGGGTAGCCGGTCGCTTGCCTGGCGGCCTTCAACGCGAGGTTGGGCACTTGGTCCTCCACGGGTCCCGATGATGACTCAACCATACGGGTGGCAGGACCTCTTGAAGGTCTGATCGTGTGCGCATTCGGCACTCAAGTCCTGCCTCAGTCCTCAAAGAGTCCTCTTCAGGACCTTCAGGAGGTCCGCTCGGCGGACGACGATTACCTGTGTCGCCGACCGTAGCCATCGGCCTACTGGCAGGAGGGATCGCCCCCGTGCGCCCTGCATCGACACCGTTCACCCGCACACAGAAGGACGGTGCGGCCTGCATCGGCTGCGGCGACGGGGGTGGCGACCTCGATCCGGACGGTCACGTCCGGGCCCCGGAACTGCCCAGCCTCGGCTGGGCAGTCCGCGCACATCCCGCCTGCCGCACCGTCCCCGAGGAGGAGTCATGACCGACCGCACCATCTCGTCGCCCGAACCGCCGGAGGCGGAGTCGGGGACGGGCGGATACTGCCTGGTCTGTGGCGACTACGGCTACGGCAGGTACGTGGGCATGAGAACCGCCCTCACTGACTGGATCACCGAGCACCGGGCCTGCAACCCGCCGATCACAGCGAGCCTGTCCCGGGTGCGGCGCGAGGGCGAGGACTACTGGGTCTGATCCACCGGGGTGCCGTC
Source organism: Kitasatospora sp. MBT66 (assembly GCF_000710405.2). Lineage (NCBI taxonomy): Bacteria > Bacillati > Actinomycetota > Actinomycetes > Kitasatosporales > Streptomycetaceae > Kitasatospora > Kitasatospora sp. MBT66. The sequence goes on along the minus strand of NZ_JAIY01000002.1, from coordinate 93,975 downwards.
ACGACTGGTCCGCCAGGACCGGGTACGGGATGCGGGTGCGGTGGTTGGGGTCCACCGTGAGGGGGTTGGTGGCCGGGGGGCGGGCGCGTTGGGCGCAGTCGGTGCGTTCGCAGATGCGGCAGCCGAGGCCGATGGGGGTGGCGGCGCGGGGGTCGTCGAGGGCGGTGCCTTCGGCGTAGACCAGGCGGTGGGCGTGGCGGAGTTCGCAGCCGAGGGCGACGGCGAACTCGGCGCGGGCGGCGCGTTGGCCGTGGCCGCCGTGGGTGACCGTTCGGGCGATCCAGAAGTAGCGCTTGCCATCGGGCATTTCGGCGACCTGGGTGAGGATGCGGCCGGGTGCGGAGAAGGCTTCGTATACGGTCCAGAGCAGGCAGGTCCCGCCCAGGCGGGAGAAGTGGAAGCCGGTGGCGGACTGGCGTTTGGAGATGTTGCCCGCGCGGTCGGCGCGCAGGAAGGAGAACGGGACGCCTCGGCGACCGGTGCGCTGGAGGGTGCTCAGCCGGTGGCAGACGGTCTCGAAGCCGACGCCGAACCGGGCCTGGAGCAGTTCGATGTCGTAGCGCAGGTCCTCGGCGGCCGCGTGCACGGCGGTGTAGGGCATCAGCACGGCCCCGGCGAAGTAGTTGGCGAGGCCGATCCGGGCCAGCGACTCGGCCTGCGGGGAGGTGAGGCCGGCCTCGGCGACCAGGTCGTCCAGCAGCTCACACTGCTCCAGCAGGGCCAGCTGGGTGGCGAGTTGGAAGGCCCGTTGGCCGTCGGTGAGCCAGGGCGAGAGCCGCAGTACGCCGGTGGCGGGGTCGTAGCGGCGCAGGTCGGCCGTGTCCCGGTGGTCGGTCTCCGCCACCCGGACGCCGTGCCGGTCGGCCAGCAGTGCGGCGAGGGCGGGTGCCGACCGGCCGCCGGGCGGCGCGTCGAGCGTGCCGGCCAGGGTCTCGGCGGCCCGGTCGAGGGGGTCGATGTGGTTGTGGTGGGTGTAGAAGAAATCCCTTACCTCGTCGTGGGGTTCGGCGGCCGGGCGGGTGACGGCCGGCCCGGTGACTGCGGGGCCGGTGACGTGTTCGACGGCCTCCCGGTAGCGGCGGTGCAGGGCGACCAGGGCGCGGGCCACCTCGGGGTGGTCGCGGCTGACCTCGGTGACCTGCTCGGGCGGGACTGCGCCGCCGCAGGCCTCGTCGGCGAGGGCGGTGCGCAGGTCGGTGGCGAGGCGCTCCTCGTCGGTGTCGGAGAAGAACTCCGGTTCGACGCCGAGGACTTCGGCGATCCGCAGCAGCACGGGCGCGGTCAGCGGGCGCTGGCTGTGCTCGATCTGGTTGAGGTAGCTGGTGGAGATGCCGAGTTCGCGGGCCAGCTCGACCTGGTTGAGGCCGTGGGCGCGGCGCAGTCGGCGGAGCTTGGCGTGTGCGTAGATCTTCCGGGCGGCCGGGCGTGTCATGGGACCGGTGGTACTCCTCATTGCGGAACGGCGGAACGGCAGAACTGCGGAACGGCGGAACGGGCGGCTTCCTCGCCCGGCTTGCGAAAAGTACCACTGCCGCCCGTCGGCCGGATCCGCAGAATTCGCAGTTTCACCGCCCCGACGTGGCCCGATTCCGCAGTGTGGCTTCCTCGCCACGGGCGCCGTCGTGGGAAAGGCTCGTGGTGCGCCCGTTCCGCCGAAGCCCGCGAGGAGCCCCCGTGATCGAGTACCACGTCCGCGTCCACCCCAGTGCCGACCGGCTGCCGCGCGAGGAGCAGCTCGCCTGGCGGCTCGCCGCCGTCGCCGCCGGCACCGAGGAGCTGGACCCCGAGAGTGCCGCGATGGCCGTCAACCGGGTGATCGACAACGCCGCCGTGGCCACGGCCTCGCTGCTGCGCCGTCCGGTGGCGGTGGCCCGCGCCCAGGCGCACGCCCGCGCCCACCACGCCGCGCCGGGCGCCCGGGTGTTCGGCAGCCTGGTGCGGGTCGCGCCCGAGTGGGCGGCCTGGGCCAACGGGACGGCCGTGCGCGAGCTGGACTTCCACGACACCTACCTCGCCGCCGACTACTCCCACCCGGGCGACAACATCCCGCCGCTGCTCGCCGTCGCCCAGCACACCGGCCGCACCGGCGGCGACCTGCTGCGCGGCATCGTCGCCGCGTACGAGGTGCATGTCGCGCTGGTCAGGGGCATCTGTCTGCACGAGCACCGGATCGACCACGTGGCCCATCTGAGCGCGGCCACCGCCTGCGGGATCGGCACCCTGCTGCGGCTGCCGACCGAGGTCACCTACCAGGCCGTCCAGCAGGCGGTGCACACCACGACCGCCACCCGGCAGTCCCGCAAGGGCGAGATCTCCAGTTGGAAGGCCTTCGCCCCCGCCTTCGCCGGCAAGGCGGCGATCGAGGCGGTGGACCGGGCCATGCGCGGCGGGACCAGCCCCTCCCCGATCTACGAGGGCGAGGACGGTTTCCTGGCCTGGATGCTCGACGGACCCCGGTCGGACTACACGGTGCGGTTGCCGGAAGCCGACGAGCCGCGCCGGGCGATCCTGGACACCTACACCAAGGAGCACTCCGCCGAGTACCAGGCCCAGGCGATCATCGACCTGGCCCGGCGGCTGCGCGAGAAGACCGGGCCGCTGGGGCAGGTCCGCTCCGTGGTCCTGCACACCAGCCACCACACCCACCAGGTGATCGGCTCCGGCGCGAACGACCCGCAGAAGTACGACCCCACCGCCAGCCGGGAGACCCTCGACCACTCGATCCCGTACATCCTGGCCGTAGCCCTGGAGGACGGCGGCTGGCACCACGAACACTCCTACACGCCCGAGCGGGCCGCGCGTCCGGAGACCGTCGCGCTGTGGCGGCGGATCACCACCGTCGAGGACCCGGAGTGGACGGCGCGCTACCACGACCCCGACCCGAAGCGCCGGGCCTTCGGCGGCCGGGTGGTGGTCACCCTGGACGACGGCACGGTGGTCGAGGACGAACTCGCCCTCGCCGACGCCCACCCCAACGGCGCCCGGCCCTTCGACCGGCCCGCGTACGAGCGGAAGTTCCGCACCCTGGCCGAGGGGGTCGTCACGGCCGCCGACCAGGACCGCTTCCTGGCCGCCGCCGACGGCCTCGCCGAGCTGCGGGCCACCGACCTCGACGAGCTGTTCCCGGCCGTCGACACCCAGGCCGTCCGGGAGTTCGACGAGACCCTGCCGGAGGGCCTGTTCTGATGCTGCACACCCACATGCTGCACACCCGCACCACCGCCTCGCAGCGCCGCCGCGCCCTGCGCGAACGGCTCGCCACCGGACGGCTGCTGACCGTGCCGGGCGCGTTCAACCCGCTCTCCGCCCGGCTGATCCAGGACCTCGGCTTCGAGGCCGCCTACCTGTCCGGGGCCGTGCTCGCCGCCGACCTCGGCCTGCCCGACATCGGCCTCACCACCGCCACCGAGGTCGCCGACCGCGCCCGCCAGACCACCCGGGCCACCGACCTGCCGGTACTGGCCGACGCCGACACCGGCTTCGGCGAGCCGATGAACGCCGCCCGCACCGTGCAGCTCATGGAGGACGCCGGGGTGGCCGGCCTGCACCTGGAGGACCAGGTCAACCCCAAGCGCTGCGGCCACCTCGACGGCAAGACCGTCACCACCCGCACGGAGATGGTCCGCCGGATCAGGGCCGCCGTGGACGCCCGCCGCGACCCGGACTTCCTCCTCATGGCCCGCACCGACGCCCGCGCCGTCGAGGGCCTGGCGGCGGCGATCGACCGGGCGAAGGCCTATGTGGACGCGGGCGCGGACGCGGTCTTCCCCGAGGCGCTCGCCGACGAGGCCGAGTTCGCGGCCTTCCGCAAGGCCGTCGACGTCCCCCTGCTCGCCAATATGACCGAGTTCGGCAAGGGGCCGCTGCTGGACGCCCGGACCCTCCAGGACCTCGGGTACGACATCGCGCTCTACCCCGTCACCCTGCTGCGCCTCGCCATGGGCGCGGCCGAGGACGGGCTGCGCACCCTCGCCGCCGAGGGCACCCAGTCCGCCCTGCTGCCCCGGATGCAGACCCGCTCCCGGCTGTACGAACTCCTGGGCTACCAGGAGTACTCGGCCTTCGACTCGGCCGTCTTCGACTTCACCCTGCCGCCCGGCACCTGACGCACCGGAGGGACCGCCCCCATGTCCACCACCGCACCCGAGGTCCACCGCGGCCTCGCCGGTGTCGTCGCCGACACCACCGGGATCTCCACCGTCGTCCAGGAGACCAACTCGCTCACCTACCGCGGCTACCCCGTACAGGAGTTGGCCGCCCAGCGCTCCTTCGAGGAGGTCGCCCACCTGCTCCAGTACGGCGAGCTGCCGGACGCGGCGCAGTTGCAGGGGTTCCGGGCCCGGGAGCGCGCGCTGCGACCGCTGGACCGCACCACCGCGGAGCTGCTGGCCCGGCTCCCGGAGACCTGCCACCCGATGGACGTGCTGCGCACCGCCGTCAGCTTCTTCGGCGCCGAGGACCAGACCGAGGACGACGGCCGCCCGGCCCCCGGCCTCGCCAAGTCCCTCACCCTCCTGGCGAGGCTGCCCACCGTGGTCGCCACCGACCGGCGCCGCCGACGCGGGCTGGACCCGATCGCCCCGGACCCGGAGCTGGGGTACGCCGAGAACTTCTTCCACATGTGCTTCGGGGCGGTGCCCGCGCCCGAGGTGGTCCGCTGCTTCGAGATCTCGCTGGTGCTGTACGCCGAGCACAGCTTCAACGCCTCCACCTTCACCGCCCGCGTCGTCACCTCCACCCTCTCCGATCTCTACAGCGCCGTCACCGCCGCGATCGGCGCGCTCAAGGGGCCGCTGCACGGCGGCGCCAACGAGGCGGTGATGCACATGCTGGAAGAGATCGGCGACCCGGCCCGGGCCGCGGACTGGCTGGACCGGGCGCTCGCCGACCGGCGGAAGATCATGGGCTTCGGCCACCGCGTCTACAAGCACGGCGACTCCCGCGTCCCGATCATGCAGGCGGCCCTGGACGACCTGGTCGCCCGGAGTACCGACCCGCGGGCCGCGCGGCTGGCGGCGCTGCACACCGCGCTGCGGGAGGCGATGCTGGAACGCCGGGGCATCCACCCCAACCTGGACTACCCGGCGGGCCTGGCCTACCACCTGATGGGCTTCGACACCCCGGTGTTCACACCGATCTTTGTGATGAGCCGGATCACCGGCTGGACGGCCCACATCTCCGAACAGCTCGCCCACAACGCACTGATCCGCCCGCTCGCCCGCTACGACGGGCCGGAGCAGCGGCCGGTGCCGGTCTCCGCCTGACGGTCCCGGTCGCCGTCCGACGGTCCCGGGCTCCAGCCGGACGGGCCCGGGCTCCCGTTACCCCGCACCCCTCCCGACCGGGCAGAATCGTGGGCATGCGGCACATCAACGTCATCGGCATCGGTGCGGGCGACCCGGACCACCTCACCCTGCAGGCGGTCAAGGCCATCGCCCGCACCGACGTCTTCCTCCTCCTCGACAAGAACGAGCAGCGCCAGGACCTCATGCGGCTGCGCCGGCGGATGATCGAGGAGCACGCCCGCCCCGGTCACCGGGTGGTCGAGGTGCCGGACGCCGAGCGCGACCGGACCACTCCGGCCTACACCGAGGCGGTCCAGGACTGGCGCCGCCGCCGGGCCGAGCTGGTCGGCCGGCTGGTGGCGGAGGAACTGGGCCCGGACGGCACCGGCGCGCTGCTGGTGTGGGGCGACCCCAGCCTGTACGACAGTGTGACCGCCGTGCTGGACGAGGTGCTGGCCGCCGACCCCGGCGCGTTCGACTACGAGGTGGTGCCGGGCATCAGCAGCGTCTCGGTGCTCGCCGCCCGGCACCGCACCACCCTGACCCGGGTCGGCCGCCCGGTGCGGATCACCACCGCGCGCCGGCTGGCCGCCGAGGGCTTCCCGCCGGGCGCCGAGGACACGGTGGTGATGCTCGACGGGCAGGCCGCCTTCGGCCGGATCGACCCCGAGGGCGTGCACATCCACTACGGCGCCTACCTGGGCGGGGAGGACGAGATCCTGGTCTCCGGTCCGCTCGGCGAGGCGGCGCCGGAGATCGCGCGGCTGCGCGGCGAGGCGCGCGAGCGCAAGGGGTGGATCATGGACACCTATCTGCTGCGCCGCACCGAGGACTGACCGCGCGCCGACCGGTCCGACCCGCCCCGCCCCGGCCTGCGACGACCGGGGCGGGACGGAGCAGACCGGGTGTCAGCCCGCGAGTTCCTCGCGCAGGCGGCGGGCGGCGCCGACCAGGCTGTCCAGCGAGGCGCGGGTCTCCGCCCAGCCGCGGGTCTTCAGTCCGCAGTCGGGGTTGACCCAGAGCCGCTCGGCCGGGATCGCGGCCAGGCCCGCCCGGAGCAGGGCGAGGGCCTCCTCGGTGCTGGGCACGCGCGGGGAGTGGATGTCCCAGACGCCCGGTCCGACCTCGCGCGGGTACCCGGCGGCGGCCAGTTCACCGGCGACCTGCATGTGGGAGCGGGTGGCCTCCAGCGAGATCACGTCCGCGTCGAGCTCCTCGATCGCGGTCATGATCGCACCGAACTCGGCGTAGCACATGTGGGTGTGCACCTGGGTGTCGGCCCGCACGCCCGAGGTGGCCAGCCGGAAGGACTCGGTGGCCCAGTCCAGGTACGCCGGACGGTCGGCGGCGCGCAGCGGCAGGGTCTCGCGCAGGGCGGGTTCGTCGACCTGGACGACGGCGGCGCCGGCGGCCTCCAGGTCGGTGACCTCGTCGCGCAGGGCGAGGGCGACCTGGCGGGCGGTGTCGCCGAGCGGCTGGTCGTCGCGGACGAAGGACCAGGCGAGCATGGTGACGGGGCCGGTGAGCATGCCCTTGACGGGGCGGTCTGTGAGGTCCTGGGCGAAGCGGAACCAGTCGACGGTCATCGGGTGCGGGCGGGAGATGTCGCCGGCGAGGACCGGCGGGCGGACGTAGCGGGTGCCGTAGGACTGCACCCAGCCGTGCCGGGTGGCGAGGTAACCGGTGAGCTGCTCGGCGAAGTACTGGACCATGTCGTTGCGCTCGGGCTCGCCGTGCACCAGGACGTCCAGGCCGGCCTTCTCCTGGTAGGCGATCACCTCGCGGACCTCGGCCTCCATCCGCTCCCGGTACGCGGCGGCGTCGATCCGACCGGCCGTCAGATCGGCGCGGGCGACGCGCAGTTCGGTGGTCTGCGGGAAGGAGCCGATGGTGGTGGTCGGCAGCAGCGGCAGGCCGAGGCGGGCGCGCTGGGCCTCGGCGCGCTGCGGGTAGGCCTGCGGGCGGCGGGCGTCCTCGGCGGTGACGGCGGCGGTGCGGGCGCGCACGGCCGGGTCGCGGGTGATCGGCGAGCCGGCCCGGGAGGCCAGGTCGGCGCGGTTGGCGGCGAGGTCGGCGGTGATCGCGCCGGTGCCCTCGCGCAGTGCGCGGGCGAGCAGGGCGACCTCGGTGGCCTTCTGCCGGGCGAAGGCGAGCCAGCGGGCGATCTGCGGGTCGACGTCGCGCTCCAGGGCGGCGTCGATCGGCACGTGCAGCAGGGAGCAGGACGGTGCGACGTCGACCCGGTCGGCGAGGCCGAGCAGGGTCGCCAGGGTCGCGAGCGACTTCTCCAGGTCGTTGATCCAGATGTTGCGCCCGTCGACGACGCCCGCGACCAGCCGCTTGCCCGGCAGGCCGCCCACGGCGGCGAGGTCGTCGAGGTTGGCGGCGGCGGGGCCGGTGAAGTCCAGCGCCAGGCCCTCGACGGGTGCCTTCGCGAGCACCGGCAGGGCCTCGCCGAGGCGGTCGAAGTAGCTCGCGACCAGCAGCTTCGGCCGGTCGGTGAGGGCGCCGAGCTCGCGGTAGGCGCGGGCGGCGGTGTTCAGTTCGGCCGGGGTGCGGTCCTGGACGAGCGCGGGCTCGTCCAACTGCACCCAGTCGGCGCCGGCGGCCTTCAGGGCGGCGAGCAGCTCCGCGTAGACCGGCAGCAGCCGGTCGAGCAGGGTGACCGGCTCGAAGTCCGCCGCCACGCCGGGGGCGGGCTTGGCGAGCAGCAGGTAGGTGACCGGGCCGACCAGCACCGGCCGGGCCCCGTGGCCGAGCGCGATCGCCTCGGCGAGTTCGCCGACCGCCTTGGCCGGGTTCGCGACGAAGACCGTGTCGGGCCCCAACTCGGGGACCAGGTAGTGGTAGTTGGTGTCGAACCACTTGGTCATCTCCAGTGGCGCGACGTCCTGGGTGCCGCGCGCCATGGCGAAGTACCCGCCGAGCGGGTCGGCGTCGACGGCGGCCCGGTGGCGGGCCGGGATCGCGCCGACGGCGACGGTGGTGTCCAGCACGTGGTCGTACAACGAGAAGTCGCCGGTGGGGACTTCGAGCACACCGGCGTCGGCGAGCTGCCGCCAGTTCTCCCGGCGCAGCTCGGTGGCGGCGGCCCGGAGGGCGTCGGCGGTGACGTTGCCCTTCCAGTAGCCCTCGATCGCCTTCTTGAGCTCCCGGTTCCGGCCCTGGCGGGGGTAGCCGTGCACGGTCGCCCGGGTGGCCGCGGCTGCGGACTTCGCTGTCAAGGGACTCTCCTTCGCGAGTCTTGCTCCTCAAGTGCCCGCTGACGGGACGAGGGCGCGAAGGGACGACGAGCCGGACGGTGGCCGCCGCGAACGGACGTGCCTGAACCGCCTGCTGTGGTCGCCGACCCGCCCTCGAGGTCATCGGACAGCCGCCCGCGGATCCTCCGCGGACGGGCAGCGGGCAGGTCTTCGGACTCGCGGGCACGCTCGCCCTCGTCGAGGGCGGACACCTACTGGCCGTCGCTTCCCGGGCCCGGCTCGGACCCAGTGCGTATGACGGCGGTCGTTCCCACTCACCGCTGCGGGGCAGTCCCGGACTGGCCAGTCGAAAGGCGTCACCGGGTTCCCTCTTACGACGTCCTGCCTGGCGGGCAGGACGAACCAGCTACAGGGTCAGCCTAGAGGCAAACCGCCGGTCGGGGCGATGGATTCCACCGCGGTGTCCACGGATCGGGACCGGCGGGCACCTCGGGGCCGCGTCGGCCGGGGGGCGCGCGCCGCCGCACTCGGCCGCTGTCAGTCGGGCTGGAAGAACGCGAGCATCTTCCGGGCGGCGTCCGGTGCCCGCAGCATCGCCTGGATCTCCGTGGACATCCGGGCGGCAGCGGCGGTGCGTTCGAACATCTCGCGTTCGTACTCCGCCACGGCGGCCGGGAAGTCGTCCGGGTGTGCGGCGAGCGCGAGACCCAGCAGGGCGCCGTCGAGCAGCGCCATGTTGGCTCCCTGTCCCACCGGCGACATCAGGTGCGCGGCATCGCCGACCAGCGTGACGCCCGGCGTCGACGGCCAGGTCAGGCCGACCGGGAGGGTGGTGATCGACCTCGGCACGACGGTGTCGTCGCAGGCCGCGATCAGCGCGGTGAAGCGCGGGTCCCAGCCGGGGAGCAGGTCGATCAGCCGCGCCCGGGCGGCGGCCGGGTCGTCGAACGGGATCCCGCTGGTGGCGAACCAGTCCTCGGCGGTGTCGTAGAAGCCGAGGCCGATGCGGACCCGGCCGTCGCCGTTGCGCTGCGCCGCCAGCGACACTCCGTCGCCGAGCACCCAGTAGGTGCCGCGCCCGACCATGGCCGCGAGGTCGGGGTGGGTCCGGTCGATGTCGGGGATGCCGACCTCGACCATGTTGTGGCCGGTGTGCGCCGGGCGGACGTCGGTGAGCAGCGCGCGGACCCGGGAGTTCGCGCCGTCCGCGCCGACCAGCAGGTCGTACGTCGCGCTGCCGCCGTCGGCGAAGCGCAGCAGGCCGCTGTCGGCGGATTCGAACGCCCGCCCCCAGCGCACCGTGCCCTCGGGGAGGGAGTCCAGCAGCAGGTCGCGCAGGTCGGCGCGGTCGACCTCGGGCCGCGCGAGCGGGGCGTCGTCGGGCGTGTCCTCCTGGAGCAGCAGGGTGCCGTCCGGCTCCAGCAGGCGCATGTCCTGGCCCTCGCCGCGGGCGATCGCGAAGAACTCGTCGATCAGACCGGCCTCGCGCAGCGCCCGCTGGCCGGAGTGGATGTCGAGCATGCCGCCCTGGCCGCGCGCGTGGCGTGACGATTCGCGTTCATGGACGACGCAGTCGATGCCGTTCACGTGCAGCACCCGGGCGAGCGCCAGGCCGCCGAGGCCGGCTCCGACGATGGCGATGGTCATTTCTGCCTCCCCCTCCGAAACGTCTTCGAGACACCGTCGAGGCACCTCGGAGGCACCTCGGTGCACCTCGACGCGTCTCAATACACCGTACTGGTCGATACACTGTATCGCCCGATGCGTTGTATGGTGAGCGGCATGTTGGTGTGGGAGCGGCCGGAGCCGCCGGATCGACCCGTGCCGGCCCCGCTGAGCCGGGACCGGATCGTGCGGACGGCGATCGGGCTCGCCGACGCGGACGGCCTGGACGCGGTGTCGCTGCGCAAGGTCGCCACCGAACTGGACGTCCGTCCGATGCGGCTGTACGGCTACATCGCGAGCAAGGAGGAGCTGCTCGACCTGATGGTCGACGCCGTGCACGCCGGGATCCGGCCGGTCGGCGACCACTGGCGGGAGGTGCTCCGGTCCCATGCCGAAGCCACTCGGAGCGCCGTCCACGAGCACGAATGGCTCGCCGATCTGCTGGGCGGCCGACCCCAGCTCGGGCCGGAGGCGCTGGCCGGCGGGGAGACCCTGGTGGCCGCACTGGGCGACCTCCATGTGGACGCCGTCATGCCGGTGGTCGCCGCGGTCAAGGCGTACGTGATCGGCGCGGTGCGTCGGGAGATCGCCGAGCGGCGGGCCGAGCGGGCCACCGGGATGGACGAGAAGCAGTGGCAGCGGTCACTCGGGCCCTACCTGGAACGCACCTTCGCCACGGGCCGGTTCCCCGCGCTGGCCACGGTGGTGCGCGACGCCGCCCACCTCGACGCCGACCGCACCTTCCGGATGGGCCTCGACTTCGTGCTCGACGGCATCGAGGCCCACGTCTCGCGATGACGTGTCACCTGCCGTCGCGGTGGTGCTGCCCGGAGGAGCGTCCACGGCCTCGAAACGCACGGTCGGCTCGAAGTTGGCCCGGCGGGCGGCTCGGCGGAAGACGGTCAGGACGGCGGGGCCGACCAGCAGGACGGCCACGAAGGTGGTGACGGCGCGGCCGGTGTCCCAGCCGAGCGAGGTCGCCACGTCGAAGAGCAGGTAGCGGTGCCACTGCTCGGTGAACGGCAGTCCGGGCAGGTAGGCGATGGAGCTGTTGGGGTCGGTCGAGAACGGCCAGAAGGAGAGGTTCAGCAGGAAGCCGAAGAGGTAGCCGGAGAAGGCGCCGTAGAGGGCCAGCACCGGCACCTCCCAGCACCGCCGCAGGCGCGGCAGCAGCCCGGCGAGCAGGCCGACGAACGCGCAGCCGAACATCTGGTACGGCATCCAGGGGCCGACGCCGCCGGTCAGCAGGGCGGAGGCGAACAGCGAGGTGCAGCCGAGGGTGAAACCGAAGCCCGGGCCGAAGACCCGGCCGGCCAGGACGAGCACGAAGAACACCGTCTCCACCCCCGCCGTCCCCGCGCCGAGGGGGCGCAGCCCGGCGTTCACGGCGGAGAGGACGCCGAGCATGGCGAGGGCCTTGGCGTCGATGCCGCCCGCCGAGATCTCCGCGACGACGACGGCGAGCACCAGGAGCATCAGCGCGCCGAAGATCAGCGGCGGGGCGTAGGAGGAGCCGAACTTCCCCGGGGCGACGACGAACGGCCAGGTGAAGGCGACGAGCCCGATGAAGGCGGCGAGCGCCACGACCACCCGGGCCCGGCCGGGGATCCGGACGGCGGTCACCGGGCGGCCCCCGCGGATTCGAGCGCCTGAGCCACCTGATGGACAGTCAGGTACGGCAGTGGGGCGAGGATCTTGGCGGCCTGCGGGGCGAAGGTCGGCGAGGCGACGATGACCTCGTCCGTGCGGCCGTCCGCGACGATCTCGCCCTCGGCCATCACCACCACCCGGTCGGCGGCGGAGGCGACGAACTCGACGTCGTGGGTGGAGACCACCACGGTGCGCCCCTCGGCCGCGAGGGCGGCCACGATGCCGGTGAGCGCCTCCTTCGCGTGGTAGTCCAGGCCACGGGTGGGCTCGTCCAGCAGCACCACCCGGGGTGCGGCGGCCAGTTGGATCGCCAGCACCAGGGCCAGCTTCTGACCCTCGGAGAGGTCGCGGGGGTGGGTGTCGTCCGGGATGCCGGGGGCGAGGCGGTCGAGGATCCGGCGCGCGGTCGGTCCGGCCTCCGCTGCCGGCTCGCGGCCCGACTCCAGGTCGCTCTGGGCCAGCTCCTGGGCCACCGACTCCAGGTACAGCAGGTCCGTCGGGGTCTGCGGGACCAGCCCGACCAGCCGCCGGGCCTCGGCCGCCGAGACCCGCTTGGGGTCCTTGGGCGGCCTGCCGTCCTCGCGGACCACCCGCACGCTGCCGCCCTGGCGGGGCCCGGAGCCCTGGAGGGCCCACAGCAGCGAGGACTTGCCCGATCCGTTGCGCCCCATCAGGGCCGTGACCTGGCCGGCCCGGAGCTCCAGGCCGACCTCCCGGACGGCGGTCACCGGCCCGTACCGGACCACGATCCGCTCGGCGAACAGCACGGTGTCGCCCTCGGCGGCGCCGCGGCGCGGCGCCGGTGCCGGGCGCGCGGCCAGGGTCTCCCGCAGCGGCGCGGCGGCCCGGCGGGCGTCCCGGACGGAGAGCGGCAGCGGGCTCCAGCCGGCCAGCCGGCCGAGCTCGACGACCGGCGGCGCGATCGCGGTGCCCCGGAAGACCTCGGCGGGCGGGCCGTGCACGACGGTGCCGTCACCGGGCAGGTAGGCCACCCGGTCTGCGTACTGGACCACGCGCTCCAGGCGGTGTTCGGCGAGCAGCACGGTCACGCCGAGGTCGTGCACCAGCCGGGTGATCGCGGCGAGCACCTCCTCGGCGGCCGTCGGGTCGAGCGCGGAGGTCGGTTCGTCCAGGACCAGCACCCGGGGGTGGGCGGTGAGCACCGAGCCGATGGCGACCCGCTGCTGCTGGCCGCCGGACAGCTCGTGCAGCGCGCGGTGGCGCAGGTCGGCGAGGCCGAGCAGGTCGAGGATCTCCTCGACGCGCTTGCGCATCACCTCCGGCGGGACGGCCAACTGCTCCATCGCGTAGGCGAGTTCCTCCTCCACCGTGTCGGTGACGAAGCCGGCCAGCGGGTCCTGCCCCACCACCCCGACCACATCGGCCAGTTCACGCGGCGGGTGGTGCGCGGTGTCGCGGCCGTCGACGGTGACCCGGCCGCGCAGGGTGCCGCCGGTGAAGTGCGGCACCAGGCCGTTCACGGCGCCGAGCAGGGTCGACTTCCCGACGCCCGTCCGGCCGACCACCAGGCAGAGTTCGCCCTCCGGAACGTGCAGGTCGACCTCGCGCAGCACGGGGGCGTCGCGGCCCTCGTACACCACGCCGACCCGGTCGAATCGGATCACTTGCTCACCTCGGTGGTCGTGCGGTCGGGCTCGGTGCGGTCGGACGTGGCGCGGTCGGACGTGGCGCGGTCGACGGCGGTGCGCCGGTGGCGTGTTCCGTCCGCCGGGCGCGGCCTGGGCGGGGTGGCCGGCCCGGGAGTGCGGCCGGGCGGCGGGGCGATCGCCCCGGCGGCGCCGGCCAGCAGCAGGGCCAGCACCGGGACGAGCGGCAGGCTCGGCCAAGTCAGCGGATACAGCGAGGGATTGAGCTCGGTAGCGTCGTAGCCGACGGTCCCGAAGAGCAGCACGGCGGCGGCGACACCGCAGCCGGCCACCCCGAACTCGGCGGCCCGCCAGCGGTCCGGCCGGTAGCTGGTGCGCCGCACCCGGCGTCCGCCGAGCGCCAGGCCCGCCGCGCACAGAACGGCGCCGGCCACCAGCGCGGGAAGTCCCAGGACGGCGGGGGCGGTTCCGTCCAGCAGGCCGTACACCCCGGCGCAGAGCCCGCACATGCCGAGCAGCATCAGCGCGCCCGTGGTCCGTCGGGACCGGCGGGTGGCCGTCCCCGCCCGCCCGTAGCCGCGCGAGTCCATCGCGGCGGCCAGGTGCAGCGAACGCTCCAGGGCGTCCTCCAGCACCGGGACGACGATGCTGCGCAGCGCGCGGACGCCCTTGGTCCGGCCCGCCCGCAACCTCCTTGCCCGCGCGACCCGTTGGACGCTCTGCACCAGCTGCGGGGCGACGCTGAGCGACACCGTCACGGCGACACCGAGCTCGTAGAGGGCGGCGGGCAGGACGCGCAGGGCCCGCTTGGGGTTGGCGAGGGTGTTGGCGGCGCCGATGCAGCAGATCAGACAGGCCAGCCGCAGTCCGTCGAAGGCCGCCGAGAGGGTGGCCTCCAGGGAGACCGGGCCGCCGATCTCGATGCCCGCGTACCAGGCGGGGGTGGGGATGTGCGGGAGCGAGAACAGCAGGTGGTCGTGCGGGGTGATGCCGGTCGCGAAGACGCAGCGGAAGACCACCCGGATCGCCACCACCGTGAGGGCCAGCCCCAGGTAGTAGCCGAAGCCGCGCGCCCACGGGGCGTCGGTGCGACGGGCGGTGACCACGTAGCCGAGCACGACGAGGACGAGCAGGAGCAGCAGCGGGTTGGTGGTGCGGCTGGCCGCCGTCGCCAGGGCCAGCGCCCAGGTCCACCAGGCGAGCGGGTGCAGGTTCCGCGGACTGCGCCGGCCCCCCGCGAGCCGCCCGGAGGCGGGGGACGGGGAGCCGGCGGAGCGCTTGTCGAGCGTGGTCACCCGATCACTCGGCCTGTCGGCGGCGGCGCCGCGCGGTGAGCGCGGTGGCCACGCCGAGCGCCACGACCAGGACGGCACCGACCACGGCCGGGACCATCGAGCCGGAGTCGTGCGGGGCGTCGGCGGCCGGTGCCGCGTCCACCACCACGGGGCCGGCGGCGTGCGCGGGCTGCGACGTACTGGCGTCGGGGGTGGGCACGGCGCTGTCGGTGGCGGTGTCGGTGGCGGGCGGGGTGTCGGCGGGGGCCGGTTCGGCCGAGGGGTCCCCGGTCGGGTCGGCGGTGGCCGCCGGAACCTCGGGCTCGGGAGCGGTCGGCGCGGGCGCCTCGCCCTGCGGGTTCGCCGGGGTGGTGGCGGGCGCACCGGCCGTGCCGGCGGACCTGCCGCCGGCCGTGCCACTGGTGCCGCCGGTCGCGGGCGGGCGCTTCGTGGCGGGCGCACCGCCCGTACCTGCGGTGCCGCTGGCCGTGCCACCGGCGGTGCTGCCGCCCGAGGAGCTCGACGAACCGGAGCCCGAGCCCGAGGACGCGCCGCCGGTACCGCCCGAGGACCCGCTCGCGTTCCCTCCCGAGGACCCGCCCGAGGAGCCGCTCGACGAACCCGAGGAACCGGCCGAACTCGTCCCGGACGAACCGCCGTTCGCCCCGCCGGTGCTCCCGGTGCTGCCGGTGCTGCCGGTGCTGCCGGTACTGCCCCCGCCACCTCCGCCGGTACTGCCACCGCCACCCGAACCTGCGGGCGGCTGGGGCGGTTCGGGAGTCACGGGCGTCGTCCCGCCGCCCGGGGCCGTGTTGTGCGCCCGCAGGGTGTCGGGCGAGACGACGGGACGGCCCTCGGTGCCCTCGATGTTGGTGCCGCCGAAGATCCACAGATCGACACTGCCCGGCTTCGGCTGATAGCTCATCGCGCCCAATTGGCTGTACGACCAATCGTTCTGACCGGGATCCGCGTGCCAGTACGACCAGTACGCCGTGGCCGGCGGCGTCAGGACGCACTTCTCCTGGTCCGGCGTCGGGAACTGCTTGCCGCCCTGGAAGCCGCTGTAGCCGATGCGGCAGATGAACGCCGGACCGTCGTGCCCGGTCCCGGTGGTCTTCCACCCGCCCTGGTTCAGCAGGACGTACCCGGTGGTGGGGGTGGTACCGCAGGAACGCAGCAGCGGACCGCCCCACTTGCTGAAGTCGACCGCCAGCACCACACCGGAGGTGGTCGTGCACTCCTCGATCGGCAGGGGCGATGCGGCGGCCGGACCGGCGGCCGCACCGACACCGCCGAACGCGACCGCGAAGGTCAGTGCGACGGCCCCGGTCAGTCGGCCGAACCGCCGGCTCACCGGTGACGCCCCGGGGCGGTTCCGGTACGGCGCCGGGCGACGAGCACGGCCGCCGCGCCGAGGGCGGTCAGCAGCCCGGCAGCGCCGGTGAGCACCAAGGTCTCGGTACCGGTGCTGGCAAGACCGCCGCCGCGGACGGAACCGCTGCCGACCTGGACCGGGACGGCAACCACCGGTGCGCCGACGCCACCGCGGACGGGCTCGTCGATGCCGCCGGCCACGGGGGCGTCGACGGCCGGAGGGACGGACGTGCCGGGGAGGACGGGAGCGGCGGAAGCCGTCGGGGAACCGGAGGTGGTCGGCGTCGCGGTAGCCGTCGGCGTCGCGGTCGGGCTCGGCGTACCCGTCCCGGTCGGCGTCGCCGTCTGTGTAGCGGTGGGAGTCGGCGTGGCGGTCGGCGTCACCGTCGCAGTCGCGGTAGCAGTCGGCGTCACAGTCGCCGTAGCCGTAGCCGTAGCCGTCGGCGTAGCAGTCCCGGTCGCCGTCGGCGTAGGCGTGGGCGTCCCGCCCAGGTCCCGCCGCAGCGTCCCGAAGGAGACCCCGGTTGCACCGCCCAGCACCTGCGTGGACGCCCGCACGTCCGAGCCCCGCTGCCCCTCGGAGGCAACGTTGAACCCGCCGTCGTCGTTCTGCTGGCCGGCGAGGAAGTCCAGCGCCTTGGCGATCCCCGCGCCGTGGGCGGACCGGCGGAGCGTCATGCCCTGGACCGCGAGCGCGGCCGAGTTGGTCGAGTCGCCGGCCGCGCCGGGGAAGCCGCCGTCGGCGAGCTGCCGGCCCGCGATCCAGGCCACGCCCTTGTCGACGGCCGCCGCGGCCTCGTCACCGGGGACGAGGGCGAGCGCCATGACGGCCATCGCGGTGCTGTCCACGTCGGAGTCGCCGGTGGCGGGGATCAGGCTGGGCCAGGAGCCGTCGGCGTGCTGGAGGCTCTTCAGGTAGGCGATCGGGGCGGCGGCGTTCGCCGTGTCACCGGCCCGCAGCTGGGCCATGATGCCGAGTGCCTGGGAGAACACCGAGGTGGCCCAGGTGTAGTTGCCGGCGCCCGCGCAGCCGGTGCTGTCGTCGGCCTTGGCGCAGGTGACCGCCGCGAGGGCGGCGATCAGGTCGTGGCCGCCGAAGGCGCGCGGGTCGCGGCCGACGACCTCCGCGAGCAGCGCCTCCTTGCCGATGGAGCCGCCGCCGGCGTACTCGGTGCCGATCGCGGTCCAGTCGTTGACGGTGCGGTCGTTGGCGTCCTTGCCCTGCCGGTCCAGGAAGTCGACGATCCCGCGCAGCGCGGTGTCGTCGGTGCCGGTGGCGGCGAGGGCGAAGGCGCCGTCGATGGTGAGGCCGAAGTCGGCGAAGGCCGGGAAGGCCTCGTAATAGTGGCCGTCGATCAGGCGCGCGCGGTCGGTCAGGTAGGCGCTGCCCCGGGCCGGGTCGGGGGTCCGCCCGGCGGGCGGGGTGGTGGCGCCGTCCGGGTTGTGGCGGACGGTGCCGAGGTCGGTGCCGGTCAGGGCCAGGACGGCCTGCTCGGTGGCGGCCGGGTCGGCGTCGGGCGTCGCCTCGTCGGGCCGGACGCCGCCGTCCTCGCCCTGGCGGGCGGCGATCCACGCCTTGGCGGCGGACTGCCGGGCGCCCTGGCCGACGGCCAGCAGTGCCTGGGCCGCGTGGGCGGTGCTGCCGGTGTCGCCGGGGGCACCGGCGTAGGGGGCGTAGGAGCCGTCGGCCTGCTGGCTCGCGGCGAGTTGCTCGGCGGCCTTCTTCGCCGTCGACTCCTGGTCGGCGACACCGCGCAGGGCGAGGACGGCCAGGCTGGTGGAGCCGGGGTCGGACTCGCAGTAGCCGCCCGCGACGATCATCGATCCGGCCATGCCGCCGTCGGCGCACTGGAGGACCGCGAAGCGCGCGAGCGCCGACGCGGGCGGCGTGACACCGGCGCGGCGCAGGGCGATGACCGCCCATGCCTGCGCCCAGGGCGAGGAGGCGCCGTGGAAGTCCCCGGCGGCGGTGCACTTGCCGTTCTCGCCCGGCCCGGCGCACACATGGTCGGTGAGCGCGGCGAGGAGGTCCCGGCCGCCGAAGGACCGGGGGTCGCCCTCGGTGCTCCCGGCGACGAGGGCGAGCAGGGCGGCGGCGCCGGAGTCGGGCTTGCCGGCCGGGCCGTCGGGGTACAGGTAGGCGTCGGTGTGGGCCCGGAGGAAGGCGAGGACCTTGCGCAGCGCCGGGTCCTGGGTCCCGGCGGCGGCGAGCGCGATCGCGGTCTGCGCGGTGCGGGGGTAGTCGGGGCCCTCGAAGGCCCAGTTCTCCATGTGGTCGCCGTCGACCAGGCGGGCGACCAGCCAGGCGGCCGCGGCGGCGGGGTCGCCGGTGCGGGCCGGGCCGGTCGGACTCGCCGTCGCGGTGGGCGAGGCGGACGGCGAGGCGGACGGCGAGGGCCCGGTGTTCCTGGCCCGGACCGAGTCCGGGGTGAAGGACGGCGCCCCGCTGGTGCCGCCGATGTCGGTGCCCCCGTAGACCCAGGCCTCCACCTCCCCCGGCTTGGGCTTCTGCGTCGCGGCGCCGAACTGGCTGTAGGACCAGGTCTGTTGGCCCGGAGCGGCGATCCAGTACGACCAGTACGCCGTCGCCTGCGGGGTGGTGGTGCAGGGCTCCTCGGCCGGGGTCGGGTACTGGGTGCCGCCGTTGAAGCTTCCGGTGCCCAGGCGGCAGATGAAGGCCGGTCCGTCGTGCTCGGTGCCGGCGGTGGTGAATCCGGCCTTGTGCAGCAGGTTCATGCCGGTGCTGGGGTCGGCGTCGCAGCCGCGGACGACACCGCCGCCCCAGTGGCCGAAGTCGACGGCGACGATCGCGCCGGTGGTCGTCGTGCAGTCCTCGATCGGGTCCGCGACCGCGGCCCGGGGGTTGGCGAGCAGCACCGTACCGCCCGCCGCAACCGCGACCGCCCCGGTGACCAGCAGGGACACGACTCCCCTGCCTCTGTGCCGCGTACGACTGCTGCTGACCCTCACCGGCTACTCCCTGGTCGATCGACGCGGGTGCAACGGCGCAGCCGGCAGCCCCCGACAGGCATGGGGACCGCCATGACCACGTCGTAGTCCGCGACGACGCAAGTACTTCGAGAACAGACCCCGGTCCAGGCATTCCGGCTCATCCGCCCGGGGGGGCGGATCTACGGTTGCGGGTCAGCGCCGGATTCGGACCGGCTTCCCCTGGGTGCCGAGGGTGAAAAACCGGTTCATCAGACCACGCTGCCGAACTGGGAGTCAACGGCACGTCACCTGGATCACAAGCCCTCGTCGGCGCCTACGCCGTGCGGTAGCGTCCGCGGTGGCCGAGCGGGGGAACCCGGTGCGAATCCGGGGCTGACGCGCAGCGGTGTGGGGTGCCGTCCGTCGGCGCCCCGAGTCCGAATGCCCGCCCGGCCGCGCACCACGGCGAAAGCCTGCCCACGCGAGCCGGGCGGCGGCCGCTCCGGCCGCCGTGCTCCCGCAGGGGTGCAAGGGGCCGGGGCCGGGTCGGCGCCCGCCACCCCAAGGAGTGTCCCGTGTCCTTCCTCACCTCACGCACCGCCGCCTCCCGCACCGCCGCCTCCCGCACCGCCGCCGCGGTGACCGTCCCGCTGGCGGCCGGAGCCCTGCTGCTGTCGGCCGTTCCCGCGCAGGCGACCGCCACCCCGGCCCAGACAGCCACCTCGAAGAGCACCGGCGTCACCTATCTGAAGTCCCTCCAGGCCGCCGACGGCAGCTACGTCACCGGCGGCGGGCTCTCCAACGAGTGGGCCTTCAGCGCGCTGGCGGCGGCCGGCACCGCGGCGGCGGACGTCACGCCCGGCGGGGACGCCACCAAGAACGCCCGCCTCGTCTACCGCAACCAGCTCGCCGCGCCCGCCTGGCCCAGCGCCTCGCCGGTCGTCACCGACTACGAGCGCGGCATCCTGAACGCCTACGCCGCCGGGATCGACCCCGCGCGCGTCGGGCCCGGCCGCAACCTGGTCGCGGACCTGGCCGCCTACTGGCAGACCGCCGAGCCCGGCTACTACGGCCCGTCCGCCAACTTCAACGGCACCGTCTTCGGCCTGCTCGCCCTCGGCGGCGCCAGGACCCAGAGCGGCACCAGGCGCGTGCCGCAGTCCCTGCTGGACGCCTCGGTCGCCGCCGTGCGCGCCAACCAGCACAACGACGGCGGCTGGAACTACAGCAAGGCCGCCGGCGACCCGACGGCGCTCGCCCAGGGCAGCGACATCGACATGACGGGCGCCGCCATGGCCTCCCTGTGCAGCGGCGGCGTCCCCAACACCGATGCCGCGGTGGTCGCCGCGAAGAACTTCCTCAAGGGCAAGCTGGTCGCCTCCGGTGCGTTCAACTCGATGTGGGGCGCCAACACCGACTCCAACGGCTGGGCCGTCTCCGGCCTCAACGCCTGCGGCATCAACCCCCAGGGCGCCGAGTTCACCAGCGGCGCCGGCAAGACCCCGATCGACTTCCTGATCGCCCAGCAGTTCAAGCCCGGCGGCGGCTTCAAGTACCTGCCCACCGACACCGTCCCGTCCGCCTACGCCTCCGTCGACGGTCT
Source organism: Kitasatospora sp. MBT66 (assembly GCF_000710405.2). NCBI lineage: Bacteria > Bacillati > Actinomycetota > Actinomycetes > Kitasatosporales > Streptomycetaceae > Kitasatospora > Kitasatospora sp. MBT66. The sequence continues at coordinate 73,383 of NZ_JAIY01000002.1, read as the reverse complement.
GCGCGCCGTTGCCGGCGCGGGCTTCACCGCCACCCCGCCCGCGCCGAGCGCGGCCGGCGAGCCGGCCTGGGCGGCCACCACCGGCTTCACGCCCGGCACCGCGGCCCGGCTGGCCCTGGTCGTCGACAACGGCACCGCCCCGCTCAAGGTCTGCGCCGTGACCTTCACGCCGACCGGCAGCACCACGACCCTCGGCGAGGTCCTGGACGCGGCCGCCACCGCGACCCCGGGCGGCTGCGTCACCACCGTCACCCCGGCCACCGGCTCCGGCACGATCACCTCGCTCAACGGCACCGCCAACAGCGGCTCGGCCACCTGGAAGGTCGACCTGGACGCCGGCACGGCCACCGCCGCCACCCGGGCCACCACGGTCCACCTGGGCGACACCGTCTCGCTGCGCTACGGCAGCTGACCGGACCTGTACGGTGCCGGGCGGAAGCGGGTCGCCCGGCACCGGCGCGGGCACAAGCACAGCGACGACGCATCCACGGCACGGCGACGGAACACCGAAGGACCACAGGGGGATGGCAGCGATGGGGATGACCGGATGGGCGGCGGGCGGTTACGTCGCCGTGGTCGGCGGGCTGGCCGCACTGGGAGGGCTGACGGAGAACGGGCGCTTCTACCTCGCGGCCGTGCTGCTCACCCTTCCGCTCGGGCTGGCCGCCCTGGTGGCCGTGTACGTGGCCCGGGGCCTGCTGACCGGCGTCGGCGGCCTGTTCACGGAGACGAGCCTGCCGGACGGCGCCGACCCGGCGTGGCTGACCGCTGGCGGGGTGGTGGCGAACACGCTGCTGTTCACGGCCGCGGCCGTGGCCACGGTGCTGCTGGTGGAACGGCTCGCCGCCCGGCGCCGGGTGTCCCGCCGTCCCTGAGCACGCCGACGTCGGTGCCCGGTCCCCTCTCGGCGAGGGGACCGGGCACCGACGTTGCAGGGTCAGTGGTGCTTGAACTCCGGCGGGCGCTTCTCGGCGAAGGCGGCCATGCCTTCCTTCTGGTCGGCGGTGGCGAAGGTGGCGTGGAAGAGGCGGCGTTCGAAGCGGACGCCCTCGGCGAGGGTGGTCTCCAGGGCGCGGTTGACGCTCTCCTTCATCATGATCGCGGCCGGTGCGGACATCGCGGCGATCGTCGCGGCGGTGGCGAGGGCCTCGTCGAGCAGCCGGTCGGCGGGGACGATCCGGGAGACCAGTCCGGCCCGCTCGGCCTCCTCGGCGTCCATGGTCCGCCCGGTCAGGCAGAGTTCCATGGCCTTGGCCTTGCCGATCGCCCTGGTCAGCCGCTGCGAGCCGCCGATGCCCGGGATCACCCCGAGCTTGATCTCCGGCTGGCCGAACTTCGCGGTGTCGGCGGCGATCAGGACGTCGCACAGCATCGCCAACTCGCAGCCCCCGCCCAGCGCGTAGCCGGCCACGGCGGCGACGACGGGCTTGCGCAGGGCGCCGAAGCCGTCCCAGGCGGCGAACCAGTCGCCGAGGTAGGCGTCGACGAAGTCCAGGGACTGCATCTCCTTGATGTCGGCCCCGGCGGCGAAGGCCCGGTCGGACCCGGTGACGACCACCGCGCCCACCGTCCGGTCCCGGTCGAACTCCTGAGCCGCCTCGACGACTTCGTTCATCAGCCGGGTGTTGAGGGCGTTCAGGGCCTTCGGCCGGTCCAGGGTGATCAGGCCCACCCGGTCGTGGCGCTCGACCCGGATCGTCTCGTAGCTCATGCGGTGTTCTCCCGAAGGGCGGTGATGATGGCCGAGAAGTCCTGACCGGCGCCGTCGCCCCGGGCGAAGTCGGCGAACAACTCGGATGCCCGGCGCCCGAGTTCGGCGGGCACGGCGGAGGCGTCGGCGGCGTCGGCGGCCAGGCCGAGGTCCTTGGCCATCAGGGCGGCCGCGAAGCCCGCCGGGTAGCCCCGGTTGGCGGGACTGGCCGGGACGGGGCCGGGCACGGGGCAGTTGCTGGTGAGCGCCCAGCACTGGCCGGAGGCCGTGGAGGCGACGTCGAACAGGGCCTGGTGGCTCAGACCGAGGCTCTCGCCGAGCACGAAGGCCTCGGCGACCGCGATCATCGAGACGCCGAGGATCATGTTGTTGCAGATCTTCGCGGCCTGCCCGGTGCCGGACTCGCCGCAGTGCACCACCTTGCGGCCCATCGCCGCCAGCACCGGTTCGGCGGCGGCGAAGTCCTCCGCCGCGCCGCCGACCATGAAGGTCAGGCTCGCCGCCTCGGCGCCCGGGACCCCGCCGGAGACCGGGGCGTCCAGGGCCCGGTGGCCGGCGGTACGGGCGAGGTCCCGGGCGGCCCGGGCATCGCCGACCGCGATCGTGGAGCAGTCGACGAACAGCGCGTCCACCGCCGATGCGGTCAACTCCCGGTAGACCTCCAGCACATGGCGTCCGGTCGGCAGCATGGTGAGCACCAGCTCGGCGTCCGCGACCGCCTCGGCGGCCGAGGCGGCGATCCGTACGCCCTGGCCGGCCGCCCGCTCCCGGGCCTCCGGCACCAGGTCGTGGCCGGTGACGGTGTGGCCCGCCCCGACCAGGTTGGCGGCCATCGGGCCACCCATGTTGCCGAGTCCGACGAATCCGATCCGGTGGGTCACCAGCGCTCCAGGGGGGTGAGGTCGGCGAGGCCGAGTTCGCGCTCGCCCAGCGGGGCGAACCAGCGGGCCACGGCGGCGGGGTCGACGGCGTCCAGCGTGGCCGGACTCCAGTGCGGGGTGCGGTCCTTGTCGATCACCTGGGCCCGGATGCCCTCGGCGAGGTCCGGGGTGGCCAGGGCGGCGCAGGAGCTGCGGTACTCCTGGTCGAGCACCGCCTCCAGCGGGCCCAGCTCCCGGGCCCGGCGGAGCGCGGCCAGCGTCGCCTTGACCGCCGTCGGCGCGTTGGCGGTGATCCGCTCGGCCGCCTCCTTCGCCTCCGGTTCGCCACTGGTGCCGAGCCGTTCGAGGATCTCCTCGACGGTGTCGGCCGCGTAGCAGGTGTCGATCCACCCCCGCTGCCGCTCCAGCCGTCCGGGCGGCGGCTGTTCGACGTGCCGGGCGAGCGCGTCGTGGACGCTCGACTCGGCCAGGTCGTCGAGCAGGGCGGGCAGTCGCCCGGACGGTACGAAGTGGTCGGCGAGGCCGCAGAGCAGCGCGTCCGCGGCGCCGGCCGAGCCGGCGGTCAGCGCGAGGTGGGTGCCCAGCTCGCCGGGCGCCAGCGCGAGCAGATAGGTGCCGCCGACGTCGGGGACGAAGCCGATGCCCGCCTCGGGCATGGCGATCCTGGTGCGCTCGGTGACGATCCGGACGCTGCCGTGGGCGGAGACCCCGACCCCGCCGCCCATCACGATGCCGTCCATCACCGCGACATAGGGCTTGGGGTAGCGGGCGATCCTGGCGTTGAGGCGGTACTCGTCGCGCCAGAACTCCTCGACCTCGCGCGGGTCGCCGCCGGTCGCGGCGCGGTGGATGGCGACGATGTCGCCGCCGGCGCAGAAGGCCCGGTCGCCGGCCCCGGTGACGACGACGGTCGCGACCCGCGGGTCCTGCTCCCAGTCGTCCAGGGCGGCCGCGATCCGCCGCACCATCCCGTGGGTGAGGGCGTTGAGGGCGGTGGGGCGGTTGAGGACGATCAGTCCGGTCCGGCCCTCGCGCTGCACCAGGACCTCCTCGGTCCCGCTCCCGGTCCTGACGCCGCTCCCGGCGCCGTTCCCGCTTGTGCTCCCGTTCCCGGTCATCAGGCGGCCCCGGTCAGGCCGCGGGCGACGATGACGCGCATGATCTCGTTGGTCCCTTCCAGGATCTGGTGCACCCGCAGGTCGCGGACGATCTTCTCGATGCCGTACTCGGCCAGGTAGCCGTAACCGCCGTGCAGTTGGAGCGCCTGGTCGGCCACCTCGAAGCCGGTGTCGGTGGCGTGCCGCTTGGCCATCGCGCACAGCTGCGGGGCCCGGGCGTCGCCCCGGTCCAGGGCGTCGGCGGCCCGCCACAGCAGGGCCCGGGCGGCCTCCAGTTCGGTGGCCATGTCGGCGAGGCGGAACTGCAGCGCCTGGGCGTGCAGCAGCCGGGCGCCGAAGGCCTCGCGTTCGGCGAGGTGGGCCACGGTGCGCTCCAGCGCGCTCTGGGCGCCGCCGAGCGAGCAGGCGGCGATGCCGAGGCGGCCGCCGTTGAGGCCGCCCATGGCGATCCTGAAGCCCTCCCCCTCGGCGCCGAGCAGCCGGTCGGCGGGCAGCCGCACGCCGTCCAGCACCACCTGCCGGGTCGGCTGGGCGTTCCAGCCCATCTTGCGCTCGTTGGCGCCGAAGGACAGGCCCGGGTCGTCCCGGTCGACCAGGAAGGCCGAGATGCCCTTCGGCCCGGGCCCGCCGGTGCGCGCCATGACCAGGTAGACCTGGGCGCTGCCGGCGCCGGAGATGAACTGCTTGACGCCGTCCAGCACCCAGTGCTCGCCGTCCCGGACGGCCCGGGTGGTGAGCGCGGCGGCGTCGGAGCCGGCGCCGGGCTCGGTCAGGCAGTAGCTGGCGAGGTCCTCGGCCGTGCAGAGCCGGGGCAGCCAGCGGGCGCGCTGGGCGTCGTCGCCGTGGCGGTCGACCATCCAGGCGACCATGTTGTGGATGGAGAGGTAGGCGGCGATGGACGGGCAGCCGGTGGCGAGGGCCTCGAAGGCGACCGCGCCGTCGCGGCGGGTGAGGCCGGAGCCGCCGGACTCCTCCCGCACGTAGACGCCGGCCAGGCCGAGTTCGCCGGCCTTGCGCAGCACGTCGACCGGGAAGTGCTTGGTGTGGTCCCACTCCACGGCGTTCGGGGCGAGGTGCTCGTCGGCGAAGGCCCTGGTGGTCGCGGCGATCGCGCGCTGGTCGTCGGTGAGATCGTGCACGGCGCTCATCCCATCGTCGGCATGGTGAAGCTGGCGCCTTCCTTGACCCCGGAGGGCCAGCGCGAGGTCACCGTGCGGGTGCGGGTGTAGAAGCGGATCGAGTCCGGGCCGTGCTGGTTGAGGTCGCCGAAACCGGAGCGCTTCCAGCCGCCGAAGGTGTGGTAGGCGATCGGCACCGGGATCGGCACGTTGACGCCGACCATGCCGGTGTTGACCCGGCGGGTGAAGTCGCGGGCGGTGTCTCCGTCGCGGGTGTAGATGGCCACGCCGTTGCCGAACTCGTGCTCGCTGGGCAGGCGCAGGGCTTCCTCGTAGTCGGCGGCGCGGACCACGCTCAGCACCGGGCCGAAGATCTCCTCGCGGTGGATGCGCATCCCCGGCGTCACCCGGTCGAACAGCGAGGGGCCGAGGAAGAAGCCCTCCTCGTGGCCCTCCAGCCGGAAGTCGCGTCCGTCGACGACGAGTTCGGCGCCCTCCTCGACCCCGAGGTCCAGGTAGCCGCGGACCCGCTCCAGCGCGTCCCGGCCGACCAGCGGGCCGAAGTCCGCAGCGGGGTCGTCCGAGCGGCCGACCTTCAGCGCGCCGATCCGCTCGACCAGCTTGGCCACCAGGGCGTCGGCGGTCTCCTCGCCGACCGGGACGGCCACCGAGATCGCCATGCAGCGCTCGCCCGCCGAGCCGTAGCCGGCGCCGACCAGCGCGTCCGCCGCCTGGTCGAGGTCGGCGTCGGGCATCACGATCATGTGGTTCTTGGCGCCGCCGAAGCACTGGGCGCGCTTGCCGTGGGCGGCCGCGGTCGCGTAGACGTACTGGGCGATCGGGGTGGAGCCGACGAAGCCGACCGCCTGCACCCGGGGATCCTCCAGCAGGGTGTCGACGGCCTCCTTGCCGCCGTTCACCACGTTCAGCACGCCGGGCGGCAGTCCGGCCTCCAGGAACAGTTCGGCGAGCCGCAGCGGCACCGAGGGGTCGCGCTCGGAGGGCTTGAGCACGAAGGCGTTGCCGCAGGCCAGCGCGGGTGCGGCCTTCCAGAGCGGGATCATCGCGGGGAAGTTGAACGGGGTGATGCCGGCGACCACGCCGAGCGGCTGGCGCATCGAGTACACGTCGATGCCGGTGCCGGCGTTGTCGGTGAACTCGCCCTTGAGCAGGTGCGGGATCCCGGCCGCGAACTCGACCACCTCCAGGCCGCGCTGGAGGTCCCCGTGGGCGTCGGCGACGGTCTTGCCGTGCTCGGCGGAGAGCAGCCGGGCGAGCGATTCCCGCTCCTGCTCGACGAGTTGGAGGAAGCGCAGCAGCACCCGGGCCCGGCGCTGCGGGTTCCAGGCCGCCCACGCGGGCTGGGCCTGCGCCGCGTCGGCGATCACGGCCTCGACCTCGGCGCGGCTCGCGAGCGGCACCCGGGCCTGGACGCGGCCGGTGTTGGGGTCGTGGACGTCGCCGAAGCGGCCGGAGGTGCCGGCGGTGCGCTTGCCGCCGACGAAGTGGGTGAGTTCGGGGACGATCGACTCGGGGACGATCGACTCGGGGGTGGTCGACTCGGGGGTGGTCGGGTCGGGGAGCATTGATTCCTTCTCTCGTCAGGATGGGGAGAGGAGGAGTGGAGGCCGCGCCGGTGCGCGGGCGCACGGTGGTGCACCCGGCGGCAGGACGGCGGCGGCGGACGAACCGTCAGCGCGGGTGCGCCCCGGGGTTCGTCGGCACGGCAGAGCCGGGGGCGGTGGAACGCGAGCAGCCCGGATTCATGCGTGTCGTCTCCATCCTCGTGGAAAACACGGACCTTCCGCGGCCGGTATCCTGACTCCCGGATCGACGCGCGCCCCCGGGCCTTCCCGGCTGGCTGCCAGTGGCCGAACTCCTGCGAGGACGAACTCCCCGGTCACAGTGGCGGGACCGTGCCGGACTTTCACCGGCTTCCCTGACACCGCGGACCTGTTCCGACCATATAGTTGGACGTCCTAGTAAGTCCAGAGCCCCTTGCCGTCCGGGCGCGTCGGAGCACGCACCACCGGGAACGCGACGGGCCCCGGGGAGCACCCCGGGGCCCGGACGGCAGTCGACGCGACGTCAGACAGCCTCACCAGGAAGCGTCTTCACTCGGCGGCGTGGACCAGCTCGCCCCCGACATAGGTGCGCAGCACCCGGGCGGAGGCGATCTCCTCGGGCGGGCCGGTGAGGATGTCGCGGTCCAGGACGACCAGGTCGGCCAGCAGACCGGGCGCGAGCACCCCGGCGTCGTCGTGCCCGTTCACATGGGCGGTGCCCGCCGTGTAAGCGGCGATCGCCGAGGCCAGGTCGAGCCGCTGCTCGGGCAGGAACACCCGGTCGTCCTCGGCCTCCGGCTCCCGCCGGTTGACCGCGACGTGCAGACCGGCCAGCGGGTCCGGGCTGCTCACCGGCCAGTCGCTGCCCGCCGCCAGGGTGGCCCCGGCCCGCAGCAGCGCGCCGAACGGGTACTGCCAGGCGGCGCGCTCCGGGCCGAGGAAGGGGATGGTCAGCTCGTCCATCTGCGGCTCGTGCGCCGCCCACAGCGGCTGGATGTTGGCGATCGCGCCGAGCCGGGCGAACCGGGGCAGGTCGTCCGGGTGGACCACCTGGAGGTGGGCGAGGTGGTGGCGGGTGTCGCGCCGGCCGTTGGCGGCACGGGCGGCCTCGACCGCGTCCAGCGCCTCGCGCACTGCCCGGTCGCCGAGGGCGTGGAAGTGCACCTGGAAGTCCAGCGCGTCGAGTGCGGTCACGTACTCGCGCAGGGCGAGCGGATCGACGAAGCTGAGGCCGGAGTTGGCGGTGGCGCAGCCGCAGCCGTCCAGATAGGGGCTGGTCATCGCGGCGGTGAAGTTCTCCGCGATGCCGTCCTGCATGATCTTCACCGAGCCGGCCCGGAACCTGCCGTGGGCGGACTCGGCGCGGCGCTCGACGAGTTCGGCGATCTGCTCGGCGCCCCGCTCGCGCTCCCACCAGAGCGCGCCGTTCACCCGGGCGGTCAGCGCACCGGAGCGCGCGGCCGCCAGATAGGCGTCCGACGGGTCCGGCTGGCCGTTGAACTCGCCGAGCAGCGCGTCCTGCCAGCCGGTGATGCCGAGCGAGTGCAGCAGCCGCTGCGCCCGCAGCAGCCCCTCCAGCCGGTCGGCGGCGGTGATCGGCGGCACCAGCCGGGCCACCAGGCCGGTGGCGCCCTCCTGGAGCACCCCGCTCGGGGTGCCGTCGGCCTCGCGCTCGATCCGGCCGTCCGCCGGGTCGGGGGTGTCGCGGTCGACGCCGGCGAGTTCCAGCGCCCGGGTGTTGGCCCAGGCGCCGTGGTGGTCCCGGTTGGTGAGGTAGACCGGACGGTCCGGGACGGCGGAGTCGAGCAGTTGCCGGGTCGGCAGGCCGCCCTCGAAGCTCTCCATCGACCAGCCGCTGCCGGTGATCCACTCCTGCTCGGGGTTGGCGTCGGCGTAGGCGCGGATCCGCTCCAGGTAGTCGGCCACGCCGACGGTGCCGGTGAGGTCGCAGACCGCCAACTCGGTGCCGCCGAAGACGGCGTGGATGTGCGCGTCCTGGAAGCCCGGCAGCAGCAGCTTGCCGGAGAGGTCGACGACCTCGGTGTCCGGGCCGATCAGGTCCCGGACCTCGTCGTGGCCGACGGCGGTGATCCGTCCGCCGGTGACGGCCAGACCGGTCGCCCGGGTGCGGGCGGCGTCGCCGGTGTGCACGGGGCCGCGGGTGAAGACCAGATCGGCCTTGGTCATGGGTGGTGCTCCGTTCTCGGGTGGTGCGGGTGTGCGGGGTGCCGTGTGTCCTGTGTCGTGTGCCCGGTGCGGCGGCAGAGCGCGGGTCCGGTGTGTGGGGGTGCACCGGACCCGCGCCGTCGGTCGCCCTCAGACCTTCCCGGGTGTACCCGCGGCCTCGCCGAGGAAGTACGCCGAGCGCCGCCGCCAGCGCGCCCAGGCCGCCGCCGGCAGCCCGGTGACGATCATCAGTACCACGACGGTGAGCTCGAACCAGCCGTTGTCGGCGGAGAGTTCGAAGTGGTCGGCGGAGTCGTAGAAGGTCCAGGTGAGGTAGCCGCCGACGACCAGCAGGACCGCCGCGCCGAGCAGCGGGCCGACCACCGCGCGCAGCCCCTCCAGCAGGTCGGTGCGCAGCAGGTGGCGGAACCGGACGGCGGCCGCGACCGCGGTGAGCGCGTAGTAGAGGGCGACGATGATGCCGATCGCGTTGACGGCGGCCGAGATGAGGTCGTTGACGGTCGGGATGACGATCGAGCACAGTGCCAGCGCCACCGCGACCGCGGTGATCAGCAGGGTGCCGACCGCGGGCGTCCGGTGCTTGGGGTGCAGCTTCGTCCAGACCGGGCCGAGCACGCCGTCCCGGCCCATCGCGAACAGCCCGCGGGCGGTGGGGATCACCGAGGACTGCAGCGAGGCCACCGCGGAGAACATCAGCGCGATCAGCGGCAGCGCGGCCAGCGGCTGGTCGGCGAGCCGGGCGCCGAAGTACGTCAGGCCGTGCGCGCCGTTGTCCGCCAGCTCGTCCAGCGGCAGCACCCGCTGGAAGGCGGTGCCGGCGAGCAGGAACAGCAGCAGCATCACGACCAGGGCGAGGGTGCCGGCGCGGGAGGCGTCCCGGGGGTCGTGGACCTCCTCGCCGACGCTGAACACCGACTCGAAGCCCCAGTAGCAGAACACCGCGAGCACCATGCCCTGGGCCAGCGCGTCGAAGGAGGGGATCGCGAACGGGTTGAACCAGTCGAGCGAGAACGGCTGGTCGCCGGCGAACAGCCCGTAGCCGCAGAAGCCGAGCAGGACGGCGTACTCGAACACCAGCAGCGCCTTCTGCAGCCGCGCCGCCAGGCCGAGACCGCGCACCGCGACCAGCGCGGCGGCGACCAGGACGACCAGGCCGATCAGGGTGCACTGCACGGTCGAGTCGGCGTCCAGCCGCAGCCCGGCGACGCTGCGCAGGTGCGCCTCGTCGAGGAGCTGGACGATCGAGGAGCCGGTCACGGTGGTGGTGTAGGCCATGAACACCACGGTGCCGACGGTGTTCACCCAGCCGGTGAGGAAGCCGAGCCAGGGGTTGAGCGTGCGGCCCACCCAGCTGTAGCTGCTGCCGGCGTCCGGCTCCGAGCGGTTCAGCCGCCCGTAGCCGCCGGCGATGGCCAGCACGGGGAGGAACGCCAGCAGCATGATCGCGGGGAGGTGGAGCCCGACGACGCCGGCCATCAGGCCGAGGCCGATGCCGATACTGCTGGTCGCGGCGGTACTGGAGGCGGCGATCGCCGCCCCGTCGATCAGGCCCAGGGAGCGGGGCATGGAGTCCTGGGGGCCGCCGCTGTCCGCTCTCGGACCGCTGCCCATGACCTTCGCCGTCGATGCCAAGGGATCACCGCCTTGCTGGTGGGGGGGTGTGGGGGTGGGGGTGAAGTGCGAGCCATGAAACCGGCGGCTTCGAGACACGTCAATGCTGTTGTCATAAGGAGGTGGGCGGGCCCGGCACCGCTGACGCCGCGCCGAACGCTCCGCACCGAACGCGCCGCACCGTGCGCGGGCGCGCCGCCGGGGGCGTCCGGAACGCCCACCGGACGCCCTTTCCCCGCCACCGCACCCGCCGTACGGTCGCAACCGGCCGATCGTCCGGCCCGCCGCTCCCCCGCCAAGGAGGGCCCGTGGAACCCCGCTGCCCGTTCACCCACGTCCTCGACCCGCACGCCGCCGACCTGCACGCCGAAGCCGCCCACCTGCGCACCCACGGCCCGGCCGTCCGGGTCGAACTCCCCGGCAAGGTCCTCGCCTGGTCGGTGACCCGCGCCGAGGTCGCCCGGAAGCTCCTCGCCGACCACCGGCTCGCCAAGAACGCCCGCCGCCACTGGCCCGAGTGGATCGACGGCCGGGTCGGCCCGGACTGGCCGCTGGCCAGCTGGGTCGCGGTGGAGACGATGTTCACCAGCGACGGCGCGGACCACCACCGGCTGCGCACCCTGACCGCCCCCGCCTTCGGTCCCCGCCGGGTGGAGTCGCTGCGGCCCCGGGTGCGCGCGATCGTCGCCGCGCTGCTCGACGACCTGCGCGCCACCGCGCCCGGCGAGCCGGTGGACCTGCACACCCGGCTCTCCTACCCGCTGCCGACCACGCTGATCTGCGACCTCTTCGGCGTGCCCGAGGAACAGCGCCCCGAGGTGCGGCGGGTGGTCGACGGCGTCCTGGAGACCGGCGCCACCCCCGAACGGGCCAAGGCCGTCCTCGACGACCTGTTCGCCGCGATGGCGCACCTGGTGGCCACCAAGCGGGAGACGCCCGGCGACGACATGACCAGCGAGCTGATCGCGACCCGGGACGCCGCCGGCAGCCGGCTGAGCGAGCAGGAGCTGGTGTCCACCCTGATCCTGATGATCGGCGCCGGCTCCGAGACCGCCGTCAACCTGATCGACCACACCGCGGCCCTGCTGCTCAGCCACCCCGAGCAGCTCGCGCTGGTCCGGAACGGCTCGGCGACCTGGCGGGACGCCATCGAGGAGGCGCTGCGCCTCGAAGCGCCGGTGATGCACCTGCCGCTGCACTTCGCCGCCGAGGACATCGACCTCGGCGGGGGCGTGCTGATCCGCACCGGCGAACCGGTCCTGATCGCGTACGGGGCGGCCGGCCGGGACCCGGAGCTGCACCCCGACCGGCCGGACGTCTTCGACCTCACCCGGCCCGACAAGTCCAACCTGGCGTTCGGCCACGGACGCCACTACTGCCTGGGCGCCGCGCTCGGCGTGCTGGAGGCGGAGGAGGCCCTGACCGCGCTGTTCCGGACCTACCCCGAGGTCGAGCTCGCGGTGCCGCCGGAGGAGCTGCGGCACCAGGAGTCCTTCATCGTCAACGCCCTGAGCGCCCTGCCGGTGCGCCTCTCCCCCGCCGCCCGACCCGGCGGCCACCACCGGTAGCGGAACCGGCCCGGGCCGTTTGTCGGAGGCCGCCGCTACCGTACGGCCATGGACGACAACCGCGCCCCCACCGTACGCCTGGAGCCCTGGTCGGAGGGCGACGCCGAGCTGCTGCGCGCCCTCAACGCGCCGGAGCTGACGACCCACCTCGGCGGCCCGGAGTCCGAGGAGGTGCTCGCCCGCCGCCACCGCCGGTACGTCGACCTGAGCGCCGACCGCACCGGCGCGGGGCGGATGTTCCGGATCGTGCTGCTGCCGACGGGGGCGGCGGACGAGGCGACGGAGGCGGAGGCGGCGACGGCCGGGAGCATCGGCTTCTGGGCCCGCGAGTGGGCCGGTGAGCAGGTGTACGAGACGGGCTGGGCCGTGCTGCCGGCCTTCCAGCGCCGGGGCGTGGCCACGGCCGCGGCCCGCGCGGTGGCGGAGCGGGCCCGGGCCGAGGGCCGGCGCCGCCACCTGCACGCCTTCCCCTCGGTGGACCATCCGGCCTCGAACGCGGTCTGCCGGGCGGCGGGCTTCGAACTCCTGGGGCCGCAGGACTTCGAGTACCCGCCGGGCCACCCGATCCGCTGCAACGACTGGAGGCTCGACCTGGACCGCTTCTGACCGCAGCGCGTCTCAGCCGAGCCGGAGGTTCCAGCGACCGGCCCGGCCGGTCAGTTCGACCACCGCCAGCGGGGGCACGTCCAGACGCCGGAAGGCCTGGTCCGGGACGCCGAGCGCGTGCACGGCCGCGGCCCGGACGGCGTCCGGCTCGGCGACCACGAGGACCCGGCCGGTGAGCCCGGCCGCCGTCCCGTCCAGCCACCCGGCGACCCGGGCGCACAGCTGCCGCACCGACTCGCCCCCGTGCGGGGCGGCGGCCGGGTCGGCGAGCCAGGCCATCAGGGCCTCCGGCTCCTCGGCGGCCACCTCGTCGAGGGTCCGCCCGCGCCAGCGCCCGGCCGCGCAGCCGCGCAGCTCGGGCTCGGCGACCGCGTCGGCCAGGCCGAGCTCCTCGGCCGTGCGGCGGCAGCGGGCCGAGGGCGAGACGAAGCGGTGGGACGCCACCGGGAGGTCCGGCCGGAGGACGCGGGCCGCGCGCACCCCGGCCTCGTCCAGCGCGTCCCCGCCGTCGGCCGTGCCGCCGTCCGCCGCACCGCCGTTCACCGCACTGATCCCGTACGCGGAGGCTTCGTCGGCGAACCGTGCCTGCCGCAGTTCGGGTCCGATCGCTGGGGAGACGAAGATCACCCGTACCGTCACGTGTTTTCCCCCTTCGTACACCTGTCACCCTTGGGGGCCCTCGGAGCGCCGCGCTCCGTGCCCTCCCCGCGCCCGCCCCGCGCGCGAATCCGCAGGTCGCGCCACGACAACGATTCCGTGAGCGCCCTTGGCGCCGTCGTCACCGGGCGCTACGGTCTCCCCCGACAACTGAAGACGACGGCGAGACGGAAGTCCGGTGCGAATCCGGCACGGTCGCGCCACTGTATGCCGGACCAGGCCACCTCACGCAACGGCGGGCCCGGCAAGTCAGACCCGATGGCCGTCGTCCGAGCTCCACCGAACGGGACGCGTGTTTCCCCCAGGAGGTCCTGCCATGGCCCAGTCCGTCTTGTCCCCCAGCCTGCCCTCGGCCGGCTCCGCCCCCGCATCGCTGCCGATCCGCGCGATCCTGCCCTGGGCGCTGTTCCTCGGCACCCTGATGCTGGTCCTGCTCTACTTCGTCGGCGCCGAGCAGGGCGCCACCTCGGTCTTCTCCGGTGCGACGGTGCACGAATGGGTGCACGACGGTCGGCACCTGCTCGGCTTCCCCTGCCACTGATCCCGGAGAACACGCACCGATGAACAACTCCGCAACCATGCCGTCCGGCACCGTGGGCAGACTCCTGCTGCGCGGTCTGCTGGCCGGCCTGATAGCCGGGCTGGTGGCCTTCGTCTTCGCCTACACCGTCGGCGAGGGCCCCGTCTCGGACTCCATCGCGCAGGAGCAGGCGCACTCCGCCCCGGCCGGGCACCACGACCACGGCGGCGGCTCCGCGGCCGCGGCCGGCGGTGCCGAGGACGCGTCCGCGCACGAGCACGCGGCCGCCGACGCCGGGGGCGAGGAGGAGGAACTGGTCAGCCGGGACCTCCAGTCCACCGCCGGTCTCGCCACCGGCGTGCTGGTGTACGGCGTCGCGGTCGGCGGGATCGCCGCGCTGGCGTTCTGCTTCGCCCTCGGCCGGGTCGGCCGGTTCGGCCCCCGGGCCACCGCCGCGCTGGTCGCGGGCGCGGCCTTCGTCACCGTCTACTTCGTGCCGTTCCTCAAGTACCCGGCGAACCCGCCGGCGGTCGGCAATCCGGACACCATCGGGAAGCGCACCGCGCTGTTCTTCCTGATGATCGCGCTCAGCGTGCTGATCGGCGTCGCCGCGGTGATCCTCGGCAAGCGCCTGGCCCCGCGCCTGGGCACCTGGAACGCCACCGTCGCGGCCGGCCTCGGCTACGCCGTGGTGATGGCCGTGCTGGCCTTCGTCCTGCCGCCCAACGACGACGCGATCCCGGACGGTTTCCCGGCCGCGCTGCTGTGGGACTTCCGGCTCGCCTCGATCGGCCTCCAGGTGGTGCTGTGGACGGGGTTCGCCCTGCTCTTCGGCACCCTGGCCGACCGGGCCCTCGCCCCGGCGGCTCCGGCCGCCGAGCGCGCGCCGGTCGCCGCCCCGGCGGTCTGACCACCGGCCCTCACCGGCTCTCACCGGCCGTCACCGGACCGCTCCGCAGCACGAC
>NZ_JAIY01000002.1:26865-58445 GCF_000710405.2 Kitasatospora sp. MBT66 | reverse complement strand
AGTCGTGCTGCGGCGGCGTCCGGCCGCCGGGTCAGACCGTCGCCGCCTCGGCGCTCGCCGCCCCGGCCTGTGCTGCCTGTGCCGCCTCCCGCTCCGCCCCGGCGGCCGCGCCCCGGGCCCGGGCCCGCTTGGCGTAGGCGATCGTCCAGGTGACCAGCAGCGCCGTCACCCCCAGCGACAGCACCGTGTTCAGCGCCTGCATCGCGTCGGTGTCGAGCACGTACGAGAGCCCGACCCGCAGCCCGGCCTCCAGCAGGTAGGCCACCCCCCAGCCGACGGTCAGATTGCGCTGGACCCGGCGGAACCCGGGCAGCGCCCAGAGCCCCTCCCAGCGCTCCAGCGACGAGGCCGAGCCGTCGGTGGCGAACTTGCGGCCGAAGTAGAACATCAGCGGCCGGGGCGCTGCCAGACTGGCCAGGCAGATCACTCCGAACAGCCCCGTGATCACCGAGTCCTTGACCAGCAGGAAGTGCGCGTCGGCCGGCCCGGCCAGGGTGACCGCGACGGTCAGCCCCAGGAACAGCAGCGACACCGCCGCGAACTCGTCCACCCGCCGCTGCCACGCCAGGTAGATCCCCAGATCGACGGCGGGCCAGACGGCCGAGATCACCAGCGCGGTGAACTCACCGTAACCGTGGCCGGTGAGCTGGTTGTAGGTGATGATCGGCGCGACGACGTTCAGGCCGATGGTGAGCGCCCAGCCGAGTGCGTTCGCACCGCCGCGCCCCTTGGTTGCCTCGGACGGCAAGGTTTCCCCCGATGATCTTGATGATGGGCGGAGGGACTCTAGCGGATCCCCCGTCAGACCCGCTACGGCGCGCGCGCCCTCCCCGACAGGTCGTCGACGACCTGTCACCGGCGCCCGGCAACAGCGGGAGCACAGACACACGTTCGCCGCGAATTCTCATCCGGCGCCCGGCCGCCCGGGCCCCACCGCCGCCCGGCCGCCGAACACTCCAGGTCCGCACCGTTGGTGCGTGTGCACCGGCCGACGGAGCCCGCCCAAGCCCGCCCGCCGACCGAAACACCGTTCCCGACAGGGCCATTGACGAGTACGCGGAAACCGTCGCTAGGATGTCGGCGCTCTCGACGGCGACCCGCTCCGCGGCCGCCCCCCGAGTGGCGATCTCCGTTCCGTCCGCACGCCGGTTGGAGGGGGCCATGATGCCGATCGACCCGCTCGACCCGGCCGGGCGGCCGGAATACCCGCCCGTCGCACCCGGCGACACCGTCGACCGGCTGGGCGGGCGCGACGTCCCGGACCCGTACCGCGCCCTGGAGGACGCCGACGCCCCCGCGACCCGGGAGTGGTCGGCCGGCCAGCGGCGGCTGTTCGACCGGCTGCGCGACGGCTGGCCGACGCTGGACGCGTTCCGGGCCGCGATGACCCGGCTGACCGCCTTCGAACATCTGACCTCGCCCCAACTCGCGGGCGACCTGGCCTTCTTCACGGTCCGCGGCCCTGCGGACGAGCACCCCGCGCTGGCGGTCGCCGACCCCTCCGGCGCCCGCCGGATCCTGTTCGACCCGCACCGCCACGACCCCACCGGCTCTACCTCGCTGGGCGGTTGGACACCCGACCCGACCGGCACCCTGGTGGCCGTGCAGACCACCGAGGGCGGCGCCGAGGAGTACACCCTGCGGGTGCTGGACGTCGCCACCGGCCGCACGGTGGACGGGCCGATCACCGGCTGCCCGTACGGCAACGTCGCCTGGTCGGGCGGGCCGGACGCCTTCTACCACGTACGCGGCGGCCCGGGCGGCACCGGTGGCGCCCGGCTGTACCTGCACCGGATCGGTGAGCACCCGGCCGCCGACGCCGAAGTCCCCGGTGCCGCAGCGCCCGCCGACGGCCCCGACCACGACACCGGCCACGACACAGCCGGCGACACCGACGACGACGGCCCGGGCCCCGAACTGGACGTCCTGCTCGGCGCGGACGGCCGCCTGCTGGTGGCCGCCACCGCCGACGGACTCTCCAGCGGCAACCGCGTCCGGATCGCCGACCTGGCCCTCGGCACCCCGGAGAAGCCCGACTGGCGCCCGCTGACCGCCCTGGACGGCGGCTGGAGCTCCCCCTGGCCCGCCACCGACGGCCTGCTCTACGTGCTCACCGACCTCGACGCGGACCGGGGCCGGATCCTGGTCCTGGACCCGGCGGCACCGGAGCGGCCGCGCACCCTCGTCCCCGAGCACGAGCACGAGGTACTGGAGTCCTTCGCCGTCCTCGACGACCCCGGGCTGCCCGTCCCGCTGCTGCTGGTGCTCCGCTCGGCCGGCGGGCACGGCCGGATCACCCGGCACGACCTGCGCACCGGCGAACCGCTCGGCGCGCTCCCCCTGCCCGGCACCGGCGTCGTCACCGATCTGACCTTCCGTCAGGGCGGCCACGAGGCCTGGTTCGGCTACTCCGACCCCACCACCCCGGAGACCGTCCACCACTACGACGCCCACCGCGGCACGACCGAGGTGTGGCGGGCACCGGGCACCCCGGACGTCCCCGCCGTACTGGTCTCCGAACTGCGCTGCGCCTCCCCGGACGGCACCGAGCTGACGGTGCTGCTCACCCGGCCCGCCGACCGCCCGACCGGCCCGCTGCCGACCGTCCTCCAGGGCTACGGCGCCTTCGGCGAACCCCAGGTCGCCGACTACTACGCGGCGGCCCTCGCCTGGGCCGGCCTGGGCGGCCAGTTCGCGGTGGCCCGGGTGCGCGGCGGCGGCGAGCACGGCGAGGGCTGGCACCGCGCCGGGATGCGCGAGCACAAGCAGAACGGCATCGACGACTTCCTGGCCGCCGCCCGCGCCCTGCACGACCGGGGCCTGTGTCCGCCCGACGGGCTCGGCGCGTTCGGCCAGAGCGCCGGCGGCCTCCTGGTCGCCGCGGCGGCGACCCAGCACCCCGGGCTGTTCGCCGCCGTGGCGGCCACCGCCGCCCCGCTGGACATGGCCCGCTACGAGCTGAGCGGCTACGGGCCCTACTGGACCGACGAGTTCGGCACCCGGGAGGACCCGGAGGAGCTCGGTCGGCTGCTCGGCTACTCGCCGTACCACCGGGTGGCGGCGGGCACCGCCTACCCGGCCGTGCTGCTGACCGCGTTCGAGGACGACGCCAGGGTCGACCCGCTGCACGCCCGGAAGATGTGCGCCGCCCTGCAGCGCGCCACCTCCTCGGCGCGCCCGGTGCTGCTCCGCCAGGAGGCCGGCGTCGGGCACGGGGCCCGCGCCCGCACCGGGCGGCTCGCCTATTTCGCCGATGTGCTGGCTTTCCAGGCCGAATACCTGGGACTTTCCGTCCGCTCCGACCGATTCTGAAGATCCCCCCGCGAAAAGCTGTTCTGACATCTTGTCCGGGAAGTTCCGCGATGAATAGCATGGAGTCCGATCGGAGGGGGGAGGTGATTCCAATGATCAAGAAGTCCACCAAGCGCTACAGCAGCGCCGCCAGCACCGCCAAGGGCTGATCCTGAAATGCGGCGGGGCCTCCTTCGCAACGACGCCCCGCCGCACCCGTCCGGAACTCCTCCGCACATTACCGGACCGGTATATCCATGATTTCCGTCGCCCAGTCCCCGGAGGGGTATTCGTGGCACGTCCCGCGCTCAAGACGAGCATCCCCTACTTCGTTTCCGACGGCTCGGTCCACTTCCGCCTCGGCGGCGAGCTGACCTCGCTGGAGGACACCGACGGCCGCGTGCTGGGGCTGCTCCGGCTCCTGGACGGCAGCCGCGAGCTGGACGCCGTCCACCGCGACCTCAGCGCCGACTACCCCGACCTCACCGCCGAGGACGTGCGCGAGGCCGTCGACGAACTGGACGCGATCGGCCTGGTGCAGGACACCGCCGACCGGGGCGAGGACTTCGACGCCGCCGCCCGCGAGCGCTGGTCCAACAACCTGGGCTTCTTCGAGACCTACGCCTCCCTGGGGACCTCCAAGTACGAGTTCCAGCGCCGCATCCGCGACGCCCGGGTGGCCGTGCTCGGCGTCGGCGGCATCGGCTCGCACACCCTGATCGACCTGGTCGCGATCGGCTTCACGGACATCCGGATCGTCGACTTCGACAAGATCGAGGTCTCCAACTTCAACCGCCAGATCATCTACGGCGAGCCGGACGTCGGCCGCACCAAGGTCCACGTCGCCGCCGAACGGGCCCGCCGGCTCAACAGCCGGGTGCGGGTCGACGCGGTCGAGGCCAAGCTGATGTCCGCCGACGACGTCTACGCGGTGGTGCACGACCGGGACATCGTGATCGCCGTGGTCGACCGCCCCAAGGTGCACGTCGCGCACTGGCTCAACGAGGGCTGCGTCCGGGCCGGAGCCACCCTGATCGGCGGCGGCGTCGACACCCAGCGGGCCATCCACTACACGATGGTGCCCGGCGTCAGCGGCTGCGTGGAGTGCTGGTACGGGCAGGTGCGCCGGGACGACCCGACCTCGCGGATGGTGCTGGACGTCCTCGACGACATCGACCGCGAGGGCAGCGCCTACGGCGAGGACACCGCCGCCTTCAACGGGCTGGTGGTGGTCGCGGCCGCCCACATGGTCTCCGAGATGGTCCGGCTGGCCTCGCGCGTCTGCCCGCCGCTCGCGGTGGGCCGGCTGCTGGAGCAGACCTTCCACAACCCCCGGGTGCACCAGGCCGAGGCCTGGACCCGCGACCCGGACTGCGCCGTCTGCCGCGACGCCCGGCCCGCCGCCGGTGCCGAGTGGCTGACCCGGGTCGACCGGGAGGAGCTCCCCTTCTGACCGAGCGATCCGCGGAGCCACGGCCCGCGAACGGCCGGGAACCCGGCGGGAACGCCGTACCGGCGGCGCCCGCCGGGATTCCGGCCGTTCCCGGAACGACAACGGAACATCTCTTTCTTTCCACCGATCCACCGTCGATAAAAGTGCATAGGAGAACGCCGGTGCCCACCGCGAAGCCGATCGAGGAACGTCCGACCCCGGGCCCGGCGGACATCCGCCTGCGCGCCGCATTCCTGGTCTCCGGAATCGGCGACTGGATCTACCGGCTGGCCATTCCGGTCCTCGTCCTGAAAATCACCGGATCGGCCACCTCGACCGCCCTCGCCTACGCGATCGAGTTCATTCCGTACATCGTGATCGGACTCTTCGCCGGCGTCATCGCGGACCGGTTCGACCGCCGCCGGGTGATGATCCTCTGCGACCTCTCCTCCGCCGTGCTGGCGCTCGCCGTCACCGCGCTGGCCACCCTCGACCGCCCGCCGCTGGCCGCGATCTACCTCTGCGCGTTCCTGCTCGCCTGCGTCCGACCGTTCTACTTCCCGGCGTTCCAGGGCTTCCTGGTCGACGTGGTGCCCGAGCGGCGGCTCGCCCAGGTCAACTCCTGGACCCAGACGGTCGACAGCGCGCTCGGCTTCATCGGCCCGGTGGCCGGCATCACCGCCGTCGCGGCGCTCGGCGTCCCGGTCTCCGCGCTGGTCAACGCGCTCTCCTTCGGGGCCTCCGCGCTGCTGATCGCCGCCATCTCCGGCACCCCCGCCCCGGCCGCGGGGCCGACCACGGCCGCCCGGATCGCCAAGGACTTCGCCGACGGCCTGCGGGCCCTGCGGACCATGCGGGCGGTGCTCTGGGGCACCGTACTGATGGCCCTGTCCAACCTCGCCGCGTGGACGGTCGAGGGCAGCCTCTTCTACCTCGTCCTGGAGGTCGAGGAGAAGCCGAAGGTCGTGCTCGGCCTCGTGCTCGGCGCCCAGGGCCTCGGCGCCGTGGTGGGCGGGGTGCTCGCACCGCGCCTGACGGACCGCTACCGCCTGGGCCCGCTGCTGGCGTTCGGCATGGGCCTGTCCGGGGCGACCATGGTCCTGCCGGCCCTGGTGCCCACCTGGTGGGCGGTGCTGATCGCCTGGGGCGTGGAGGGCGTCGCCACCTCGCTGGTGATCGTCAGCTGGTTCACCGCCCGGCAGAAGGTGGTGCCCTCCGAGGTGATCGGCCGGGTGGTGTCGGTCAGCCGGGCCGCCGCCTACGCGACCATCCCGCTCGGCGCGGTGCTCGGCGGCCGGCTGGTCTCCGGCGCCTCCCCCACCCGCACGCTCTTCGTGTGCGCGGCCGTGGTGCAGGCGGTAGTGTTCCTCGGCACCGCGTTCTCCCCGGTGGTGCGCATCGACCCCGGCCCCGGGGGCAGCACCACAGCCGGTGCCGCTACCGGTACCGGCGACGGAACCGCCCAGGCCGACACGGTCGAGGCCGGCTGACCCGGCGCGGCGGGGACACCACGGCGTCCGAGGGAGGACCCGGCATGACGGAGACCGGAACAACGCGGAGCGGCAGCACGGAAGCCGGTACGGCGAAGGCGCGGCTCGCCCGGCGCTACCTCGAGGTCAACGGCGAGCACCCGATGACCGACGCCGACGACGCCTACGTCGACCGGCACTTCGCCCCGCTGGAGCCGCTCTGCGCCCGCCACGGCCGGGAGCCGGACGAGGTCCGCGGCCACATGCTCGACGGCCGCCTCCCGCTGCCCGGCTACCTGCGCTCCGACGGCACCGAGATGGTCGCCCCCGACCTCCTCGAACTGGTCAACGAGGCGGGCGGGTTGGCGAAGCTGCCGGACTGGTTCCGGGGCCACTGGGCGGACCGGGAGGAGGGCGAGGAGGAGTACGAGTCGTACCTCAGCGGCCAGAACGTCTGTCTGCACCGTCTCCACCCGGTCACCATGCGCCGCAAGGCGGAACTCGTCCGGGGCATCACCGAGGCCCTCGGCCGCCCCGCCGACGGGCCCTCCGGCCGGCTGCCCGAGCTGCCCGCCCTCCATGCCATGGTCGACGAACTCGACGCCCTGGAACCGCCGTTCACCGCCTACGACCGCCTCCGCTTCGGCGGCCCGGTCTCCCGGGACACCTGCATCGACGCCGTCCGCCGCGACCACCCGCTCGACTGACCGCCGCCCTCCGGCGGTGGCCGTCGGGCAGAGCGGTCACAACCGGGCGTGCGCCCCGATGTCGGCCCGGAACGCCGCCACCATGGCGGCCGTCACCGTCGGGCGGCACGCGCCGATCGCGGCCAGGTGGTCCGCGGTGGTCGCGCCCGGCACGGCGTCGTCGCGCTCGAAGGCCGTCTGGGCGGCGAGGCGCGCGGCGTGCTCGATGTCGGCGGGCGAGAAGTGCTCGCTCGCGGCCACCAGCGCGGGGACGTCCACGTCCACCCGGTCGGTGCCGAGCGCGTAGCGGGCCCAGATCGCGGCCCTGGCGTCCGGGTCGGGGGTGCCGATCGGAATGACGTAGTCGAACCGGCCGGTGCGCAGGAACGCCGGGTCGAGCGAGCGGACCGAGTTGGTGGCGCAGACCAGCAGCCGGCCGTCCCGTTCCCGGAACCCGGGGATCAGCTTCAGCAGTTCGTTGGTCACCCCGTGCGTCGCCCCCGCCGGGCCGGGCTCGCCCCGCACGGGCGCGATCTCCTCCACCTCGTCGATGAAGACCAGCACCCGCTCCAGCTCGCCGATCCGGGTGAACGCGCCGCGCAGCGCGGCGGCCAGGTTGCCCTCGTCGGCGAGGCGGGAGGGCAGCAGTTCGACGAACGGCCAGCCCAGGCGGGAGGCGATGGCCCGGGCGAAGGTCGTCTTCCCGGTGCCGGGCGGCCCGAACAGGGTGATCGCCCGCGGCGGCCGCACGCCGTGCCGGGCGGCGCGCTCGGGTTCGGCGAGCGGCAGCACGACCCGCCGCTCGATCAGCTCCTTCTCGGCCGTCATCCCGGCCACCTGGTCCCACAGGTCCCCGCTCAGCACCCGCCCGCCGAGTTCGTCCAGGGTCCCGGCGGCGGGGCCCGCGGCGGGCTCGGTCTTCTCGAAGTACGCGGCGGCGGGCCGCCGTTCGTAACCGGCGTTGCGCAGCCCCTCGCCGAGCAGCTCCTCCGCCGGCAGCACATAGGCGATCCGTCGCACCCGGGCCTCGACCAGTCGCCGTTCGAGCTCCCGCAGCAGCGCGCTGGCCAGGCCGCGCCCGCGCCAGGCCGGGGCGATGGCCACCCGCATCACCCAGGCCCGTTCGCCCGTGCCCGCGACCTGGGCGAGGGCAGCCCCGATCGGCAGGCCGTCGTGCACCGCGACCACGGCGGGCTGGCGGGCGGTGAGCGCGCCGATGCACTCGGCGAGCGAGAACACCGACTCCTGCCCGAGCCCGGCGGTGCTGTCGATCAGATGGACGACGGCGGCGAGGTCGTCCTCGCGGTAGTCGTGGATCAGCCAGTTCACGTGCGTCGCTCCTCGGGTGCGCCGGTTGCCTGCGGGTTCCGGTGAACCTAGGTCCGGCGCGGTGGGGCCGTCGCGCACCACTCGGGCCAAGGCGACGTGGACGAACCGTACGCGGATGCGACTTCCCCGGACCCGCCGCATCCCGCACGGGCACGCCCACAGGTGCGGGTACGGCCGGATACCGTCACATTGACTGAAAAATCAGTCACACTTACGCTGGCAAGAAGTCCGGTTCGACGACGATACGGAAAGGCCCGGTGAGTGACATGCTGCGCAACGGTCTGGAGCCCTGGCACCTCCTGGTGGTGCTGGCGGTCGTCATCCTGCTGTTCGGCTCGAAGAAGCTGCCCGAGATGGCGCGCGGGCTGGGCAAGTCGATGCGCATCCTGAAGGCCGAGACGGCGGCGATGCGCGAGGACGGCCCGGCGTCCGAGCAGGCGCCCGCGCCGACCGCCGTCGCCGCTCCGGGGACACCTGCGACCCCGGTCGCACCGGTCGCACCGGTCACGCCCGTCGCTCCCGCGACGGCGGCGGCCGCCAAGGCCGAGGGCCCCGCGCGGGCCGACCGACCGGCCTGAGCCGACCGGCCGGCCGGCCCGCAGGTCAGACCACAGGTCAGACTGCGGCGGGAACGACCGGCTGCGACTGGGTCGCGCAGTGGATGCCACCACCGCCGTTGGCGATGGCGTCGATGACGACCGGCACGACGGTGCGCCCCGGGTACTCGGCCGCGAGGATCGTCCGGGCCGCCTCGTCGGCCTCCTGGTGCCCGAACTGCGGTACCAGGACGGCCCCGTTCACGGTGTAGTGGTTGGTGTAGCTGGACAGGAAGGAGGACCCCCTCCCCCGGATCTTCGTGTGGTCCGGGCCCGGGAGTTCCACGATCGTCAGCGCACGGCCCCTGGCGTCGGTGGCGGTCTGCAGGACCCGCTTGGCCTCGGTGTGGACGCGCAGCCACATCGAGGTGGTGTTCGGCGCGGGCCGGTCCAGGATCACCCGCCCGGGCGCGCTGAACCGGGCCACGCAGTCGATGTGGCCGTCCGTGATGTCCTGCCCCGCCAGACCGGGCAGCCAGATCACCTTCTCCATGCCGAGCGAGGCCTTGAGCCGCTGCTCGACCTCGTCCTGACTCAGCCCGGGGTTGCGGTTGGGGTTCACCAGGGAGCTGACGGTGGCGAGCAGCGTGCCTTGCCCGTCGGTCTCCAGCGAGCCGCCCTCCCCGACGAACGGTGCCTGGACGCGCGTGATCCCGTACTGGGCGAGCAGCGCGGCGGCGGCCCTGGCGTCCTTGGCGAAGTTCTGCTCGTAGCTGGTCCCGGTCTTGCCCCACCCGTTGAAGTTGGTGTCGAGGCCGGCGACCGCTCCCGGGCCGACCAGGAAGGTCGGGCCGAAGTCCCGGATCCACAGGTCGTCGTTGGAGACCGGCAGGAAGGTGATGCCCCGGGAGCCGGGGAGCGCACTCGTGTCGCAGAGCGGGGTGGCGGCGGCCACCAGCTCGGGGGCGATCACCATCACGACCGGCTCGAAGCGGGCGACCTCCTTGGCGAGATTGGCGATGTCCCGCTGCACGGAAGGGAGTTGGGAGCCCCAGGCGGCGCTCGGACCGGGCCAGGCCATGAAGGTGCGGACGTGCTGGTCGGTCTCGGCAGGCATCCGCAGCGTCGGCACGGGGCCGGCCGCGCCGACGGTGTCGGCGAAGGCGGTGCCGGTGAGGACGGGTCCGGCGAGGGCGGGGCCGAGGGCCGCCAGGGGTACGGCTGCGGCGCCGAGTCGGAGGAGTCTGCGTCGGGAGATTTCGGGCTTGTCCATCGGTACCTCCGGTGCGTGGGGGTGGACCACCCCGGGTGCCGGGAAACGGGACGAATGGGGCGTACCGTCGGCGCACCCGGGGCAGGCCGGTGGGGGCGCCCACATCCTGCCTTGAACTGAAAATTCAGTCAATATCCATCCCCCAGGGACGTGCCCGCCCATCACGCGGCCCATCACGCGGCCGTCACGGGCCCCGTCACCAGCGAACGCGCAGCTCCTTCAACCCGTTCTGGAAGTTCGAGACCAGCCGCGGCGGAGGCGGGCCCGGCGCGAGCTCCGCCTCGGGCCAAGCGGCGACGAGCCGGCGCAGCAGCGCCGCCATCTGGATCCGGGCGAGCTGCGCGCCGACGCAGAAGTGCGGGCCGTAACCGAAGCTCACATGGTCGTTCGGCGTGCGGGTGAGGTCGAGGCGGTCCGGGTCGGGGAAGACCGTCTCGTCGCGGTTGGCGGAGGCGTGGTAGACGACCACCTTGTCCCCGCCGGAGATCCGCCGCCCGGCCAGGACGACGTCCCGGGTGGCGGTGCGCCGGAACTCGACCACCGGCGGCCAGAAGCGGAGCAGCTCGTCCACCGCCGACCCGGTCAACTCCGGCCGCCGGCGCAGCAGTCGGTACTGGTCGGGGTTGGTCAGCAGCGAGTACAGGGCACCGGGCAGGCCGTTGCGCAGCGTCTCGTTGCCCGCGACCGCGAACAGGAAGAACATCGTCTCGAACTCGGCGGCGCCCAGCCCGGCCTCCCGCATCCGGGCCACCATGCTGCCCGGCGGCGGCTGTTCGGCGAGCGCGTGGGCGTAGGCGAACATGTCGGCGAGGGCCGCGCGGGAGCGCGGGTTCAGCGGGCGGCCGTCGGGGGCGGTGAGGTCCGCGGGGCGGCACCCGAGCGCGTCCCGGCCCATGGCGCTGAGCCGGGACGGGTCCGCCGTGCTGGAGCGGGCGTGGTCCGGGTCCTGGTAGCCGATCACCCGGTTCGACCAGTCGACCAGCAGCGCGCGGTCCTGCTCCGGCACACCGAGGATGCGCGCCAGCGTCCACACCGGCAGGTCGGCGGCGATCGGCACCACGTCGACCTCGCCGGACGGGGCGATACCCGTGACGAGCTCCTCCGCGCGCGCCTCGACGGCCGCCGTCAGCTCGCGCAGCGCCCGCGGGGTGAAGGCGGCGGCGACGGCGCGGCGCAGCCGGGAGTGGTCGGGCGGGTCCTGATTGAGCATCATGGCGCGGGCGAAGTCCAGGTCGGCCGCCGAGTCGGGGTCCCGGATCTGGGTCGCGCCGAGGTGCGAGGAGAACAGCTCGGGCGTGCGCAGCACCTGCTTGACGTCGGCGTGCCGCAGCACCGCCCAGTAGCCGGGACCGGCGGGCCACGGCCCCACCGCGGGCTCCTCCACCCAGCAGACCGGCGCCTCGGCGCGCAGTTCGCGGAACAGCTCGTACGGCACGCCCTCGGCATAGGTCCCGGGGAGGAAGATCCGGTTCGCCCGCGCCTGATCGATGGCCATACCGAGGGACCGTACGCCGCGCCCCGGCCGAGGACCAGCGTGCCGACCGGCCCAGCCTGCCCAACCAGCCCGACGTGCCCGACGTTCCCGATGTGCCCGACGTGCCCGACGTGCCCGACGTGCCCGACCGGGCCCACCTGCTCCGACGGGATGCCGTGCCACCGGGTCGTCGGCCGTCGCGGCTGCGTCCGCCGGTCGCCGGGATCCCGTAGGGTCGGCCAATGGCGAAGTACTTCGACGTGCATCCAGAGTCCCCCCAGCCGCGCACCATCAGCACAGTGGCGGCCAGTCTCCGGTCCGGGGCCCTGATCGCGTACCCGACCGACTCCTGTTTCGCGCTGGGCTGCCAGCTGGACAACCGTGACGGCCTCGACCGGATCCGGTCCATCCGGCGGCTCGACGAGCGCCACCACTTCACCCTGATGTGCGAGGACTTCGCGCAGCTCGGGCAGTTCGTCCAGCTCGACAACAACGTCTTCCGCGCGGTCAAGGCCGCGACGCCGGGCAGCTACACCTTCATCCTGCCCGCCACCAAGGAGGTCCCGCGCCGCCTGATGCACCCGAAGAAGAAGACGGTGGGCGTCAGGATCCCCGACCACCCCGTCACCCGGGCGCTGCTCGCCGAGCTCGGCGAGCCGTTGGTCTCCAGCACCCTGCTCCTCCCCGGCGAGGAGGAGCCGCTGACCCAGGGGTGGGAGATCAAGGAGCGGCTCGACCACGTCCTGGACGCCGTGCTGGACTCCGGCGACTGCGGCACCGTGCCCACCACGGTGGTCGACTTCTCCGAGGGTGAGCCGGAGATCGTCCGGCGGGGGGCCGGCGACCCCAGCCGCTTCGAGTGACCCTTCGGGGCCCGAGGCCTTGAGCCTCGGGCCCTCTTCCGCGTTGGATCAGGCGGCGGCGAGGGCCGCGAGTTCGCGCAGGTCGACGCCCCGGCGCAGCGCGCGCAGGTCGTCCTGGAGGTCCGACGGCGGCACCGCGAGCACGGTGCAACGGGCGTGGGCCAGGCAGTAGTGGCCCACCGAGCCGCCCCCGAGCATCCGCCGCACCGCACCGCGGACGGCGCCGTGCCGGCCCGCGCCCACCACCAGCAGGTCCCCCGGCCGGTCGGCCAGCCCGGTCAGCACCGGCCCGGCCGGACCGCGGACCGCCTGCGGCTCGACCCTGACCCCGGCCGGGAGTCCGCCGAACGCCTCGTCCAGCGCCCCCTCCAGTCGGGCGGCGGCCATGTCCTCCCAGGCCCGCAGCAGCGGCGGGCAGGGCCGCAGCCGGTAGTTGTGCTCCCCGCCCGCCGGCGTCCACGCCAGCACCGGCACCAGCACCGCACCCCGGTCACGCGCCTCGCCCACCGCCCGGTGCAGAGCGGTCAGGCTCCCCAGCGAGCCACTGACTCCGACGATGACGCGTGCGCCGCTCGACATGATCCTTCACTTTCCGGTGTTCGATCGTCCCTATGCTTGGCGATTATGGTTCCACAGGGGATAGCAGCCTGCAAATCGAAGGCTTAAACTGTATGCGGCCTTGCATCATGCAGACGCACAACACCTTCGCCCGCGCTAATTCGCTGGCGGCCGGCCCACCGCCCTCGCCACCCTGAGCGGCGTGCCCCTGTCCAACACCCCCGAACCGCCCGGCCTCGAACACGCCGCCCCCGAGCCGAAGCGCCGCATCCGCGCCGTCCACACCGCCGCCACCGTGACCGTCTACCAGGCGTACTCCCCCGGGATCGGCCTTCCGGCCGCCCGCGACGGCCGGTTCCCCGCGCACTGGAAGCGCGACCGGATGACCTGGATCAAGCCCTCCTTCCTCTGGATGATGTACCGCTGCGGCTGGGCCACCAAGGAGGGGCAGGAGACCGTGCTCGCCGTCGAGATCGACCGGGCCGGCTTCGAATGGGCGTTGCAGCACGCCTGCCTCGCCCACTACGAGCGCGGCCTCCACCCGGACCGGGCGACCTGGCAGCGGCTGCTGAAGCGCTCCCCCGCCCGGGTCCAGTGGGACCCGGAGCGCGACCTGCACCTGCGGCCGCTGCCGTACCGCTCGCTGCAACTGGGCCTGAGCGGCGAGGCCGCGCGGCGCTACGCCGACGAATGGACGGTGTCGATCACCGACCTCACCCCGCTCGCGCGGCGGATCCACGGGCATCTGCGCGACGGCGAGCCGGAGGCGGCCCGCCGGCTGCTGCCCGACGAGCGGCCCTACCCGGTGGCCGGCGGCCTGCCGCCCCACCTGGTCGGCTGAGACGCCCGAAGGAGGCGGGGCGGCGTCCGGGCGTCACCGCAGCGGCATACGATCAGCGGATGAGCAAGCGAAGTGATTCCTCGTCATCCTCCCCGGCGGCGGTGCTCTCGCACGGGTGGAGGCTGCCGTCCGGGGACTCCGTCCTGTCCGTCGCCTCGGTGGGGTCGGCGCTGTCCATCGGCTCGGTCGGCTCGGTGCTGTCGGTCGGCTCCGTCGGCAGCTTCCTGTCGATCGGCTCGGCCGGTTCGGCGGCCTCCGCGCTGTCCATCGGCTCGTGGCTGAGTGTCGGCTCGCTGCTCTCCGCGAACTCGCGGTGGTCGGTCATGTCCTACCGCTCCCGACGGGGCCTGATGGTGGCGGGCGTGGTCGCGGTCGCTGCGGGGGCGGCGCTCGCGGGCGGCTCGGTGTCCCCCCGTCGCCGCCGGTAGAGCCCGGCATGGCGACGAAGCTCCCGCCCCTCGGCCCCCTGCTCGGCTCCTCGCTCGGCCCCTGGATACGGCGCCTGCCGCGCAATCCGGCGTTCTGGTACGTGGCCGCGCTGGCCGCGATGTGGCCGGTGCTGCACCTGCTGCCGCCCGAACGGGTGCACGCGCTGCGCACCTGGGCGTCCACCGACCTCGGCAATCTGCACCTGTGGCCGGACGGCCATCCGATCGAGTCGCTGACCGTCTCGGTGTTCGTGCCGCAGGACACCATCTGGGTCTGGCCGGTCTTCGCCCTGTCCCTGTTCGCGGTGGTCGGGGCGCTCGGCGCCCGCCGGGCGGTGGCCTCCGTGGCCCTCGTCCACGTCGCGGCGACCGCCCTCACCGAGGGCCTGGTGTGGTGGCGGATCGAGCACGGCTCGCTGCCGGCCGAGGCCGCGCACGCGATGGACACCGGCCCGTCCTACGTCGTGGTCACCGCCCTGACGCTGGCCGCCACCCGGGCCCGGCCCGCGTGGTCGCGGGCGGTCTGGCTGCTGATGCTGGCGGTCGCGGCCCCCGCGCTGCTGGCCGGCCTCCCGGACGGCGAGACGGCCGCCGTCGGCCACCTGGCCTCGCTGCTCGCGGGCCTCGCCCTCGCCGCCGCCCACCGCTTCGGCCTCCCGCCCCTGCGCCGCCGCACCCCCGCCGCACCCCGCCCCGCGCAGGCCCCGTCCCGCTAGGAACCGCCCCCGCTCCCGTGTCCGGATGTGACAGGGAATCGTCATTGCCGCCGTCCGACCGCCGGGCCGAGGATGGAGCCATGCCCACTCCGCACCGGGTCGTCGTCGCGGTCTTCCCCGATGTCGACCTCCTCGACGTCACCGGCCCGGCCGAGGTGTTCGCGCTGGCCAACCGGGAGACCGGTGGCCGCGCCGGTTACGACGTCCGGCTCGCCGGTCCGGTCGGCGGCGCCGTCCGGACCTCGGCGGGGGTGCGGCTGCTCGCCGACCTCTCCTTCGCCGAGGTCGGCGCGGACGTGGACACCCTGCTGGTGCCGGGCGCGGTCGAGCTGACCGAGCACGGACCGGTGGCCAAGGTCGACGGCACCGTCGTCGACTGGGTGCGCGAGACCGCGCCGCACGCCCGCCGGGTGGCCTCGGTGTGCGTGGGCGCCCACGTCCTCGCGGCCGCGGGCCTGCTGGACGGGCGGACGGCGACCACCCACTGGTCGACCGCCGCGCAGCTCGCCGTCGACCATCCCGAGGTGACGGTCGACCCCGACCCGATCTTCGTCCGCACCGACCGGGGCCGACTGTGGACCGGGGCCGGCATCAGCGCCTGCCTGGATCTGGCCCTCGCCCTGGTGGCGGAGGACCAGGGCGAACGGACGGCTCTGGCGGTGGCCCGGCAGTTGGTGATGTACCTCAAGCGGCAGGGCGGGCAGAGCCAGTTCTCCGTCCCGCTGAGCCACCCGGCCACCGAGCGGCGCGACATCGACGAGCTGCTGCGGTGGATCGCCGAGCACCTCGACGGCGACCTCTCCACCCCGGCCCTCGCCGCCCGGATGTGCCTCAGCGAGCGGCATTTCGCCCGCGTCTTCACCCAGGAGACCGGCACCGGCCCGGCCGGCTACGTCGAGGCGGCCCGGGTCGAGGCGGCCCGGCGCCTGCTGGAGACCACCGACCGGCCGCTCGACCAGGTCGCGGCAGCGGCCGGACTCGGCTCGGCGGAGACCCTCCACCGGGCCTTCCGCCGCCGTCTCGCCACCACCCCGGCCGCCTACCGCCGCCGCTTCCGCACCCCGACCGCCTGACAGCCGTCCCCCTTCTCGCGGCACTGCCGCATGCCCTCGAACACCCGAAATGTCCTGGAAAGGCACCCTTGTGAGCACGCACACCACCACCCCGTCCGCTCCCCTGCGCACCGTCATCGGCCTGGACGACCGGCTGCCCCGGCTGGCCGACTCCGTCCTCCTGATGATCGACTTCCAGAACACCTACCGCACCGGAGTGATGGCCCTGGACGGCGCCGAGGAGGCCCTCGCCTCCGCTGCCGACCTCCTGCGGCGCGCCCGCGCGGCGGGCACCCCGGTGGTCCACATCGTCAACGACGGCGGCCCGGGCACCCCGTACGACATCCGCGCCGACATCGGAGCCATCAGCCCCGAGGTCGCGCCGGTCGCCGGCGAACCCGTCGTCGTCAAGACCTTCCCCGACGCCTTCCACGCCACCGAGCTCACCGCGACCCTCTCCGCCCTCGGCTTCGCCCCGGAGAGCGGCAAGGACCTCGTCCTGGCCGGCTTCATGACCCACATGTGCGTCACCTTCACCGCCCAGGGCGCCTTCCGCCTCGGCTACCGCCCCACCGTCGTCGCCTCCACCACCGCCACCCGCCCCCTCACCGCCCCCGACGGCACCCTCGTCCCCGCCGCCGCCCTGCAGGCCGCCGCCCTCACCACCGTCACCGACCTCTTCGGCCTCGTCGCCCCCACCCCGTCCGCCCTCCCCGCCTGACCGGCCCCGGGGCGTACCCCGGGCCGGGCACCGGCCCGCCGCTCGACTAGGTTGCTCTCCTCGAAACACCATCAGGGGGAGCAATGACGGATTCGCCGTCGGACCTGGCCGACCGGTTGGCCGGTGCCGTCACCACCGGGGACACCGAGGCGGTGCGGGCCTGTCTGGAACGGGGCGCACCAGCGGACACCCCGGGTCCCGACGGCCTGCCCCTGCTCTGCACGGCGGTGGCGAGGCTCGACCACTCCACCGCGGAGGTCCTGGTCGACGGGGGCGCCGACCAGGACCGTGAGCTTCCGGACGGCAGCACCCCCTTGCTGCGGGCGGTCGATACGGGCTCACCCACGTTGGTGTCCATGGTGCTCGGGACGGCCCCTCGGCTCCGTCTGCCGGAGACCTCCCGGCAACAACTGCTCGACCTCGCGCGGCACTGGTTCGAGACCGGCGTCGTCGAGGAGCTGCGCCGTCGGACGGGATCCGCCGAACCGGCCGCGGTCCGCCGGGTCGACGAACCGGCGGGCGACACGATCGAGGAGGTGTCCCTGGGCGGCCGCACCGTGCGGGACGGGCACGGGGCGATCCTCACCCACCTCGAATGGGCCTTCGGTCTGTTCCCGCCCCTCGACGAAGTGATGGCACGCGTCGTCCCGCACACGCCGGACGACGACAGCAACTGGTTCGCCGCCACCTACTACCCGAGCCTGCGCCGCGGCCCACGCATCCGGGCCGCGCTCACCGCACTGCGGCGGCACCCCGATCCCCTGCACCGCTACTTCCTCGCCCAGGTGATGCAGCACCGGAACCGCTTCGGGACGGTGGACCGTGCGGCGGACCTCGCCCAGGACATCGACTTCCTGGCCTCCTGGGCACTGGAGGAGCCCGAGGGGCGGGTCCTGGCCGCCGTCCTGGACGGCTACATCGGCCATGGGCATCCGGAGCAGGAGGCCATCGGACTGCGGTACGTCGACCACCCCGACCCCCGCGTGCGCGACGAGGTCGTGTGGTGCCTGAGCCGGGAGCGGACCGCCCGCAGCGACGCGGCCGCATCGGCACTGCTCGGCCTCGTGCGCGATCCCGAGCCGGAGGTCCGGGCTTCCGTCGCCCAGGCCCTCGCCCTGCAGTTCACTCCCGACCGGCGGCTGGAACCGTTGGCCCTGGACGCCCTGCTCCGGCTGGTCCGCGACGAGAACCTCGACGTTCGGCGCCGCGCTGCGGAGTCCCTCGCCGGCTCCGACGACCGGGGGGCAGCCACCTTGGCCGCCTTCGTGGCGCTCCTCGACGAGGACGACGCGGATCTGCGCCTGGAGGCGGCCTGGGCACTCGCCCGTCGCGACGACCCTCGCACCGAGGCCGCGTACGCGCGGGTCGGACCGCTCGACGCGTTCTCGCAGCACGACCACCGGACCTTCGGCCTCTGGAACTACCGGGCGAGCCATCGGAGCGAGGAGGGCTGAACGGAGTGACCCGCCCGCGGGGGGACCGTCAGCGGCGGCGGGCGGTCCGGGCGGTGCGAACGGCGTGGACGGCGTGGACGAGGACGCCGGCGAGGAGGAAGAGGGCGCCCTGGCAGATGGCGGCGTAGCCGGAGCCGACGGCGAGCCAGGCGGAGAAGGCGAAGGCGCCGAGGGCGAGGACGAGGTCGCGGGCGAGGCGGGCGGGGGCGACGCGGGTGCGGTCGCCTCGCAGCAGCCAGCGGAGTTGGGCGGCGGTGGAGAGGAGGTAGGGGACGGTCGCGGTGAAGGTGGTGACCAGCACCAGGGTGTCGAAGGCGGACTTCGCGCCGGAGGCGAAGTTGAGGACGGTGAGCAGCGAGGCGAGGGTGACGCCGACCAGGACGCCGACGACGGGGACGCCGCGGCGTTCGACGGTGAAGACGGCGGGGAACAGGCCGTCCTTGGCGGCGGCGTAGGGGGCCTGGGCGGAGAGCAGGGTCCAGCCGTTGAGCGCGCCGGTCATCGAGACGAGGGCGGCGACGGCGACGGCCGTTCCGCCCCAGGAGCCGCCGAAGACGGTGTTCACGGCGTCGGAGAAGGGCGCGGTGGAGTGGATCAGCCGCTCGTGGGCCACGGTGCCGAACACGGCGAGCGTGCCCAGCAGGTAGACCACCGCTGCGCCGGCGGTGCCGAGCACGCTGGCGCGGCCGACGTTGCGTTCGGGGTCGCGGACCTGGCCCGCGCTCATGGCGGCCGACTCCACGCCGAGGTAGCTGAAGAGCAGGATCGCCGCGGCGGCCGTCGTCCCGCCGAGCCAGCCGTCGCCGGTCGCGTCGAAGGGGCCGAGGTTCGCCGGGTCGAAGGCGGTGAGACCGGCCACCGAGACCACCATCAGGGCGACGAACTTGAGTACGGTGGAGACGAGTTGGACGGTGCCGACGTACCGGGTGCCGGCCAGGTTGGCGAGCGCGGGCAGCCATTGGACGGCGAGCGCGCAGACGAGGGTGAGGCCGGTGGACCGGCCGAGGGGCCACAGCACGTCGAGGTAGCCGACGGCGGCCACGGCGAGGGCGGCGTTGCTGACCCAGGTGGTGACCCAGTACGACCAGGCGGCCAGAAAGCCCGCGAAGTCGCCGAACGCCTCGCGCGCGTAGACGTACGGGCCGCCGGTGCGCGGGTCGCGGCGCGCGAGGCGGCCGAAGACCAGGGCCAGGGTGATCGCGCCGACCGTCAGAACGGCGAAGGCGAGCAGGCTGACCGTCCCGTAGGGCGCCACGGCGGCGGGGATCATGAAGATGCCGCCGCCGATGATGTTGCCCATCACCAGCGCGGTCGCGGTCGGCAGGCCGAAGCGGCGGCCGGTCGGCGGCGCGGCCGGGGCGGGAGGCGGGGGCGTCGGGTCGACGTCCGTCCGCGCGGGTCGGGGTGCCTGCCGGGTCGCGGCCGGGCTGGTCTGCATGGGGGCGTCGGGCCTTTCCTGTCCTGCGCGCTCGGTGGAGCGGACGCCCATGCTGGTGCAGGCGGCACCTTGTACCAAATCGGTGGGATTTGTTCTCCGGACGGGCCCGCCCGCCGGAAAACCTCCGGTCGCGAAGCACCCGGACGGTCACTCGTCCGGCGCCGCCGCGGCGGGCGGGATCAACCGGCCGCGTCAGGGAGGAGGTGCACCGGGAGGTCCGCCCGGCGCTTAACCCCGAGCTTGCGGTAGGAGCTGGTCAGATGCTGTTCGACGGTACTGACGGTGAGGAAGAGCTCGTGGGCGATCTGACGGTTGGTGCGTCCTCGCGCCGCCAGCTCGGCCACCCGGAGCTCGGCCCGGCTCAGTGCGACGGGTCGCCGCGCGCCCGGCCCGCGTTCTCCGCGGGTGTCGGGCACGCCGACTTCCCGCTCCTTCTCCACCGACCACATGAGCTGTCATCCCCCGATGAACATGCGTGACCGCACGATTCTGCCATGTTCGCGGCAGCCGGATCCACCGGTCGGCGGGCGGCGGCAGCCCGCCCGCCGACCGTCCCGCGCCTCCGCCCGTGCCCGCCAACTCCGCGTCAGCCCGAGGTGTGCCGCAGGATGTCGAGGACCTCGCCGGTGATCGCGGCCTCGTTCTGCTCGAAGGCCGGCCCGGTCAGCAGCTCCGGCTGGTCCGGGAGGCCGGTGAGCACCGGGGTGTGCAGATGGCCGCCGGGCAGCTGCGGGGCGAGTTCCAGCCGCAGCCGGTTGGTGCGGTAGGCGACCTCGTTGGAGAGGTAGCCCCCGCCGCCGCCGGCGACCGCCCGCGAGCCGGGGGTCGGCCCGTCCTCCCGGTCGACCGGGCCGGTGCCGCCGGCCGGGATCTCGGTGACGGTGGTGTTCAGCAGCACCGGGTAGGGCTGCTGCACGGCGGTCATCGGGCCGGTGGGCAGGCTGGTGGCGATGAACTCGGCGCCCGGGCCGAGCCCCGGGGCGGTGACGGGGTGGTCCCGGGTGCCGCCGGAGAGCGCGCCGATGTTGTCGGGGTAGGGATCGGCGGAGCGGGAGCGACCGGCCCAGGCCTCCAGGGTGAACAGCCCGGGGTAGCCCTGGCTGATGGTGGTGATGAGGTCCGCAGCGCGGGGGCCGCGGGCGAGCCGAGGGGCGTAGGCACGCTCGACGATGCCGCGGTCGAAGTCGCCGTAGCGGACCGGGAAGAGCACCGAGCGGACCTCGGCCGGGGTGCCGTCGGCGAGGGTGATCCGGCGGCCGTCGAGCTGCAGGGCCGCCGAGCCGGAAGGGTTGGCGCGGCGCGGTTCGGCGTCCAGCCCGAAGGGGTCGAAACCGCTGATGAAGATCCGCCGCACGCCCGGGCGGCCGCTGAACCCGCTGTCGGCCAGTCCGCGCGAGGCGTCCTCGAAGCGCTGCCGCAGGGCTGCCGGGTCGACGGTGAAGCCCGGCTGCCAGCGGGCGAGCCGGACGGTCATGGCGACCCTGGTCCAGTAGAGCGGCCGGTCGTCGGTGGTCGGCAGGTCGCCGCCGGGGCGGCGGCCCTGGGCGCGGTCCACGCCGGCCCGCCAGAGCGCCCCGCCCCAGGCATCGAGGAGCCGACCGGCCTCGTCGGCGTTCCGGGCACTGCACAGCGCGGCGGGGAACCGGGAGACGAAGTCGCCGAAGCCCCCGCGTTCGGTCAGCGCGGCGGTCCGCGGGTCCGCGGTGCGGGCCTGTTCCCGGTCGAGCGGCGCGGACTCGACGGTCCGGCAGCCGGGACCGACCGCGTGGGCGGTGGCGGCGGTGGGGAGGATCGAGGCGGCGAGAGCGCCGATGAGGGTCGCGGTGAGCGCGGCCCGGCGCCGAACGGTCGTCATGGCGTGGACATTACAGAGCCCCTACCGGCTCCACCAGAGCGCCTCAC
This sequence comes from Kitasatospora sp. MBT66, assembly GCF_000710405.2. Classification (NCBI taxonomy): domain Bacteria; kingdom Bacillati; phylum Actinomycetota; class Actinomycetes; order Kitasatosporales; family Streptomycetaceae; genus Kitasatospora; species Kitasatospora sp. MBT66. The sequence goes on along the minus strand of NZ_JAIY01000002.1, from coordinate 36,982 downwards.
CGCCACCACGCACAGTGAGCGCGGACCGCACCCTCCTCCGGAGACCCCCAGCAGAAGCGGCCTCCACCCCTCTGGCGAGTCACGCCCCGTAGCGGTTTACTGGGAGTGAGCAGGGCAGAAACGGAGGCCCGGCGATGGAGTGTCCCCACCCACCCGGATTCCACACCGAGGTCCGCGAGCACTACGCGGCCACCGGCGCCGAAGTGGCCCGGCTGCTGCGCTCGGCACCCGAGGACCGCTGGACCGCACCCACCCCGTGCCGCGACTGGGACGTGCGGGCGCTGGTGAACCACCTCGCCGCCCAGCACCTCTGGGTGTGCCAGGCGATCGCCGGCTACACCCCGGCCCAGATCGGCCGCCGCTTCGAGGGCGACGTCCTCGGCCGCAACCCGCTGGGCGTCTGGACCATGGCCGTACGCAGCGCACAACGCGCACTCGACCGGCCCGGCGCCCCCGACCTGCTGGTCCACCTCGACTACGGCGTACGGGACGCCGGCGGCTACGCCCGCGAGCTGATCGCCGAGACCGTCGTCCACAGCTGGGACCTCTCCCGGGCCCTCGGCGAGCACGGCCGGATGCCCCCGGGCTCCGCCCGCTACGCGCTCACCGAGTTCCACGGCTACCGCGACCTGGCCGACAGCGGCCGCTTCGACCCACCGTTCGCCGCGCCGCCGGGCGCGGACGCCGAGGACCAGTTGCTGGCCCTCACCGGCCGCGACCCGGCGTGGTCGGCCGACCGCATCTGAGGCCGCCGCCGCGCTGCGCGCCGACGGCCCCGGGCGGACGCGGGGGGCGACTCAGGGGAAGGTCACCTCGTAGTTGCCGTTCTTGAGCGTGAAGTGGGCGACACCGGAGGCACCCTCGAAGGCGTAGTTGCCACCGGTGATCGTGCCGTCGAACTCCTTGGCGGCCCCGTCGCCGAGGGGCACGACCACGGAGAGCGTGACCTGCTTCTCCGGGCCGTACTTGAGCAGACTGGTGCAGTACAGCTGGTCGGGGCCCGCCTCGACCTTGCTGCAGGTGGAGTAGATCGTGCCGATGGTGTTCTCGCCGTACTGGTCGAGGAGTGTGGTCCGGGTGCCGAAGGAGTTGCCCAGCTCCTGCGGCACTCCGCCCTGGGCGGTGGTGTACCCGCTGCTGCTGATGGTGACCCACGGGATCGACGCACCCCCACGGTGGGCTCCGCCCGGGTTCTGACCGTCCGCCAGCGCCGGCACGCCGGTCGCGGCGGCCGCCCCGACCACCAGTGCGGCGACAGCCACGGGGAGGGGCCGCTTGAAGAAGGAGGGACGTCGCACAGATTGCTCCAGGATCGTGAGGGGTGAGGGCCCAATGGCCGATCCGTATCCGAGCGCACCGTTCGTGAGCGCATGGCATGCCCCGCGCGGACGGACACGGAGCTCCACTCCAACGGGCGACCCCCACTCCCCCGATTGCCGACGACCGCCCCGGCGCGCCCGCTCAGCGGGCGAGGCGGCCCAGGAGGGCGGAGGCGGAGGTGATGCCGAGGGCGGTGGCGAGGGTGAGGACGCCGAAGTCCAGGAGCAGGTGGGAGGGGGTGCCGATCAGGAGGCCGCGCAGGGCGTCGACCTGGTAGCTGAGCGGATTGGCGAGGCTGATCGCCTGGAGCCAGCCCGGCATCAGGTCGACCGGGTAGAGGGCGTTGGAGCCGAAGAACAGGGGCATCGTGATGGCCTGGGTCAAGCCTTCTTCACAGCCTATTTTTGAGCGCGAAAGCTTGGCTGGTACCTGCGTGACCAACCACCCGGCCGGCGGGCCTGCCCGCCGAGGTGGCGGGGAGCTTTGGGCGGGGTCCTGCCGGTGGTGGGGTCGGGCATGGCCGGGGGGCCGTAAGCTGGTGCGACTCGGTCAGGGCTTCTGGGCCTGACCGCAATTTGGCCGAGTGGCCCCCGGTCTTGCTCGACGCGGGTCCCGCCAGCGGTGGGTGCGTAAAGCTTCCCGCCACCGACCCCAGCCAATGCGCGGCAGCCACCTGGCGCAGGCTTCGTGAGGGCGCAAATGGACCCCGCCGCATCGCTGCGGCGGGGTCCAGTCGGTGAGCGCCCGTGGCGCAACATCAGATGGTGCCGAACTCCCCATCGCGCACGGCATCAATGAACGCCGCGAACTCCGAGCCAGAGAAGACGAGCGCGGGGCCCTGAGGATCCTTGCTGTCCCGCACGGGCACGACGCCGGGGAAGTTGGGTGCTACTTCAACACACGAACCACCGTTCTGGCTGTGGCTCGACTTGAACCATGCGGCCTTGGACAGATCATGCTCTGTCATGTCAGATCCCTTCGCGTCTCGCGGATCAGATCGAGAGTCGCCGTCATCGACAGCGCCTCCACCTGGAGACGATCGTAGGCCCTCTCCCAGCTGGCCACGGTGTCCGGGTCGCGGATCACGAATCCTCGGTCGGCGGACTCCGTGTAGCCGTTGACTGTCCGGTCCGCAAACGTCAGGAGGGTGACAAAGCCACTGAACGGCACAGGATCGATGAGGGAGAACGGCGCCACCTGGAGCACCACATGGGGGCGGGCGGCCATGGTCACCAGATGGTCGAGTTGTGCGCGCATGACCTCAATTCCGCCGGTTCGCCGACGGATCCCGCTTTCGTCGATCACGGCATGCATCAGGGGTGCCTTGGCCCGCTTGAGTAGCTTCTGCCTGGCGGCAAGGAAGGTCAGTCGCTCGTCCGCCTCCGGCTGGGTGATCGATCCACGCCGGACGCTCGCTGAGGCGTGCGCGGCGGCATAGGCGGGAGTCTGGAGCAGTCCAGGAATGATGCTCGGTTCGAAGACACGAATCTTGGTCGACCGGGCTTCCTGCGCGGCATGTTCGGGGAATCCCGGCAGAGCAGATCGCTTCACCCCCCACCACATCAGTTCCAGTGTCTGGCCCGTGTCGAGGGCCCTGTCTGCCGCCTTGGCGAACTTGAGGGATGGAGACCTGCGACCAACTTCAATGGCCGAGATGTAGGTACTGGAGTATCCGATCACGATGCCGAGCCCATCCTGCGTGAGGTTCGCCGCGTCGCGTGAGCTGCGAAGTTGTGCCCCAAAGGCTGCGGCTGCGGACTTGGCGGGGTCGAGCTTCTTTCGGTTCAAGTTCCCTCCTCTACTTGCACTTTGGCTAGAGACAGGTTGAACGGTTCCCTCAGCCTAGTTCACAGTAAAGGCGTTCCAGTAGCGAGGCGACTACGGAAAGGAACGATCATGCCGCGTGGCAAGAGGGCGAAGCCTCACACTCCCGAACTTGGCGAGCTGGTAACCGACTTGGATCACAAGAACCGGGTCGGGGCGTACATGGGGACGGAGGGTGGGCAGATCTACCTGCGTCCTCCGTCGGGTGGGTGCGAGTGGACGACTCGCCCCGGTTCGATCGAGCCGGTGGAACTGCCCGCCGGATCACCGGCGCCGCCGGTTACCGGTGCGGCCTGACCAACAGGTCGCACAACAAGCTCCCGCCCCGGCGGTTCGGTGTTTGAGACGTCACCGGACTGTCCGGGCGGGTCCTGGGTGGGCACTCTCCTGCGTGCTCCCCGGGTGGGTGTTCACGGCCTGGGTCGGACGCGTGGACACCCTGGCCCCACACGCTGTGGATGACGGCGTGTGGGACCTCCGGTCCCGGGCGAGCACTCCCCCCAACCCGCTCGGGGCCAACATCCGCCGTGTCTGTCAGGGGCTGCTCAGGGGCCGCCCGAACGGCACGGCGAAGGGCTCCATCCCCGGGCCGCACACCCGGGGGTGGGGCCACCGCATCGGGCCCCTCCCGTTCGGCGGCGCGGGAGGGGTCTTCCCCCAAGTCCGAGTTGATCCCTGGAGGATCAGATGAGCACAACGGGTCTGCAATTCTTCGGAGTTCAGCCGCGAAGGCGTGTGAACGCCATGGTGCTGTTCCGCCGTGAGGGCGGTGATGTGCTGCTGCTGCGGCCGTCGTACCGGCCGGACTGGTTCCTGCCGGGAGGAGGCGCCCACCCCGGTGAGTCGATCGCCGGTGCGGCTGCTCGCGAGCTGGACGAGCAGCTGGGGCTGCGCAGGACGGTCGTGCATGCCCTGACAGTCGACCAGTCGCCGGCGAACCCCGACACCTGGCAGCCCGAGGGGCTGAGCGTCGTGTGCGACGGGGGGCTCATGACCCGTGCGGAGGCGGACGCGCTGTCGCTGCCCCAGTGGTCGCGCAGCGCGATCGATGAGGTGGCGTGGGTTGCGCCGAAGCGACTGGCGGAGCACGTGGCGCCGTACATGGAGTACCGGATCCGTGCCGCGCTCGCGGCGGCGACGGTCGGTGTTCGGCTTCCGCTGCTGTACAACGGCGAGTCCGCCCGACGCTAGTTGAAGGCTCCGTGTGCATGTGGGGTGCACACGGTAGGGGTCCCGCTCACTGACGAGACCTCCGTCCGTGCCGGGCGGGACCCCGTTTCCATGGAGGTGAGCGTATGACGGAGCGAGAGGAACGGCCGAGCAATCGCCCGCACATTGCTCTGCCTCGTGACGGCCGCGTGCCGTACCCGCGAAAGGGCCAACTCGGCTTCGACGGCCCATCGATCGGCTCGGTCGCTCTCGACACCCGACTCGGTGGCCGCGTGGGCTTCGTGCACGTGGTCACGAGTGGAGTTGTGTGGCTTCGGGAGCCCGGTGCGTTCGAGCGTGTTCGGGGCTGCCCGGTCGATGCCGTTGGACCGCCCCCGGCGAAGAGCGCGGAGGCCCGGAGCCTCGATGCGCCGCTGTACCAGGAAGGTGGGTGATCATGCCTCTTCCGCAACGGGGACTGTTCGTTGGGCCGGTGGTCGCCGATGCATACGAGAGTCTGGACGAAGCTGTCTACGCGCGGCAGTTCGAGGACTACACGAGTGACTGCCACTGCCCCATCGGAGGTTCGGCGGGTGCGTGGATGATCTCGGCCTGCCACCGCGTGGGGGTCTGTACATCCATCCGGACGGGCGGCGCGGGTCGTTCGTCCGGCGGGTGCGCAAGCACGACCCGGTAAGCCTGAGTGTCGTCCGGACCGCCGTGCTGTTCGAGCACATCAACGGCAACGCGGTCAGCTTCGAGTGGTCGTTGAAGTGCGCGGGGCCCGGCCCGCCGCTCATCTGAAGACTCCCGCCCTGGTCGGCCCCGTCGCGTGACAGCAACAGCCGGCCGGGACGGGTTCCAACCCGCCGTTTACTGGCGGGCCATCCGTCACCTATGAGAGAGGAAACGCACCATGCGAACCGGGATCACGGGGCACACCACGGGGAACTGCCCGGCGGGCGGCGACCACCAGTACCAGATGTGGAGTGGCAAGATGCGCTGCGTCAAGTGCGGCCAGACGCAGGGCTGATCATCGGAGCCGGGGGGAGGGGTTCGACTGGGGACCCCTCCCCTCTCCGAGAGGAGACGAACGTGGTCGATCAGCGCGTTGGCTGGGGTGAACTCCCGGCCCGGGCACGGCAAGCGGTCGTGCAGCGCTTCGGTGTGGTGTCGTCCGCCCGGACGGTGCCGGAGGGGATCACCTGCCGTACCGCTCTGGTCCTCACGACGGCGACGAGGACCGTCTTCCTGAAGGGTGTGCCCGTCTCCGACCGGCAGGGCGTGGCAGCGCAGCGCACGGAGGTGCGGGTCAACGGAGCTGTTCGCGCTGTTGGCCCGGCGGTGGTCTGGGAGGCGGTGGCCGGCGGGTGGCATCTCGTCGCCTTCGACCATGTGGACGGCCGCCATGCCGACTTCGCACCCGGCACGGCGGACGCCGGGGTCGTCGCCGAGCTTCTCGGGCGCACCCGGCAGTGTCAGGTGCCAGCCGGTAGAGGCGTTCCGCCGTTGGTCGAACGGTACGGTGCCGTCCTCGGTCCGGGGGACGCCGAGTTGCTCGCGGGCTCGGCGCTGCTGCACACCGACACCAACCCGCACAACATCCTGATCACCTCTCGGGGCGGTCGGCTCGTGGACTGGGCGATGCCTGCGGTCGGCCCCGCGTGGGTGGACGCTGCCAACACAGCGGTGCGGCTCATGGGCTTCGACTGGGAGACCAGGGAGGCGCTTGCGTGGCTCCGCGCCTTCCCCGAATGGGAGCGGGCGGCCCGGTCCGCCAGGGCAGCGTTCGTGCGCGTCGTCACCGACGACGCCACGGCCCGGTTCGGTCGGTACGCCGCTGAGGAGAACGCCCGCTTCCTGGCCCTGCTGGCGACCGGCTGAAGGCAGCCTCTGGCCAAGGGGTCCGGTCGGTCACGAAGCTGCCCATGCCGGTGCGCGTCACCACCAGCCCGGCGGCCCGAAGGTGGGCGATCGCCTTGCGGGTCGTCTTGTGGTCCACGCCGAACTCCTCGGTGAGTTCGACCGCCGGTGGGTGTGCCGCTCGTTGGCCCCACCCGACAGGACGTCGAATCGACCGTGATCGAGCGGGAGCGTCGCGCCGTCCGCCTCCCCGCAGCGTTCGAGCCGGACCGCACCACCGTGCCGCCCGTCGGGGGCGAGCCGGAACCCGTGACCGTGGTGCCGCTGTGGGACCGGGACGAAGAACGGCGGCGGGTGGAGCGGAGGCGCGCCCTGGTTGCGGCGTCCACGGGACTGCCGGACACCGGCTATTCGTACGAAGGTGCGCACGTCTTCGCCACGGTGGTGGCGTGCTGACCCCGGCGACCAAGCGCAAGCCCGTGTGCGGCGCTCGACGCCCCGGCAAGTCCGCCTGTTCGCTCGACCCGTTCCACCGGGGCGGCCACGTAGACGAGTTCGGGGAAGGCTGGCCGCGCGTCGGTCCGGTCTACTGTGCCCGGTGCGGGCAGGAAGCGGTGAGCCCGGTCGCGGTCGGTCATTTCGGAGCCACGACGGGCCCCGGCATCAGCGTGTGGGCGTGCTCGCCGCACTGCCCGTAGCGAGCTGGCTAGGGCCGGATGGGTGATCTGCTGACGGACGCGCCCTCAGGTGGGAACACCTTCGGGCGGTGGCAGCGTTCCGCCCCACCAGACCGGAAGAGGCATCAGATGCGTGACGCGGCGAACAACGACCGTTCCGGCGGGCGGAAACAAACAGCGAGCAGGAAGCTGGCTGCGAGGGCCATAGCGGCTCTCGCAGCCACCACCGGCCTTGTGGCCGTGCAGGCTAGCCCCGCCGCCGCCATCATCGACGGCACACCTGCCGAGTTCGGGCAGATCCCCTACGAAGTCGTGTTGCAGAACCCTGGCGGCGACCTCGACTGCGGCGCCTCCATCATCGACCAGACCCACGTCGTGACCGCCGCGCACTGCCTCGACCCGCTCGTCCTGACCGGGTACTCGATTCGTTACGGCACCCTGAACGTCGCCTCCGGCGGCACCGTCGTCCCCGTGGACCAGGTGGTCACTGCCCCTGACTACGACCCGCTGGACCCGTTCGCGAACGACATCGCCCTACTGAAACTTGCCAATCCCATCCAGTACGGCACCAATGCCCAGCCCGTCATCCTGCCTGCCCAGGACGGTGCCCCCGAGCCCGACTCGTCGGCCACCGTCTCCGGCTGGGGCGTTCTCAGCAAGGACGGCCCGCTACCCGCAACCCTGCATGTCGCGACCGTCCGGATCCTCAGCCCTGACACCTGCCATGATGCCAGCGGCACCACCGACAAGATCTGCGCTGAAGCACCGCAGGGAAACATCGCCTGCCAGGGCGACAGTGGCGACCCTCTGGTCTCCAACAGCACCCTGATCGGGGTCTTTTCCGGGGGTGTTGGGTGCGCTGACCCCGGGTTCCCCGGCCTCTACACTCCCGTCGGACCGTACGTCGACTGGATCAACCGAACCGTAGCGGGCTGATATCGCCCCATCCGGCAGGTCCGGGCGTGGCGTTCGGCTGCCTGGTTCACGCCGGGGGCGTGCGCCGGTCGTGCTTGAGGTGGTGGCGGCGCTCGGCTACCGAGAGTAGTTTGGACGGCCCGCTGGGTCGATGACGGCTCCGGGACTTGGTGTCCCGGGGCCGTTCGTGCTTCCGCACGGTCACACCGGTGTCAGCGGGGTGTGATATCGGTTTTGAGACAGCCGAGACCTATCGGCCACGGGGCGGGCGGACAGTGCACGGGGAGCGGCGGGCATGTCGAACAGGGGCGATGACGACGGCGACGACGAGAGCGGGGAGATCTTCCTCGGCGGCGGGCCCATGATCCCGGGCGTGGACTACGAGACCGCGTGGCTTGAGGCCCGGGCGGCGGCGATCGACCTGAACACGGTCCTGGGCGCGCTGGGGCTGGCCGGTGAGGATCTGATCAAGGCACAGGCCGGATGGTCGGACGACGGCCGGGGAGTGGTCTTACTGAAGGGCACGCCGTCGGGGGCGCGAAGACTGCGGGTGATCCTCGACGGGATGGCCGCACGGGGTGCCGCCGATGCCGACGGGGAGTCCAGGGAACCTGCCGGGAGTTGATCTTCGCGAGGGTGCCGCGGGACGGCTTTCCGCGGCGCTGCGGGGCCGTTTCCGCGGTGGCTGTTTTCGCAGGTCGGGGGTGCCGTCGGTCGTTCTGGCGCCCGGCCGGGACCGGCCGTCAGGCCGCATGCCCGGCCGGGGCGCCATGGGCGACCGGCGGCGCTGTGCGCCGCCCTTGAGTGAGTGAAGAAAGTATTCGACAGCTCGCCGCGCTCTGCTCGGCCGGGCGACCTACGGTGGTGCCACCGTGGTAGTGCCGGTTGCCCGCCGGCTATTGCCGCCCCCGGCCCGCCGCCTGGTCTGGCGGAGTCTATGGCAGGCCGAAGAGGCATCATGATGAGCGAGCCGTCGTCCCGCCCTCGTCCGCGCCGGTGGTCGTACTGGCACCTGGGCTGAGGATCAAGTTTTCCCACACCGGCAGTACGGTCGTGTGCACATTCGCAGGGGAGCTGCACCTGAACAACGACGTCCAGGTCCGGCGTGTCCTGGCTCGCGCCATAGCTGCTCGTCCTGCCTTGGTGGCGACCGACCTCTCGGAAGTCATCCTGGTCCCCCCGACCGGGCTCAATTAGGTCAGAAATAGGTAATGACCTAAATGGCTTGCGGATCATTACATCGGCATGCAAAGCTTCCGACTCGTGTCGGCGCCCTGCCGACACGAATGGGAGGGAAGTCATGAAGCGCACGCTAGCCACACTTTGCGCAACTGCGGCTGCTGTCGTCGGCCTGATCAGCACCGCCCCGGCGGCCGCTGCGGCAGACGGCAACTGCAGCACCACGAAGTTGGTCAATTTGAGCGAGGGGGAGCCCGGCCTCTGGTTCGAGCTTCCTGCCACGAGCGGTGGATCCATCTCCTGCATCATGCGCCGTGGCGCCGTCGGGAACCACGTCAAGGCCCTGCAGAAGGCCCTGAGTCGGTGCCACAGCCTTGACACGGGCGGCACCGACGGAGTCTATGGGGCGAAGACTGAAGCCGCCGTCCGCACCGTTCAGTCCTGGTACGACGAACTTGAAGACGACGGTGTCTATGGGCCTAACACCCGTGACTCCATTCGCTGGATATCGTGGGGCGACACCCGCTGCGTGTAGCCACCCCGGCGCTCCTCGTCGCCTCATCACTCAGTCCGGCCACATTACGGTTGCGCCCATCGGCGCACTAGGTCGCGACGGTGACCGGGGGCGTTGTGTGAATCGAGCTATCTGTTGAGGTCGACGGGAGCGACGACTGCACCCAGAAGAGAGTAGGGCCCGAACGGAATCCCGTTCGGGCCCTACTTCGTCTCGCCGACCTACAGCATTGCCCAGCAGGACGATGCCCCCCGGCTAGTGACGCATCGGGCAACGTTCGCCCCCACCCGGCACCGACTACGCCAGCCACAAGGAACAGGGCAGCATGATCCGCCGCTACAGCATCTGCCGAAACAAGCACGCCGTCGATCAACGGCTACGCGGCATCGTCGCCAGGGAGCCCGTTGCCTCGTTGCCTGATGCGGCACTAGCAAGTGCGCCACAAGGCTTGGGACGGCACTCGTTCAGCGGGCGACGGGGCGGTGGGTGATGGTCAGTTGGGTGGCGGCGGCGGTCATGGTGAGGGTTTCGAGCATGAGCGGCTGGGCGCCGGCCTGGGTGCGGGTGATGCGTTGGGAGACGAGCAGTGGGGTGTTCTCGGGGACGTTGAGTGCTGCTCGTTCGTCGGGGTTGGGCATGCGTGCGCTGACGCCTTCGTGCCATTCGATGGGGCCGT
>NZ_JAIY01000002.1:25201-26843 GCF_000710405.2 Kitasatospora sp. MBT66 | reverse complement strand
GTCGGTGTTGAAGAGTTCGGGGTGCTTGGCCAGGACGGTGCTGGCGATCTGTTCCATGGGCAGCAGGCCGGTGTATCGGGCTCGTAGTCCGCTGTCCTGGTGGGTGTAGAGGCGCTGGACGAGGAAGGCGGCCTCGCCTTCCTCGGTGCCGAGGGTGGCGGCGGCGCTGGCTTCGAGCCGGACGCGGTAGACGCTGGGCTCCTCTGCGTCGCGCCATCCGGCCGGGCAGAAGAACGTTTTCGAGCGCCGATAATCACAGTTCTTAGCCCGCCAAGCAGAGGCTGAGGCTGCCAACCCCCTGCTGGACAGCCGAGTTAACGACTAATCATGATGTGTGGGTGATGGAGACCGTAGTGGCCGTCGTCGGCATCATCAGCACGCTCTCAGGCATCGCCACGTCGATCGCAACCTGGCGCCGGGAGGGTCGGGCCTTCGCCGCAGCGGAGGCTCGGGAGGCCGCGAGGGAGGAACGGGAAGCGGCAAGGGAGGAACTGCGCCTCCAAGCCGCAGCTAGGAGGGAAGCGGAGGAAGCGCAGCGAAGGAGAGTCATAGCGGATCAGGCGGCGTGGATCGCATGGAGAGGCAGGGACAACGTCACCGATGCTACGAGCGCGTTGACGATCGACGTGGACTATTGGGGGGCACAGGCGGAGGTCGAGGTCCGTAACGGGGGTCGCCGGTCCGTTGACGACCTGCGGATCTTCTATCGCGGTACTGATGTGACTCCGGGCGGCGACGGTCTTGGCCTGCGAGGTATCGGACAAGCCGGCGGGGACGACTCGCCGAACCAGGACTGGTCTGTCCGGGCCACTCTGCCCGTGGCTAGCTCGAACGTGGCTTTTGGCGAACTCCACATCGAGTTCACTGACGCTGACGGTCGCACTTGGCGCAGCTATGACAGCGGGAAGTTGGAGGAGCAGCATCCGAGCGGTAGATGGTTGTCGGTGCCACAGTTTCCGCCCTCTTATGGCACCATCCCATCCCGTGCGGGAAGGGGAGAGCATTCGTTGCCCAAGTTGCCTGAAGCCGACCGAGAAGAGACACGTGATGCGGGCAGGCTGGTGTCCGTCGGCCTGCTCGTGATTGGGGTCGGGTGCCTGCTCCTCCTACTGGTCCTCTGATGAGTGAGGCAGGGCTGTCTCTTTGCCGATGGAGAACCACCGCTGCACGGTAGAGATGCAGGCGGCTCGCCACCGGGCAGCATGCTGGAGACCGACCCGGTGGCGAGCCTATCGCGCGACAGGCCGGTGGGTGATTGTCAGCTGTGTGGCGTTGGCGGTCATGGTGAGGGTTTCGAGCATGGGGGGCGGGCGTCGGCCTGGGTGCGGGTGATGCGCTGGGAGACGAGCAGGGGGACGCTCTCGGGGACGTTGAGTGCTGCTCGTTCGTCGGGGTTGGGCATGCGTGCGCTGACGCCTTCGTGCCATTCGATGGGGCCGTGCTGGGCGGCAAGTGCGGCGTAGGCGTCGGTGTTGAACAGCTCGGGATGGTTGGCCAGGACGGTGCTGGTGATCTGCTCCATGGGCAACAGGCCGGTGCAGCAGACTCGCAGTCCGCTGTCCTTGCGGGTACAGAGGCGCTGGACACGAGGCGAACGCGGGCGGCCTCACCGACCCACTCGACGGGCCCTGCTCAGCGGGCG
>NZ_JAIY01000002.1:24148-24493 GCF_000710405.2 Kitasatospora sp. MBT66 | reverse complement strand
CGGGCTGGATCGCCCGGGTGTAGACCTCGGTCCGGTCGTGGCGCAGCTTCTGGAGCTCGACCACGCACATCGCGGCGACCCGGGCGGGCACCTGGCGCCAGCCGGTGCGGGGCGGCGGGGGTACCAGCAGCAGGCCCAGGTCTGGTGCGTCAGCCGACGCGGTTGGCTGTGCGACGGGTCCGGCGGACATCGTTGAAGTCTCCTTCCGCGCTCTCGCCGCGGGCCAGCCCGCGGCCCGAGAAGTGGCGGAACACGTCGTCGAGCGTGGGATCGGGCAGGGCGGCGTCCTGCTCGCGGACCCGGGCCTTGAGTTCCTCGGGGGTGCCGAGGGCGCGGATCCGGCCG
>NZ_JAIY01000002.1:0-22446 GCF_000710405.2 Kitasatospora sp. MBT66 | reverse complement strand
CCTGGTCGCCGCCGTGGCCGCACCCGTCGTCACCGTCGCGACCCGGCGGGCCGACCGGCGCACCGTGCTCTGCGCCCTGCTGCTGCTCCTGGCCCTCGCGGACCTGCTGAACGCGATGGCGCCCGCCTACAGCGCCGTGCTGCTGGCCCGGGTCGCCCTCGGCCTGGTGATCGGCGCCTTCTGGTCCATCGGTTCCGGGCTCGCCCCGCGCCTCGTCCGGGCCGAACGGCAGGCCCGGGCCAACACGGTGGTCTTCACGGCCGTCCCGCTCGGCTCCGTCCTCGGGGTCCCGGCCGGGGTCCTGCTCGGCTCCGTCGCCGGCTGGCGCGCGGCCTTCGCCGCGATGGCCGCCCTGACGCTGCTCGCGCTGGCCGCCCTGCTGGCGACGCTTCCCCCGCTGCCGCCACCGGCCGCCGCCACCGGCCTCGGCGTGCTGCGCGGACTGCTCACCGGCCGGGGCACCCTGGCCGGTCTCGCGGTGACCTTCCTGATCGTGCTGGCGCACTTCGGCGCCTACACCTACGTCACCCCCTTCCTCACCGAGGTCACCCGGGTCGGCCCCGGCACGATCGGCGCCCTGCTCCTCGCCTACGGGGCGGCCGGACTGCTCGGCAACCTCCTCGCCGGCCCCCGCGCGGCCCGCGCCCTGCGGCCCACCTTCGCCTCGGTCGCCGTCCTGCTCGCGGCCGCCACGCTGCTGCTGCCGGTGCTCGGCGACGGCCGGGCGGGCGCCACCGCCCTGCTGCTGCTCTGGGGAGCGGCCTACGGAGCCGTGCCGGTCTGCTCGCTCAGCTGGTTCCTCACCGCGGCGCCGCACGCCCCGGAGGCCGCCGGGGTGCTGTTCACCTCGTCGTTCCAGGCCACCATCGGGATCGCCGCGCTGACCGGGGGCGGGGTCGTGGACCGGACCTCCCCCGGCACCGTCCTCGTCCTGGCCGGCCTCACCGCGCTGCTCGCCGCCGGGACCGCCCTGCTGACCGCCCCGGCCCCCGCTACAGCACGGCGATGAGCACTCCCGTGGGCACCAGGGTCAGCAGGGCGCTGGTCGTCCAGTACGCCCCGGCGGGGCCCCGGTCCGCGTACCGGTGCCGACGGCGGCTGCGCAGCAGGTGGTTGGCCAGCCACCAGAGGCCCGAGAACACCGACAGCACCGGCACGGCGAGCATGAACCACGGCAGCATCCCGTCGTTCTCCGTGGGGTTGCGATCGGTCCAACCGAGCCCCGCGAGCGGCCAGTTGACGGCGAAGTACCAGAGGAGCCAGATCGGCACCACCGCCGGCAGGCCGAGCAGCAGGTTCACCGCGACGGCGGCGGTCGGGTACGTTCGCATCCGATCAGTATCCACGGGCCCTTGGCGGCCCGGGCGAGCGGGCGCGGCCCGGGCGAGCGGCCTCAGCCCAGGCCGGGCGGGCGGCGGTCGGCCCAGGGGTGGGCCAGCTCCAGCGTGCGGGACACCTGGAGCAGCAGGTCCTCGCGCCAGGGTGCGGCGACGAGCTGGACCCCGACCGGCAGGCCGGTCGCGTCGTCGTGGTGGACGGGCAGCGAGACGGCCGGCTGGCCGGTCACGTTGAACAGGGAGGTGAACACCCCCATCGGGTAGCTGTTCCGCAGCGCCGCCAGCGGATCCCTGTCGGTACCGGCCCGCCAGGCGCCGACGCGCGGCGGCAGGCAGGCCATGGTGGGCGTCACCAGCAGGTCGAACCCGGCGACGAAGCCCTCGACGATGCGCCGCGACATCCGCTGGGCCCGCCGCACCCCCTCCGCGTAGGCCCAGGAGTCGATCGCGTGCGCCGCGTCGCGCAGCGCCCGGTTGTGCGGTTCGATCCGCTCCGGGTCGGCCAGCGGAACCCCGGCGGCGCCGATGTTCCACATCGCGGTGAACTCCGTGACCAGTTCCTCGGTCGGCGGCAGCGGCAGCGGGGTGTCGACGATGTGGTGGCCCGCCGCCTCCAGCGTGCGCAGCACGGCCTCGACGGCCGCCACGCAGACCGGGTCGACGGTGATCCCGGCCACCGGCGGGTCCACCAGGACGCCGATCCGCAGTCCGGCCGGCGGGTCCGCCCACATCGCGTCGGCGAAGGAGCGGTCCGGGGCCGGGGGCGACCACCAGGCGGCCGGATCGTGGCGGTCGAGCACGTCGAGCACGGCCGCGGTGTCGGCCACGGTACGGGTGACCACGCCGCCGATGCCGAGCCCCTCCACGACGACGGCCCCGTTGGTCACCCGGCCCCGGGTGGGCTTGAGGCCGACCAGGCCGGTGCAGGAGGCGGGGATGCGGATCGACCCGCCGCCGTCCTCGGCGTGGGCGAGGGGCGCCATCCCGGCGGCGACGGCGACGCCCGCGCCGCTCGACGAGCCGCCCGGCGTCCGCTCCCGGTCCCACGGGTTGCGGGTGATGCCGAGCGCCTCGCTCTCGGTGAACGGCAGACTGCCGAACTCGGAGGTGGTGGTCTTGCCGAGCAGGACGAACCCCGCGGCGAGGAACCGGCGGACCAGCGGCTCCGAGCGCTCGGCCGGGCCCCGGCCGGCGCCCGCGGACCCGTACGTGGTGGGCCAGCCGGCCACGTCCAGCAGGTCCTTGATCGGCAGCGGGACGCCGTGGAACGGCGGGAGCCCGTCGGTGGAGCCGGCCCGGACGACCGCGTCGGCGGCGGCGGAGGCGGCCGCGCGGACGGCGTCGTCGTCCCGGAAGCAGAAGGCGTTCAGCGCCGGGTCGAGGGCGTCGATCCGGGCGAGGCAGTCCTCGACCACCTCGACCGGGCTCACCTCCTTCCGGCGGACGGCGGCGGCGAGTTCGACGGCGGAGCCGTAGGCGGTGGCGGGGGTGGTGGCGGGGGTGGTGCCGGTACTGGCTGCTTCGACCGGTGGGTTCATCGCGAACTGTCCTCTCCGAACGGGGCGGTGGGTCCGCCCACCTCAGAGTCGCGCCGCCCGCGGCCCCGCGTCTTGGACGAATGTCGCGTAGCCTGGCGCTATGCGCCCCGTCGGTCCGACCCGCGCCCCCGCACCGGTGTGGGACATCGCAACTCCCCCGCGCCCCTGCCGTATCCGGGGTGTCGGCATGGCCGGCTTCCACACCTCCGCCCCGGTCGACCTGGACGTGGTGCCGTACCCGGCCGTGACGCTCGCCCTCGACCTCGGCGACCCGCCGCTCGCCGTCGACGACGGGACCGGCCGCCGGGCGCACGGCAGTGTCGTGGTCGGACTCGCGCCCGGCGGCGTACGCGGCCACGGCAGTGCCATCACCTGCCTGCAGCTCCGGCTCGCCCCGCCGGTCGCGCACCGGATCCTGGGCGCCTCCTCGGAGTTGGGCGGCACGGTGGTCGGGCTCGACCAGCTGTGGGGCCGCGAGGCCGCGCGGACCGAGGAGCGCCTGCGCGCCACCGCCTCCTGGGACGAGCGCTTCGCGATCGCCGAGGCCGCACTCGTCCGCCGGTACACGGACGGCCGGCCGGTTGACCCCGAAATCGCCTTCGCCTGGGACCAGTTGGTCACCCACCGGGGCGCGGTGCGGATCGAGCGGATCGCCGCCGAGATCGGCTGGAGCCGCAAACGGCTGTGGTCCCGCTTCCACGCCCAGACCGGCCTCGGCCCCAAGCACGCGGCCCGGCTGGTCCGCTTCGACGACGCCGCGCACCGCCTCGCCGCGGGCCACAGCGCCGCCCGGGTGGCGGCCGACACCGGGTACACCGACCAGTCCCATCTCCACCGCGACATCAGGACCTTCACCGGCACCACCCCCACCACCCTCGCCACCGCCCCCTGGCTCACCGTCGACCCCACCGCCTGGCCCGCCACCCGGCCCGAGGGCGACCGCCTCTGAACCGGGGGATTCCCGCTCCCCGCCTCCCGGCCCCGTGCCACCCTGGGGCTCCTGGCAGTCACCGGGGCCCTGGGGGAGGAAGCGTGACGTTCTGGGACCAACTGCCCACCCTGGCGGGCGTCGTCGTCGGGTCGGTGGGCTCGTACGCGGCGGCGAGCCTCACCGAACGCAGCCGCTGGCGGCGTGGCCGCGCCGAACGCTGGGACGACCGGCGCTTCCAGATCTACGCGAGCTACGGGAAGCTGCTCAAGGCCCAGATCCGGATCGCCCAAAGACTCGGTGCCGCCCGCAACTTCGACGGCGTGGTGGACCCGCTGGGGATTGACGAAGGGCTGGCCGACCTCGCCCGCGCGGAGTCCGAGCGGGCCGCCGAGTGGGAGTCGATGCTGCTGGTCGGCGACGCCGCGACGGTCGAAGCGGCGCGGTCGTGGCACGAGGAGTGCTGGAACCTGGAGCTCTACGCCCGCGGCCTGCGGTCCGACGCCGCCGGCTGGGTGCGGGCGGAGGAGCGACTGAGCCACGCGCGCGACAGGTTCTACCTCTGCGCCCGGAAGGACCTGGGGATCGCCGGTCCGCCGCCGCCGTCCGGCAACTGGCCCCGGGCCTGGCAGCACGCCGAGTCCGACGGAGCGGCGGGCCCCGGCACCTCGCCGCCGTGACGCCCGACGGCGGTCCGGTGGCAGTCCGGTGGCGGCCCGACGGCAACCCGGCGCCGCCGCCGCGACCGCCGTGCACGGCTGTTCCGGAGCGGCGGGGCCGTGGCGTACCGTGACCGCATGGCTACCAACGGGTCCTCGCGGTACGACGCCGTGATTGTCGGCGGTGGGCACAACGGGCTGGTCGCCGCCGCGTACCTCGCGCGCGGCGGGTACCGGGTGCTGGTGCTCGAACGGCTGGCGCGGACGGGCGGGGCGGCGGTGTCCGCGGCTGCGTTCCCGGGGGTCGACGCCAGGCTGTCGCGGTACTCCTACCTGGTCAGCCTGCTGCCGGCGAAGGTGGTGCGGGAGCTCGGGCTGCGGCTGGAGCTGCGACGGCGCCGGATCTCCTCCTACACCCCGGCCGTCCGGGACGGGAAGCCCACCGGCCTGCTGGTGGACGCGGGCGACCCCGGCCGGACCGGGGAGTCGTTCCGGGCGCTGACCGGGTCGGACCGGGAGTGGCGGGCCTGGCGGGAGTTCTACGGGACGACCGGGCGGGTCGCCGAGCGGGTGTTCCCGACGCTCACCGAGCCGCTGCCGTCACGGGACGAGCTGCGCCGGCGGATCGGGGACGGGGCCGCCTGGACGGACCTGTTCGAACGGCCGCTGGGCGAGACGGTCGAGCGGACCTTCACCGACGACCTGGTGCGGGGCGTGGTCCTGACGGACGCGCTGATCGGCACCTTCACCCATGCCCACGACCCCGCGCTCCGGCAGAACCGCTGCTTCCTCTACCACGTGATCGGCAACGGCACGGGCGACTGGGACGTGCCGGTCGGCGGGATGGGCGCGGTGACGGACGCCCTGGCCGCGGCGGCACTGGCGGCCGGCGCGGAGATCCGGACCGGGCACGAGGTCACCGCGATCGCGGGCGACGGGCGCGTCGAGGCCGAGGTGTCGTACCGGCACGCCGACGGCGAGGCGACGGTGGCGGCGCGCCGGGTGCTGGTGAACGCCGCGCCGGCGACGCTGGCGCGGCTGCTCGGCACCGCACCGGGGCCCGCGCCGGAGGGCGCCCAGCTGAAGGTCAACATGGTGCTGCGCCGGCTGCCGCGACTGCGCGACCCCGCCGCGGACCCGCGCGACGCCTTCGCCGGGACCTTCCACATCGCCGAGGGCTACCGGCAGTTGGAGACGGCGTACGCGGAGGCGGCGGCCGGCCGGATGCCCTCGGCGCCGCCGTCGGAGATCTACTGCCACACCCTCACCGATCCTTCGATCCTCGGACCGGAGGCCGTCCGGCAGGGGCTGCAGACGCTGACCCTGTTCGGCCTGCACATGCCGGCCCGGCTGTTCGGCGACCCGGCGGCGAAGGAACGCGCGCTGGCCGCGAGCCTGGCGCAGCTGGACGCGGTGTTGGCCGAGCCGATCGCCGACTGCCTGGCCCTGGACGCCGACGGCCGGCCCTGCGTCGAGGCGCGGACGCCGCCGGAGCTGGAACGGGAGCTCGGCCTGCCGGGCGGCCACATCTTCCACCGCGACCTGGCCTTCCCGTTCCTCCCCGAGGAGCCCGGGGCGCACGAAGGCAGTGCCGCCGAGCGCTGGGGCGTGGCGACGGCCCGTCCGGACGTGCTGCTCTGCGGGGCGGGGGCGGTCCGGGGCGGCGGCGTCAGCGGGATCCCGGGGCACAACGCGGCGCAGGCCGCGCTGGAGGACCTGGCGAACCCGGCCCGGTAGCGCGGCGGGGGCGGGGCGCCGACCAGTACCCCCGGTCGGCGCCCCGTCCCTTCGGACACCGGTGCGTCAGGCGCGGGCGAGCACCCAGGCGCCGAGGCCGTTGCAGCCCCCGGCCTGGTAGGTGGTGGACCTGAAGCCGGCCGGGACGGGCGAGCCGGGGCAGGTCAGCAGGCCGACCCGGGCGATGTTGTGGAGCCACGCACCGGCGCCGTCACAGCCGGTCCGCTGGTGCCCGGTGATGACGTAGCCGGTGACGACCGGGGAGCCCGAGCAGGTCCAGATGCCGTCGTGCGGGAGGTTGTGCTGCCAGGAGCCGATGCCGCCGCAACCGGCGCGCAGGTGGTTGCTGATGACGTAGCCGGGCACGACCGGCGAGCCGGAGCACGTCCATATGCCGTCCTTGACCAGGCTGTGGCGCCAGGCGCCGATGCCGCGACAGCCGGGCTTGCTGTGATCGGTGATCACGTACCCGGCCACCACCGGGGAGCCGGAGCAGGTCCAGATGCCGTCCTTGGCCGGCTCCTGGTACCAGGAGCCGCGGCCGCCGCAGCCCTTGGGGTCGTGGTCGGTGTTGACGTTGCCGGGGTCGACGGCCTCGCCGGCACAGGCCCACCGGCCCGAGCCCCAGCCGGCGGGCTTGGCCTCGGCCGCCGTCGCGCCGGCCACCGTGCCGCCCAGGAGGACGGCCACGACCAGTGCGAAGGCCGCCGCGACGGCGCCGGTCCCCCGGGCGGCGACGGCGGTCGCCACCCGCTTCCACATCCGATGAGCACTCATGTTCGATCCAATCCGGTCCGGTCTGGGCACGAAGGGCGTCCCGGACGCCGGGGTCTCCGGCGGGGACGGGGCCACCCTAGAGTGATCGCGGGGTGATGAATCGGTGCAGACCCCGAGAAAGTCCGTCACAGGAGCCACTTTGTCCGAAATCCGTCCGTGCACCACCGAATCCCCCACCTGACGGGACTTTCAGCAGGTGGGCGCACCGGCATACGGCACCCGGGTAAGGTGGTGGATCGTGGCCAGTCGTAAAACGTCGATCATGGAAGCAGCCGCGCGGGTGATCGCGCGGCGCGGGGTGCGCGGACTCCGGGTGGAGGAGCTCGCGGCCGAGGCGGGTGTGTCCACCGCGCTGATCTACTACCACTTCAAGGACCGCACCGGGATCCTCCGGCAGACGCTGGAGTTCATCAACGACCGGGCCGAGCGGTACACGACCGAGCGCGACCCGGACGCCCCGCCGCCGACCGCACGCGAGGAGCTGGAGCAGACGCTGCTGCTGGAGCTCCAGGACACCGTCGAGGTGCGGGAGAACAGCACCGCCTGGGGCGAGCTGCGGGCGAGCGCGGTGTTCGACGAGACCCTGCGCGAGGACCTGGCGCGGGCCACCCGGATCTGGGTGCAGGAGGTCGCCGAGCTGCTCGGCGTGGTGCAGCCGATGTCCTCGGCGGTCGCCCTGGCCGGAGCCGCCGAGCGGCTGACGGCACTGCTGGAGGGCCTCAGCGTGCGCTGGCTCAGCGGGAGCCTTCCGCTGGCGCACGCCCGGACGCTGCTGTCCGAGGCGATCGACACCGAGGTGGCCCGGCTCGGCTCCTGAACCCCGGGTCGAGCGCCCGAAGTCCCGGATCGAGCCCTCGGGGCCCCGGCCCGACTGCTGAGCGCAGCCGCCAAACCGGGCATCCGCCGACAGAACACCCCCGTTCGTCACTCCTTGTGACTCCGATACTGCCGAGCAGTCACGGCGCGCCGAGAAGTTTGACTGAACTTTCAGTCAGTGCGACGCTGACACCGCAGGCGGGGTGCAGCCGTCGGCCGTTCCCGTGGTGCGCCGGTGCGTAGTGGCGCGAAGAGTGGATCCGATGGCCCAGTGCACCCCTCCCGGCACCGTCGCACGATCGGAGAAGACCCTCATGACCCGCTTCCAGCACGACCGCACCGCCGATGACTTCCCCTGGGTGCCGGCGGACGACGTCCCGCACGCGCGGACCTGGATGTCCTGGCCCTCCCGCCGCGGTGTGTGGGGGCTGCGCCTGGGCGGGGTCCAGGAGGACATCGCCCTGATCGCCCGGACCGTCGCCGAGTTCGAGCCGGTGGTGATGTGCGCCCCCGACGACTGGACGGCGGGCAAGGCCCAGGACCGGTGCGGCTCCGCGGTGGAGGTGATCACCGCGATCCCGACCGACGACCTGTGGATGCGCGACACCGCGCCGGTGTTCCGCCTGGACGGCCGCGGCGGCCTGGACGCCGTGGTCCTCAACTTCAACGGCTGGGGCGACAAGCAGGTCCACTACGACGACGCCCTGGTCGCCGAGCGCCTCGCCACCCGGCGCGGCCTGCGGTACACCTACGCGGACTTCGTCGGCGAGGGCGGCGCGATCGAGACCGACGGCGACGGCACGGTGATGGCCACCGAGAGCAGCCTGGTCAACAAGAACCGCAACCGGGGCATGAGCCGGGACGAGATCGAGGACGCCGTCCTGGAGGCCTACGGCGCGGACACCATGATCTGGCTGCCGGGCATCAAGGGCCAGGACATCACCGACGACCACGTGGACGTCACCTCGCGCTTCGTCCGCCCCGGGGTGGTGATGGTCCAGCTGCCGCCCGCCGACCGCAACGACGCCTGGGCCAAGGACGCCCGTGAGCAGTTCGCCCTCCTGTCCGCCGCGACCGACGCCCGGGGCCGCCGGCTCCAGGTGATCCCCGTGCACGGCCCGGACACCGTCCGCTCCCGCAGCTCCAAGTTCGTCGACTCCTACCTCAACTTCCACCTCGTCAACGGCGGCGTCATCACCGCCCAGTTCGGCGACGCGTACAAGGACGCCGCCGCGAAGGAGGCGCTCGCCGCGGCCTTCCCGGGCCGGACGGTGGTGCAGATCGACGTCGACCGCCTGATGGCCGGGGGCGGCGGCATCCACTGCTCGACCATGCACGAGCCGCTGCCGCAGGTCCTGCCGTAGTCCGCGCACGCCCGAGCCGCGAACAGCAGCCCGACCGCAGCAGCCGCCGACCGCAGCACCCCGACCAGCTGCGCCCCGCCCCCACCGACCCCGTCCCAGCCGGAGGATCCGTATGACCAACGCCATGTCCCGCCGTACCGTGATGCGTTCGCTCGCCGGCGCCGGCGCCGGCGCCCTCGTCCTCGGCCTCACCGCCTGCGACCCCACCGGCGCGAGCGACCTCGACGGCACCGGCGCCCTCCCGCCGTCCGGACAGCCCACCACTCCGCCGGCCGGCACCCCCACGGCCGCGCCCACCGCGGCGCCCGGCACTCCGAGCGCCACCGCCGCCACCGCCGCCCCCACCGCCACCGGTGCGCCCGCCGCCCGCCGCTTCGGCGCCGAGTGGGAGAACCACCTGCGCACGGTGATGTCCTGGCCCTCCTCGGAGAACATCTGGGGCGAGCAGCTCGCGGAGGTCCGCCGGGACGTCGCCGGTCTGGCCCAGGCGATCGCGGCCCGCGAGCCGGTCGTCCTGATGGCCCGCCCCGACCAGAAGGACGCCGCGCAGAAGGCCTGCGGCGCGGCCGTCGAGGTCGTCCCGGTCACCGTCGACGACCTGTGGGCCCGGGACACCGTGCCGGTGTTCGTCGAGGAGGGCGGCAAGGTCAAGGGCGTCGACTTCAACTTCAACGGCTGGGGCCGCAAGCAGCAGCACGCCAACGACGCCAAGGTGGCCCGCGCCGTCCTGTCCAAGTACGGCGTCGAGCGGATCGAGACCCGGCTGGTCGCCGAGGGCGGCTCCTTCGAGACCGACGGCGAGGGCACGCTGCTGGTCACCGAGAGCTCGGTGGTCAACGCCAACCGCAATCCCGGGATGAGCCGCGACCAGGTCGAGGCGGAGCTCAAGAAGGCGCTCGGGGTCACCAAGGTGATCTGGCTGGCCGGGGTCAAGGGCAAGGACATCACCGACGCCCACGTGGACTGCCTGGTCCGCTTCGTCGCGCCGGGGGTCGTCGTGCTCGACAAGGCGTTCCCCGGCACCCCTGCGGACGTGTGGTCCCGCTCCGCCGACCAGGCCCGCTCCGTGCTCAAGAACGCCACCGACGCGCGCGGACGGAAGCTGGAGGTGGTGGAGCTGCAGCAGCCCGACCCGGACCGGATCACCGGGCGCGGCGATGCCTTCGTCTCCTCCTACATGAACTTCTACATCGGCACCAAGGGCGTCTACCTGCCCAGGTTCGGGGACCAGAAGGCCGACGAGCACGCCCAGCAGGTGATGAAGAAGTACTTCCCCACCCGCGAGATCGTCCCCGTGAAGATCGACGGGATCGCCGGCGGCGGGGGCGGGATCCACTGCGCCACCCACGACATCCCCGCCATCGGCTGACCGGCCGGCACCGCTCCTGGGCCGACACCCGCTCCTGGGCCGGCGGTACCTCCGAGGCCGGGTCCGCCCCACCGGACCCGGCCCCGCCGGTTCACACGGCGGGCTGCTGCTGGGTGACGCAGTGGATCCCGCCGCCGCCCGCCCCGAGGCGGTCGATGTTGAGCTGCTCGACGGTGCGGCCGGGGAACAGGCGGGCCAGGGTGGCCTTCGCCGCGCTGTCGGCCCGGGTGTCACCGAACTGGGCGGAGATCACCGCGTTGTTGCACAGGTAGTAGTTGGCGTAGGAGCCGACGAAGTTCGGGTCGGTGGAGCGGATGAGGTTGTAGTTGGGCCCCTGGATCTGGCTGACCGTGTACCGCGACCCCTGGGCGTTGGTGGCGGCCGAGAGGATCTGGTACTGCTGGCGCGCGTCCTGGGACCAGGCGTCGGTGTCGCCCGACAGCGGCATCTGGACCACGCCCGTGGTGCCGCCGAGGTAGCGGGAGGTGGCGTCCACGTGGTCGTCGGTGATGTCCTGGCCGGCGATGCCCGCGAACCAGATCACCTTGGAGGCGCCGAACGCGGCGCACAGCGCGCTCTCGACCTGGGCCTGGGACTTGCCGGGGTTGCGGTTGGAGTTGAGGATGCTGCTCCGGGTGGCCATCAGGGTGCCGGCCCCGTCGGCCTCCACCGCGCCGCCCTCGGCGACCAGCCCGGCGGCGGTGAACGGCAGGCCCAGGTAGGCGGCGACCCGTCCGGCGACCAGTGAGTCGTTGGCGTGGGTCTGGTGGTTGCCCCAGCCGTTGAAGTTGAGGCCGATGGTGTCGAGGCCGCCGGCGCCGTCGGTGCGGAAGACCGGACCGGTGTCCCGCATCCAGCAGTCGTCGACCGGGATGTCCCCGATCACGGTGACCGCCGAGCCGCACATCGAGCGGGCCTTGGCGACGCTGGCCGGGTTGGCGCACATGGTCACCGGCTCGTACTTCGCGATGGTCTTGGCGATCAGCGCGATGTCCGACTGGACGCCGGCGAGCTTGCTGCGCCAGATGCCGGTGCTGTCCGGCCAGGCCATCCAGGTGCGGGTGTGGCGCAGGGTGTCGATCGGCACCCGGAAGCCGGCGGCCGCGGCGGCCCGGCCCGCCTCGGTGCTGCGGCGGCCGGCGGTTGCGGCCGCGGCCGGCCCTCCGGTCGCCACGGTGAGCGCGGTGCCGGCGGCGGCCAGGCCCGCGACGGCCAGGAACCGGCGGCGGTCGAGGCTGTCGGCGGTGCTCGCGTCGGTCGGTCCGCCGGTCGCTCTGTCGGATCTGGAGCGGTCGTTCATCACTGCCTCCGTGTCAAGGTGCCCTGCTCGTCGAGCAGTTGACCGAAAAGGTAGAACTGACCAAGCGCTCGGTCAATACTTTGCGCAGCTTTGGCCCCTCCCCCGGGCCCGGCAGTCGTTACAGTGACCGCCATGGCGACACAGGCGACGGGCGCGGACCCGGCCACCACTCAGGACGCGGCCGACACGAAGGGCACGACCGCCACCAGGGCCGCGGCCACCGCCCCCCGGACGGCCGGCGCCGGCCGCGCCCGGACGTCCGCCAAGGGCGAGCAGACCCGGACCCGGCTCATCGCGGCGGCCCGGATCCTGCTCGCGGGCGGCGAGGCGGGCCGGTTCACCACCCGCAACGTGGCCGCGCTGTCCGGGGTCTCGCACGGGATGTGCCACTACCACTTCGCCGACCGCAGCGACCTGATCGTGGCCGTGGTCGCGGACATCAGGCCCGAGTGGATCGCCCCGCTGGAGGAGGCCGTGGCCGACCCCGGCGGCTACGCCGAGCGGGCCGAACGGGTGCTGACCCTGCTCACCCGCCCCGAGAGCCCCGACCTCGCCCGCCTGCACGCCGCCCTGCACTGGCTCGCCCTCAACGACGAGCGGGTCCGGGTCGCCCTGGAGGCCGAGTACGGGCGGTGGCGGTCCTGCTTCGTCCGGCTGTTCCGGGCGCTCGTGGACGAGCGCGGCGGCGACACCGATCCGGCCCCGCTCGGCGAGGCCTTCGCCGCCGCCGTGGACGGCATCGCCGCCATCGGCTCGCTGGACGGCACGGTGGACGCCGCCCTGGTGCTGCGCACCCTGCTGGACTCGCTGGCCTCGACGGTCGGCCCGCGCCGCTGAGCCTCACCACCCTTCACGACCCCGCCCCCACCCTTCACGGCCCCGCCCCGGCCGGCTCGACGGCGTCGACCCGTTTGCGGTGCTCGACCCGGCTGCCCGAGACCACCGTGACCACCAGGCATGCCGCGATGATGCCCTCCGCCCAGAAGAAGGCCACATAGTCGATCAGCGAGCCGATCGGCGGCGCGCCGGGCGCGGCGTTGCGCATGCCGATCAGCGCGAACAGGGTCGCCGCCATCCACCCCAGCGACGGCCACACCATGCCCTGCCGGCCCCGGTAGAGCACCTCCGCCCCGGCCAGCACCGCCAACGCCAGCGCCCACATCGCCGCGATCATGAACCAGGCCAGGATGAAGGTGCTCCGCGCCCTGCTCACCCGCCCCTCGAACACGGTGCCCTCCGCCCCGTACGGGGTGCCGGTCGGGCGGACGACGAAGAACGGGTCGGCGTCGCCGAACACCACCCCGACCGGGACGGCGCCGGTGGCGTCCGCGGCCGAGAACAGCACCTCGAAGCGGTAGCGGTCGAAGGGGTAGTCGGTCGGGGTGCCGTTGTAGAGGTTGGCCGACACCGGCTTGGGCGTCGCCGCCTCCCCCGGGTCGGCCCGCAGCTCGGTGCGGGTCGTGGCGCGGACGGTGATGTCGACCCGGC
This sequence comes from Kitasatospora sp. MBT66, assembly GCF_000710405.2. Classification (NCBI taxonomy): domain Bacteria; kingdom Bacillati; phylum Actinomycetota; class Actinomycetes; order Kitasatosporales; family Streptomycetaceae; genus Kitasatospora; species Kitasatospora sp. MBT66. The sequence goes on along the minus strand of NZ_JAIY01000002.1, from coordinate 9,133 downwards.
GGGTGAAGGTGCCGGACTCCGGGTCCTGGGCCAGGGTGCCGTGCGGGACGGGCACCACGTAGAGCGTCATCTCGCCGCCGGCGGCGTCGATGTCCTGCGAGGTGACGTCGAGTTCGACCCAGTCGCCGGTGGTGGGGAGGGAGAGCTCCCGGGTCTGCTGACGGGTGTTGCGCTCGTTGAAGTACAGGGCGATGCCGGCCGAGCACAGCACGGCGAGGATCAGCAGGACGAGGAGGAAGCGGCGGTCCCGCAGCCGGCGCCCGCTCACGTCGGGCTGGTACCGGGGGCGACGGGCTGCTGCTGGGTGGCGCAGTGGATGCCCCCGCCGCCGGAGGCGATGTGGTTGATGGACACCTGGGAGACCTTCCGGCCGGGGTGGAGGTCGCCGATGATGCCGGCGGCCCGGTCGTCGGCGGCCCGGTCGCCGAAGCGCGGCACGATGACGCCGCCGTTGCAGACGTAGTAGTTGAGGTAGGTGGCGAGGAAGTCCTTGCCGGCACCGGGGATCAGGTCGATGTCGGGTTCGGGGAGGTCGACGACCTTGAGGGTGCGGCCCCGGGCGTCCTTCGCCGAGCCGAGGACCTGGAGGGCCTGGTCGGAGGCGGTGGTCCAGATGTCCGGCGGGGTGTCCGGGCCGGGGCGGTGGATGACGACGGTGCCGGGCTCGGCGAAGCGGGCCAGGGCGTCGATGTGGCAGTCCGTGATGTCCTGACCGGCGACGCCCTGGAACCACAGCACGGTGCTGACGCCGAACAGGTCCTTGAAGGCCGCCTCGATCTGGTCCCGGCTCTTGCCGGGGTTGCGGTTGGGGTTGACCCAGGAGCTCTCGGTGGCCATCAGGGTGCCCTCGCCGTCCACCTCGATGCCGCCGCCCTCGCCGGTGATCGGCGCCTGGATCCGCGGGATGCCGTAGTGGTCGAGGAGGTTGCGGGCGACCTGGCTGTCGTTGGCGTGGGTCTGCTTGTTGCCCCAGCCGTTGAAGTTCAGGTCGACCCCGGCGAGCCCCTGCGGGCCGGTGACGAAGGTCGGGCCGGTGTCGCGGGCCCACAGGTCGTCGACCATCAGCTCCAGCACCTCGACCGTGGAGCCGCAGGCCTGCCGGGCCTGCTCGGCCTGGTCGGGGCGGGCCAGCAGCACCACCGGCTCGAAGCCGGCGACGGCACGGGCCAGCCCGGCGATGTCCTCCCGGACGCCGGCCAGTTGGTCGCCCCACACCTCCTCCAGGGCCGGCCAGGCCATGAAGGTGCGGGTGTGCGGGGTCGACTCGGCCGGCATCGAGCGGGCGGCCGCGGCCGCCGGGCTGCCGGAGGCGGACGGCGTCGGGGCCGAGGCGGTGCCGGCGGGGCTCGGCGGCTGCTCGTCACCGCCGTCGGAGGAGCAGCCGGCGGTCAGGGCCAGGGCGGCGAGCGCCGTTCCGGAGCGCAGCAGCGAACGGCGGGACGGCCCGGGGTGAGCCGGGCGGGCCGGGTGAGCCATGGGGCCTCGTTCCGGTAGGTGCCTGAGGGGGTACGGTCCCGCACGCTACTGAAAGCCGGGTCAGGACCGGCCCCGGCAGGTACCCGCCATCGGGGTGAATCCCGGACCCGCCACCGACGGCCCCCGGAAGGGGACGGGACCCCGGCCCGGCAGACCCCGAGCGGCTGCCGGGCCGGGGGGCTCACAGGGCCCGGCGCGCGGCGGCGATCCGGTCGGGATCCCAGCCGGGCCGGGGCACGGACTCCAGCAGCAGCCGGGTGTAGGCGTGCTGCGGGTCGTCGAGGACCGTCGCGGTGGGGCCGGCCTCGACGATCCGTCCGTGCCGCATGACCACGACCTCGTCGGTGACGCAGCGGACCACGCCGAGGTCGTGGGTGATGAACAGGTAGCCGATGCCGGTCTGTTCGCGGATGTCCGCGAGCAGGTTGAGCACCTGGGCCTGGACCGAGACGTCCAGTGCGGCGACCGCCTCGTCCAGCACCAGGACGGCCGGCTGCACGGCCAGCGCCCGGGCGATGGCGACGCGCTGGCGCTGGCCGCCGGAGAGCTGCCGGGGCAGCGCCTCGGCCGCCCGGGTGCCGAGGCCGACCTGGTCCAGGAGCTCCTTGATCCGGGCCTGGTGGTCGGCACCGGGGAAGTGCAGCCGCAGGGTCTCCCGCAGGGCGGCCTCGACGCTGGTGCGCGGGTCCAGCGAGAGGTACGGGTCCTGGAAGACCATCTGGACCTCGCGGGCGCGGGCGAGGCGTCCGGCCCTGCCCCGGGCGCCGCCGGCGCGGGCCCGGCCCTTCACCAGGACCCGGCCCGCGTCGGCCCGTTCGAGGCCGACCACGATCCGGGCGGTGGTGGTCTTGCCGGAGCCGGACTCGCCGACGATGCCGAGCGAGCCGCCGGCGGGGAGGGTGAAGGAGACCTCGTCCACGGCCCGGACGGCGCCGAAGGTCCGGCACAGGCCGGTGACCTCCAGAGCAGCGGTGTCCGGCGCGGCGGTCCTCGGGGCTGCCTCAGACATCGGCGGGGCTCCCTTCGAGCGGGTGGTGGCAGGCGGCCGGCTGCCCGGGCCGCCCGGGGGCCGGGCGCAGCGCGGGGGCCTCCTCCCGGCAGAGGTCGGTCGCGTACCGGCAGCGGGCGGCGAACGCGCAGCCGGTCAGCTCCTGCCGCAGGTCCGGCGGCTGGCCGTCGATCGCGGCGAGGCGGCCGGTCGGGCCGTCCAGCCGCGGGGTGGAGGAGAGCAGCGCCGCGGTGTAGGGGTGGCGGGGTCCTTCGAACAGGGCCTCGGCCGGTCCGGACTCGACGATCCGGCCCGCGTACATCACGTAGACCCGGTCGCTGATGGCGGCGGCGAGGCCCAGGTCGTGGGTGACGAACAGCAGGCCGGTGCCGAAGCGTTCGCGCAGCCGGTCCAGCAGGGCGATGACCTCGGCCTGGCTGGTCACGTCGAGCGCGGTGGTGGGCTCGTCGGCGAGCAGCAGGACCGGGTCGCCCATCAGGGCGGCGGCGATCATGACGCGTTGCAGCATGCCGCCGGAGAGCTGGCCGGGGTAGCGGCGCATCAGCTCGGGCCCGAGGCCGACGGCGTCGAGGAGTTCGACGGCGCGCCGGTCCGCGTCGGCGGCGCTCATGGTGCCGGTGAGGCGGACGCTCTCGGTGAGGAAGTCGCCGATGCGGCGCAGCGGGTTGACGGCCGCCCGCGGGTCCTGGAAGACCATCGCGGCCCGGCCGGTGCGCAGTTCGCGCAGCCGGGCGGCGTCCATGGTGAGGACGTCCCGGCCGTCGACGAGGACCTCGCCGGCGGGGACGGCGCCGGGCGGCAGCAGGCCGAGGGCGGCGCGCGAGGTGAGGGACTTGCCGGAGCCGGACTCGCCGACCAGGGCGACGGTCTCGCCGGGGGCGACGGTGAGGTCGACCCCGTCGAGCACCGGGCGGGCGGTGCCGGGCAGGCGCAGGCGCAGCTCCCGGACGTCGAGGGCGTTCACGTGGTCCTCCGGGCGACCTGGTCGGCCCAGCGCTCGCCGACGACGTTGAAGGCGACGACGGTGAGCACGATGAGGACGCAGGGCAGGATCGCGGAGAGCGGGTAGCCGTGCTGGATCGCGGTCTGGCCGTCGAAGACCATGCGGCCCCAGTCGGGGGTGAGGGCGGGGACGCCGAGTCCGAGGAAGGACAGGCCGGCCAGGTCCATGAGGGCGTATCCGAAGTTGACGGTGGACTGGGCGAGCACGATCGGCGCGATGTTGGGCAGGACGTGCCGCAGGCAGATCTGGATGGCCGAGTGCCCCTGGACCTGGTAGGCGGAGACGTAGGGCCGCATGCGTTCGGCCAGCACCAGGGAGCGGGTCAGGCGGGAGACGTAGGGCAGGTAGGCGATCGCGAGGGCGACGACGGGGGCCATCAGGCCCTCGCCGTGGACCGCGACGATCAGGATGGCGAGCAGCATGCCGGGGAAGGCGAAGACCAGTTCGGTGCTGCGGGACAGCACGGAGTCGATCCAGCCGCCGCGCCAGCCCGCCAGCAGGCCCACGGCGACGCCGGCGACGGTGGAGAAGACGACCACGCCGAGCGGCCCGAGCAGCGAGGTGCGGGCGCCGATCAGCAGCCGGGCGAGGGTGTCGCGGCCGGCCGCGTCCACGCCGAGCAGGTGGTCGGCGGAGGGACCGGCGAGGGCGTTGCCGAGGTCGACGGTGTTGGGGTCGTCGGGTGCCAGCCAGGGGGCGAGCAGCGCGGCGAGCACGACCAGGGCGGCGAGGCCGAGGCAGATCCGGTAGAGCGGGGCGCGGGCGGACTTGACCCGGGCGAGGCCGGGCCGCCGGGCGAGGGCGACACTCATGCGTCGGACCTCCTGGAGCCGAGGGTGACCCGGGGGTCGACGAGCGGGTGGAGCAGGTCGACGAGCAGGTTCACCGTCATGAACAGGGCCACGATGATCAGCGAGATGGCCTGGACGGTCGGGAAGTCCTTGGTGGTGGTGGACAGTTCGAGGAGCTGGCCGAGGCCGCCGACGCTGAACGCGGACTCCACCAGGATCGTGCAGACCAGCAGGGTGGAGACGATCAGGCCGCCGGTGGTGAGCACGGTGCCCAGCGAGTTGCGGAACACGTGCCGGCGGATCACCTCGCGCTCGGGCACGCCCCGGCTGCGGGCGACGGTGACGTGCTCGCCCTCCAGGGCGTCCAGCATCGCCGAGCGGGTGACCCGGGCGAGCATGCCGATCAGGTAGAGCGCGAGGGCGATCGCGGGCAGGGTGAGGTGCCAGGCCATGTCGAGCAGGCCGTCGCCCGCGCCGCTGGTCGGGAACCAGCCCAGCTTGACCGCGAACAGGCCCTGGAGCAGCACCGCGGCGACGAAGGAGGGGGTGCCGACGGCGAGGGTGGTGGTGACCAGGATCGCGGAGTCGGTCGCGCCGCCGCGGACGGCGCCGATCCAGCCGAGCACCAGGCCGATCACGACGACCACCAGCAGGGCCATGGCCACCAGCAGCAGGGTGGCGGGCAGGCGGTCGGCGAGCAGGCCCGACACGTCGGTGCGGTAGGTGAGGGAGCGTCCGAAGTCGCCCTGCAGCACCTGGCCGAGCCAGCGGAGGTAGCGCACCAGGAAGGGGTCGTCCAGGTGGTACTGCTCGTTGATCGCCTGCAGGGCGGCCGGGGAGGCCGAGCGCCCGGACAGCAGGAAGCTCGCCGGGCTGCCCGGCGCCAGGTACATCGCCCCGAAGACGACGAAGGAGGCGCCGAGCAGGGTGACGGCCATTTCGACCAGCCGTCGGACGGCGAATCGCAGGAAGGTCACCGCGCGGCCCCCACGTCGGCGGCCCACGGGTAGTACAGGTAGGAGATGGTGGTCGGGGCGCCGGTGATGCGCTTGTTCAGGAAGAGGGCGGTGGGCCACTCGGCGACCGGGATCCACAGCAGCTTCTCGGAGGCCGTCCGCTGGAGCTGCGCCTCGATCGCGCCGCGCTTGGCCGGGTCGTACTCGGCGGAGGCCCGGTCGACCAGTTCGTCGTAGGCCGGGTCGCTGTAGCCGGCGAAGTTCTGGTAGGCGCCGGTGCGGAAGTTGGCGAGCAGGTCGAGCGGGTCGGTGATGGAGTCGTAGTAGGTCTCCGGGAACATGTCCAGGCCCTCGCGCGCCTTGGGGTCGGTGAACAGCGAGGTGAAGGCGTTCGGAGCGATGGTCCGCAGCTGGATGTTGAGGCCGATCCGGGCGCCGGCGGACTGGACGGCGGTGGCGAGCAGCGAGACGTCCTGGCCGATGCTGCTGGTGGCGACGGTGAGGGTGCGGCCGCTGGCACCGGCCTCCTTGACCAGGGCCTTGGCGCGCTCGATGTCCTGGTCGGTGGGGGTGAGGTGGGCGAAGGCGGCGGTGCGGACGTCCTCGGGCAGCGTGCCCCAGGCGGCCCGGGTGGTGAGCGAGCCGGTGACGGTGCCGGCGCCGGCGAGGCCGGTGCGGACGAAGCCGGTGCGGTCGAGGGCCAGCGACAGCGCCTGGCGGACCCGGAGGTCGCCGAGCGGGCCGTCCATGCTGGTGACGTTGAGGTTGACGGTGCTGAGGCCCTCGCCGAAGTACAGGGTGCCGGTGCCGCCGTTGCGGAGCCGGTCGTAGCTCTCGGTGGGGATCAGGTAGCCGCCGTCGACCTCGCCGCTGAGCATGGCGTTGGTGCGCGCGGAGGGGTCGGTGAGGAAGCGGAACACGACCGTGCCGGCCTTGGCCCGGGTGCCCCAGTAGCCGTCGAAGCGCTGGAGTTCGATCGACTGGCCCTTGGTCCAGCTGCCGAGCTTGAACGGCCCGGTGCAGTCGAGGCTCCCGCCGGTGCCGTAGTCCCGGCCGGCGGCCTCCACCCCGGCCTTGGCGGCGACGACGCCGGCGGCGGTGGCCATGTACTGCGGGAACTGGGAGTCGGGCCGCTTGAGCTTGACGGTGACCTGGAGCGGGCCGGTCGCGGTGACGGTGTCGACGTTCTGGAGGTTCTGGGCCCAGGCCGCCGCGTTGTCGGGGTTCATCTGCCGGCCGAGGCTGTACACGACGTCCTCGGCGGTCATCACCGAGCCGTCGTGGAAGTGCACACCGGAGCGCAGGTCGTAGACCCAGGTGGTGGGGTCGGGGTTGGACGCCTTCTCGGCCAGGCCGGGGGCCAGGGTGAGCTGGGGCGTCCAGCGCATCAGGCTCTCGCAGACGTTCGACAGCACCGTGTTCTGCGGGTAGTCGAAGGCCTGGAGGTAGTCCAGGGTGGGCGGCTCGGCGTAGGTGGCCCAGGTGAAGGAGTCGATGTCGCCGGCGGCCGGCGGGCTGGAGGGCGACAGCTGGACGTCGGCCCGGTCGCTGGAGCCGCCGCGGGGCGGGCCCGCGCAGGCGGCGACCAGGGCGGCGGCGCCGAGCAGCGCGGTGGCGGCGAGGAGCGGGCGCCGGGTCCGGGTGCGTCTGGCGGGTGCGGTGGGAGTCATGAGGGTGGTTCTCCGTTCGCTGGCTGGGTCAGGCGCGGGCGGCCGGGATCTGCTGGGTGATGCAGTGGACGCCGCCGCCGCCGAAGGCGATCACCCGGGCCCGCACGCCGACGACCTTGCGGTCGGGGAACGCGGCGGCGATCACGGCGAGCGCGCCGGCGTCCTCGGGGTGGTCGGCGACGGGGACGACGACACCGCCGTTGGCCAGGTAGAAGTTCAGGTAGCCGACCTCGACCCGGACGTCGTCGACCTCGACGAAGGCGGCCTGGGTGACGTCGACGATCTCGAACGGGCGGCCCTGGGCGTCGGTGGAGTGCTCCAGCACCGTGCGGTTGGCGCGCATCCGCACGTAGTCGGGGTGCGCGGGGTCGGCGGGCAGCTGCACCACGACCTTGCCGGGGGCGGCGAAGGCGCAGACGCCGTCGACGTGGCCGTCGGTCTCGGTGTCCAGGGCACCGCCGTAGGGCAGCCAGATGATCTTGGTGACGCCGAGCCGGGCCTTCAGCTCGGCCTCGATCTCCTCGCGGCCCAGCTCGGGGTTGCGGTTGGGGTGGAGCAGGCACTGCTCGGTGGTGATCAGCGTGCCCTCGCCGTCGACGGTGATCGCGCCGCCTTCGAGGATCATCTCGGAGCGGATCGCCGGCACGTCGAGGTGCTCCAGCAGCAGGCCGCTGATCCGGTCGTCGGCGTCCCAGGGGTGGTGCTTGCGGCCCCAGGCGTTGAAGCGGAAGTCGACGCCGGCCCGGCGGCCCTCCTCGTCCAGGACGAAGATCGGCGCGGAGTCGCGGAACCAGGAGTCGTCCTGCGGGATCTCGACGACGGTCAGGCCGGGGCCGCACAGGGTGCGGGCCTCGTCGCCGTGGCCGGGCGGGGCCACCATGGTGACGGGCTCGAACTCGGCGATGGCCCGGGCGACGGCCGCGTACTCGCGCTTCACCTCGTCGAGGTGGTCGCCCCACAGGTCCGGCCGGACCGGCCAGGCCATCAGGCAGCCGTCGTGCTCGGTCCACTCGGCGGGCATGCGGTGGGTCATGGGGATCCTCGTTCTCTTCGGGCCCGGCCGGGCCCGCCGCGTCGGGTGCGCGGGCCGGCCGGGTGCTGCGGGACTGGTACTGCGGGACTGGTACTGCCGGACCGGTGCTGCGGGACCGGTTGCCACCGGGTGGGCGGGGAGCCCCGGCGGCCCGTCTCCGTGGGGGACGGACGGGCCGCCGAGGAGTCAGCGGAGCGGCGGGACGGACGGCTGCGACTGGGTGGCGCAGTGGATGCCGCCGCCGCCCGAGGCGATGTTGTCGATGTCGACCTGGACGATGTCGCGGGTCGGGAACTCGGCCTGGAGGATGGCGCGGGCCCGTGCGTCGGCCGCGCCGTGGCCGAACTGGGGGACGAACACGGCGCCGTTGGCCACGTAGAAGTTGCTGTAGCTGGAGAGGAAGTCCTTGCCGAGGTCGCGGCCGCGGATCCGCTTGCGGTCCGGGGCGGGCAGCTCGACCACGGTGAGCGCGCGGCCGCGGGCGTCGGTGGCCGTGCTCAGGGCCCGCTTGGCCTGCTCGTAGACCTTGACCCAGACCTGGTCCGTGCCGGGCCCCGGCCGGTCGAGCAGAACGCGGCCGGGCGCGGTGAAGCGGGCCAGGCAGTCGATGTGGGCGTCCGTGATGTCCTGGCCGGCCACGCCGTCCAGCCAGATCACCTTGTCCATCCCGAGCGTGCCGCGCAGGGCGCGCTCGACCTCGTCCTGGGACATGCCGGGGTTGCGGTTGGGGTTCACCCAGGAGCTGACGGTGGCCAGCAGGGTGCCCTCGCCGTCGGTCTCCAGGGCGCCGCCCTCGCCGACGAAGGGGGCCCGGATCCGGTCCACCCCGTACTCGGCGAGCAGGGTGCCCGCGACGGCGGCGTCCTCGGCGTACCGCTGGTAGTAGGGCGTGCCGTCCTTGCCCCAGCCGTTGAAGTTGGTGTCGACACCGGCGATCGTGCCCGGCCCGACCACGAAGGTCGGCCCGAAGTCGCGGATCCAGAGGTCGTCGTTGGAGATCTCGACCACGGTGATGCGGTAGTAGGCGCCGGATCCGCAGTAGTAGCGGGCGTCGGCGGCCTGCCCGGGGCGGGCCACCACGACGACCGGCTCGTAGCGGGAGATCTCGTGGGCCAGCTTGGCGATGTCGTCGCGGACGGCGGACAGCTGGGTCCGCCAGACCGAGGGCAGGGCCGGCCAGGCCATGAAGGTGCGG
>NZ_JAIY01000001.1:198163-303745 GCF_000710405.2 Kitasatospora sp. MBT66 | reverse complement strand
CCCTCGGAAACAGGTACTCAGGGGACATGGCCACCAGTGTGGCAGCCCACACGAGCCCGGCAGCCGGGCCGGCGGGCAAGCGGCCGGGCGGCGGCCCGGCCCGGCCGGAGGGCAGGCGGGCGGACGACGACGGGCCGGCGGCGGACGGGCGGCCGCGGCGGGCCCCGCCCGGCCGGAGGGCCGCAGCCGGGTGGGCTGTACGGGCGAGAGGCCGTGACGCGGAACGCCATCGAACCTCCTACCCATCTGGTGCTCGCCGCATCCAGTCTGACCTTCGGACCGCATGCATTCCCGCGATCAGCCGAAAACTGCTGCGGCCTGCCGGACTGGCCGGCAGGCCGCAGCGAAGAATCAAAACCGAAGGAGGGAACAATGCAGAGGAGTCACCAAGGCACTACGGCCTTGCCGAAAGGGCGTAGACCGTCATCACGTCGACACCCGAGTAGTCAATGACAACCTTGATGCTCGGGCTCTTCATGTCATCGTCCTTTGCAGGAACCATCTTGCCTTTCACCGACTGCGCGTTACCGATGGACCAGCCGGTGAGGTCGAGATCGCTCGAAGTGAACTCGACAACACCTGAATTCAAGTCTTTTTCACTGATTCCGATACTCGAAAGAAAGAGATCGCGACCCTCTGGCCCAATCTTGAAGGTCACCCAGAGCTCTCCGCCACCACTTTCTCGCTGGAACCCGTGGGAGACAGCCGTTGCGCCAGCCGGAACGGCTATTCCGTATCGTTCTTGGCGCTCTTTGCTGGGCGCCCCTGCGATCGTCAATTGTCCCCTGGCAATCGAGCTCGGCGACGCCGAGCCAACGCGTTCGGGCCTGCTCTCCGCCACACTTGCACTTGTACACGACGCAGCGGTCAGCATCGACACACCCACCAGGAATACAGTCAGCGTCTTCCTGTCAATTGTCACCGAGGGGCCCCTCGCATTATGGATGAGCCGAACACATCAAAGTCCCTCGCCAATCCAACAGTATTGAAATGGGCAATCTCCGGCCGAGTCATCTGAAGCCATACCTTATGCAAATCATCACGCCCCTCACTGGGCGCACCCCAGTCGCAGCGCTTCCTGATCTCAAGCTTGTATTCCGCAATCGCCCCACCCTGGCTCACGCCCGTGGCTCTCCACTGAAAGTTGTTCAGAGCATAGAATCAACCGATACTGGACGCCCCGTCAGTCTCCACCGGGCGGGTCCTTTGCCAGCCGGAATCAAATGCTCCATTCTTGACGGCATCGCCGGTCAAGTAACCTTTAACATCCTTTTTGAAATTCGGGATCTCACTGATCATGCTGCTTGGATTAAGTTCGACCGGCGTCCCACTTGCATCCAGCCAGTGGCGCACAAGACTGGCGGCGATATCATACGAGTTCGGCGCTCCCAACAATGCCTCACCGCTCAATCCAGCAGAAACTTGGTACATCCAGAGCCTGATCTTTTGATCATGAGGGCCCGGTGCAGGCAGCCGGGCGGCCGAGACGGCGCCTGGGCGTACGGGCCGGCAGTCGCAGCAGGTCATGCAGGGCGAGACCGTGCTCGGCCCACAGGCGGAGCCGGTCGCGGTCGACTCAGTGCACCGCGTGCTTCTCGCCCCATGCCTTCGCGTCGCGGGTGAACGTGCCGTTGGTGACCACGACCGAGATGTCGGCACCGTGCGCCGGGCCTGCGGTGCCCTTGACCTGGTACATCACCTGGGAGCCGACCTTCGCGCCGACCTTGGTGTGCTTGGCCTGGACCACGATCCGGCCGAGCGCCGGGTGCTGGCCGATCACGTCGGCGGCCTGGTCGCCCTGCTGGCCGACCTTCCGGGCGCTCCAGCCGTCCCGCACCAGCAGGTCCCGCAGCGCGAACTCGAACTCCTGGTCGCTGAGGGCGTCGATGCCGGCCAGGCTGAGCCGCAGCGTCGCCAGCCGCTCCACCCGGGCTCGGCCCGCTGCCTTGCGCCGTACCCACCACGCCACCGTGCCGGCGGCGGCCACCGCCGCGAGTACCGCCAGGACGGGCCAGTAGCGCGCGGCGGCCCGGGCACCGGCCTCGGCCGCCTGGAAGAGCACGACCGCCGCCGCGAGGACGACGAGCCCGGCCGGGGCGAGCTCGGTGGCGCCGCGCGGCCGACGCAGCCGGCGCCGCCTGCGGGCCATCAGTGCGCCGCGGGGGCGGTGGCCGCAGGCGCGGGGGTGCTCGGCGTGGCCGGGCTGGTGTCGCTGAATCCGATGAAGTGTCCCCACAGCCACACAGCCGCGCAGATCCCGGCGATGGTCCAGCCGCTCATCTTCTTGGCGCTGGGCCGCGGGTTGCGGCGGATGTGGCTGCGGACGACGTGGTATCCCTCGGGTACCGGCATCGGATGTTCCCCTCCCGTCGGCGGGCCGCACCGCGCGGCCTGTCTGGTCATTGATGTACCAGCGCCCCACGACAGGAACCGACGGATCATCGGCAAGTGATCGCCGCTCTGGTCGTGTTCCGGACAGCCCGTCGTCGAAACCCGGATGTCAGGATCCGGCCCCGAACACCACCGGTGACCTTGTGTGATCGAACGACCCCGTGGAGCGCGCGCTCGAAGCTGGGCAAGGGGGTTCGCATGTCCCGGGACCGGGAGAGGCGCCCTGACCTGCGCGGATACCGGGTCGACAGCGACGTGGGCGTCCTGGGCATGGATATGGCGAGAACCGGCGGCGTACTCCGGTGGTACGGGCTGGGGCTGTTCGCGCCGGTTCCGCCGCTGTCCGGGGCTCGTGAGGAGGATGATGGGCAGCAGCCGCCTGTGGGCCGGGCGGCGGGAGTCGATGGGAGTTCGCGTGGGGACACACGGAGTGGTCGACCGGTCGGCCGGTGACAGGGGGCCGGTGGTTTACCTCCTGGTCGGGCTGACGGGGTCGGGCAAGACCACCTACGCGACCCAGGCACTGGAACCGGCCGGTGCGGTCCGGCTGTCGGTGGACGAGCTGGTGCACGAGCGGCACGGCCGCTACGGCGTGGACTACCCCGAGCACCGGTACTTCGATCTGGAGGCCCCGGTGGTTGTCGAGGTCCGCGAGCGCCTGGCCGAGCTGGTCGCGGCCGGGACGGACGTGGTGCTCGACCACGGGCTGTGGCTCCAGCGGGACCGCGAGGAGTGGAAGAAGCTCGTCGCCGAGGCCGGCGGCCGGTGGCGGCTGCTGTACTTCCCGGTGCCCAAGGACGAACTGCTGCGGCGCCTCGAGGAACGCAATGAGCGCGAGGACGCCAACGCGCTGACCGTGACGGCCAGCGCGTTGGACGACTTCTACGAGCGGTTCGACGTCCCCGAGGGTGAGGGCGAGGAGATCGTTGCCCCGGGGTCGTTCTAAGGGCTGTCCCGTAACTAAGGTGTGGACTTCATGCCTCGGACATGGACCACCCGGTCGGGTTCGCCCAGGCCAGCGCGGTTGATCCGGCCACTTCCGCGGTCGACGCCCTCAGTCGCGAAGCGTTCTTGCAGCTCAGGTGGGGCGAGCGGCGTCTCGAAGCCCTCACTGAGGCCTCGCCCGTCGTCGGTGTACTCGTAGCGAAGGGCGTAGACCTTCCCCTCGTACAGCCACTCACAGCGGACCAACGGCCGTGCGAGGACCACCTCGAACCAGTCGGCCGTCCGGTGGGCCGCCTCCGTGGGGGTGCCGGCTGAGGTGAAGGTGAACTCAGTCGGTGCGTCGGGACGACTGAAGTTCTGGTTGTGGAGCTTGTCCGCGCGCACGTTGGTGCCGTCGTAGTGGGCTCCGATGGTCAGCACACCCTGGTGGCGCTCCGGGTCGCCGATGTCCAGATAGGCCAGCAGCTCGCCGAAGCAGGTGTGGCACGGGGGCAGCAGGACCGTGTCGAGCGGGTCCACCGACCAGGAACGCGCGCGTGCAGAAAGCACTGCCGCGAACTCCTGCTGCGCGGAGGTCAGGTCGTCCTTGTCGTGCTCGAACCAGGGGATTTCTTCCACGGTTGCACCTTAGCGAGACAACCGTGTTGGCTGGTGAGGAGGAGATTGTGGAGGCGGGCGATGCCGAGTACGGCGTGGTAGACCCCATCGCCCTTGAGGCGGCAGTCTCGCAGGATCTTCCAAGCCTTCATCCGGGCGAAGACGTGCTCGACGCGTGCGCGGACCTGCTTGTGTTCGCGGTTGTGCTCAACTTGCCACTCGGTCAGGTCACCCCCGCGCGCCCGCCGGTGCGGGATCACCAGGCCTGTTCCCGGGTAGCCGCCGTCGGCGATGGTCGTGGCATTGCCGACGGCGGCCTTGGCACCGGATTCCTCCCATGCCTTGCAGTCGTTGCGGTTGCCCGGGAGGGGGCGGCCGACGATGACAACCCGGCGGGAATGAGCGTCGATGACGACCTGGTGGTTGGTGGAGTATCTGTAGTTCTTGGACGGCGCGGCGATGGTGTGGTCGCGGGTGGGGACCAGGGTGCCATCGACGATCAGCACGGTGTCCTTGCGGAAACGCCGGCGGGGCTTGAGCGCGAGCAGAGGACCGACGTGGTCGATGATCCGGTCGACCGCCGATTTGGACACGCCGAACAGCGGGGCGAGCTGGCGCAGTGTCAGGTTCGTGCGCCAGTAGGCCGCGACCAACAGGACCCGGTCCTCCAGAGACAGGCCCCAGGGCCGGCCCGGCCGCACTCTGTCGGCGCCCTCGCGGCGCAATACCGTCATCAGCTTGCGGAAGTCGCGTACGCTCAGCCCGGTGAACGGGGCTATCCAGAAAGGCTCCGACGCCGTGATCACACCAGCCACGGCAAGATCATCCCATCCGCGACCAGCAGTTACGGGACAGCCCTTAGCCGAAGGACCGCGCGGGCGGGCGCCAGGTGTCCACGAGGTGCTGGGCCTCGTCGGCCCACCAGGTGGGTGTCTGGGCGAGGGTGACCGGCCGCAGCCCCAGCTGCCGGACGCCGATCCGGCCGCCGTTGCGCTGGAGGTGGGCAAGGACTCGGCGGGCCTCGGTATGGCGTGCTTGGGAGAGGGACTTCCAGGTGCAGTCCGCGGAGTGTTCGGCGCGGCGGCGGACGTCGTCGTCGACGCCGTGGCGCCACTTGAAGTGGTGGACCACCACCGGGGGCCGGTTGGCCGGCGGGTGGCCGGGTGCGCGGTGGTTGCCGGAGGCGACCTGCACACTGGAGTGAGCGAGGACGATCTTGCGGGGGTCGCCGCGGACCACGCGGTGGGTGACGAATCCGCCGAGCGGATACGCCGCGTCCAGGCCGTCGGCGGTGTCCCAGCCGGTGAGGGAGCCGTCGGCGGTGACGCGGTCCAGCATCAGCCCGCGCACCGTGCCGCAGCGGTCGGCCTCGGCGTCCGCGATGGTGGTGGTGAGTCCGTCCGGGTAGGTCTGCAGCTCGTCGGAGTCGGCGAGCAGGTGCCAGCCTTCGCCCGCGCCGCGGCGGAGCTCGTCGCGCAGGCCGCCGTTGGTGGTCTCGTGCCACGGCCCGGTGGAGGTGATCCGCGGGGCGAGGCCGAGGTCGCGGCAAGTGGTGAGCAACGCCTGGCGCCGGTCGGCACCGACGTGGTCGGGGAAGTGGAAGGCCAGGTGGAAGCGGGTGATGCCGAGCGTGCGGTAGTGCGTGGTGAAGGCGGTCAGCAACTCGGGTTCGACGGGGCCGATCACCGCGATCACCGGCGGCATGGATGAGGTCATCGGGTGAGGTCTCCGTCTCCGGTCAGTCGGCTGTAGGCGTCGGTGAGGAACTCGGCCTGCTGGGCGGCCGTGGGCAGGCCGAGCGCGCGGGCGTCTGCTGCTGTGGGGCGGCGTGCCGGGTTGAGGTGGGCGGCGTCGAGGGCGCGTGCGAGGTCGGCGGGGTCGCCGGTGGTGAACAGGCGGGCCCAGCCGGAGCCGGCCAGCGCCTGGGTGAGGGCTCGGTCGTGGTCGGAGGCCAGCAACGGAACCTGGTGGCGTACGGCGTCGGTGACCAGGCCGGATTCCTTGGCCACCCCGGGCCGGCGTGCGACGACGGCCAGGTCGGCGGCCGCGTACACGGCCCGGATCTCCGCTTCCTCCGCGCGGCGTGCGATGAGGTGCAGCCGTACCTGCCCGATGGCCTGGATCTCGCCCAGCAGGGCGGCGTCGAGCGGGTGGCCGGCGACCAGCAGGTGCAGGGGCCGGTTCACCTTGCCGAGCGCGGCGGCGACGGTGGGGATGTCCTTGTGCGGCCACCAGCCGCCCACCAGGGCGACGGCCTGCTCGTCCGGCGGGATGCCGAACACGGCCCGGGCGGTCTCCCGTTCCCGCTCGCCGGGCGGGGCCTCGGGGCCGAGGACGGCGAACGCCCGCACCCGGGCTGCCAGGCGCGGCGCGTTGGCGGCGACGTCGACGCGAACGCCATCGGTCGGGCACAGGACCCGCACCGCCGGCCCGCCCGGCCGGTCCAGGCGCCGCAGCCACCCGGCCGGGCCGGTCGAGACCTCGTGGACGAAGCGCAGGTGCGCGAGGCCCCCGAGGCGGGCTGCGCTGTGGTGCAGGGCCTCGCTGGCGGTCAGCACGACCACCGCGGCGGGCCGCTCGTCTCCCAGCACAGTGCGGGCGGTGGCCAGATGGGCGGCCTCGGCCAGGCACCGGGCCAGCAAGGTGACCTGGTGCGGCAGACGCCGCGCCGCCCTGGGCAGCCGGCGGCCGCGGGTGACCCGAATCGCGGCGGCGGCCAGCCGTCCGGTGGCACGGGCCGCAGCCCAGAACACGCGGGCGGCGGGCCCGGCCGGCCGATCGGCCAGCCAGGCGCCGGTGGTGGTGATGGCAGCGGCGGTGTCGTGATCGGTGCCGCCGAGCAGGACGACTACCGCCCGCCCGCGGGCGGCGGCCGCGAGGGCAGCGAGCACACGCGGGGAGTGCCCGGCCGCCCTCGACTCGATCAGCACCAGCCGACCAGGACCGGTCACCGGGCACCGACCGGGAGGGCGGCACCGTGGGCGTGCTGAAAGCGCCCGTGCAGCCAGGACGGATCGTTGATCACCTCGAACCCGGCCGCCTCGGTGCGGTACCCGGTGGCGGCGAAGGAGACGCCCTCGCGGGCGCCGAGAATGGCCCACTCCCCGTACGGGCCATCTCCGCGGTCGGTCCAGGCGGCGATCCGGAACCGCGCGTCGGCCGGGGCGGTGCCATACTCGCAGCCCCGGGCGAGCATCGCACACTCGCGGAAGCCCGCCCTCCAGGCGTGGAACGGGCTCTGATCGAACCGGGTGGTCCCGGCGACGATCTTGGCGAACTCCACCTTCCCGGGCAGCGCGGCGAGCACGTCGACGGCCTCGCCCATCTCCTTCAGCGCCGCCGTCCGTACGAGCTTGAGCCCGCCGTAGCCGTAGGTCAGGCCGTTGACCGGGTTGACGGCCTGCCACACCCGCATCGCGACCCCCTCGTCCAGCGGCGCGACGGCTCCCGGGGCGAAGCGGTCGTCAATCTCGAAGTCGCCGTCGGCGAGGAAGAACGCCTCGGCGTCCGGAAGCTCGGCACACAGCCGGTAGGCACGGCGCATCCCGCGGATGCCGTGCAGGCGCTTGACCGGCCGGCCGAGCACCCGCTCGGAGCGCGCGTGCAGCACGGAGGCGAGCGGCTCGTCGAAGGACAGGAACACCGCGTCGAAGCCGGTCACGCGACGGCCTCCAGGTAGCGGGCGGCGACCACCGCGGGAGCCAGGGCCTCGGTGGACGCCTTGGCGAAGGCGGAGTGACCGGCGTAGAACGCGGGGTCGCCGGTGAGCCGGGCGGTGATCTTCGCAGCCTCGGCGGGGGTGTCGAACAGCAGGTCGGGATGAATGTGCTCGGCCATCCAGCCCAGGCGCGGGGAGATCACGGGCAGGCCCATGGCCTGGCAGTCGATGACCGACAGCGACCACGGGCACGACGGCCGGTACGGGGCGATCCCGAAATGGGAGGAGGCCAGCACCTGCCGGTAGCGGGTCCGGTCGCCGCCGTCGAAGGCCACCTCCACGCCGGGCACGGCCGCGAGCGCGTCGCGGAACCGCTCGGGGCTGGCGTCCAACGCGGTGCGGCCCGGGCGCCGGCTGCCGAACAGATCCATCACCGTCAGCCGCAGCGCGGGCGAGACCAGTTCGACGGCGAGCCGCAGGAACTCCTCGGTGCCGTAGTGCGCGTACAGGCGGTGGTTGTAGACCGCCGCGGCCACGGCACCCTCGATGGGGGCGGGAGCGTCATCGCGGACGAGAGCGGGGTCGCGCGGCGGCGGAACGATCCGCAGCCTTTCCCCGAGTTCCAGCCCGGCACGGCCGGCCGCGACGGTGAGCCAGTGGGCGGCCGTCTCGGAGTGCACCAGCACCCGGTCCAGGGCCGCCACCCCGGCAAGAAAGGTCAGCAGCACCGGGCGGCCGAGCCCCGCGTCGTCCAGCGACGGATCCAACAGCAGGTCAGCGCGTTCGAAGGAGAACGGCAGGTAGTGGCAGTACCCGGCGAGGACGGCGTCGCTGCCGGCCTCCAGCATCGCCGCGCGCACCAGCGGCGCCGACTCGACCTGATTGGCCACCACCACGTCCGGGCGGGTGCGCCGCAGCAGGTCGGCCAGGGCGGCGGTGTCGCCGTCGAACCGGGCCCGGTACTTGGTGCCGGGCACCGCGGTCGGCTCGAAGCCGACGCGTTCGTCGCTCACCGGGGCCGGGGCAGCGAAGACCGCCTTCGCGCCGGCGTCCACCAGGGCGGGCAGCAGGGTGTCGGCCACGACCCAGCCGGAGTCGGCCGACAGCCGGTCCGGGTTCGAGATGTTGAGCAGGTACAGCACCGTCGTCATCAGGGCCCTCCCTCTCCTTGCTCCGCCCGGGGCCGGGCGGGGCGGGTACCAGGACAGCGCGGACTGGGCCCGTGACGGGATGCTGAACTACCATCACTCACGGTTCATTCATGACTCATTGGGGGCGAGCGACCGGATGATTGAGGTGGCCGAACTGGATCCGGTCGAGCAGGCCGCTGGCGCGTTCGCCGCGGAGGTCGCCCACTGGCGTGAGGTGCGGGGCCTGTCCAAGCGCGGCCTCGCCGACAAGATGGGCTTCGACCCCTCCTACGTCAGCCACATGGAGTCCGGCCGCCACCGGCCCACCGAGGAGTTCGCCCGGCTCGCCGACGAGGTCCTCAACGCCGGCAAGGCGATCTGGCGCCGCTGGACCGAGTACGACAGCATCCGCATCCGCGCACGCACCCACCACGCCCCACCGGAACCGCGCCAGCCCGAACAGCCGTACGCCTCGGGCTCCGCGCTGGTCGTCGAACACGACGAAGCCCGGCTCCACTTCGACAACGGCGTCTACCGGCTCACGATGCGCCGACGGCTTCGCAACACCGGCACCGAACCCGTCACCAGGTACCTGATCCGCATCGCCGTCGACCGCTACCCCGGCGAGCCGGAGCGCTCCAACGCCCATTACCGCGAACACCCGCTGACCTGGGACGAACTCGCGCTGAGCGCCCAGTGCCAGGGCGAGGGGATGCGCTGGCAGGCCAAGCACGACCGCGACGCCTTCAAAGAGATTTGGCTGCTGTTCGACAACGACGACGGCCGCTTCCCCCTCTACCCGGGCGACGCCACGTGGATCGAGTACGCCTACAGCGTCACCGAGGACAAGTGGGGCCACTGGTTCCAGCGCGCCGTACGGCTACCCACCCAGCACCTCATGGTCCGCCTCGACTTTCCCGCCGACCTCGACCCGGTCGTCTGGGGCACCGAGACCTCGATGACCGCCGAAGCCACACCGCTCCGTACCGCGCCCCAGCGCCAGGAGGCCGGCAGCCGGCGGACCTTCGACTGGTCCACCGTCGATCCCACCCTGCACGCCCGCTTCCGCCTCGAATGGCGCTTCCGGAACCAGCAGCAACCCAGCAAGGAGTACAGGTGATCGAGGTGCGGCCCAGCCAGCACATGCAGAATCTCGGCGTCGTCCAGCGGGGCGCCAGCATCCTCCACCGGCCCGCCGCTCCGTTCGACCTGCCAACGGAACGCAACGGTGCCCAGGCCGTCATCGACCAACTCTTCGCCGCCGTCGAACAGATCGGCCGCGTCCACTCCTTCGCCAAGGGCATGGGACTCGCCGCCCCGCAGATCGGCCTCGACCGCGCCGCCGCCCTCGTCCTCTCCCCGGACCCGGCTGCCGAACCGATCATCTTGCTCAACCCCCGTGTCACCGCCGCCAGCGAGGACGTCGACGAGCAGTACGAGGGCTGCCTGAGCTTCTTCGACGTCCGCGGCATCGTCCCGCGGCCTCTGCACTTCGAGGTCACCTCCACCGACCTCGACGGATCCGACAAAACCGTCGCCTACGAGCGCGGCCTGGCCCGACTCATCGCCCACGAGATCGATCACCTCGACGGCCTGCTCTATACCGACCGCATGCGCCCCGGCATCAACCCGATCCCCGTCGAGGAGTACCGCGGCACCGGATCCACCTGGACCTACTGACCTCTGCAGCGCGGGCGCGGCTACACCTGACGGCCGTCCGCCGGTTGATGGCGGACGGCCGTGAACGCCTGATGCTGCCCCGCTCAGGCCGAACGGTCTCGCCGGCGGCCAGGTAGCAGCGGGCGGGCCAGCCACACCCCCAGGTGACGGGCGAACCGAGCAGGGCCGCTCAGCAACTGCGCGGACAGGCCGCAGGTTGGCCAGGGTGACGGCCGCCGAGCGGAACGGCCACCGCGCAGGCATTGTCCTCCTACGACTCCAGCCTGTTGTCCCTAGCGCTCGTGACAGGTGTACCGGTGGTCGCCAGGCGCAGTTGCCGTACGACGGTCTGTGCGACCCGGTTGGCTGCCACCGAAGCCGGCCCGGAGCGGTGGCTCAGCAGTTCGGGCGTAGGGGCCTCGCGGAGGTCCGTCTGCTCAGGCCACAGCAGGACATCCGCGAGGCCCTCCGGGAGGGCCTTTCGGACGGCGGCGAGCCGATGGTGCGGAAATTGCGTCTCGCGTCCCATGAGCGCGAGGACGCCAGTGGTCTCCGGCCGTTGCCAGACGGCCATGGTCAGTGCCTGCGCGGTCTGTTCGGCCGGCACGTCGCGGTGCCGGTGCTCGATCATGTCCGCCCACCCGCTGACCAGATCGTCGCCGGCCTCCCGTGCCGCTGCCCAGACACCCCGCTTCTCGTGCCACAGCCGGGGTCCCCAGCGCTCGACGGCCGGCTCCTGGACCTCGTCGAGCAGGCCGTCGACGGTGCGATCGGCTCGGGACGTGAGTTCCTGGACGATCTCCTCGAGCGGGCGCGTGAGCCACTCGGTGGTGGCCGCCGTCCACTGGGCGCCATGGCGCATCTGTCCCTCCGGGGCGAGGAACTCGACCAGCGCGCGCTGTCGTTCACGGGTTCGCGGGTCACCGGGTGTGGGGAGCTGGGCCGGGAAGGGCGTGTCGAGGTCGATCGTCACGCTGTCCGACCAGGTCTCGTTCCACCAGTCCTTGACATCCTCGGGGTCCGACGGGTCGTAGGGCAGGTCGCCCTCGCCGTCGGGTTCGGCATCGGCGGCCGCAGGGTCCCGGGACCACAGAAGGTCCACGAGCTCCTGGTGCTCGCCGCTGTCCGGAAGGGCAGAGGCCTGGTACCACTGCAGTTCCTCGGTCAGCAGGTTGAGCAGGCGCCGGCGGTCGGTGTGGGCCGTGGGAGCCCGGTGGAAGTACTCGTCCGCCCGCTGGCTCAGCCACTCGAAGAAGCGGACTTCCTCGGGCCGGTGGTCCACCCTCTCCACGTACCCCCAGTCCCTGACGCTGTACTTGGCGAGGAGGACGGCGATGTCGGCGGACGAGGCCAGCGCGCGGTGCTGGTAGTCGGTGCCGGCATCGATGAGGACGACATCGAACTCGGCACGTGCGGCCGTGACCTGCCGCTCTGCGATCTCCCGGGTGAGGGAGCCGAGCATGATCGGCTGCCGCAGGACACCACCGGGCAGAGGCGCCCACACCCCCGGCTGCGGGGGCCCCACACGGAAGGCCGCGAACACCCCGACCGGGTCGTCGCCGGCCAGGACCACCACGCGAACACCGGAACGCGCCAGCGCGCCGGCCAGCGCCAGCACCAGCGTGGTGCAGCCCCGGCCCCCTCGCCCGTCCGCCGAGGCGACGGCCACCACGCCCCTGACCTGTTCCGCTGCCTCCGGTGCCACCGACCGCGGCACCAAGTGGTCGGGCTTGGGGCCGCGGACCTCCTCGCCCGTCGGCGCGAGCGACCGCCACCCGGGCGCGCCGCCCAGGAACAGACCGGCACGGCGCAGCGCACGGCTCCACCGCGGCCCGTCGTCGCCGATTTCCGCCCGCAGTGCGCGCCACGCGGCGATCTCACGTTCGTGCTGGTGGTCGAGGTCCCACAAGGGGGTGAGGCCGTTCTGCTCGGCTGCCAGCGTCGCGGCGGTGACGTGCTCGCGGGCGACCGTCGCACTGGTGCGCCGGCTGGGGAGCACATCGAGGGCGGCGTGCTCTCCGAGCCGCCCGAGCCACAGGTACGGGCCGGCCCGGTCGACGAAGGCGCGCAGGCCCGGAATCCCGACGATCGTGCTGTCGGCGGTCAGGCTCGGCAGCAGACGGGCGAGTACGCTCCCGTGGAGCCCGCTGGCGGGCAGGAGGACCAGTTCGTCCGCGCCCGGACTCGTACCCGCGAGGCCGAAGAAGGTTCCTGCCGCGTCGACCGGGGGCAGGCCACCGGCGGTGGGCCGTGCCAGGGTGAGGAGAGCGGCTGCCTCCAGCCGGATCTGCTGGGGGTCGTCGGCGTCCGGGACGAGGCCTCGGTAGAGGCCGTTGCGCCGGAGCCAGTGATGGGCCTGGGTGTACGACTCCCCTGTGTACCGGGTGCGCAGAGTCGCGTTGCTGTCCTTCGACATGGAAAGTCCCAACTGCGGCACGACGCCCCGGACCAGCATGCCGCTCAGGGCGTGGTGGTCATCGCACTGACGAAGCGTTCGCCTCTTTCCGTCGCCTGAGCGCAGCAGGTCCGGGCCGCGATGCGCAGACGGTGGCAGCAGTCCCTGCCGTCGCCGACGGTACACGGTGTTGAGCGCGGTCGGGACCGATCCGAGCTTTTTACGAAGTAAGTTACATCGCCTGGCAGGTGCAGCCCGGGTCCCCGCACGGCGTGCCAGCGACATTGGGCGGCAACAGGCGATCCGGGTCTGCGGCGACGGCCCGCCCCCGGGGTCATGGCGGGCGGGCCGGTGGGCGCCTGCAACCCGGTGGGAGCGGGCAGGGCGACGGGGTCGCGGACCTGGTGGCCGAGCACTCCTGACCCCCTGGCCGAGGAGCCGCTGGCGCGGATCCGTTGGCCGTCCTGCCGCCAGGCGCCGGCCGCGCTGCGCTGTAGGGTCGCACGATGCACCACCAGCACCCCGGCGACCAGCAGGAACACCTCTCCTCCCCCGTCGCCGCCGAGTCGGCCGCCGACGACAGGACGCTGTGGAACGAGACGGCCACTGCCCTCGCGGCCGTCGGCATCGTCCAGGTTGGAGACGGACGCCCCGGGCGGGGGCGGCGGCCGGACCGCGGGGCTGGATGGTGGAGCAGCCGGGGCGGGCAGGAGCGGGTGTGGAGCGCGGTGTCCCCCGGGGACGGGTGCGCTGCGTGTCGACGTCGCAGTGCGTGCCCGGCCCGGGGAACGACCTCGGCGCTAGAAGGTTCTCCGGCCCCGTCCGAAGGGACGGTCGGATCTGGCCCGAGCGCCCGGGCCAGGCTGGTGCCAAGGCTACTGGGCAGGGAGAACAGGGCGTAGCGATGACGGCCGGCTTCACCTGATCGGGTGACCCACAAGTCAACGCCCGGACAGGCTGGCAGGCGACGGGCCCAGCAGCAGCCCGGCCGGAGGCGGCGGGGCGGACGGGCGGCGGCCGGACAGCCCAGCACAGCGGCGCGGCGGGGCGGCCCGGGTCGGGCCGGGCGGGACGGGCCCCGGGCGGCGGGCAGCCCGGCCCCCTGGGCGGCCAGGAGCCGGGCGGCGACGATCAGGTCAACGCCGATTGGCAGAACGCCGCTTGAGAGTCCGCTCGTAGTCCTGAAAGCGCGCCTTCGCGATGACCCGGCGGCTGGCATCGCGCAGCACGATCCCCTCCGCCCCGCCCACCGCTCCATCGTCGAGCGCGACCCGAGTGGCAGGAATGACCTCACCCAACCACCGGTGCATCCACTTGATCATTTGTCGGCCCTCAAACGGTCAGCCGCAATTCGACGAATCCTCTTCGTTCTTCCGTGTTCAGAAATTCTGGACAGAACTAGACGATCGCTCGCCGACTTCGCCACCCTCAACTGCAGCCAATCAGACCAGCCCTCCAGGTCAGCCTGTTCTACTGTGACTCCGGGAGAGGTGAGCGATTCGAAAATATCTAGCTCTCGCGCCCTGATCTCAGCAAATTTACGCACCTGGGGCTGAATGAGCTCAACCCACCGCGCTCTGGTCGAGCAGTCAACCCTTTCAAGCATCATAACGACCGCAGCCGAGGAAATTGAAGGATCGGGTTCGATCTCGACTGCTCGGTACATCTTCTCCACCACCCCTGGGTGGTCGGCGGCCCTTCGATAGATTTCCCATCTGCCGTGGCCATCTTGCCAGCTGGAGGCGTCGAGCCCCAGCGTACTGGCAAGCTCTTGGATCAATTCCTTCAGGGTCTCGCGCTCAGCACCCACCATTGGCCTTAAACTTTGCCATCGAGGCGCGAATATTACCTCGAATCAGTTTGATATTGTCATCAATCACTTTCTGCTGATTCTTCGAGAGGGCCGGGTCACCCTTCAGTGGCTTTCCATTCTGCCCGATGCGGACCTCATCACCGCGCCCCTGGACGTGCGCATGCGGTGGCGCATGGTCATTTGAGTATATCTGAATAGTGACACCGCCCTGGTTTACGATGGTGCCCACGCCGGGATAGTCGTCGTTATGAACTAGTACTGGCGTTGCTCCCGCCAATACGTAGTACGTGTGGACGCCCTCGACGGTCAGGTCGTACGTCGCCTGAATCTGCTCGTACTTACTGGTATTGACGACCTCGACTGGCACGCCGAAGGCTGTAAGCAGTCTACTCCCGGGGCGAATGTCACCGGCGTTTATCCAGCGCCGCTGATCCAAGAGCCAAAATGGATGAGTGTTGGTTGCCGTGACTTCTGAGTTGCCAGTGGGTGTGGTCAGGGCCAGGCGCGTGAAGTATTTGTCTCCACTCGTGGCTATCGTGTCCGTCACCGGCCGTGCGGCAGTCATGCCGGTTTCTGGGTCGGTGGCGAGAACCCGGTCGCCGATACGGATTTCCTCGATGGCTCGGTGGGTTCCATCGGCGAGGAGGACCGGCGTTCCGGGCAGGAAGCTGTGAGTGGGTGCACATTCCTTGTTCTGCTTACCGCGCTGGACTCGTTCGACAAGTGCATCAACCTCGGCTCCCACCAGGGCATGAGCGTCGATTATTGCGTTGGCGCGAGATGAAAACCGGACTGTAACGGTGCCCCCGGCAGAGTTCGCTTGACTCTGAGCCTGAGCCTTGTACTTCGCGTCAATGGCGGCGAAGACCGGGCCGGCCTCCGGCACGGAGCAGGAGAGGCTGCCAGAGGTGGCGCTACCGCTAACTGCGAACGTGCTGGGTGCAGTTGTGCACGAGCCGGCAGGCTGGCCGTCAATGGTCACGGTCGCACGCATACTGGCGGTGACCTTGCCGCCGGTGATGCGTGTCTTGGCACTGGCGCTCACGGTCCCCTTGAACGTCTCCTGGACTGTGCAGCCCCCGGTGCCGCACTGGAGGTCGCCTCCGGAGCTGAGCTGGAGGTCGATCCCGCCGTCGACTGCGTCGACGAGCTGCTTGGTGTAGCGCTCGAGGGTGTCATACATCTGGACCGCTTCGTCACCGGCCAGAGGAAGTAGGTCGATCCCGTTGGAACCGTCGGTGAGTGACTTTATGAGCGGGCCAGCGGTCACCTTCGGTGCGACTGCCTGTGGCGACTTCGTCTGCTTCAGCTGCTCGATCTGTTCGTGGACACTGACTGGCTCCAGCCGCAGGACGCGGTACGGCGCGTTTTTCGACACGATGAGGCGGCCCAACGCAGTATCGGCACGCAGCGCAGGTACCCCGGCCACAGTGATGGTAGGGAGATTCGGGTCGTTGGGATCCGGTAGGCGCTTCACCTCGTCAAGAGCGTCCTGAAGCTGAAAGGCGAGTTCGGATGGGGTTCCGTACAGGTCGAGGATCTCGTTGTCCTGGGCGTCTCCGCCGAGCCTGTCGATGGTCCACTTGCCGAGGCCCTTACTCACGGGGTCCTTCTGCCACCTGGAGTAGGTGGCCCCGTTGACTCGAAGGACGTCACGGGTCAGATCGTCCAGCTTTCCGCCGTAGCCGAGGTTGCCGACTTGGTCGCCGTACGCAGTGACCGTGACCTCTCGTTGGGTGGAAGATCCAACCATCTCGGTGGCCCTGTAGCGCAGGCCTTGTGCCTCTGCCAGATTGTCGATCGCCTGGATGAAGGGATCGCGATTGCCCTTCGGTTCCCCTTCAGGAGAGTCTGCCGCGGTCAGCCATACGGTCAGGCCCGCAAGGAGCGCGAGAACCACGACGCCGACGCCGGCGAGCAGCAGCGGACCTCGGGGCGTGCGGCCGGGGCTTGGCTGCAGCGTGTCATTGGACAGTGGCTGCCCCTGCTCGGAACCCAGTTCTGTCACGACTCCCCCATCGCGAAGCCCCACCCACTGTCATCCGACAGGCGTGGCGAGCGTGTTCCTCGGCCTGCCCTAGCGCAGGTGCGAGAACGGCAGGTTCTCAGAACTTCCTGGCCGATGTACGTCAATGAGGCCGGTTGTCCGGATCTGATCCAATGGCTGCGGACGTGGGCAGGGAGCTCGAAGCATCGGGCCATCCGGTGGGCAGCGTCCGCCGTGGCCTAGGCCTGGCATGGCCGCGTCGAAAAGCGGCAGGTCAAAGCAGTTTCGGGGCGCCCACATCGCGGTCTACGATGCGGGACACAGCGGTCCCACCACGCATCCAGCGGATCGCGAGCAGTTGCGGCCGGTTCCTCCAGACGGGCTGCCTCCGGCCGGGACGCCGGGCACCCCCCGCCTCTGGCGTCCCGGCCGATCGAGCGCGCTGCCTCTGCCCCCGCGGTGGGTCTACCTCCAGGGTGCTCGAGCCAGGACCAGGCCGCGCACTTCACGCGCACCGTGTTGCCTCAGCAGCCTGGAGACTGTCGCCATCTGGGCACCGGTCGTGAAGACGTCGTCGACCAGCAGCACGCTGGCGCCGTTCACAGCCGATCCGACGTCGATCGCCGCGGCGTGCTGCTCGGCCGCGGTCCATTTGGTCTGCCAGGCGGCGCCGGGTGCCGCGGACGCGGTCGTCGTGCCGGTCTTGGTCAGCACGGGCTTGTCGGGATCTGCGATCGGCCACCGGCCCAGGGCGTTGGCATCTCTGGCCGCTCGCATGATCGCCTCGAGGTGTTGCGGTCGGCGGTCCGGTGAGGTCGGGTTTCCGACGATGAGGTCGATGTCGGCAACCTCCGCAGCGTGGGTGTCCAGCCAGCCAACGATCAGCCGGCCGAAGATCAGTGCCCAGCCCATCTTGGCCTCGTACTTCAGGCGGGGCAGGGTCTGCTTCATCGCCCCGTCGTACATCGCGACCGCGTCGACCCTGGTGAAGTGCCTTTCCTCCAGGGGCCACCCGCAGATGCGGTTCCCGCACAGACCACCCGCAGTCGGAAGGGTCTGGCTGCAGACCAGGCAGTGTGCAGGGGCGACCGGCGGGAGTGTGGCTCCGGCGCACGCCGCGCAGATCGCCGGTGCTCCGGTCAGCTTGTATGCGCAGCTCTTGCAGTCCGGGAAGCCGGCAGGCTCGGGGAGTGGACCGGGCCCGGTCACAGGCCGGCCAGGGCGAGCTGCAGGCGCTGCTGCCCGGCCTGTTGCGCCTGCGTGGCGCTGCCAAGTCTGTCCAGGACGTCTTCGAGTTCGAAGACCTCGATCGCGCGGTGGCCGGCGAGCATGTCCGCGGCCCACGCCTCGGAGGTGGCGAGCGAGTGCAGGAGGAACACCTGCTTGCCGTGCTCGGCCGCGACGCGGGCTTGGAGTTTGGCGCCTGAGGTGCTGGATGCCTCGATGACGACGCTTCCCAGGGTCGATCCGCTCGTGACGACGTTGCGCCGTGGGAAGGTCCACCGCGCCGGGGTCGAGGTGGGCCAGAACTGCGAGAACAATGCGCCGCCGGCGTCGACGATGGAGCGGGCGAGGCTGGTGTTCTCCGCTGGGTAGATCTTCGAGGCGATCCCCGTGCCCATCACCGCGACGGTTCGTCCACCGGACGTCAGGGCTTCCTGGTGGGCTGCGGTGTCGATGCCCTTGGCCAGGCCCGAGTAGATGACAACGTCCGCGTCGACCAGCCCTCGCGTCATCCGGGCGGCTCGGCGCCGGCCGTCCTCGGTGCAGTTGCGCGTTCCGACGACGGCGACCGAGCGCCCGTCCCGGACGGACAGCTCGCCGAGGTGGAAAAGGAACGGCGGCAGGTTCGGGATCAGGCGCAGGTTCGCCGGGTACGCCTCGTCGAGGACAGTGACGAGACGGGCTCCCACGTGTTCGGCTGCTTCCAGCTCGGCGGCGACACGCTCTCGTGCCGCGTCGAGGTGGGGCAGCGCCGAGCGCAGCACGGGCAGGCTCTTGCGAGATGCCGAGGACTGCTCGGGCAGGTCGCCCCCGAGTACCGTCTCGATGCCGGCTGCTGTCTGGCAGGTCCTGGCGAGCAGGCTCCAGTCGACAGAGGTGTCCCCGACCTTGAGGGCGCACAGTGCCAGCAGGTCGTGGTGCAGCTCGGGCAGCTCACTGGGGAGCCTGCCCTGTCCGGTTGTGGGCGACATGATCATTCCTTCTACTCGCGGCCCGATCTGTTCGAAGGGTTCAGCGCACTGCCTTGGGCCTGGGGCCATCATGGCGCACTCCTGTGACCGTGCCGTACCGAACCTGGCAGTCGAGGGGGCGGGATCCTCCGGAGGCACACTCGGAGGGCCTAGGATCCGGCTATGACCGACGCTTCCCGTGGTGCTCCTGTTCAGGACGGTCAGAGTCGGGGCGTGCTGAAGGTGCCCGAGATGGCGTCGCTCTACCTTGAGCCGCTGGGGCCGATGGGGCTGCCGGTCTCGGGAGGCGCGACCGGGTTCGTCGTGCGGGACGGCCAGGCGCTGTTCCTGGTCACGAACCGGCACGTGGTGACCGCCCGGAATTCCAAGACCGGTGACCGGCTGGGAGGGCTCTCGCCGTCGGCGGTGCGTGTCTACCTCCGTTCGCAGCTCGTGGGCCGGTGGGTCGGCGTCGTGGTGGAGCTCGGTGACGAGGACGGCCGGCCGCTGTGGTGGGAGCACCCAGAGCACGGATGGCAGGTCGACGTCGTCGCGATCCCGTTCCCGGCGCAGGGAGTGCCTCAGGAACTGGTGGACTGGTCGGCCGCCTACACCGTGGGTGGCCCGGCGCTGCCCCGGCTCGGCATCGCGAGCCAGGTGCATGTGATCGGCTATCCCGTCGGGTTCGACCCGAACCGGACCAGTGCGTGGCTCGGGGTCTGGACACGCGGGACGCTCGCCTGGCCACCGTCACTCGACTGGGAGGGCCTGCCCACGATGCTCATCGACTGCCGTGCGCGCCAAGGGCAGTCCGGGTCACCCGTGGTCTTCTACGCGGACGAGCTGACTCGCTTCCTCGCCTCCGACGGCAGCGAGCTGGTGGGACCGGCGTGGGATCTCGTCGGCGTCTACAGCGGACGGACCCAACTGGACAGCGACGTCGGCATGGTCTGGAAGCGCTCAGCGGTCGCGGACATCATCGCTGCCAGCCAGCGGCCGGACGGGCCCTACGTGAATCCCCTCGACGCTGCCGCGGACCGGACCGCCGCCCTGTTTCCGGCCGAGTCCGAGGCTGAGCAGCACGGGGGCGCTGCACTAGGCTCCGGCTCATGACCGGCCCTTCCTCCAGCCCGCCCGACGACGGCATGGCCCGGGGTGTGCCGCGCAAGCTGGAGGTCCCGGCGCTCGCGTCACTGGACCTGGAGTTCCTCGACCACGAGGGCAAGCCGATGGGAGGTAGGGGGCGCGACCGGATTCGTCATGCGCGATCGCAATCAGGATCCCTACCTGGTCACCAGCCGCCGCGCCGTAGTCGGCAGCGGTGAGGACGCCCCCGCGACCGTGTTGCGGGTCCTCATGCACGCCCACGGCCGGCCGTTCGGCGTCTGGATCCCTGTGACCCTCAGGCTGGGCGATGAGCATGGGCGGCCCCTCTGGTACGAGCACCCTGTGCACGGGGTCGAAGTGGATGTCATCGCGCTTCCCATCCCCCAGAACGTGGAGGAGGCGGTCGACCTCATCTCCTACCAGGTGGCCGAGTCTCCACTTTCCCGCGTCGACATCGCGAGCGAGCTCTTCGTGATCGGCTTCCCGATCGGATTCAGCTCACTGCGGGCGAACGCGGCACTCGGCGTCTGGTGCCGTGGGACGGTCGCCTGGCCGCCCTCGCTGGACTGGGAGGGGCTGCCGCGTATGCTCCTGGACTTCCGTGCCCGGCCGGGTCAGATCGGCTCTCCCGTGGTGGCTTACATGGACGACACGCGGGCCTTCATCATGTCCGACGGCAGGCCGGCGGAGGGGCGTTGGTGGGACCTCGTCGGTATGTACGGCGGCGGCACGACGTCGGGCGACGTCAACGTGGGTGTGGTGTGGAAGCGCTCGGTGATCGACGACATCGTGGAACGAGGGCTTCTTCCTGACGGGCCCTGTGTCCCGCATCTCGACGAAGCTGTCGACTGGTTGAGCTTGGCCGAGCCGCCGCGGTCCTGAGGGTCTACCTGGCTGGTGTCGCCCTGCTATCCGTGTTCCCTGGTCCCCCGCGGTGGCCCCGGCAGTCCCCGGATGCTCTGCCGACAGCGGATCGGCCACAGGAGTCGTGGTACCGGGATCTGCGCCAGCCCGCACGCACAACTGCCCATTATCGGAACGTGCCTAATTCAGGTATCTGGGGGTTCGTCAGGCAAGTTCGACACGTACGGGATGTCGGCGGTTGGCGCGCCCCTTGGCCTGCCATGCCCCCAGCATGCACCCGCTCGGGCCCGACCCATGCAAATGTATCGCTCGATACGCATTGCGGTGTAGCATGTATCGTGCGATACATCGACGGCCGGTTGTTCGGTCCTGCGAGAGGGTTCGTCATGGTGGAACTGCCCCTGCACACGAGCAAGGACATGCGGGAGGAGGCCCTGGCGGAGTACGGCCCCGGCCTGTACTTCCTCAACAATGGCTACCGCGAGTTCGGCGGCAGCGGATGGCACTCCGCGCGGTCGGTGCAGCACGGTGTCCGGGTCTGGCTGATGGACGGCAGCGAGGCCGTCGCATGCGCGCAAGAGGAGGTCAGTCGGGCCGAGGCGGACGCAGAGGTGGAGCGCCTGGTCGCACAGATGGCCCCGTGGGCGCCGGCGGTCGCGGCCCTCGCCCGGGCCGACCGTCTCGCCGCGAGTCACGACAGGATCGTGCAGCTCAGGGACGAGATCACCAGGGACACCCCGAACGAGCGGATCGACTGGCTACTCGACCGCCACCCCGGGCTGCTGACCGCCGACGAGCGCAAGCTCTGGTGGTCGCACCGCCAGAAGATCTACAACGGGCTCAGCGTCAAGGCCACGGCCGTCCACGGCGAGAGCCTCGACGCCCGCACCGAGGCCATGGCCGCCGTGCCGCCCCGCGGTGCCCTGCCGCCCACCCCGAACAGCTGGGTGGTACCCGGCTCCGGCCCTATCACCCAGCTCTGGACCCGGCCGCTGATGGAGCTCTGCGCGCAGGCGTGGGCAGCCGCGCGTGACGAGGTGGAGGACTCCCGGGGCCCCATGGTCCGTTGGGCGGTCGACGCGGGCATGAGCAAGTCGCAGCTTCACCAGCTGACCGGCATGTCCCGCGCCACGATCGACCGGTACCTGGACCAGTCGAAGTAGCCGTTGCCATGCTGCGGTGCCCCTCTTGCTTCCAATCGCCTACGTGCCTCACGTGCCTAATTCGTTGATAGCGGATCGGTGGAGCCAGGGGGCTGATGTCGGTCCGTTCGAATGCCGAGGTCGTGACGCCTCGCGCCACCCGGGCCGGTGAGGCCTTCGGATAGATCGGCGCGCGGCCCCGGTGTTCGTGGTGGTGGCGGTCGCGTGGGCGCCGGACGAACGCCTATTACGTGCCCGGCCGTCGAGGCCTCTTGTCAGAGCGGCGGCGTCCGGCGGCCTCCCGACCGCCACCACCGTCAACACCACTCGCTTGATCACTCGTTGGTGTTGGTGGTGCGAGCCCGTCGCACGGTGACCTCTCGAAACTCCCGAGCTGCCCGAGCTCCCGCAACAGACCGAGGCCCGCGCGGCGCGCTGGTGCCACGAACGGCTAGTGAGGTGGCGGACCGGCCGGGTGGTCGAGTCCTGGAATTAGGTCGCTGCGTGGCCCGCATGCGCTCGCAACCAGCGCAAACACCGCGCCCATGGGGAGGGAACCTTGATCTACTGCGGCATCGACTGGGCCCAGCGAACACACGACGTCGCCCTGGTCGACGACACCGGCCAGCTGCTGGCCAAGAGGCACATCACCGACGACGCAGCCGGCTACAAGCTGCTGTTGGACCTGCTCGCCGAGTACGGCGACACCGAGGACACCCCGATCCCTGTCGCGATCGAAACCTCCCGCGGCCTGCTGGTCGCGATCCTGCGGACCGGTCGGCGCAAGGTCTTCGCGATCAACCCGATGGCCGCCGCCCGCTACCGCGACCGCCACGCCGTCTCCCGCAAGAAGTCCGACCCCGGCGACGCCCTGGTCCTGGCCAACATCCTGCGCACCGACATACACGCCCACCGGCCCCTGCCCGACGACAGCGACCTGGCCCGTGCCGTCGCCGTCCTCGCCCGTGCCCAGCAGGACGCGGTCTGGAACAAGCAGCAGATGGCCAACCAGCTCCGCTCCCTGCTTCGCGAGTACTACCCAGCCGCCCTGGCCGCCTTCGAGTCGTGGAAGAACGGTCTGTGCCGCCCCGAGGCCCGCGAGATCCTCAAGGCCGCCCCCACACCGTCCAGGGCCGCGCGGCTGACCCGCACGCAGCTCGCCGCCGCCCTCAGGCGGTCCGGTCGCCAGCGCGGTATCGAGGCGGAGGCAGATCGGCTGCGCGAGGTCTTCCGTGCCGACTGGGCCCACCAGCCCGCCCTGGTCGAGGACGCCCTCGGCCGGCAGATGCTCGCCCTCCTGGGCCAGCTCACGGCCGCCTGCACCGCCGCCGACGACCTCGCCCAGGCCGTCGAGGAGGTGTTCCCACAGCACCCGGACGCCGAGATCATCCTCAGCTTTCCCGGCCTCGGCACCCAGCTCGGCGCCCGCGTCCTCGCCGAGATCGGCGACGACCGTCACCGGTTCGCCGACGCCCGCGGTCTCAAGTCCTACGCGGGCGCATCTCCCGTCACCCGGGCCTCCGGCAAGAAGTCCAGCATCACCCGCCGGTGGGTGAAGAACGACCGGCTGAACCACGCCGGCTACCTGTGGGCCTTCTCCGCGATCACGGCCTCGCCCGGTGCGAAGGCCCACTACCGCCGCCGCCGTGACGACCACGGCGACTGGCACGCCGCCGGCCAGCGCAACCTGTTCAACCGCATGCTCGGCCAGCTCTACCACTGCCTCAAGAACCGCCGCCTGTTCGACGAACACACCGCGTTCCCGGCGCCGCAGGCCCCAGCACTGGCGGTGGCGTAGGTGATCTCGCTTGCGACTCACCGCCCCGCGGAGGCCGCTGGGCAGCGTGCTTGAATCACCGGATGATCGACTGGTCCACACTCCACGACGCCTACGGCCCGGCACACGCGATACCCGGGCTGCTGGACCGGGCCGTCGATCGTGACCAGGAGGCGATCGACCTGCTCTGGGGGAGCTTGTGCCACCAGGGGACGATCACCCCCGCGAGCATTGCCGCATTGCCGCGGCTGGCGGACATCGCGAAGGCCGAGGACATCGGGGACTGGGCGCTTGATCTGGCCGGCGCCATAGCGGGTGGACTCCTCCAACCCCACGGCGTCGACGAAGAAGTCGCCCGGTGCGCGCCGACCCTGGCCGAGCTGCGGGTCACGGCTGCTGCTCGGCTGAGGCCTGGCCTGGACGGGAAGACCTACCTAGGCCGGCTGCGGGTCATGCTCGCGTTCGACGGCCAGCCTCTGTGGTTCGAGTCTCTGGACGACTTCACCGACTCCTTCGTCACCGTCGCCTGCCCGCACTGCGACGCCTCGGTGACGATCGCGGTGGGCGACTACGGTTGCTACTCGTCGATCCGGGACTGGCACCTGGGGGACGTCCACCAGGTCCCGCTCCGGCCGGCCGCCTCGCACGAGCTGACCGGCATCGGGAGGACGCTGTGCGAGCTGGCTGTACGGGATGGCCAGCAAGAGCTGGCCTGGGGCCTGACGCACCTGTTCGGCCGGGCGGAATGCCCAGGATGCGGGAGCGTCTTCGGCATCGCAGACGAGTACGAGGCCGCCAACGCACCCGCCCCATGGAACTTCACCCGAAGCCACACCAAAGACGCTCCCTGACCACCGGCAGGGACCTCAAAATCGAACACTGGGCTCGTGCCCGCTGCCCTGACTTGACGGCTTGGCGCCGTGAGGTGTCTGACAGCTTCGGATGCCAGTTGATCTGCTCAGACGGCCCGGGAGCCTCAGATAACAGAACCAGCGTGCTCGGCCCTCGCGACCGCACCACCGTCATCTGCCCGCGCTGCGGACCCGCTCACAGCCACCCCGCCGACCAACCCCCACTCACCGTCCACACGTTCAGCAGCGGGACGCCAACCTCCTGCGGGCCGAACCGCCCGGCGGCAGGTCGCTTAATCGAGCAAGGCGCCCATGTGGCAGTCATCGGTGCGCATCGGCCAGAAGTGGTCCTCGGTGGCCCACGCCGGGGGATCGAGGGCGCGCAGGAGGGTCTCACAGACGCTGTCGAGGAGATCGCGGGGGCGGAAGACTGCCCACGGTGATGAAGCGGCCGGACTGCTGCAGCGCCTACGCTCCGCACGGAGCCGCTCGTAGGTCCACAGCACATGGAGCAATGTGGCGACATCGCGGTGGAGGTAGGGCGCGGGCTGGTTGTCGTCGAACCGGTCGGGAAGCTCGATCCGGCCGGTGGCGCCGTTGAGCGCGACGTCGAGGTCGTACATCCACCCGCCGAGCACTACGTACTCGCCCTGGTATTGGCGCCCAGTCGACTCCCCGTCGCCGGGTACGTAGTCTCCGGGGTAGCACTCGGCCATGGTTGCCAGCGGCCCGTCGGAGTCAACTACCAGGGTGCAGCGGTCGGAGACTGGCAAGCCGACGTCGGTGAGCAGGCGCCGTGTCGGGCCGTGGACGAGACTCTCGGGCAGGTTGTGGGGGCCGAACCGCCGGACGGTGCCGTCACCGGTCAGTGCGGCGAGGTCCTCGACCAGGTCGGGCCCGATCACGACCGAGCTGCCCGGCTTCGCGGGTTCCGCGCCCCAAGCCAGTGCACGGACCCGCAGTGCGGTTTCCCAGTGCGCGGGCCGCCCACCGGTGCGCCTCCACAGGTCCGGATCGGCCTCGCGCATCTCCCGCAGACCGAGCCGCACGGCCGCGTCGACGGTCGCGGGCCCGTACGGAGCGACCTCCTCGCCCGGTTCCCTCTCGTAGTCGCCCGCGGCACACAGCGTGGTGGACTCCACCACCAGCATCATCGCAATCAGGGCGCGCGGGTTGCTGGCCAGCAGGTCGCGTCGAAGCACCCCGTGCTTGTCCGGGCAGGCCAGGTACACCGCGCCGTTCGCACCGTCGAGCAGCACGGTCACGTCCTCGTTCCCCGACGGGTACAAGGCCTCGCCCAGGACGAACAGGCCCTCGCTGTCTTCGACGAGAAGGTCGCCGAACCGCTCGCCGACCGTGCACGGTGGCCCTTCGGAGGTGGCTCGCAGGTCCAGATACGCGTAGCACCAGGACAACTCGCCGCTCGCCAGTAGTTCCCGGCTCGTCTCGTCCGTCAGTCCGGCCGGCTGGCCGTGAGCTTTCCCACCTGCACCTAGTCCCACCGTCGTGCCCCCGCGTGGTTGTTCGTCGTCGGACGACGGTGCC
Organism: Kitasatospora sp. MBT66; assembly: GCF_000710405.2. Lineage (NCBI taxonomy): Bacteria > Bacillati > Actinomycetota > Actinomycetes > Kitasatosporales > Streptomycetaceae > Kitasatospora > Kitasatospora sp. MBT66. The sequence continues at coordinate 277,710 of NZ_JAIY01000001.1, read as the reverse complement.
CGCGCCTGTCCGCGAGGAAGTCCTGGAACTCCCGTTCCTCGTACTCGTAGTCGTCCACCGCCACCAGGCGTTCCTCACCGGCCTCGACATCGGACTCTATCCCCGACTCCGGTCCGAACGACTCACTCACGCTGGCTCCGGGGCCGGCTGCGAGTCGGCGACCCGGTCGATGGTCGTGCGGGCGATGCCCGTGGCTCGGTGCAAGTCAATAGGGCGCATGCCGACGCCCAGCGCCGCCGCGATCAGGTGGTTGCGCTCGTTGTCAAGCATCACCTTCTCTTCGCCTGCGGTCGGATGCTTGGTGCGCCAGGCCTCGGCGGCGATCCTCGCCCAGCGAGTGTGGTCCCAGTGGGCGCCCTCGACCGGGTCGCCGAAGTGTGCTGGGCAGCGCGATCCGGGCCCGGCCGGCGCGTCCTCCATACAGGTTCGATGGCCACAGAGTTCCCGCACGCGGATTCCGTCGTCAGGGTGGCCGCCAGCCATCAAGCGACGCGAAGCAAAGCGGGGGGTGCCCGGGTAGTGCAGGACGGCAGTGCGGCGGATGGGCGAACCGGTCTCTACCTCGAACGGTCCCTTGTGCTGCCAGCCATCGCTCCAGTGCTGGACGATGTGGCCGGCGACCGCGAGGGCGACGAGCGGGTGCCACTCGACCGGCCCGCCCCATCCGACTCTCTCCGTGGAGGGCGAGTCCAGCACGACCGGGGTCGGGGTCCCCTCGTCGGTCCCGGCTTGCTCGATCGAGGCCATCGCCTCGCGGATCAGTTGGCCGGTGGTGACCGTGGAGCTCACAACATCCTCCAGGTGCAGCGCGCACTACAGACAATGCATCGCACGCTACATCTGGCGATGGGTCACGCACAACCTGCCACGGATGTCAGGCCGCGAGGCCCGCTTCGAGGCGCTCGCGAAGGCGATGGCCACCCGCCACCACCGTTCGGAGCTCCTCGCGAAACTCAAGGCCGGCAACCTCGCTCTGGAGGACTTCCTGGCGCGGCAGGACGATGTCACCGGGAAGACCAGGATCTTCGAGCTGCTGACGAGCCTGCCGGGCGTCGGGGCGGTGCGGGGCCGACGCTTGCTGACGGAGCTCGGCATCTCCGAGAGCCGGCGCGTCCGCGGCCCGGGGGCGCAGCAGCGCCAGCGGCTCGTGGCCGCGTTCGCGGCTCCGCGCTGAGCTGCCTCCGCCCGCCCGTACGGGCTCGGTCTCGGTGCGTCCGGGATGCGGCGTGCCAGAGCGTGCCCCGGCACGCCGCTTCGGCCGCTACGGCCGGAGGACGGCCGCGGACACCAGGGCGCTGACCGCCCAGGCCAGCAGAGCCACCTCCCACGGTCTGTAGCCGTTCCGCTGGGCCCACTGCCGGGTGAGCAGGTGTGCGCAAGGCGCGGCGAGCGCCATCACGGACGCGGATCGCTTCATGATCATTCCTACCTTTCAGGTTGTCGGATGCACCGGGCCCACGGCGGGCCCACTTCCAGAGAAGCAACTCCAACTGCTCCTGATCAACCGCCGGTTGCCCGTTTGCAAGTTGTCGGGGGCTGCGCCGGGAGTACCTTGTCGGAGCCGTCGCCGCGGCACCCCGGTTCGCGGGTGGGCGCCACTACCCTTGGGCCATGAACGACGACCTGGTGCCCCCGCCACTGCGGCGCGAGGATCTCCTGCGCGCGGCGGCGGAGGCCGGGTACGTGGTCAGCGAGCGCCTGCTGGAGACGCTTCGCTCCCAGGGCCTGGTCCCCCGGCCGAGGCGGACGGCGAACAACGGGGTCAGGCCGGTCTGGTCCTACCCGGCCGGTGCCGACGGCCAGCTCGTCGCGGTGATGGCCTACCGCGCCCGCACCAAGGACCCGGCCACCTTGCGGGCTCTGCTGTGGCTGGACGGCCACGCCATCGACACGGCCACCGGCCGCGAGGCCCTGGCCGCAGTCCTCGACCAGACCTGCCGTGAGCTCGAGAACGCCTTGACGGCCGAGGCCGAGCGGCTGGGCGAGGCCGGTCCCGGCTCCCGCGACCGCGCGCTGGAGTCGCTGGCCGGCCAGCTCTCCGGCCGCCGTGGCTCGCACGCCCTTCCGCGCCGCGTGCGCGTGAAGGCAGCGGACCGGGCCGATGCCGTGGTGAGGCTGCTGAGGGCCTTCGCCTTCGGTGAGCAGCAGGGTGTCAGCGAGGACGACGCCTTGATGGCCGAACGGGTTCTGGGGATCTCGCCTGGTCGTCGTGATCGTGTCGCCGATGCGGGGCCCTGGCTCACCGGTCCCGCAGCCGAGTTGTTCAAGTTCGGCGCCAGTGTCACCTCGCTTCCCGCCATCGCCGGGTCGGTCGCGGCGGCCGGCGACGACGAGCTGGAGCGGGCGCGTGTCCTGGCCCAAACGCTCGCCGCGGGCCTCGCTCTCGCCAGTCGGGTGCTCGACGAGGCGACCGGCAGTGCGAATCGGGCCGGCCTCCAGGCCGTCTCGGATCTCGCCGGAGAGCCGTTCGTACGGCTGCTGATGGTCGGGCTGGCCACGTCCCTGATCAGCCGCGGCTACGCCGAACAGCTGGAGCACGTCACCGCCGCCGCAGGCCGGTTCCAACCGCTGCTGGGCAACCTCGATCGCGTCCTGGAGATGCCCGCGAGCACCGTCGCACGCAATCTCCGAAGGGCCGAGCCGGAAGTACGGGCAAGCGCGACCCGTCTCATCGACGCGGCTCTCGACGGTCGCCTGAAGCCCGGGCCGGCCGCCGGCATCTGAGCCGTCCTCCGCCGGCGATGTGCAGCAGCCGTCGTCGGCCCGGCCCGCACCTCGGTGTGCGCAGCCGTGCCGCCCTGCGGCTCTCTGTCACCGGCTGGCCGGCTCGGTGCCATCTGATGGGACCGGGTACGGCACGATGGTCGCCCTGGCGGCGCTACCAGGTGCAGCGCCGGACCGAAGTGGAGGGGCGATGGCGGCAAGCGACGATGCGGCGAGACTGCGGGAGTTCGTGGGAACCTATTCCGCGTCGGCGACAACGAGCAGGTGCTGCGGTGGGGCCTGCCCGAGGGAGCAGTAGCCGCATGGGCCGGGCATCCTGGTGCGGGGGACCTGACGCCGTAGCGCTGGGGTGGGTGACCTCCGCTGCGGCCGGCAGGCGAGTGCTGATCGCGTTGGTCTACGGGTGCTTCGGCTACAGCTGGGTGCACAGCTCGGCCCGGGTGATGCCGACGGCGTTCAACTCGTCGATCACGACGTGGAGCACAGCGCGGGCCATCATCGGCGCTACTGCGTCCTTGCAGTCCAGCCAGACCCGCGGAGCGGTTCCGCCGGCGTCGACTGCGGCGTGGTTGGGGCTGTATAAGAAGTCATCTCATTTGGTGAGCCTGCGGTAGCAAATGAGGGATGCGGCGATGCTGGCGAATGCTGCGAAGTGGGTGCCCTTGCGTTCGTAGCGGCGGTGGAGCCGGCGGAAGCCTCCGAGCCAGGCGACGGTGCGTTCGATCACCCAACGGTGCCGGCCGAGGCGGGCGGAGGACTCGATCCCGCGGCGGGCGATGCGGGTGGTGATCTGGCGTCGGCGCAGGTAGGACCGGATGAAGCGGTGGTCGTAGGCCTTGTCGCCGTGCAGCTTGCCGGGCCTGCGCCGCCTGGGGCCGCGGCGGGAGCGGATCGGGGGGATGGCGTCGACCAGCGGGATCAGGGCCTGGCTGTCGTGGACGTTGGCCCCGGAGATCGCAAGTGAAAGGGGCAGACCGGTACGTTCGGTGAGTAGGTGGATCTTCGACCCGTACTTGCCCCGATCTACAGGATTCGGACCCGTCAGCTCCCCCTTTTGAGGGCGCGCATGTTCACCGAGTCGACCGCGCACCTCGACCAGTCCAGTTGGCCCCGCGAGCCCAGCTCGTCCAGGACGACCCGGTGCAGCTTGGCCCACACCCTTGCCTTGCTCCACTCCGTGAACCGCCGGTGAGCTGTCGGTCCTGACGGGCCGAAACACGGTGGAAGCTGGGCCCATGTACAGCCTGACGTCGCGACGAACACGATCGCCGCCAGCACCTCGCGGTCCCCGTGCCGGCGTCGGCCGCCGCCCTGCGGACGAGTCGGCGCCTCAGGCACCACCAACTGGAACAGCTCCCACAGCTCATCCGGCACCAGGCGCTCCACAATCATCACACCCGAAGTTTACTCAACCTTCCAAATGAGATGACTTCTAAGGTCACGCCGGTGGAGAGGGCGTCGTCCATCTCCTGCACGGTGAGCTCCTGACCGCCGTCGGTGACCCGCATCAGGCGTGGCAGAGCGGCCGTCAGCGCGGTGACCACCGCCGGGCGGTCGGTCTCGGAGGAACGCACCTCGACCGCCCACAGCTGCTGCTCGCAGATTCCGTGGTCGGCGATGATGCGCAGTGTCCCTGGGTGGACCATCAGGCCGGCGTCGGTGCTCATCGAGGTGACGGCCCGGCTCGTCCAGGGCGCGGCCTGCGCGGAGTACGCCCGGGCGTACGCGTCGGCGACCCGCCAGAGCATGTCGTCTCCGGTGTCACGCACCGCCCGCTCGAACAGGTCGGCAGCCCCCTCGTCGCCGGCGGTCAGCGCTGCGCATCCCTGCTGGAAGAGCGATTCGGGCCCGGGCGTTGCGGCATCGGTCATGACCGAGGGGTATCACGCCGGTCCGACAGGGCACGGGGGCGATGCGACCTGCTGGCGCCCGGCGCCGCGGTGCGGGTGTCCGCAGCCGGGCGGGCCGCGGACACCCGGGTACGTCAGGCGCCCTTGGCGGCGTCCTTGAGCTTGGAGCCCGCGCTGACCTTGGCGCTGTAGCCGGCCGGGATCTGGATCGGGTCGCCGGTCTGCGGGTTACGGGCGGTGCGGGCGGCACGGTGGGTGCGCTCGAAGGTCAGGAAGCCGGGGATGGTGACCTTCTCGTCGCCCTTGGCGACGACGTCGCCGACGATATCGGCGAAGGCGGCCAGAACGGCGTCGGCGTCCTTGCGGGTCACCTCGGCGCGCTCCGAGACGGCGGCCACCAGTTCACTGCGGTTCATGAGGCTACTTCTTCCGATCGACAGTCAGTGACCGACATGCTGCCAGGCCACCGGCACGAAGCCCGCATCGCTCCCAGGTCTCGCATGTCGCCCCCCGGGCACAGAGCTGCCCGCACACGAGCCCCACTGACCATTACGCCGACAGAGGCGACACACCGCGGGCACCAGACGGCTGGCGTCAATCCCACGCCCCCGTCGCCACCCGATGCGGTGCACAATGACCCCAAAAAATATGTACCGCACTGATAGAGTGTGCGGTACATCTTCGGTGGCGGATCCGCCGCTCGAACCCTGACGCCGTGGGAGGCCTCACCGTGCCCGCCAACGCCCCCAGTCCGGACCCGGCCGCGCGGCTCGCGGTCGTCCGCACCGTCCAGGCGCGCGACGCGAGACCGCAGTTGCCCGCCCTCATCAGGGAGACGACCGGCGGCCCCGTTCGCCTCGAACGCGGCGAGGACGCCGCCTGGCTCATCTCACCGGCCCTGGCCGACGAGCTCGCCCTCGCGCTGGCCGACGCGCCGGTGCACGGGATCGCCGAAGCACGCCCGGTTCTGGCGACCCTGGTACAGAACGCCGCGGCCGGTCAGCCCCAGGTACTCCGGCGCCACAAGGCCACTGTCGCGGTCCTCACCGCGGTCCCGGCCACCGCGTCCCCGGAACCGGCCGCCCCCGTCTCGGCCGAGCCCGCGGACGACTTCGCCGAGCTGGTGCACGGCGTCGTCCGCGATCGTGCCGTGATGGCCCTCACCTCCCCGGACCCGGCGAGCGCGCAGGCCGCCCTCACCGCGCACCTCGATCCGGCGGCCGTCGTCCGGGTCTCCCCCGAGGCGTCAAAGACCCGCTCGGCGCTGCTGAACCCGCTCTTCGCCGCACTGCACCCCGGCCGGCCCCAGGCTCGCCCGCGCTCGCTCGCCGACACCACGGCCCTCATCGCCGCCGCCCTCAAGCGCCGCTGGCCCCTGGTGGTCGTCCTGGACGCGCACCGCCTGCCCACCGAGGCGCTGGAAGCCGCGTACACCCTGTGGGCCGCAGACCCCTTCCCACTGGTACTCACCGGAACCACCCACCTCGACGGCGTCCTCGACCGCCCCGCGCTGGCGAGCCTGAAGTCGCAGCTCCTGCGCCACACGATGGACGCCCCCGGCACGCCCCAGCCGCCCGCCGGCCCGCCTGAGCCGGCGGACGACACCGGCGCGTCCGCTCCGGCCGCAGAGCCGCATAAGCTGCAGCAGAGCCCGGTTGTGCCCGCACCAGCCGTCCCCTCCACCGAGTCGGCCACCGCTGCGGCCTCAGCCGCCGAAGTGGCACCGACCCCGGCGGGCCGGCGGCGGATCACTCCCCTGGGCGACGCGCTCGAAGCCCTGCTCACCGTGGCCACCGCGGACGAGGCAGAGCGGGCCGTCACCGCAGCCGGGCTGCCGACCGGCATCGCGGTCCTGGACTCGGTGCTGGGCGGGCTCCAGCCCGGCCGGTTCCACCTGGTCGCGGGCGAGCCGGGCACCGGTTCCAGCCTGATCGCCACCGCGGCCGCCCGCGCCAGCGCCCTCACCCTCGGGCACCCCGTCCTCTACGCCGCCTCCGGGCTCACCCGGGCCGACGTCGCCGCCCGGGTGATCGCCGCCCAGACGCCGGTCGACTACCGCCGCCTGCGCGCCGGCGCCTTGGACGACGCCGAGCGCGGGGCCGTCGCCGAGACCGCCCGGCTCCTGTCCTCGGCGCAGTTGCTGATCGACGACGGGAGCGGCCTGGACGCCGCCGCCATCACCGAGACCGCCGCCGACTTCCCCGGCCTCGCCCTGGTGATCGTCGACCGTCTCCAGGCCGCCCGCGACCCGCGCCTTCCCCTGTCCGGTCCGCCCGCCCTCCGCGACGCCGTTCAGGCCCTGACCCACCTGGCGCGCACCCACGGCATCCCGGTACTGGCCGCGCTCGACACCGACGATGCGGCCCTGCTGCGGGCGCTGGCGGCGGACGTCACCTTGCTTCTCGAACGTCACCACACCCGGGGCGCCGGCGACCAGATCCGGGTGACCGTCGCCGAGCGGGACCTCGGCGAGCAGGCCACGGTGGTCCTGCAGGCGGACTTCGCTCACGCCCGCCTGACCGACCCCGGCCCCGTGCCCGCCGCCGCTCCCGCTCCGGCGCAGGTTCCCGTTGTCGAGCATCCCGCCATGCCATCGGCCGAAGCGGCTGCCGAACCGCCGTCCGCCCCGGAGCAGGAGCCCACAGGTGGATCCGGCCCGGCGGCCGGAGAGGAGCCGACGGCGGATGGTGGCGGATCCGGCTTCCCCACGGACCTGACCTCCCCGGACGCCTGGCGTCCGGTGCCGGAGATCAGCCCGGGTGCCTCCGGATCCCGCGGCCGCCGGGCGAGCGCGGGCTCGTCGTCCAACGGCGGGCGCTACGGCGGGCGTGACTACGACCACTTCCTTCGCGTGATCCGTCTCGCTGTCGCCGAGGTGAAGGAGCAGTACGGCACGGGCAAGGAGGCGATCGAGGCGGCGAAGCTGCGGGGGATCCCCGATGGCATGGCGCTGTTCGAGGCCACCCGGGTCGGAGCGACCTACGAGCACACCGTGTACCCGGAGCGGCTGGAGTTCCTGAGGAAGAAGACCCAGGGCGGCGCCGACGAGGTGTGGGAGGGGCGCCACAACTGGACGAACCGGCCTTTCATGTCCGGGCTCCGGGCCGACGCCCCGGTCACCATCGACGCGCTCGACACCAACGCCGCCTACATGAGCGCGCTGAAGACGCACCTGCCGATCGGCGCACTGCAGCACGACCCCGACGGGGGCTTCCACCCCAAGCGGTCGGGTATCTACCTGCTGCCCAAGCGGCCGCTGTGGCAGCACCCGCACCTGCCCGACCCGATCGGAAACCGGCAGGAGCCGGGGGCCGTGCTGCTGGACGACGCCACCGTGCGGCTGCTGATCCGCTGCCACAAGCTCGACTACTACGCCGACCTGCCGCACATCACCGAGTCGTGGACCTCCGGGGCGAGCGAGAACCTGCTGGAGAAGTTCCGGCGGGTCCTGAACATCGCCCGCGACGAGTTCATCGCCGCCGGTGACGAGGTGGGCGAGGAGTACGTGAAGGCGATGTACTCCAAGTTCGTGTCCACGATCGGCGAGTCCACCTTCAACAGGGAGCTCCGGCGGCCCGACTGGATGCACATCCTGAGGAGCCAGGCGTTCGCGAACCTCTGGTACAAGGCCGAGGCCGCCCACCGGTCCGGCCTGACGATCGTGCGGCTCAAGGGCACCGACGAGCTCCACGTCACCGGCGGCGAGTGGCGCCGCCTTCCGGGCCAGACCGGCGGCGCGTTCGTCGAGGGCCGCGATGCGACCCAGATGAAGCTCAAGAGGCGCTACATCGTCCCCGAGAACTACGAGAAGGCTGCCTGAGAACGTGTCGACCGACGGATGGAAGAACTTCGGCAAGTACGGGGCCGCGGGCGATCCGGGCAACGTCCACGGGAAGATCGCCCTGGGCGCCGCCCTGGAGGACGCGCTGGAGCGGATGATCGTCGAGGGCGGCATCAAGTCGCCCGTGACGACCCGGCGCGGGATGAAGGCCCGCGTGCGCTACCTGACCAGCGTCAGCGGCGGCCCGGCCGCGATGGCCGAGGCTGGCATCACCGCTGTCCCGGACACCGTCAAGGCCTGGGCCAAGGGCAAGCAGATGCCGCGCCCCGAGAACCTGGAGAAGATCGACACCGCCTACTGGAACCTGCGCGCGGCGAACATCATGTCCAACCCCGGCCCGTTCAAGCAGCACCTGGACAACGGCGGCAAGGGCACGCGGGTGGAGATCCACCCGATCAACCAGGCACCGGTCCTGCCCAGCAGGCGCCGCGACAACCTGCGCGTGCGCAAGGTCCAGGTCCGCTACGTCTGGGGTGCCGCGGTCGACGCCATGGTGGCCGGGGACACCTCCGAGCTGGCGAAGGTCTGGGACGACATCATCTCCGGGCTCGACTCCGACTGGGGCGCCTACCTCTACGTCAGCCACGTCGGCCTCGGCGCCTGACCTCCCGGCCCCGGATCAGGCCCCCGTGCCGCCGGGGCCGGGCTCTTCTGCTTCCAGCTGCGCGTACAGCTCGCTCGGGTAGAGCAGGGTGCGCAGCGCGATCTCCAGCAGCAGGACTGTGTGCGTGGCCGGCAGGCGCTTGCCCTGCAGAGTGTCGAGGACGGTCGGGTGGGTCGTCCCCAAGCCGGCCTGCCTGGCCGCTTCCCGGGCACTGATGCCCCGGGTGTCCATCGCGTCCTTGAGCGCGCGGGCGATCGCGATCCCCAGGTGCGCCCCGGGTGGAGCACCCATCGTCACGGAGGAACTCAAGAAAGCCGGGATCGGCCAGGCCGACCTCGTCACCCCCCGGCCGGACGGCGACCACAGCTCCTGAGTCCCTGCCCGGCCCGGCCGGCGACCCGGTGCCGAGCCCCGGGCGGTTGAGCAGACGGCCGGCCGGAGCCCGGGTGCGGCAGGCGGCAGCATCGCGGCGGCCGGCTGCTGGGCCTACCGGGCGTTGCCGCCTTCTTCCTGGATGGCCTTCTCACAGGCGCTCGGGCCGGTATGCCAGTGCCGGAGCTGGTCGGTTCCGGCCTCGCCGGGAAGAGGAAGATCCGACAGGCACGGGCCGGTGATCACCAACCCGCAGTCAGCGCACCGCGGTCGGCCGGACTCGTCGAGCCTGTGGGCGACCAAGCACCCGACGTTGGCGCAGTCGAGATCGGGATGGGCGTCGTCGTGGCCGGGGAGTGCGCAGGCGTCGCAGTGGCCGGGCAGGCCGGCCGCACGGCGTTCGGGTTCGGGAGCGCCGATGAAGCGGGCCGTACCGGCGGGCGGAAGGGGTGGCCGGCTCACCGGAGGGCCTCTGTCGTGGTCGTGAGGGTAAGAAGCCGGGCGGCGAGGCCGGTCAGGGTCCGCGGACTCTTGACGCTCGTGATGACCTCGGCGGCCTCGGCCGCACGGACGTACTCGGCGAGGACGTAGACCGGCGTCCGCAGCTCGCCGACGGCCAGGTGTGGGGCTCTGGTGGCCACCACCACGGCCTCCGGCTTCGGCCAGGTTCGTGGATCGCCGCTGCTAGGGGCGGCAATGGTGATCGTCCATTCCTGACCGCTGTTGTCGTGGGCCCGGCACTCGTCGCTTCCAAAGGGCGCCGGCCCGCCCTCGCCCCGCCGGAGCTCGTCGAGCCGGGTCTGCTGAAGACCGGGGTAGACCTGGTAGAAGGCGGCCTTGTCCGGGAGGAGCCGTGGGGGTACGAACGCGGCCCGCAGTTCCCCATCGAGCCACGCGTCGTACAGCGGGTCGTCTGCGGCGGTGCGGGTGCGCCAGTCGATGAAGGCGGGTTCGGTGGCGAGGCGGTCGAAGAGCACCCGGGCCTGCTCGGCGAGTTGGTCCAGCTCGACGGCGAGCTGTCGCTCCCCGGCTTGCCCGACCTCGGGTGAGCCGCCGTGGAAGCTGAGCGCGGCGCAGCGGCGGATCGCGCTGTCGAGGTCGGCGCGGGCCTGGTCGACGTGGTGGTCGCTGTCGGCCCAGTCGGGGTCGCGGGCCATGCGTTCGGCGTCGTGGAGTCTGCGGGTGGCGTTGGCGCGGATGCGGTCGGCGGCGACGGCTTGGCGCAGGCGGTCGGCGTGGTCGCGGCAGATCGCTTCCTCCGCGCGAAGGCAGCACAGGACGTACGCCCAGGTGTCGCCGGCCACGCGTGGTTCCTCGTCGTTGCCCTTGGTTCCTCTGCTCTTCGTTGTGGCGGTGGTGGTATGGATGGCGTGGGCGAGCTGCCTCGCCGCCTGGTCGGCTCCGATGCCGACCAGGCTCATCTCTCGGACAAGGTGGTGGTCGCGGGAGTTGCCGTGTTCGTCGAAAGCCAGCCGGAGCCGGGTTTCGGGGCGATGCGTGTCACGGGCGAGGCCCTGGATCTCGTAGAGGTGGAACAGAGCATCGCCGAGGCGGGGTCCGTCCGTCGCGGAGCACGGTCGGTGGCCGGCATCTGCTTTCAGGTCGGTGGGCAGGCAGCGCTTGAGGTGGTCGCCAAGGTCGGTGAAGCGCAGGGCGCTGTCCCTTAGCAGGCCGTCGAGCTGGCTCGCAGCGCGCGGTTCCGGGCGCAAAGTGACCTCCAGCCGGAAGTCGGTGCGGCCGATGATCTGCTGGAGGGCCTCGAAGGAGGGCTCTCGGCGGCCGAGCTCGTAGCGGCTGAGTGCGGCTTGGCCGATCCCGCTGGCAGCGGCAAGATCGGTCTGGCTGAGGTCGGTGCTGCCGAGTCTGGCTCGCGCGATCAGGGAGCTCGCGGAGATCGCGGTGCTCGGGCTCGGATGACTGGCCATAGACCCCAGTGTGTATACCGTTTCGGATTCACCATATGCCATTTTGGCATGGCGATGTGCGGCCTTGTCGTATCGCCCAGGACCGCACACCGAGGCGCGGGGCGGTGGCGCTGGCCAGCGGCCGGGTGACAGCACAGCGGTGCGGTGGGCGCGGTGCACCGCCCTCGCGGACGTCGATAGTGGCCGCCGGTTACGGGCGATCAACTCGATCCGCCTGCACAGCCGTGGACGCCGCTGCTTCGTGGCCTCGCTGCTGTCGCCGTGTACCGGCAGCGGGAACATCTGGTGGCCAGGATGTCCAGGGTCTTTGACATCGGTGTCAAAGACCCTGGACATTTCCGGATCGGCACGAGGTGGGCCCGGGCCGCTGGTGCTAGCTCTGCAGGGCGCGGCGAGCCTCGATCCGGGCGAGGGCCCCGGCCAGGTGCAGTTCTCCGTCCGGGTGAGGCACGGGCTCCCAGTTGATGCCGACTTCCTCGCACACCAGCGCGAGGGCCGGGTTCACTGCAGGTCGTCCGACGTCGCGAGCACGGCGCCGAAGGCCGCGCGAGCCTGTGCGAGAACGTCCTCCGGCGGCCCGCCCGGCCCGCACCAGGCCGCGAGGTCGTCCGCTTCGACGAGGTAGCGGCCGGAGCCGACCTCGGTGACGGTCCAGCCGGCCAGGTCCTGCACGTGGTCCAGGTGGGCCCGGGTGCGCAACTGCAGGGCGTGGACATCGGGGAGGCGGCGCTCCCAGAGCGGGTGGTTGTGGCGGACCTCGTGAGGGGCGACGGCCGGTGGCTGGCGGCCGGTCTGCTCCCAGCCGTAGGACCACATCGGGGTCATGGTGGCGAACGCGAGCCGGGTGCGGGCGGCGTTGGCCACGATCGCGTCCCGGGCTCGGGCCACCAGAGCGGCGGTCGGCGCGGCCGGGTCGTAGCTCTGGAAGACGGCCAGGTCGTCCTGCTGCACTCGCACCCTGGCGGCCCGGGGGGTTGTGGGGTCGATGTAGGTGAGGATGCCGTGGCCGGCGGTGCGCAGGGTCCGGGCGAGATGCTGCGGGACCTGGTCCGTGGTGTCGTGCTGGAGCACCGGTCCGGCGTGGAGGAGGGCGTGGCTGCCCCCGTGCCGGGCCCAGTCGGCGGTCTCGGCGCACCAGCGGGCGGTGTGGTCCGCGTCGGTGAGGGGGCGGTCCAGGGCGATGAATGCCCCGGCGCGGGGGGTGTAGTCGTGCCACAGCCACCGCGGCGGCCCCACGAGCGAGGTGGCGGTGAGCCGGCCGGTGAACCCGCGCTGTTCCAGGGCGTGCGCGAAGGAGCGGAGCCACGTGGTGAGGGAGTTGGGGCCCCAGTAGCTCTTGAGGGACACACCGACGCCGTCGAGGGTGAAGGACGGCTGCTGCCCGAACATCACGTAGTCGGCCCCGTCGCCGTCGTTGGCGGCGCCCAACGCCTCCTCCGCTGCATCCAGGACATCGGTCTCCTCGTCCACGGCGAACGGGCTGGTGGGCACCAACTCCACGCCGCAGCCGTCGGCCACTGGCTCGCCGCGGTCCTGGGAGCAGGGCTGACGGCTATCGGCGCCAGCGCGCGAGCAGGCCGGGTCGAGCCGGGATCGGCCCGGCGCCCGGCTCGGTGGGCTCCGTCAGCCGCATCTGGGCATGCTCGACCGGCCGCACCTCGGTGGTGTCGCCGAAGACGGCGTGCCGCACGGACTCCCAGTCCTCCCGCCGCCACCACTCGAACAGGCGGGTACTGCCGATCACCGGCATGGTCAGCGCGTCGGCGAACGCCCGGTCGGTGTAGACCTCGGCATCCCGCCGGGCGGGCGGCAGCTTGATCTGGTGGTTGACGACCAGGACGCCGCCGTCGACCGGCTCGGCCCCGTCCAGGTTCGGCCAGGTGGCCAGGTGCTTGAGGAGCTTGTCGGGGAGGTTCTGCGGCGGCCGATTGCCTGCAGACTTCACCTCGACCAGGCGTCGGAGGCCGCAGTACTCGGCCAGCAGGTCCGCCGACTCGGGGCCGTAGACGTCGTCCAGGCGGGTCACCGTGGCACCCGCCGCCACGAGGACGTCCTGCACCGCGTCCTCCAACTGGCGGCCGGTACCGAACAGCAGGCCGTCGCGCAGCGGGTCGGCCACGGCCTGCAGCGCCGCGAGCTCCTGCTGCAGCTCGGCTTGCCGTTCCTCGTGGTCGCGCCGTTCCTGGGCGATCGCCTCGATCAGGCGCGTCTCGGCGTCGGTGGCGAACGCCGGGTCGCGCACCAGGGTCGAGCGGGCGCGGGTCAGCGCGCCGGGCACGTACGCGGGCAGCGCGTGCTGGACCACCCACTCCGCCAGCAGCCTCTGGTCGGTGCCGTGCGGGACGACGAACCAGCGGGCACTCCTGTCGGCCGGCACCCATACCCCCGCGATCGGGTTGCCGAGGCCGTCGACCAGGATTGGGCGCAGCACCGCCTCCTTCGGCTTCGGTGCGATCACCGCGCTCCCGGCCCGCCCCGAGTGCGTGATCGCCTGTAGGAGCTTCAGGCCGAACCAGGTGTTCGGGGGGCTGTTGAGCAGCCGGGCGCCCAGTTCGTGTTCGGCGTGGTCCAGGTTGTCGGCGAGCTCGGGGCGCACCCCGTTGGGGAGCGGGTTTGCGGTGATCTGGCCGTAGGCGCCGGGCAGGTGGATGCCGGGGGCGACCGTGCCCGAGAAGACGTTGTAGCTGCGCTCGCCCGCGCCGGTGCAGGCCACGACGAGCACGCTCTCGCCGCGCCGCTGGGCACCCGCGGCGTACCGGGTGTACTCCTCGGCGCCGGTCGCGGGCCCGAGGACGGGGGAGAGGATCGCTGCGCAGTCGCTCGTCTCCTGGTCCTTCCAGCGCGGCTCGATGCCGAGCGCCGCCCAGTCGGGCCCGGTGGGCTTCGGGGCCGGGGAGGGCCGGTTGTGCTGGCCGGCGGCCGAGCCGATCACCGTGGGAGCGAAGGGCGCAGGTGGCGGCGGCGCTTCGATGGCGATGTGCAGCGGGACCGGGGCGGCGGACGGCGAGGTCGTGCTCATGGTGGACACGGTAACCGGCCCGGGAACGCGGGCCGACTCATTTCCCCTTCCCCTTAATACCAGCGCGTTCGTTCGAATCGGTGGTCCGTCAACCGGGGGTGAATCACGGCTGGCCAGGCCCGGGGGCGGCTGCGGTACGGCATGATCGGGGCAGTCGAGGTCGAGGGGTTGGGGTTCAACGTGCGTGCTGGCAGTCCCACTGGATTTCTGTCGGGCAGCCATCTGTCGACCGACGAGGTCGCGCTCCTGGCCGAGCTGCGCGGGCGAGGTGCGCACGAGGACCGTCCCGGCCTTGCTCCGCTGGGCGGCCTGGGCACCTATGAGGGCGCCTTGGCCGTCGACCTCCAGGCCGCCTTCTGCGGCCGGCCGCTGCGCGCCACCCGCGACCTGCTGCACCGCGCGGACTCCCGTGGCATTCGGGCGAACGAGGCCGCCCGCATTCTGGACGCCGACGAGCCGACCGCCGTGGCGTTCCTCGACTCCCTGGTCGGCGCCGGCCTGCTGACCGGTCCGGGCCTCGACGAGGATCCGCCGGAGGACTACGGCCGCGACTGGCGAACCTGGGAGCTCACCGAGTCCGGGCACGTGCTCGCCTACGCCACCGGGCGCAGGCCCTCCACCCGCCGCGCCGCCGACGCCCTGGTGGCCAAGGTGCTCGAGGGCGCCGCCGCGATCAACGACAACCCGGACGAGTTCCTGTGGTGGGTGCAGGAGATCCGGGCCGTCGGGCAGCTCGCGGACCCGGACCGGCAGGAGTTGCTGCACGTCGACCTCGCGGTGCGGCTGCGCCCCCGCCTGGTCGACCCGGCCGAGCAGGCCAAGGCGCAGCGGCGGCTGGAGGACGACGCGCGGGACCGGGGCGAGCGCGGCCGGGTGCGGGACATGTTCGGCTACGGGCACTGGCGCACGCGCCTCGCGTTGGGCGGTCGCGGCAAGGTGTTGCGGCTGTTCACCTGCCCCGAGGGTCTGGAATGCGGGACGGTGCTGTTCCGGGAGAAGCGGGACCTGACCGTGGACGCCGTCCCGACGCCGGCCTACGAGCGGCCCGCCGAACCGGCGCCGGTCGACGGGTGCTCCTGGTGCCGGCGCTCGGTGCCGTCCGTCCGGGTCGCGGTCACGGGCATGTCGATCGACCGCTCCCCCATCGCCTTGTGCGAGGCCTGCCTGGTGCTCGGACGCGGTGGCCAGGGCGGGTTCCTCGGCTCGCTGTCGCTGTACGGGGCGGTGCACGAGACCCTGGAGCGCCTCACCGCCGAGCCCTACCACCCGGCCGGCTGCGCCCTATGCGGCAACTCCCGTGCCACGGAAGGCTGTTGGTGGCATGAGCGGGAGCGCGGCCGAGAAGGGGAGCAGCGGTCGGTGGAGTTGCGGCTGTGCGACGTGTGCCCGGGGCTGCTGGAGCTCGCCGACCGGGCGGAGCGCGAGGGCTGGTGGCGGGCCCGGTACGAGGACGCCTGCCTGACCGGCTTCACGGTCCGCCTCCACCAGGTGGCGAGCGTGCCCCTGCCCGCGCCGAAGGGCAGGCCGAAGCGTCGCCCGCTGCCCAGGCTCACCGACGTCCACCGTGATCTGCTGGCCGACATCCGCGCCGCCGGGGCGCTGTCGGCCGTGGACCTCGCCCGCCGCGCCGACCGATCGCGCCATCAGGACAGCAGGTGGTGGACGGTCCGCCTCAACCACCTGCTGCAGCACGGCCTGGTCGACGTCGTCGGGGCGGACGGCAGCGTGTGGAGCGATCCGGTCCGCGTCGTCGAGGACGATGAGCGCACTCTGCGCGACAAGCTCGACGCCCTGTACGTGCCCGGGCCGCGCTGGGACGGCGATGCCGTCATTGAGCCCGAACCGCCCGCCGGGTGGGCGGCCCGGGCCGCCGTGCTCGAGGCCTTGCGCGCGGACCGCGACCACCGGGCGCTGACCGCCGGGGCGGTGCGGACATGAGGAACGCGTACGGCGGCCCGGCGGTGGACCTGGCGGCGCTGGAGCGGGCCGGTGTGGACCTGCCCGTGCTCGTGTCCGCGACGGTCCCGCTGGCACGGCGCGGCAGCGGGAAGTGGCACGTCGTGCGCCCGTGCGAGGAACGCTGGCACGGTTGCCATCACGCCCAAGACCTGGAGACGGCCACCTCCATGCCGTTCCTGGCCACCCAGGCTGACGTGTGCGCGAAGTGCTCCCCCGTCGCCGCCCTCCCGGAAGCGGTACGCGGCCTGTGGGAGGCCGCGACGGCGATCGTCGCGGCCGACGGGCGGGCCCGGGCCTTGGCCGCCTCCACCGGGCCCCGGACGTGGCCCGGGTACGCCCGTGCTCTGGCCGAGGCCGCGCACCACGACGACGACTCGGTTCGTGCGCTGCTCAAGCCCTGGCTCGACGACGCCGAGGTCGGTGACCAGGCGTGGACGGCGCTGCGGGCCTGGACCGCCTGCGTGGAGCGCTCCAACCTGGCCCTGGCCGCCTACCAGGCCGCCGCGCCCGCCGCGGACACCACCGCCGCCGTCAGCCGGGCCTGCGACATGGTGGAGCAGGACCGGTCCGTCTTCGCGACCTCCAACGCGCTGGACGCCGCCCTCGGCCGGGAGCGCCGCTACTACTGCGACCACGTCTCGCTGTGGCCGCTGGTGCGCACCGCCTGGAGCGCGGCCCGCCGCCAGGGCCGCGACCCACAGGATGCCCTCGACTTCACCCTGACCATGGCGGCGAAGACGTGGAAGCGGACCCGGGTGCGGGACGTCACCGTCCTGCCCGACCCGCCGCTGGTCCCGGTCGGCGACTTTCCGACCCCGGCCGCCTGGGGTGATGCGGTGCTGCAGGCCTGGTGGCGGCAGACGGTCACCGCATGGTGCACCCTGCTGGAGACCGCCCTGGCACCCAGCGCGATGGGGTCGGACGAACGCGTCCTGCTGCTCGTCCGGGACTGGCCTCTGACCCGGCACGGCGACGAGGAACTCGCCTACCTCGCCCAGTTCGCGCAGGTCGGCCCGGCCGTCCCAGATCACTTGGCCGCCGACCCGCGCGATCCCTACCATCGCGAGCCCCGCTACGCCGTCGTGCTCTCCGCACCCCGGTACGCCGTCGACCACGCCCTGGAGCACGCCCGCCACCAGCTCGGCCGGATCACCGCGGGCGAGGCCGTGGCCGGCGCGGGCGAAGCCACCGAGCACTCCCCCAGTGCTGGTCCCGACCCGGCCGCCCTCGCCCTGCTGCGCACCGCCTACCCCTACCTGCCGCTGGACGCCGCGGCAGACGGGCCCGCCGCCGAACCCACCGCCGCCGTCCGGGCTGCGCGTGCGGCGGAGCGTGCGGCACGCGGCAATCAGGAGCAGCTGCACTGGGCGGACAAGCGCCAGGAGGAGTCCCGGTGGGACTGGATCCGAGCGTTCACCGACGGAGTGTGGACGTGGGTGCCCGACGACACAGGCGACGGGCCGGCCTGCCAGCAGCTGACAACGCTGCTGCCCCACTGCCGGGGCTGGGAGCCGCTGCGCCTGCACGTAGAGTCCGGCCCCGCCGACGCGCCCGCAGTGCACACTCTGTTCGGCAACCCCGAGGACTGGGATCCCCGTCGCGGCGTCCTGCGCTTCCGCCCGGTGGATGGCCACCGCGCCCTCGCCGTGGCGCAGCACCGGATCATCGGCCTGAGCGGGGTGCGTTACCGGCGGGGCGCCGGCCAGGCCGGGCTGTGGGAGGACTACCGGCCGCCGGCCGCACGGCGCGCCTGGTGACCGCCCAGGACGCGCACGCTCCTCCGTCCGGGCGAAAGCCGGGTTAGGCACCCGTACATGGCGGGCACAGCATCCGTCATGACGACCTCCACCCGCCGCCGCCGGCAGCCAGCCGCCGCCCGACCGCCAAGGCAGGACACCGCGCCCACTCTGCACCGGGCCGGATGCTGCCGGACCCGGTCCAGCGAGCACCTCTCCCCGGGCGGCATGGTCATACGCACCACCTGGCACGAACCCTCCTGCCCGACGTGGGGAGCACCGTGACGGCCGCCGCCCCGGCAGCCCCGGCCCCCTTCGCCTGCGGCACCACGGTGGTGCGCCGGGACGTCCACCTCGGCAGGGTCTGGTCCGCCCAGCCCCATCGGGCCCTCTCCGACAGCGGCAGCCTGCTGGAGATCGGCTACTGGCCCGGCATCCGAGCTCTGGCCCCCACCACGTGGACGACGGCGCTGCGCACCGGCGACGACTCCTCCCGCAAGGACGGGCTGGAGCATCTCGCTTCAGGTTCATGGGAGTTGGAGCCCTGGGCCTGGCGCGACACTGTTCTGCGCTCGCGTTTCGAGACCGGCAGCTGGTTCTCCCTGCACCACTTCCAGTCCCCGGCGGGCGAGCCGCTGCGCCTCTACGTCAACTTCGAGCGGCCCGCGGTGCGGACCCGGATCGGGATCGACACCTTGGACCTGCTCGTCGACCTGGTGGTCGATCCCGACCTGTCCTCCTGGCGGTGGAAGGACGAGGACGAGTACGCCCACGGCCGCCGCCTCGGCCTGGTCACCGAGGCTGACCACCGGGCCGTCGACCACGCCCGCGAGCACGCCATCGGCCTGTTGCAGGAGCGGCGCGGTCCCTTCGGCTTCCCGTGGCCCGCCTGGGCCCCGGACCCGGCCTGGCCACTGCCCGTCCTGCCCCCGGGCGCCCAGCAGGTGGCGCTATAGAGTCAAAGGATGCACACGCACCACTCTGGCGATCAGCCTGCACAGCCCCTCTCCCCCGCCACCGGCGAACCCGGCGACGACGACCGGGCGCTGTGGAACACAACGGCCGATGCTCTCGCGGCCGTCGGCATCGACATCGTCCAGGCCGGGGACGGACGCCCCGGGGCGGTGCTCCGGCTCGGCCCCCGCAGTCTAGCCGTGGCGGTGGCCTGGCAACCCACCGAGCAGCACCCGCTGCCCGGCGGCGTCCTGGCCGTCAACGTCTGCCGCACCCGCGACGGCGCGCCCAGCACCCGCACGGTGAACAATCTGATCCTGCAGGGCTTCCTCGCCGATGCCGGGCTGCGCACCGCCTACGCCGACGAGCACCTCCTCGTCGTCCACCCTGATCTCCAGCTCCCCGCAGCGTCGGCCGAAGCCACCGCGCCCACCGCCCGCCCAGCACCTGGCGTCCGCCCGGCACACGCTGTCCTGGCCCACCTGCCCAAGCGGCGCAGGCGACGGGCCGGCTGGTTGGTCCGCCTCACCGGGTCACGGCGCGCCTGATCCGCCCCTGCGCAGCGTGTCGGTGCCGCTCGCTCGGCAGTGACAGCCGCCGATGGCGGCCCACCGCGCCTTCGTACGGCTGCCGGGCGACCGGTGGACCATCGGCCCGGCCGGCACTCGAGGCCGCAAGGCCGTAGCACCGCCAGCCGACAGAGGCGTTGGCAACCCGACCTGCCCCGGTCGGGCCGGGTCACCGGGTCTGCCTCCGGTTCGCCCCCGCTGTCCAGCCGGGGCGACCTCGGGTGGCGGACAGTGCGGCGGGGGCAACTGCGCCGCTCCCGAACCGGGCCGCGGCCCGGTCGAGGACGGGCTCCAGAGCGCGGGCAGCTTCGGTGACCGTGTCGAAACTCAGCTGCACCCCGCTGGCACGGCTCGCGGTGACCAGGCCCCCGATCCGGGCGGTGATCGCCCGGATCCGGGCCCGTTCCAGCCCCAGCCCACCGAACAGGGCGTACAGCGTGTCGCGCAGGACGGGGCTGTGGCTGGTGGTCTCCGGGAGCGTCCTGGACCTGGTGGTGGCCGAGCGGTCCACGTAGGTCACCTGGAGCTCGACGGTGCGGGCGCTCTGCCCGGCGGCCCGCAGCCGGGCGCCGAGGTCGAGAGCGAGGTGGAGGAGGGCGCGGCGAATCTCGGCGGGGTCGAGGACGTCGCGGTCGAATCGGCGGGTGGAGGCGATGGTGGCCGGCGGTCCGGCCGGGGTGACGGTGCGGCGGTCGGTGCCGGTAGCGCGTTCGGTCAGCAGGCGGCCGGTGCTGGCGCCGGCGATGCGCTGCACGGTGGCCACCGGGACGGCGGCGAGTTCGCCGATGGTGTCGATCCCGTAGCGGCGGAACTTCTTCTCCAGGGCGGGGCCGACGCCGGGCAGCAGCCGGAGGTCCTGCCGGTGCAGGAAGGCGAGGGCCGCGGCCGGGTCCTCGGGCAGGGCCTGGACGGTGCCGGGGCGGGCGGTGTCGGCAGCGAGCGTGGCGTAGAGCCGGTTGGCGCCGAGACCGCCGGTGGTGATGAGGCCGAGCCGGCCTGCCAGGCGGGTCTGCAGGACGTCGGCCAGTTCGGCCGGGGACTGCCCGAAGTAGCGAACGGCGCCAGCGAGTTGCAGCAGGGCGCTGTCGGGCGGGAGGGCCTGGACGACGGGGGTGACGTCGCCGAGGACTGTGAAGACCTGTCGGTAGGTCTCGAAGCTGGGCCGGTGGCAGCGCAGGTGCAGCACTGTCACCTGGCCCGCGCTGCTGGTGGTGTCCACGGCGCTCACCCGGCCGAGCCCGGCGAGGCGTGCCACATCCGGCCGGCGCCGCCTGGGCCTCCGCCGGTGCCCTGGTCGTCGTGGCGGGCGTCGCCGTGCTCGGACCCCGATGTGGCAAGGAGGGCGCGGACCGCGGCGGTGCCGCCCTCGGCTCGTACCCGGGCGAGTTCTGCGAGGTCCCAGGCCCGGTGCCCCACCACCGACAGGGAGCGGCCCCGGTGCTGCAGCTGCCCGCGCACCACCAGCAACCAGGAGTGGAACAGCGTGTGCGCAGCGGCCTCCGCGTCCGGACCGGAGAAGAACGCCAGGTCGACCGGCGGTCCGCCGGCCCCGTCGTCCAAGGTCAGGAAGATCGTGCGCTTGCCGGACTTCTGCGGCGGCGTCTGGATCGCCACCTTCGCGCCGGCCACCAGCACTGTCTCCCCGCCCTCGACGTCGCGCAGCCCGGTGGAAGGGGTGACACCGAGCTCGGCGAGCAGCGCGTGGTGCTCGGCCATCAGGTGCCGGGAGACGTCCAGGCCGATGACCTCCAGCTCGGCGTCGAGCTCCTGGCGGGGGGTCATGGCGGGCAGGCCGGTCGGGGCGCAGGCCTCGGCGGGAGCGGGCAGGGCGAGCTGGTCCGGTACCGCTGCCGTGCGGCGGCCGTGGTGGAGCTCGTCCAGGAGCAGCAGCAGGTCGCGGCGCGGCCGGGTGCCGCCGGGCACCGCGGCCAGCGCCCCGATCCGGGCGAGGTGCTGGGCGGTGGGCAGGGACGGGCGGGCCCGCTCCCACAAGTCCGGGACCGAGGCGAACGGGCGGCTTGCGGTGATCCGGTCGATCTCCTCCGCCGTGATGCCCTTCACCGCGGCCAGCGCGATCCGCAGTCCGTCCCGGCCGTCCGGGCCGGTCTCGACCCGGTAGCCGGCCTCCGAGGCCTCGACGCACACCGGCAGCACCGGTACGCCGTGGCGGCGGGCGTCGGCCAGCAGCAGGCGCAGCGGGTACATCCCCGGCTCCGCCTGCATGATCCCCGCGTAGAAGTGAGGGCCGAAGTGCGCCTTCAGCCAGGCACTTTGAAGGGTGATGACGGCGAACGCGGCGCTGTGAGAGGCAGGAAACCCGTAAGCTCCCATGCCCTTGAGCTGCTCGAAGGTCGTGTCGATGACCCGCTGGTCGTAGCCGGCCTTCGCGGCGCGGGTGCGGAACCAGGTCTCCAGGGCGGGCAGGCGCTCTGGGCGGCTGAGCGCCCGGCGGGCCTCCTCTCCCATCGCCAGATCCGTTCGTGTCAAGGTCGAAATCACCTTCGCCACCTGCTCGTTGAACACGAGCACCCCCAGGGTCGGGGACAACGCGGGGATCAGGTCGGGGTGCGGGTAGCGGACCGGCTGTCGGCCGTGCCGCGCGGCCAGCCATGGTCTGATCATGTCCGCGGCCACAGGCCCGGGCCGGAACAAGGCCAGCTGCACAACCAGATCCAGGAAGTTCCTCGGCTGGGCGCGGCCGAGCAGATCCCGCTGGCCGGGGCTGTCGATGGAGAAGACGCCGAGGGACTCTCCCTCACGCAGTAGGGCGAACGCCGCTTCGTCGTCCAGTGGCACCTGGGCCGGGTCGTCCAGGTCGACGGTTCGGCCGGTGGTGCGCTCGATCTCGGACAGTGCGTACGACATCGCCTGCATGGTCCGATTGCCCAGGATGTCCAATTTCAAGCAGCCCAAGTCCTCCACGTCCTCCTTGTCGAACACGGACATGGGCAGGCCGTCCCCGGGGGTGGGCAGCACCGGCGTGCGGGCCAGCAGGGAGTCGTCGGAGAGCAGCAGACCGCAGGGGTGCATCGCACTTCCACGGGGCAACGCGTCCAGGCCCTCGACCAGGTCCCAGAACCGGTCGCCGTAGCGGTCGGCCTGCTCGGCGACCTGACGCAGCTCCGGCAGCTCGGCCATCGCCGAGCGGGCGTCCCGAGCGCGGATGTGCGGGAACGCCTTGGCGAGCCGGCCCGCCTCCTCGGGACTGAGGCCGGTGGCCAGGGCGACGTCGCGGATCGCCCAGCGGACCCGGTAGGTCTCCGGCATCGCGACCGCAGCCACCCGCTCGGTGCCGAATCGCTCCAGCACGAGCCGGTAGCAGGCAATCCGGCGGTCGGCGGGCACGTCGACGTCGATGTCGGGCAACGAGCGGCGCCGGAAGGACAGGAACCGCTCCATGATCATGAGGCCGTGTTCGAGCGGGTTGACCGCCGAGATGCCCAGCAGGTGCACGATCAGCGATCCGGCGCCGGAGCCGCGCGCCGACACTCGCACCCCGGCCTCCTTGAAGTCTCCGACGATCCGGGCGACCGTCAGGAAGAACGTCGACCAGCCCAGGCCGGTCGCCACCTCGAGCTCCTCGGCGAGACGCCGGACGGCCTCCCGGTCGCGGTCCATGCCGCGCTCGGCCAGCGCACTCTCGCACCGCTTGCGCAGCACCCGCGCCGAGGACCCCGGCACCAGGCCAAGCCGGTCCTCCTCCGGGAAGCGCACGCCCCCGATCCCAAGGTCGGACGCCGGATCCAGCCGGCACTCGGCTGCCGTACGGGCGGTCACTGCCAGCAGGCGCCGGCCACCCCCGGGGCCCTGCCCGGCCGCCTCGGCGACCTCGTCGGCCAGCTGCGCCATCGCGGCCGGAGTCTTCAGCCACCGTTCGCCGCCGCACACCGCGCCGGGCTGGACGGGGCGCAGCAGGCGGGCGGCGTCCAGGACGTCCGCGACCGGGCCCTGGCCGGGGTTCGCGTAGCGGACGGCGTTGGTGAGTACCGCCTCCAGGTCGAGTTCCGTGGCCAGGCCCATGGTGCGGGCGGCGAGGCGCAGGGAACCCGGCCCGGTGCCGGGACGGCGCAGGTGCACCGCTTCCAGGCGCAGCGCCGGGCCGAACCACTGCCGCCACGGGGCGAGCAGCTGCTCGGCGCGGTCCGGCCGGCCGGCCGCCAGCGCCCGGATGGGCTCGGAGCCGGGGCCCAACAGCACCGTCAGCCCTTCGGTGTGGTCGGCAAGCACCTCCAGCGGGACCACCGGCTGCCCGCCGCCGCGTTCGCCCCGCACCGCCCACGCCAGGCTGATCAGCGCGCACAGGTTGGCCCAGCCAGCCTTGTCGCGGGCGAGGAAGGTGATTCGGGGCGCGGATTCGTCCACGAAGGCCCCGCCGCGGACCGGGGTCCTGCGCCGCCCGGCGGGGGCGGCGGGCTCGACCAGGCCGACCGCCAGATCCGCGCCGAACAGCGGCCGGACTCCGACAGCCGCGCAGGCCTTCGCGTGCCGCACCACGCCGGAGACGGTGTCCCGGTCGGTCAGCGCCAGCTCGGTGACGCCGCGCTCAGCGGCCCGCTCGGCCAGCGCGGCCGGGAGCGAGGCGCCGTAGCGCACCGAGTAGCCCGACGCAGTGTGGAGGTGCGGGAACACCTGATCACCTCCGGTCGGCCAGTCCCTTCGTCTCGTGTCCCGGCTCCCCTTCCGGCACCTCCAGTAGCTCATATGTTCGATTAGCAAGGCAAGCCGCGTTACCGCAGGTGGGGGTATTAGGACGGTGAGCGACGTCGCGTCCGACCGGTCGGCCCCGCCGGGATGGGACGACGACGCCCGGGGCGCCGAAAAATCTTGAAATCGACCGTCAGGTGCCCACCCGAACGCGACTTACAAGCGGCACACCGAGCGGGACGTACAACCGACCGAGTCGGGACACCGGACTTTCGACACGCGGCGGTCGACCGCGCCTTCAGTCGGGCTCAGAGTCATGCACGGCGCGCGTGTCTCGCAAGGGGGAAGCGCCCTCACCCGGTGGCGTGTCATCGGCGCATACAGCGGGCCAGCTGGTTCCGCCTCACCGGATCACGGCAGGCCTGCCTCGCCCCGGCGCAGCGTCAGCGCCAGGGGGACAAGAGGGCTACGAGACGCCTCCACCGGGGAACAGCCGGTGGTGGGAGGGGACACTCGGCGAGGTCCTCCGCGAGCTCCATGAGGGCCGTCAGGATGCGGTCAGCCATCGAATCGACGACCATCTCCGGATCGGCGAGCACGGCAACGCCCCCGGCCAAAATGCGGGAGAAGTCCGGTGACCGGGTCGGCTTCCAGCGCGCCCGCCGACTGCTGAGGTACATGGACAGGGAGACCGGCTCCGGACCGGTGATCCCCGCGCGGACGGCGGCGCGAAGCTCCGTGCGGAGCAGGCGCGCGCACTCGATGTCGGCTGCCGTGGGCTCCCAGAGCCGGGTACGCAGTTCGAGGTGTAGCCCCTGCGCGTTGGCTTCTCCCGACCCACTGAACGTCGAGCCCCGGTCATAGGCCGTGGCGACGGCTTGCTTGAGCAGTTCGCGCCGGGACTCGGTCTGATCGGCGTGACGACCGTAGTCGGGAACCCAGGGCGTCCCGCACAGGTGACAGACGACTCGCCCTTCCTCGCCCAGCCAACCGGCCACCGTGTGGGGCCCCGCGCTCTCACACTGTGGGCAGGCGAACCATCGAATCGGCCAGCCGCTGACGGGAGCGCGCAGCGGAACGCGCCTGTCGGCGTCCGGGAATTCCTGGTAAGCGAGCTGGTCGGCCACCAGCAGCCAGAACTGCGGTTCTGTGCTGGCGGACGAGGCGTCGAGGTGGTCCACGCCCCGAATCTAGCCGTTTCTTCCGACACCGATGGCCGCGGGCTCCCCGCCACAGCGGCTCAGGCGGCGAACCGGCTGGTCAGCCTCACCGGATCGCGGCGGGCCCCCTGCCCGGCGCAGCGCATCAACGCGGAGCAGACGCGCCCGCGCTGCCGGGTCCATAGGCACAGGCGGAACTGGAATTTGCTGCTCACCACCCCGAGGTGCGGTCACACTGGGCCCATGGCTCCAGCGGCCCCGTGAGCGTCGGTGGCCGTCACTACACTGCGACACGCCGCTGACGCTCGGTCCGCGACCACCCCGGTTCCTCAAGAGGTACGTCTGTGATCCTGCTGAGCCTGGCTCTGACCATCGGAGGACTGGGAGTACTCACCTGCATCGCGGTCGCCGTCGCCCGGGCGCGCGGCGGGACGACCGGCAGCTCGGACGCCGGAGGGCCGGAGAAGATCCTGCGCTACGGCATGGTGGCCTTCGTCGGAGTGTGCCTGCCGATGCTCTTCACGGTGCTCGGGGTCTACTCCGGCAGGCCTCCCCTGTGGCTCGGCCTGGTCCACGGCGTCCTCGTGGTGGCCGGTGTCATGCTGATCAGCTGGCTGATGACGCGGATCCGCCTGGACATGTGGTCCGACGAACTGCTCGTCGGCCCGCGGTTCCTCCCCGAAGTCCTGCCCGTTCTGGACGCCGCCCAGCAGCGCGCCGGCGGCACGGGCTCCGCGCTCATGGAGCAGGTACGCACGGCGATCGGGGCCGGCCGGGGCCGTGACGCACTACGGTACGCGGTAGAGATCCGAGCCTTGGTCGAGGCCGCCGATCTGCCCGAGCATGCCGCCTGGACGAAGGTCTCCGATCGGATCCTCTACTGGGAGGAAGGGCACCTTCCTCCGCAGAAGAAGAACCGGGTCCGGGCCGTCTGACCGGCGATCTCGCAGCACTGACCAGCTGAAATGACGGGGTGGGGATGGAGTTGGCGGGCACCGTGCCAGCGATCTCGACGCGCTATGGCACTCAGCCGGGGCACGACCAGCCCGCCCTGCTGCAGACCACCACCGCCGAAGGCGCCGACCAGCCCGAGGCCCTCGACCTTGTACGCACCGTCCTCGCCCGCACCGACTGAGTCCTGGACCTGGTGGAGAACGCGCACTACCTGCCGCGCATCGAACCCCTCGACCAGCTGCTGACCGACCTCGACCAGGCCCCGGCCGCATGAGCACCACGGCGGCCGTGACCACCGGCCACGTCACCGCCGTCCTGCGCCTGCCCGCCGGCGCGGACCCGACGGCCGCCGCCCGGGCGACCCGCATGCTGCCTGGCGGCTGGACCCTCGGCCCGGCCGCCGGGCCCGTCCTGCTCGACATCACCGCCGACGCCCGCACCATCCGCCTACGCCTCCCGGCTGGTCAGCTGCGCACCGACACCCTGGCCTACGTCACCTACACCGCGCTGGAGCGGCAGCGGCAGCACCGGGTGAGCGTGCACGCCCCGCGGCGATCGGGCCGGACGGGCGGGCCGTCACGTCGACGCGGCTCAGGCCAACGCGTTCTCGAACACCGACCGGTTCGCGGCGGTGAACGCGAACTCCCTACGACTCCACTCGATCCGCGAAGCCAGCACCTCGGGCTCGGCCGGTGCGGTGTCGGGCGAGGCCATGAGCTCGGCCCAGAACCGCGCGTTGCGCGCCTGCCGCTCGAGGACGGCGTCGACCACCGCACCGCGTTCCGGTCCCCGGAGGCCGTAGGCGTCCGTAAGGATCTTCACCTGCTCGGCCTGCCGCTCCACCGGAACGGTGCACTTCGACGCGATGCACCAGGTCTTCTTTCAGCTGTTCAAATCTGTCTCATGAGACCTGTGGTTCAGTCTCGATGGGACGAGACAGGTGAGCTGACAGGAGTTCCCCTCCGGCCCCCGGGGAGGGATGGACATGGATCTTGCCTTCGTGCAGGCAGGGCTGCTGGAGAAGTACCTGGACACCGATGTGATCTCTGCTGCGAGGGTGGTCGCTCTGCTGAAGCGACGGGGCATCCTCGACGGGACGCCGGTGTACCTCGACGAGGAGACGCAGACGCCGATCCCGCCCCTGTGCGAGTTCGGCAGGTACCTGTCGACGGCGTTGCTGGACGAGACCACGCTGAAGGACTACGGGCGGGTGATCGGCCGGCTGGACGACCATCTTGCCGGTCTGGACAGCGATGTGCTGTCGGCGACGGAGTCCGACCTTGTTTCGTACCGCGGCCATCGGACTCAGTGGCAGGAGAGGCCGGTCGGCGCGTCGGCCTGGGGCCGGGAATCGTTCGTCCTGGACGACTTCTACGGCTTCCTCGTCGAGCGGAAGATCTTGCCGCGCCGCCCGGCGAGGCTGGCTGCGCGGGGACGCAACGCGTTGGCGCCGCGGGTCCGGTCGGGCATGGACATCCGGCACCTCACGTTCGAGCAGTACCGATACTTCCGAGATGTGGGACTGGGCGGGCAACTTCCCAACGCCCAGGTGGACCCGACCTTCCGCGGGTGGTCGCCGCTGCGCGGCCGAGCCGGCGGCGACATCGCACTCGGATCGGGGGCTCGTTGGCGGGAGTGGTCGACCGTGCTGCTGCCGGAGATCGGGCTCTGGCCGGGGATGTCGGGTGGAGCGGCCGAGTACATCGTCCAAGCCTGCGCGAAGTACGGCAAAGCCCGGACCGTCTACGTTCCCGAGGATGCCGTCGCGTCCGCCGACCTGTTCTGCCTGCTCGAACGTCCGGACATCGTCCGCAGGGCAGCCCGGACCCTGGAGCGTAAAGCCCGCGACCTGTTCGTGGTGGGCGAGGTCGACGTCGCCGGCGGCCGGGTGAGGGGCGTCCTGGACGGCGTCGTGCGCGAGTTCCAGATGTCGGCCATGGACGCCAAGCTGCGGCGGATCACCGTCTACGAGGGCGAGTTCGGCCTGGAGGCCCTGACCTTGTTCGTCTGCCGCGGCGGTCTAATGCCGGGGGCGGACGCCTGGAAGGGCTACCGCCACCGGGCCTGGACACGCATGACGAACCTCGCCGACCGGTCCACGCCACTGCTGCCGGCACGACGGTGGCGCTGGCACGACCTAAGGCACACCTACGCTCTGCGGCTTTTGACCTACCTGGAGAACATCATGGACGGCGAGGAGCCGGACCAGCAGGCGCGCCGCCGACGGCACCGTTCGTACTTGACCGGGCACATCCGGCACAACCCGCTGCTGATTGTCAGCCGCAGACTCGGTCATGCGAATCCGGAAACCACCTACGAGTACCTCCAGTACACAGATGACCTGATCAATGAGTTCGAGGCCGCGTTCTCCAGCTGGATCGGTGACGACGAGGCGACCTATGCCGACATCGCGTCCCACGCGATCAGCGGCGCCAAGGGCGGCTGCTGATGCCGAAGGTACGCCGGAAAGGCCGCAGCAACGAAGATCGAGACCGCTTGCGGGCGGCCCTGGCAAATCCGGTCCCGCCCGGCGGCATCGGTCCTCGAGTCGTCGAGATCCCCCGACAGCTCGTGGCGGTGGATCCGTCGGGCTTCTACTGCTCGCGTTTGGCCATGCAGCTGGCGGACGAGTGGGTGGAGTACGTGGCCGCCACCGCCATCACGACCCATGCGAGGGTCTACCACCTGGCGATCACCCGGTTCTGCAAGTACGTGGACAAGGAGCTCGGGTCGGCGGCAGAGGCGGTGAGCCTGACCGATCCACGCCTGCTTGACCTGCTGCTGAAGTGGGAGCTGTCATTGCCCGAGAGCTACGCTCCGAGCTCCACTTACCCTGGATTGTTGGCGGGCGCCCTGCGGGTGCTGATTATTCGTCGGGACGATCACCCCGAGCGTCCGGTTGCCCCGGAGCTGGCCCGGCTGGCCCGCGGTCCCGGGCTGCTGGGCAGCGGGGAGAAGACGGAGCGGGACGAGTTCACTCGCCAGGAGAAACGGGCCCTGGTTCGTGCGGCCTGGCAGAGCGTCCACGCCACCCGCAAGCGTGTGGAGGAGGGCTGGGCCCTGGCCGGAGAGGGCCGCCACCCCGACCAGGGCAGTTGGACCAGCATTCCCGACCTGCTCTGGGGCTTCGCCCACGAGCGGATCACCCCTCGAGACATTCACCGGCTCGTGCCTCCGCCTCGCGAATGGCCGTCGGAACTTCGGACGTTCGCCGCAGGCCCTGACGAGGTCTTCGTTCCTCAGGCAGCGCGGAGGCAGCTGGCTCGCCAGCTGTTCGCGAGGTTGTATCCGCACAACCTTGATCTGCACGCTTTCCGCATCCTGCTGATGGACGCCACCGGCCACGCCTCGGAAGAGGTCACCGGCTTCGGAGAGACAGAGGTGGAGTTCCTTCCCAAGGGCGTTCGGTTGACTCTCCTCAAGAACCGGGCCGAACGCCGACGCCACCGGGCCTTTCGTGACCAGTCCGCACCCGTGGAGGCGGGCCCGGACGAAGGCGCTGACGGGCAACTCACGGTGAACTGGCCACGGCGCGAGGCCAGCGAGGTGGTGCGCCAGCTCATGGATATGACCGCACGGGTACGGGCCAAGGCCCCGCACATCACCCACACGCTCTTCGTCACCGCTACCGTCCGCAACGACTTCACCGCGGTCTTCAACGAGTGGAAGCCCGTGTCCAAGAGCTCCTTCAGCAACTGGCTGGACGCCGCGGGAGTCGAGATCACGGGCGACCGGCACATCGGCCGCATGCGGAAATCGGTCAAGGTCGAGAAGGCCATCGTGACCGAAGGACGCATCAGTGCCGCCGCGGACGACCACACCGAGGAGACCTTCGCCACCCACTACGCGCAGGGCACCACGCTGCGAATCATGTCCGGACGGACGATCGCCACGGCCCAGCAGCACTGGCTCGACAAAGCTCTTGACCGCGTCGACGGCCCCACCGTCATCTCCGACGCCCCGGGGGAAGTCGACCAGGCCGTGCTGGAGGACTCGGGCCTGTCCGCGCAGGAGGCCGAGGACATCATGGCCGGTCAGCTCGACATGGGCGTCTCCCACTGCAGGAACCCCTACCAGGGCCCCTACAGCCGACCCGGCGAGCTCTGCGCCGTCGCACCACTGCGCTGCCTGGAATGCCGCAACGCCTGGATCCTGCCCACCAACCTGCCTCAACTCCTTCTCTTTAAAGCGCACTTGGAACGAGTCCGCACCGTTCTTACTCCGCAGGCATTCGAGCGGCTCTGGGGACAGAGCTGGGTGAACCTCCGCGCCGTCCTGAACGACCGAACGCCCGAGGAACTGGACCAGGCCCGCAAGCACATCGAAGCCGGCCAAGCCGTCCTCGACCTGCCGCTCGCTGCGAACACGGAGTTCGACGCATGATCCTGCCCTTGCCCGAACAGCGGCGTCCCTCTCTATTTCGGGATGACGAACCCGTCGTCCAGGGGCGCTCGCTACTGCCCGAGGCCCGCGAGCCCGGCGCCCGCATCCCCCGGTTCGGTGACAGGGCCATCTGGAACTTCAACGGCGTTCTCAAGCGGCCGGCCAACCGCACGGCCGCTTCGTGGATGGTCCACTTCAGCTTGGAGCTGGAGGATCCGTACTGGAACCTGCTGGCTCGCGAGTTCCTGATGCTCACCTTCAACCCGCGGCACCCCGAGGTCCTCAAGAGCGGTGTCGTCCTCGAAGGCTACGGCGCCCCGGGCGCCTTGATCCAGGTGGCCTCGCGCCTGCGGACGGCGGCGAAGTGGGGCCGCAAGAACGGACTCCCGGCTCACCCGGACGCATGGACGGTGCAGGACCTGCGGCAGCGCATCATCGACATGGCCGCGACCGGGTCCGCTCCGTACACGGTCAGCGGGCACGTGACCGCCTTCAAGAATCTGGCGGCAGCCGCCCCCGTCCTGAGCCTGCCCTGGCCTGTCGGCGACCCATGGCCTGGTCAGAGCGCCCGCAAGGTCGCTCAGCTGAGCGCCAGCAAAGATCTTTCCACCCCCACAGTTCCCCCGGAGACGTGGTTCCCGCTGATCCGCGCGGCCTGGGCCTACATCCACGACTTCGCCCCTGACGTCCTGCGCGCCGATCGCCGTCACAACGAGCTCCTCGCCGCCGCGAAGTCGTCGTCCCAAGGCATCGACCCACGGCTCGAGGAATGGCTTGCCGACCCCCAAAACAAGATCCCGCTCCACGCCAAGGCTTCCAAGGGCCGGGCTCCGCACGTGAATTGGAGCCTGCTGGCGCTTCTCCTCGGCTACGAGCGGCAGCACCATGGCGCCTTCTGCGAGACGGGCAGCCAGATCGAGAGGCGGCGACGTGCACGGGTTCTGGAGGAAGTGGCCAAGGGGCGGACCACGACCCAGGCGCTGAATGGAGAACTCGTACAGACGACTCGGCCGGACGGCAGCACGGGAGCCTGGCACCCCGGCATCGGCCCTCGAGCGCTGAACGACCTCAAGGCGATCCTGCGCGATGCGGCGTTCGCGCTGGTCGTGGGCCTTTCCATGATGCGCGACTCGGAAATCCACGAGATCTTGCGGGCATCCGTCGTCGAGCACTACAGCACCCCTGCCATCTCCTCCACGAAGATCAAGGGCACCCCCAACCGCCCCGGCAAGCACTGGTGGGTTGCCGAACCTCTCGTTGAAGCCCTCGCGGTCGCCGAGGCTGTCTCCCGGCACCCCGAGCGCGTCTTCGCCCCAGTGGGTGCTGGCAACCAGGACGGCACCATCGTCGGCACCAGGATGCTGGCGGCGTTCGTGCGCTTCGTGAACAGGCACCGCACCTGGACCGGCCTCGACGAGATTCCCACCACCTACATCCGCCCCCACATGTTCCGCAGGACGATGGCGATGCTCACCGATCAGTTCCCCGGGTCCGAGATCGCCACCGGCATCCAGCTCAAGCACCTCGCCAAGCGGGCCCTGGCCAACGCCACCACCCGCAGCTATGCCGCCTCCGACGACAACTGGGCCAAATACCTCGAAGACGCCCTCGACAACGTCAAGTTCCGCAAGATCAAAGACCTCTACGAGCGTCACACCGCGGGCGAGGAGATCGGATTCGGGCCCGGCGCCGAACGGGTCAAGGACGCGTTCGACCAGATCAACGCCACCGTCAAGGCCCGCAACGGGGACGCCCGCACCGCCGACACGCTCCTGCGAACGACCAGGATCCACATCCGGTTCGGCATGCTCAACAACTGCACCGCCGACCACACCAACCCCGTCGGCGCCGTCTGCCTCGAAAACGCGATCATCCCGGAAGGCCACACCGGCCCCCTCGACGAACGCTGCCGGCCCGACCGATGCGCCAACAGCATGATCGGCCCCGAGCACCTACCGATCTACGACTCCCACCAGCGCAAACAGCTCCAGCTCATCAACAACCCCTCCACCCCGGCCTGCCGCCGAGACCTCGCCGAACGCGAACTCGACATCACCCGCAACGTCCTCAAGATGGCGGGAGAACCCCAGTGACCGCACCCGCCGACGCCAACCCCGAAGACCAGGTCAGCCCCAAGACCGTCGCCGCCCTGCGGGCAGCAATGACCCGCCTCCTCGAAGGCCGCCCGCAACGGACCGACGGCCGCCTCACCAAAGAGAACCTCTACAAAGAAGCCCAGGTCAGCCGCGCGACCATGAACCGCGCGAAGGCGATCCTCGCTGAATGGGACGCCCATCTCGCCGCCCACGGCAAGACCACGCCCGGCGAGGCCAAACGCGACGCGGCCATCGCCGACCTCAACAAGCGCCTGACCAAGAAGACCCAGGAATGCACGCTCCTGGAGAACAAGCTCAAGGCCGCCCACACCGCGATCGCCGCCCTCTTCCACGACAACGAAGCCCTCCGGCAGCAACTCCACCAGGACGCCGCAACCGCGGTCACGCCCATCCGCCCCCGCGGGCCCCGGCAAGGACTGTGAGCGACGGGGGCCCAAGTCTTTCGAGTGAAGCGGTGCAGGCCCCGCTGCGGCAGGGCCCCGTACCAGTTTCAGTGGGCGATGGCGTCGATCAGGTCCTGGGCACGGTCGC
This sequence comes from Kitasatospora sp. MBT66, assembly GCF_000710405.2. Lineage (NCBI taxonomy): Bacteria > Bacillati > Actinomycetota > Actinomycetes > Kitasatosporales > Streptomycetaceae > Kitasatospora > Kitasatospora sp. MBT66. Next base: position 244,368 of record NZ_JAIY01000001.1, on the reverse strand, counting down.
GGATCGGTGCCTCGGCGCCGCTTCGCCGAGGGCCTGCGGGGTGAGCTGGTCGCTGGTGCGGCTGGCGGTCAGCACGGTTGACAGCGGTCGTGACAATCTCCCCATAGGCGGCCATATAGGGCCCCACTGATGGCCAGGGGTTTCCCCGTGGACGGCCAGATATCTCCCCGCTCGCCCCACCCTCCCCGGTCGGCGACGCTCGACCGGGTGAAGAACAGCAGGGAGATCATGGAAATCCTGGAGGCCTACGACCTAATTCCTTATTAGAGGGCCGTGGGAAGCGGAGCGGTTGCCGCCACCCTGGCCCGCAGGGGTGGTCGTGAGCGGGCCAGGGAGACACCTGCATACGACCCGGCCACAGAGGCCTTCTGTGAGATCGGTGCCACCCTGGCTCACCCTGGCCCCTCCACGGTCACCGCCACACAGCCGCCCACCGTCGGCCGGGGCACCGAGCGGACGCACATGTCTCTGACCTGGCGTTCGACGCCCTGCCGCAGATCTGCGGCGCTTGGTGCCCCGGCCGACGGCGGGCTGCGGTGATCATTCGTTGGAGCGATGTTGGCGGTGCGAGCCCGTTCCACGGTGACCTCTCGAAAGGCCCGGGCCTTGAGCTCCGGCACAGATCGAGGCCTGTGGAGCGAGCTGGTGCCACGCAACAACTAGTGCGATGTCGGCCCGAGACGAGGCCTGGAATTAGGGAGCTGAGTGGCCCCACACGTGCTCGCGGATCAGTGCCCGAGCATGCCCTGACCAGGGAGAACAGCGTGATCTACTGCGGGATCGACTGGGCCGAACGGACCCACGACGTCGCCCTCGTCGACGACAGCGGCCAGCTGCTGGCCAAGCGCCGCATCACCGACGACGCGGCCGGCTACCAGCTCCTGCTCGACCTCCTCGCCGAACACGGCGACACCGCCGAGGAGCCGATCCCGGTCGCCATCGAGACCGGCCGCGGCCTGCTGGTCGCCATCCTGCGCACCGGGGATCGCAAGGTTTTCGCAATCAACCCGATGGCCGCTGCCCGCTACCGCGACCGCCACGGCGTCTCCCGCAAGAAGTCCGACCCCGGCGACGCCCTGGTCCTGGCGAACATCCTGCGCACCGACATGCCCATGCACCGCCCGCTCCCCGCCGACACCGACCTCGCCCGCGCGATCGCGGTGCTGGCCCGAGCCCAACAGGACGCCACCTGGAACCGCCAGCAGATCTCCAACCGGCTCCGCTCCCTGCTCCGCGAGTACTACCCCGCCGCCCTCGACGCCTTCGGACCCTGGCAGAACGGCCTCTGCCGCTCCGAGGCCCGCGAACTCCTCAAGCTCGCCCCCACCCCGGCCCGCGCCGCCCGCTTGACCCGCAGCCAGATCGCCGCCGCCCTCAGACGGGCCGGCCGCAGCCGCAAGCTCGACACCGAGACCGACCGGCTGCGCGAGGTCTTCCGCGCCGAGTACGCCCACCAGCCCCAGCTCGTCGAGGACGCCCTCGGCAAGCAGATGCTCGCCCTCCTGCACCAGCTCGACGCCACCTGCCAGGCCGCCGAGGAACTGGCCCAGGCCGTCGAGGAGCTCTTCCCCCAGCACCCCGACGCGGAGATCCTCCTGTCCTTCCCGGGTCTGGGCACCCAACTGGCCGCCCGCGTCCTGGCCGAGGTCGGCGACGACCACACCCGCTTCGCCGACGCCCGCGGCCTCAAGGCCTACGCCGGAGCCGCGCCGGTCACCCGCGCCTCCGGCAAGAAGAGCCACATCGGCCGGCGCATCGTCAAGAACGACCGCCTCAACCACACCGGCTACCTCTGGGCGTTCTCCGCCCTCACCGCCTCACCCGGAGCCGGCGCCCACTACCGCGCCCGCCGCGAACACGGAGACTGGCACGCCGCCGCCCAACGCCACCTCTTCAACCGCCTGCTCGGACAGCTCCACCACTGCCTCCAGCACCACGAACGGTTCGACGAGAACACCGCCTTCCCCGCAGCCGGCGCCTCACAGGCAGACGCAGAGGCAGCTGCCGCGTGACCCCGGCGGACTCGCCCCCAAAACTTGACGCGCTAACCCCGTGCGATGTCTCACGGGCAGTTACCGCTCGGCCGCTGAGCTGGCCGGATGCGACCACCACACGGTCGCCCGCTATGTGAAGATGCGCGCGGCCGGCCAGCAGCCTGACCAGCGCCGACACCGCGATCGGGCGATCGACGCCTTCCTGCCCAAGATCGAGGAGCTCGTGGTCCGCTCCGGCGGCAGGATCCGCGCCGACGTGGTCCACAAGCGGATCTCCGCGATGGGCTTCACCGGCGGGGAACGCACCACCCGCCGCACTGTCGCCGAGGCGAAAGCCCAGTTCAGGGCCGGGCAGCGGCGAATCTACCGGCCCTGGATCACCGAGCCGGCGCTCTGGCTGCAGTGGGACTGGGGCGAGGGCCCGACCATCGGCGGGCGGCGGACCTCGCTGTGGTGCGCGTGGCTGGCCTGGTCCCGCTTCCGGGTCGTGATCCCGGTCTGGGACAAGACCCTGCCCACGATCACCGCCTGCCTCGATGCCACCTTGCGCAGGATCGGTGGAGTGCCCGCCTACGCGTTGACCGACAACGAGAAGACGGTCAGCACCGACCACATCGCCGGGATCGCGGTCCGCAACCCGGAGATCGTCGAGGTCGCCCGGCACTACGGCATGACCATCCGCACCTGCCTGCCCGCCGACCCGGAGACCAAGGGCGGCTCGGAGGCGACCGTGCGGATCGCCAAGGCAGACCTGGTCCCCAAGGACGTCAACCTCCTTGAGGAATACCGCAGTTTCGCCGTGTTGGAGGCGGCCTGCCGCAGCTTCTGCGAAGAGGTCAACAACCGCGTCCACCGCGAGACCCGCCGCCGCCCGGTCGAGATGCTCGCCGAGGAACAACAACGGCTGCACCCGCTGCCCAAGCAGCCCTTCACCGTCGCGTTCGGCACCACCCGCCGGGTCAACTGGGACGCGACGATCTCGGTGGAGGCGGTCCGTTACTCGGTCCCGCACCCGCTGATCGACACCCGGGTCTGGGCCCGGTTCCACGGCGACGAGCTCATCGTCACCGCCGTCCAGGCCGACGGAACCGCCTCCGAAGTGGCCCGCCACCAGCGCGGCACCCCGGGCAGCCCGGTCATCGACGAGGCCCACTACCCCGAGCGCGAGGACAAGGAGGGCGACCGCACCCCGCGCGCCACCAGCGCCGAGGAGGCCGCGTTCCTGATGATCGGCCCCGGAGCCGCCGCCTGGCTGGTCGAGGCAGCGACCGCCGGGACCCGCAGGGTCAAGGCCAAGATGGCCGAAGCCGTCGCGCTGTCCAAACTGTTCCCCGCTGCCCAGGTCGATCGGGCCCTGGGCACCGCCGCGGTCACCGGCCGCTTCGCCGAGAAGGACCTGCTGTCGATCCTCGATTACCAGGCCAGACACGGCATCCCCGAACCCACCCGCGCGAGCGAGACCCACAGCCTGCAGCCCGGCACCTCCGCCTGGGCCCGCTTCGGCCCCACCACCAGCACCGACGCGACCGACGACGAACAGGACGACCTTCGATGACGACCCCGCTCCGCAGCGTCCCCGGCTCGGCCGGCGATCCCCTGAACGAGGCGATCGCGCTGACCCGGCGCTTGAAGCTGCCTCACATCCGTCGCGCGCTGGGCGACTTGATCCCCACCGCGAAGGCCCAGCGTTGGGACCCGGCCGAGGTCGTCCGTGTCCTGCTGGCCGAGGAGGCCGCCGGCCGTGACCGCGCCAACCTTCACACCCGCCGCAAGCGGGCCGGGTTCCCCGCCGGGAAGACGTTCGGCGACTGGGACGAGACGGCATCCTCCATACCCCGCGCCACCCAGGACGCCCTCAAGACCCTGGAATGGGTCAGGCGCCGGGAGAGCCTTTGCGTCTGCGGACCGTCCGGCACGGGAAAGTCACACTTCACCGAGGCTCTCGGGCAGGCCGCGGTCGAGGCCGGGATGACGGTTGCCTGGTTCACCATCGAGGACCTCGGCGCCCTGGTCCGCCGCCACCGCGCGGACGACTCCATCGCCCGAGCCCTGGCCCGGGTCATCCGATCCGACTTGATCATCGTCGATGACATCGGCCTGCTGCCGGTCAGCCCCGACGCAGCCGAGGGCTTCTACCGACTGGTGGATGCCGCCTACGAACGCCGCGCGCTCGCGGTCAGCAGCAACCTGCACCCCTCGGGATTCGACGAGATCATGCCGAAGACCCTGGCCACGGCCACCGTCGACCGGCTCATGCACCACGCTCACATCGTGGTCACCCAGGGTGACAGCTTCCGGCTCACCCAGGCCACCTCCGGTCAGGGCGTCAAGCCCTTCAGCTGATCACCACACGACCCAGGGCGGGGAGATATCTGGCCGCCGTTGGGGAGAACCCGCAGGCCACCAGTGGGGAGAACTCCTGGCCGCCTATGGGGAGAACTTCAAGACCGTTGACACACGGTCGCGCCCTCGGGGGTGAAGACCACGGAGGAGGAGCCCCGCAGCTGGCGGGGGCCTCCTTCACACCTCGAGGAGATCCGCCGCCGATATCAGATGGCGGCGAACGACTTTGACGGCCCCGGGGTCCTTGGCGGGGTCGTTGATCCATCGGTGTGCTTGTTCAAGGAACCATTCGATCGCCCAGACCCGGTGCCATCCCAGCGCCCACGCCTCCGGGGGCAGCCCGCCGCGGCGGGCGAGCGCGTCACGTGGCCCTCCTGCGGCGATGTAGGCGTCGATGAGTCCGCGCAGGCGTGCCGGATCCGGGGGCTGCCTGAGAGTGAGGCCCTGCCAGGAGGCGAGGTCGAGGAGGCCCGGTCCGGTGAAGGAGTGGGCGAAGTCCAGCAGGTGCCGGCCCCGGGGGCCGATGTGCAGGCTGGACGGATGGTATTCGGAGTGCACCCAGCCGAAGGGAGCGGTCTGTGCGCCGACTGCCTTCTTCTTCGCGGCGTGCGCGAGGGCGTACAGGATGCCGGTGAGGTCTTCGGTCCCTTCCGTCCAGCGGTCGGCGGCGTGCAGTCGTTTCAGGTGACCCAGGGCTTTGCCGGGCAGGGCCGCCAAGGCGTTCTGATCCAGCGTCGGCAATGACGGTGGCGGGGCGGCTGCGTGCAGGAGCGCGGCGGCTGTGGCGGCTTCGCTGTCGGTGGCTTCGCGCTGCGGGTCGCCGAGGTCTTCGAGCACCATCACGAGCAGGCCGCCTCGCCGGGCTGAGCCGACCACGTGGGGCACCGGGACGCCAGCCCGTGCGGCGGTCCGCAGTATCCGGTCCTCCCGGGTGAACGGCTCGCGCGCGTACTTCAGGACGGCGGTGGTGCCGTCGGGGTAGGTCAGCCGTTCGACTCCTGACATGGACCAGACGCGCAGCGGAAGCCGGGTAGGCGCCCGGTGGCCGGCGGCGTCGGTGATCTCGTCCAGGAGGCCGCTGATCAGGGCCGGGTCCATGGGTGGGTCGGTCACTTCCCGGCCAGCGAGTGGTCGCGCCGGTGGTCGCGCCAGGCGAGAGCGGAGGCGGCCATGGACCGTGTCCACGCTGCCGCCGACGCCTGGGCGTGGACCTCCCGCCAGTAGCGGGCGTTGGCCTCGGCGAAGGCGAGGAGGACCTTGGGGTCCGCGGCTTCGAACGCCGGCAGCCGGCCGGCCCACTGCTCGGCCTGCCGAGGGGTGTGTCCGGCGTCGATCAGGCGTACGGCCCAGACGGCCGGGTCGGCCCAGCCCGGGCCCCGGGTGGGCCAGGCCCAGTCGATGAGGTGGGCGGCGTGGTCGACCAGGACGTTGTGCGGGGCCATATCGGTGTGCAGGAGCGCGTCCCCGTCGAACAGCTCCGGGGTGTCGCCGTAGGGCGCGTACCGCTTGGAGAAGCTCAGCAGCGGGATGTCCGGGCAGGGGGTGTGGGCGAGTTCCGTCAGCGCTTCGACGACCAGGGGCAGGTCGGGGCTGCCCGGTGAGAAGTCGGCGAGGTGGCCCTCGATCGCCTCGAAGCCGAGCAGGTCCCAGCCCCCGGCCTGCAGGTGCCACAGCAGTCGGGGGGACGACTTGGGCAGGTGCGGGTTGACGGCGGCTTCGCGCAGTTGCGTCTTGACCTGGCGGTTGTCGACGGGGATGCCCTTGATGAACACCTCGCCGGAGGCGGTCAGGGCTTTCACGGCGACGCCGGAGTTCGCTCCGGTGGACGCGTCGGCGGTGGTCAGGAAGGGGCCGGTGTGCTCCTGGACGGCGGCGCGGGCGGCAGGCGGGAGGTGGTGCCAGGCGAGGCGGTTCATCGACACTGCTGGACTCCAGAGGGGCGGTGGGTGGTGCCCCGACCTGGGCCGGGGCACCACCGGACGTGCTAGTACGGCTGGGATTCACTCGACGAGCAGGAGCACATGACGACCTCCAGGACGTCGTCCAAGTCGCCGACGAACACGACCTCCTCGTCCTCAAGGGGCCGCTCGGTGAGCGTAAGCGCTACGGGTACCGGCATGGGTTTACCTCCCTCCGTGCTGGCAGTAGGTGTTGAGCGGGGCCTTCGCCTCCTGGTAGAGCTTGGCCAGCGGCCGGCAGGTGAAGCAGGTGCCGGACAGCGTGCAGCCGGAGCATCCACCGGTGCGAAGCTGGAGGGAGTCGGCGACGGCGCCCAGTTGGCGCAGGCCGTCGACGCCGTCGGTGATCAGGTCGAACTGGGGGTCGCGGCCGACCTTGCAGATCGACGCCTTCCCCCAGGGGTCGGCGTGGAAGAAGGTGTGCCCGGCGTTGCAGCCCTGGAAGGGCCTGCGTGGCATGACGTAGTCGGCGGCCTGGGTGCCCATCCGCTCGCCGCCGCCCTCGATGGTGGGGCTCATCGTGGTGAACACGTGGTGAGGGAAGCCGTACCGGTCGGCCAGCGCCTGCATCTGGGGGATCTCTCCCGCGTTGCGCTCGGAGACCACGATGTTCAGCTTCAGGGGCAGGCCCGCGTCCTGGGAGGCTTCCAGGCCCTTTATGAACCGGTCGAACGCGCCTCGGTTGCGGGTCATGCCGTCGTAGGAGGCGGCGGTGGCGCCGTAGACGCTGACCGCGATCAGGTAGGGGCGGTGGCGGGCGAAGAGCTCCTGGACGCGCGGCTTGGACAGCTGGCTGCCGTTGCTGGCGATCGAGACCATTAGCCCCAGCTCGTTCGCGTACTGGTAGGCGGCCGGGAAGTCGCGGTCGATCAGCGGCTCGCCGCCGGTTATCTGGAACCACAGGGCGCCGGAGTCCCGGACGACGTTCAACATCTTGACCTTGTCTTCCCAGGCCAGGCCCTCGAAGTTCTTCAGGCCGAGGTAGCAGTGCTCGCAGTCGTAGTCGCAGCCCTTGTTGATCTCCCACGACGCGCGGCCGTAGCCGAGCCCGGCGGGCTGCCGGACCAGGACCGTCTCGTGGAGCCGCCGCCCGTCCAGGACCACACCCCAGGCGTTGCGGGCCGCCTCCGCGAGCCATCCGGGCACCATGGCCTGCGGCGGCGCATCCAGGAGCTCCCGGTATCGGCCCCCGCCGATCCGCAGGCCCTCGCGCCGGCCGGGCCGGACGGCCACATAGCCGTCCAGGAACGGAGAAGCGATCAAGTCGTGCATGGACACTCCCTTGGACGGCGGGCGAGATGGCGGGGTCGCGCAGTGGAATGGGTGTGCGGGGACAGCAGCCCCAACCCAGCGGGGCTGTATCGGCTCGGCCGAGCGTCGGACGGGTCTATGGCCTTCTCCTCGGCGGATGGGACTGGGGGCGGCCGGGTGACCGTGGAGCCGCGGCGTGTGCTCGGTGGTGCCGAGGTGCTGGCCGGTCATGACGCACCCCGCAGGTCCGCATGCACCGTCTTCCCCAGCGGCTCCAGGGTGGTGCCCCACTGGCCTCTGGTGAGCTGGTGCACGAGGGCGAGGCCCCGCCCGCCCTCGGCCTTCAAGCCGGCGTCGATCAGCACGGGCAGGACACGGCTGCCGTCGGTCACCGAGATCCGTACTGCCGTAGCGGTGATCCGGGTGACCTCGACGGTCATCCTGAGGAGACAGCCGGTCTTGGAGGCGTTGCCCACGAGCTCGGAGGCGATCAGCTGGGCGTCGTCGATCAGGTCGTCCAGCTCCCACTCGGCCAGCTTGTCGCGGACCAGGCGGCGGGCCGCCGAGGCCGACTCGGGCCGGTAAGGCAAGTGAGCAATGGACGGCTTCTCGACGGCGGGCGCCGGGGCGGTCGCCGTGCTCACGAGGCCGGGCGCATCCGGGGGTCGGCGGCCGGGGAGAAGTCGGCCCAGCCGGCCGCCGCGGTGGCCAGGGCCCTCCGCCGCAGGCGGTCCCCGGCGGATCTGCGCGGCCCGGACGGCGCCGGGGCGGGGTGCGGCGGGCGGCGGGTGGCGGCCATCACGGGCTCCAGAGGGATCAGCGGTGTGGTGGAAGCGCCGGTCCGGACCGCGCGTGGATCCGGACCGGGCTCATGCCCCGGCTTCACGTCGCGGGGGCCTGAACACCACGATGCCGCTGATGTAAGGCCGTGAATTTCACCAGAAGTGAAAGATCGTCAGATGCCCGTTCGTGTGATCCAGGTTGACAGCCGTACACTCCGGCGGCTAGCGGAGCGTGACAACGCGGTCACAGTCTCGCGGGCGAGCGGGTGCCGGGAGACCTGCTCGGGCGCCACCGCGTACGCGGCATCCAGCTGGTCGAGCGCGGCTTCGGGCTTGGCCATCCACCGGTAGGCGCGGGCCAGGTCGATGTGATGGTGTCCGATCCTGGTCGGCGCCCACCCGGCCGGGAACCGCAGGCCCTTCGCGGCGTCCACCGCCTGGTCGTGTTCACCGGCCTCCACCAGCGTCATCACCCGGTGGACCTGCACGTTCGTGGGCCCGAAGTGCAGTGACAGGTCCAGCCGCTCGCCGGTCCTGGCGGCAACCTTCTGAGCCTCGTCCAGGTGATGCTTCATCACGTCCGTCTCCCGGGCGCGGGCGGCGACCACGGCGGAGCCGAGGTGGAGCTGCCCCTCGGTGACCAGCGCGCTCGGCGTCTTGGCGTCCGTGCCCTCCAGGTGGCCCCGGCCGGACTCCTGAAGACGCCGGCATGCCGCCAGGTCGCCGACGCGCAGGTAGGCGGTGACCCGCAGGTACTCGCGGGCGGCCCGCAGAGCGGGAGCACGATCACCGGCCCGCTGAGCGGCCCAGTCCATCCGGGCCAGAGCCGTCGCGGACAGATCGTTCAGGCCGATCGCAATCCCGACCGAGTGTCCGCACCGGTAGGCCTCCGCCAGCAGACCCCAGGCCTGCCGCTGCTGTTCGCCGGTGAACTCGTGCGCGGCGGTGTGCAGCTCGACCAGCAACCCCGGCAGCATCGCCACCATCGGCTTGTACTTCGCGGCCTGGGCCAGTGCGTTCACCTGCCGTACCGCCGCCCGCAGCGCTGGCAGGGCCCGCGGGCGCACGACCTCCTGCGGCGGCAGGTCGTACAGGTCGAGCGTCGTGCGGATCGGCCCCATCAGCGGGACCAGCGGGTCATCGGCCATGCCGTCACTGTACGAGGGCGGCTGCAGGTCGCCCGGCTCAACTCCCAAGGCCCTGGCGACCGCTGCCACGAACTCCGGCGTCGCCGGCTTGTGCCCGGACACCACCTTCGTGAGCAGGCTGTACGAGACGTGAGCACGGTCGGCGAGCTGCCGGTGGCTCAAACCCCTCACATCCTCGTAGGCCGCGATCCGCTGGCCGATGCTGATTCCGCCTGGAGGTGCCATGCTGGTCCCCATCCCGTGCATGCCTTGAACCCGTGTGCACGGGACCGTACCCCCAAAGCCGCCCGCCCACAGATCGTTTCAGCAGCCACGCCGAGTTCTGCTCGCCGAGGATTCGCGATCCGGGCCGATGCGGGGTGGCGCCCTCGGCTGTGGAAGCGGGTGGCGGCGGAGCAGAGCAGTGCCAGCAAGGCCGCCCGGTGTGCAAGGCCACTTCGAGACACGCCGAGCGCTAATGTGCGGCCAGGACAAACCCGGGCTGGGAGAATGCCGGTATGGACTGGGCCCACTTGGGTGTTGACGCAGCTCGCACATTGGTATGGCCCGTTACGATCCTTGCCGTTATCTTTCTCTTTCGTCGCCAGATTCGCGATTTGCTGCCTCACGTGCAAGAGGCCGAGTTTGGTGGATTGAAACTGCGGCTTGACACGCTTCAGAAGCAAGTCAAAGAATCCCCTGAGAATACGCGTCGCCGATTGTCGTCAGAGGACCTAACGGCCACGCGGTTGGCGATTGAGGAACAGCTCATTGGGCTCGGTCAAGTCAGGCTGGGATTTAATCGGCGCCGGATCCGTAGCCCCGAGGCCTTGGTGTCCGTGTTGTCTGACAAGGACGTCCTCAGCGAGTCTGTCGCCGCATCCCTGACGGACTACTTCTGGATCACTGATCAACTGCTGCGTGCACCCAGCATGGACGACAATGAAGCTATGCATGCTCTTTGTGTCGGGGACATGCTGTTCGCCAATGTCCGCCATAGGTACTTGGTCGAGCATCTTGTGTATGACTTCAAGAGTCATGGCACCTGGTGGCCTCCGCCAGGCGAGCCGAACAAGTATCATTTCTGGTCGGTAATCGCCTCCGAGGTGCCCGAATTTGATTACAGATACGAGGTGCTGACCGAAGCGGTTGGGAGGTTCAAAGAACGCGACCAGCGGGCTGAGATGCCGCTTCCGACGCTAGCGGAATTTGTTGAGATCCTGAAGTTTAGGCGTGAGGAGATTCTTCGGGTTCTGGATCTCCCGTGGGGGACTGAAGCTGCGGCGAGAATGAGGGATCAGGGGCGTAACTGGAATTGGCCTGAAGAGTGGGGGCACATTGGCTGGCATGGGCCCGTTGTCCGGCCTGATGCCCCCTTTGAGGTGGAGAAGCAGTTCTTCCTGACCGCGCGGGCGATCGAGCTTTACTCCAACCGATTGTCGACGCTCGGTTGAGTTACATACCCTCTGAGATTCCCAGTCAAGGGCTTGAATTCAGACTTCGAGGCCAGGCGTTTCCAACAAGCCCAAACTGGCAGGGCCTGCGATGAGACGGCGGAGGTCGGCGTCGGCGCAGCTACTACGGCGAGGTTACTCCGAACCTGCCTGCGGTCCCGGAGGGTTGGCCAAGCCAGTCAGTTCGGCCGCCTCGTTGCCGCTCAGGTGTATCCGATGGGCGAGGCCCCTTCCAAGGCTGGCTACCCTGTCCCAGTTTGCCTGCAGCAGGGCGTCCGCAGCGGGCCTGAACTGCCAGAAGAGCAGGGCCGGGCCGATGAAGGCAGGCTCCGGAAACCGCCCCTTGAGTACCCCGACGGCCTTGCTCTGGTCGTCGCGCGCTCCTCGTTCGACAGCCCACGCCCGCTCCGGCGACCACAGCCCCTGGTTGATAAGCCACCGCTGGTGAGCCCGTTCTCCGGCCGCCAGCATCGTTAGATAGGCCGACTCGGGCACCTCGTACGTGACCGAGGTGCAGCCGTTCACCGCGACGACTGGGGCGCAGTTCAGTTCCACCGCCTGGGAGGTGAGCTCGACATCGACGACGTGGATGCCGAGAAGGAGAGCGGCAACGGCGTGCCCGGCCTCGTGTACCGCGGCGCCGACGAGATCGACTGCCGGTTCCAGGTCGAGTACGTGCGTATCGCAACACCAGGTATCGGGGCCCTGAAGGTACGTCATGGTGGGGCTGCCGTCGGGCGCGGTGCCTATGTAGTAGCCAGGGTGCATCACCCGCTCAGTCTGGCAGCCGGTTGTGGGAGCGCTGTCCTACTGTACGAAGAGTGGCCCTTGAACGTGCTCCGATGCCCACTCACCCCCACATGAGACCCTCGGCATCGGCAAGCTGGCAGAGACGGTAGTCGCGTCCACCCACAAGCGTGTAGGTGAGTGTCACGGCCGCCTCCATTCTGGCCACACCAGTGACGGCAAGCCCGACGCCGTTTGCCATCACCCCAACCTGAAGCTTCGAAACTCGCTCTTGTTGGTAGACGTGCTCAAACTCGGCGGGTACTCCGGCAGCGTAGCCAGCGAGTTCGTACTCCCGAACTAGGCGTCCGGGTGTCAGAAGAGCTTCGGGGGCTAGCAGAAGCCCTCCGGGCACAGGAGTCGTATCCCTGGCTGGGGAGACGTCGATGCGCTGGCCGGAGCTGACCGTCGCGCCGTTCTTCGCAGTGATGCGGAATTGCTCCACGGCCACGGTGACCGGCAAGAACACCAAACACACCTGCCCGGCCTCAGCGATGAGCGTCGAGGTGACTGACGACAGGACCGTGGCCTCGCCACCCATACCGCTGCCAGCGATCTCGATGCTCCAGCCAAGCTGCCGGCTGCGGTCGCTGGTCGTCTTGTAGGTTGCGGAGCAGCCTGCTGCGGGATGGGCCGCCAGGACGAACAGGGGCAAGCGAACCTTAATGAGCTGGCGGTCCTCAACGGCAAGTCTGTGGCCCGCGAACCAGTCGCGAAGTCGGCTCAACGCACTGTTCCGAGCTCTCTCATGAACCTGTCCGGCCTCATTCAAGAGGTCCTCGGGGGCCCGGATGTACGCCAGGGGCTGAGACTTCCAGAACGCTCGTACCGCATCCGAGGCTTCAGCCTGTGCAGCCCGAAGGATTTCTATCCCGCTGGCTACTTCGTCCGGCGGTAAGCCGAGAGCCTGCAGGGCCGCTGCGAACTGCTCGGGACGCTCGAAGGCGACAACATCCCATCCGCGCACCCGCGCAACGGACTCGGCCTCTAGCGGCAGGTCACTACCTTGAGCAGCCCATGATGGAGGAATGGGGTGATCGGGCGCTGCCATGCCCGCTCCTTCCCGCGACGGTACGAGTCCTTCCAGTGTCACGGGTGCCAAGCCCAGCGCCTTAGCTAGACGCGTTGACTCGCCATTACGGAAGGTGGCACCACCCAAGCAGTCGACGATGGGTTCGGGCGGGGATCACCGCCGTGGCGACCAGGGGGCAAATCATTTGGTAGCAGTCCCCACCGCTCTCGATCGGGCTACCGGATCGGCCGAAGGCCGATGCTAGGGCCTGCGACCCACGGCTTGCCTCAGCTATCGAAGAACGTGGGAGTCACTTCAGGGCGTCTTCAAACACCTTGCGGTGCTCAGCGGTGTGTGCGTGCTCACGCCGGGACCAGGCGATGCGATCCGAGATCTGCTGGGCCGTGGCTTCGACAGCCAGAAAGCCGACCTGCACCTCTGCCCAGAAACGGACATTACGGGCCTGCCGTTCCAGCATCGCGTCAACGAGCACAGCACGCTCAGGACCGGCCAGGCCATACGCATCGGCCAGCACGCGCACCTGAGTGGCCTGAACATCCACGGGAGGAGCCTCTGACTTCGACGACAGGCACCACAGCCAGGACATATACCCGATGTCCTCCAGTGGACTGCCCGGCGCGGCCATGTCGAAATCGATGAAGGCGGCCGGCATCTCGTCCTGAAAGACGGCGTTGTTCGGACCCAGGTCGTGGTGGCACACGACCTGGTGCTGACCGGCAAGATCACTGCCCCGGGTGGCCTCGTGCATCGCCCGGGCCAGGGCGCCGGCCGCAGCAACCTGCGCGTCGGTCCATGGCCGGAACTTGGGCGGAACCCAGCCCGGCAGATAGCTGAAGGTGTCCCGACCTTCCTGATCACGACCGAGATATCGCGGGGCCCCCGTGAAGCCTCGACTCTCCAGCAGATCAAGCAGGGAGGCGACGAACGGTGAGGCGGCCGAGGCCGGTCGCCGGACCGTGTCACCGATGCGGACGACGCCGGAAGTGATGCGGCCTCCCCGCAGGGGGACGACCTCGTCATCAGTCTCGGGCATGCCACTGGTTCCCTTCCATCGCCACTGTCCATGATGCGGCAGTCACACCGGGCCGCTGCCCGCGGCAGGCCGCCCACGCGAGATGTTGACCCGCGCCTTGATCGTTCGATCCAGCTGTGTCAGGCAGCTGTCGAGGCGCGCTGTTCCCCGAGGCTTCGCGAGCACCAGCGCTTCCCAGGTCCAGCGCATGAATCGTGACCGGCGTCATGTCTCATGAGACACGCTGAGCGCGAAGAACAGGTCCACGCGGCGTAGCCCACGTCCTCCAGGGGCGAGCCGGGGGCCGCGGTGTCGAAGTCGATCCATGCGACTGGGACTCCGTCGACGAAGACGGCGTTGTTTGGGCCGACATCGTGGTGGCATACCACCGGCGAGCGGCCGGCCAATTCGCTGCCTCGCGTGGCGTCGTGCATGGCGCGCAGCAGCGCACCGGCCGTCGCCACCTGCTCGTTCTTCCAGACCTGGAAGCGCGCCGGAACCTCACCCGGGAGAAAGCTGAGAATATCCATTCCGTCGTCCTGCCCGAGATACTTCGGGGCGCCGTCGAATCCCCGCTGTTCGAAAACATTCAGGAGAGCGGCAACGAATTCTGAGGCATCTGACACCGGCCTGCGCACGGAATCACCAACCCGGACAAGACCTGGGCTCATCCGCCCGCCGGAAAGTGTGATCGCGCCATCAGGCGCATCAGCCATTGCAGCCGCTCCCTCAATGGTCCTCAGACGTTTCGGTCGCGGGCTGGCCCTGCACAGGATCCCCTGGTGTGAGAGTGGCCCCGCGATCGAAGTACGCGCCCGGCAAGGGCTCTCAGCCTACAGCGGCGCGGCCTCGGGCGGGCCCTGGTATCCAGCAGAAAGCGGCGTATGCCGTCCGCATCGCGGCCGGACCATCCTGGAGTGAAGGAGAGGAGGTAGGGGTGCCGAAGACACGGAAAGTGGTGGCGGGCCCCGGCCGGACGCGCTTCGACCTACCGCTGGAGCTCGCTCGTCCAGGAAGCCTTCGGTCTCCTCGGCGATCAGGGTGATTCTCAAAGCGACTCCCGGCACAGCTGACGTGGATAGAGGCATCCCTAACGAGAAAGGGGCGTAGCCCTTGACATCTCGTCAGAAATTCCTCTATCCACGTTCACTCTTGCGAGTGCCTTTGCCCGCTCCTGGGAAGGGCTGCCTGGAGCGCCGGCGTTCTCAGTTCGGGCCGGAGATTCGGGACGCCCAGGCCTCCACCGTGGTCGGGGTCCTCCAGGCGGGGATGGGCGCGAGCCCGCCGATCGTCACCGGGACGGGGCGGGTGGCGATCCGGTACCGCTCGGCGAGCACGTCGGCGGCCCACTGCGGCGGCTCCGCCGAGGGGGATGCGTCCGGGGCCCAGCCCGGCGGCTCGTCGGGGTGGTGAGGGATCGCCTCCTGCACGACGCAGACCATCGCCTGCGCCTGATAGCCGTCGGCGGGGGCTGCGGCCTGCTGCCAGTCCTCCGGCAGTCGGCGGCAGTCCAGGGTCTGCACGTTCGACCCGCACATGCCGAGCTTGCCGTCCTCCGACACATACAGGGCCTCGGGCAGCGGGAGGTGCCGGACGGCCTGCGGGTCGTTGGTGCTGATGATCAGCACCGCGTTTGTGCTTCCGTCGTTGAGTCCCACGGTGACGGGCGTGAGGTACACGTACGGGGGGAGTTCGGGCGGGGTGGCGGGCATAGCAAATCCTCTCCCGCACGCCGTAGGGGCGTACGGACGCGGTCAGGGAGGCGTGATCGCCTCGACCTCCGCTTGCGCAGAGAAGAACAGCATCACCGTTTGCCGGTGAACGCGAGAAGGATGCCACGGACCACCGACAACAGGCCCGCGATCACTGACGTGCGGACAGGCCACGCCCGAGAATATGGGTGTGTGGGGGCTCGACCTCGACGCCCACCCGGGCCCGACCACGCAGGAGCTGCTGCTGCGGGACCTGGACAGGGCACACGTCGGCGCGATCGCCGACAGCCGCCCCGTACGGCGGTCTCTCCCCGGCCACCAGGGCACCGCGGGCGGCCTTCTCCTTGGTGCGCAGGCGGTCGAGCTCGGCGAGCGAGCCGGCGCCGCGAAGGGCGACGGCGGCCTCCGCCGCGGGGGCGGGGGCCGGGCAGGTCCGACGACCGTGGGCGGGGTGCGTGACGGGGTCAGTCAGTCTACGGACCGGGCCGTGCCCACGGGCGAGTCCGTGGCATGTTCGCGGCCGAAAAATCGCAGCTCACAGCCCTAGCGGCCCACCGCAGCATGGGTCTAGTGTTCCCGGCACGGCGGCCCCACCACAGAGCTCGACACGGGCCGCCGGGCAAAGTAGCCGCGCCACGGCGCAGGTGGCCGGGCCCAGAGCGCTCCCCCGTCGCTCTGGGCCCGGCCACCTGCCGCCCTACGCGCGGACCACGAAAGCGTCGGCGTTCTCCTACGCCCTGCTCCCCTGCGCCTGCAGCTGCGCCTCAGGGCCGTCGGACCACCGCAGATCCCGCAGCTCCAGCTCGCGGAGACCGTCCGGGCTGGTCAGCGTCATAATGCAGCCGGAGCGGTCGCTGCCGAGCCCGAGCAGGTCGGTGTCGGGCTGGCGGCAGTGGCACCAGACGTCGGTGACCGCGAGATCCAGACCGACAACGGGGTGGGCGAGCAGCGCGAGGATCCGGGGGTGGTCCGGGGTGTTGATCATCTCCAGCTTCCACCTCCATCCCGGCCTGCTCGGGTCGGACCACAGGTCACTGCCGCCGTAGCGGCCGGGAAAGCGTGTGACGTTGATCCGGCGGAGCAGGTCGCTACCGAACTGCGGGTCACGGCGGACGGCCGCGCGCCACTGCTCGATGTCGCGTTCGGCGGGACACATTGCCGGGCTGCGGAGCACGGGGGCTCCCCGATGGCGAAGGCCTGCGCTTCGACCGCAGCGGCAGCGCGTTCCCACAGGCGGACGGGGAAGCCGTTCAGCTTGATGTGGGCTCCGGTGCCGAGTTGGGCGAGCAGGACGTGGTGGTTGGTGGTGGTGTAACGCAGTCCGCCGGCGCCGTACATCTCGTTGCCCGGGCCGGGGTCGACCGGGAGCAGGCTCCTCGCCCAGTGCGCGATGGCGTACGGCTCGGGCTCCAAGGTCATGGTCAGCAGGTCGGCCTGCGGGTGGAGGGCCCGGATTCCCATCGGGTGCGCGGCGACGGTGGACAGTCCCCGGCCGCGGTGCAGCACGGTGCTCTCCAGCCGGGCCTGTTTGACCGTGGACGCGGAGGGGATGACGGGGCGGCCCGGCTCCCAGGTCTCCGTCAGCCGCTCCAGCGCGGCACGATAGTTCTCGCCGGGGCAGGCCGTCCACGAAGGCCAGGAGATCTTCGTGCGGATCCTCGGTGTCGACCTCGAACGGCGCCGGATCAGCCTGTCGGCGGAAGGCTTGCCGTAGGCGCGTGGAGCGGGACAAGGGTCGCAGTGTCAGGAGGAGACCATCCACTCTGGTGACTCGATGCCCCAGATCTGGTTCCAGGCCAGGCAGTAGGACTGCGACTCCGGTCCCAGGTCATCCCAGACCAGGCCGAGATCGAAACCGTTGTCCCATGCGTTCAGAAGGGCGTCAAGGAAGCCGGTGGCGACCGCTGCGGCATCGTCCTCGCTGCCTTCGCGGAGCACCCCTTCCAGGATCCTCAGCACTCGCTGCCGCTGGTCCTGCGTCAGCTCCGACGCGACCCCGACGAAGGCGTCGGCCAGCCAGGCGGCCCGGAAGACCAGCGAGAGGTCGTCGTCGACAGTTACATCCAATGCATCGCTGACCGTCACCACGTTCCGCCACCACTCGGGCATGCTCATCGGCGTCCCTCCCAACCTGTCGCGACATCCTGTCACGCCGAGTCGAACGGCTTGCGAGGCAAGGTGGTACGGCTCGCCCACGCGACCGCCCCCGACAGGCATCGCCAGCTTCGGGAAACGATCACCGGCGTGACGGGAAACGATCTCCGAGAGCCTTCTTGCCTTGCTGGTCGCACGTACTCGTCAACAGCCCATAGCCTTTCCCTCTGACACCGATGATTCGCCGGATGCACTGGCCACTGCGCTCGGTGAGGAGCTCCCAGCTGGCGTCGGTGGCGGCGCATCGGCGCGAACAGGTTGTTGACGGCGCGCACCCGCTGGGCGTGCGGGTTGTCGCCGCCGGGCTGGTCGATGCGGTGCACGGTGCGGCCGGTGGCCGCGAGCGCGGGACGACTGGGAGAGTGGGTTCTACGCTGTCCGTCGACTCCACTCGGGTTCCGGCACCAGGGCTTGGGCGTGATAGCCGAGAACCGTCATCCAGAACCGGGGGCCACTGCACTGCGGGTAACCGCAGCTTCCTGACCGGTGTGCCCGTAGGTGATCGGTCAGGACGGCCTGGGCGCCGTCGGGGGCAGACCGCTGGCCTGCCTGCACTCGTCGCGGTCGAGGTGATAACGAGGAACCGACAGCGCGGCCTGCCCGGGCAGCGGCATCGGGCCGGACCAGGCGTCCTCACCCCGCCCGCCGGCGGTGATGACCTCACCGCAGTGGGCGCAGCGCTGGGCCGAGGGCAGAGCCCACGTCTCCTCGAGGCCGTCGATCTCCCTCTGGGTGGCCTGGGCAGTCACGAGGTACCGGCTGTTGATGTCGGTGCGGGCCGTGGAGACCGGGTCGGTCACGGGTTTTCCCTTCCGAGCGGGCGTGGGGACAGCTGGCTTGAGCGTGCTGGTCGGCCGGTGTGACCGGCCGACCAGGTGCGCCGTACCGGCCCAGGCCGTGGGGGTGCGTACCGGGCCGTGTGGAGCAGGCGCGACTGCGCACCCTGGTCGGGGCGCTCTCCCGGTCTAACGAACGGATGCGGCCGAGGGTGCGGCCGGGAATCCGGCGCGCGGTGACGGGCGGATAGCGGACTGACGCCCTTCGGGACGCGCTTTGTTCGCCCCGCACCTCGCTGAGGCGTGCTTCACGGCGAAGGCTCCACCCGGGTGCCGGATGGAGCCTTCGCTGGGGATGGGGGGATGGGCGTGGGGGTCAGGTGGCCGTCGCCAGCGCGATGGCGTGGCGGCCGGCTGCGTTGGCCCGCTCGATCGCCTGCTCGTGCCGCTCCTTGTCCGGGCCGGAGCGGGTGGGCGTCAAGCTGATCGCGTCGGCCGCCTCGATGTCCGCGAGGTAGACCTCGACGGCCGCCGCGAACGAGTCCATGGCCGCACTGCTGTGGCTGCTGGCCATGTCCTGCGCCAGAGTCCAGAAGCTCCCGGCCAGCGCCTCGTGGTCGGGACCGTCGACGGAGGTCAGGAAGTAGGTACTGGCCGCGACGCTGGCCAGGGCCCGCCGAGCCCGCACCGCCGATGCCCAGGTGACGCGGTCGAGGTCCCGGCCGGGCAGCAGGTAGCGGCCACGGGCCTCGGCGAGGTGACGGGCGACCGCGGCGCGTCCTCCGTCGACCCGGGCCCGCAGCAGCTCCAGAGCGGTACTGATGATCACCACCAGGACGCACATCGACACGATCATGGGCTGGAAGAAGTGGGGCTGCTTCGCGTCCGGCTGCGCAGCGGCCATCAACCGGGGCATCCCCCAGCTCAGCCCCACCGCTACGGCGGTGGCGAGGACGACGGTGATGAGAAACCCGCGTGCAGCCAGCGCCAGCCGCCCGTAGTCGAAGCCCGCGGTCCGGGGCAGGGGCGCGGACGGGTCGGTGAGCACCTGGGGGTGCTGTCGTGCGAGCAGGCGCACCGTCTCCCTGACCTGCTTCGACAGACCGGGGTCCACGATGACGGCATCGCCCTGGCCGGACCGGAACAACCCCATCAGCACTCCCCATCGCACGTCGCCCACATGGCGGTCCTCTCATTATGGGGCCGCCGGCTGACAGGCCCCAGGGACAAGGTGCCTCGGACGGCATGCGACAGGGGGCACGCACCGGACGACGCCACGCAGGAGGATCCAGCCCGTACGCGCCGACGGCCTACTCGAACCCCGCCGCCCGCAGCGCGGTGAGCAGCTCGCCGACTGCCTCTGGTGTTGGGCTCTCGTGCACTCGCGCGGAGACTTCCTCGACCCGGCTGCGCTCCTGCGCGCTCAGATCACGCGCCCGGGCCCCGAGCTGGTCAAGATGAGCGGTATACCCCGGCGCGGGGGTGAGGTCGTCCACGCCGAACATGATGGCCCGTCAGGCCGTGCCCGCGGAGAGGTTCACCGATCCGGGGCACGGAGTCTGACGTCTGGCCTGGTTAGCGGCCGGCGGCGGGACAGGGGCTACCGTGCCGGGGGCTCGTCGATCTCGGCCTTCACCGCGGCCCAGCGCGCCGCGCTCGCCTCCATCTGCTGCTCCTGCCGGGCCCTGTCGCGTTCCAGGCGCCGTGTCCTCACATAGGCGGCCACCGGCTTGTCGGCCGGGCAATCGGCCGCCCAGCGGGATTCCTCGGCCAGGTCGGCAGCGACCGGCGTGGCCTGCTCGGTAGCAGCGGTGGCGTAGAGGAGTGCCTGGGCCACCACCGCGAGCACAGCATCGGCGAACGCGGGGTGAGCTTGTCGGTCGCCGCGATGTACGCCGTCGGAAAGTGCATCTCCGCCGCGGGGGCCATCATCGCCCACTCGCCGGCCGGCAGCTCGGTCGGGTGCAGCCTCTGGACCAGCATGCTGGCGTGGGCGTCGACCCGCCGCTGCAGGCTCTCGTCGTCCGGATCGCCGCTGAGGTGGTCGGCCTGGCCGACCTTCACGTGCACGGTGAGTTGGCCGCAGGCGTAGCGGGCGGTCAGGTCCCGGTCGATCTGCACCTGGTCGAGCCCGGAGCCCAACGCGAGAGGTGCGACCTGCCGCAGCCCCGGGAATGCCACGGTGACGGCGGGGACGATCTGATCGGTGGCGGTGCTCTTGAACACGACGGCTCCTCCTGGATGGTGACGGGGGTGCACACCCGTGGCGGGGCCCGGGTGTCGCCCTGCGCCGTGCAGGGAGGGCAGTGCGCGCCCGAAGGGGCGTTGGATGATCCAACCCCGCGCATGCGGGGAGAAGTCGGCCAGCCATCACCTGGCCGGCGGCTGTCGCTGAGTGACGGGCCGCCCTGGCGTCATGATGGCAGATCGCCGGGGCCGAGGGGGTGCCGCAGCGGGTAAGGCCCGCGGAACTGCCCGGGCCGGAGTGCGTCCGGCGGGGCCCGGCCGCCCCGGCGGCCTGCGGGGTCGCCGGCCGACTCTGCAACGAACGCGCGCCCCGGGCGCCGCCGAGGGCCGGTG
Source organism: Kitasatospora sp. MBT66 (assembly GCF_000710405.2). Taxonomy (NCBI): domain Bacteria; kingdom Bacillati; phylum Actinomycetota; class Actinomycetes; order Kitasatosporales; family Streptomycetaceae; genus Kitasatospora; species Kitasatospora sp. MBT66. Next base: position 223,406 of record NZ_JAIY01000001.1, on the reverse strand, counting down.
TCCGGCTTCCGGCCGGCTCGTTGGACGGGGTGTGCGCAGCCGAACTCCAGCCCGCGCCCGGGGCCTTGGCCCCCTGGCGGCGGCCAACCTGGCGGAGGTCCCCGAACCGGGCGGGCGGCTGTCGCCCGCGGTCTCCGGCACGGTCTCCGAGCAGCGAGCCGCCCTCGCCTCCTACCAGGCCGCAGTCGCGGACCTCCGGGAGGAGCTGGACGGGGTCGACGCGGAGGTACTCCGGGGCGAAGCGGTGGAAGGGCGGAGCCACGGCGATGAGGGCCTCGCGCAGTCAGTGGACCGGACGGTGAAGAGGTACCTCGAGCTGGCGGCGGACTGGGACGCGCGGTTCCGGGAGCTCGGCCGGCACCTGGTCTGGCTGTGTCCGGGTGGACTGCCGAAACGGCTCGCCGAGTTCGGGCAGGCCGAGGCCCGCGCGCTCCAGGAGGCGGTCACCGGTGTGCTGCGGGCGGTCGCGGTGCTCCATCACGGGGAGAGCGGGCCCGATGTCGACCGGACGGGTTGGTGGCTTCCCGGCAGGGACGTCCCGCAGGTGCCGTCGGGTGGGCGCGTCCTGAACCTGCCCGGAGGGGAGCGGGCCGGCTGACCCGGCCACCGAGCACTGCACGGGCCCCTGGGCGCCTGGGCCGGCCCGCGCTGGGGCCGGCCGCCAGGCGAATCGGGCCCCTGCGGTTGCTCTAGGGGAGCTGGCGGCTGGTGTCCGAGCGGACCGGCAGCACGGTGGCTGCGGCGTCCTGGGCCGCCTGGAGCGCGTCGGCGAGGGCCTCGCTCACCACCGCGGCGGACGTGCTGAGCGAGGTGATCCCTTCCACTCCGATCCGCGCGGCGGCGGTCCCGGCCACCAGGTCGCGCACCTCGGCGCTGCGCGCCTCGATCCCCTCCGCCACCGCTTGGTCGGCGGCGAGCCGGTCGACCTCCTGGGCGCGGGCGGCGTAGTCCTCCAGCGCCTCGACCTGTTCCTTGGCTCCGGCCAGGACGGCGTCGAGCGTCTCCCGCTCGGCCGCCAGCAGCTGGTCGACCTCCGGGCTGTCGGCGACCGCTGTGGCGGCGGCCTGCGCGGTCCTGCTGTAGCGGTGCAGGGAGTCGGCGAGGTCCCACACCAGTTGCGGGAGCTGGATCCGGTTCGCGGTGCCCAGGCCGCCCAGGTCGTCCTGCTGGAGCCGGGAGGCGAAGATGATGTCGATCGCCTGCTGGGCCCGGCCGAGCAGCAGAGCGGCGTCGGTGGTCAACCAGCTCGGATGGACGTAGCGGCCACGGGCCTGGTCGATGTGGTGGTTGATCTCCGCGTCGCGGCCCGTGTCCAGGAACACCTGGAGGGCCGCGAACGCGGCCCCGGCGATGAACAGAATCAGCCCCATCGCCAAGCCTGCGTCGACCGCGTTCCGCATGAACCTGTCGAAGGGCTCGTACGTGCCCATGTCGATGTCCTCGCCGAACCCCCCGCACGCCTCGAAGATCCAGATCCCCAGCGCAAGGGCCCCGCCTCCCGCGGCCGTCCCCAGGCTGCGGCGCAGCAGCTTCCCGTCGGTACGGGAGCGAAGTCCCAACCGGCCCGTCGCGTCGGCGTCGGCGAGGAGTTCCGGGCAGGCGTCGGCCTCGTGGACCAGGGCATGTTGCGTCTGGGCCGGGACGGCGGGGTCGAACACCGACCTCGCCCCGGGCTGCTTGCTCAAGTCGGCCATCGGTACTCCCGGTTCGCGCATCGTCAGTAGCCCGCTGCGGTGGGCCGCGAACGTGCAGGCCGGACGAGGGTCGCTGCTCCGTCCCCGACCGACCTTCGGGCATGGTAGCGCCCGCCGCTGTCGGTCAGCTCCGGGTTTCTCGGCGGCCGGTGCGGGCGGCGCCGCCGGTCGTGGCCGGCCGTAGGCGTCGCCCGTGTTCCCGTTCGGCCGGTGGTGCGGACTACTGCAGGCCAGCCATCAGCACGCGGCGCAGGTACTCGTCCGCCATGCTGCGCGGCCACTGCGAGACGGGGTCCGGCATCTGGTCGAGAAGCCAGGCCCAGCCGCGGGCCTCGACCGCCGTCAGCGGCTCGTCGGCGTCCTCGCGGGCGTCCAGGACGTCGTAGGCGGCGGCCGGGGGCGTGCCCGTCGCGAAGGTGTAGCGCTGGCGGTCGAGGTCGATCTCGGCCGCCCAGCCCGTGCCGTGCCAGACCGCGAAGTGCCGGCCGACGCCGGTCGGGCCGACCCGGTAGAGGCTCTCGGCAAGGACGTTGCGGCACCACGCGGTAGCGGCCTGCGGGTCGGGGAACCGGGTCCACTGGTTCAGGGTGTGCGGTGCGATCTCCCGGAAACACCCGAAGACGTCGCGCCGGCCGAACACACCGAAGTCGGTGATGACGGCCTGGACGCAATGACCGCGGTACGGCAGCTCGAGGAGCACGGTCCCGGCGGCGAGGGCCGCGGCCAGTTCTCGGTCGGAGGGCTGCCCGTCGGGGCCGTCGCCCTGCTGCTGGGGGTGCGGAAGTGCGTTCACGCTTGTGTCCCTTCTGCGCGCCGTCCGGCGCGCGCGATGTGCTGCTACAGCTCTTCCGGACTCGTGCTCCGGCCGCCGGGCTGCCGCCGGAAGTCGGGCCGGACCGATTGTGGCCGGTGCACTCCGCGGGCGGCACCGATTCCCGGCAACTCCCGCGATGCGCACCGGCTGGGGCTACGCGGCGAACTTCGTGATGATCGCGGCCAGGCCGATGGCGACGATGGAGGCGATGGAACTCGCGTTGGCCCAGATCAGCAGGCGCATCTTCCACTCGCACAGTCGGCTGAGCTTGTGCAGGCGCTCGGGCCGCTTGTCGACGGCCAGCGCAGCCGGGATCTCCTCCGGCCTCATCACCGCCCAGCGCGTGAAGCTCGTACTGCGGCTGCGGTCCAGACGGGGGGTCACCACCAAGGTCGCCAGCACCGTCGCCACCAGCGTCGCGGCCATGCCCACCGAGGCCAGGACGAGGGCACCGGGCGGCATCTTCGGCATGAGGGCGACACCCGCGATCACAGCGGTCGCGGACGTGAAGACCAGGCCCGACTTCGGCTCGACGCGCAGCAGGTCTCCGGTGACGGCCGCCAGCTCGTCGGCGAGGCCCTGGTCGGCGGTGTAGGCGGACGGCGCGCCGCTGGCGCTGGCGGTGGTTGCCTCCGTTACGGGGTCGCTCGGGGCGGGGTTGGGCAGCGCCGGCGTCTGCGCCGCGGTGCGGTCCGTGGTCGGAGTGCTCATCGCTGTTCTCCTTCGTGGCGGTGGGGCGGTTCGTGGTCGCCGGCTGCGCCCGGGGCGTCACCGGGCATTCGTTCGGGGGTATCGCCAGGACGGCGGTACGGAGAGCGGGCGGGAATGCCGACGGGGCGCCGGTCTCGGACCGGGCGCGGCTGTGTGCGGCAGGGATGCTTGTCGGTCAGCGCTGGCGGGCGGCCAGCGGGTCGGCGTCGGGACAGGTAGCGAGCGCGGCCTGCCGCAGCGCGATCTCGGCCTCGCCGAGAAGCTGGGCGGCCCGGGCGATCGACTGCTGAGTGTGCAGCCCCGGCACTGTGTCGGGGAGGTTCGCCCGGGCAGCGGTGAGGAGTTCGTGGACGTCGGCCAGCACCTCGGTCTGGGTGTGGTACGCAGCTGCGAGGGGCCGCTGGAAGTCCGCCGGGGCGTCAAGTCCCCTGTACCGGGCAGTGGGCGTCGGGCATCTCCAGCTCGTGCTGGCGCGCCGGAGCGCCTGGTTCAGCAGCTGGATCAGCTCGACTACGGGCAGGACCTGCCGACGGCGGAGAAGATCGAACACAGGCCCACCCCCAAAAGCTGACGCATCGTGCAGCGGAGTACCGCGTCTCCGCGAGGGACGGCCTATCCGACCCCGTGCGCGGGGGCCGTCCGGGGCGGATCGTAACGGCGACAACCGACAACGGTCGGTGACTGAACCGCCTACGCCGCTGGCGGCTCTCCGACAGACCATCCGGTGATCGCCGCGATCGGCCCGCGCCAGGTAGGCACGTTGAGCGGCTCGCAACCCGAGCGGCGGTACAAGGCGTCGCGCAGGTGCACGAACGGGGAGTCAGCGTCGGAACGGTCCGTCTCCTGCTCGTCCGCCCGCTCGTCGAGCACCCCCATCGGCCCGCCTGCGGAGTTGCGTACGCCGCTGCTCTGTTGCTTGATCTCCCGGAGGATCCGCTTCTCCCACTCGTCGAGCGTGATGATCTGGCCGGTGACAACCCCGCCAGCCAGGTAGAGGGTGACCACTAGCCTGTCCCCCGTGTGCTGGACACCCAGGCGGAGCAGTTCAAGGTAGGGATCGGGATACCGACCGTCCGGGTTTTCCAAAACCCGCAGGCCGGCCTCCTCGGCTTTCCGCCACCCCATCGCTGCTCCCCTCACCCTGCGGATACATCGCCATTGTGGCTCACAGGGCCGTGCCGTCGGCAGGAATTCGGTTCCTTCTCCACTTTGCCGCGAACGGGCTCGTGGGCGGCGACTCAGAACGGGTGGTCGTCCGCGGCCGGGTAGGACGGACCGCCGTCAGCGTCAGCCTCGGGGTCGTCAGCGTCCCAGAAGAACAGACCGGGGGTCAGGTAGCGCTGGCACAGGTGCCGGTACCCGCCCTCGTAGACGTACCCCGTGCCGTTGCAGTCGGCGCAGTCGTGGGGCTCCTGGTCCTGGCCGGCCAGGCAGTCGACGGGCTCCTGGTAGACCGCAACGAAGATCCCGTCGCCATGGTCCTCCCAGGTCACCGTCACCAGGCGCACCCCGGTCCCGTCGCATCCTCCAGGGCAGTTCGGTTGGTGTGGTTCGTCCGGCCCGGGCGGGCCGATGCCCTCGGCGGGTGGGCTGATCGTGGTCATCGGGTTCTCCATGGAATCTGACGCGGCGGCCGGTCGGCCCACCGACCCCGTGGCGGGCGGAAGGCCTGCGCACCGCCGGGGCGGGTGCTCGCCGGGAGCGGTGAGCACCTAGGGGTTCGGGAGCTGTTACTGAGGTTTTCGCTTGGTTGTCGGGTAGTGACAGGAAGTGATCCCTGCGGTATGCCAATGGTGTGCGGTATGCGCAGGGTGGGGGCCTGACCGCTGAGCGGCGGGCGTTTCGTGAACAGGTGCGGCTGGAGGCCGCTGCGCGGTTCGAGGCAGGCGAGCGGACCGCGGTGATTGCCCGTGACCTGCGGGTCAGCGAGCGGTCGGTGGAACGCTGGAGGCGGTCCTGGCGCGAGGGCGGCACGGATGCCCCGCGCTCGTCGGGTCCTGCGAGTGTGCCAAAGCTTTCGGCGGACCAGTTCGCGGAACTGGAATTGGAGTTGGGCAGGGGGCCGGCCGCTCACGGGTTCGAGGACCAGCGGTGGACGCTGGCCCGGGTTCAGGCAGTGATCGGCCGCCGGTTCCGGATGAGGTTGTCGATTGCGACGGTGTGGCGGCTGTTGAAGCGGCACGGCTGGCCCTGGCAGGCTCCCGCCCGCCGGGCGCTCGAGCGGGACGAGTGTGCGGTGGAGCTGTGGAAGCAGGAGGTGTGGCCCCGTGTAAAAGTACCGCGGCGGCGCTCGGGGCCTGGATCGTCTTCGAGGACGAGGCCGGGTTCGCGAGGACCGGCAGTGCGCCGCGCGCGATGGCGACCTTCCGCAACCTGGCCATCGGCGCCCTGAAGCGGACCGGCGTCACCAACATCGCCGCCGCCCTCCGCCGCAACGCCCGCGACCCACTACGCCCGCTGACCCTCCTCGGCCTCGCGTGATCACAAACCGGACATGAGGCGACTACGCCGCAGCCCTGCATGGACATGAAGGACTGTCCCGCACGAGACTCACACCAGCAGCCGAATCGACGGAACCTCCGCATCCACCGCGATCTCCGTCTTGCAGCTTCCGCAGTACACACCCGTGGGACGTCGCACGTTCGTCTGGATCGAGCCTTCGCTGGACGTCTCCTGGTGGGGGCAGTAGTTGCCATAGTGCAGGCGGACCCAGTTGCTCAACGGCGTTGCGTCGCCGCACCGCTTGGCGTCCTTGAATGGCGCCCACCAGAAGTCCACCACAGTCCGCAACGCCAGCCGGTCGTCCTGGCTCGTCACGTCGAACGCAGCGATCCGAGCCGCGGTGAAGTGCTGCTCGTCCCTGCCGCTCCAGCAGACGGCCCGCTCAGCGCCCCTCTCCAGCGAGGTGGTGCGGCCAACCCGCTCGCAGACGAAGCAATCCAGGTTCAGCTGGATCGTGGGTTTCCAGAACAACCGATCACGATGAACCTTCTCAAGTCCAGACAGAACCGCGGTGATCTCAAGACTGCGCAACATCGTGCGATCGTCGCACAACTGCCACAGCGACGGCGGGGGCGACCCCGACTTGCAAAATGCAGTAGTCGAGGGTGATGTGCAGTGGGAAGGCGTTGCGGGCGACGGCGCTGCGCAGCGCCTCGAGGAGCTGTTCGTCGCCGACCGCGTAGGCGCTGTCCACGAGGAAGCCCATCTCCAGCGGACCGAGGTCGACCCGCACGTACGCACCCGCGGCGGTGAGGCGGCGCAGAACCTTCAGCAGGACCTCCGCGCCACCGCCCACCGGGATGGGCTTGCCATCCGGCTCACCGATCCGGCCGATGACGAGGCCGCCCTTGCGGCTGGTCATCTCCGCGATCGCCAGCCAGCACACGGCCGAGCAGCGGACCACGCCGCCCGGCCGGTAGCGGCCCTCGGCCCGGTAGGTGACGGCGTTGAAGAGGGCGTCAATCTCAGGGCGCTGCGCGCGGCGGCGACGCCAGCGGTCGAACAGGCGCATCGGATCCGCAGGTCGGGACTGATTGGCCTGGTCGGGCACGGGGTCCTCCAGCAGAGGTATCGGGCGGTCGGGACGGGGCGGTCCGGGCAGCGCCGGATCGCCCCGCCGCCGCGGGCGGGAGGTTCAGCGGGTGGCGAGGACCAACCTACGATCGGTGATCAGGAGCCGATCACCGAACGCCGGAGTGCGGTCGGCGCCCCAGAACGGATGCAGCACCGGCACTCCGCCCTGCCACTGGTCGTCGTAGCGCCAGGTGATGCTGTTCTCCGGCCCGCCTTCCAGAAGGAAGTCGGCCTCCAGGTCGAACTCGCGACCCGTGCCCGGGTCGGTCCACCGGGTGGAGCCGATCTCGGTTTCCGGGACCTCTCGGCCGGTCAGGTCGATCCGGCGGGCCATCCAGGAGACGGTGGCCAGCGCCCCGGGGTGGTCCCAGGTGTTCGGGACCGGCTTGCCCGGGTAGCGGACGTCCACGTGGACGGTGAGGTCACGCAGCGACTCACGGCCGCGAAGCTCGGCGAGCAGGAGCGCGGCGAGGGCCAGAAGCGCGGCGACTCGCAAGACGGTGACCAATGTGAGAACTCGATTCGTTCGAGGTGCTCACCAGCGCGAGGCTGGCGGCACTGGGTGCGGAGAGGCCGGGCGGCCCGACTGCGCCGATCGCAGCGGGCCACCCGGCCACGGAGGTGCAGGTGGTGCTGTCACCTCTGGGGCGAGGTGTCCAGACGACGTCATCGGCGGGCTGGCGGTGGGTTCTAGCTGCCGCCACTGATCACGCGGGCCATGGCCTCGAAGGCGTCGATCGCGCGGGTGTCGAAGGGCCCGTGCCCGGCTTGGATGTCCTCGCCGAGCTTGCTGTAGAGGCTGGCGGCCTCGCGGTCCCTGCCTTTCTGCGCGGCTTGCTCGGCGGCGGCCGTCCGGCGTTCGATCTCTTCGTCGTCGAGACCGTGGTCACTCACCGGGGGTCTCCACCGGAAGGGCGGCACCGGCCACTCCGCCGGTGCCGTCGCCCACCAGCTGCGCCGGGTCGGTCCCGACCCGGCGCAGCTGGTGGAGTTCCTCCTCCAGCTCCAGCAGACGCAGCAGCACGTAGGGCACGCGCTGCCCCAGGACACCGAGGAGGTTCTCGCAGTACAGGTCTTCGGGCTCGTGCTCGTGGCCCTTCATCTGCAGGACGATCTCGACGGTCGACGCGGTGGTCGCGGCGCTGGCGGCGGTGGTGGCCGTGCCCGCGGCGTCCGGCGTCCTCAGTGCTGCGAGCAGATCGGTGCGGATGTCCGGCTGCAGCAGCCTCAGCTCCCCGGTCATCCCCGCCTCCCGGCGGACAGGATCTCGGAGCGGTCGTAGGGCAAGGGGGAGAGCGCGGTCGCCCAGCCGCCGGCCGCCGGGTCGAACCGGACGGCGTTGTCGTCGACGTAGGCGACCGCGCCCGGCTTGACGTTGGTCACCAGTACCCGGCGGTCCTGCCAGTAGGCGTGGCGCTGCGCGCACACGACCGTCTCCAGCCCGGTGTGCTTCTCGACCCAGCGGGCGACGTCGGGGTGCTGGTCGTGGTGACGGGCGGTGACGATTGCGAGGGACCATCCGCCTGCGGACCGGAACTGCAGCTCCTCGAGGGCGCCGGGGATCGGCGGTCCGTAGACCTCGCCGCCGCGCCATCCGTCGTTCTGGTCGTGGATGACCCCGTCAAAGTCGATCATGATGGTTCCGGCGGACGGGGAGCCGGCCCGGGCAAGGGTCAGCGCCCGGCTGTACAGCCAGTTGGACATGTTGCTTCCTGTCTGAGGTTGGGGTGCCTGCCGGCCTTCCGAGATGCCCTGGGCAGACGTCGGGAGGGGTGCGGCAGCTGGTGCTGCCGCACCCCTCCCGGGGCTGGTAGGGCGGTGGTAGGTCACGGTAGGGCCGGTAGGCGGTTCGGTATTTGTGCAGGTCGGGGCGCCGGTAGGGCGATTCGGTAGGGGGCGTGGCCAAGCCGGGGAAGTGGGGGAGGGGCGGCCCCCGGCCGGCCCCGGCCGGGGCGGTGGAAGGGGCGGTTGCGGGGCTGTCGGCGAGGGTCATCCGGCCCCCTCCCGGGGGGCCTTGGCGGGGGTGCTCCGCGCCCCTTCCGGGACCCCCCGGGAGAGGGTCGAGCAAGCCCCGGAAGGGGGCCCGGCGGGGGCCTCCTGGGGGGTGTTGTCGGGGACCAGATGCGGGGGCAGCAGGGGCTCCCGGCCGAGGGCCGCGGACAGCTCCTTGAAGTCGACGCCGATCCGGTTCCTCTTCTTGCCCGCTACTGTCAGTGGCAGCGGGTCCCGGAGGGGGATGCCGATCCGGCGGAAGTAGGCCGCCAGGGCGGTGGTGTCCCAGGCCGGGTCGGTGATCAGTCCCCGCCGCTTCAGGTCGGCCAGCATGTCCTCCAGATGGACGCCCTGCCGGATGCCGCGAACACCCTCGGCGTACCGGGCGGCAACCGCATGCTCCACGTACACCCTGAAGCGGTCCGCGATCTGCTCCGGGGAAAGCACCCGCTGCTCCCCAGCCCTCTGCTCCCCCGCCGGGTCGTCCTCGTCGAGCTCTTCGTCGTCCTCGAAGACCTCCTCCTGCTCCTCTTCGGGCTGCTCCTGCTCCTGCTCCGGCTTCTCGGCCTTCGGCGCGGGCAGCGGCGCGTAGACCCACGCGGCGGCGGCCCAAGGCACCAGCACGATCGGCATCCAGATCGCCGGGTTGTGGGGCAGGTAGTAGACGACCAGGAATCCGCCGAAGAGCAGGCCGCCGAGCCGCAGCATCCACCCGGGGAGCTCCTTGCCCTCCGCCTGCTGGGGCTGCGTCTGCGGCGCCGGCTTCTCCTTCACTGCGGAGGCCGGAGGCCGCTTGGCGCCACTCCCCTTCGGCCTCCGCGCGCTGGCCCCCGCCTTCGCCTTTCCGCTGGCTCTGGCGGGCGCCGCCTTGGCCTTCTTGGCCGCCGCGGCTTTCGCCTTCCGCTTCCGGATGATTCCTGGCGCGAAAATCTCCAGGGCATCGCCGTCGATGATCCAGACCACCGTCTTCCTGGCCATGACCCAGGTCCCGAGCGCCAGCGACTTCATCGCCTGGATGCCGACGACGTACGGCAGCGCCGCGTGGAAGGTGGAGGACAGTGCCCGCGCGACGCGCTTGGGGGCCCCCTCCACCTCCTTGGCCTCGGCCTCGTCCTCCTCCTCGACGTCCAGCTCCTCCTCGACGTCCGCCTCTTCGACGTCAGCGGCCGGAGCGATGGGCTCCTTGGTCAGTACGGCGTCCACGGCCATCACTTCCCCAGCCCGGGAACCATGTTGGCGACGTAGGTGACGGCCATGCTCCCGATCGACCACCAGCCGCCAGCGGTGGCGTAGAGCACACCGGCGGAGAAGCCGAGGATGCTCGCCCGCCATTTGCCGTGGGTGCGCAGCCAGAGGATGGCGGTGATGCCCAGCGCCACGCCGCCCGGGCCCCAGGAAGCGGCGATCGGTCCGGTCGCGCTGGTGATGGCGTCGTGCGGGCCCTCCCAGCCGGCCGCCCCGTACAGGCTTGCGTTGATGTAGCCGGCGAGGGCGAGGTGCTCCCACTTGAGCTTCCCGGCGATCTTCGGGTTGGCCCCGTTCTTCAGGACGGCGATCTGGCCGACCGTCCCGACACCGGCCAGGCCGGCGGCGGTGATGACACCGAGTCCGGTGCCCACGGAGGTGGCGGGCGCGGAGGCGAGCTGAACGGCGGTGTTGAAAATCTCGGACATGGCGGGGTGACTCCTTTTCAGGTGAGGGGCATGGTGACGGTCAGGGCGGCCACGAGCGCGGTGGCGAAGGGCATGCGCAGGACCCAGGCGAGCGGCGGGTACCAGCCGCGGGTGCGCCAGCCGATCAAGGCGCCGACACCGACGAAGGTCACCGACATCCAGAACTGCTCGCCGGGGCCTTGGAACCAGAGGATGAGGTGCTGCGCCTTCTCCAGCAGGTCGAAGCCCCAGGCCGGGACCACAGGGCCGATCCACTTCACCGTCCACAGCACGCGGGCCCTGTGCCAGCCGTTGCCTGTCTTGTTCGGCGTGGCCTTGAGGACCTCGGGCAGGGCCCTCTTGAACCTGGACTTCTCCTTGGCCTTCTCGTCGCCGACCTTGACCAGGACCGTGACCTCCTGCTCGATGTCCTCGAGCTCCTCGGTCTCCTCGGTCGGCGCCGCGGCGGGCGGGGTCGTCGGAGGGGTCTTGTGCAGGGGGCAGGAGCAGGCGGTGAACTGCCCGCCGCAGTGTGGGCAGTTCGAGTCGTTCGCCGGCGGGCCCTCGGAGGGAGCGCCGGGGCCGGGGCCGCGGCCGTTCCACCCTCCCCCGCTGCCGCCGCCGGCCTGGGCGGCCGGACCACGGGGCGGGTGGGCGGGGCGCTGGGGAATGGTCGTCTTCACCGTGACGGTGGCGGTGACCGGCTGCGCCCCGCCCACCGGCAGCTCGTTGACCTCCTCGGTGCCCATGACCTTCGCCGTGAGGTCGCGCCACCACTGCGGGTTGGGGTTGTGCGGCTGCTCGGGGGCTGCCGGCCGGGGCGCGGCGGGGGCATCGGTGATCTTGGCGAGGCCGGCGCGGTCCTGCGGGCTGAAGGGCGGGAAGTCGGGCCGCGGGGGCTGGTCGGCGGCGGGCACGACCTGCGTCGGGACGATCACGCGGGTCTCGGGGGGCGTGCCGTCTCCTCCGTCGGAGGCGTCCGGTGCGGGGGTCTGCTCGGTCATCGCGCCACGCTCCCGCCGAGGACGTGGACGATCAGCGCGCTGAGCAGCACTCCGTAGATGGCGGCGGCCGTGAGGAACAGGGCGGAGGCGAGGTAGCGGAAGACCTCGGTGAGCATGGCGTGGCCTTTCGGGTCGGGGCGGACGGGGCGTGGTCAGTGCAGGCGGGACAGGGCCGTGGCGACCAGGCCGCCCAGCGCGAGCAGCAGGCCGAGACCGAAGCCGAGGCCGAAGCAGAGGACAAGGGGGTCGGCGCGCAGCCGGCCGGCGACGCCGGTCAGCACGGCGGCGGCGACCGCGACGACGCGCAGCCGCTCGGTGAGCCGGGTGGCCTGCCCGTCGGGACCGGCCTCGCCTTTCGGTCCGGCCGCGGCGGGCACCGGCAGTCGGCGCGACTGCGGGCCCACGGCGATGTCGACGGCCTGCTCCCAGAGCTGTTGCGCCTTCGGTCCCGGGTACTGGGCACGCAGCCGACGGTGGGGTCGGCGTGCTCGCGCCCGAGCAGGACGGCGATGGTGTGCGGGTCCGGCGGGAGGAGTGGAAGACTCCGGCCGCCGGGAGACCAGTCACCCACGGTAATGATGGTGTCTCGGTGCCAGTGGCTGGCGTTGCGCGCGGCCTGGAGGTTGACGGCGATGGCGACGGCCTGTTGGCGCTCGTCGACGGGACCGATGCGGACGTCGCCGTGGTCGGTGTGGCTGATGCGGATCTCGTGCGCGGGCATGGCGAAGCTCCGGTCGGCGGCTGGCGGGTCGAGTGGTGGGACGGAGAGGTGGCGTGCCCCGTGCGTGGCCGGCGGATGCCCCGCTCCCCCATCTGGGGCCGGGCATCGTCCGCAGGGGCGGTAGGGCACCGCGAGAATCGGTATTTGTGCAGGTAGATCGGCTAGGGGGCGGGCTACCGCGACAGGTGTGCGGGCCCGGCGGGCGGCTTCCGCAGTGGTCGGCCAGAAGTGGCCGGCCACCACGGGATGGGCCCGTCAGGCAGCTCGGGCCGGGTGCTTCGTGTCGGTTCGGGGCTGCGGCCGGGGCGGTTCGGCGGCCGTTGGGACGGCCGTGTCGGGGGTCGCTTCCAGGAGCGTCTGCGCCTCGTCGGTGGCCTCCTGGCGGGCGCGGATCCGGTCCGATATCGGCCGGATCACCACCAGTCCCAGCAGGGTGGAGCCGCCGGCGAGCGCGGCCGAGACCAGAACTTGGCTCAGGGCCATCGCGGCTTTTCCTAACTCTCAGTCATCGAATCTGGGGGTCGAGCGGCCAGCAGGAAGGCCGTGCCGGCCTGGAGCTGCCCTTCTGGACCGCCGCCGGCCGGCGCACGGGGGCGGCGGCCCAGAAGGGCGAGGTACCGGGAGCGGCGTCGCGGAAGTCCCGACGCCCAGGGCCGGAGCAGTCAAGCCGCGGCAGCTGCGGCACTCGCGTACTCCCTCTCCTTGGGCTGGGCAGGGAGCCGGTTGTCCAACGCGGGTGCAGGAGACGCCGAGTCCTGCACCGGCGTGCTCTCCGCCTCGGTCTCGGCGGCCAGGGTGGGGGCCACCTCCATCGCGGCCTTCGCCTTGATCTGGCCGACGCCCAGAAGCTTCTTCACCTCCCGGATGCTCAGCGGCAGCTTCCCATCGGCGTCCAGGTACGGCACCAGCTTCCGGGCGCGGCTGAGGTCGTCCTCGCCGTCCTCCTCGGACTCGTCCCCGCTGTCCTCGCCCTCCGCCGCCGTACCCGTCGGCGGAGCCGTCGGGGCGGGCGTACCCGGGTGATCGACGCAGGCGTGGCGGTCCGGCTCGTACACGCTGTCGGGGCCGGGCACGTACTCGTGCTCGACCGCCTCGGCGGGGCCGGGCGTACCCGCCTGGGGCGCGCCCGTACCCGGCTCGGCGGCGGGCGTACTCGTGTCCTGGCCGGTCGCACCGGCCGTGACCTGCGAATTCATCCCGGGTACACCGTCAGCGGGCGTACCCGTACCCGGCATTGCGGGGGCCGGGTACACGCTCGTACCCGGCTGCGCCGTACCCGGGTACGCCGCTGTACCCGGCTGCGCCGTACCCGGGTACACGCCCGGTCCGGGCTGCGCCGTACCTGAGTACGGCTCTTCGGCCGGCCGGGTACGACCCTCTGCACCCGGGTTCGTCGGCAGCGGCGTACCCGTACCCGGCTGTCCCGCCGCCAGGTACGAGGCGGGTACGGCCGGGTACGGCTTGTACTCGGGTACGGCCCCGCGGGTACCTCCGGTCGAGTCCTGAACCGGGGGCGTACCCGGGTAGGCACCCGTACCCGGCTCGGCCGTACCCGGACCCTCCCCGACGAACGACCGGAGTACGGTCTCCACCGCCGCACGCTTGCCGAAGTTGACCCCGGCAGTGTCGGGAGTACGGACCAGACGCTCGAGGTCGGCCAGGATGTGCGTCTGGTCAACAAGCGCGACTCGGGCCTGAGCAGCTTGCGCGCGACGGACCGCCCGGGCCCGCGCCCGGGCTGCGCCCCCACGCTGCGCCCCCGACTCCTTGTCCTTGGCCCGCTCGTCCATCAGCCGCACCCTGTACAACCGGGTGGCGGCGGTCTGGATACGGACCCGGCGGGTGGCGTCGGCCTGGGAGAGGTGTTCGTCGGCGGCCAGGGCGAGCGCCACCTTGATGCCCTCGATGGGGTGGAGCATCCGCACCATGCGGATGCGGCGGTCCAACCAGTCGCCGGCCCGGCGGGCGAGCTCGCGGGCGGCGGTGCGCTCCTCGAGCGAACCCAGCTCGAACAGGATCGCGGCGATGATCGGCCACGGCGCGCGGGCCACGGCCTCTCCGAGGGTCGCGCCCTCGGAGGCCGAGAAGGCGGAGGAGATGAGGGCGAACACCCACACCAGCGCACCGCTGATGCCGGGCGGCTGACCGGCGCGGGAGCGGCGCCGGGCCCGGGCGCCGCAGATGTAGGCGGCGACGTCCAGCGCCACGAATGGCAGCCAGTCGAACGGAGAGGACAGCCCGATCAGGTCGCGGCCCATCTTCCGCAGTCCGTTCGAGGACAGCCCGGCCGCCGCCGACGCGACGGCGACGGTCCACAGGTCGTCGGAGCGCCGGCCGCGGGCGTCCGCGCGCAGGTTGCGCTCGGCGATCTGCTCGTCGGACATGGTCAGCTCGTCCTCGTAGGTCCGCTCCGCCTTGCGCCAGCGGTGCAGGATGAGCAGCGCGGTGGCGACGGCCACCAAGACCCCGGCGAGCAGATCGGTGTGCGAGGCCAGCCAGTCGGGGGACGGCAGCAGGGAGCGAAGGGTGGACATTTCTGGGTCTCCTGGTCGGGCCCGGTGGGCGGGAAGTACGGGACATGGCCGACTCGGTGGGACTCGAATCGGCCGGCTGTCCAGCGGGGAAGGGGAAGCGCCCACCGGGTTCGGCTGGGCGGGTCGGAGCAGGCGCGGTGAGACCGGCGCCGAGGACGCCGCCTAGATTCAGGCGGACTCACACCGGCAGGTGACTGCCGGTCAGGATGTGGTGGACCAGGCCGAGGCCAAGCCGCGCGGAGCCAGCGCAGCCCTCGGCCCGGCGGTCGGTGAGCAGGAGGTGCGCCAGGTCGTCGAGGCGGTTGGTGAACCTGGACATCTCGGCGCTGGTGGCCGCTCCCGGCCGGGCACGGCCGGCACTCAGGAACGCCTGGAGACGCAGAAGCCGGACCAGCCTGCCCAGCTGGACGAACACCGATCGCAGCTGGCCGTGCACGGAGACCACGGACTCGTTGGCGTCCAGGTCGGTGATCGCATTGAGGAACCTCAGCGTTGCCGCCAGGACCTGTGCCCGAAGTCCCGGCCGCTCCAGCGCACGGCGGAGCAGCACGGGGTCCGGCGGGTGCCGCTCGAAGTGCTGGGCGGCGGCCTGCGCGGCGTCGGCCAGACGCTCGGCTCGGAAGGTGGCGAACGGGGGCATCAGGTCCGGGCCCGGTTCCGGGTGGCGCGGCGCTTCATCGCACGACGCTCGTCCTCGCTCATGCTGCCCCAGACGCCGGCGTCCTGGTTGGTCTCCAGCGCCCACTGCAGGCACTGCTCCATCACGGGGCAACGTCTGCAGACGGATCGGGCTTCCTCGATCTGGAGCAGGGCCGGGCCGGTGTTGCCGATCGGGAAGAACAGCTCGGGGTCCTCTTCGCGGCAGACAGCGCGGTGAATCCAGTGCATCGTCGTCTCTCCTTTCTTGGAACGGTGGGCCGGCCCGGTTGCCGGGCGGCGGATGACTCGGGTGAAGCCGTGGTCAGGTTCCGGGCGCGCAACGGCCCGGGCAGGACTTGAGGTGCTGGGCCTAGAGGGTGGACCGCTCGTCGCTCACCGCGGACCGTCGTCCTCGCGGACCGCGAGGTCGTCGAGCGCGGCGAACCGGCGCATCAGATCCGCCTCGAGCAGATCGAGAAGGGTGGGGTCGGCGGCCAGCACCGCGTCCTGCACCGGCGGGCACCCCTCGATCGGGACGTCGGCCGGGCAGCACAGACCCGCCAGGTGATCAGCGCGGGCCCGGTCGAGCGGCGACAACGGCGCCGGGGCGGTGCCGTCCACGAGCTCCGCCGGGTGGGGGTCGGGCAGGTAGACGCTGTCGGGCCCGGGCACCTTCACCGTGACGGTGCCGTCCATGCAGGCGGCCCGGTAGGACCATCGCCCGGCGCGGACGGCCAGCCAGAACTGCAGCCGGTCCGCCCTGTTGGCCAGGACGTGGAGGTGGAGGGCGTCCAGCAGGCCGGTGGCCCCGGAGGCGCCGAGCGCGAGAAGGGCGATGCCACCCTTCACGGCACGCAGCGAGCCGGTCAGGCCGCCGCGGAAGAAGCACGGCACCTGCGGTGCCGGGGAGAAACCGTCCATAGCGACTCCTTCGGACCTGCCCGGCCCCGCAGTGGGTAGCCGGGCTGGCGCCGGATGTCGGTCGCAAGCGCTGCGCCTGCGGAGGCCGGGTGATCCGGAACCCCCCAGAAGCCGTACGGAGAAGGGCGGTTGACGCCGTTCTCGGCTGCGGGTCCTGGGCAGCTCCGGAGCGAACTGCGACTCGGCCGCCGCCTCCCGTGCGGGAGGCGGCGGCCGAGTCGAACAGGTACTTCGGGTGGAACTCGGAGTGCGTGACGGCCGCGCCCCCTGTCAGGGAGGCGTGACGGCCGCTTACCGCCCGGCCGAGGCCGGGACGATCTCGCCTGGATGGTGAGCGGGGAGGCGGGCCCCGCGGCCAAGGTTCGTGCATCTCGATCGAAGGCTTGTTGATCACCTCGCAGCGGCGTCACGCTCGCGACTGCGGGGTCTAACTCTTTTGCCACACTGTTGAGTTGAGAAGTAGGCGGGCACTTCCATGGAACGGCCCCCTCGGGCCGCCCTTCCGGGCGCGTCGTGGTGGTGCAGAGTGCTGAGGCCCTGACGGGCCCGTCGCACACTCCCGGCGCCGATCTGCTGGCATGGCCATGACAGAGCGGTTCCGAGAGCACGCGCCGGGACGGCGTACTGCGGGTGATGATCTACGAGGCGCGCTGCGCCTACTGCGCGCCGCTGCCCTGTGGTGCGGGCTGCGGCACGGGCTCCGGCTGCGTCGGAGCCTTCGACCAGGTCAGGAAGAGGTCGGCCTGCTGGGTCTGCTTCTCCTGCTGGATTTCCACTACTGGTCGCCCCCCTCCGGCTCGGCGGACGAACCCTCCGACGAGCCGGAGTCCTCCGGGCCGCGGCCTCCGATGTAGCTGCGCAACTCGGGCTTGAACGTCATCAGGCACCCCCGCCCTCGACCGTGTACGGGCCGCCGAAGTTGCGCGCGGTGTGCTGCTCGGCGCCGGGCCGGCTGCAGGGGTCCCGGGTGTACGCGCGCTGGCCGAAGTAGGCGCTGCGCGGGTCGAGGATGACCGGGGCGGCCGCGGGGTGCACTCCTCGTGATTCTGCGGGCGGCGGCTGGTGCATGATGTCCATGTGGATCTCTCCTCGCGAGTTGATTCCCGGAGACCTCGGTGACAGCTGCTCAGGCGGAGCCGAGGTCTCTTGCTTTTCAACTACTGCTGTGCTCCGGGCTGTCGGCCTGCCGCTGCCTGACCTTTCGCATCTCGTCAATCGACCAGACCGGGATGCGAATCCCCCCGCCGCGCCGGCCCGTCCCGCCCTCCTGCGGCGGCTCCGACCCCGTGCGTTTGTGCGCCAGCAGTCCGGCCTTGATGTAGCGGTAGATCGTGCAGGCGTGCACCCCGAGGAGCGTCGCAGCCTCCTGGACGGACACATCCGGTCTCGGCGCCGCCTGCTGGCGGACCGCGGACCGGCGTGCTCGCCCTCGGTGGCCGGCCAGACCGAAGCGAGCTCCGGAGCTGACCGCAACACTCCTCGCAGGCGAACGCCCGGGCGCCGAACGGGCGGCATCCATGTGCTTTCTCCCCTGCGTGGATTCCCAACACCCGAACCGTATTGCTTTTTGCGAAAAGCAGCAAGCTTCTCATTGGGTCTCCGTGCGCCTGCCTGGGCTTAATCTGGAAACCAGCAAGGTGAGACGGCTAGGAGCGTGGGGGGAGAGGCATGGGCGGAGCTGGGTGGACAAGCAGCTCATCGCGGTACGTGGGCGTTGCAGCCCCTGGTGATGCGTGGGCGGAGGAGGCGGCCGAGGCCGGCCGCCGGGGGACCCACCGGATCGTGGAGGCCGGGGTGGTCGAGGCACCCGACAGGGTCGCGTACCTCCTCGGCGTGCCGACCGGCTCGCCAGTAGGTGTCCGGCGCCGCGCGGTGGACCTCGACGACGTGACGGTGGAGCTCACCGACTCGTTCTTCCAGTTCGATGTGGCCAACGGAACGGCACTGATTCGGCCTGCCAAGATCAAGGGCGGCCCGGAGAAGCTGCTCCGCGAGGCCGGGATCGAGATGCCTTGCGTCGCCGAGGAGATCGAGGCGAGGCCGGCCATCCAGTCCGAGGTCGACCTGCTGCGCCTGCCGGCCGACGTGTGGGTGCTCGTGATGCACAGGACCTGCGCGACGGCGGCCGGCCGCCCGATCCAGGTGGACGTGGTGGTCGCCTCTGCCCTCCACCAGCGCTTCCGCTACGAGATGTACGCCGCCGGGGAGGCATTGTGACAACTGATCAGGACCGTTCGAGGAAGGCGGATCGGGAAGACCCGCGCGCTGTTCACCAGCGCATCGCGGCCGACCTTCGTGACGAGATCCTCTCGGGCGAGCTGCCGCGGGAGGCGCGGCTGCCTTCCACGGCTGTTCTCATCGGCCGCTTCGGCGCCTCGAATGCGTCGGTCCAGAAGGCCGTGAACCTGCTGAAGGACGAGCGCCTCGTGACGTCGCGCGCAGGGGCCAGCACCACGGTGACCTACAGGCCGCGACGGATCATGGTCCCCGCCGCCTACTCAGCTCCGGCGGCACCGGGTGAGACGTACCGCTGGATCTCGGAGGCGGAGGGTCAGGGCGACAGAGCCACGATCGAGCTGCTATCCGTCGGGAAGGTGGCGGCTCCGCGGGAAGTCGCGGCTGCCTTCGGTATCGAGGCCGGGGAGCTGGTTGCCCGCCGGACTCAGCTACTGCGCCTTGATGATCAGCCGGCCGAGCTGGTGCACTCCCACTACCCGCTGGCGATCGCGGAGGGAACTCCTCTCCTGGAGCCCCGGAAGATCCGGGGCGGCACACCGGCGCTTCTCGCGGCGATGGGCCATACGCCGGCGCCGGATGGGACCGTCGACCGAGTCTCGGCATGCATCCCGACCCAGGAGCAGTTCGTTGCCCTGCATCTGCCGGGAGAGCTGGTTCCCGTGCTGCGGACCTTCCGGGTCGTGCGCAGCACCGAGGACGTGATCATCGAGGTCACCGTCATGGCGAAGGCGGGCCACCTCTACGAGCTCCAGTACAGCTTCTAGAGGGTTGCCTTGCTGCTTTTTGCGAATGGATGTACCGTCAGCCAGGCATGATCGCGCCAGCGGTGGCGCAGCGACACACGCGCGAGAGGCCAAGCAAACGCATGGCGATTGCCGTGTGCGATGGGTTTAGGATCAGGATCCGGCCGTCGTGGCTGACTGGGAGTTGGAATCCCCGGTCAGCTGGACAAGTCGGACAAAAGAATAGGCCCCCTTGGGCCGCCGGCGGGGTTGGAAGTCCCGCACGATCGGCGGCCGGGGGCCAGAGTCGGGGGCCGTGTATCAGACGGCTCCGGGTGACTCGTCGCGTAACACCTAGCTCGAGGATGGTGTAGCGCTGTGAATCAGCGTACCTGGATTGCGGTCTCGGGGTGCAACAGCGCCCGGCCGATGTCGCGCAGCGGAACGCCGCGCCCGGCCAGCCCGGTCCAACCTGCCCTCAGGACTTCCCCGCTGAACGCCGCCCTGCGGCCCGTGGGGTTCACCACTGCGCGTGACGCCCGATCGGGACGTATCCGCGTGGAACTGCTCGCGCTCCGAGTCGCCAGGAGCGCGGGTTTCGCCGTAGCTGCCGAGCGCAGCCGGCCCGGTGCGGGGGTGTGGATGACCTAGCCCCTCTAGGGGCGGCGCCCATCTCGCTGTTCCTCCCTTGCCGGGGAGGACTTCGCGCAGCGCCGCCCGGGAGCAATCCGGTTGTCAGCCGGCTCGCGCCCAGATCGTCCACGTGAGGGACCGCCCTGGCAGGGGCCCGTCGCCTCTCGCACCCTTATTCGGTTTCTTCCCAGGAACCGCGTCAAGCCCGGTGAGGGCCCTTCTGCGTGCTCTCGCCAAGAGGCGATGAACGAGGCCATCATGCAGCAAACGGCTGCCGTTTGCCACTTCGGCATGCCCAAAAGTCCGTGGAGCCGCTGCTTTTCGGACTTCCTCCTCGCGCCCTTGCACCCTCGTGCGATGGCGCCGTCCGGTGCTGCCCGGTCAGCCGGACAAGGGCGTGGGCGGTGAGCACACCCGCGCGCACGTACGACGGACCGCCGGCTCAAGTCCCCCCACAGCGATCGGCCGGCCCGGCCCTGCAGCTGATCCCTGGCCAAGGCCCCGAGGCACCCGCCCCGCACCCGCTCGTCCTCTCGCCGATCATGCGGTCCCGGCTGAGCACGGCGGTGCGAGCGCTGCTGGCATCTCCCGGCCTGAAGGAGCAGAACGACTCGGTCCGGCTGGCCGCGGTGGTGCTGATGGCCCGCACCCCGGCCACGACCGGCGTGGTGGAGATCCGCAAGGCGGAGCTGGGCCGCTGGTGCGGCACGGGCCGCGACAACATGAAGCACGTGCTGCGGGCGCTGCGGGGCGCCGGCCTGCCCGGCGACGTCCAGCCGGTGGCGGCGAGCGCCCCCGGCACTTCCGACGGAGCTGAGGACTCCCTGCAGCTGAAGGTCCTGCCGCTGTGGAGCGCAATGTCGTCCACCCTGGGGCTGGCCGGGCGCTGCCCGGAGACGGGGGAGCGGGATCCGCTGGCCCTGAGCCAGCGGGAACTCGCGGTCCTCTTCCGCCTGATCGAGCACCTGTTCGCGCCGGGGTGGGCCTTCCGGGACGGCCGCGATCCGGTGGTGGGTCTGCTGGCCTCACGCACCGGTCGCGGAGCCAGCACCGATCGACTCGCTCTGCTGCTGCTGGTGCTCTCGGCGTCAGCCCGGGGCCGGGTCCGGATGTGCGGCGGCCGGGTGGACACCCACGTCGGACGACCGGCGGTGACGCTCTCGCGGATGCTGGGCTGCTCCCCGGCCGGCGCCGCGCACGTCCTGGTCCGCCTGGAGGACGCAGGCGTGCTGACCCGTCCGCGCCGTGGCGCGTCCGGGCTGCGCTCGCGTGCCCGGATCGTGATCCCGGCCGTGGCCGCCGCGCACCAGGCCGACAACGCCACCCCGTCGGCCGACCCGGCGCTGCCGGCCCTGCGGTCCGTCCCCGAGCCCACCGCCGCCCAGACGAAGGCGTCGTCCTACCCGAAGGCCGCACAGCCGCCAGCTGCCCGGGAGTGGCCGGCCGCAGATCGCTGGTGGGAGTTCTGCGGCGAGCCCGACCTCGAGGAGCCTCCGGTCGCCGATCCGGCCCTGGAGGACGGGTTCGACACCGACCTCGGCTTCGCCGGCAGCCCCGCCGCTGCTACCCCACCCGAGTGCGCCGCTGCTGTCGGGAAGAACGCCCAGGTCAGCGGCGCACCGGAGCCCGGGAAGCCTGCTGTTGGAGACCTCGCGGCTGTTACCCCCCTTCACACCCTGCACTCTCCGGTGGTTGAGGTGGGTGGTCTTGCTCGCGCTGTAGATGGCTCTTCCGGCGCGTGCGCCGTTGGGGCTGAGGATGTCCGGCCGGAGCGCGCGGGTGCGCGCGAGGGCGAGTCCCGTGACGCCGCGCCGCAGCTGACCGTCGTGGAGAGCTCCGGCCACCCGCTTCGCGGGGAACAGCCGAACCTCGACTCGACCGGCCTTCAGCAGCGCAAACGGACCCCTGGCCGGGGACGGCAGGGCCGACACCTGCAGTCGGTCTCGCCGGTCGCTCCTCCTGCGGACCTTGCCCAGGCCCTCCTCCCGGTTCTTCCGGTCTGGGAACGGCTCGACCGGCCGTACCTGCGCGACCAGGTGGTGGTCGAAGCCCGGAAGGCCCTCGGACAAATTGCCCTGTGGTCCGGCTCCAGCCTTGCCGTCGACCTGCTGGCCGACCGGCTCAAGGACCGGCTCCACCAGCAGGGCGGTCCCACGATGGTCACCAACCCGTTCGGCTGGCTGATTCGCAAGGGCCTGACCCAGCGCCAGATCTGCGGCTCCGCAGCCTGCGACGACGGCATCGACCTGACCTGGGGAGCCGACTGCGCGAGCTGCGACGGCCGCCTGGCCGACCGGCGCTCGCTCCGCCGCGCCCTGATCGCCCAGGTCGTCGCCTCCACTCCCAACGCCACCTTCGAGGACCGCGGGCCCGCGATCGACGCACACCTGCGCCGGCACGCCGAGCTGCGGGCGGCCGACCTGGCTGCAGCTCTGGAGCGGGCCGAAGCAGACCGGAAGCGCTCCGAGGAACGTCAGGCGCAGCGGGCGGCGCAGCGGCTGGCGGCGGAACTGGAGCGGCAGGCCATGCCGTGCTCGCGGTGCGGCGCGCAGCAGTCGGCCGGGCTGTGCACGGCCTGCTCCGCTCAGCTCGCGGCCCGGGCGGCGCTCGCCGAGGCGGTCGACCTGGAGCTGGCCGGCGGTGCGGACCTGTCCGACCGGGCGAGCGTGCGGGAGGTGATCGCCCGAGCCCGGAAGAACCTGGATGCGGCGATCCGGCGGGAGCGGGCGACCAACGGGCTCGGCCCGGACGCCAGCACCGCGGCGCTGGCCCTGAGCGACATGGTGACGGCCCAGAACTGCGCGGGCATCGCCCGGACGTGGGCCCTGCGCGAGCTGGCCCGCAACCCACAGGCCACGGAGGAAGGGCAGATGGCGCACGACACCGTCATGCGCGTCGCCCACCGGTACGACGACCGTGCCGCCGCCAAGCGCGAGGCCGTGGCGCAGGGGAGGGCCGCGATCCGCCGCACCGCCGAGTACCTCCTGAACCGGCGACTGGACAAGATCGCGAAGCTGCGTGAGCACGGACGCCCGGTGCAGCCCGCACCACTGAGCCGTCGGGCGGTTGGTGAGGCCCTGGCCGCTGCCGAATCCGGGAGGTGAGCGTGCCGTCCAGGAGGCCCCGCGGTCCGGGCCGGAGACCCGCCATGCGCCGGCCTGACTGGATGCGCGGCGACCTCGTCCCGGAGACGAACTGGTCGACCTCGAAGAACCGCCTCTGCCCGCCTGTTGGGGCTGGAAGACTGTCCCCCGCGGCGAAGTGGAACCGGCCGGGGGAGAGGATCACCAGTGGAAGCGGAACGCTTGGGCCACCATGTCGTCGACGGTGTCGCCTTGGACGTCCCTGCAACGGCGGCGGCGTTCAAGCGCCGGTTCGAGGAAGCCTTCGACCGACAGCAGCTCCACGTGGTCGTCGCGCTGGCCGGGGTGACCGGACTGCTCGTCGTGATCGGGCAGTGGGTCGACCTGCTCGTCTTCCCGGCTCTCCTCGCCTTCGCCCTCCTGGTGATCGTCGTCGTCGGAATCGGCCAGCAGCGGATCCTCGCCCGGGGCGAACAGAGCATCCTCGCCGGCCATCCCTGGCAGGTCTGGCCGTGCCGCGTGCAGGTACTCACCCGGGCGGAGGCCCAGGCACTGCCCGGCCGTAAGCGGACCGGTGCCACCGCGGTCCGCGTACAGCTCCTCGCCCGCAACGGGGCCGTGGTGCGGTCGGGCAAGACCCGCCTTCCCACCAAGCTCTACGGAGCAATGACCGACGACATCGGCACGGTGTGGATCTGCGGCGACCTGCGGCAGCCGTACCTCGTCGCTGCTCCCGGCGGCGCCGACTGGGCCTATTGCCACCCCGATGCTCCGCCGTCCAGCAAGGTCCACATCACCATCCGCATCTGATCGGGCCCCCGGCCCTCGCCGTCCCCGTGCGCCGGGTCGCGCGCACCGTGCTCGACACGGCGACGGATCGCCGTGGCACGCCCTGGGGTGAGCGGAATCCGCAGCGTTGCGCAGGACGCCGGCCGACCGGAGCGAGATGGCAGACGCAGACCCCGGCCGGGCCGCCGCCCCGGAACACCAGGACCGGCCGACCGTGCACAGCTGTCCGACTGTCAGTCGCTGCGGTCGCTGTGTGCGTGGTTCGTCCCGGTCTCCCGCGCTGGTCGGTGCGAAGGAACTGACACACTGGTGATCATGAATCAGCCCATCCGACGGCCACTCTGGCAGCCCTTCTCCGAGCCGGCCGCCCACACCCCTCCGCCGGACGGTCAGGCCCGGATGCTCGCCGCCGAGCGGAGCCCGTTCCTGGAACCGACCTTCGTCCAGGACTCCGCCGAGCCGCGCCAGCCCCCCAGCACCCGGCGTCGGCTCGGCCCCGGCGCCACTGCCGAGGCCGAACCCTCCCCGGAGCCACAGCAGCCCTGACCCCGCCGGATCCGCGGCACCCCAGATCCCCGGTCCGAGCTGCTGCACCGCTGGCCGGTGCACAGGGAATCGGCCTACCGAAGCCGATCCGGCCGCAACGGTCGAAGGCCCCACACGGCCCGGTAGCACCTGCGACACTGAGCGTGACATCGCCTGTTCGGCGGGGGAGTCTCCAAGGGAGAGAGCGCAGTTGAGCAGCTACACCCGGCACGACCTCAAGGCCACCTATGACCCGGAGAGCACCCGCTCCTGGGCGAACTTCGTCCTCTACACCGAGCCCGGTTCGGAGGTCGTCACCAGCGGTCTGCACCCCGAGACCCGGATCGAACACTCCAGCCCGTACGTGCAGGAGTGGGCCGAGCGCCTGCACCGCTCCACCCCGAACGCCCTGCACGCCCTCCTGGTCACCAACCTGGAGCTGCCGCGGCTGTTCGACCCGTGCGTGGATGAGAACACCGCGAGTCCCGCCGCCGTCAGTGAGTCCGGCTGCGTCTGCCGGCGATCCTTCACCGATCCCCAGTTCGGCACGCCTGTGGTCGCCGAGCACCACCGCACCGTCAGCGGCAGCACCGACCGGTGGGCCTATCAGACCCTCGCCCCTGTCAGCCTGCGTGACGGCGAGAGCGTCACCACCCTGGTCATCGACCGCGGCACCTTCTGGACCAGGACCAGCCGCAACGTCCTGGCCCTCCTCCCCCAGCACCGCGCCAACGAGTACAACGTCGGCTACAGCGGCGGCGGCCCCCGAGCGCTCGCCGCCTACCTCCAGCAGCTGGTGGAATCCGACGGCAAGGACACCGCGGCGCTGCACCCGGGTGGCGGAAACCCCGGCCGGGGCCTCCTCGAGTTCACCGCGAGCAACGCCGCCGCACGCACCCAGGAGCTGACCCTCGGTCAGCTGAGGACCATCGCCGGGACCTGACCGACGGGGCGTACGCGGTGCACACCACCATCAGGTACTGAGTCGGCCGGCC
>NZ_JAIY01000001.1:195145-198076 GCF_000710405.2 Kitasatospora sp. MBT66 | reverse complement strand
CGCACGTTGTGCGGTCAGGCGGTGCTGGGGCCGAAGCCGTCGGCCCAGCGGGCCTTGAACTTCTTCACGTCTTCGGCGATCTTCCGGCACTCGCGCAGGACCACGTCCACCTTGAGGGCGATCTTGTTGGCCCGGGCCAGCACCTCTGCCGCAGTCGCCCAGTAGTCGCCCGCCTTCCGGAAGAACCGGCGCCAGCCTGTTTCGTCTTCGCTTCCCGCCTGCTTCTTCGCGGCCATGATCCCCCCTGGGGTTGCGCCTCACGGCACCGTCGCGGTCGCCGTGCCCGGTGCCGCGACGGATCGACGCGGCACCGGGCAGAACGATCGGCGCCCGCGCCGGTTACGGCCGGACCGGCCTTCCTGGCCAGCCGGTGCCTGCCGAGACCCGGGACAGTTGCCATCACGGGCGCGCCGGCCCCTCAGCGTCACCGCTCCCCGACACCTGGTGCCGTATCCCCGGGCCCGGGAGGAATTGTCAGTGCCGTCTGCCAGGCTGCTGCTGAACATCCTCCTCGGGCCGGTGAGGCCCGGGGCACCATCGCGCCACCGTGCTGGGACCGTCCGGAGGTCCAGCACCCCTCGTACGGCCCACCTTTCCTCCCGTCACGCGCACGGGCACCATCCGGGGCCGCTGCTCCGCCATGCCCGGCGGGGCCCCGTTGCTACCACACCCCCAGGAAAGGGCGATGATGCCTACTCAGGAAGTTCGTCAGAACCCCCTCGACGCCAAGCTCGCCGGACTCGAAGCCGCCTCGGCGCGCTTCAACCTGGCAAACGCCGACGAGGCCGTCGCCGCTGCACGCATCTGCCAGCAGAGGTGGGAGAACGAAGGCGTCTCCAGGTCGCTGTTCGAGATCACCGCCGCCGACCGGCGGGACGGTGACGGCATCCGGCTGCGGGACGCCGGCGACGCCGACGCGGAGCTCTACCTCGCCACCCTGCCGGACTACATCACGATCAGCTTCCCCTCCACCGCGGCCATGGTCCTCGCCGCGTGCGACCCGTACTTCGGCCGGATCGCCAGGCTCCAGCCGCTGAGGGAGGTCCTGGCCCCGGCCGCAGCCGCGTTGACCGCACAGCTCGCCACGGCGGTGGAAGCCGGAGCGCTCGAAGCGGACGAGGGATCGCTGCAGGAGACCGCCGCGCGGCTAGTAGGGGAAGCCCTGCTCCGGACGCTCGACACCCGACCGGTCTGGTCCCTCGGGCTGGAGCCCGGTGTGCAGCAGGCGTTCGAGGAGACCTGCGACTACGCGACAGCCACGCTGGGCGCCCGCTTCGGCGACGAAGTAGGGGAAGCAGATCTGGTGGCCTTCACTCCTCGCCCGGTGCAGGAGATCGCCCAGGACTTCTTCCGCCGTCACGGCGAGATCCTGGCTGCGTGCACGGCAGCCGGGGCCGTCCTGGCCGACCCGGACCTTCCGTTCGTGCCCTACGACGAGATCGAAGGCGCCCTGGGGTACGGAACGACGTACGAGTGGCGGGGCGATGCCAGTCGGCTGCCGAAGCCGGACAGCGGAACCACCACCCGGCCGGCCTGGCACCCGCTGACCCTCACGATGTGGCGGCTCCAAGGCCGGTGACATAGGAGTGCCCGCGCCTTCGGGGACTTCCTGGCCGCAGTGCACGCGCTGGTCGGGGAGTATCTTGGCGCGGCGCGGGAGCGGTGGAGGGGCGGCCAGTCCGCTGTGGGCCCCGCCGTGCGGCCTGAACCGGCCTGCAAGCAGGCCGGGATCTCAAGCCCGCTCCCGCGCGGAGTGAGCCACCCCGACCAGCCGGACGGCGAGGTGATCGTCGCTGTCACCGACCGGGCCGCCCAGCGGGCCAAGGAGCTTGGCGCCGACGAAGTCCTGGAGATCCTGCGCCTCGAGCTGGAGCACTAGCCACGCCTGGGCCGGCTGATCCGTACGGTCACCGAGGGCGGCCACCAGGTCGAGCTGTACTCCACCCGGATTGAGGCGGACCCGGCCGTCAGCGTGGTGCACGCTTACTCCCCGGCCCCGCCGTCGCCGTCGCCGGTACGCACCGCCGCCCTCGTTCCGGAAGATTGGCCCCGCCTCGAACTCTGACCGGGACCGGGACCGGTGCTGGTCGCTGTGCTCGACGACGGGAACGCGGGGGGAGTATGCCACCGGGCCGTTGTGCCACGCCGGAAGCGGCAGAAGAAGCAAGGAACGCCCCGCCAGTCAGGGGCCGGACGGGGCGCCGCCAGCGTTTCACCCGCTACGGTTGCGGGCTGGGCGCCCACGCCACAGCTCGGGGGCGGCGGCGGGCGCCGGTGCTCCCAATTCGTTCCCGGCCTGACGGCAGGCTGTGGAATCCTGCCCCGACCAGCACCACGAGGGGGAGCAATGCCGTATCAGCCACCGAATCGCACCGTCAGGCAGGACGGCGCTGTGCCGTTGCTCGCGTCGGTCTGCGGAATCGCCTTCGCGGCGGCAGCTGCCGGCGTCACCGCGAAGTCGCGACTGCTCTACCACGGCCCGGCGCAGGCCGGGCTTCTCGTCCTGGCCGTCGCCG
Organism: Kitasatospora sp. MBT66; assembly: GCF_000710405.2. Taxonomy (NCBI): domain Bacteria; kingdom Bacillati; phylum Actinomycetota; class Actinomycetes; order Kitasatosporales; family Streptomycetaceae; genus Kitasatospora; species Kitasatospora sp. MBT66. The sequence continues at coordinate 195,560 of NZ_JAIY01000001.1, read as the reverse complement.
GTGTGGGCTGGGTCTGCGGGTGGTGGGCGTTCCGGGCGCTGGGATTTCGTCGGCGCGCTCTCTCCGTTCGGATCACGGTGACCGCCCTGGTGGTCGCCGTCGCCGCGGTGTGGGGCAGCACCGCCGTCGCCGCGGAGATCTGGAAGACGCCCTGGCAGCGGTATCTGGACGAGGTCGGCGGTCCGGGTGCGTGCCTGGCCGGAACGCCGTACGGCGAACGGCATGCCTCGGCCGTCGTCTATCCCGCGCCCAACGCTTCCGGCCCGATGGAGGTCTGGCCCGGCAAGGGCGCCACGGCCGTCCTCCGGCTGGACTTCGATCGCGGGGGAACCCACCGGCTCACCCCCGCTGACGATGCGTCCCGGGGTCTCATGACCGACTACGGCTGCCGCTGACCCGGCGCCAGCCCCAGGGA
>NZ_JAIY01000001.1:185233-194848 GCF_000710405.2 Kitasatospora sp. MBT66 | reverse complement strand
TCCTCACATGCCCGGATTCCGGGAACAGCCCAGGTCTCAGCGAAGCACCGGCTCGAGGTCGGCGCCGTCCTCGGTCAGTTCGTCCTGGGTAGCACTGACCTCGATCGCGCCGTGCTGTTCGACGAACTGCCTGAGCAGGCGCCGGCCGTGGGCCGGGCTGTAGCCGGCCTGGCGGGCGAGATCGGCTCCGGAGAGTTTCCTGCCCTCCCTCTTGCACTCCAGGTAGATGCGTTCGGCGCGCTTCTGCTGGTCCTCGCTCGGCTCGGCACCCGGGTCGAACAGAGCCGGGTCTGCGTCCGGCCCCGTCGCGACGAGGTGGGCCTCATCGGCCGCCTCGGCCTCCCGAACCGGCTCCGGCTCGCGGCCCGGCCCCTCCGGCTGCCGGACGGGCTCGGGGTGGTGAGCAGCGACCGGAGCTGCTGCCGGACTGTTCTGCTCCAGCTCGCGTCCGGCTGCTTCCGGCAGCGGGGCCGGGTCGGGCTTCGGGTGCACGTCAGGGGCAGGTGCGGCTGTGGCCCAGGCGTGCCCGTCGGCTTCCGGGGCGATGGGAGCAGCGACCGGAGCGACCGGAGCTCGCACCACGGTGTCGGCGGTCGGCGGGGCCGGCGGGGTCGGCAGGTTGATGTGGGGCAGTGGGTCGACCCTCGGCATGCCCGCCGCGGCCGTGGCGGCAGGAACCTCGATGGCGGTGGTGGGAAGCTCGGCCGGGTCCGCGGGCGGCTCCGGGGTGGCCGGAGCGGGCTCTTGCGCGGTGATCGTCGGTGCTGCGGGGGCGGGTTCGGGGAGGCGCTCCAGGGCAGGGGCCGGATCAGGTTTGTTGAGAGGAGGCGTCCGGGGGATGCCGATCACGGGTGCGGCCAGCGCCTCGGCGTCGATCGGCACCCCGGCGCGCAGGGCGCGCAGCGGCTTCAGGGCGTCACGGCCGGCCAGGCGGCGCCATCGGGGTCCGTGCTCGTCGCGCAGCTCCATCCGCAGCAGCTGGGCCTGCTGGTCCAGGCGCAGCGCGGTCTGGAAGTCGGGGATCTCCCACAGGACCATGCGGCGCCAGATGCGGAAGGTGGAGCGGGGCGCGATGACCCAGCGGGGCAGGCGGATGGAGTCGAGGCGGCGGCGGTCGGCCAGCTTGTTGATCTTCGCAAGCGCGCCGCGGCATGCTTCGACGACCGCGATGAACAGGAGCGGGATCGCGCCGTGCATGGCCGAGCCGAGGAGGTCGGGCCAGGCTGCTGCGGCGTTGAAGACGATGGTGGCGCCGGTGAGAACCCAGGCGACGTAGCGCAGCCACGGGGAGCCGAGCCGGATCGAGGTGAGGAAAAGGTCGAAGGCGAGCAGGACGACGATGCCGACGTCGATGCCGATCGGGAAGGCGGGTGCGAAGTTGCCGAAGCCCTTCTCGCGCGCGAGTTCCTTGACGGACTGATAGGAGCCCCAGAAGCCGATGCCCGCGATGATGGTGGCACCGACGCCAATGACGCCCAGCGTGGCCTTGCGACCCTTTGTCCATGCGACGGCTGACGACGACATGTCGGGCCCTCCCCTGTTGCGTCCGCTGGTACGCGGGCCGGCCCCCGCTGCGGACGTGGCGTGCTCGATCGCCGGTCGGTCCTGGTGCTCGTCGTGGTGACGGGCACCCGCTCCTAGCGCTCCCACGGCCGTCTCCCCCGTTCCCCTGGTCTGTCGGGCGCCGTGGCGCCCCTTCATGACCTAGAGGCCGGATTCTGTCCCACCGTGTGACGTTCGGCCCGGTCATTTTGTTCGGACCTCGGTCGTGTGAACGTTTCGAGGGGAGCAGTGTATGTACTCTGCCGCTCGGTACAGCCGGGGCCCCAGGCCAACAGGGCGGCACCGGCAGATACCGTTCGTACACCCGACCGCCAGTCCCGAGCAGGGAGAACCACTGATGGCCTCCTCCACCGCCCTCGTCACCGCCGCTGTGGCCGGCGCCGCGGCCGGGTGGGGCCTGCGCCCCGCGATCGCGCGCTTCGCGGTCCCGGCCGACCAGCCCTGGGCCAGCGCGTGCAGGGGATGCGGCACGCCGTTGTCCTGGCGGTCGGGGCCGGCGCTGTCACCGCGGGGGCGGTGCGGCTGCGGGGCACGACCGGGCGCTCCGGCCCTGGTGCCGGAGGTGCTGGCGGCGCTCGCGTTCACCGCGCTGGTCGCCGTGCTGGGCATCGGCCCCGCCCTGTGGCCGGCCCTGTGGCTGGCGGCATGCGGCACCGCGCTGGCGGTCGTCGACGCCCTGGTCCACCGGCTGCCCGACCCGCTGACCGCCACCACTGCCGTCGGCACGGCGGTGCTCCTGGCCGTGCTGTCGCTCACCTCGCAGACGGCCGCTCCGCTCCTGCGGGCGGCGGTAGGCGCGGTGGTGCTCGGCGCGCTGTACCTGGCGATGGCGATCGCCACTCCGCTCGGGCTCGGGGACGCCAAGCTCGCGCCGACCATCGGAGCGATCCTGGCCTGGTACGGATGGAAGGTCTTCGTGCACGGCAGCGCGGCAGCGATCTTCCTCGTCGGCCTGTACGCGGCCGTGCTGCTGCTGGTGCTGCGCCGGGGCCGCCGCGACGACCTCTCGTTCGGACCCTTCATGTTCGGCGGGGCGCTCCTGGCCATCGCCCTCGACATGTAGGAGCGCGCCGAAGCTCCGGGTGGCTGCCGGTTCACGCCGCCTGCCCCTCGTCGCCGCGCCACACCGGCCGGCAGGGATCGCTGGTGTCCCAGCCCCGCCAGCGCTCGTCCACCAGCTCGCCGGTGGCCGGGTCGACCACGCCCTCGGGCACCAGGGCCAGCGGCGGCCGGTCCGGGCGACGGTTCTGCTCCGCGCGCAGTTCCCGCTCCACCACCCACCTCCGGTACATCTCCCGTTCCCGGGCATGCCGGGCACGGCGGCGCTCCCCCAGGCCAGCGGTCCCCCGCGCCTGGGCGACTTCGGCCAGGCGCTCCGCGCCGGGCCGGGCACCGGCGGCGGACGCGAACTCCCGTGGCAGGTAGACCAGGCCGTCGGCGACGACCGCCAGCCCGTCCTCGACCAGCGCGGCCAGGCGGCGGTTCACGGTGGTGCGGTGAAGCCCCAGCACCCGCACCAGGCCGGCCACGTCCACGCCCTCCACCGGATCCAGGCACGCCAGGATCCGGGCCCCCGAGGCACCGTGGGCCCACAGGTGGAAAGCGTCCTCGCGCATCACCTCGGCCACCACCCGGCTGTCGAACCGGGCCACCTCACCGTGCGCGGTCGGGACAGTCCCTGCCCCCCTCGCCCCTGCAGCTGCCTCCTGTCCCGGGCGCGCACACTCCACCGGCGCAGTTTCGGGAGGGATCCGGATCAGCCACCGACCGCTCGCACCGGTCCGCGGCAGCTTCACCAGCCAGCCCCTCTTCACCAACCGGTCGTTGCTGTCCTCCAGCCCCGACCGGGAGCACCCGGCCTCCTCAGCCAGCGGCCGCACCGAGGCCTCGTGCTCAGGCCCGCCGGACCGCTGCGCCCGCGACAGGCGCGCCAGCACGTTCTTCAGGTCCGTGCCCCCGGCAGTCCCCGCCCACTCCCACGGCCGGTTCTCCACCGCGGCCCGGATCTCGGCCAGCTGCACCAGAGCGTCGGCCCGGCAGGTGATCGCCTCGCTCGCACCCACGAAGCGCCGCGCCTTGGCGAGCATCTCCCCCAGCTTGGTCTCCAGGTATGCCTCCCCCTGCAGCCGGCGCACCGCCCGCGCCCACGACCCGCCGGCCGTCGGCCGCAGAACCAGGGCCTCGTGGAACTGCGCCGGCGTCCACTCCCGGCCCGGCTGACTGCACGCCACCGCCAGCGCCATCGTCATCCGGTACCCGCCCTCGGCACCGTTGCGGCCCTCGTAGCGCCCCGCCCGGTCCCCGTGCAGCAGCAACGCCTTCGCCCGCCGTGACAAGCCCGGGCGCTGCTCCACCCACTCCCGCAACCGCCGCCCCGCACCCGGCACCGCCGCCTCGACCCCGACCGGCCCACCGCGACCGCTCCCGCGCCTCCTGCTCACCGGACCACCGCCCCGGCCCCGGCCAGCTCCGACGACAGCGGCCGCTCCGCCAGCACAGCCAGCCGCTCACGCCACGACCCCACCTCGGCCACCTCGCCGAAGGAGCGCTCACCCTCACGCAGCCGCTCCAGGCGAGCGCCCAACAGGTACTCCGCCGCCCGGCCCCGTGCGCGCTGCGCCGCCCGCTCCGCCGCCTCGGCCCGAACACCACGGGCCAGCTCGGCGGCCCGCACCCGCCCGGCCTCCTCCAATGCCTCCACACTGGCTGCCAGCCGCTCGAGCGCCTCCTGCCGTGAGCGCTCCAACACCGCCTCGGCCTCGAACTGCCGCGCCAGCGCCACGAACACCGGATCGCACGCCCCGCCCGCCAGCAGCCGGGCCTGCTCCGCCGCAACCGCGCCTTCGACCCGGGCCCGCACCCGCTGCGCCACCGGGCCGATCCGAGAGGCCTCGGTCGGATCCAGCAGTCCGGCCACCGTGACGAGCACCGCCTGGTCCACGGCCGCGTCCTCGGCCCGCTGGTAGCCGCACGCCGAGCACAACCCGCCCGAGAGCTCCAGCCCGCAGTCCGCACACGGCCGCTCGGCCGCTGCCAGTCGGCCCCGCTCCACCAACGCGCGGCGCTCCGCCGCCGCCTCAGCCTGGCGCTCACGCTCACGCACAGCCCGCTCACGCGCCAGCACCTGAGCCTCGGCCCGCGCCTGGACGACCTCGTGCAGACGCAGCTCGGTCAGCCGGCCTAGCTCACCAACGCGAGCCGGATCCAGGCCCTGAGCGACCTGACGGGCGATGAGCGCTCGCAGCGCCCGGGCGTCCTCCACCAGGAGCACGCAGGCCTCGCACGAGGCGCCGGTGTCCATCCGGCGGCCGTCGTCACAGCGCTGGTCGTAGCACGCCGAGCGCCGCCGCAGCCCGCGGCCGATCATCCAGCCGACCGGATCCACGATCGGAGCCGAGCCCTGCGACGCGAGACGTGCCTCCAGCCGCTCACGCAGCAGCCGCGGGGCAACCTCCCCGAACACGCCGGCGAGCTCCGTCAGGGCCTGGCCCACCGCGGTCCGAACCCGGGCACGAGCCCCACCGCGACCGATCCGGGCCCACAGGAACTCCACCGGCTCCAGCAGCCGCTCCCAGCCCATCGGAAGCCGTACCCGGACGCCCGCGAACGTCGCAGGCACCCGCTGGTTCCCAGCTCCGGCCACAGGCTGCACGCCCGACATCCCCGGCCCGCTCGCTGATCCCTGGTGTTCCCCGCGAAGCGGGCCAGCGATGCCGGCACCGGCTGCACCGGGCTCCGCGCCGTCACGGCCCTCGGCCCGGTCCTCGCACGCACCCGCGCGCTCCGGCTGATCACAGCACCCGGCAGCGGCTTCGCCGGAACACCCAACACACCAGTCACTATCACCAGAGAGAGAAACCACCTGAGCGTGGGCCGCGTGAAGGAGGGCACCACCGGGGTGCTCTGGAACCACAGTGACCTCAGCCGCCGGCGGGCTCTGAACCCCAGGCGCACCAAGACCGGCAGCATCCGAACCCTGACCAAGATCACCGGGTGCAGTAGCAGGGCGGGCGATCTCGGCCACTCCCCCAGGCTGATCACCCAGCCCGACCGCGCTTCGCCGCGACCTGGTCCGAGCCCGCGGCGCCGGCCTGCGCACCGACCTCCCATGAGCCTCAGCCACCAGGGGGATCAGCAGCCGGGTCGACGACCGCAGACCAGACGCCGTCGGCTCCCGCAGAACCTCAACAAGACCGCGCTCGCCAAGGCGCCCCAGCACCTTGCCACCACCCGACACGGAACACCCCAGCGCGCGCGCGACCGTCGCCGCGGCACGACCACGACGAGCCGGCACCGACCCTCCGACCAAGCGGACACGCCCGTCCGGCCGGCACTGAAGAACCATCAGAAGAAGAGCCAGCCGATCGGTCGCCGCAGCCCGACCGGTCACGTCAGCCAGCAGCCCAGCACCGGCCAAGTCGCTCCCCCACCCTGGAGCGAAGAGCACCTCACACAGCCTCAGCAACGTCGCCAACTCGGGCTTGGTCAACGCGAGGGGGTGACGTCGGTCTCCCGCGGCATGCGCCTGTCGGGCTGGCACCACCGTGCAGCGGAGGCCGAGGGTCTGCCCGGCCTCATCGACAACGACCTCAGACTCGATCAACCCGAGCTCCCGCAACTGCGGAAGCACCACGTGATCCACCGTCGACTCCGACACGCCGACCCAGCGGCCCAGCTCGCGGGCCCGAATGCTGACTACCGCGGAGCCCTGGCTGGACTTGGCGAACAGCACCACAGCTCCAGCTCGCGCTGTGTCCCGAACGGCGCGAGCAGCGGTGAGGCTCGTCAGGTGCCGGACGGCCGCACTCAGCCGGGCACGCGTTCGTGAGGTCAGCCCCAGCGAGGCTAGAGCAACTCGAACTGAGTTGTCAGTCGCACTCTTGCTCATGTCAGGCCCCCGGGCAGCTGCGCGTGAGCGGTGGGCCCAGAGGACGGGAGGACCGCTGGACCTGGATTCTCCACACGGCGATACAAAGCACTTGCGCCCCTCTGCATCTGCCGATAGCGCCATGCCTGGACGCTGTGCACTGCCCCGCGCAACCATGCCTCCGCTAAGTCTCAGCGATCTGGCTCAGGGCGACGAGCGAGTCTTTTCAGGCCGCCACAGGTGGCAACGCCGAGACATAGGAATTAACGGGTCAGCGCGCCAGATCTACCAATTCGAATTTCATCAAGAGCTCGGCACGACGCGCATTGGAATATCCGGTAGTGCCTACTGCGCACGCGACGATACACCATCTGACCTGCACTGTTGGCCTGGCCGATCTGTGGCGAGTCGGCCCGTAGGGGAGAACTCGCGACCCGTAAAAGTGCTCTCCCAAAGGGCAATTTGGCCTGCGGTTCTCCGAGGGAATCATGAGATCCGAGGAAAGTTTCAGCGGTAAAATCGACGACAGAATTGAGTGATCCTTGGAAATTTTCCAACTAAGTTCCAGAAGAGTTTTGATGAATCCCTCGATATTTGAGCCAGTGAAATCGGATCTGATTCATTGATTCCCGGCTGCGAATTTTTCCGGAAGTGCGGCCTTGGCTGATCAAATTGGCTGCTGCTTTGCGACACGCCGAAGGTGCGCGACTGACAAGTCAGCAACTGATAAGTTGCCCTCCATGAGCACAGTGAACAGCGACACGAGCGAGAAGCTCATCGCCAACGTGATGCCCGAGATGCGAAGAGATCTGAAGATCCGGGCAGCAGAGCGTGGCCTGAACGTCTCCGATGCCGTGACCCATGCGTTGTCGTTGTGGTACGACAACGCGAACTCTCCCGCGGTTGAGGACATCAGGGGAGCCAAATCATGGGCCTCGTATGTCCCCAGCGGGGGCGTTGCCCGATTCGAGGTCGAGTGCGAGAGCCGGGCGATCACTAAGGTCCAGGGCATGGCGCAGGTCATCCGCAACTGGTTGGAGCGGCACCCGCCGCTGGCCTCCCCTCTCCTTCGCCAGCCGGTGAAGCGCATCCTCGTCGGCAACCAGAAGGGTGGGGTCGGAAAGACCTTCATTGCCGGCGGCCTTGCACAGGCTTTCGCCGAGATGGGTCTTCGGGTTCTGTTGGTTGACTACGACCCCCAGGCGCACCTCTCGGCAAGGATGCGAGTCGCTGACCTTCCGACTGGTGGCGACAGCCTCCTCACGCACATGCTCGGCAGGGCGACCCAACACCTCCGGCGGTCGATCATCGCGCTGGAAGAGGTTCGCCTGGACCACGACGATCGTCCAGACACCCCCATGTTCGATGGCAGGTTGCACATACTGCCGGCGCATGAGGACGCGTTCCTGATGGATGCAGAACTGGCCACCATGCGGGCTGGGCGCGACACCTGTCTGCGGCGAGCGCTTGAGCCCATCGAGCAGGACTACGACGTCATCGTCCTGGACGGTCCCCCGAACCTGGGGCTGGGCATGGATCTTGCGATTGACTTCGTGCAGCGTCGGGCTGGCGAGCTTGTTGATCACTCGGGAATCCTGATCCCGGTCTGGTCGGACAAGTCTTCTTTCCGCGCGTACAACCTGTTGAACCGACAGATCCGCACGACCTGCGCCAATATGCAGATCGAGGTTGACCAGCTCGGGTTCATCGTGAACGCCTATGACGCCCGCAAGGGAGTTGTCACACGGGGCTTCTACGACGAGTGGCACACCCTCACGGCTCCGAGCGTCCTTGCTGAACTGAAGGACTCCATTGAGGGACGTGAGTCCTCCGACTACGAGGTGCCCCTCTTTCAGTACGCACCCGACTGCATTCAAGCGGAGACGCTGCGTCGTCTCGCGAAGGAGCTCGCTGCATGAGTAAGTACCGTCCGGCAACGCTCCCCAAGGGCACCGAGGTCGTCAGCGACGCGCAGAGCGCGGTCCCCCCCGTCCGCTCGCGGGCAGAGATCAAGGCTGAGTGGGAGGCCCGCCAGGCGGCAGGGGCTGGCGAAGCGTTGTCCTCCACTTCGGAGGACAGCAACGGGTCTAGTGAATCCGCGGCCGTCAACGCACCGAGCGAGGCCGATGGGACGACGCTGAGTGTCCTGTCTGGCGCTGGCCAGGGTGCTGATTCGGGTGATGCTTCAGCTGAGTCGCCGTCTACTGATTCCACCGACAAGGACGAGAGCTCGGCGGTGGCAATCTCTGCTATCCCTGAGCAGGCGGGTTCTGAGGCGCTGACTGAGCCGAGCCAGGAGTTGGACTTGTCTGAGGAAGGGTTGGTTCACCTTCCGCGAGACCGTAACGCTGCCGGCTTCGTGGAGATGCCGACCTTCAGCGCTCCGACGAGCGACGACCCTCAGGAGCGATTGGAGCACTACGCCCGGGTATTCGCTGGAGCGGAGTACGCGGCACGAGCCAATATCCAGCAGTCCACGCAGCAGCGAGTCATCGTCCAGGGCCAGATCTTGCTGGCTATGAGGGAAGAGGAGCTGTGGAAGGCCCTGGGATGGACTGACTTTGACGTCCTCGTCAAGCATCGGTTCAACATCGGCCGGAACTACGCAAACAAGATCATCCGCTCCATGCCCGTGGTTCGTGCTCTTGAGCACGTCACCAGTATGGAGATGGCCGAGAAGCACCTGCGGGCTCTTGTGCCAGTTCAGGAGCGGCATGGCGATGAGGCGGTCCGTCGAACCTGGGAGGAGGCGCTTCGTAAGGGGAAGATCACGGAGAAGTCACTCAAGGAAGCGGCCCGTTTCCTTGGCTTTGGTGAGCCGATGATGCTGACCGCCACAACTACCACAGGCAGTTCCGTCGGGTCGCCGCGGGCGGGCGATTCGCCTGATGATGTCAGCAAGGCAGCTGAGGTCGTCGGGGCGTCGATTCGTTCGTTGATGAAGACAGATGCCGCCCGTGCCCGACAGGAAGCCCTGACACTCCGGAAGCTCGCTGAGGATTTGTGCAACGAGCTCGGGATCACCGACACGAGTGAGTAGCGCCTGGTGGGACTCGAGAGGGCGAGGCAGCAACTGCTGCCTCGCCCTTATCGTTTCGCACGCAATGAGTGGGTACCTGGACGGTGTGCGGTGGTCGGGTGGCGGGATGGTCGCCGGCCGCACCGTCTGCGGCCTGGATGGCCTC
>NZ_JAIY01000001.1:111356-184094 GCF_000710405.2 Kitasatospora sp. MBT66 | reverse complement strand
TGCGGTGGTCGGGTGGCGGGATGGCTCACCCGTTCGGGCGACTCTTATCGTCGGCGCGACGATAAGAGTTAGCGAGCGCCATGCATCCCCTGAGAGAACTGGACGGTGGTCGCTCATCGGTCACGCGTCTGAGTGCTGTCAGATTAGTGATCAAACACGAGAAGCTTCTGGCCACCGTCGTCGGTCAGTTTGAACCAGCAGCCCGTGTGGTCGCTGGTGCATGAGCGCTTCCAGAGTTCGAGGCCGAGCGCGAGGCTGCTGTCGGTGAGCAGGTCCAGTAGTGCGCCATGCCCAGGGCCGTCGAGCAGGTTGACCCGCCAGTCGCAGCGTCGAGGCTTCTCACCGGGGTGTGAGGAGACCGTGATCGCGGATGACGCTCCGGCTCCGCAGACAGCTCGGATCATGCGCATGAGTCCGCTGCCGATGTAGTGCTCGCACGCGGGGTGGCTGGCGGCGGTATAGAGGCCGACCTCCTCCTCCGTCCATGGGGTGAGGTCGGCAAGGCTCGTGCCGCGCCTGAGTCCGGTCGCGGCTTCCATCCACTGCGAAGGCTCGATCCCGTGGAGGATGACGCGTGCAGTGGCGGATCCAGGTGCATCCCGGATCAGGTGCACTCCGTCTGGGTGCTGCTCGTGACGCAGACCCGGGATCCCCGAGGCTGGTGTGCGACCGCTGGAGCCGACCGGGAGGAGGGCGGCCCAGTGCCGAGCGGTGTGCAGGGCTGGCTCGAGGTCGATGGTGATCTGGTCGCTCATGGGGTGGAGCGCTCGGACTCCCAGTGCGCGGGGTGCGAACGCTCGAAGAGCGCTCATGGTCTGGAGGACCTCGCTCTCGAGCCGCTCCTGCTCAGCGGTGGCGATGGGGAATGCGCTCCTGGCGTCGGGCGTGAGCGCTCGTGCGGCTTCGGCGAGGGTTTCGCCGGTACAGCTGGCGCGCCGGGCGGCCAGGCTCGGCCTCCTTCGCTGCGCGGGTGGGGGAGCGGGCATGGTCCGCCGGAGCCAGCCGCGTGGTGCTCCCGCGAGGGCGAGTTCGCGTCGGGCCTCAGCCGCGAAGCCGGCCTCTGCTCCGATGTCGGCGGACGAGGACATGAAGCGCAGCAGGAGCCGGCCAGGGAGTCCGTCTCGATGGGTGAGGGCGACGTGGCAGGTCCGCTCCCAGGTGTGGTCGTGGGTGTAGGGGCGGTCAGGGCGACGGAGCCGGCAGTCGCAGTGGTTCTCGTCGATCACGAGCGGCATGCCCCAGGCCGGGTCGGTGAGCCGGCGGACGAGCTGGTCGTGCGCGGGGAGCGCAGGGTGGAGGTGGCGGAGCACGACCATCAGGCTGTCGTGACGGTCCCCGTAGTAGGTGTCGTACGCGGTGGAGACGCGGGAGAACAGGCCGATCCGCCGTAGGACGCCAGCGCTCAGCCAGGGCCAGGGCTCGCTCGGGTATGAGCGCTCAGCCGCGGTGAGGGTCGGTTCGTCCCAGAGAGGGACGCGCCCGGCGGCGGTGAGCTTGGCTGTCCGAGCCTGGAGTTGAGCGCTCCAGGCCACTTCGGAGGGCCCGGTCAGGACGAGGTGAGCGCTCGGGTCGCTCGCGTGCGTGAGGTGGAGACCGACTCGGTCGATGCCGCGCAGGCGGATGCCAGGGGCGCCGCCAGGCCCCTCATCGGGGCGAGCGGTCGGATGGGTGTAGGGGAGAAGGTGCTCGATGGCGCGCTCGGCCGTGTCGACGCGCTCGTCGAATGCGCGCGCCGCCGGGTCCAGGCGCACCTCCGTGCGGTCGCCGAGGACACGCGTGTAGGTGATCGCGAACGGATGCGCGGCGTAGACGCTGCCGCCGCGGTAGTGCAGCAGGACCTGGTGCTCGAGTTCCTGCTGCGCGGGGGAGGCAGTCCGGAGGGCGTTCGGTGCGGGCAGTCGGGTGCTCGCGGCGTGCTTGAGGTTGGAGAGGGAGTCGCCGGTGTACATGCGGTAGAGGGCGGCTTTGCGGCTGGGCTGCCTGGAGCTCACGGGGGTCCGTTCCTCGCGCGTTCCGCCGGCCTCGGGCGCGCGACGAGCGGGGAGGAGTTGGTCGCCACCTCGGCTGTGCGCTGGGTGTTGCCGGTGGGGTGCGGTGTTGCGGCTCTGTCCCCGCCAGCGTCCACTTGGCCGGCCGACGCCCGGAGAAGGGCCTCCCACCGAGGCCTTGGCCCAGGTTGGCGGGCGGTGGCGGCCAGGAGCAAGCGGGACGTGGGGAGTTCCCTCGATCAGGCGAATGTCAGCCATCGGGAGGGGCGCCGGCGGCGGCCTGCAGTACGGGGCTCCGTGCTGGTTGCCCGGGCCGGCCTGGGTGGTCAGCTGGTCTCCGCGGGCAGCACTGCCACGGAGTTGGGGACGAGTCCGAGGCGGGCGTGCTCGGAGGACCAGCCGTCGACCTGCTCGACACAGCAGGTGCTGTCCAAGTCGAGGACGACACAGCGCCGTCGGTTGAGGGAGGAGCCGTAGACGATGCCGTGCACCGGGCGGCCCGGATTGAAGGCCTTCATCAGGTACTCGGCGACGACCTGGGTGGGGATGTAGTCGATGTGGTCGTGCCCGGGACGCACCGGTGTGGCCATCTGGCGCACGAACTGGTGGAGGAAGGTCAGAGCACGGACCTGGTGGCCGTGCTCGGGGTCGAACATGGACGGGATCGGGGGGAGTTGGGTGAAGTCGACGACGGTGCAGGCGTGGGACAGCTCGAACGCGCCGACGGCGAGCCGCATCGGGGTGCCTTGGGTGACCTCCTGGACAGCCGTCGCCTGGTCGAAGGCTCCGTAGAACATCGGGATGCCGGCCGGACTCATCCGGTTGGGCTTCACGGCGTACTGCCGCGGTGCGGTGCCCAGGGCCTCGGCACCCCAGCTCGAAGCTGCCTCCAGGTCCTTGTCGGTCACCGGGCGGGCTCGCCACAGCGTGGTGCCGGCCGGCAGGTCCCGCACCAGGTCGAGGTCCAGCAGGTGGCGCCCGATCTGATCGAGGATCCGCCCTGCGGGGATCTCTCCCCCAAGCGCCTCCTCCTCGTCCTGCCCGTCGCGGCGCAGCCAGAAGACGTAGCGGGTCTTGTACTGGATCTGCTCGCAGAAGTTCGACCAGCTCGAGGCGAGTTGCTCGTTGTACCGCGGCAGTTGCCAGTTGATGTTGGTCCAGGTCTGCTCGCCGACCGCCTCGACCATGGGCTGGAGGAGGGCGTCGTTGGCGAAGACGTCGGAGTGGTCGTGGACGAGGGCCCAGGTGTCCCAGGTGGTGGCGCTGTGGTAGCCGCCCTCCGCGCTGTCGTAGGGGACGCCCTCGTTGTCCGCGTTGGCGTACTCGGTGTGGAGGCCGTTGACGAACGCCTCGGTGAGCACGTCCATGTCGGCCGCGGGCGTGCCCTTGCAGAAGTCGCAGACCTCATCGGTGCTGACGGCGTCCGACACCACCTTCTTCAGGGCGGCTTCCGCGATGCACTCCGCGCAGACCCACCCGCCGCACGAGTACCAGCCCCGCTCGTCCGCCGTCTCCATCTGTCGCTTCGCCATGCCCACGGTGGGCAGCCTACGTGGGCGAACCGGTCATGCTCGCGCACCGGCGCCCCGGCCTGCTGGAGCCGATCGCTGGGCACCGTGCGAGACACGGCCCGGCGGGGAGATGTTCGCCTGGATGACCACCGTCCCAACGCCTTTCTGGCCTCGGATGCCGGGCGAGGAGATACCGGAGCTGGACGGATCGCACAGGCCTGGTCCGGCAGAGCGCTGCCGGACCAGGCCCTTCAGTGTGGTCCGAGCCACCAGGATGGGGCGAGGGCGTCAGCGAGCCAGACCGGGCAGGCCGTCCCCGTCTGCCGCCGGGGTGAGGTACTCGGTGAGGGCCCGGGCCCGGTAGGCGCGCATACCCGGCAGCTTGCCGTCCCGCTCGTCCTGGTCCAGACGGGCCCACGCGGGCGGCACCAGATCGCCGGGGACCTCGTGGCGGTCCTCCAGTCCATCGATCAACGCACGCACGGCATCGCGTTCCAGCCCCTCGGGGAGGGCCAGGCGCTGGGCGTTGAGAACGTCGAGGACGACGACCTGACCGGTGCGCAGGAAGTCCTCGTACTGTTGGCCGCCCCGGCGGATCCGGTCGGCGGCCTGCTCGACGGTGAGGCGGCCGCCGCTGCGCCCGGCGAGGGAAGCGGCCAGGTGCTCGGCACGTCGGCGCCGGGACCGGTCGCTGCGCCGGGCGGTCTCCGTGTAGGGCTCGGCCGGGTACCGGTGGGACAGGCTCCGGCCCTCCTGGGTCCAGTCGTGCCTCCAGGTGTCGGGGTGGCGGGGGCGCCAGCTCTCCGCGTACGGGTAGCGGCCGCCGGCGCCGACCCGGAGCAGGGCGGCGGCGATGCCGGGGTCGCCGGCGCCGGTGAACCAGGCGAAGGACTTCCAGCGGCCGTTGTCCCACACCCTGAGCTCTCCCTTCGGCGGGTACTTCAGGCCCGGCCTCCAGTCGGGCTCGGGGGTGGACGGGCCGCTGGCCGGCCGGCCGGGCACCGGCGCGTCGGAGCGCAGGTGCGCGATCGCGGGCCGGTCGGGGGCGGCGTGCGTGACCAGGCGCTGCACCGGCAGCACTTCGAGGGTGTGGGCGTGCTCCCAGACTTCGGCCTGGGCGTACCCGGCGTCGGGCCGGCGCTTGGGGGTCGTGTACTGGTGGTCGGTGTAGGCGTGGGCGAGTTCGGCGGCGTGCTCCAAGGCGGCGCACCAGGCCACGGTCTCCCAGCCCGGGGCCGAGACCCCGTAGTCCTCGCCGAGGACGCCGTCGAGGACGCTGAAGACACGAACCTCGAACGGCAGCGCGACGGCGGGGCGCAGGGGGTCGGCATCGCCCAGGATCCGCCCGGGCTGCTCGACGCCCCATCCGTTGTGGACCCACCGCCAGCCCAGGCCCCTCTCGGGCCAGTGCACCAGCGGCCACAGCGCCGCGACCTCCACCTCGCCGTCGCGGGTGCGGTACGGCACCGGCCCCCGGGTCCCTTTCTCCAGACCGTGGCTGTGGCTGGAGGCGATCTGCCGGACGAGGTAGCCGTCGACGCAGGCCTCGGCCACCCCCCACCGGTCGGGGTCGGTCATCGGCGGCTGGCCCTGGGTCGGCGGGCGGCTGCTGTCGCCCCGGGCGGTGGACGCGTCCCGCCACACGGTGTGCATCGGAGCTGTGCCGGTGTCGGTGACGAGGGCGGTGAGGGCGGCCACGACCGTCTCGTCCCAGTCGTGTGCCTCGGCGGACGGCGAAGTGCCGTGGGCTGCGGTGCTGGTTCGGGCCTTCAACTGCTCGACCGCTACCTGGTGGCCGGTGTTGCCCGCGGCGGCTCGCCGCCGCGCGGTCTGCTTGCGTCCGTGGTGCCTGACCATGTCGCTCCTGTTCGTCGGCGCGCTGGTCCCGTGATCCGCTGCGCGCCGGATTCAGGCACGACGAGTCGGTGGTGCTTGCGGTGGTCGATGCACAGGCGCACCCTCAGGCCTCTTCGCCCACCGGTCACGGGCCGGCGGCCGGGCCACGGCCGCCACCGGGCGGCCGAGCAGTAGCTCGGAACACCATAAAGGGCTGCAATACCTGACGTACAGCAAGATTCAGGCCGATTCTGCGGTCGCAGCGGCCGTATGAGCCCGTGGTGCCGACGTCCGGGAGCGGTCTGCGGAACGCGTGCTGGGGCCGGCCCGGTTCGCGCGGTCAGGCTGCCGGTGCGGCGTCGCCGGCCGGGCGCTTCGGGCCGGCGACGCCTTCCGGTCATCGGCCTTCGGGGCCGCCCGCAGTGAGCAGCGCTGTCTCGAGAGCCGTTGCCACCGTGGACATCGCCGTATCGCCCCCGGCGTCGGGCCCGGTGGGCACCAGCCCGAGCAGTGGTGTGCGGGCGGCGGCCATCTCGGCCGCGACGGCCGACAGCCACTGCTCGGGCGGGGCGGTGGCCGAGAGCAGGACCAGGCCGGCGATAGCGATGGGCATGACGCCGCCGGCGGGATGGACGAAGCGCTCACGCAGGACGGCTGCGGCTGCGGCAGGGGGCAGGGTCCGGGTGCGGGTGGCGACCTGGCGAGGCCCGAAGTCCTCCAGCGGCTGCCAGGTCGAGGCGGCGCCCCACAGCTCCCCCCACAGCCGGCGGCCGGCTTCGGTGACGCTGTCGACGAACGCTGCTGCCGACGGGCCGGACCGGTCGCGGCCTTGTGAGCGGTAGTGGCGGTCCAGCCAGGAGTGCACGCGGTGCTGCCCGCTCAGCCGGGTGTCGGCGATGCGCTCGACGAGCGGCAGGTCGTCGTCCTGTGCGATGACCAGGTGGGTGTCCACCCGCCCGTTCATGCGGTAGGGAGCACTTCCGTCGGTCGCCCGGTTGAACAGCAGGACGATGTCGAAGCCGGCCCGGGCGCGGGCGAACGCGGCGTCCAGGTCGTCACCTCGCGGGTGCGGGCCGCCGGCTGTCGCCAGTGCGGCGGCGGCCGGGGGTGCGGGCCAGTCGGGCACCGGCTCGCCCGCGAGCGGTGCGCGGGTGCCGTCGTCCACGACCAGGACCTTCAGGCCGCGCTCGACCAGGGCCCGCCCGAGGGATGCGGCAACCGTCGCGACGTCGGCGCGCTGCATGGGCAGCAGGCCGACCACGACGCCGGCGCAGGAGCCGGGCCGGGGGGCCGGCCGGGCAGCCGGCACGGCGCGGCCCCGGGCCAGGGTGTGCAGGGCGCGGGCGGTTGCGCGGAAGCGGGCGGCCCCCTCACTGTCGGGATCGTCGAGAACCACCTCGGGAACCGGGGTGCGGGTAGCGCGTGCCAGTTCCTCCAGGTCCCCGAGGACCGGTGTGCCGGCGGCCTCCAGCTCGTAGCCGACCGCTGCCCGGAACTCGGCCGGGAGCGTGTCGAGGCCCCGGTACTTCGTCAGGATGAGCGCGGACGGGGGCTGCGGGCTCCACCCGAACAGGGACGCCCTCTCGTGCTGCATCAGCGCGATGGACTGCGCCGGGGTGAGCGGCGCCTCGATCTGGCAGGGCTTGCCGTCCTTGACGGTCATCATCAGCTGCGAGACGGGCAGGTGCTCCTGGTTGACCAAACCGACCAGCAGGTCCCGCCGCTCCAGCGCGTCGTAGGGCACGGTGTGGGAGCGGGCCAGGACGTAGTCGTACCGGCTCCGGGCTTCCTCCACCAGCGCTCGGACGGGATCCGGAGCGCCGGATGCGAATGGGCGGGTCGTGACGGTGACCTCGTGAAGGGCCCCGCGGCCGGGAACAGACCGCTCGGTGATCGCGGAGACCGGCGGGGCCTCCGGCTCGGGACGGCGACGGGCCCCGCGGCCACCGAACAGGACGCCGGGCCGGACCGTGTGCACGGCCAGGACCCGCAGGCCGTCCAGGGCGAGCGCCGCGGCGAGGTCGACGACGACGTCCGCCCCCTGGCGGCCGTCGAACTGCACGACGCACCCCAGGTGCTGACGCGCGGGCGAGGCGGCGCGACGCCGGTCACGCAACTGGAGCGCTTCGCTGTAGGGAAAGTCGGGGCGCATCAGCTCCCGGGCACGCTGCTTGCGGGAGTCGGAGCCGTTCCTCGTCATGGCACATGTCGCCTTCTGGACGGGGTACCCACGCTTCCCGCCCGGTCGGTGTCCACGGCGGTCGATCAACGTGCTTCGGGCGGGCCCATTTTCCGGCTGTGCCGGTGGGGCCTCGGCCGCCCGTGTCACCTCGGCGGCGTGGGCATGAGGTGACAGGTGACAGCGACCATGGCGTGCGCTTCCTGCCTGAGGGGACTGTAGCGGCCGTGAGCGGCTGCGGGGGCGGCACGCGGGCGGGGATCACCCGATCGGGGGCCGCCGGTGGGCGCGGGTGCCGTTGGCAAGACCCGCGGCTCCGACTGGCCGGGGTCGACCCGATGAGCCTGTAAGCGGGGCCCGGGTCAACATGGCACCCGAGACCAGCGATCCCGTACGAGCGAGCGCGCCGGTCAAGATCGCCTGTCGGAGGAGTGCGCGCGAACATCGGTCAGCTGTCGTCCGTGGGCAGCTGCACCACGACGGTCACCGGCCGGGGCTTCCACGTGCGGGTGCGCGGGTCCCAGTCGGCCTCCGCGTAGAGGCGGTTGAGGTCAGGCCACGCGCCAGGAGTACCAGGGGCGCAGCGGGGCCAGCCGGGTTCGGCGAGCGCGAACCAGCCCAGTTCCTCGCAAGCGGCGAAGCGCGGGTCGGTGCCTGTCCACCGGTCGACGCCCATGCGGTGGCCGCCGTCGCACGAGATGCGCTGGACACCGCACCCCAGGCACATGGCCTGGTCGCAGCGGGCGTCATGGGCCTCGCCGACGGCGGTCCCGCAGTCGGGGCATTCGGCGAGATGTTCCTGCCAGGACTCAAGGGTGTTCATCGGACAACTCCCAGGGGCAGCACCGCTGCCGGGTCGTATCGGGGGCGGGGGTGCGGTCGGCGTCCGGGCGCCGTGGGGCTGTGCTTCCCACTGGCTCGGGCCCACTGGACGGCAGGGCTCCGGGCCGTACCCGGGCTGTGTGTGGTCCGGGTGCGGCCGGGCCGGTCAGGCGCCGGTGCCGGATGCGCTGTCCTCCTCGTCCAGCAACCCCGTGAGGGTGTTCAGCCAGTCGGTCTGCGCATCGGTCAGGGTCTTGCCGGGGTCGTGGAGGGAGGCGAACAGTTCCACACCGGAGCGGATCACACCGATGACGCCCAGCTCGCCGAGAAGGTACAGCGGGCCGTCGAGGGAGCCCTCGTAGTCGGCGTACAGGGCCGCGAGGGCCTCCAACTGCTCGACCTGGGTGCTGCTCAGCTGGTCGTGGGGGTCGCCGTGGGCGCCGTACAGCTCGACTGCCGCGCGGGTGGTCATGAGGATGGCGTGGGTGCTGAGGCGGTGGATCATCCGGTCGAGCAGACCGTTGGTGGCCACCTGGGCGGGCAGGCGCAGCTCCGAGGTGCCCTCCTCGTCGTGGTTCGTCCATCCGGCGTCGGTGAGTTCGTCCTTGTCCGTGCCGAGGGCCAGGACGTCGGCCAGGCGGGATTCGATCTGGTCGGCGATGTGCTGGTCGAGGCTGAACCACCACAACGGCGTCCGGTCGGCCGCGCGGTAGCCGCACAGCTGGCCGGTGTCGGTGTCGACGATCAGGACCGCGACGGTCGGTTCCGCCTGGCGGATCAGGTGGGCCGCGAAGGCGGCGGCGTTGTGCAGCGCGGCCCGGCGGGCGGACTTGGCGGCCTGGAGTGCCTGGTCGAACTGGGTGGCCAGGGCGGCCGCGAGGGGGGTCGGGGTCGCGGTGGTGCGGTTCATCGGTTCTCCGTGAGGGGTCTGGGCGTGGCGGCAGAGCGCCGGTCGGGGGGCGTGGCGGGTTCAGGCGGGGGCGCCGTGGGCGAACCCGGAGGGCTGAGCGGGGTCGGGCCAGGCCGGTGTGATGCCGATGCTGTGCAGGAGCCCGGCCGTGTTCGGCGACGGCGGTGCCGGGAGCAGGAGGACCGTGGCGGGGAGCGGGTCGAAGCGCGACCGCACGTCGAGGAGTTCGCCGATCGTGTAGTGGAGGACGGCGGGGTGGGCGGTGCCGGCCCGCGCGGCGACGAGGGTTGCGGTCGTGGTGTCCAGGGCGTCGACGAAATCGACTGTTCCGTCGGGGGAGTCGATGCGGTACCGCTCCACGGCGTGGCCGGATGCGCGAAGGTCGGCGACGTAGGCCCTCAGGAGGTCGACTTCGGCGGCTTCGGCGGTGGTGAGCGGACGGTCGGGCTCGCCGGGGTGTGGCCGCCAGCGGCTGTCAGGGGCGAGGCGTACAGGTTCCGGGGCCTGGTGCATGAAAGATCCGTTCGAGGCAGACTCCGTGGTCCGGTGGTGGTAGGCCCGCTGGGCGGGCGTGGCGGTGAGGGTGAGGGCTGGGCGTGGAGGTGCGCCGGGTTCAGCGTTCGGGACGGGTCACCGGGCATCGCCCGGCGGGAACAGGGCCAGCTCGCCCGGGGCGGTCTCGGCAGCGGTGGGTGAGGGGCCGCGGGGGATGCCGAACGTCGTGAGGACGATCTCCGTCCGGGGGGCGGCTCCCCTCCACTCGTGCCTGTACGACGAGGTGTCCAGTCCGCAGTTGGTGTCCAGGCGGATCCCGGTCGCGGCGGTGAAGCGCTCGTACTCAGGGTCGTCGATGGTCGTGAGACCCCCGCTGCGGCTGGCCCGGAACGGGGCGCTCTCCTGCGGGACGAGGAAGACGCCGTGGGCCGCGAGCCGCGAGGCGATGGCGATCACGTGGTACTCGAAGCGGCGTCCCCGGTAGGCCGGGCTGTCGCCGGTGCGGGGCGTCGCGCCGTACGGGGGGTTGGAGACGGCGGTGTCGAAGCGGCCGAGTCCGTCCGGCAGGTCGAAGATGTCGGCCTGGATCCAGGTCGCGTCCGGCACCACCCTGCGCCCGACCTCGACGTAGAGCGGGTTGCGCTCCACGCAGACGATCTCGCGGCCGCGCGGGCCGTAGGTGAGGCAGGCTGACGCCAGCGCCCCGATCCCGGCGCACAGGTCGACGATCCGGTGGCCGGTCACCTCGACCGCCATGTCGACGGCGAGGCCGGGAGGCGTGAAGAAGGCGCCGTCGAGCGTGTTCCTGCTGGTCGCGGACTCCTGCCAGTTGTCGAGGACGAACAGCCGCTCATCGGGGGTCAGATCACGGTCGAGTGTGAGCAGCTCGCACGCCTCGGCGTGGAGCGTCGCCTGCTGGCGGGTCAGCTTGGCCATCATGGTCCTTCTCGTAGCCGGACGCGGCTGCGCGGCCAGGGATTTCGGGGGAGAGGTACACCCTCAGACACTTAATAAGTTACAGCGCTAATGCTTCTTGTGCAACTTGAATCGGGGGTGGCCGGTCGGCCCGTCGGCCTCGAGATCAGCTGGCATGCGCACGATCCGGCGGGAGGCCGGTACTGTGCCCGCACCGGCGGCCGATCGCCGGCGCGGACCGCAGGTCCGCCGGACCCGGACCACGAGGCGGAAGAGCGATGCTGCTCGACGGGCGGTACCACCTGGAGGCTCTGATCGGAGCCGGAGGGATGGGCGCCGTGTGGCGGGGCACGGACACGCGCATCGGCCGCCCGGTCGCGGTCAAGATCCTCGACCTCACCGGGGCAGCTCACACCGCGGTCCAACGCCTGTTCGCCGAAGCCAACGCCGCCGGCACCCTCGCCAGCCGCCACATCGTCACCGTCCACGACCTCGGCCGGGCCAACCTCGACGGCCGCCCCGTCGCCTACCTCGTCATGGAGCTCCTCGGCGGCCAGAGCCTGGACCGCCTGACCGCGGACCGCCTGCCGGAGGTCGCCGACGTGATCGCCTGGGCGGCGCAGATCTGCGACGCCCTGGCCGTCGCCCACCGCTCGGGGATCGTGCACCGCGACATCAAGCCCGCCAACGTCATGCTCACCCCCGACGGAATCAAGGTCGTCGACTTCGGCATCGCCCGCCACCGCGATGCCCGGCACCCTGCCCTGACCACCACGGGCAACGTGATCGGGACGCCGGCCTTCATGGCCCCCGAGCAGGCCAGCGCCGACCCGGAGATCGGCGCTCCCGCCGACCTCTACGCCCTGGGCTGCCTCCTCTACACCCTCCTAACCGGCCGACCCCCCTTCACCGGGGACGCCATCGCGGTACTGCACCAGCACATGACGTCCACCCCCGCCGCCCCCAGCACCCTGCGCGCCGGCATCCCCGCCGACCTCGAGGACCTCGTCCTGCACCTGCTCGCCAAGGACCCGGCGCAGCGTCCCGCGAGCGCCCAGGCGGTCGCCACCCGGCTGCGCGGCCTTCGCGACGTTCCCACGACCCCGCTGGCCAGGCCCGCCGACCGGGCCGTTCGGCAGCCGACCCTCCCGGCCACCCGCCGCGACCCGGCTCCCGGCCGCACCATCTCCCCGGCCGCACCCGCCCGGCAGGTGGCGCTCCGCGGCCCCGTGCTGGCCTCGGCCGGCACCGCAGCGGCCGGGGTCCTCGCCCAACTCACCGCCCTGAGCGGCCTGGCGACGCCGTGGCCGCTCGTCATCGCCGCCGCCCTGTTCCTGATCCTCGCCGGCGTCCTCGCGCTCTTCGCCCGCCCCTCCGCCGACGCCGACCCGGAGGCGTCGTCGCTCGGCGTCCTCCTCATCCTGCCGATCGGCGTTCTCGCCTGCCTACTGCTGCTGTGGCTGTCGCCCATGCCGTGGTGGGGCGTCCTCATCCTCAGCTGGGTCCTGTGCCCAGGTCTCGTCCTGGTCCACGGCGCTCTCGCCCGCGCGGTGGCCGGCGAGCGGCCGGCCGTCCTGGGCGATCTCGCGTCCTGCGGCGGCCTCGTCAACGGCGCCGTCCTGGTCCTGCTCCTGTCCACCAGTACGGGCTGGCCCTGGCCGGGCACCCTGCTGGCCGGAGCCTGCCTGTGGGCTGCCACCGCCGCGGCCCTCGGACGCCTCTTCCCCCACCGCCGGTAGCCGCAGCAGACCCTGCGGCTCGGGCGGATCGAGGCATCTGCTCGCAGCCCGCCATCAGGTGGCGGGCCGCCCGGTCAGGGCCTGAAGGACGTCGCGGCTGCCGCCATGACATGAGCCAGGCTCGGGCCGTCGGTGGCCACCTGCGTGATCGAGAACTCGGTGTCGAGGCTGTCGGCCGGATCGGTGCCGGTCAGCGCGATACGCCCATCGCCGGCGACGGCGGCCAGGAGCTCGCGGTGCTGATCGGACTGCAGGACCACCGCGAGTTCGGTGTGCACCGGCTCGAGCCAGGTGACTTCCAGCCGGATCAGGTCGGCCAGCGCGCGCCAGCGGGTGACGGTGTCGGCACCGTCGGCGGGGTTGTCCGTCCGCATGACGCGCATGAGGTCCTCGACGTCGTCTCGCGCGCTGAGGTCCAGGACGAGCAGTGGCGCCCGGCCCGGCGCCGCGGCGACGGACCGGCGTAGGGGGACGGCTTCGGTGAGGAACCGGCGGAGCTCGTCGCGCGTGTACACCGCGTCCTCGACGCTGCGCCGCTCCTCTTCGGTCAGGGCGAACGCGAGGTCTCCCGGCAGCACCCGCTCCCCGAGCGGCGCCGCCGCCAGCCGAGCCAGGCACTCGGCCAGGAGCACCTGCGCCCGCGGATCGCCCGGCACCGTGTCGGCGGCCTGCACCAGCGCATGGCCGGCGAGCAGCAGCAGGGTCAGCGCCAGGCCCGGCGTGTCCGCCGCCAGGCGCAGCGTGGGGTTGAGGTTGGCGCGGCGGGCGCGCAGAAAGCGCAGCAGCGACGGCATGGCGGGGGTGAACGGCTCGAAGGCCGGCATGTTGTACAGGTCGGTGAACAGCAGGTCGCTGCTGGATCCGCGGCGGGCGGTGAGCAGGTCGAGGGCTTCCAGGGCCGCCTCCTCGGCATAGACCTCGGCCTGCCAGCAGCGGAGGGTGGCGGGAGCGGCGGTCGGCGTGCTGCCGGTGGTGTAGGCCCGCAGCACGTCCTCGCACGCCTCGACGACCGGGGAGGGGAGGTCGCTGTAGAGCTTGGAGACGACGCGGGCCGGCTTGGGACGGCCCTCTCGGCGACGGCGGCTGGCCTTCCCCATCGGGATGCTCCCACTTCCTGACGATGTGCTGCGGCATGTCGGCGTGGACCACGCAGGGTCCTTGCCTGCGGCAGGCTACCCACATCCCGGTGATGGACGCACGGGGTCTTGACGATCTGTCGGCGTGCGCTGCGGAGTGCACGCCGCTCGCCGGACACCACTTCCGGCCGCTTTCAACCGGCTTGACGCACAGTGGTGTTGACGGCCTCGCCCGGCGTTGCGCGCGGACCGGGCCGACGGATCCAGCGGCACGGAATTCACCCGATCGGGTGGCCGGATCGGCGGTTGCCGATCCGGGCGGTGGCCTCGCGCGACCTGGCGCCCGCCCGGGAAGGAGCGGGCCTAACGCCGGTGGCCGCCCTGGCGGTGCTCGATGCCCGTTCCCGCGGCCGCCGGCGGGCGATGGGCGAAGCGCAGGTAGGCGAATTCGTCCGGGTGGCCGCCCAGCCTCGTGTGGCGCCAGGCGACGTCGAAGGAGATCCCCGCCCGGCCGCCGCGCCACAGCCACAGCGCCCGGGCGCTCGTGCCGGGGGCGAGGAGGAGCCGGCGAAGGGCCAGGGACCCGCCCTGGGTGGTCGACACCGTGCACCTCCGAGTGAGCGCTGCTGTGGCCGCGCAGTCGTCCCGTCGTCCGCCGCACGGCAGGACGGCGCGACCGGGCGCAGCCGTGACGTGGCTCACAGTAGCGGGTCATGTACGCGACGCATGCGAACGCGGGCGGTGCTGCATGGCGATTCGGCCACGCGGCGCCCACCGGGCGGATCCCGGCCGAGTGCCGGCCGTCCTGCCGTACGGCTCGACCACCGCGGAAGGGCCGACGGCCCGAGGGCCGGACTGCGGGCGGGAAACAGTAAGGGCCCGGCATCTGCCGGGCCCTCACATCTTGTAGCGGGGACAGGATTTGAACCTGCGACCTCTGGGTTATGAGCCCAGCGAGCTACCGAGCTGCTCCACCCCGCGTCGGTGCACCCGACTCTACGGCACCGGAGCAGATCGGCCGAATCCATTCCTCCGGTGCCGCCGGACAGGGCGCCGCCCCGGCCGTAGCGGCGGGGCCGTCGCCCCGGGACGGGCGGCGGCTCAGGCGGACTCCCGGCGGCTCTCCATGATCTGGGAAAGGAGCTCCACCGTCTCGTCCTCCGGGTCCGTCTCCAGCTCGTCATTGATCCGCGCCAGCTGGTGTGCGGCACGCCGAAGTCCCTCGCGGTCGCCGAGGGCGTGGCAGACCATGAAGAGATCCCGGTGCAGCTGTTCGCTGTCCGGGACACCCGTCAGCCCCTTGCCGGCGGCCAGGCCCGCCGCGCGGAAGTCACGTGCGGCGATCATCCGTTGGGCGAGCTCGTGGGCGACATCGGTGATCGCCGAGATCATCTCCTGGAGATCGGCGTCCACCCACTGGTAGCGGGAGGGGTTGATGTCGGCGAACGGCCTGCCGCGCACCAGGACGAGCGCCCGGGCGAGGTCGAGGTCGGCCTCAGGCCCGGTGGCGTTCATCCCGCGTGCGTAGAGCCCCTGGAACAGCGCCCAGTCGCTGGTGACCGCCGGGTGGAACTGGTACGCCTGCTTGCTGGCCGCCGGAAGGTACTGCGCGGCAGGGTCGTCGGCAGCCAGCGCGGGATCGCGGCCCACCCACTGGCGCAGCTTCGACACCAGGGGGTTGCGGAACTGCGGGGTGACGCGCCGGCCAGGCCACAGCGCGGCGTCCATCTCCTCGTACCTGCGACCGGGGTGCAGGACCATCCACGCGGCGATCTCCAGCAGGGTCCGACGCCGCTTCGACTCGACCGGGCCCTGGGCACCGGCGAGGTCCACCGAGCCGAGCAACTGCACCTGGGGGTGCTCGGGCGGCTCGGGGTCGGAGTTGAGGACGACGAGCACATCGGAGATCGAGCTCAGCCGGGTCGGCGCGGTGGCCTCCTGCGCGTCCTCGACGGCGCCATCGGCCTCCTCCTCTGCGCCCGCCTGCGCCATCTCGGTGCGGGTGGCGGCCAGCATGGCCGTGAAGTCGGGCACCGACGACGGCGAGAGCGCCGCCGGGGAGGACACCTGCCACGGCTGCGCCTCGTTGTCCGGCTCCTCGAAGGCTCCCGTCTCGGCACCGGCCTGGACGGCGTCCTCCTGCGCTGCCTCAGGATCACCCGGCACGTCCTCGTGGCCGTGCGCGTCGGCCTCGTCCGCGTCCAGCACGGTCTCCAGGAACCCGGGATCGTCCTCACTGCCGCTGGCGCCCAGTGTCCAGGCGGGAGGGGCGACGTCGTCCTCGCGGTCGGCCGTCGCCAGGAGCTGGATGAGCGCGGCGTACCGGTCCGGGGCCAGACGCTGGAGCACGACGTCCAGGCCGATGCCTGGGAGGGTGACGAGGGCACCGGGGGCCGCGTCCAGGCGCCAGGCGCTGGGCACTGACACCGCGTCCGTCGGGGAGACGATCGCCACCGCGGTGCGCGGGCGGGACATCAGGAGATCGGTGATCTGGTCCGAGGTCTCGTGGTTCCCGAGGTCGGCAGTGAGAAGGACGGCGGCGCTCCACGCGTCGGCGCCGGCGCCGTCCAGGCGCACCTCGCCCAGGCCCGCCGCGCCGGCGTCCTCCAGGGCGGTGCGCTGCAGAGCGTCGTGGGCGCG
Source organism: Kitasatospora sp. MBT66 (assembly GCF_000710405.2). Classification (NCBI taxonomy): domain Bacteria; kingdom Bacillati; phylum Actinomycetota; class Actinomycetes; order Kitasatosporales; family Streptomycetaceae; genus Kitasatospora; species Kitasatospora sp. MBT66. The sequence continues at coordinate 167,983 of NZ_JAIY01000001.1, read as the reverse complement.
CAGCTCGGCGACGGCCGCCTCGGTGGTGTCGTAGTGCGCGGCGCGGCCGGGGAACCGCTCGGCCAGCTCGGCGCCGACGCCCGCCAGGACCACCGTCGACTCGCGGGTGAGCTGGGAGGTGCACAGCTCGGCCGCCAGGGCCAGCTGCACGTCCCGCACGTCGTCCTCGGCGCCGGTGAGGCTGAGCAGCCCGACGCACTCCAGGTTCACCAGCACGGTGCTGTCCTCCTCCAGCGTGGAGCCGAGGGAGACCAGCGCGGGGTACGGGGAGGCGGCGACCGCCGCGTCCTCCTGTGTGAGCAGCTGCGCGGAGCGAGCCGGGCAGGTCCAGGCGTCCGGCACGGTGTCGGACGCCTGGAACGGCTTGACGGGCGCGGTGGGTGCGGCCAGGTACAGGTCGATGCCCTGCGGGCTCAGGTGCACGGCCTCGATCTCGGGCAGCGGGCGCCCGACCTCGGCGCAGCGCACCGCCAGGGTGCGCAGTGCCCGGTCGAGGTGCTCGGGGCCGATGACGGCCTGGGAACTGCGCATCTCACGCTCGACGGCGGCCGCCTCGCCCTTGGGCATGGGGATGCGCCGGCGGTGGCGCCGGCGGCGCTGCTGCAGGGTGCGGCGCACGCCGAGCGCGGTCAGCAGCCCGGCGGCGAGGAACGCGGCCCCGGCGCCGACGACGGTGAGCTGTGAGTCGTCGTCCTCGGTGCCGGTGGAGTTCGTGCCGGTGTCCGCCTCGGTGCTCTGGCTCTCCGCGGCGGGGGCGCTCGGCTGCGCAGCCGGCGCCTGGGTGGCCGGGGCGGGGGCCTCGGCGCCCGGCGCGGGCAACGACGGTCCCGGGGCCGGGGCCGCCGGGGTGGCGCTCTCGGGTGCCGGGGCGGGCGTGGCCGGAGCAGGCGTCTGGGGGGTGTCGGGGGCCTGCGGGGCGGGTGCCTCGGCGGTGGCGGGCAGGGTGAGGTCCCAGCCCGGCCGGATGGTGTCCGGGTCGGTCAGGGCAGCGCCGTCGGGCTGCGGGCGGTCCTTGTTCAGCTCGACGATCTCCGGATACCGGTCGGCGTCGCCGAGCTCGTGCTCGGCGATCGAGCTGAGGGTCTCGCCGGCCTTCACGGTGTGGCTGTGGCCGGCCGTGGCCGCGGCGGCCGGTGCCGGCGCGGCGGTTGCCGGGTCCGCGGTGGCGTCGCCGGGCAGGCGCAGGTTCCAGCCGGGCTGCAGCCAGGTGGTGTCCGCGGTCATGACGGTGCCGTCGGGCTGGGTGACACCGATGTTGAGGTCGGCGATCTCCTTCCAGCGGACCCCGTCGCCGAGCTTCGCTTCGGCGATGCCCCACATCGTGTCGCCCTGGTGGACCTCGTGGACGGGACCCGTCCACGAGGCGTTCGAGGCCGCCGCCGTGGCCGCGGGTGCGGCCTGGACGGCACCCGGGGTCGCGGACGCGCTGGCCGGCACCGCGCTGGCGGTGGCCGGGCTGGCCATCGCGGCGCCGGTGGGCACCAGCAGCACGATGCTTGCCACCAGCACGCCGGCCAGACGCTGCGGCGCGCCGAGCACACGGATCCGCGGGGCGGAGCGGCGGCGCACCACCGTGTAGAACAGCTCGACCAGGACGGCGAACGCGAACTGCAGCCAGCCCGCCCACCCCAGCAGCGTCACGGCCCCGAGGAACAGGGTGCCGTTGTCCGGGCTGGTGAGCGCATCGGTGACGTCGCCGAGGCCCGGGACGGAGCCCGGCAGGACACCGACCCGCCACAGGAGCAGCGGGACGGCCACCAGCAGGGTGGCGAGCACGGCGAGGGACAGCAGCGCGCGCAGCGCCGCGCCGATGCGTGAGGTGGTTCTGCGGGGCATCTGGGTCAGCCTCCCTGGACGACGAGTGCGGCCGATCCGTGCCCGCCGATCTGCCACGAGCCGGGGATGAGGACTCCCTGGTAGGTGGCGGTGACGTTCACGACGATGGAGCGGCGGTCCGAGCTGAGCTCGGCAGTGCCGGTGACGCCGGCGGAGGCGAGGTAGCTGCGGGCGGCCCGCAGGGCGGCCTCACGGTCGATCACGATGCCGTTGCCGGCGATCGCCGAGCCGACGTTGATGGCCTGGGCGCCGGAGCGGGCGGCCTCGTTGGCGGTGGCTTCGGCCTTGGAGACCGCGCGCAGCTTCCCTCCGCCGTCGACGATCAGCGCGACGCCGGCCAGGAGAGCGACAGCGACGACAGCCACCAGCAGCGACATCGCGCCGCGCTGCGCATCGGAGCCCGCGGCGCGGCGCAGGTGGCGGGTGACTGTGCGGATCATGGTCAGGGCCTCTGCCGGTAGGGGTCGAGCGGGCTCGTGAACGACGCCCTCAGCTGCTTGGTGCCGGGTGCGCCGGGGAAGGCGATGTCGGCCAGGTTGACCTGGCAGGTCACGGTGACGGTCACGCTGGCCGCGGTTCCCAGCGGGGCCTGGAACCCGGCGGTGGGCACGTCGACGGAACTGGAGACGCAGCGGATTCCCTGACCTGCGAGCATGTCGTTGGCCACCGCCTGGGCCTTGCTGCGGGCGGTGGCTCCGTCGCGTTCCAGAGAGGCGGCCCGGGCCGCCGCGCGGGCCGCGGAGTCGACGGTGTTGCCGGCCCCGGTGACCCGGCCGGCAATGGCGATCAGCCCGATCAGGACGAAGACCGCGGGGATGAGGACGGCGAACTCGAGCGAGAGGGCGCCCCGGTCACGGCCCGGGCGCCGAAGGCGGCGGCTGAGCGGCTTCAGCGTCACGGCTGCGTCACCCGCTCCTTCGGGGCCGAGGCATGCTGGCGGATGGAGAAGTGCAGGCCGGGAATCCAGGTGTCGATCGTCCCGGTGATGGTCACGGTGACGGTCGCCCCGCCGCTCGCGGTCACGGAGGCATCGCGCAGGCTCCCCCCGCCGACCTGGTCGAGGTAGGCCCGGGCCCGGGCGGTCCCGTCGCCGAGCGAGGAGTTCTGCAACCGAGCGGTCTCCACCCCGCGCTGCGCCGCGGTGCTGGCGACGTCCTTGGCGTGGAACCAGAACACCGTCTGGAGACCGGCAAAGATGATCATGAGGGTGAGCGGGAACAGCACTGCGAGCTCCAGGGACAGGGCTCCCCTGTCCCTGGAGCTTCGCGGGATGCGCCCGGCCACGCGCCGGGGAGCGGCGCGGAGCAGGCTATGCAACGACGGCTCCTTGGCGATGGTTCGGATCGGGTGCGAGGTGGCCTACTGGCCGGTGATGACGGCGTTCTTCTCGGTCGCCTTCGACAGGGCGACGCCGGCCAGCACGATGCCCAGGCCCAGCAGGCAGGCGATCAGGACGGCCAGCTCCAGGGAGATGGCGCCCCGGTCCGAGCCGCCCTTCTGGGCGACGGCCCGCAGCTGCGCGAACTTGGCCTGGATGGCGAGAGTGAGAACCTTGATGTCCTGCATGTGTGCTTTCCCCCTTGGGAGTTGATGGGTACTGCCGGGCTGGGGTCAGCTCGACATGATCTTGATGATCATCGGATAGGCGATGAAACTGGACATGATGATCACGAGCAGGGAGACCGGCAAGATCATCTTTTCGGAGGCAGTGTTCGCCTCGGCCTGGGCCTCGGTCAGCAGCGCGCCGCGCAGCGAGGCGGCCTGGGCCTGCAGCGTGGAGTACACCGCCGCGCCCTCCTCGCCGGCGACGGCCATGATGTCGGCCGGTGCGCCGAGCTCTGGGACGCCGAGGTCCTCCGACAGCTGCCGCAGGCCTTCCCACGGCGGGATGCCGGCCAGCTCGGCCGCGTCGAGCGCGCCGCGCAGGCGGTGGAACACCCACCCGTCGCCCACGGACGCCGCCCTGGTCAGCGCCTCGATCGGGCCGGCGTCGGCCGCCCGCTCCAGGCTGACGAGCTCCAGGAACGAGGCGATCGCGGTGCGGAACTCGCTCCTGGCCTCGGCGGCCAGCTGGCGCGCCTGGATGTCGGGCAACATCCAGAACAGCGTCGCCAGGGCGAGCGCGCCGATGGCCGGCACGGCGACGGGCAGGCCTGTGCCGAGCACGATCGTGCCGAGCAGGACGAAGGTGGGCATGAGTAGCCCGACCAGCGCCATGCCGATCTTGAGGCCCACGTGGTGGGAGGGGCTGCGCCCGATGAGGTCGAGCTCGCGGCGCGGCAGCCGGACGGCACCTTCGCCGACCTGGGTCAGCAGCTTGAGGCCGAGCTTGTCGAAGAGCCCGGTCGGCGCGACTGCCGGCGCACCGAGGTGTTCGACCCGTCCGGCGTCCAGGCGGCGCATGACGTCGCCGAGGTCGGCGCGGGCCGGCAGCAGGCCGGCCACGGCCACCACGAGTCCGCCGCCGACGGCGGCTCCGGCGACCAGGGCGGGGGCGCTGGCGATCACGAGTCCTCCCCGGAGCCGGTGCGGTCGACGCCGGTCAGGAACCGGGGCGTCGGCCGGCTGGCGGCCATGCTGCGCATCCACAGCAGGGCACCTACGAAGCAGACGGCGAGCAGCACTAGGACGAGCTGGCCCATCACGCTGCTGTACGGCTCGGTGTAGCTGCCGCTCATCACGGCGAGACCGAAGATGAGCAGGCAGAACGCGGTGACCCAGCGCGCGTTGGTCCGCGGCTTGGCCCGGTCGGCCTCGACCTGGCGGCGCATGCGGACCTGTTCGGCGACCGACCCGGCCAGCGCCTCCAGCGCGGTGCTCAGGCCCGAGCCGCGGTCCTGCGCGTGCAGCTTGAACAGGGCGGCTACCTGGTCAGCGGTCGCGTCGTCGAGGTCGTCGGCGAACGCCTCGTACGCCCGGGCCGCTGGCCAGCCGCTCTTCAGCCGGGAGCTGAGGTGGGTGACCGGCTCCTGGATCGGCTTGGGCACGGTGCGCAGGCTCGCGGTGACGGCCGACTCCAGCGACGCGCCGGCGGTGTGGATCGACGACAGGCGCCGCACCCACTCCTCGAGCGCCTCCAGGCGGACGATCTGGTTTTTGGCGCCCTTGCCCGGCTGCAGCATCCACGGCAGGCCCAGCAGCGCCACGGTGACCAGCACGGCGCCGAGCAGCCACCCGGTGATCGGCCAGACCGCGATCCCCACGACGAGGGACCCGAGGACACGGGTGCGGTCCTGCGCCCACCAGGCGCGGCGGGAATCGGGGTTGTCCAGGCCGAGCAGGGTACGCGCCTTGCGCTCCAGTGGCCCGCGGCGGCGGGACGCTGGAGCGGGGCGGCGCATCAGGCCGGCGATGGCCAGGATCAGGCCGAGCACGGCGACCAGGCCGCAGAACGCGCCGGCGAGGGATTCCAGGGAGAGCTTCACAGCTGCGTCACCGTCCTCATCGGCTCGGCCCACGCGCCCCACTCCTGACGCAGGAGGCTGCGGTCGAATCCGGCCCGGACGAGGTCGTCAAGGCACTGCGGCGGCAGCAGCGGCACCGCTCGCGGCTCACGCCGCCCGCCCGCCTCCCGGGGGCCGAAGATCGCCGAGGTCGCCGGGCGGCCACCCTCGCCGAGACCGTTGATCTCCAGGACATCGGAGACGAAGCGGTGGCGGCGGCCGCCGATCTCGGTCTCGTCGACCAGGCGGACGTAGACGATGAAGTCCACGCCCTCGGTGAGGCGGTACGCCAGGTCCGGGGTCATGCCGGTACCGGCCTCCAGGCACAGGGTGACCAGGCGTTCGATCGCCTTGCGCGCGGTGCGGGCGTGCAGCGTGGCCATGCTGCCGCCCTCGCCCTCGTTCATGGCGTGCAGCATCGGCAGAACCTCTGCCGAGCGGACCTCACCGACGATGACGCGCCGCAGCGACATCCTCAACGCCTGAGGGAACATGTCGAGAAGGGTGATGGCTCCGGCGGGCTTGCCGTCCGGGCCGCGCTCGCCGTTGGACTCCCGTGCCTCGAACGCCACGACCTCGGGGCCGTCGTCGTCCTTGTGGAGCCACAGCTCGTAGTCCGTCTCCAGCGTGCCGACCCGTTCATGCCTGGGGATCTCGCGCGCCAGCGCACGCAGCAGGCTCGTCTTGCCCACACCCTGGCTGCCGACGACCAGGATGTTCTTGCGAGATCTCACGAGCGCGCGCAGGAAGGCGGCGAGAGTGGAGTCGATGGTGCCCCAGCTGATGAGGTCCTCGAGGCTCACGCGCTGGACCCGGTGGCGGCGGATCACCACTTCCGGCTCGGCGCTGATGTACGCGGTCGCGGCCAGGCGCGACCCGTCCGGCATGGCCAGGTTCAGCATCGGGCTGGAGGGGGTCAGCGCCCGCTCCGAGTGACCGGCCTGCCGTGCCAGCTTGTTGACCAGGGCGATGATGCCCTCGTTGCTGTCGGCCACCGGCGCGACGAGCTGGCTCGGGCGGTTGTGGTAGTCGACGCGAACGACCTTGTGCCCGCGCAGGAGGATGTTCTCGATCCCCGGGTCGTCCAGGAGCGCTTGGAGCCGGCCGGCCTCGAAGAGCTCGCTGAAGACGGCCGCCTGCACGGCCTGCTCATCGGCGCGGGTGAGCGGCCGCCGGGTGGCGGCGTAGTCGGTCGCCCACACGCTGACCACGCGGGTGACGATCTCCTGGCCAAGCTGGCGCCGGTCGGCCTCCGACAGCCCGGGGCGGGAGGCGGTCTGCTCGGCAAGGTCGTTCGACACCCGGGTGTGCAGCGCGCTGATCTCCGAGAACGGAACTGGCAGCACACCGGCGGGGCCGGCGGGTGCGGGGACGGCAGCCGGGGACACCGCACCTACGGCCACCGGGCCGGTCACGACCTGGGGAACCACGCGCACCGTGGCGGGCCGCTGCTCGAGTGCGTCGGCGAACGCCCCGGCGAGGGCATGGGCCGGGCTGGCGGGCGCCGTAGCCGGGCCGAGCGTCTTCTCCACCATCACGCCACCTCCGCAGCGCCGGTCAGCGCGCCGGGACGGCGCAGCTGGATCTGCCGCCGGGTGGCGGCCTCGGTGAGCGGCCCGAAGGCGGAACGCGCCTGCCGCATCAGCTTGGTGCGGGCCGGCTTGCCTCGGCGCAGCTCCCTGCCGGTCGTCAGGTTCCGGGCCATGTCCTCGTCCCAGGGCAGTCCCGCCAGGACGGGCACCCCGAGGCGGGCGCCGATCTCGCTGCTGGACAGGCCGCCCTCCTCGATCATCAGGACGCCGAGAGCCTCACCGCCGGTGCCGTGCTCCGTCAGGTCCGCGCGCAGGATCTGCACGACGGGCGCGGCCGACAGGACGGACGGCAGAGTGTTGCGGACCACGAGCAGCACCAGGTCCGACTGGCGCAGCAACGCGGCCGGGTAGGACACGGAGTCGAGGGTGGTCTTGGAGGACACCTGGACGCGGCCAGCGTCGATGATGACGTCGTGGCCGCCCGGGTTCTCCCACACCCGCAGCAGGCGGCCCATGTCGCCCCATGCTCCGGCGAGGCCGGACGCCTGGGACGGGTCGGTCAGGCCCGGCAGGAACATCCGGTGGCCCAGGTCGTCCAGGCGCACCCAGTGCTCCGGAAACTCGTGCTGAATCGTTCCTGCACGCGAGGCGGTGGCCAGCCGGTGGAGCCCGACAGCGGCCGTCGGGCCGCCACCTTGGAGGTAACCGGTGCGGATGGTGCCGCCGGCCGGATCGCACTCGGCCAGCGCGGTCGGCCGCGGCGAGGCGAGCGCCAGGGCCAGGGCCGAGCAGGTGACGCCGCTCGACTTCGCGGACACGAGGGAGATCATCATGACTTGGCCTTGAGGACGATCCCGATGCGCCCGGAGGCGGTCCACGCGGCCACCGAGGGCGAGTCGACCGGGCTGACCGCCACGTCCACCACGATGACGCCGTTGCCGTCGGCATCGCCGACCCGGGCCACGACCGCGTTGATGGTCGCGGGCTGCGCGTCCGCCTTGGTGTCGTCCTGACGGGGAGTGGCGACCAGGATGACCGCGTCACCGATCTGCAGCCGGCCCTGGGGCATCTGCCCCGGCTTGGTGAGGATGCCGACGACGTCCCTGCCCGTCGTCACCGGCTTGCCCTCGCGCACGGACTGAGTGGTGATCAGCGAGCCCGGGACCAGGTCGGTGGCGGCGGTCTTGCCGACGATCTCCTTGCTGCGGCTGACCGCGACCGGGCGCAGCGCCGGATCGGGGGCGACCTCCGCGGCCACCAGGTCGGCGGCCGTGATCGCCTGCCCGGCCGGGACCGGGCGGGCGACGGCGAGGACCTGGACGCGGTCGCGCGCCTGGTCCACCAGACTCCAGCCGCCGAGCGCGCCGACGACGGCAACGGCGACGCCGATCCCGACCAGGGCCGGGCGGCGGCCACGCCGGGGCGCCGACTCGGTGATCGGCACGGAAGCCGGCGCCGACTCGGTCGCCGGATCCGTGCGCTGCTTGGTGGTGCTGCGGGCCATCGGTGTCCTCACGAATGGGTTCTACGGGCAGACAGGTCAGCGGTTGACGGTCTGCAGTTCGGCGATCGCGGCCGTCGTGGACGACGCGCGGGTGGTGGTGATCGTGCCGCCCTGACCGGTGTTGGAGGTCCAGGTCACGATCCAGGTGCTGGTCGCGTCGATCTTGTACGGGCTGGAGCCGGACACCTTGGTGTAGGTGTGGCCGCAGGAGGGCGTGCGCGTCCCGTACGAGGGGTCGTAGGCCTCGCCGGGGGTGCGGCAGACCTCGGTCGTGCCGTCGCCCATCGACCACGCGATCTTGTCGACCTTCGCGGTCGCGGTGACGGTGACCCCGCCGGCGCTGACGCTCGTGCTCTTCGGGCCCCAGGTGGTGTCGGACACCGCGGTCCATAGCCACACCGGCAGGCCGACCAGGCTCACGCCACCCTGCTTCGGCGCGATGCCGATGTCAGCGCCCTGGAGCCGCATGTTCTCCACGGCGGTCTCCGCGAGCTGGCGCGGGTCGACCGCCGGGCCACCGAAGCCAGGGGGAGGTGTGCTCAGGATGCGCATGCCGCCGGGGTTGGTGGTCGGCGCGGTGCTGTAGGGGCAGGTCGCCATGTACGCCTTCGCCTGCGCCGCGATCGGCCCGGTCCAGATCGGGTCGTCGGCCGGCGGCTGCGGGTCCATCAGCGTGTAGTAGCAACTGTCGAAGCTGTTGAACCAGCCCAGGCCGTCGCGGTAGCAGGGCACCTCCCGCTCGCCTGCGTGGCACTTGGCCACGCCTCCGCTGCCGCCTCCGCCGCCGTTGTTTCCGCCGCCCCCGCCGGTTCCGCCGGTTCCGCCGGTGGTGCCGCCACCGCCGGCGTTGACGGTGCAGTCCAGCACGAACGGCGGGCAGTTCGCCCCGCCGTCGGCGAGCGCGGGTGTCGCCAGGAATCCGAGCAGCACGGCGATGACGGCCCCGATGCCGGCCAGGGCCCGTCGCGTGCTCAGCACGTTTGGTCCTTGCTCAGGGTGGACTCCATGACCACCCAGCGGCCGTCGTAGATCCGCAGGGTGCTCGTCTGGACATGACGTCGGTTGGTGTCGGTCAGCTGCGCGGGCTGGCCGGTCCCCTTGTCGTAGGGCAGGAAGCTGCTGGTGTCGACGCAGTCCCGGATGGTGGCCCGGTGAGAGGTACCGGTGAGGTCGAGCGCGGTGATCTCGGGGGAGAGCTTCGGCTCGCCCTTGAGGACCAGGTTGTTGTCCTGGTAGTAGACAGCGGCGCTCTTGATGTCCGCCAGCGCCTTGTCGCCGGCGAACGTCTCCAGCTTCACGTCCTTGAGCGAGCCACTGGTGAACGCCTTGACCTGCTCGGCCCACATGCCCTTGTACGCGGCCAGAACCAGCTGACGCGCCTCGGCATCCGGACTGGCGGACGGGCTCGGCGCCGCACTCGTCGGGGCGGACGCGGGCGCGCTCGGCGCCGCGCTGCCGCCGGACGACTGGCATCCGGCGAGCGCGAGCACGGAGCCGACCAGTGCCGCTGCTGCGGCCGCACGGCGCGAACGTGGATCGGCAATTGCCACTGTCATACCCCCTGGCGAGTGGTGGTCACGGTCCGTCATGAGCGGTTCAGCCAGCCCTCGTAGGGCACAGCGCGTGGCCGGGAGCCCACCCGAGCGGCTCAACCGGTGTGTCGGGAGCCGCGCAGGTTCGGCCACGGCTGATGCGACAGACCCGCCCGTCCATGACTCCCCCTTGCGTGACCCTGCCGTGATTGTCGTGTCCATTTTCGGACAAGCTCCCACGGAACTACTGGCCGAATCTCGCACGATCACCTTGCAGAGTCAACCGAAAACTCTTTGTCACGATGTGTAGCAGTTGTGAGAGGCGGGGTCCAAAATGACCGATTTGACCTACATCAAGGTCCGATAAGTCCCTTTCCATCACTACTCTCCGAACTCATACTGTGCCGACTTGCTTCTGCGGTGTTCGCCGGATCACTTGGCTGACCAGCACCGCATCGCCACCGCCGTCGACGGCGAGGGGGGTACGGGAATAACTGACGGCCTGTCAGTGTTGCCTCGGTGGAGCTGAGATGAGTGGCTCGGTGATTTGGTCGAGCGCGATGCAGCCCCTCATTACAGTTTGAAGACGAACCGATGGCGGAGGAATTTCCGGAGGTCGCGAAGCGCGATGCCCGGATTCCACTCCGACTGGCGCCTGGACGTGAGCGCCTGCCTGACGGGTGGCGGATTGTTCCCGCTGCCGATGACCATGCGTAGCCGGTGTGCCGTCCAGCTCGAGCTGCTGCCACCGTGGCGTGTTCAACGGCAGCGCGCGTCCAGCGCCTAGGTTCCATGCCGGGGAGCGATCCAGCCGGGCGTGCCCGGCGAGCCTCCGTCTATTCCTACCGAAGAGTAATAACGAGTGGACGCGGAAACCGCGCGAGGCAGGAGAACCTCGCGGTCACTGCGGCCCAGTCACGGATTGACGAATGTCTTCAGCTCGCACCGCCTTGAGAGGACATCCGGCAGCTACCTAGGCTCGCGGCCATGGACCGGATGATCGGGCGGGTGCGGTTCGGACGGCAGTTGCGGCGGCAGCGGCTGGCCGGTGCGGGCGCTGGCCCGCCCCGGGATGAGTCCGGGTCATCTGCCACCTCTGGAGAACGGCACCCGCAACCCCACCGAGGCAACGTCCGCCAACGAAGTGGTCCGGACTGACCACCGGGTGGACGAGGCCGCTGTCGCTGGTCACGGCCCCCACTCCTGCCCAGCGGACGCAGGAGGCGCGTTCCAGGGCCGCCGCCCGTCCCGAGCGGCAATCACGGCCACCTCGGCTTCACCCTTTCCGGTACGTCTACGGCCTGCCCACCCTCGGGCACCGAAGCCCACCTCTACGGTGCTAGTCGGGCCCGAACCCCGCTCGGGCAGACGGCATCCGCGGCTCGCACCGCGTTCCTCCAGAAGGCGATTCATGCAGGCAGAGGAGTCCCCGCTCATCCGCACCCGTCCGGGCAAGGACGTGCTGGTCCGCCTGCTCACCTCCAAGGGGTTGCTGCCCCGCCAGGAATCAGGCCGCGATGAAGCCGGCTTGGTGGTGCACCGCCGCTCGGGCTTCGTCCTTGAGAAGACAGAGCATCCGCCTGGCTGGAGGGTCAGCTACGTCCACGACGAGGGCGACGAGCTCAGCGAGGGCCGCTTCCACGACCAGATCCGCCAGTTGGTGCGCGATGCTGGGATGGAGGCCGTGACGATCGACGCGCCGGCTTGCCGCAACGTAGGCGTCCAGGTGAGCGCGGTCCGGCCCTTGGCTGCTGAGGGCCGGCGGCTACTCACTGCCGTCGACCAGGCGCGCGTCACCAAGCAGCGCGGGCGGTGGGTCGACTCCGGCCCGCTAGGGGGTTCGCCGCTCGACACCCGCCCGCTCTCAGGCCTGGTCGCCAACGGACTGGTGGAGGGCGCAGCGGATGGGACTACGGCGGTGCTGACCTCTGCCGGCCACGCGCTGTTGCACCGCCAGGCCGACAATAACAACGGCGTGCCAGCCATCGACTTGTCGGAGTTCCTCTGATCTGAGTGGGGTTCGTTGCGTTGGTGCCCCGGGCTGGGCACCGACGGCTTGGTGGCGGCCGTCACCGGGCGCAGCCCCGTTCCCTAAGCTTGCCGACCAGGGCCCGGGTGACTGCCTCTCCAGTCCCCGGTGGCGGTGGCGCGGGTCGGTGACGACCGTGTGGACGCGGCCCCACAGGCCGCCGGGGTAGGCGGGGCCGTCGTGGCCCCGGTAGACGACGTCGATCGCGCACGCCGCCAGCGCGCCGTCGGCGACGTGGGCGAGCAGGTTCGAGTTGATGCCGAAACGGGCCGGTGGGGTGCGGCCGGGCACTGGAGCGGGGGCCGGCGAGCGGGCCGGACGCTACCGTACCGGCCGAACGGGTTGAGCCGACGCCAAGACAGGTGCTCCTCGGTCGGTAGGACCGGGGCGGGCGCTACTCGGCGTCCCCACGTTCGGGGTCCGCCAGGGTGGTGGTGTCCGTGCGGTCCAGGATCTCGACGGTGCCGTTCTCCAGGGCGCGCAGCGCGGCGGTGACGCGCTCGGCCAGGATGCGCGGCAGCAGGCCAGCGGCTTCGGCGGGGGCCAGCCAGCGGGCCGAGCGCACTTCGCCGGAGTCCAGGACCATCGCGTCCACCTGAGCGGGCGTCAGCGGCTCCAGGTCGTGGACGTGGGCGATCAGGGCACGGCCGTTGCGGGCAAGGCGGCCCGGGACGGTGTCCACCACCAGCAGCCGCCCGACTGGCAGGTCGAGCCCGATCTCCTCCTTCACCTCGCGCGCCCCGGCCTCGACCGGGGACTCGTGGGCCTCGACCATGCCTCCGACCAGCTCCCAGTGCTGCTTGTAGGTGGGCTCTAGGACGAGGACCCGGCCTGCGGTGTCGCGGACCAGCACGGTGGCGGCCGCCAGCGGGGACGGCAACTGCCGGTAGTAGTCCCGCGACGAGGGCGGCACCGGCACCCCGTCGCGCAGCAGGGCGGTGTGCGCGCCGCGCTCGGCGTCCAGCGCCGCCCGCAGCCGCGCCGCCACGTGCGGGGCGAGCAGTTGCAGTGCTTCCTCTTCGGTGACCCACCGGGCCTCCCGAATCTCCCTTGCCTGCAGCGTCACCTCCACCGGGCCCGATGCGTGCGCCGCGTAGACGTAGGACACCAGCGGTCGGTCCAACGGGCCGGACTCCCCGTCCACGGCCAGCAGCCGTCCGACTGTCGTCTGGATGCCGAGACTCTCGTGCAGGTCGCGGGTCAAGGCGTCCGCGGGCAGTTCCTCCTTCACCATGCCGCCGGGCAGGTTCCAGTCGGCCTTGTAGGTGGGGTCGACGATGAGCAGCCGCCCATCAGGGGAGCGCAGAAGGGCGTCAGCGCAGGCCAGTGGTGCAGGGTGATGGGCCAGGGGGTGCCGCAGGGCGGCGCCCGGCTCCTCAGGCTCCTGCCCGACGGGCTCGATGTGCGGTTCGGCGACGGACACGATCGTCTCCTTCGTTTGGGCGGGCGGGGCAACGGCGGTGCGAGTCAGGGACGGGACGGGTGGGCGACGGTGCGGACGAGGGCGAGACGGCCGCGTTCCTGGAGGTCAGTGCGGCCCTTGCGCAGGCCGGTGTAGAGGTAGGAGGCGCCGAGGCGGACGGTCAGCAGCACCAGCAGCCGCTCCTCCACCGGGTCGAGCGGACGACCGTATCCAGCGAAAAACGCCTTGCGCAGGTCGGGGCGCGTCGGCCACAGCGCCCCCAGCAGCCACACGAACTCCTCGACCACCAGGCCGTGGCGGGCCTGTTCGAAGTCGATCAGGCCGTGTCGGCCGGTGTCCGGGTCGATCAGCCAGTTGCGGGTCGCGTAGTCGCCGTGCAGGAAGCGCAGCGGCAGCCGGTCGGCCAGACCTGGGATCTCGGCCGCCGCGGCTGCGACGAGGGCGAGCACCTCGTCCGGCACCTGCCCCGCGAGAGCGGTCCGGCACTTCTCCGCTTCTTGGGCGTAGGCGCCCATCGCCTCGGCGACCGCCGCCCGGTCGGCGGCTGTGGGACCGGAGTGGTCGTGCCAGCTCCGCAGCAGCCGCCCCGCGTCCTGGTGCAGCCGCACCTCCACGCCCCGCTCCAGCGGCAGGTCGCGCACGACACGGCCGGGCAGCGCCGAGGTGAGCAGCGTGCGCAGCCCCGGATCGCCTGCCAGTAGCAGCGGCGCCTGCCCCTTCATCAGGACTCGAGCGGCGTAGGCGTATCCGGCCACCTCCCGGGCGTACGCCGCCTCGTCGGGGCTGATCTTGAGGAACACGGCGGCGCCGTCGGGGCCGTCGAGACGCCACACCCGGGAGGTCTCGCGCGGCCAGGAGCAGTCCGTGGCCTCGACCGGGCCGGGCAGGTGCTCTGCGGCCCAGGCGAGCACCTCGGGCAGGGGCGGGGAACACATGGGATCGGCTCTCCGAACAGGACGGGCGCGGTGCGCACGGGGCCGGTGGCGGGGCAGGGCGTTCCAGGGCTCCGGCGGGTAGGTGCCGGCGGAGTGGAGCATGACCAGGCCCAGCCGGGTGAGCTTGGCGGCGTCCGCGGGCAGGGCTCGGCGCGGGTTGCGCGGGGGATGCTCACGGGCGGTTCCTCTCCTGGAGCAGCTGGGCTCGGCGAGCCGGGTCAGCTCGGTGTGCGGCCGGGCCGGTAGGGGTTGGCGGGATCCTCCCGGTCGGGGCCGGTGCGGTAGGCGGCGGCCTGGGTCTCGAACATGGCCGCGTAGATGCCGCCTCGAGCCATGAGTTCGTGGTGGGTGCCGGATTCCGCGATGCGGCCCTCGTCGAAGACCAGGATCAGGTCGCAGGCGACGGCGGGACCCAGGCGGTGGGAGACGAGGACGGTGACGGTCTCCGGGCTGGCGTAGTCGTCCAGGACGGCCTGGAAGAGCTGGTGCTCGGCGAGGGGGTCCATGCTGGCGGTCGGCTCGTCCATGATCAGCACGGGTGCGTCCTGATAGAGGCCGCGGGCGCACGCGATCTTGCTCCAGTTGCCGTCGGACAGCTCCGCGCCACCCTCGAACTGCGGGCTCAGGATGGTCGACCAGCCGTGGTTGAGCCCTTCGATCACCCGGTCGGCGCCGGAGGCGCGCACCGCGCGCAGCGCGCGTTCGGGCTCGGCGGAGTTGATGGTGCCGGCCCCGATGGTGACGTTGGCCAGGGCGGTGAGCGGCCAGTGGCCGGGGTCCTGGAGCACGAGGGCAACCCGGCCCTGGACGCTCTCACTGTCGAAGTCGGTCACGCGGGTGCCGTCCCAGTGCACGCTGCCGGCGGAGGGCTCGTACAGCCCGGCCAGGATCCGGCTCATCGTTGACTTCCCCGAGCCGTTGCGGCCCACGAAGGCGACTTTCTGCCCGGCCCGCAGGGTGAAGCTCACGCCGTGCAGCGCCTGCTTGCCCTGCGGGTAGGAGAACGCGACGTCGCTGACGGTGATCTCCTTGACCGCGGCCGGTGCCGAACGCCCGGTCGTGCGCGGCAGCCGGCGGCGGCAGGAATCCTGGAAGTCGGCCAGGTCCCGCACCCACAGGCTGTTCTCGAACACCTGGTGGGCGGCGATGACGACCCGCAGCAGGGCGCTCTGGCTGGCCTGGATGGCGAAGTAGGCGCCGCCGCCGGCCGCGAGCGGCAGCCAGCCGGCGCCCAGCATCCACGCCAGCACCGCGTAGGTGGCGAACAGGCCGAGACCGCCGAGCGCCCGCCCGACCAGCGCGGTGCGGGCCTGGTCGGTCCCCAGCGCGACCTCCTCGTCGCTGATCCGGGTCGCGAGCGCCTCGTGCTCGGCCAGCAGCGCGCCCTGGGCGGTGGAGGTCCGCAGCTCGGCCGCGGTGTCCCGCTCGTACAGCACCCACGAGAAGTGCAGGATCCTGCGGCGCAGGCTGCTCTGGCGCACCGCCGAGAGGTAGCCCTTGCGCACCGAGGTGACCGACGCCGCTCCCTTGGGCAGCACCGCGGCCAGCAGCAGGACGAGCAGCAGCGGGTGCAGGACCCCCAGCACCCCGGCGGCCCCGGCCAGCGCGAGCAGCGCCGAGACGAGCTCGATCGTCTTGCCGACCGACTCCTTGGCGAAGTAGAGGCCTTGATCGTAGGCGCGCCGCACGTCGTCGGCCCACCCCGGGTCGTCCACCACACCCAGGCCCACGTGGCTGGTCAGGGCCAGCAGCTGCGCTTCCAGCTCCTGGCGCACCCGGGGGCCGAGGCGGGCCTGCCAGTGCGCGATGCCAGTGTCCATCACCCCCCGTACCAGCAGCAGGCCGGCCACCACCGCCAGGGCCGGCAGCGCCGCGCGGATCCGCGTCCCGCTCGCCCCGTCCGCGAACACCCGCTGCAGGACGTTGACGGACGCGAGGAGGCCCGCCGAGGCGAGCGCGGCAGAGACCAGCTGGAGCACGGCGACGAGCACGGCGGCGCGCGGGTCGGCCCGCCAGGCCGTGATCCATACCTGACGCACGATCCCCGGCAGGCTCCGGAGGATGGTCAGCACCCCGGTGCGGGATGCCTGCCCTTCGAAGGTCTCCCAGTACCCCTTGTTGACGTGTCCCGTCAGGTCCCCGCTCTCGGGTGCGGACGCGGCACTGGCGGGCGGTGGCGGCAGCGCACTGCGCGGGGCGGGGACGATGGGGCGGTCGGTCATCTGCACTCCGATGCGTCATAGGGGGCCGGCCAGTCGAGGTCCACGAGCGTTCAGGGCGGTGGGCAGCTCCCAGCCCACTTCGGTGTAGGCGTCGGCGCAGGGGCGAGAACATGGCGGAGCCGCTGCCCATTGCGGAGAGCATGGGCGGGCGGCGGCGTTTAGGTCAGTTGGAACGGTCGCTGGTGATGCGGAGCAACGCCACGTTGTGGCGGCGACCGTTGACCTGGAGTGCGAGGTGGTAGCTGCCCGGTGTGAGGGCGGCTCTGCCGGTGGACGGCAGGGCGTGGGCCTTGGTCAGGCGCAGTGGTGCGCCGGCCTTGATGGTGGCTCGGGTGAGGTGGGCGACCTTCTCGCGGGTCCGGGTGTCGGGGTCGGTGCGGGTCAGGATGTACATCACGTGCACCGGGGTGTCGGTGGGTGCGGTGAGGTCTGCTTCGAAGGACAGGCTGTCGCCGAGCTGGTAGTCGGTGCGGTCCAGGCGGATCGGGCTGACGCTGACGGCGGCCTGGGGGTCGTAGCCGAGGGCGGTGTAGGCGGGTGCCCAGCCGGCCTTGAGCCGTAGCTGCAGTGCCTCGCGGGTGATGAAGGCGAGCTCGGCGGGTTTGGCCCGTTCTTCGGTGCGCCACCGGGTCAGGGTGTCGAGGACGAGGTCGGGTTGGGTGCGGGTGATGTCGCGCAAGTGGTTGGCGACCGAGGTGGTCACGAAGCGGCTGGTGTCGGCGTACAGCACGTCGAGCAGCGGAAGGGCCGCGTCGACGGGCAGGTCGGTGCCGACGGACCAGGGCAGGTGCGGTCGGGTGGCCTCGCTGGCCAGGCGCCGTACCCGGTGGTCGGCCGCGGTCGCCCACCCGGCGGCGGCGGCGAGCGTCTGCTCGGGGAAGGAGGTGAGGGCGGTGCGGACGGCGTCCTCGGCGGAGAAGTACGGGGTGATGCTGGCGAACGCGGCGAGGGCCTGGTCGAGTCTGCCGGGGTGGAGGTGGTGGGCGGCGACGTACGCGGAGTGCGGGGCGTAGGTGTAGAGCCCGAAGTCGACCTCCGCGCCGGCGGCTTCCGGGGTGGCCGGGAGGGAGCGCAGCACGGTGTCGAGGGCGGCCTGCCCGGTGAGGGGCAGGTGCTGGTGCAGGCCCTGGGCGGTGCGGGCGATGCGGGCTTTGAGTTCCAGGCGGGGCAGGTCGGCGGTGACCTGGGCGGTGAAGGCGGCGGCGTCGAAGGCGGGGCAGGCGGTCTGCATCTCGCGCCCGATCCGGGCGATCCGCTCCGGGCTTAAAGCCCGTTCTTTCAGGGGAACTTGGGAACTCACTCGATCACCCTAGTGGTGGGTCGGCGCGGTGGCGGGCGACTCGGTGGGGATTCCCCCGTGAGGAGGACTCGGGCGGCGTGTCGCCTGGCGGACGGCGGCGCGGATCAGCAGCCGCTGGTGACGGGAGCTGTCGCAGGGGGAGGCGGTGTGCAGCACCGCGAGGTTGTCCCAGACGACCAGGTCTCCCTGGCTCCAGCGGTGGGTGTAGAGGTAGTCGGGGCTGGTGGTGCGGGTCAGGAGGTCGTCCAGCAGCGCCTGGCCTTCGGCGTCGGAAAGCTCCTCGATGCGGGGGATCACCATGGAGCCGAGCAGCAGGGTGCGGGTGCCGGTGACGGGGTGGACGGGGGCAAGGGGGTGGATGACCTCGGGCAGGAGCGCGAGGGTGCCGGCCTGGGTGGAGGAGCGGCCGCCGGCGGCGTCGGCCTGCTGGGCGCCCAGGTGCTGGGCGGAGTGGACGGCGCTCAGAGCGTCGACCCGATTCCGGAGGTCGACCGGAAGGTCCGCGTAGGCGCGGGTGGCGTCGGCGAAGCGGGTCTCGCCGCCCTCGCCGGGGGTGATGACCGAGTAGAGCAGGGTGGCGGCGGTGAGCTGCGGCTTGAATGAGTTGTCGGCGTGCCACTCCTCCTCGTCGTCGCCGTCGTAGATGCCGATCGGCCGACCGTCCTGGTCGTGGATGTTGGAGACGACGGTCAGGCCGGGGAACCCGGGGACGGTGTACCGGCGGTCGGTGGCGGTGTCGACGTCGTCGAACAGGGCGGCCGCGGCGAGCAGGTCGGCGTGGTTGAGGTGCTGGCTGGGCAGAACCAGCACCCGGTGCTGGTGCAGGAGATCGGTGAGCGTGCGCGCCGCGGCGGGGCCGGCCGTGCGGGCGAGGTCCGTCTCGACGCGGGCGCCGAAGCCGCCGGGCAGCGGGGTGATCGCGAGGTCCATCGTGCCTCCAGGTCCAGGGTGGGTGCCGGGGTCAGAACTGGGGGGACTGGAGGAAGGGGGTGATGTCGCGCAGCCCGGCGGACACGGCGCACAGCCGCTCAATGCCGATGCCAAGGCCTGCGGTGTCCGCGGGGACGGCTCCGGCTTCGACGGCGTCCAGGGCGAGCTGCTGCTCGGCATCGTAGAGGCCGACGGCCTTGGCGCGGTCGGTGAAGGCCGCGGTGTCGGTCTCGTCGGTGTAGCCGTGGACGAGCTCGACGCCGTCGACGATCAGCTCGAACCTCTCCAGGACGGCGGTGGTGCCGGGGGCCAGGCGGGCGCAGGGCTCGTCGCCGCCGGTCGGGTAGTCGGTCAGGAACACCGCGCGGCCAGTGGTGCCGGCCTCGAGTTCGCGGGCGATGTAGAGGCCGAGGACGTCGCGGAACGGCTCGCCCGGATCGGCGCCGATCCGGGCGGCCATGCGCGGGTGCAGGTCGCCGAGGGGCTCGGTGCGCAGGTCGATGCCGAATGCGTCGCGGACGTGGTCGGCGATCGAGAGGCGGTCGGGGGTGGAGGCGGTCAGGTGCGGGCCGACCAGGCGCCAGGCGAGGTCGATCAGGCCCTCGAAGGTGAGGCCGGCGGCGTACAGGTCGAGCATCGTGAACTCGGAGGCGTGGAGGGCGTCGGGGGCCTCGGGGCGGAAGCAGGGGCCGATCTCGTACACCCGCGGGAGGTCGGCGCGGACGTTGACGCGCAGCGCCGGGCCGATCATCGCGCGCAGGTGCCGGCCCTCGTGGAGGGCGGCGGGGACGCGGCGGCCGGGCCCGAGGTCGGCCCGGCGGGCGACGGGGGTGACCACCTCGGTGAAGCGCTCCTCGTGCAGCAGGGTCCGCAGGCCGTGCAGCACGTCGGCCTTGAGACGAATGGGACCGGACAGCGCAGACATGCGCACTTCCTCTCAACAGGGTTACAAGAAAAGGGAGTTGACCATGGGGTGGCGACCCGGGCGGAGCGGACGCCCTGGAGCGCCTCAAGGTAGTCGCGCGCTGCCGCGGGACAGAAGACCACGCGCATCGACCGAGGGGCCGACCCGTGGACGGTGTCGGCGATTCCCGCCGCACCGGCAGGCGTTTGCCCAGGTCATCGGCGTGATGGACGCAACGGGGACGCAACGGTCCGGCGCATCCGACGCAACGGCACGACCCGTTGCCGCCGCCCCCGGTCCGGTCCTAGCGTGATGGCACGGCCACTCGGCGCGACGGGTCACCGGCGCTACGGCGCAGCGCCCCGGCCGGCTCCTTCGAGCCTGCTCGTCTGCGGCTCGACCATCCGATTCACCACGCGTGGCTGCGGCATGCCCGCGGCCCGAGAGGAGAACCCATGGACCAGACCCTGAAGCTCGGCATGCGCCCCGGCGACGGCACCGTGAAGCTCGGCATGCGCCCCGGCGCCTCCGTGAAGCTCGGCATGCGCCCGGGCATCAAGCTCGGCATGCGGCCGGGCGCCGCTTCCTAATGTCGTTGTCAAGCCGCCGTGGTCACTGGAGGTGTGACGTGGTAGCACCGTCGGTCACGGATCAGGGCCCAGAGAACGTTGACCCGTCGGCGGGCCAGGGCCATCACGGCTTGGACGTGCCGCTTGCCCTCCGCGCGCTTGCGGTCGTAGAACTTCCGCGAGTTCGGGTCGCACCGGATGCTGACCAACGCGGAGGTGTAGAAGACGCGTTGGAGTCTGCGGTGGTAGACGGTTGGCCGGTGCAGGTTCCCGCTGACCTTGCCGGAGTCGCGGGGCGCCGGTGCGACGCCGGCGAACGCCGCCAGGGCGTCCGGGGAGGCGAAGCCGTCCAGACCGCCGCCCACGCCGGCCAGGAACTCGGCGCCGAGCACGATGCCGATACCGGGGACGCTCTCGACTATGCCGGCGAGTTCGTGCTCTCGAAACCGGCCCTCGATGAGCTTGTCCATCTCGGCGATCTGCTCGTTGAGGGCCATCACCCCCTCGGCCAGGGTGTGGACCAGCCTGGCGATGGTCTTCTCCCCGGGGACGGAGGTGTACTGGCGCTCGGCGGCCTCGACGGCCGCCTCGGCGAGGGCTCTGGCGTTGCGGACCTTGCGGTTGGCCAGCCACTTCGTCAGCCGTGCGACGCCGGTGCGGCGGATCGCGGCCGGGGTCTGGTACCCGGTCAGCAGCTTGAGCGGACCGGTGTTGGTCACGTCCAGGGCCCTCTCCAGGGCCGGGAACATGCTCAGCAGAGTGCCGCGCAGGCGGTTGACAGCCCGGGTTCGGTCCTCGACCAGGTCGGCCCGTCGGCCGGTCAGCAGCCTGAGCTCGATCGCAGCCTCGTCACCGGGACGGACGGGCTGCAGGTCGCGCCGCATCCGGGCCTGGTCGGCGATCACGTAGGCGTCGCGGGCGTCGGTCTTCCCCTCGCCGCGGTAGCCGTCGGATGCCCGGTTCACCAGCCGGCCGGGGATGTACAGGACCTCCTGGCCTTGCGCGACGAGCAGGCTCAGCAGCAGGGCCGGCTCCCCACCGGTCATGTCGATCGCCCAGGTCACCCGATCGCCGCCGGCCAGGGCGAGAACATCGCCGATCAGCTGCAGCAGCTCGGGCTCGTCGTTGGCGACCCGCCGCGACAGCAGGGTCTTGCCCTCGGTGTCCAGGGCCAGGCCGTGGTGGTGGCCCTTGCCGCTGTCGATCCCCGCCCATATCCGGCTCATCATGCTCCTGACGTGCGTGTTCGTGCTGTTCGTACCACGGACGACCTCGCCGGCATTGCTCTACTCAGCGACTTGCTCGCACTTCCTAATCGGCGGCCGAGTCGTCGTGGGGCACCGGGCGGCAAAGCGACGCAAGCCACGAAACGGCAGCCGCCTGATAGCCACACCCAGCACCCCTGGGCGACCCAACCTTACGAATGGCTCGATCAACCCGGCTCAGAAGGTAGAGCCGCCTGACTCCGATCGTCCTGATCGGCTGACGTGCTGCTGTCGGTGGGCGGGGCGCCCCGCCCACCGACAGCGGTGCACGAAAGGCCGACACCCAGCCCTCAGTGATGTTCGAAGGAGAGCAGATGGGCAGGCCCGGCCGGTGGTCGATACCCCGGCGCGAGAAGACACCGAGGCGCACCCGGCACTCGACCGGCGCGTCCGGTCCGGTCCGGCAGGCGCTGGGGCCGGAGCTGATCGGCGAGCTGGAGAGCCTGTGCGGCGCCCCGAGCGTCGGCCTGCGGGATGTCGCGCTGGACGTCGGCGCGATTGTCGCGGTGGGGTTCGCGGGCTCCCTGGTGGGGCACGTCGTCGGCCCGCTGCTCGCTGTGCTGTACATCGGGGTGCGTCAGCGGCACATCTCGAACCTGGCGCACGAGTGCGTCCATGCCAAGCTGCTGGCCACCGCGCGCGGCAACCGCCTGGTGGGGTACCTGCTGACCGGGCTGCTCGGCGAGGGGCTGCGGCCCTACCGGGCCACCCACGGCGTGCACCACGCGCAGCTCGGCAGCGGAGCCGATCCGATGTTCCAGTCCTACCGGGCCGGGCGCCTGCACACCGTTCGCGCCCCGGTGACCAGGACCGCGTTCGTGGTGCGGGTCATCGGCGGGGCCGCGCTGTGGCGGCTGCCGACGTCGGCGCTGCGCACGCTGGTCACCCGCGGTCCGCGGGAGAGCCGGTGGGCGCCGGCCGCCCGCGCGGTGCTGTGGGCCGGCGTCGCCACCGCGTGCTGGTCCTTCGGCGTCCTCGGCGATCTGCTGCTGTACTGGCTGGTCCCGCTGGTGTTCGTACGGCCGGTGGTCACCTGGATCACTGACCTCGGCAACCACGCCGGCCTGATCGAGGACGACGATGTGCTGCTGCAGACCCGCGGCTGGTCCTCGCACTGGCTCACCCGGCACCTGCTCGGCGGCCACCTCGACGACATGCACCACCCCGTGCACCACTGGTGCCCCAAGATCCCCTGGCGGCGCCTGCCCGAGGCCACCGCCCTCCTCTCTGGGCGCCTGGAGCGCTGGAGCGAGGTGCCGTGGTGCTCCGGCTACTTCTTCCGCCGCCGCTCCACCCCCGAGGTGCCGTGCGTGATCGAGGACGTCATCGCCCGCCTCACCGCCCGGCCCGCACCGCGCCGGGCCCCGGCCGCCGAACGCACGGCCGCCTGACCGCTCAGCCTCTTTCTCACCACCAACGACCGGTCCGCCGCAGCGCGGTCCGGGCGGCACCCCCTGCCCGCCCGGGCCGTGCCGGCACCCGCCGCCGAGGAGGCGGCCACCCCATGACCAAGCCCCAGTCCCAGCTCGACCCGCCCACCCAAGGTGTGCACAGCTTCGACGACTTCACCCGGCTGCGCGAGGTCGTCGTCGGCCGTGCTGACCACTACACCGCGCACGACGCCGACAGCAGCTGGCGGCTGTTCTACTACGAGAACGTCGCCCCGCACCTGCCCGACGGCCAGAGGCAGTTGACGATCCCGCAGCAGATCGTCGACGAGCTGATCGAGGACGTCACCGGCTTCGCGGACGCCCTGGCCGGCTGCGGGGTGCGCGTACTGCGCCCCTCGGCCCCCGGCAAGGACGTCCAGGTCTCCTCCCCGTGGTGGAGCAGCGGTGCGACGCCGCCGCTGAACGTCCGCGACAACACGGTCGTCCTCGGGGAGACGATCGTGGAGACCGCGCCACACATCCGCGGCCGGGTATTCGAGAACGACCACCTCAAGGCGCACTTCACCCGCTACTTCGAGCAGGGCTCGAACTGGCTGGCCATGCCGCGGCCCGCGCTCGCCGCCCACTCCCTGGACACCGCCTACTTCGACCGGCACGGCGTCGACGTCACCGCGGCGATGGCCGGCGAGGACGCCTTGCCCATCGACGGTCTGGGCCTGGAGATGGTCTTCGACGGCGCGCAGTGCGTCCGCCTGGGCCGCGACGTGCTGGTCAACGTCGCCAACCACAACCACGAGCTCGCCTTCCAGTGGCTGGCCCGCACCTTCCCCCAGCTGCGCTGGCACCGGCTGCCGGGGATCGCCGACAACCACGTCGACTCCATCGTCGTCCCGCTGCGCCCGGGCCTGATGCTGCTGCGCGACCCGAGCTACCTCGAGCTCCTGCCGGAGGCGATGCGTGGCTGGGAGGCGATCTACCCGCCGCCGAGCTCGGTGCCCGAGCAGGACTACGACGGGCTCGGGTTCGTGGTTCCCACCGCGTCCCGGTACATCGACATCAACGTGCTGTCGATCGACGAGAACACAGTCGTCGTCAACTCCCTCTACCCGGAGCTGATCAAGGTGCTGGAGCAGCGCCGCTTCACCGTCGTCCCGGTCCGGCACCGCCACCGACGCCTGTTCGGCGGCGGCCACCACTGCTTCACCCTCGACACCGTCCGCGACGGCGGCCCCGAGGACTACCTCGCCGCGTAGTCCGCCCCGGCCCGCACCCCGTGCACGCCCGCCCGGCCGCTACCTGCGCGGCCGCGAACCCGAAGGAGTACCCCGGCCATGAGCAGCACCCCCGGACAGTGGCCCCCGCCCCGCGAGTTCTGGACCGACACCCTGCCCGCCAGGACCGACGGCATGAGGCGCCCGTACCTGTTCAAGGGCGTCGTCCCCACCTCGGCGGCGAACGCCGCCAGCGTGCTGGAGGGCTTCGCCGCGATCCGCCGGGCCCATGCCGACGGGGTGGAGATCACCGCGAACGCCCGGGTGTACGTGGGGGAGGAGCACCGCCCCGACCTGGTGGACAAGGTCCTGGCCGCCGACGGCTGGGCGGAGGGCGACTTCGTCGCGTGGATGCAGGAGCAGGTCGGCGCGGAGCGGTTCAGCCTGGTCCTCAACACCCTGGAGAGCGTCTCCGAGCCGCTTGCCGCGGGCCTCGGCGAGTTCGTCGGCGCGCTGATCGACGGATGGGGCGTCCCGGCCGGCGGCGCCGAACTGGTCGCCTTCGTCGGCAACTACTCCGGGACCGCGTTCGGCGTCCACGAGGGCTACGAGAACGCGTTCCTCACCCACTACGGGCCCGGCACCAAGGACTTCTACTGCTGGTCGGCCGAGGAGTACCGCAAGCTCACCGGCGGCAGCGACCCGCTGTACGGCGACTACACGTGGCTGCTGGAGCACGGCGAGCACTTCGCCCTGAAGCCCGGCGACGCCCTGTTCCTGCCCGAGCGCGTCTTCCACGTCGGCCGCCAGGACGAGTTCAGCATCTCCGTCGCCATCCCCCTCTACACCTTCCCCGACGCCGCGATCGCCCGCGGCTGGATCGCGCCCGACCTGCTGGAGAACCTCCTGGCCAGCGAGCCCGACACCGACGCCGGCCGGCCCTCCCCGATGCAGCCGCTGACCGCGGGCCCGGACGAGCTCGCCCGCCGCCTGGGCACGGTGGCCGCCGACGCGTTCAGCGCCGCCGCCGAGCAGGCGACGGCCGCCGCCGCCCAGCACGCCCACCAGCGCTGGTACACCGTCCTGAGCAACGGCGGCTGGCAGCAGACCGAACTTGACCTCGCCCGGGACGAGGCCGCCGCGGCGTTCACCGCCGCCGAGCTCACGCCCGGCACGAGCGTCACCGTCCGCGCCCCGTACCGGCTGATCGTCACCGGCCGGCAGGCGTTCCTGCGCGGCTGCGAGACGGCGGCCGACCCCGCCGTCCTCACCCCCGCCCTGGTCGAGCGCCTCAACGCCGGCCCGACCACCCTGCCTGACGACCCGCAGGTGCTCGCCGCGATCCGCACGCTCGGCGCCACCGGCGGCCTGAGCCTCACCACCACGCCCGAGGAGACCGCGTGACCACCACCGCCACCGCGCCCACGCTCGACACCCTGCGCGGCACCAGCCTCGTCGAGGCGTACCTGGCCGCGAACCCGGAGACCCGCGGCTACATCCACGCCACCCTCCAGGGCACCCGCGACAGCGGCGACGACCTCGTCGACAAGCACCTCAGGCCCATGATCGACGCGGTCTACCGGCAGATCCGCGCCCTGGTCGACCCCGCCACCCTCACCGCGGCGCAGGCCCGCATGTACATCGCCGAGCTGGCGGTCTTCGCCCGGCACAACGCGCAGTTCCTGCGCTTGGCGGCCGCCCAGGTCTACGGCGCCTGCCCGGCCCTGGGGCACGAGTTCGACCGCAACTTCCTGGAGGAGGGCGGCGAGCCCGGCAAGGTCCCCGCCCACTACATCCTCTACACCCGCGCGCTGCTCACCGACCTCGGCCTGCTCGTCAACGGCCACGTCCCCGCCGACGAGACCGCCAAGCTGGTCCTCCAGCACCAGGTCCTGGTGAACAGCCACATGACCGGCCTCATCGCCGGCGGCTACTACGCCACCGAGGGCGTCGCCGTCGCCGAGACGGAGATCCTGCGCGCCATCACCGACCGGTACGGCGAGCTGACCATCCAGGCCAGCGGCGCACGGCTGAAGAACCTGGACTACTACTACCGGCTCCACCTCGACGAGGGCCACGAGGCCGCGCAGGTCGGCGGCATGAGCGTGGAGGAGGCCCACATCGAGGGCCTGGCCCGGTTCGTCCGTCAGAGTGACCTCTTCCACCTCGACCTGCCGCAGGCCCTGGAGGGCTTCCTGCAGATCTTCGGAGCAATGGCACACTGGTGGACCCAACTGGCCTATCGCGCAAGGGAACTGAACTAGTGTCCGACGCCGTCGTCACTGCCACTGCCACTGCCACTGCCACTGCCACCGCCGCTGCCGCAACCGGCCCCGACCTCAAGGTCCGCTCCGGCGGCTGCCTGTGCGGGTGGATCCGCTTCACCGTCACCGGGCCGGTGGACGACCCGCACGTGTGCAACTGCGCGCACTGCGCCAAGCGCTCCGGCGCGCCGTTCCAGTGGTGGGTCGGGTTCCGGGCGGACGGGCTGGAGTGGACCGGCGAGGGCAGCGAGCCGACCTGGTTCGACACCTACCCCGGCAAGACGGCCCGAGGATTCTGCGGAACGTGCGGAACCCACCTCGCCGCCCGCGACTACGGCGACGACACGATGATCGGCTTCCTCGCCACCGCCCTGGACGACTACGGCACCGACCCGGCCCTGGTTCCCACGAACCTCAACCGGGTCGCCGAGGCCGCGCCCTGGCTCGCCCAGTGCGCCCAGCCCGCCGCGGCCGGCTGACCCACGGACCCTGCGGGGGCGGGCTCGCCTGACAGCGCCCGCCCCCGCAGACCCACCGGGCCGTACCGGGACCGCCTCCACCCCGCACACCACCGCGCCCGCACCGATCCCTGGAGGACCCGTGGACCACGCTGTCCGTGTCGCCACCGAGTACGGCACCCTCGAGAGGGTGGCCCTGCGCCACGCCGGAGACTTCAGCCGCCCCCTGGACGGCCCCGGCGTCCACCCGGTCCTCGCCCGCCAGCAGGCCACCAGCACCTGGGGCACCTACGACCCGGCCACCGTCCGCGCACAGCAGGACCGGCTGATCGCCCTGCTGCGGGACCGCGGCACCGACGTGGTCCTGCTCCCCGACGCTCCGGGCTGCTCCGTGCAGCACTACCCCCGCGACATCGCCTTCGCCGTCGACCACCTCCTCTTCCGCGCCCGCCTGAACTCCGCACACCGCCTGCCCGAGGCCGACGCCCTCACCGACCCCGCCCTCGGCGTCCAGCCCGTCGACCTCGCGCGCGGCACGATCGAGGGCGGTGACGTCCTGCTCCCCGACACCACCCGGGTCCTCGTCGGCCTGAGCGAGGAGACCAGCCCCGACGGCGCGGCCGCCCTCCAGGACGCCCTCGCCCGGTACGGCATCGGCCGCGAGGTCGTTTCGGTGCCCTTCGCGGTCAAGGGGATCGTGCACCTCGACGACCACCTCGCCGTGGTCGCGCCAGGCACCGCCCTGATCCACCGCGAGGTCTTCACCGCCGACCAGAACCGCTGGTTCGACGCCCACTTCGACCACCTCGTCCCCGTCACCGACGCCGAGGCCCGCGCCGTCCAGGTCAACGTCCTGGCCATCGCCCCGACCACGGTCGTGGTCGCCGCCGGCAGCGACCGCATCGCCGCCGCCCTGACCGCCCTCGGACTCGAGGTCCTGGCCGTCGACTACTCCGAGGTCACCCGCATCCCCGGCTCCCTGCGCTGCACCACCCTGCCCCTGATGCGCGCCTGACCCCTGGCCGCGCACTGCCAGAGCCCGGTCGGCACGGCCGCCGGGCCGAGCCGCCGCGCCCGCCCGGCGGCCGAACACCGCTCCCGGCCAACGAAGCCGCGGCGACCGGCGACCGGCAGCCGATCTCCGAGCGCAGACCCCGCCCGACAGTCCGACACACCCGCGAAAGGCTGACCATGCACGAGACCCGAGAGCTTGAGGTGCACGGCGAGGCCGTGCTCGTGGAGGTTGACCCGGAGCCTGGGCGGGAAGGCAGGGCGGCCCTGTGGCCGACGGTCGGCGAGTACCCCGTCTACGACCCTTTCCTCTACTCGACCATGACCACCGACCACGAGCGCAACCGGCGCTTCCTCGCCGCGCTGGCCAAGCTCGCCCCGGGCCGGCGCGTCCTGGACATCGGCACCGGTGAGGACCTCCTGTGGGCGCGGAAGAGCGTGCAGGTTGGAGCCCGCACCGCGGTGGCCGTCGAGGTCATCGCGGACGCCTTCCGCACGGCCGCCGGCACCCTGGAGACCATCGACGAGCGTGACCTGATCACGCTGTTGCGCGGGGAGTCGACCGCCCTCCAGTTCGCGCCCAGGGCCGACGTCTGCGTGGCGGAGATCATCGGCTCGCTGGCCGGCGCCGAAGGCGCGGCCGCCGTCCTGACCGACGCCCGCGACCGCCACCTGGCGCCCGGGGGCCTGGTGGTGCCGCACCGCGCGGTGACCCTCGCCGCCCCCGTCCACCTCCCCGACCTGCTGCCCGGCCAGCCCGTCGCGTTCGCGGAGGAGGCCCTGCCGTACCTGCAGCACATCTTCGACTGGCACGGCAGCCCCTTCGACATCCGGCTGCGCATCGAGAACCCCGACACCGACGCCCCCCTCTGCGAGGGCCGGCCCGTCGAAGTGCTCGACTTCAACGGCGACCTACGCACGCAGCAGCGCACGACCACCCGCATGGCCATCACCCGGGCAGGCCACGTCGACGGCGTGCTCACCTGGCTCAACCTCTGGTGCCTGCCCGACGAAGAGCCGCTCGACGCGCTGCACATGAAGACCAACTGGGCCAGCATCTACTTCCCGCTCTTCGACCAGCCCGTCCCTGTCACGCCCGGAGACGTCCTGGAACTCGCCGTCGAAACAGCCCTCAGCGACAACGGCATCCACCCGGACTACCACCTCGCCGCCACGCTGCGCACCACCGGCGGACAGGAGCACCACGCCTCGCTGACCTCCCCCCACCACGGCGGCCCCTTCCGGGCCAACCCGCTCTACCGGGCCCTGTTCCCCACGGCCTGACCGCACGTCCGGCCCGGGCGGCCCGAGCACGCGCGTGCCGCGGCGCCGCCCGGCCTCGACGCCGCTGCCGTCGAGCAGCTGCCCGCCCTGCATGTCGATCCCTGCCCGGCCGCTCGCGGAGCCCGCACCCCAGGCCGGCCCTTCGCCCGGAGACCCTGTTGTCCACTCCGCTCTCGCTCGTCCTCCTCGCCGTCCCGGCCGTGGTGCTGGCCTGCCAGGCCGGCGGCTGGGCCGCCCGCCGCCTCGGCCAGCCGCCCGTCATCGGCGAGATGGCCGTCGGCATCCTCCTCGGCCCCTCCCTGCTCGGCTGGCTCGCCCCCGGCCTCCAGCACACCCTGCTGCCGGCCACCGTCCTGCCCTACACCTCGGTGCTCGGCAACATCGCCCTGCTCGCGTTCCTCTTCCTCGTCGGCCTGGAACTCGACCTCCGCTCCTTGCGGACCACCCGCCGAGCCGTGGCCTCCGTCGCTGCCGGGAGCATCCTGCTGCCGCTCGGTCTCGGCGCCGGGCTCGCCGTCGTGATGTACCCGGCCCTCGCCCCGCCCGGCGTGCAGCGGCTGCCGTTCGTCCTGTTCGTCGCCACCGCGCTGTCCATCACCGCGGTCCCCGTCCTCGCCCGGATCCTCACCGACCGGGGCCTGGCCACCACGCGCCTGGGCGCCTTCGCCCTCGCGTGCGCGGCCACCGACGACGCGCTCGCCTGGTGCCTGCTCATCGCCGTCACCGCCCTGGCCACCGCCGGCTCCCCGCTCGACGCGCTCACCGCCCTCGCGCTCACCGCCGCCCTCACCGCAGCCCTGGCCCTGGCCCGCCAGGTCCTGAAGCGGATGCTGGAGCGCGCCGCCCGCAGCTCGGAAGACCTGGTGACGGTGCTGCTGGTCGCCGGGCTGCTCCTGGCCGCGTGCGCCACCGACCGGATCGGCGTCCACCCCGCCTTCGGAGCGTTCCTGTTCGGCGCGACGGTGCCGCGCGGCCTGCTGGCCGTCGAGCGCACCGCCGCCCGCCTCCAGGCGGTCTTCGTCCCGGTGCTGCTCCCGCTGTTCTTCGTCGACCTCGGCCTGCACACCGACCTCGCCCACCTCCCGGCCGGCCAGTGGGGCTGGGCCGCCCTGGTCCTGGCCGTCGCCGTGGCGGGCAAGTGGATCGGCGCCGCCGGGGCGGCCCGGCTGGCCGGCTGCGACTGGCGGTGGTCGGCGCTGATGGGCACCCTGATGAACTGCCGCGGGATCACCGAGATCGTCGCCCTCGGCATCGGCCTCCAGCTCGGCGTCATCTCCACCAACCTGTTCACGATCATGGTCCTCATGGCCGTCGTGACCACCGCCGCCACCGCGCCCCTGCTCGACCGCCTCACCCGCGGCGCCCCCGACCTGACGACCCCGGGCCCCATCGAGGTGCCGGTCACCGCCCAGCCCAGCACCCCGGGAGCAGCCCGGTGACCTCCACCCCCGACACCCGGCCCGCCGCAGCCGGCACCGAGACGGCGATCCGCACCCGGCGCAGCACCATCCGCCTCACCGGGCCCGCCCCGGGCGAAGCCGAACTCCTCGACCTGCTGGCGGCCGCGGCCACCGCGCCCGACCACGGGCAGCTGCGCCCCTGGCGCGTGATCGCGATCTGCGGCGACGCCCGGGCCCGGCTCGGCGAAGCCGCCGCCGAGGCCGCGCCCACAGCCGACCTGGCCGAGCGGATCGCCGCCAAGCACCTGCGCGCACCGCTGATGCTCGGCCTCGTCTTCCAGCCCCGCGACCACCCGACCATCCCGCGCTGGGAGCAGATGGCAGCGACGTCCGCGATGGCCACCACCCTGCTGCTGCTCCTGGACGCGCGCGGCTGGGGCGGAGTCTGGTTCGGCGGCCCCTGCCCGGAGGCGCCGCAGGTCCGCAAGCACCTCGGCATCGGAGACGACGAGCAGCTGCTCGGCTACCTGTACGTCGGCACCCCGGTCCCCGGCGAGGCGGCCCGGCCCCGCGCGGCGATCGACGTCCGCTCCAGGCTCAGCTGGCTCGGCTCCACGGCGGCCTGACCGGCTTCCTGACCACCGGCTGCCCGGCCCGGTCGGCCCGGGGTCAGAAGTCGTGGAGCGGCCCGCCTGCGGCGGCGTCGGCCAGGCGCCGCGCCAGCCGGCGGCTCTTGAGGTGCTGCGCCGTCGTCTTCGCCTTCGCCAGCAGTTCCTCCCGCTCCGCCCGGTCCCCGCGCAGCCGGGCCAGCTCGGCACCGGTGATCAGCAGCTCCACGCTGTCGCGCGTGCGCTCCGGCGACAGGCCCATCGCCACCTTGAGCGCCTGCCCGCCCTCCTCGACCAGCCCGGCCATCGCCAGCGCCCACGCGGCCTGGCCTTCCAGCTCCGGGCGGTCCAGCCACGCCAGCCACCGCGGGTCCGACCCGCTCCCGGCCCGGTTGAACGCCGCCCGCGCCCGCTCCACCGCCGCCCGGCACTGGCCGGCGTCCCCGTTGTAGGCCCAGGCCCTCGCCTCCGTCACCGCGACATACGCCCGCACCAGCGCGGGAGAGCCGGTGGCCGCGACCACAGCGCTGCGGGCGTGGGTCAGCACCTCCCGGCCGTCCCCTCGCACCGCCGCCAGCCGCGCCTGGTGGATGCAGCCCCGGGCCAGCCGGCCGCGATCACCGATCGCCTGCGCCATACGCATCGCCTGCACGTCGTACCGCTGCGCCAGGCCCGTGAGTTGGTCGTCGTAGGCCATGCTCGCCAGCACGAGCACCGCGTCGGTGACGCTGCCGAGCAGCCGCCGCCCACGCCCGGTGCTGTACCCGCCTTCGAGCAGCGGGACGGCGTGAGCGGCCAGGAAGCCGGCGAACGCCGAGCGGAACTTCCCTCCCCCGTGCCGGGCGTCCGACCTGCCGTACAGATCGGTTTGTAAGTCCAGAAACTCGATGTCCGCCACGGTCACCCGGTACTGCCCGGACCCTGCGATCTTGGTGTCGGGCAACATGACCAGCGCCTCCATCGGCGGAGGCGTCGCGGCGAACGGCATCGTTCGTACCGACGCGCTTTCGGGGACGGCGTCCATTTGCCACAGCCGGCTCAGCATCCGTACCGCGTGGGTCAGATCGCCGTACTGGAGCGCCTGCTCGGCGACCCTCACATCCTCGGGGGGCCACCCCAGGCGCTCGGGCGTCACTGGGCGCTTGCACGCCTGGGCGAGGACGTAGCACGCCGCGGCCGCCAGATCCGGCCCCGGGTGCGCCCCCGCGCACCATCGCGACACCGTGCTGGTGCTCACGGACCGGGGGTGGCCGGTGGCCGCGCAGCGCTCCCGGATCCGCTGGGCGAAACCCGACATCGACCACCCGAGTTCATCCCGCACGATCCTCTCGAGCTCCGTGTTCCTCTGCGAGGTGCCGCTCACCGGCACCGACCCGCTCATGCGGATGCCGCCGGAACCTGGATGGCCGTCAGCTCAGGCATGCCGGCCTCGGTCCTGGGAGAGCCCCTTCGTGCGGATCCGGCGGGACGCGAGAGCGTCGCGGTACGCGCCCGCGGCGTCCTGAGCCGCCGGCCCGGCGAGCCTCCAGTCGCCGTCGGCCGCCGTGAACGGGTGCCAGTTCCCGTCGGGGTCGACGCGGACCTGGACGCCGACGAGCGTGTCGGTGATCCGGTTGCCCTCGGCCGACAGGGGTGCCCGGCTGGCGGGCCGGAGCGGGGCGATGGCCCGCTGTGCTCGCTCCAGCAGGGCCGGGTTGGCGGGGAGGTCTGTCCGGGCGGCCCGCACTCCGGCCGCGCCGGCCACCTTGTGGGCGGCCAGCAGCAGGCGCAGTTCGTCGGGTTCCAGTCCGAGGTGGTGCGCGAGGTCGGGTACTTTCCCGGCGGCGGGCAGGGCAACGGCGATGCGGACGGCGTCGCTGACCGGGTCGTTGTCCAGCGTGCCGCGGCCCGCCAGGAGGTGCCGGGCCTCGTCGGCCGCGAGGGCGGCGAGGTGGCGCAGCTGGGCGAGCGCGGGGGCGGGTTCGGGTGAGGCGGGCAGCGGCGCGTCGGCGAACGTGACGGCGTTCGGGTCCTGGAGGGGTTCGGATGCCGCGGGGGTGCTGGGCAGCGCGGCCGGCCGGGCCTGGAAGGCCTGGTGGGCG
The DNA here is from genome assembly GCF_000710405.2 of Kitasatospora sp. MBT66. Lineage (NCBI taxonomy): Bacteria > Bacillati > Actinomycetota > Actinomycetes > Kitasatosporales > Streptomycetaceae > Kitasatospora > Kitasatospora sp. MBT66. Next base: position 134,851 of record NZ_JAIY01000001.1, on the reverse strand, counting down.
GGGACGAGCGCGGTGTACTGGTGTTGGCGCTTGGGGCGGGCGCCGGGGGCGTGGTCGTGGAGGAGCTGGGTGAGTCGGTGTTCGCGAAGCCCCCGTAGGAGAAGGAGGAGGGCGGAGTCGGCGTCGAGGCGGTCGGTGACGGCGTGGGCGAGGGCGGCGGTGTGCCGGCAGGGTGCCTGGCCGCAGGAGCAGTCCCAGGTGAAGTGCCCGGGGTCGGGGGTGATGTTGATGCCGCCGGTGTGGTCGGAGTCGGTGAGTGCTGCCGGGAGGTGTCCGGCGAGCAGCAGTTCCCGGTGCGTGCCGGCCGCGAGGGCGGCACCGAGCGTGGCCTGCTCGTCGGCGGTGAACGGCACGAGGTCCAGCTGGGCGCGGGCCGGCTCGTCCTGGTGGGCGGTGACGAGCCCGGTTGCTCTCCCGGCGGCCAGGTTCAGGTCGCCGACTTCGCCCGCGAGGTGGATCGCGCTTGCCTGGAGGAAGGTGTGCTGGTGGAGGGCGGCCTGCTGCGCGGCGAGCTGCCAGGCCAGGGCCCACGGGCCGTGCGGGTTCATGGGCGTGCTCCGAGGGTGATGAGGTCGGCGAGTTCGCCGTTCGAGAGCTCTCCGAGCGCGGTCTCCGCGGCATGGGGCACGGCGGCGTCAGCCAGGATCCGCTTGTGGTGAAGGAGGGCGTCGACGCGGTCCTCGACCGTCAGCTCGGTCGTCAGCCGGTGGACGCGGACCGTGCCGTCCTGGCCGAAGCGGTGGGCGCGGTCGGTCGCCTGGTCCTCCACGGCCGGGTTCCAGGGACGGTCGTAGAGGATCGCGTCCGTGGCACGGGTGAGCGTCAGCCCGATGCCGCCAGCCTTCATCGTGCTGATCAGGACCGGGCTGCGCCCGTCCTGGAAGGCATCGACGAGATGCTGCCGCTTGGGACCGGGCGGGACGCCGCCGTGCAGGAACAAGGGTGCGATGCCCTGCGCCTTGAGATGGGCGACCAGCAGCCGCCCCATCACGGCGTAGTTGGTGAACACCAGCGCGCCCCCGCCGCTCTCCTCCTGGAGGACCTGCTCGACGAGCTCGTCGAGGGCCGCGAGCTTGCCCGAGCGGCCCCGCGCCGCCGGCACGTCGTAGGTGCCCGGCTCCTGCGGCTCCTCGCGCAGGTAGTGGGCGGGGGAGTTGCAGATCTTCCGCAACTCGGACAGGAGCGTCAGGACCAGGGCGTGCCGGTGCGGCGACTCGGCGGTGCGGATGCGCTCCATCGCCTCCTGGGCCACCCGCTCGTACAGGACGGCCTGTTCGGGCGTCAGCGGGATGCAGCGGTGGGAGATGATCTTCGGGGGGAGTTCCTGGAGGATGTGGGCGTCGCTCTTGCGGCGGCGCAGCAAGAACGGGCTCATGAGCCGGGACAGGCGGCGGGTCGCCTCGCCGCCGGGGTCCGCCTCGATCGGCCGGGCGAAGCGCTCGCCGAAGGCGCGCACTGTCCCGAAGAGGCCGGGGTTGGCGAGGTCGCAGACGGCCCACAGGTCCAGGAGGCGGTTCTCAAGCGGGGTGCCGGTGAGCACGATGCGCCGTGTGCTGCGGATGCGGCGCAGGGCGCGGGCGGTGAGGCTCAGGTGGTTCTTGGCGAACTGTGCCTCGTCGACGATGAGGAGGTCGACCGGGAAGCCGGCCAGGGCGTCGATGTCGCGCAGCAGGGTGCCGTAGGTGGTGATGACGACCGTGTCCGCGGTGACGCCCTCGAGGGTGCGTTCGGGGCCGTGGTAGATACGGGTCGGGGTGCCGGGGGCGAAGCGGGCGATCTCGCGCTGCCAGACGGTGATCATGCTCGCCGGTGCGACGATCAGGTCCGGGTGGGGCCGGGCGGTCTGTTCCCGGCGGTGAAGCCGCAGCGCGAGGGTCTGGACGGTCTTGCCCAGGCCCATGTCGTCGGCCAGGACGGCGCCGAAGCCGAGGTTCAGGGTGTGGGCCAGCCAGCTCATGCCGCGTTCCTGGTAGTCGCGCAGCGCGGTGGTCAGGGCGGCGGGCGCGGGCACGGGTTCGCGGGCACCGGGGCGCAGCGCTTCGACCAGGTCGGCGAGCGGTCCGGCCGGATCGCAGGGGTGGTCCACTCCGTCGACGGCGGCGGTGCCGGTCAGCGCGGCGTCCAGGGCCTGCGGGACGTCGAGGGTGCCGATGTCGCGGTGGCCGGCGCGGTGGGTGGTGGGCCTGTCGAGAAGGACCCAGCGCCGCCGCACCTGCTGCAGCGGCCGGCCCGAGGCGGCCATGGCGTCCATCTCCGCCTCGGTGAGGTGGTCGCCGTCGAGGGCGAGCTGCCAGCGGAGGTCCAGCAGGTTCGCGAGGCCGAAGCGGTGCGGGGCGTCGGTCGCCTCGGGGACGGGTCGGGAGCCGACGACGGTGCGCAGCTGCAGCCCCATCGCCCAGTGCCTGGGCCAGGCGACCTCGACGCCAGCCCGGGTGAGGCGCTGGCCCATCTCGCCCAGGAGCAGAGCCGCTTCGGCGGGACGGACGGTGAACCGGCCGGGCCGCTCCTGCTCCAGCAGCCGGCCCAGCGGCGGCCAGGCGGGCTCGGCCGCCCGCAGCGCGCTTCGGACCCGCTCCAGCCGGGCCAGGTCGCAGCCCGCGACGGGCAGGTACTCCGCGGCGGGGACGAGGTGGAGGCGCCCGCCGCGCGTGGTGGCGGTGCGCACGCCCAGATGGGCCCACAGCAGGTCGGTGTCCAGGGGGCTGCCCTCGGACGGCTGCCGGATGGTCAGGACCAGCGCCGGCAGCCGGTGGCCGATGCTGCGCTCCACCTGGTCGCACCAGGAGCGGAACCGCGGTTGCTGCGGGCGAGGGACCGGGCCGCTCCACGGACCGGTCCCCAGGACTGCGGCGGCACCGGGCCCGCGGACCACCGCCTCGGCCACGGCGTCCAGGTACTGGCGCAGCACGGTGCGCGGCGCCCACAGCCGGTACGGCGCGCGGGCGGCCGGCACGCAGTGGGCGTGGGCCGGCATCGCGTCGGCCAGCCCCGCGGCCTCGGCGGCCAGCCCTGCGGGGAGCGGGCCCAGGCGCCACACGTCGCGGTCGCCGGCGTCCAGAGTCGGGTAGAGCAATCCGGCCGCGATCGCGGTCAGCGCGAGCCGGGTCGCCCGCGCCCACAGCAGCACCGACGGATGCAGGCCCTGGTCCGACAGCCGGGCCAGGACGCCGGTCAGCAGCCGCACCGGCACCCGCCAGACGGCAACGGCCACCGCCCGAACGCCCACGCCCATGTGCGGGAGGACCAGTTCCATGCCGGCCTCCAGCAGCGGTGCGGGGCAGCCGCCCGGCAGAGCAGCGCCGTCCACCCGGAACACGGCCATCGCCACACCGCCGTCCACCGGCTCGGCGACCATCGCCGCACCGTCCAGCAGCACTTCGCACACCGCCCGCTCGGCCGCCACCACCTCGGCGGCGCTCGCCGCCGGAGCGCGGCGCTGCGCCGGGACCGGCACGGGCTCGGGGGCCGGTGGTGCGGCCGGCGCGGTGACGGTGGCGGGGAGGGGGACGGTGCCGAGCAGACGCAGCAGGGCTCGTGCGGCCTCGCGCCGGGCAGTCTGCTTGCCGACGGCGCGGGCGGTGGCCGAGTAGGCGGCGCCCTGGACGCGGCAGGAGAAGGTGCAGGGGAGCCGCGGGCTGTGGGCCGGGCCGGTCGGAGTGCCGACATCCTCCGTCACGTCGGTGATCGTCCGCCGGTCGCGCAGCACTTTCAGCACCCGCAGCGGATCCCGGCCGTCGGTGAGCTCCGGCGGGGCCACCATCCTCACCGGCAGTTGTGGTGGCTGCTTGGGGTGGGGGTCGAGCGTGGGGAGGTCGAGAACGAGCCGCAGCATCGCGTCCGCCGCCTTGACCCGGGCGCCTGCGGTGCTCGCCCCACTCCCGCGGGACTTGAGGTCTCGGCCTCCGGCGCTGCACGTGATACGGCAGTTGAACATCAGCGAGGTGCCGGTCAGCTCGTCGTCGTCCTCGATCCGCAGACCGGTCAGGAGCATCGCCTGCTCCATCTCGCGCAGCGTGGCGATGCTGTCCTTGCCTCCCTGCGGGTCTGCGGCGGCCGGTCCGGCGAGGTCGGGCGTGGGAAGGCCGGCGAGGTCTGCCAGCAGGCGGAGCGCGGCGACGGAGAGGGCCGTCGTCGGCGAGCGGTAGAGGCCGCTGGTCACCTGGTGCACGTACTCGCCGACCTCGTAGACGACTCGGACGGCATGGAGCTTCCCCAAGTCGGCGGGGTCCGCGGCCGGCTCCTGTTGGTAGACCGGCCTGCGGGCCCCTGCCTCCTTGGCGTGGGCTTTCAGCACGGCCTGGGCCTTGCCGGGGGCCGCCGCGGCCTCCAGCGCGGTCCGGCGTACCGGCTCCCACTGCGGCCCGGCGGCCAGGAACAGGACCAGGTGGAGGTCGCGAGCTGCCAAGGCGCCCGCGCGGACCCGGGCGGAAATCTCGGCCAGGACCGCCGGCGCCACCGTCTCCAGCGCGCACAGCCGCAGCAACTCGGTGTGGAACGCCTCCGGAGCAGCGGCCGGAGATTCCGCCGCCGGCTTGGCACCGTACGGCGACCAGCCGTCCCCATCCGGCTCCACCTGTGCGACCGGGTGGGCTCCGCTGAGGTGTCCGAGCAGGCTCAGGACGGCCAGGTCCTGCGCCGCCTCCAGAGTGTGGGAGAAGGCCGCGGCACCGTGGGCGAAGCCGCTGTCCGAGCGACAGGCGGCCTGGACGGCCACTCCGTCCCCGGACATCGGGACCTGGCGGACCACCAGCCGGGCGGACTTGTCGGTGGCCTGGTGGTGGGCGGTCAGCACGGCGGCCGCCTTGTGCGGTGCCGCTGCCATCGCCTCCCACGCCGCGACAGCCAGCGGCATGACGCCGGGTACCTTGTCGCCGAGCAGCAGGGCGCGCAGGTACGGTGCGCGGACCCGGCCGGCGCTCACCCGCAGCACCAGCTCGTCCCTGAACGGCTCCGGCACGACGCCGTCGGCGCAGACCGCTCGCAGCAGCCGCCCGAAGACGCGGTCCTGGAGGGCGCTGAAGTCCGTTGTGGGGTCCGCCAGGAGCCTCATCTCCTCCTTCAGGCGGGTCTTCTCCTCCTTCCGCTTCTTGAGCTGGAGGTACTCCGCAAGCTCGGCCGGGCCGTCCATTCCTCCGGTCATGCCGGGCGTTCTCCATTCAGGGGCGGAGCGGCGACGCCGCTGCGGCAATCTGCAGCCGTGCGGCCAGATACCGGCGCACGGGGAAGGGCTCCTCGCAGCGGCACGGCGATCAGGGCGGACCTCACCGTCAGCGCTCGGCGGTAGAGGCATGCGTGGGGTCGAGTCCAGGAGGATTCGGAGCGTCCCTCGGGAGGGGGATGTCTGCTCCCACCGCGACGAGTTCCGCTCGGTGCTCATCGGGGAGCTGTCCCCGGCGGGCCTTGACGAGGACGGCGTTGAACCAGGCGCCGAGCTTGTCGCCATCAGGTGTGACGTAGCTCTGCACCACGCGTCGGCGCCCGGTGCCGCCGATGTACTGCCGTAGGAGCTTCATCCAGGCTTGACGGCGCCGCTCCAGGTCACTCACGACGAAGCCCAGGTCGTCCAGTTGCTTGCGCTGGGCGGGGGTGTAGCGGTCGTAGTCCTTTCGGGCATGCTGGACGCGATAGCCGAGCCTGCGGCCTTCGGGGGTGACGTGAGCGTTCGGAACCAGCAGATCCCCAAACTCCTTCTTGAACGCGGCCAGGTCGGTGATGAACTGGTCCCAGGCCGCGTCGAGCATGTTCCAGACCACACCGAGTTCGTCCAGGCGCTGACGGATGGCGGGGGGCAGGTGGCCAGGCCTCCTCCTGATGTTGGCGAGCCACCTGCCGGCCATGACCCCAGCGGGGCTGACCCAGTCCGGGGGGACGAGAAGATGGCCCTCCTCGGCCTTGAAGGCGGCCAGCGCGTCCAGGATGTGTTCGCGGCGGGAGGCAGAGGCGTCGAGAGCAGACACCCTGATCGCCTGGACGAATCTCTCCGGGACCGCGTTGCCCTCAAAGGAGATCCAGTCCGGGAGCGAGGAGGTCGGGCCGCCCCCGGAGTCCGAGTGGGTGGTGTGGCGGCCCCGTCTGGCACGGTCGAGCGTCACGCGAACCCGGTCGTCCACCGCAGCCATGGCCATCACCGGTGCCAGCACTGCTGACGCGGAGGCAGCCTCCTGCCCGTCGCCGTCGCTGGGACCGACAAGCGCGGGAATGATCACGGTGGCGGTCTTGGGCCTGCTCCGGTCACCGCGGCGCAGGGCGCGTCCGATGATCTGGATGAGGTCGATGACGGAGCCGCGCTCGTCGATGAGGGCAACCGAGTCGACTTCCGGTGCGTCGACGCCCTCAGTCAGGAGCTTCGCGTTGGTGACCACCATCAGGGCGTCGGTCCCGGTGCGCAGCCGGTCCAAGACTCGTCGGCGAGTCTCGCGCCGCTGCTCGCCGTTGACGTGTCCGGTCCACAGCGATGCCGGTCGTTCCTCCGCTGGCAGGTGCTCCATCGCCTGGTGGAGGACCAGCGCGAACGCCTTGGCGGCGGCGATCGTGGCGTGATAGGTGATCATCCGCTGGCAGCCGTATTTCGCTGCGGCCCGCAGGACCGCGATGGCCTTGGCGAAGACGGCGGCCTCGACGCTGCTGTGGCCGATCGTCAGATACTGACCGCCGTCGGAAACGAGCGCGCGGATGTCGTCGTCGGTGACAGTAGCGACGACCAGCCGGTAATCCGCGAGCAAGTCCCGCTCAATGGCCTGGCTGAACGGCAGGCTGTACGCGATGGGTCCGACCTGGTCCGGCCGGTCCAGGCTTACGGCCCGCTCGTCGTCCTCGCTTCCGATGACCGCCTTCAGCGTTGCTGTCATCGACAGGCGCAGCCGGGACGGGAGCAGCCGTTCGTCGTGGATCACGGACCAGCTGTTGTTGACGCCGACGGTGCGATGCGCTTCGTCGGCGATCACCAGGTCCCATGGCTGCAGCCCGTGGTCACGGTGGGCTGCAACCAGGGTGTGCAGGCTCTGGTAAGTGACCGCAGTAGTCACCCTGCGGTCAGGTCCCAGCTGGTGCGCGATGTCTGCGGGGTTGCTGCTGACGCCTGCGCCCGGCCCGCCGCGGAAGACCTGGGCCGACAGGAGCTCCTTGTCGGTACACACCGCCAGGATCTCGCCGAGCCACCTGCGGCCGAAGGCGTCGATCCACTGCTGCAGCATCTGGGAGAGAAGATCCAGCGTGGGCGCTCCGACGAGGATGTGGCCGCTTGGATGGTCGAGCATCGTGTTGACGACCGCTGCGGCAGTACGGCTCTTGCCTGTTCCGCAGGCCATCAGCAGCACAGCTTTGCGGTCTTGGGCGAGCACCTTGGCAACGCTTTCGGTTGCCTCCTCCTGGTGCGGCCACAACAGAGCTCCCACGTACGGTGCCTCTCCTGATCATTGGGATTGATGGTTGGTCCGGGCCCTTGACCGCCCGCTCTCACACGTGTGTCTGTCCGTGCTCGTCGTCCGAAATTTCGGAAAGTCCCCGCTGGCCTCCAGCGGGCGTGGTGGGCCGGATCGGCGAAGTGCTCGGCGAGGAGACCGCACGTCGTGCGCACCCCGTAGCGGGCCCGCAGCGCCTCGATGAGGCGGTCGGCGATCGCCGCTGGGTGACCCCGGCGGAGAGCTGGTCCAGCACTGTGTGCTCGGCATCGTCCGGCACGACGGTGACGGGCCCGGCGGTCGTCCCGTTGTCGAGGTCGGCGGTCACGACGGCTGTCCTGTGGTCAGAGCGCGCACGGCCGCGTCGAGGTGGGAGCGCCGGCCGGAGTCGAGGTACGGGGCGCCGTCGATCCACGGCCACCGCGACCCGGCCGGATGTCCCTGGGCCCGGTCGGCGAGGGAGGGGTCGAGCGCCGCACACACCCGCAGCACCTCCTCGGCGCGCCCGGTGCCGGAGCCGGGGGTGGACTCGTCGGGCACGGGCACCAGGACGGCGAGCGTGCGCGCACTGTCGCGCGGGTCGCGGGTCTCCAGGGCCCACTCCACGGCCTCACCCGCCGCGGCCCCGTCGTGCGGGACCAGGTGCAGCAACGCATCCGCGCCGGCTGCCCGCACCGGGCCGCTCGCCGCGAGCACCAGCAGTTCCTCGTGGCCCTCGGCAAACGACTGCAGCACCTGCGCCCGCTCCCCGGCAGGCAGGTCGGGGGTGATCGTGCCGGTCCACGAGGACACTGGGCGCCTCCAGCCGGGCAGGGCCTCGCCCGCCCGAGCCACGGCGTCGACGAGCTGCTGGCACGTCGTCGCCGAACCGCAGACGACCTGCACCCGCCGCAGGCCGTGTCGGCGCGCCGCCTCCAGGACCACCGCGGCCACCTCGTCCGGTGTCGCGGACACCGTCCAGGGAACGGCCAGCAGCCGGTGGCCGCGCACACGGCCCTGCCCGCCGGCGAGCGCGACGCTGCGCCGAACTGCTGTTGCGGTACTGATGAGCGGCACGGGGGTGTGGGCGGCGGTGAGGGCGAGGCGGGCCGCGGCGGGAAGCGCGGGGTCGGCTGCGGCTCCTGGTGAACGGTGCCCGGTGTTGGCGGGGCGGTGGGCGTCGACTGTGACGATCAGGTCCCATCGGGTGAGGGGGTGCCTGGGGGCGTGGTGCAGGGCGGTCAGCAGGTCCAGGGACTCGGGCGTCGCCACAACGGTGACCGGTCGGCGGGTGCCGGCCAGGTCGAGCAGGCCGCGTCGCGTCCACGCCAGTGCCCGTTCGTCGTCCGTGGGGTGGACGGGCCGGTGGCGCAGGCCCACCACGCTTCCCTCGTCCCTGCGGGCTCCTGCCCAGGTGTCCATCGCGCAGTCCCACCCGGGGCCGTCGTCGGCGACCACCAGGACCCGCGAGCGGTGGCCGGCGCGGGCATGGGCGACGGCCGCGGCCACGACCTGCTGCTCGGCGCGCGGGATCTGCGCGGTGGCGTGCGAAGTGGCGGCGAGGCGGGCGAGGACGGCCCGCACCGCCGGGGCGAGCGCGTCGGGAAGGTCCGGGGCGGGCAGCGGCAGTCCTGGTCGGGTGTCGCCCGGGCGCACCAGGCCCCGCATCGCCCCGAGCGCGGTCGCCTCGTGGTCGGTGGCCACATGCAGCAGCCGCCGAAGCCGGGCGGCCCGCGAGCTCACGGTGTCCTGGGTGAGGGCGAGCTCGGCGGCGGCCTCGGAGTGGGACATGCGGGCGAGCAGGCGCAGCAGCGCCCGGTCGGCCGGGTCGAGGTTCCACGGGTCCGTCACCTCACGGGGCAGGCAATGGGCGGGGACCAGGTCGGCTGCGGTGTACTGCGCGGTGATCTGGGGACGGAGGGAGGTGCCGCAGCGGTCCATCAGGGCGGTGATCTCCCGCCGGGCGGTAGCGCGCGCGGTCGCGCCGCTGTCGGTGATGCTGCGGATGGTCCCGCCGGAGCACAGCGCTTCGGCCCATCCAAGTGACCTACGGTCGCGCGGGAGCAGGTCGGCCAGCAGGGCCGCCCCGGTGGGGGCTGCGGCGCGGGTGGCGGGGTGCGTCAGGTGGATCACGGGCGTTCCTGTGGATCGGAGGACTGGACGGTGGACGGCGGCACGTGGTGCGTGCGGTGGCGGGGTCGGTCCCGTGTCCTCGGTGGGGTGGTCGGGCCGGGGCGGGCCGTGGGGGTGGTGGGGTCAGGTGGCACCGGTGGTGCACAGGTGGCCCGGGCGCGGTGGCTGGCCGGCGCCCACCGTGCGCACCGCGGCGCCGTCGGCCACGGCCGTGCCGCGCACGCCGATGTTCCATCCGCCGACATCGGCGAGGCGCAGCTCGACCGGTCCGTCGGGCTCCTGGCGGCAGCCGGTGGCATCCACCCGTGTGCCGTCGACGGTTAGGTGGCTGTGGGTGAACAGCCCGCAGGCTTCCTCGGCCGCGGAGGTGTCGGCGTTCCGCGGGGGCGGGCCCAGCGGGCAGGGCAGGCGCAGTTCGGCACACCGGCCGTCCGCGTAGCGGGTCACGGTCCCGGTGTAGCGCGACAAGCCGTCGACGCACCGGGTCAGGGCGCTGATCCGCTTCGGGGACTCGTCGGTGTCGAGCAGGACGACCGGCAGGCCGGTGGCGCGGCGCACCGCCTCGATCCTGTCGTCGAGGTCGACCTCGGGGGCGTCCTGGCCGAAGCCGGGGTCCAGTACCCGGCGGACGCCGTCCGGCCGGACGGGATGCAGCCACTCGCTCGCCCGCCGGCACAGGTCCGCGTCGAGGGCCGCGAGGTAGTCGGGGTCGAGAGCCAGGCGGCCGTTGCCCGGGTCGGGGAGGGAGCGGGACACGGCGGATCCGTTCGGTACGAGGGAGACGGGGGGACGAGGAGGGCGGTGCGTGTGCGGGCCCGAGAAGGGAGGCACTGGTCGGCCGGGTGCTCGGGGTCACCACGGCTGCCTGTCCGGGCGGCGCAGCGTGCCGTCCGCGGCCTTCTTCAGCAGCAGGAGGCTGGTGTCCGGATCGTGGGCGCGGTCGCGGGCGAAGCGCAGCGCGTGGTGTTCGCCGCCCAGGTAGCGGGTGTGCGTGCCCGCCGGGTTGGCGGTGATCGTGCGCCCGTCGAGGCCGAGTTCGACGGTGTCGAAGCGCAGTGCGGCGCCGCTGTTCAGCGGCACGACCCGGACCTGTAGCCGGGTGGTGCGGACGAGGTCGGCGAGGTGGGCCATCTGTTCGGCGTGCGCGCGCGAGCTGCCCGCGCCGCGGTGCAGCAGCGCCTCGTCAATCAGCAGGGTCGTCACGGGCCCGGGGCGTCGGATCCGCTGGTCGAGGGCCTCCTTGCGGGTGGCGGCGACGGCCTGCTTCCACACGGCGGCCACGTTCTGGTCCGCCAACAGGTCCGCCCGGTAGATCCGGCACACCTGGCAGCCACCGGTAGGCAGGATCCGCAGGACCTGCGAGGTGGGCGCCGGCGGCAGCGGTGCCTCGCCGCCCTCCATCCACATCCCCCGCTCCACCGCAGCGGTGCGCAGCGGACCGGGGATCGACGTCACCGCGGCCAGCAGCAGATGCTCGGCGTCCTGCTCCAGGAGCTGGTAGCGGTGGGCCGCACCCGCCCCGGCATCGGGCCACGCACGGCCGCCACCCTCACGGCCGGCTTCCGCCGCGCCTTGGTGGAAATCGGCGACGGCAACCGTGCCGGCGCCGTAGGCGCGCAGGAGGAAACGGAGGCGGTCGGCCGCGGCGGCCTCGCGTAGCACCGGGCCGTGCCCGGCCTCCAGGTCCGCGATGTCCCGGGAGGTGAGGCCCGGGAAGGCGGGGAGGCGGTCGGCGATGTCGCCGGGAGCGAGGTCCTGGCACTCGCGCAGGTGCCGCAAGTGGCGGCCGAGAACCAGGTAGCCCAGTCGGGGACTGTCGGAGTGCGGCGTGCCGAGGTGGTCGGGGTCGGCCGTCGGAGAGGCGTACGGGTCGAGGGGGGAGGGCGGGGAGGACACAGGGCTCCGTTCACGACAGCAGGTCAGCAAAGATGCATTTCAGACAAGGCGGCTATCTGGGTGGGCGGCGGGTGCGGTCGAGTGCGCGCAGTGCCGCCCGCGCGCCGGCCAGTTGTTCGAGGGCACCTCTCGTGTCCTGGGCGTGGCGCAGCCACCGGTCGAGGACGGCCCGCGCCCGCCGTCCGGAGGGTGTGCCGGCGAGCAGGTAGACGACGCGGCCAGAGCCGACTCGTCGAGGACGACGACCGACCCCTCCCCCACCGGGTCGGCGGTCCCCGGCGCGAAGCGGCTGCCGGCCGCGGTCGCGCCGAGCAGGCGGGCGTATTCGGGGGTGCGCAGCCCGCCGGGCACGAGCGTGCCGGCCGGGCGGCGAGCGCTTCCAGGCGGTCCTGCCGCCCCGGTCGGGTGTCGACGACCCGCTCGGGGGATGTCCCGTCGGCGCGGTGGTGGATCTCGGCGAGTGCGAGCAGTGTCCGCCGGTCCGGATCGCCGTCAGGCAGGGCGAGCCGGCCCGCGGCCTGCCGGGCGGCTGCGGGCGTCAGGCCGGTGGCATCGAGGCCGGGGACCCACAGGGTGGCGAGGCGGGCGGCGGCGCTCACGCGGCACCGCCGGTGCTGTGCCGCAGTGCGGCGGTCCGGGCGGCGGGACGGGACAGGGTGAAGGTCGAGAGCGGGCGTCCGGACGGGGAGACGGCGTCGCGGCGGGGCCGGACGGCGGCGGGCGCGCGGGTCGCAGCGGCTTTCATCTCCTCGTCCCATGTGGTGTCCGCCCACGCGCACACCGCCCGGGCGCGTTGCTCCGCGGTGCCGGCGGGCAGCGGCAGGGCGAGCTCCAGGCCGGCGTGGCCGGCGTGCCGGTCGCGGGCGTCGGCCAGATCCTTGGCCAGCTGCGGGTCGAGAGCGGCCAGCGCGCCGGTGAGTTCGGCCAGCGCGGCCCAGTTCTCGTCCGCCCGGTCCGCGGAGACGAGCCGCAGCGGGCCCTCGCCGGGGCGGGCGGGGGTGAGCGCGGCCTCGACAACCGCGGCGGTGCGCTCGGTCGGGGCCCCGGTGGAGGTGTGGACCAGGGCGTCCGCGCCCAGCCCCGACGGCAGTGGCCTGTCGGTGACCAGCACCCTCGGGGCCCGGTCGTCGGCGAACCGGGCGAGCACCGGCCCGCGGTCCCGGGCGGGAAGGACCTCGGCGTCCAGGCCGATCCTTGCGAGGGCGACGGCAAGGGACCGGGCGTCACGCGGGCCGCTGTGCACGAGGATGCGCCGCAGGGCGTGGGCCCGGACCAGGTCCGCGACAAGTTGGGCCGGGGCTGCGTGCTGGGCGCTGCGGCCGATGGCTGTGGCCGCGAGGCGGTAGTGGCGCATCAGTTCCAGCTCCGCGGCCCGCCTCAGCGGCACCGCCGCCGTGAGCGCGCCGGTGACGGCCCGCCGGCAGCCGCCGCGCCCGGTGCGGTCCGCGGTGGTGAACCGGGGTGCGGACGTCAGGCGCAGCACGCCGTCGGCGGGCGGGCACTCCTCGGGGCGGGCGGTCGGGTCGCCGATGCCGGGCAGGTGCGCGTCGAACACGACGGCCAGGTCGAGCAGCGGCCACCGGCCTTCGCGGTGCAGGCGGGTGAGAGCGGGCAGGCCCTGGGGGGTGGTGACGAAGACCGCGGGCAGGGTGGTGCCGGCGGCGGCGCGGACGGCCGACGGGTTGGTGGCGGCCTCGACACCGGGCGGCAGTGGCAGCCGGGCGGCCTCGGCCCTGCCCAGGACGGCGAGGACCTGGCCCGTGTCGAGGTCCGCGGCCGCGAGGACCTCCAGGTCGTGCTGCCAGTACTCGCCCGGCTCGGTCAGGACCAGGACGCGGCGCAGGCCGCCGGTGCGGGCGGCGGCCGCCGCAGCGAGGCGGGACTGCTCGCGGCGCGGCACCATGACCAGGGCCCGCCCCGAGGAGCCGAGCTGTCGCAGCGCGAGGGCGACCGGGAGCCGCAGGTGGTCGGCCACCGGCGCGGCCGCGGGCCCGAACCGCCTGGGCATGTCCGCACGGCGTACGACCCCGGCCAGGCAGCCCAGCCCGACGGCCTGGTGCACTGTCGCCACTTCCAGGGCCCCGAGGAGGACGTCGCGGCGCTGGCGCACCGTCGCCGCGCTCGCGCCGATCTCCGCGCCGACCGTCCGGTCGTCACCCCCGCCGGCACTCAGGCGCAGCAGCAGCCGCTTGTCGGCGGGCAGGCGGTGGACGGCCTCGAGGTCGTGGGCGCCGAGGTGGCGGGCGGTCAGGTGTCCGGCCCAGGCGTAGTCGGCGACCAGTTCGGTGCGGTCGCGCGCGCCTGTGACCTGCTGAAGGTGGGCCGTGCCGTCCTTCACCCGGGCCGGGGACCAGCCCAGCGCCCGGGCGATGTCCTCAATCCCGGACGGTCCGGCGAGCAGCCTGGCCAGTGCGAGGGACCCGGCGTCGGCGGGCACCTCCGGGCGCCCGGCGAGGGCGGCCGCGCTCACCGCAGCGCCCCGGTACCGCACGCGAGCGGGCCGGCACCCTCGCCCGGGGCCAGCAGGACCCGCGGCGCCGGCCCCTGCGGGCGGCCGGGCGTGACCAGCACCAGCGTGCGCGACCGCGCCCCCCACAGATCCACCACCCGCGCGCTCGCCCCGGCGGTGCGGCGCTGCTGTGCCGTCCGCGTGCAGCCGTCGATGCGCACGAACACCTCGGGGCCCGGCGTGGTCGTCTCGCCGGGGAAGACGGTCCGGGCGGCCGCGTCCGGCCCCACCCGGCCCGCCATCAGCCACAGCACGGTGCCGTCGTCGTACGTGCTGCGCACCGCGGCCACGGCGCCGCCGGCGGTGACGGGCTCGACGCGGGGTTCGCCCCCGCCGTCGAGCAGCGGCACCCGCAGGGCCGGGCCCGCGGAGACGGTCCGGCCGGCCCCGGGCCCGGCCTGGGGGCGCAGGAGTTGCACCGCCGGGGTGTCCGGCACCCCGTGCACGGTCACCGTCCAGCCGTCGACCCGTGCTGTCCAGCCCTTCACCGGCCCGCCGGGCACCGCCCGGCAGCCCGTGGCCGGGTGCGGGACGCCGTCGGCGACCAGCGCGCCGGCGGCGAACAGGCCGGCCCCGTCGCCCGCCAGACTTCCCTCGGCCCGGTCCCCGGCCGGCACCGGGCACGGCAGGTGGGCGCGGACGGAGACGGTGACGCCGTCGGCGTAGTGGGCGGTGGTGCCGGTGTAGCGGTTGCCGCCGTCGACCGTCTCCACGGTGGCGTCGATCCGCAGCGGCGCCCCAGCCTCGGAGGCGTGGAGGACGGCGACCGCCAGCCCGGTGACACCGGCCACGACGCCGGCCCGCTCGCCTGGCGCAACGGACGGACCGGGGTCGAGGAGCAGGCCGTCGGGGCCGGGCGGCGGGGAGACGAGGGCCGGTTCCAGGCCGGGGCAGGGGCCGGGGCCGTGGGTCGGGGGCCGCTGGGGTGAGCGGGGGCGGGACACGAGCTGCTCCAGGATCGACGGGGACGGGCGCGGGGCAATGAGGCGAAGGCGGGTCAGGTCGGTGACCGGCCGGCCGGACCGGTGAGGCGTTCCAGGTGCCGGGCAAGGCGCCGGACGTCCGAACTGGACGCCGCCGCGGTGTAGGCCTCGAGGGAGGCGGCGAACAGCTGGTACGCGGCGGCGGGCCGGCCTGCGGCTTCGCAGGCGAGAGCGCGCCACTCCCGCAGGCGCGCGCTCCACAGCACGTTCCCCAGCGCCTCGGCGGCGTCCTGGGCCGCGCCCAGCACACGCCCGGCCAGCACCGGATGCCCGGCACCGGCGAGGACCCTGCCCGTCCAGGCGAGCGCCCGCATCGCCTCCAGCGACTCACCGGCCAGCGCCTGCCGGGCCCGGCGCAGCAGCGCCAGGGCGGGCCGCGTCTCGCCGAGGTCGGCGAGGACGCCGGCGAGCACGATCTCGGTCAGTGCCACGCCGCGTACGTAGCCGAGCTCGCGGCGCAGCCGCAGGGCCTCCTCCAGCGGGGCGCGGGCCGATTCGGGGTGTCCGGCGTCGTGCCGAGTCGCGCCGATGTCGTGCAGATGCTGCGCCCGTGACAGGGCCGCATCATCTGCGGGATCGGTGTCGGCGCTGGCGAGCGCCACGTGGAGCAGGTCGAGGGCCTCGTCGTGGTGGCCGGTGGCGCGCAGGCCGATCGCGAGGCTGTTGAGGGTCTGGCGTAGTGCGGCGGGCGGCGCGTCGGGGTCCTGGCGGACCGCATCGAGCGCCAAGCGGTAGAGCCAGAGCCACAGCGGGTAGTCGCGGCCGGCCAGGACCAGTGGCCAGAGGGCGAGCGCGGCGCGCCACACCAGCGTGTGGTGGCTGGCGCGGGCGGCGGCGTCGACGAGCGGGCGCACCAGGGGTTCCTGGGCGTCCAGCCAGGTCCGGGCGCCGGCCGCACCGGTGAACGGCGGGTGCCCGATGGTGGCGAGGGCGGCGTCGGGCGCGAGCAGCGGGCGGCGGGCGCTGGCGAGGGCCCCGGCCGTCTCGGCGGCGCCCACCCACCACGAGAGCGCCCGCAGCACGGTGTCGGTCGCGGCCCGGGGCCCGTCGAGGGCGGTGGCGAGAGCGGCGGCGTGATCGTGTCCGGGACCGGGGAGCCGGTGCCGCGGCCCGGTGGGGCCCTCGCCGGCCGTGGCGGTGAGGTGGCGGCGCTCGAGCGCCGCGAGGTGCGCGGCCGCGGTTGCCGGGTCCGTGCCGGTGGCGGCGGCGAGCAGGAAGGCGTCCACCGGGACCGGCGGCAGCGCCCCGAGCACGCGGTAGGCAGCGGCGTGGGTGTCGTCGAGGCGGGCGTGGGCCTGGTCGAGGGCGCGGTGCACGGCCTTCTCCACGGGATGGGACCGGGAGGCGGCGGTGGACGGGGTCAGAGTGTGAGCGAGGTGTGCGGGGGTGAGGTCGGGGTCGAGCTGGAGCTGGGCGGCCGCCAGTCCGATCGCGATCGGCAGGCCCGCGCACACCTCGACCAGCCGCTCCACGCCCGGCCAATCGCCTCGCTCGAGCTCGCGGCAGGCGAGCGCGGCGAGGAGGTCACCCGCGTCGCCCGCGGGGAGCGGGCCGAGGTCGAGGTGCACGGCGCCGTGGGGCACCAGGCCGGACAAGGGGGCCGGTGCGGTCACCACCGTTCGGCAGCCGGCCGCGGGCAGGAGGTCGCCGACCAGGGTGTCGTCGAGGGCGCCGGCGAGCAGGACCGCCGGTCGGCGGGCCGCGCTCAGGGTCCGCCACAGGCCCTGGGCCTCGTCGAGCCGCTCGGGCACCTGGGGTGCGCCGAGCGCGCGCAGCCAGCCTCCGAGGACCTCCAGGGCCACGGGTGCCCGGCCGGCGGCGGGCCGCAGGTCGGCGGCCAGGTAGCCGCCCGGCTCGTCGTGTGCGCGCAGTACCCGTGCCGCCAGGGCGGTGCGGCCGATGCCGTCGGGGCCGACCAGTACCGCGATGCGCCCGGCGGCCAGAGTCGCGGTCACCGTCGCCTGTTCGGCGGTCCGGTCGACGAACACGGTCGCGGGGCGCGGCAGTTGGGCAGGGCGTTGCCACCGCTGGGCGGGGCCGGGGTGGATGTGGACGCCGCCGTGGATGCTGCGGGCCTGCACCACCGGCCCGCCCACGCTTCCGCCCGTGATCGTGTTCGTGGTCGTGTTCACCGCGCCGCCTCTGTCGGGGCCGCGAGGCGGCCCGTGTCTGCGGCGCCGCGGGCTTCGGCGTCCAGGTCGACGGGTGTGCAGTCCCACAGCGTGCGCAGCCACCGGGTCGCCGTGATCCACCCCAGTCGCGGATCGTCGTAGCTCAGCACGCCCTGCCCGACCTCCACCGCCCGGCCCTCGCGTTCGGCGAACACCGGGCCCGCGACGTGCGACAGGTCGCTGTCGCCCACCCGGACCGACACCCAGCCGCGTCGACGGCCCTCCGGGCACGCGTCGCGTGAGCGGAGCGCGCACGCAAGGCAGATCGGCGGGTGCTCGACCGCCACGCCCTCCGGCCACCCGGCGGGTGCCGTATCGGGGCGGGGCATCAGCCACAGGGTCCCCTCCGGTGTGCGGTCGGGGTCGCCTTCGCAGCCCTGGCACAGCTCGTCGGCCATGAACCGGTACTGGCGGGCCGGGTGGACGAGCTTGAGGCGGGCGGTGCCCGAGCCGGGCGCCTGGAGTCGGCGCTGGATCAGCACACCCGTCGCGTCGCGGTCCTCGTCCCTCTCGTCCGCGTAGCCCACACCGAGCACCCGGGCGGGCCAGAACGCAGTCGCCTGCGAGGACTGGAGCACGATCTCGCCGGTGCGGGACTCCCCGGACCACAGGGTCACCGCCGGCACCCCGCGCGGCATCGTGTTCACCGACCGGCCCCGCTCTCCAGGACCACCACGGCGAAGCCGTCAACCGCCCCCGCACCGCACGGCGGGCCCGGGGTCCGCCAGGTGGAGGCCAGGACGGCGACCTCGGCGCCGGTGCGCGGATGCCAAGCGAGCCCGGCCCCGGCATGGGCCGCAGCAACCGCAGCCCGCCGCTCCTTGTCCCCGTCCGGGGCACGGTGTGTGACGACCAGGACGCTGCCGGCGGGCAGTTCCTCGCCCAGCGCTCGGAGCAGCGCGCGGGCCTGCCGGTCGGTCAGCTCGTGCAGGACGTCAGACAGGACGACGGCCACCGGCCGCCGCCAGTCCAGGCCCGCGAGCGGGGAGCGCAGGCCTGCCAGGAGCGGGCCCGGTTCGGTGAGGTCCGTGTGCAGGTGCCGGGCGTGGCCGGGAACCGGGGTGTGGAGCAGGGCGCGGACGTGGGCCATCACCATCGGGTCCCGGTCCGCGTAGAGGAACCGCGCGCCCGGGGCGACCGGGAGGACCGCCGTGTGCAGCGGGCGCAGCTCGGGCGGTGCCAGGGGGTGGTCGCCGGTGGTCAGGCCGCAGCCGAGGTCGGCGTACTGGTCCGTCCCGGAGGCGGCGAGGCGGGCGACGTTGTCCAGGACGAGGCGGCGGGCCGCGGCGGCGTCCTGACTCCAGGCGGGGTCCGCCTGGAGCAGGTGCTGGGTGGCGAGCCGGTCGGGCGCGAGGTCGTCCTTGCCGCCCAGGAGCGCGGCGGCGACGCGGGCGGATGCGGCTGTGTCGGTGCGCAGGTCGCTCCCGTGGTGGTCCTCGCTCCAGCGCGAGCGCCACCACCGTGCTGGCGGGTCCTGGTCGGCAAGATCGGGCGGCGGTGCGAGGTGGACGACGGCGCGTGCGCGCGTGCCGGTGGCGTGGCCGGCCGGACGGTCTGCCAGGCCCTGGCGCGGGGAGGCGGGCCCGTTCACGCAGCCCGCCCCCGGGTGGCGGTGCCGGGCCTGCGGGGCGCGACGGTGCGACCGTCGGGCAGCAGCAGGCCGGTGTCGGAGGAGCAGACGACGCGGTTGCACAAGAGGGTCCAACCCCGGTCCGGGTGGTTCGCCACCGGGACGGCCGCCTGGGCATCGCCCGCCCCGGCCTTGTGGCAGTTGGGACGGTGGTCGCAGCTCATGACGAGCTTCCTTCCGGCTCGGTAGCGGGACCGTGGGCGGTCAGCAGCACCTGCGGAATGCCGGGCACACCGGCGGGCGTGCGGGCCGCGACCAGCAGGCCCCGCCACCGCGTGGCGCGCACCGTCCACCCGTCGGTGCGGCGTTCCTGGGCCATCAGGAGGTGACCGTCGACGCGCAGGTACCCGGTCATCTCCGTGGCGTCGGGCAGCAGCTGTGCGGCCAGGTCCGCCGGACCGGCTCCGGCGGTGTCGGGCCGCACGCACGCCAGGGACCCGTCCGGGTATGTCGTGGTCCGCTGCGGGCCGGCGGCCTCCTCCAGTTGTCCGGTGCCGGTGCCGGGGCGGCTGACCAGGACCGCGACCGGCATCGCCGGACCGGGTTCGCCGGCCAGCACGTTGACGGCGTGCGAAGCATCGGCCGTGCGGGCCGTGACGTCGGTCGAGCGCACCGGACCTCGGTGAGGGGCGCGGTGGGAGACATTCCTGGGTCTCAGGCGCGGGGGGCGGTGGCCCCGCGGCGGCGCGGGGAGCGGTGACCGGACCTGGGCGGCCGCTCCCGCACCGATGCCCGCGACGAGCACGAACGCGGCGAGGAGCGAGGCCTGCCAGAGCCCGGCCCGGACCGCCGCGAGGACTGCCGCCGCGGCAGCCGCGCCGGCCAGAACAGCCAGCAGGACCACGCCGAACAGGGCGCCGGCCAGCGCTGTCCGCCGACCGCCGCCGACCGGGGGACGCACCGTGTGCGGGGCCGTCGCACGGTGCGGGACCGGCCGGGCAGCGGTGGAGACCTGCGGTGCGGGGCGCGCGTTGCGGGCGAAGGCCGATGTGTGGGGTGTCGTCATGCCGCTCCCCTCGCTTCTCCGGCGCGGTTGGCGCCGGGGCCGACGAGGCGCAGGTGCGGGGCGGTGCCCTCGCCCGGCCGGTCCGGGACCACGGCCAGCAGCAGCCAGCCGTCCGCCTCCAGCGCGAAGGCCCGCCACCCGCCCGCCACCGCCACGACCGTCGGGTGCAGCCTGCTCTCCACGAAGACGCGGGCCGCGCCGACGGGTGCTCCCAGGAGGACGGTCGCGAGCAACTCCCGCGTGCCGCGCCCCGGGCCGGCCGGGGCCGCCCGGGTGAAGCTTCCGCCGGTGTAGGAGCAGGTGACCGCTATGGTGCCGCTGTTCGAGGTGGCCCGGACCCCGGCCAGGGCGGAGGCGGCCGACACCAGCAGCGCCGCCGCGACGCCGGTCCGGTCGGCGACCGCCGCCGGGTCCTCCGGTGCCGCGCGGACAGGGTCACGGCTGTCGGGCACCGTGCGGAGCGGACCGCGCGGTCGGCCGGTACGGGGCCGGCCCGGCCGGGGAAGGGATTTCGCGGTGCGGGGGGTGGTCATCGGATCGTCCTCGCGGATCGCAGGGGCAAGTGGCGGGTGAGGGGGGCCGGTCAGCAGGCGCTGCGTCGGACCTCGGCGGCGAGGTCCGACAGCGCGAAGTCCATGGCGGCCAGTTCGGCCAGGCCGCCGCCCACCAGCGCGACCAGCGCGCCGTCTGCGAGCGGTTGTGCCAGCAGCGTCACGTCGTCGAACTCGCCGCAGAAGCGGTTGAGGCCCAGGCCCGGGGAGGCCGGGGCGGCGCCGATCGCGGCGCCGCAGCCTCTGATCGCCGCGGTGGCGGCGGTGAGGGCGGCGGCCGCCGCTTCCGCCGTGTCCCGGTGGAGGTCGCCGGCCGCGCACAGCAGCAGGCCGTCCGGGCTCACATGCAGGGCCGCGGACACGCCGGAGGCCGCGACCGCAGCGGCCAGCGCCTGGGGATCGACCGGCAGGAGGGCGCCGGCACCGGACGGGCGGACGGACACGGGGGCGGGCGAGGCGGGTGTGGACATGGGCACGGGTCGGCCTTTCGATCGGGAGGGACTACTGGATGCGGCGCAGGGCGGGAGCGACGGGAGCCGGTGGCGGGGTGAGGAGGGCTGGCGGCAGAAGCAGGCCGGCGGTCGTCCGCCCGGGGCTGCTGGTGACGGCGACCTGGAAGTTCAGGTGCCGGGCGGCGGCTGCCACCAGCCGCAGACCACGCCCGGTCCACGTCGTCGCGGGCGGGATGCTCCCGCCGCCCGCCAGCACGCGCCGTACGGCCGCGAGGGTCTCCGGTGGCAGACCCGGTCCGGTGTCGGTGACCACCAGCCACACGGCGCCGCCGGGATCCGCCGATCCCTCCAGGAGGACCGGGGTCTGCGGCCCGGCGCGCAGCGCGTTGTCCAGGAGCTCGGCCAGTGCGGCGACCAGCGGCTCGACGGCCCCGGCCACCACGTTGAGGGCCGGGGTTCCCCGGACCTCCACCCGTTCGTAGTCCGCCACCCGGCTCTGCGCGGCCTGGCCAACCTCGCGCAGCGCGGCGGGCCGACGCCTGACGGGCCAGCCGCCTCCGGCCAGCACCGTCAGGCGGACGCCGAAACGGGCGGCGAGCGCCCCGGCGTGGTCGGCGCAGTAGAGGTGGCGGAGCGCGTCCTCGTTGAGGACCGTCTGCTGGGCGGCGGTCAAGGACGTGGCCTGGCGGCCGAGCTGGTCGAGGACCGGCCCGATGTCCGCCGTCACCTCCTCGGCGGTCTGCCGCCGGAGCCGGGCTGCCGACGCGAGGACCAGGTCCGCGGCCCGCAGGACGGCCGACGGAGCCCCGTCCAGGCGCGGGGACAGACCGCCCTCGGCGGCCCGCAGCAGGTGGGGCAGCCATGTGTCGACAAGGGCCGCTTCTGCGGCATCCTGCACTTCCTGCCGCACGGCGGCCAGGGCGTCCGCGGCGCGGCCGCGGTGACGTCCCGTCCGGGAGAAGACCGCCATCACGACCCCCCGCCCACGGCCGTGCGGACGCCGGGACGCCGTCGAGCGCCGGGTGCATCGGTGCGGGAGCGACAGTGCCCTCCAAGGGCAGCTGGGACGCCGCCAGCAGGCCCCGGTAGAGCGGGCGACTCCGGCCCGCAAGCGCCGCCGCCGTCCGGCCAGACCCCTTGGGCGAGCCGGAGCAGCTGCCCCTGCACCACGGTGTCGAGGGAGGCTTCGCCCCATTCGCCCGCCGCTGCCGGCGCCGGTTCGACCGCGCTGTGGCGCGGCGTGGCGGGTACCGGCACGACTCCCGTGCCGGGCGGCGTGCGTACGCACAGCTCCGCCGAGACTCGCGGCCGGCGGTCGGGCAGGGTGTCCCGTAGGCGCCGTAGCAGTGCCGGACCGGAGCGGCGCTGCACAAGGACCACGATGCGGTTGCCCGGCAGGTTCGACATGATCCAAGAGTGGCGCCGCAGTTACTGATCGTGAATGCACGGAGCGTGGTACCCGGGGCAGATCACGCCCGCTTGGATACCACGCTCCGTAGTAGTCCGTCAGATTCCGAGCGGCACCCGGGCGACAGCCGCGATCCTGCGGACCCGGGCGACGTTGTGGTCGGCGATTCGTGCTGCGACAACCCCGGGCAGCGCCTGGTGCCGTACCCACGCCGGTGCCATCAGACACACCCGCTCGAGCTCGTCCGCCGCCGCCTCCCACCGCTTCGTTTCGGTGTTCAGCAGCGCAACGTCGAGGAACCAGCGGGCCCGGGTGGATAGTGGCATGCTGCGGTCGAGTACGGCACCCTCCGCCAGACGCTGGGCCTTCCCGATGTCGCCAAGTGCGATGGCGACGCTCATGGCCTGTGTAGCGACATAGGAGGGGCCGAAGGGCTGGTTCTGACCGCCCCGAGCATGCTCGCGGCCGATCCGGGCGGCCACCGCGTGGGCCTGGCTGAGCAGGTCCCGGGCCTTATCCGAACTGGCTCCTCCCCGGGACGCGGCGACAGCGGCGTTGGTGACCAGCTGGCCGTAGACGCTCAGCCGATCCGGGTCCGTCTCGGACATCCTCGGCTCGATCGACCCAGCCGCCCGCTCGGCCACCTGGACGCCGAACTCGGTCTGGCCGTCGCGCAGGCTCACCCAGGCCACCGTGGACGTCAGGTGCGCCGCGCGCAGGTCGTCGCCGACCGACAGGGCGGCCACTCGGCCGTAGTTGAGTGCCGAGCGGGACAGATCGCGTTGCCCGAGCAAATTCGAGGCGTATGCAGCGGTCTGGTAGGCATCCGCGAGAACACCGGCTGCTGCGCTGCGCTCCTCTCCGGTGGCGGAGTCGTACAGCGCCCGGGCCTCCGGAAGCAGTTGCGACAGTACGGCGCCCAGCTTCGGGTAGTCGGAGACCCACAGCAGCGCGTCGGCGTGCCTCACGGCGGCCTGGAGGTCGGCCAGGGGCCCAGGTTCGTTGAGGGTGACGTCCCCGAGCGCCGAACCGTGGACCGCCTGCGACATGGCCCTTATCGCGGCGCGTTCGTCGCGCTCCATGCCGCGCCTCGGTGACTGCTGGCCCAGCATCGTCGAGACGTCCGTACCCAGCGCGGAGGCGATCTTCATCAGGTACGGCAGGCTCAGGTTTCCGCCCTGCTCGAGCTTGCGGACCGTGCCGACACTCACGCCCGAGGCTTCGGCCAGTTGCTCCTGGGTCAGATTCGAGCCGCGAAGGAACTTGACCCGTTCACCTGTGGTGCGGTCCTGCCACTGCGTCATAACGTGGTCTCCGTCCTGTGATTGGCCTCACGGACGACGCTACGCCCCAAGTGCGTGGCCGCGACAGCCGTTC
>NZ_JAIY01000001.1:20726-111330 GCF_000710405.2 Kitasatospora sp. MBT66 | reverse complement strand
GAACGGCTGTCGGTGGCGGTCAGATCCTCTCGGTCGGGCGAAGGCCGAGCAGCGCGGCGACTCGGGCAACGGTGTCGCCCTGCCCGTCGGCGTGCACGGTTGTGATCCCGAGTGCCTCGGCCGGCGGCAGGTTGGCCGGGTGATCGTCTACGAACACGCATGCTTCGCCCGGAAGTCCGATGCGCTCGAGGCACCGCCGGTAGATTTCGGGATCGGGTTTGGCTACCTGCTCCCGCTCGGACACCAGAGCGACGTCGACCAGGTCCCACACGCCGAGCGTGGCATAGGGGTCATATGGCTGAAGTCCGAATGAATTGGACAGCAGAGCGACGGTCAGGCCAGCCGATCGGGCGGCCCGCGCCAGCTCGATCATGTCCGCTGCGGGTTGGACCCCCGCCCAGGCGCGGCCCATCAGGTTCTCGCCGTCCGATACGCCCAGCAGCGGGGCGGTGCGCATGTTCCACTCGGCCTGGCTGATCTGTCCGATCTCCAGAGCCGCGTACAGCGCGCGACCCTCGGGGTTGTCGTTCAGCGTGGAGCGCCACGCCTCCGGATCCAGCCCTTGCTCCCGGCACCAGATCCGGTGCGTCTCCAGCACCCCCACGGTGAGCACTCCGGCGAAGTCCAGTATCAGCCCCCTGTAGGGCGTGCTGCGGTCCATCTGCTGTGCCACGCTTCCATCACCTTCCCGGCGAACCAGTCAACCGAGAACGTACCGCCGACTGGCGGCAGCAGCTGGCATCCCGCCCAGGGTCTGTACGTCTCCGTCCGGGCAGGTGGATGCCGAACCAGCGGTGAAAAGCGGTCGTCACGCCATCTGGCGGCCCGTCGGCTTCCGGGCGGGCAGAAGTGCGGGACGCCACATGGCGATACCTGCCACCAGCGGGGTCGCGAACCCACCGGTTTCGACGAGAGTGAAGACGGTTGTCATCAGAATGCCGTCCACGGAACGGAGCGGCTGACCGTGCTTGATGACCAGGCTTGCGTTCATGGCCGCGATCGCCGCCAGGCAGACCGCCAGCCCGACCCTGGTCCACAGGATCGGCAGGAGGAAGTGAGCGAGGGACAGGACCGCGGTGGCCGCCGCCAACAGCAGGGGAAACCCGTTGACGAACAGCGCGCTCTCACCGCGGCCGGCAAGGGTCGTGCGGGCGGCCATGAGCAGCATGGCACCGCTGATCGCGGCGTAGCCGACGAAGACGATGCTCGCGGGCACCGCCCGCGCGGGATCGCCGCCGGCGCGCCGCCGGGCTGGTGGTGCCGTCGGCGGTCACGAGGCAGCAGATACGGGACGGGCCGGCGGTTCGCCAGTGGCGGGCCAGGTGGACCAGGCGGGTGGGATCGGCATGGGCGCCATAGTCGCGCCCCCGATCTGCTTCGGCGACTGCGACAACGCCCCGGTTCATCCGAACGTGCGCCCTCGGCGTGTGCGAGGTTGACCTCGGTCGGCGCCCTGATGAGGAATCTGACGCTTCGGAGGCGCTCGTGTCGCTGGCCTGGGCACGGCGGCGGCCCTCTGGGCATCTTGAAGGGCTGACTGGCGGGCGGACGCCATGGCCTCGCAACTCCCCGGGCCGGCGTGGTGCTCTCACCTGCGGCGATGTTGACGGTGCTGGCGGCTAGTCTCGCGGCCATGGACCAGAGCACCGATCAGCCCCTCGACCTCGGCCCGGCCGACCAGCCGCTGGAGGCCCTGGTCGACCGGGCGGTGTGGGTGATCGTGGACCAGGCTGGGCGGCCCGAGGCGGCCTGGGCGTTGATCGAGCGGCTGCGGGAGCGGGATTCCCTGTGGGAGGCCGCGCTCGTCCTGCTCGGCCCGCTCTCCAGCCACACGGTGCCCGGTCGGTCCGAGCGCGAGTACGTCGAGAATCTCCGCCTGGTGGGGAAGCACGGCCGCCACCCGGTCACCAAGCTGACGTCCGCGGTCAGCGCCCGGCACCGCGAACTCGGCGGAAGTGCCGATCAGGAGGAGTGGCGCCAGGCGGACGACCTCACCCGATCCCGGTGCGTCCTGCAACTGCTGGCCTCCTACTGCGGGCTGATTGGAGCGGACAACGGCGTGCTTCCCGCCACCGGAATCGTCACGCTGATCAAGGGCACCCAGATCCGGCCCCGTCCCGGCATGTGAACGGTGGTGTTCTCGCCCGCGGGCTCAGGTCAGTACGAGCAGGCCGTCCCACGGGACGTGCCGGCCGGTGGGTCGGCAGTGGTTGATCAGGGCGAGGGCGGCTCCGGCGCGGCCGGTGAGGAAGCCGGCGGCCGGGCCGGCCTCGTGGAAGGTTTCGGTGGTATGCCGGGCGGCGGCGGCTGCAAGCGGTCGGTGGTTCAGGCGGGTGGCGACCGAGAGGACGCCCGCGCTGCCGTGGCAGAGTCCGGGCCCGGTGGTGTCCCAGGTGGCGGGCGGTCGGCGGGCGAGGGTGTCGAGGGATCGACGGGCCAGGGCGGTCAGGGCCGGGTCGGCGAGGACCCGGCCGCTGTGGTGCAGGGCGGCTGCGATGCCGGGCGTGCCGTAGCACCAGGCGTCACGGCGGCCCGCAGTGGCGGCCAGGCGTTCGGCGTCCGGCGGTTGCGCGAGGTCGTTGCCGCTGATGTACGGGGGCCAGGACGGGCCGGGGGCGGCCCAGTCGAGGAGCCAGTGTGCCGCGGTGGCGATGGCCTTCTCCTGCCCGGCAAGGCAGTTGCCGGCCTCGTGCGCGAGAGCGAGTAGGGAGAGCGGTCCGGCGATCCCGTGCGCCGCCCCGGTGCCCGTGCTGCCGGAGCGCGGCAGGGTGCCGGGGACGGCGAGAACGTGATCCTCCGCGCGGACCCACCAGCCGGGGCGGCCGGCGTCGTCGGTGGTGGTGATCATGCCGGTGAGTGTGGTGAGGGCGGCGGTCAGCCCCGGTCCGGCCTCCGGGAGGCCGAGCTGTGCGGCGGCGAGGAGTGTGCGGCCGATCCCGGCGAGGCCCTTCATGGTGTCGTAGATGCCCCACAGGGTTCCCGGTCGGCCTGCGCGCTGCCGGGTGGCCTGGTGTTCGGCCAGGCCCTGGGCGCGGGCGGACAGCCAGGCGGCGGCCCGGCCGAGGGCGTCGTGCCGGCGCCGGTGGTCGGGCAGGTGGGCGCTGCCGTGGATGAGCGAGGCGGCCAGCCCGCCCGGGCCGGCGTAGATGCCGTCCGGCTTGGTACCGGTGACAAGGCGGGCGGCGGCGTTCCAGTGCCGGTCGGCGGCGTCGATCAGCGCGGTGTCGCCGTCCGAGACAACGGCGAGGAGCAGGGCGGTGCCGGGGAGGCCGTCGGCGAGGGTGGTGGCGCCGCCGGGGGTCAGACGCGCGGTGACCTGGTCGGGGTCGAGGACGGCGGCCACGGTCTCCTCGATCAGCCGGAGGGGGTCAGGCACGGCGCAGGAGGTCGGTGGCGAGGGAGCGAGCCAGGTGCTCGCGGTCGCGGTCGGCGCCGAGGAGACGGTTGGCGTGCAGGTGGATCAGGTCGGAGGCGCACAGCGGCGCCGTCTCGTCGGCGAGGAGGGAACGGTAGGCGGTCAGCGCGTCCAGCAGGCTGTTCCACGACTCGGTGAGGGCGGCGGGGGCGGTGGCCGTGCGGCACTCGGCCCGTAGCGATTCGCGGCGGCGGCGCAGGTCGCCGGGCAGGGGGCGGGGGCGAGCGGCGGTGGGGGTATTGAGGGTACGGGCGATGGCGGCGATGGTGTGGGCGGCGAGGACGAGCCGCTGGTCGTCGCCGTGGCCGGGGAGGGCGGTTCGGGCGAGGGCGGAGTCGGCGGCGAACACCGTCTCGGCCGTGCCGATCGCGTCCGGCCCGCCGTAGCGCTGGGTCTCGCGCTGGTACGGCCCGACGGTGAGCTTCCCATTGGTCAGGTTCTGCTCGGCCAGCCGCGCGGCGAGGCCGGCGAGTTCCTGCTGCACGGCGGCCAGGCTCTCGGGGGTGCCGTGGTAGCGCAGGCGCAGGTGGGGGCCGAGGTCGGGGGTGGTGTAGCGCAGCCAGTAGGACAGCGTGCCCGGGTAGTGCGGGAGCCGGGCGAGGATCGCGTCCTGGTGGCGGTCCGGGGCGGGCAGGGCCAGGGAGAGCCAGGTGCCACCGGGGAGTTCCGTGTCGGCCGTGCGGGGGCGGGCCGCGGTCCGGGGGTCGACGGGCGCCGGCTGCTCCGTCTCGTGCTGTTGGCGCAGGCCGATGACGAGTTCGAGGTGGTGGCGGCCGTCCGGGCCGTGCACCGGCGGGCGGCCCGGCAGGACCTCGCTGACGGTGCGGCAGCCGCGGCGCATGCTGCGCCGCAGCAGCTCGCGGTGTCCGGCATCGTGCAGGTCGACGGGGAGGTGCCGGTCGCTCTCCTCGATCACGACCCGCTGCGGCACCGGCATGGTGGGGCGGTCCAGCCAGTCGTCCAGCCGGTTGTGCCAGCGGTCGCGGTGGTCGACCAGGGTGTGGAGGTCCTGGGGAAGGAGCCAGCGCTGCGGGGCGAGGACGGTGGAGCGGTAGGTGACGCGCGGGGTGTAGGGGGCGAGGGTGGCGGGGCCCCAGGACCAGGGGTGCCAGGGTCGCTCGTCCGCGTGCCCGATCAGGTGGAGGAGCTGGGCGGCCGGGGACAGGAGCGCGCGGGTGATCCGGCTGAGCAGCACCGGCCGCACCTGGCGACCGAGTTGCGGCGAGTGGAGGGTGAGGTGGCCGGCCCGGGTCGTGGTGACGAGCAGGGTACGGGGGTCCAGGTCCCGGGGGCCGCTGAGGGGCAGGCCCACGGGTATGCGGTATGCCGTGCGCCCGCTCTCCACCGCCAGCGCCGCAGTGGCGGCGGTGAGGGGGCGGCAGACGATCTCGGCCAGCACCGGACCGCCGCCGAAGCGCCGTTCGGTGGCGAGGTCGGGCAGGTGGCGGACCAGCCGTCCGGCGGCCGACCCGGCGTCCTGCGCCGCGTGGGTACCGATCGCCAGCGTGAGACGGCCGGAAGCGCCTTCCCGGACGCGAACGTGAACCTCGGCCGTTCGCGGCGGCCGCCCGCCACCCTGGTGAGCGAGGGCCTGCGCCATCTCCTCGGTGAGCTCCACCTGCTGCTCGCCGCGCGCGATCGCCCCGGTGAGCAGCGAGAGGAGGAGCTGGGTGCGGTGGTCGTCCAGGTCGGTGCGGGCGGCGATCGCGTCCTGCGGCTCGGGCGGACCGATCCCGGTGGCTGGGTCGACAACCTCCAGCAGCGGGACCATGCGGTGCGGCCCGTATGTCTCCCGGAACCGGGCTGTCCAGGCCTGCAGCGGGACGGTGCGGTGGCCGATGCGCCAGAGGGTGTCGACCGTCCGCGCCGCCTCCGTGCCCACCGAGGCGGGCAGGCGCAGTTCGGCGTCGGCAACGGTGTCGCACGTCAGTGGGCGGTCGGCGATGTGGATCGCGTCGGCGGCCCGGCGGGCAGCGCGCAGGAGCGGCAGGCGCTCGGGGGCGCCGGGCCGGTGCCGGTCCGCCTCGGCAAGCAGCGCCCGCAGGTCGAGGACGGCGGCGCGCAGGCTGGCCGCCGGCGGGAGCCTTTCGGCTAGGTGGCCGAGCGGGTCGGCGGCGGGGTCGTCGGGCAGGAGGTCGGTCAGGAGCAGGCCGGTGCGGACCAGCGCGGTGATCGCCACCCGCACCGCGTCGGTCCCGGCCCCGGGCCAGTGCTCGAGCGCCGCACCGACGACCTGCCCGGCCGGAGCACCGCCGGTGCGGTCGCACTCGCGCAGCAGCCGGCTGGACACCTCGGTCAGCCGTGCCGTTCCCAGCTGCGCCGTGCCGTCCGGCCCCGGGTGCTCGACCTCCAGCACCGCGCCGCGGCGCAGCGCGGTCGGGTTGGCGAACAGGCGCAGGCGGTCGAGCCCGCCGGGCAGGTCCAGAGCGTGGTCGGCGATGGCCGCGAGCCAGGCCGGGTTGGGGAGCGTGGCGCAGTGGTGCTCCGCGCCCAGCAGCAGGACCGGTTCCCCGGGTGCCAGGCGGGCGGTGGTGGTGGCGGCCCAGACGCCGTGGGGGGTGGTGCGGGTGCGGGCGCGCAGGTCGTAGGCTGCGCGGGCTGGCGCGCCGTCGGGCGTGTCCTCGGGGTCGCGGGAGGTGAGGAACAGCCCCTCGGTGACCAGCCCTCCGGCCTTCGTGCCGTCGGCCGCCAGGAGTGGGAGGCGGGCGAGTGCCACCGGGCCGGGTACCAGACGGCTGCGCACGGGTGGTTCCCCCTCTTGGTCGGACGGCCGGGTGGGCGGCACAGGGGGCTGCCGGTGCCGCCCACCCGCATGCTGCTACAGCTGGTCCGGGATCAGACAGCCGCTGGTCGGGCCGGCCGGGGGCGATTCCCCGCAGCCGTCACCGGTGGTGTCGCCCTCGGTGTCCGCGTAGTTCTCACGCACACCGGTGAGTGGTGTGTTCACCGCGTCGAGCTCGAAGGCGTCCAGCAGTTCGGTCCTCATGGTGCGTCCTCCTTCCATCGTCCTGGTGGGGATGGTGCGCCCGGACCGCACGGGTCCGGGAGTGCGGGTGGCAATCAGCCCTTCGGCCAGGTGAGGACCATCGGCGCTCCGGGCCGCTCCAGGAGGCGGCCGGGGGCCATGGCGGCGGGGTCGGTGCCCTCGTCGTAGACGTGAAGGACGGGGCCAGGACGTCCCCGGTGGTCCCGGTCCCACTCCCTCAGGCTCTCTACCAGGGCCTCGCCAAGGGCGCGGTCCTCACCGTGGAGGACGACGCCGTACTCGTAGCGGTCGCTCTGCCCCTCGACCGGGCGCATCGTCACGTAGGCCGCAGCGCTGGAGTCGCTGTTCCAGGTGAGCGGAGTACCGCCTGGCAGCGCCCGCAGGGCCGATTTCTTCGGGTCCACCAGCAGGGTGCCGTAGGTGTCGAGAACGGTGGCGAACCACAGATCGATGACGGGCCTGGTGCCCTCGCTCGCCCCCACTTCGACCCCGGACCAGTACGGGGTGCCGACGCTGCCGAGGGCCTTGGCCAGGGCCTCAGGGTCGAGCAATGGGGTGTCGTCCACCCGTACGCGGGCTCCGGGGGTCAACGCGTGCACCTGGGTGGAACTCGCCCCCTCCCCGCGCATCGCCACAAAACCGCAGGGCAACCAGCCGCCACCGCTCCAGTGCCCCTCACCGTCCGGGGTGAGGGCCACCAGGCGGCCAAGTCCGCGCACGCGCAGCGGGACGACGAGTACTCCGTCGGGGGCGAGCTGGTCGAGCCAGGCCTGCTCGATCGCCGCCGCCTGCACGGTCACCTCGATCCGGTCGTACGGGGCCGCATCCGGGACGCCGTGGGCGCCGTCGCCGGTGAGAACACGAACGGAGTGCTCCAGACCGGCGGCACGCAGGCAGCGGCTGGCGCGCTCGGTCACCACCGGGTCGATGTCGATGCTGGTCACCGAGCCCGTGCCACCGACCAGCTGATGGAGGAGAGCCGCGTTGTAACCGCCGGAGCCCACCTCGAGCACCGAGTTCCCGGGGCGCGGGCGCAGGTACTTCAGCATCTCCGCCACCAGCCACGGCGCGCTGACCGAGCTGAGGAGCCGACCCTCGCCGTCGCGGTCGGTGGGCTGGTAGTCGTCCGTGTACGCCTCGGCCGGCGCCACGTCCGGGAGGAACAGATGGCGCGGGGTCGACAGGAACGCCTCGGCCACCTCCGGGTTGGAGATCCTGCCCGCGCGTTCGAGTTCGGCCACCAGCTGGCCGTTCAACTCGGCGACGGCACCGAGTTCCGATGACTCTTCGTCGACACTGCTGTCACTGACGGCGTTCACGACGAGGAAGCTTACGGCCTGACGGGTGCTCAGATCTGGCTTTCGTGCAGACGCGTCCCGCGCGATGTGATCCCGGATCGTTCGTAGACCGGCCGCAGTTGCGGGAATGTCCGGCCGCCGGCGCCCCGAGAGTTCCTATCCGTGGTCGTGGCCAGGGTGTTCCGGGTTGCCGATCACCTGGAGGAGAGGGCGGAGCGACTCGGGCGCAGCAGGGTCGACTCGGACGATGTCGGAGCCGTTCCACTGAACGCTGGTCCCGGGTGCGAAGGTTCGGCCGCCGTCGTGGTCGTCGGGGTCGCCCGTACGCCGTGGCCGCAGGCGGAAGTGACCGGGCCTCGCCTGTGCGGGGTCGGGTTCGACGCACCAGCCGTACGGCTTGAGCCAGGCGTCGACTCCCGCGGTGTCGTCCGGATCGACGGGCAGCTGGAAGGTGTCCTCGGGACAAGGGTGGGTGGTCACGGCCGGAGCCTATCGGGGTCGTGGCCGCCCCGGGCTGCTCCGGGGCCGGTGGTGGCCGGGTTGGTGGTGAGCTCGTAGACGTGGCGGTCAGGGCGTGGCGGCAAATCCGGGCGCACGGTGGATCGGCGGATCCACCGGCGTTCCCGGGTGAAGGTCTCGCCCTCGATCGCGCCGTCCTTGTAGACGGGGCCGACCTTGCGGCCGGAGTCGTCGCGGATGCCGATCCGCACGCCGGGCTTCCAGTAGGCGCGGCGGGTGCCGGAGTGGCTCAGGGGCGTGCCGGTGCCGTCGGAGGGCTGGGATGCGGCGGGCTCGGTCGGCGGTGGCGTGTAGTCGAGGACGCGCATGCGGTGCAGGGCGCCGGCTCTGACGGCCGGGTCCTTGGCCAGGCGCTTGAGCTGGTTCGCGGAGTCCGGTTTGCCGGAGGTCCCGCGGACAGGCGGCTGGGGCGCGTTCATCCAGGCGGCGAAGCTCAGTTGGGCGGCGTAGGAGTAGAGGAGCCGGCCGGCGGGGTGGCTGCCGTAGGCGGCGGGCTGCAGGTACCAGCGGCGGGTGCCGCGGTCGTCGACGTCGGTGACCAGGACCAGGCCCATGCTGGCGTCGACGGTGTGGTCGGGGTGTGCGGCGAGCACCGCGCCGAGCACGGCCTGCTCGCGGCCCAGCACCACGCCATGGGCGGTCATGACCTCCAGCTCGTCGTCGTCGGCGCTGATCGCCCGGACCGGGACCGGCTCGTGGAGAACGAGGTTCCACAGCCCGGGCAGGCGCAGCGCCTGGAGGGTGCCGGCGTCGGGCTCGGCGGTGGTCGCGACGTCGAGGGCGAGGTCCGCGGGGACGAAGTGGGCGTGGTCGACGGCCAGGTAGGCCGCGGTGGTGGCCAAAGCGGCGATGCGGTGGGCCTGGAGGGCGGCGGGGCTGCGCCGGCGGTCGGGTTGGAAGGCCGCAGGGGCGACGAGGCCGGAGCGGATCGCGCTGAGGTGGGTGGGCACGAGGCCGCGCAGGTCGGTCGGGAGCCGGTCGGGGGACACGCGGGTGAAGCGGCGGTCCCACGCCCAGTCGGCCTCGCGGGTGGTGAGCATCAGGGTGGCCAGGCTGAGGCCGGGCCCGTCGCCGGCGTCCGGGACGTGGAGCTGCGTGCGGTGCTCGGGGGGCAGGTCGGCCCAGTTCAGGCCGTGCCGGGTGGCCAGGAGGGCGGTTGCGCCGCTGTCGGCCATGACCTGCTCGGTCCAGCCCCGCAGGCCGGCCTCCAGGTCGAAGCCGGAGTCGGCCGGGCCGTACCAGAACTGCTGCCAGGCCGGCCCGCTGGTGACCAGCCCCACCGCTTGCAGGTCGGTGCCGTCCGTCCGCTGGCCGGGCAGGCCGCGGGGCCCGTCCGCAACGCCGACGGTGGAGCGGAGCTGGCTGCGCATCGCGGCGGCGATGTCGGGGGCGACGGCGCGCAGCAGAGCCGGGTCGATGTCCGGGCTGAAGAGCAGGATCAGCTCGCTGCGGTCCTCATGGTCCTCGAGAGCGGCGTGGTCAGCGGCGAGGAACGCCGTGTCGGCCGGGATGTTGTCCGCGGCGGTGACCGTCACCCGGCGTCCGGTGCGGGTGGCGCCGGCGGCGCTGAGCGCGGCCGTGGCGACCTCCGCGCAGGGGCCGGGGGCGAGCGCCGAGACGAGAGCGGCGTCGCTGTGTCGAGCGACGGAGATCAGCAGGGTGCCGTCGCGCACCGTCATCGCGAGGTGGACGTCCGGGTCGTCCTGGACGAGGGGGTGGGCGGCGGCCTCGACCCGGGTCCACATCCCCGGCTCGATGATCCGCGCGCGCCCGTCGGGGGTGCGGCTGATGGTGCCCGGGCCGATCAGTGCCGCATTGACCAGCGCCTCGACCGACTGGGCGGGGGTCTGGCACCCCGGGCAGATCACCGCTCTGAGGACACCTTTGGCGTAGTCCCCGTTCCACTCGGACTGGTCGCTCGCTGCGGCGTGGCTGCGTGCGCAGCCTGAGCATCGGAGGGGGTTGGTGATCGGGGCAGGCATGGCCTCATCGTGCCCGATCCGGTAGGTGGTTCGGGTCTCTTTGCCCGAGGAGGGTGAGGGTTGGGGCGCGGACTTGACGGCGGTGTCCGCCAGGGGATCGCCGCGGGCGGTCGGCGGGCGCTGACCCGTCGGCTCGGGTTGGCCCGCGCCGGCGCGTTGGCTGTCCCGGGGATCGGTTACCGGTTGGCCTGCGGGCTTTCCCGTTTGCGGGGGCTGTGGATGTTGCAGGGGTTGCCGTTGCGGGTGGTGCAGCCGCTGCCGGGCCGGGCTTCACAGCGGGGGCAGGGGCGCTGGAGGGCGCGCAGGTTCTCCGTGTCGCGTCGTAGCCGCGCCTGCTCGGCCTGGGCGCGGCGGGCCGCGCGAGCACGGTCCTCCACTTCCTGGTGCTCCAGGCAGAGCTGGTGCCAGGCGTCGACCGGGCGTCCGCAGATCCGGATGCCGCGCGTCGGCTGCCCGGGGCGTGGATCGCGGTAGCAGCGGGGGCTGTCCGCCTGGCGCAGCCGCAGCTCCAGTTCGGGCTGGTGGACCGCCGCGGCGAGGTCGGCCAGGCTTTCCAGCAGGCGCTTGCTCGCGGGGACGTACCACTGGTCCATGTGGTCGCCGTTGACGTAGCCCGGCACGCACCGCAACTCGGATGCGGCGGTGAGGAGTTCATCTACGAGCGCGGCTGCTCGGTCGCGATCTGAGAGCTCTTGGCCCTCGGGGGCGTGCGCCGGCCGGGCGGCTGGGACGGGCTGCAGGTGCCGGTTCGCGCGCGGGGTCATGGTCCGTACCGTCCCACAGCGTTCGGATACGCGGTGGGCGATGGTACCTGCCATGGCCGTGAGGGCCCTCGTTCGGGTGACAGGGTCCGGGGCCGGCGGGGCGGCACGGACTGTTGGTGCTCCCACCCTCGGTGCCGGGGGCTGTCGCCAAGGCGGACCCTGCCCGGGGGGCGGCCCCGGATGGTGGGGAACGGGGAGCGGGGTGGGCACCGACGCGATGCCGGTGCCCACCCCGCTGTCGGGTAGGGGCTCAGGTGAGGTAGTTGGCCACCAGGGCGGCGAACTCCTCCGGGTTCAGCACGGTGATGCCGAGTTCGCGGGCCTTGGTGAGCTTGGAGCCGGCCTCGTTGCCGGCGACCACGAGGTGGGTCTTCGCCGACACGCTGCCCGAGGACTTTCCGCCTGCGGCCTCGATCAACTCGTTCATCTGGTTGCGCGAGAGGTGTTCGAGAGCGCCGGTCATGGAGCCGGTGACGACGACCTTCTTGCCCGCGAGGGGTCCTGCTCCGTCGGGTGCCGTGGTCGGAGCGGCGAGGTCGGTCGCACCGCTCACGCCGGTGGAGCCGGGCTCGACGGTGTTGACGCCTGCTGCCACGAGCTTGTCGAGTACGCCGCTCAGTTCCGCGAGTTCGGCGACGATGACGGGGGCCTTCTCGGGGCCGATCCCCTCGATGGCGGAGAAGTCGTCGGCGGTGGCGCTGCGGACCGCTTCGAGGGTTCCGAAGTGGCGGGCGATGCGGCGGGACATGGAGCGGCCGGTGCCGCGGATGCCGAGCGCAGCCAGAAGGCGGCTGAGGGGCTGCTGCTTGGACGCCTCGATGGCGGTGAGGAGCTTGTCGGTGCTGGCCTCGCCCATGCGGTCCAGGCCCAGGAGCTGGGAGCGGGTGAGGGTGTGGAGGTCGGCGATGTCGGTCACGAGGCCGGTCTCGACGAGCTGGTCGCAGAGCTTGGTGCCGAGGCCGTCGATGTCGAGCTGGTCGCGTCCGACGGCGTACCGGATGGCGGCGAGCTGGCCGCACGCGCGGCCCCGGACGCACCGCCACCGTTCCTGGGAGGAGTCGATGTCCGCCCCGCACCTGGGGCAGGCGGAGGGCGGGACGATGGGGGTCTCCTCGCCGGTGCGCTGGTCGGTCGCCGGGCGCTCGACGCGGGGGATGATGTCGCCAGCCTTGACCACGACGACGAGGGAGTTGAGCATCAGGCCGCGGCGGGCGATGTCGGCGGGGTTATGGAGGGTGGCAAAACCAACGGTGGAGCCGTCGATCTCGACGGGCTCCAGGATCGCGCGCGGCGCGATCACGCCGGTGCGGCCGACGTTCCACTCGACGCCGAGCAGGCGGGTGACGCGCTCGACGGCGGGGAGCTTGTAGGCGACCGAGTGGTGGGGGAAGCGGGAGCCGACGCCGGCGTCGGCCTGGTCGGTGGCGGTGTCGGCCTTGATGACGACGCCGTCGATTCCGAAGGGCAGGGTGGGGCGCAGCGCGGTGATCTCCTCGACGCGGGCCTGGAGTTCCTCGACGGTCGTGCAGAGCTTGGGGGCGGCGGGGGTCTGGGCGGGGGTGGCGATGCCGAGGGCGGCGAGGCGGTCGAGGATCTCGTGGTGGGCCAGGTGGGCCAGGTCGGTGGAGTGGCCGTCGAGGGGGAGGGCGGCGTACAGGTAGGCGGTTAGGGGGAGGGTGTAGGCGCGGTCGCGGGCACGGAGGGTTCCGGCGGCTCCGTTGCGGGCGTTGGCGAACGGGGCGTGGCCGTGCTCGGTGCGCACCCGGTTGGCGTCCGTGAACTGGGCGGTGGTGAAGAGGGCTTCGCCGCGGACTTCGAGCGTGGCGGGTTCGGTCAGGGTGGTGGGGAGTCCGTGGATGTTGCCGATCTGGTGGGAGACGTCCTCGCCGTGGGTGCCGTTGCCGCGGGTGATGATCTGGACGAGGCGACCGTCGCGGTAGCGCGCGGCGATGGCCAGGCCGTCGAGCTTGGGCTCGACCACCCAGCCCTGCGGGGTGCGGCCGATGCGGCGGGTGAGGGAGTCGGCCCAGTCCTGGAGGTCGGCCGGGCTGAACACGTTGCTCAGGCTCAGCATCTGGCTCGTGTGGGGGACGTCCCCGGTCACCGGAGCCGTGCCGACCTTGCCGGTGGGGGAGTCCGGATCACGCAGATCGGGGTTGGCCTGTTCGAACGCGGTGATGGCGAGCAGCAGGGTGTCGTAGGCGGTGTCGTCCAGCGGGGACTGGCCGTCGGTGTAGTACAGGGCAGCGGCGCTGTTGGCCTGCTGTACGGCCGCGCGGTAGGCGGTGGGGTCCAGGGCGGCGGCGGTGGTGACGGTCATGAAGTGATCCTCTCGTTCGGGTGTGACATCTGGGCTGGTGAGGCCCTGGTGGGTGCATATGAAGCGGTGATCTGCGCGGGATGCGCGCTGCCCGCGTGGCGGCGCGCATCCCGCTCGCTGGGGCGGCCGGCCTACGCGTCGTCGGCGGAGGCGGCGTAGGTGCGGTCGGCGCAGTCGCCGCACTCGCCGTCGTATCCCTCGCCGTCGGCGGTGGACTCGCGGCAGTCGGCGTTGGCGCACATGTCCTCGGCGCTGACCCCGTCCACCTCGACCAGTCCTTCGTCGCCCTGGTCGGCATCCAGGCGGAGCGCCCCCAGCGTGATGTTCCCGGCGGGCACCGCCGCGGTCACCGGGTGCATGCCGGTGAGTGCCGAGAGGGCCTCACGGGCCCGCTGCTCGGCGTCCTCGCTCACCTCGCCCTGGTCGCTGTAGGCGATAGCCATCACCTCCGCCGTCATCGGGTAGGTGTGGGCTCCCTCCAGGACCGCCGTCTCGGTGTCGGAGGTGACGCGGCCGGTACCGGTCTGGATGGTCACGCCGTTCAGGCGGAGACCTTCCAGGGTCAGCTCGGGCAGCAGTTCGTCGTCCCCGCTGATGGCGTCGAGGGCCTCGAACGCGCTCCGGCGGGTCTGGGCCCTGACGCTCAGGGAGATGGCTCCGCGGACGAGGTGGGCGTAGATGCCAGGCACGGGTGTCCCTTTCACGGCGGCGATGGCTGGATGCTGGTGGTGCGCGACCGCCGGGGCCGACCCGAGCAGTGGTTATAAGTTACAGCATCAATCCTCTTTCGGCAACGCCAGGCAGGCTACTGGAGGAACGGGGCGATGGCGCGGGTGAGGTCCTGGTGGAGGCTTCTGATGACAGCGAGGTGCGGCTCGCGGACCTCGGCTGCATCCCCGCCGCACTCCTCGTAGATGCCGGCGAGGGTGTTGCTCAGCTGGTCCGCGGCCTTGTGGGCCTGCCAGAGCTCGTCGGTTGTCGCCATGTGGTGCCTCCTGGTGGCGGGGTTCTCGGTGGTGCAGGGCTGGGGGTGGGCTGGGCGGGATCTGCGTCCGGCCGCGAAGGGGGCAGCAGCCGCAGTGGCGGGCACGGACGGACGCCGCTCCCCCCGCGCCGCAAGGCGGCTCGCTGCGTGGCGCGGTGGCCGCGGCCGGCTCCTGGAAAGAATCTTGAAATCGTCCGTGGGGTGGCGGCGCGAGCGCGACTTACAAGCGGAGCGCCGCGCGGGTCGGTACAACCTCGGTGCCTTCGGAGTACGGCGCTTCGGCGCAGCCGTGAAGGGGCGCGGGCTGGCGGCGGCGCGTGCATGTCGCCGGAGCCGCAGGCGGCAGGCCGCCGGGTGGCCCGATGTGGCGGCGGGAGCGGCCGTCCGTGCCGGGGTCGGCGGCCGGTGTTCGGGGGCCGGGGGCCGCAGGGACGGGCGGATCCGGAGCGTGCCGCGGAGGTGATCAGCCGGCGGCGCGGATGATCTCTTCCGCCCGGTCGGTGCCGTACTGGACGACGAGGTAGCGGACCTGGTCGGGCAGGCCGCCGTTGTTGACCTCGGCGGCCTGCCTGCCGGCCTCGTCGTAGATGTCGTCGATGAGCGTGTCGGTCTCGTCCTCGACGCTCTGGCCGGCGGTGCTGCCGTAGGTGGCCGCTGCGTCGTGCACGGCCTCGTCCAGATCGACGTCCTCGACCTGCAGCTCGTAGGCCAGGGCCAGGAGGCGCTCGGCCGCCTGCTCGCCGGCCGCCGACAGCGCAGCGTCCGCCTCGATGTCGAATTCGATGTCGGGCATGATCACGATCGGTCCTTCGAGTGGAGTGGCGGGTGTGGTCGTGGTCCGCGGGCGGCTCCGGGGGCGCTGCGGTGCGGCGTGCTCCGGCGCGGGGCCTGGTACGGCTGGGGCCCTACAGGAGCCCGAGGGTGGGATGCAGCGTCGTCGCCGAGAGCAGCACCGTGCCGTCGGGGTGGGCGCGGCGCAGCGCCGCGTCGGCCTTGAGGTGCTCGGCGTCGATCCGGACCCGCATGTAGGCGCGGACCACGCCGTTCGGCATGGCGTCCGGGTCGGTGACGGTACCGAGGACCCGGTGTGGAGGGTAGGAGACCTGGTCGCCCTCGACCACGTCGGCGATCAGCGCCCAGTGCAGATGCACCTCGGCCGTGGAGTAGGGGTCGAGCATGGAGCGCAGCTCGCGGTAACGGGCCACCTGCGACTGGTTGGCCGTACCCCGCACCACGGCCAGCTCCAGCGCGGTCAGTTCCTGGGTCCGTTCGGCGTGGTCGGGGAAGGCGGCCGGCTGCTCGGTCGTGGAGAGGAGGTCGACCGCCTGCCAGGTGATGGCGACCGGGCACCCCGGTTCGTCACAGGTGAGCACGGCGACCTCCAAGCCGTCGACGCGGTAGACGCGGCGGACAGTGGCGCAGGAGCCGTCGGCATCGGTCACGCTGCGCCCGGTCCAGGGGGAGGTCGGGAGGAGCTCGGCGGCCCCGGCGCCGTGGGTGTCCGCTGTGCCCCGAACGGGCTGCGCGGCTCCGCACCGCCCGGCTCCGGCTTCTGTGCAGTGTGTTCCCGAGCAGGCGCGGCAGGTCATCGGGATGGTCTCCTCGGTCGGGGCGGCCTGGGGTTGTCGGTGGGGCAGGGGCGTGGGCTACCGGGAGCTGGCGCACCTGGCAGCCCACGGGGTCTCACCGGCTCAGGGTGCGAACGACGGCCCGGGGCGAGGCAACGTCGCCGCAGTCCTCGGTGGGCTGCCGCTCGCGTACAGGGCGCGCGTGGACGGAACGGGCGGCTTCGAGGCCGCCGCCGACCCGGGTTGCGGCGTCGAGGTGGACGAGCGGGGTCTGCGCGCTGACCAGCTCGGAGGCGACGTGCGCGGACGAGGTGGTGGCCAGGTACCGGCCGCCCGCGCACAGGTGGCTGAGCCGGTGGTGGAGCGCGAGAGCCCGCTCCGGGGAGCCGGAGGCCGCGAGGTCGTCGACGCACACGCTGCCGTCGGCCGCCCCGATGATCAGGGCGGCGGTCGCGGTGCGCTCGAAGCGGGAGAGGGCGGCCAGCGGCAGCCAGCCGACGTTGCGGATCAGGATCTCCGGGTGGCTGACCGGGCCCTCGGAGGCGCGGATGTCCATGGCGTCTGCCACCAGCGCCGCGACGTGCGCCCGCAGCACGGTGTGGTCGTGGCCCGACATCCAGTGGAGGCGATTGGCGAGCCCGAGCGAGTTGCCCGGGACGTCCGGGTCGGCTGCGTCGAGATCGAAGCCGCTCACCAGGTCGAAGGCGAGCTTGGCCAGGGGCGTGTCGGTGTCCTCCAGAGAGATCGTCGTGGGGGCCGGCTGACCGCCGGGGCCGTGGTGCTGCGCGGTGATGGTGCTGTACTGCCGGTCGAGGCTGATGGTGTGGCCGGTGCGGCGGATGACCAGCTGAATCGTGAGGTTCGGGCTGCCGTCGGGTCCGCCCGGGAAGGCGTCGGAGGGCCGGGAGGCGGTGCCTTCGATGCGGATTCCGGCGGTCTCGATCTGGTGGCCGCTGGAGGTGCGGTGGAGCAGCGTGGCCGGGGCGTACCGGGTCGAGTAGCCGAGGGCCTCGTCGATGCCCCATGCCAGCGTGCGCTGGACCAGGGTCACGGCCTCCAACAGATGGGTCTTGCCGGAGCCGCTGCGGCCGGTGACGACGGTGTGGGGCTGGAGGTCGAGGCGGAGGTCGAGGAGGCTCTTGAAGCCGCTGACGTGGACAGAGGTGATCAAGGTGGGCTCTCCGTTGTGCGTCATAAGTAATAAGTTACAGCACATGGGCCTGCTTTGCAATGTGGTGAGTTCGGGTGGGGCTCGGCGGTTCTGCGGTGCGGGTGATGGAGCGGTGAAGCCCCGCTGTGCGGTCCGGCAGCTGGATGGCTCGGACAGGGACGGTGACCGCAGGGGGTGCGACGGGCGGTGTCAGCCGCCGGCCGCGGGTTCGCGGCTCCCGCGCTCGGGAGGCCGTTGGCCCACGTGCTGCTGGGCGGGCTCGGGCCAGGTGGTCGGTGCGACGTCGTCGACCGATCAGCCCATGTCGTTGGGTTCGAGGCTGAAGAACAGCACTGCCGCGATGGCACCGGGCGGGACCTGCATCTGGACGCGCGCGTGTGCGATCACGTCCTTGTAGACGGCCCGCCGCTTCGTGGTGACGTCGACGATGCCATCGCCCGTGCTCGTGATGGTGTGACCGCCCCAGGCCCACTGGAGGGTAGCGATCCAGTGGTACTCGGTAGGCGTCGTCCCGCTCATGGGGGTCCCGCTCCTTCCTCTCGACGTGGGCAGCCTGCGACGGATCGTTTCACAGGTCAGGTGGCGTCAGCGCAGGGGCTGCGGCCTGCTGGTGTCGTACGCCGGGTCGGTCGGGTAGCGACCTTCGGTGTCGGGCCACATCACCTGCCAGTAGCCGTTGCCGGGGTCGGTGCCGTACACCTCGCGGACGAGGGAGAACGGATGGGAGTCGTCGGCCCGGCGGAGCACCACCTGCGCGCCCTCCAGAACACCGGTGACGGCGGTGCCGTCGTCGGGGACGGCCGTGAGCGCGGCGGCAGTGCCGTCGAGGATCTGGCGGGCCTGCTCAA
This sequence comes from Kitasatospora sp. MBT66, assembly GCF_000710405.2. NCBI lineage: Bacteria > Bacillati > Actinomycetota > Actinomycetes > Kitasatosporales > Streptomycetaceae > Kitasatospora > Kitasatospora sp. MBT66. The sequence continues at coordinate 93,474 of NZ_JAIY01000001.1, read as the reverse complement.
GCGGGAGTCCGCCGACGACGAGCTCGAGGTCGAGCCGGCCGCTGAGGCCGGTGGTGTACGCCCAGGTCAGCTGGTCGGTGTCGCTGGGACGGGGAATCACGGCGGCCATCACGTGGCCGTCCTGGTCGATCTGCTCCAGCAGCGCGAGCAGGAACGGGGTGGCGTCGGGCTGGGTGGGCATGTCGCCTCCTGTGCGGTGGGTCGAGGGGCCCTCGACAGGCGCCCGCCGAGGCGGGGCAGTGCGGGCGCCTGCCGGGGTGGGGGTCTGCTCAGGCGGCGTTGCGCGCCCAGGAGCGGATGGTGTCGGGGTCCTGGCCGTAGGCCGAGGCGGCGATGTCCGCCAGCTGCGCCTGCGGCTCGTTCAAGAGGGTCAGGACGGCGTTGACGAAGAGAGAGTCGCGATCGTTGGCCCCGTGGTGTTCGTGGCGGGCGGTGTCGTCGACCGCCCGATTGACCGCCTCGCTGACCTGGTCGTAGGTGAACGACGGGTCGCCGTGGTCGGCCAGGAGCCGCGCGGCGTTGCTCTCACGGTCCTTCCAGTCGCTGGCGGGGGCGATGAGGTACGCCAGGATCGTGGTGCGGAAGGACGGGAACGGGTCATCCGTGATCGTCTGCTCCGCTGCGCCGGCGGTCATCGCGGTGCCCTTGGTGACGGCGGCGTGGAGGTCCGAGAGGGTGAAGCTCATGGCTGACGCTCCTTCTGTTCGTATTGGGCGGCTTCGGGGCGGAGGCCGGTCACGGCCGACGGTCCGCGGCCTTCCTGCGGGCGCTGACCTCCGGGCACGTACAGCGCCACCGCTGGTGCGACCCGAAGTCGTACCCAGACAAGTCATCCAGCCTGACGTGGCAGCACGTCGTCCGGCCCAGGAGGCGGTCCGCTTCCTTGATGTAGTGGATGATCGGATCGCGCCCGAGCTTCGCGCGCACCCTGGCGGCTTCCTCGGCAGCCGTTCTGCCGATGGCGTGCACGGCGTCCCGTTCCTCCCGGGAGGCGTAGGGGTAATACGGATTGCGGTGTGCGGAGCTCATGCCTGTCTCCCGGTGGGGATCGCGTGGTCGGCGCCTGCGCAGGCCGCGCGGCCTGGCTCATGGGTGGCAAGGTGATTAATAAGTTACAGCATCAACTGTCGTTTTGCAATTACCGATCGGGTAAGCCGCTGGGGGTGTGGTGCTTGGGGTAGGGCAGGGCGGCCAGGGCGATGCGGGTACGGGTGCGCTCGGCCCTGGTTCGGCCGGCCCGCAGGGCGTAGCGGTAGGTGCCGGGGTGCCGGCGGCGCCGTGCCCCGATCTCGGCGAGCGCGCCGCGCAGCCAGGCTCGGGGGTCCTGTCCGGCGGTGGCCGGGGTGGCGCCAAGTTCGTGGAGACGTCGCGCGACGGCGGCGGCCCCGCTCTCCTGGCCGATGATCTTGGCTGTGCTGCGCGCCGTGAGGATGGTGCCGTCCGGCAGGAGGGTGAGGGTGCGGGGCGTGGCGCGGCCCGTGAAGCGGGCGTTGAGGGCCTGGTACATGATCCCCAGGTGACCGGTCGGGGATCCGAGGACGGTGCCGTCGGCGAGGCGGCGAAGCTGGGGTTCGGGGTCGGCGAAGGTGACCACGCCCCGGATCCCGCGGCCGGCGGCCAGGTGCAGGGAGCGGGTGACGGTCCAGCTCTCGCCGTTTCCGGGGACGGTGTCGTCCAGGCAGATGCGGCTCATATCAAGGCTCTGGACGAACGGTTCGAGGTCGGGGAAGACGTTGGTCAGGACCCGGTCGTTCATCGGGCTGCCCAGGACGACGACGCCGACGAGGCTGTGCCCCTGGACGGTGATGGCGTGCGCGTCGGGCACCGCCCGGAGGTCGAGGAGTCCGAAACGGTGGACTGTGGCCGGCCAGCCTGCGAGGTAGTGGTGGCGGGCGACGAAGGAGCGGGCGGGGGCTTCGGGGAGCTCGACGACCTCGTAGCGCCGCGGGTCGAAGCCGCCCTGCGAGGTGTGGACCCAGCGGGGGCTGTTGTCCCGCCAGCGCTGGGACCAGCCGTCGGCCCGCCCTGCGGCCGCGATCTCCGGTGAAGGCGGAACGGCGCTCACGCCACGGCCCCGGATGTGTCGGGTGCGGCCCAGGGCAGACCGTCGAGATACCTCTCGCGCCATCGCATGGCCTCGTGGATGCAGTTGGCCTCCGTCTTGTGTCCCGCCGAGCAGCCGCGCTCGTAACGGCCCCCGTAGGACCAGGCGAGACTGTCGGCGCTGGCGATGCCCGGGGCCGGGAGCAGCCGCAGGCCGGCGGACTTGGCTCCGAAGGCGTGCACGCGAATGCCCTGATGTGTGAGGTCCTCGAGCAGCAGGCTGATCCCGACCGAACCGGTGCGGCGGCAGATGCTGCCGACGCCGACGAGCGGCTCGCGGGTGAGGTCGACGCCGGCGGCGAGGTAGGCGTCCAGGTGCCGCCGGTAGCTCGGCGCGGTCCAGCCCTGCAGAACCGGGACGATCGGCAGGTCGGCGTCGAGGGTGCGCAGCTCCAGGAACCGCTCGATGGTCAGGGCCTGGTGCTGCTGCACGGTCATCCCGGTCTTGGCCAGGACGTCGGGCTCGTTCATGTAGTCCTGCGAGGAGGCCCACGCCATCGGGCCCATCTCGTCGCGGTAGCGGCGCAGCAGGCGGACGTACTCCGCGGGGGAGGTGCGCCACTCGCCGTACAGCGACAGCTCGGTGTACCCGGCGCTGTCGATCGCGTACGGGACGGTCGCCTCGGGGAAGCTCTTGCGCGGGGCGAGGGTGCGGCTGGAGACGAACAGCGGGACGCTCGCCGTGGAGAGCCAGGACGCGTGGTGGGTACCGAGCCAGAACCGGAAGCTCGGTGCGGGGTTGGGCGTTGGCATGGTGCCTTTCGGAAGTTGGAGTGGGAGGCCGCACGGCGCGGGTGTTGCCGGCGCCCTGCGGGAACGGCCGCGCCGGCCCAGCACGGGGGGTCCCGCGCGTTGCCGGGCCGGCCGCGGCTCGTCGGTCACCGCTGTTCGGCGATGCGGCCCGCGCTGTCGTAGCCGAAGGTGCGCTGGTTCGTGAACGGGTGGGCCACGAACACGGCGACCCTGTCCCCGTCCGCGGTGGGGCGGATCTCGATCCGGTAGTGCCGGGTCAGCCCGATGATCCACAGTTCGGGCTTGTCCTCGCTCCACCCGGAGGCGGTGGTCGGCTTGAGCGGGTTGGAGACCGCCCTCCGCTCGCTCGCCCGCCGGGCGTGGGAGCGGGCGATGTGCGGGCACAGGGTGATGGCGGCCTCGGCGCACGCGGGGTGCATCGGGGGGTCGCTGAAGGTCCGGGCCTCGGCGGCCTTGGTGCCGCCGATGAAGGCGACGAGTTCGGCCAGCGGGCGGGTGCACACGCCGCAGCAGCGCTCGGCACCCAGGCGCAGTGCTTCCGCGCCGTTCACGGTCGTGAAGTCGTGGCTGTCGCCGAAGCGGTTCACAGCGGGGATCGGCAGGCCGTTGCGGGGGTCGCGGGGGAGCGCGGTGATCTCGGCGGGCAGGTCGGACGGATCGGGAGCGGGCATGGTGAAGGTCTCCTTCGGTGCGGCGGGCATCGTGGCCGGCGCACCTGCGGGCGGTGTCGGCCTGGGCGGAGCGCGCGGGATGGTGCCCGGGTGGCCGGGGCCGGGCGGGAAGGTGCTGGGCGCCGCCTGCACGGGGCGCTCAGCTGGGGCCATCGGGGCCGGGGTGTCAGTGGTCGAGCGGCCCGGGAGCTGGGTCGTGGTGCTTGCCGCTGCGCGGCTGGTAGAGGCGGCAGCGCTGGCACAGCACCCCGGTTTCGGGGATCTGCTTCTGCTTCGGGGGCGGCGGGGGGACGATCGTGTAGGGGCGCAGATCGGTTCCGCCGCACATCGCACAGGTGTCCATGGCGTCTCCAGTGGTGTCTTCGATCCGGGCCCGTTCTCGCCCGGTCGGCCTGTTCGTGAAGGCCCGGGCGGGCGGGGCGACTCCGGCCATGGCGGGTGTCGGCGGCCGCGAAGCGCTCCGGGCGGGGGCCGGCCCGCGGCCCGGCCCTGGGCGGCCTGCGGTGCGCGCAGCAAGGGAGGTAGCACGGTGGCGCTGCGCCGCCGAGGCTTCCTCGACGTCAGACGAGGTCGAGGGTGGGGAGCAGTCCCCAGCCTTCGTGGCCGATGTGCCACGTGCTCTGGTCGTCCTCCCAGCCCCACGTCCTGGTGAACTGAGGGGTGAGTTTGACCCGCATGTGGGTGCGCCAGCCCCAGAGCCGGTCCCGCTTGACCTCGGGATCGGTCACGGTCATCTGGATGCCGAGGTTGCTCACGACCCGGTCTCCGGTCTGCACCCGCTCCAGAAGGGCGGCTTCCACATAGATCTTGGCGTGCTGGAACTGCGTGTAGAAGGCGGACCGGCGCTGGATGGCGAGGTGCGTGCGCCGGGTCGCCTTGCGCTCGGCTACGGCACCGTGGAGGGCGAGGAGTCGCCGGTAGTTGCGGAGGTAGGCCGTGCGCTGGGCGGCCGGGTGCTCGTCGGTCGAGAGCATGTCGGTGACCTCCAGGCGCAGCGTGTCGAAGACGTCCGCCCGGTGGAGGCAGAGGGCCACCTCCACGCCGAAGGGAGTCGCGTAGACGCGTTCGACGGTGGATCGGCTGCGGTGGGGGCCGCCGACGGTCAGGCCGAGCCAGGGGGAATCGGCGACCGGGTGAAGCTGGGGCTGGGTGAAGTGCGGGTAGGGGTCGAGGTCGTCGTTCGGGGGCACTGGCACTGGTCTGGACCTCCTTCGTGCTGCGGCGGGGGTAAGTCGGGCGGCGCAGCGAGCCAGAAATAAGTTACAGCACATGATGACTGTGGGCAACTCACGGTTGGTCGTGCTCGCCGGCATTGCGGCCGAGGTGTCGCAGGGCGCTCTCCTGGGCCGCGATGGTCCGGGCGGACGCGAGCACACGGTCGCGGTGCCTGGCGGCGGACTGCCGGCTGTCGAGGGCGGCGGTGTGCCGGTCTCCGGCGCGAAGGGTGTCCGAGCACGTCACCGTGGCCCCAGGGCCGAGGTCCCACACCAGGGCGTTCACCGCTGCCGCTGCCGCCGCCAGCGGGTCGAGCTCCTGGAGGTGCCAGGTGTGCTGGTGAGGGTCCTCGCCCTGTTCCCGCATGGCCTGGGCCGCCGCGCGGGCCAGGCCGCCGGTGCCGGCAGCGAGTTCGCCGACGGTGCGGTCCGCAGCCGGCGCGGAGTCGGTGAGCATCCTGGCGATGAGGTCGCCGATGTGGGCCGGCGTCTGGTACTCGCCGCGTGGAGCGCGCTCGGCGCTGTGCCGCAGCCCGTTGAGCGCCCAGAACATGACGTCGACGCGGGACCGAAGGTAGGGGTCGCGGTGGCCGGTGGCTCCGAGGATCCCGCTGCGCAGGGCGGCGTCCGCCACTGCCTTGGCCGCGCCGACGGTTGCAGCCAGGTGCTCTTCCTCGGCCCAGCTCAGCAGTGGCAGGGCCGTCTCCATCAGGTCCGGACGGCGGACCCAGTGCCAGGCCGCGACCTGGCCGACCGTCGCGGGCCACCGTACGGCGGGCTGCCGGGTGATGAACGCGGCCAGCGCGGGAGCGTGGCCGGCGCCGTCGGTCTTGATGGGCCACAGGGCGAGGGTGGCGACGATGCCCAGGGGGATGTCGGTCCGGGCCCCGCCGCCACCGCTCCACCATGCGCGGGCGATCGCCTCGGCGAACCGCGGTCCGTCGAACGCGGCAGCATCGGCGGGTGGGAGCGCGGCGCGACCTGCGGGTCGGTCGGCTGTTGCGGGGCCGGTCGCCGGCGCCAGGGCGTCTAGGCCTTCGGGCGAGGGCGGTACGGCGGCCGGACCGTGGCGGCCGTCGACGTGCGGTCGGCCGCCGGTCACGATGGCCCGCTCCCGCACGCGGGGGCGGGCCGAGGAGGCGCCGGAGCGGCGACACCGCGGCCCGGCCCCGGGCGGGGTGCCCGCCGGTCCGGCCGGCCCGCAGGCTGCCTGTGGGCCGGGGCCCGGCAGCCGGTCACTCGGAGCCGTCGCTGGTGAGCCGGAAGGGCTTGGCCATCTGGTCGAGGCAGTGCGCGAGCGACTCCGCGGCCACTCCGTCGGCGTCGCAGTCGACGCAGGCCGTCATGGCCTCGCCGCTCTTGACGTCGCGGATGCGCAGCGTTGCCGGCACGGTGCGATCGTTGAAGCACAGGCAGGGCAGGCAGACGGCGGTCGGGTCGAGCAGCGCTTCGGTGGCGAACTCGTACGTGCCGAGGTCCCCGGCCCCGGGGGTGTCGGTGCTGGTCATGGTGCTCACTATTCGTGGTCGGTGGGCTCGGGAGCCCAGCGCGCGGGCAGGGTCGGGTCACCGGCCGCCTCTCGCTCGTCGTCGGCGAGATCGGCGGCCTTGAGGCGGGCCACGTGGGTCCCGGGAGCGGTGTGGCCGCTGGGGCGGCGGCAGCGCCGGCCGGGAACGGCCAGGCAGGTCGGACAGGTCAGGGCCATGGGGCAGGTGTCGCCGAGGTCGAAGCCCTCGCAGGTGGCGCAGCGGGGGCCGGGCTGCAGCGGATCGCCGGTCAGGTCGATGAGCTCGCCCGCCTGCAGGAGCAGGTGCGCGGCGGCCGGGTCGCCCGGCGACGGGACGGGCTGGCGGTGGACGTGCGGTGTGGGTGGCACGGGATTCCTCAGGGCGGTGCCAGGCCGGCGTCGGTGCGGCCGTGGTCAGGTTGCGAGAGCGAGGTTGTCGCGCCACTGCTCGGCGGCGTCCTCGCCGAGGTGCCGGCGGATTGCGTCGCCCCGGTCCCAGGCGAGCGGCCCGTCGAGGGCGTCGATCATGCGGGCGGCGGCGACGATCCCGCCCAGGGTGACCCCAGGCTTGAAGGTGTGCCCGATCCGGCGCTCCAGGTCGGTGTAGACCTCGGGAGCGGTGAGGCCGAGGGCGAAACAGGCCCTGGTGGCCAGGATGAGAGCGGCCTCCGGCGCGATCACGCAGTACACGCACGAAAGGCGGTCGAGCCCGCAGTCGTAGACCGGGTGGTACTCCAGACCCTGGTCACGGATCTCCCGCCAGACCTCGTCGCTGCTGAGGCCGTGGATGATGTTCCAGGTCAGGACCAGGCGCCGTCCACTGCTGGCGCGGGTGTCGATGTCCAGCACCGGCTTGAGGGCCCGGGTGCGGGACTCGCCGCCGCGCACCCCGTACACCGACAGGAGCAGGGCCTGGCTGTCGAGGCCGAGCGCGGTGGCGATCTCCGTGTACAGGTGCGCGCTGGCGTCGCGCTTCAGCGTGGAGGTACTTCTCTGCACTAAGTCAAGGTGTGCTTCAGTCCGCTGAGAGGAGGGGGTGCGCAAGCCGAACGATACAAATTCACCCCAACGGGTGAAGATCGAGACCTTCCCTGCTTGTTCGCGCCGATGGTCGCCACGATGAGTCGTGAGTGATCGCCGGCGACCACGCCGGCCCATGAGGGAAGGTCGGAAACATCTGATGGTGGATGCACTGAAATCGCGGCAGGCCCCGGAGGGCGCTCAGGTCTTCTTCGTCTCGCCCGCTGCCGGGGCAACGGTCGAGAAGACGTTCACCGTCAAGCTCGGCGTCGAGGGCATGGGGCTCAAGCCTGCGGGCGATCAGACGCCACACACCGGTCACCTGGTGGTGGCGATCGACGCTCCGGCCTTCCGCAGTGACCAGCCGGTCCCGACCTCGCGTGTCGAGCCGGGCGCCGTCCTCGCCACCCCCGCTGTCGTCAACCTCAGCAAGGCCGAGACGACGGCGGAATTCGTGCTCGCCCCCGGGCAGCACACGCTTCGCGCGGAAATCGTCGATCAGTACCACGTGCCGTTCAAGCCGAGCATCTCCAGTGAGATCACCGTCACCGTCGCCTGACGCAGCGGCTTCGTGGCTGGGCCCCGCCCGAAGGGCGGGGCCCAGCGCATTTGAAGAGCGCACTTCGCGATCTGTCAGTTGCTCATGGTGACATCCGGTGGGGTGGAGCCCGGTCGGCTGGTGGGCATGCCGAGCGTGACGGTGGTTCGGCGGGTGAGGCGGGCGGCGTCGGCTTGCTTGGCGCGGACGAAGGTCAGGGTCAGGTCGATGCCCTCGATCTCCCCGAGCCACTGCTCTTCCTCGGCGCGCTTGCGCCGCAGGATGAGGTCTGTCTCGATCTCCGCGAGGCGGGGCAGCATCTTGGGGTTGACCTGCAGGACGGGGCAGCGGATGCAGGCGTGTTCGTGCTGGCAGGGCGATCCGTAGGGGCGCGCGCAGTTGCCGAGCTCGACCTTGCGCCGGTCGAAGTGCTCCTCGAACTCCGCCCACTCCTCCGCCGTGACGTCGGCGTACTCCTCCTCCGGCCGCATGGACCGGCGGTTGTTGAGGAACTCCTGGAACGACTTCACGACGTCTTCGGCGAAGACCGCGACATAGCCCTGGGTGGTCTGCAGGTTGAGGTGGCCGAGCAGGGCGGCGCCGATGTGGATCGGCAGTCCGCCGTTGACGATCTCGGTGGCGAACAGTCGGCGGAAGTCGTGCGGGGTGAACTTGGTGTCCTCGAACGCGGGGTTGGTGGCGGCGATTTCCTCGCAGCTGCGGCCGATCATGTGCAGGACGGTGGCCGGCGAGATGACGTTCAAGACCGTCCCCAGTCGGCGCTGGAAGAGGAACGGCATGGGCTCTGACCAGGTCTTCTCGTGCCCGTCGTAGCGGGTGAGGAGCTGGATGGGCCGACCGCCCCTGGTGTGGCGGCGGATGATCTGGGCGATGACGTGGAACAGCTCGGCAGACATTGGGATGACCCGCTCGCGTTCGCTCTTGGACGGGGCGACGACCAGCAGGGCGATGACCTCGCCGTTGGGGCGCTCGTATTGACGGATGCTCAGGTGGGTGAGCTCGGTGAGCTCCTCGACCCGGATGCCGCTGTGCCGGAGCACTTCGACGGCGGCCCACTCCCAGAACGCGGCGTCCTCAACGAGGGTGAGGTTGATCGTCTCGCCGGTGGCGTGGTCGACGACGCGGACGGCTGGATCGGTCAGGATCTTCGCGCGGCGCCGGTCCTCGCGGGAGTCGGAGCGGCTGTAGCGGTGGCCGTTGTGGGTGAACGTCTGGCCGAGCGGGAGAGTGCGGGCGGCGTCCAGCAGGCCGGCCAGGTGCTCGAACCGGTCCTCCAGGTGGCGGACCAGGACGGGCAGCAGGGGCTGGCGGACGCGGGTGCGGTCGGCCATGCGCCGGTTGACGTCACGTCGGCGTTTGCCGAAGCCCTTGAGGTCGCGGGGCAGGATCGGGCAGGGCGCGACCCAGTGGGCCCAGCGTTCGGGCTCGGCGACGGCCCAGCTGTGCAGGTCCATGTAGAGACCGCGGACGGCCAGCAGGACGGAGGCGACATCCTTGCGCCGACGGGTGTAGTCGGTGCGGCCGTTCTTGCGCCAGTACTGGATCTCCGCCCGCCACTGGTCGTAGAGCTCCGGGCTGAGGGCCAGGTCCTTCTGGCCGGGGTTGAGCTCCTCGACGACGTCCCAGAACTGCCCGGCGATGTTGCGGGCGAGGCCCTCCAGGGTGTTGTAGTCGGTGTCGGCCCGGCGGCGGGTGAGGTAGTCGACCAGGAGCTGGCGGACGTCGGCGTTGGCGAAGCGGTAGCGGCCGACGAGTTCCTCGACGGTGCGCTGGCCGTTGTAGATGAACGTCCGCAGGGTGGGCGCGGTGCCGGCCGGGAAGTGGCCGATCTTGTGGAGGATCTCCCAGGCGGCGAGCGCGGAGAAGCGGGTGGTGTCGTTGTTGGCGCCCGGCGTCACCCCCAGGCGCTTGCACTCCAGCGAATAGTGCAGCAGCGCGGACGGGGTCAGGTCGGCCAGGTCGATTCCCTGGGTGGTGAGCGCGCAGGCGACGTCGAACTTGGCCCGGTTGCGGTGGACCTCGCTGATCTGGAGCTGGGCGTCGACGGCCGCGTAGTAGGCGTCGACGAGGGGGTCGTTCTGGATCTTCCGGAACGTCTCGGGGTAGCCGGCGAACCGGTTGGCCCGGAATCCGGCCAGTGAGGGCTGGATGATCCGGGCGGAGAACACCGCCCTGAGCGCCGCCGTCGCGTTGCTGCCGTCGTAACCGATCCCGGGACGGCCCAGGATGTTGACCGGCGGGGCCTTCTCGACGTTGAAGCCGCTGTTCTCCCAGCGCTCCTGCCAGGTGGCGCCGGGCAGGGTCTCAAGGTGGCCGAACAGCACCCGGACGCCGGCTGCGAGCTTGATTGCTCCGTGCCGGGTGCGGGTCGGGCTGATGTCGCGGACCAAGTCGGCGACCTCTTCCGTGCCGGCGGTCGACCAGTCGCCGACCGGGGCCGGGGGCTTGTCGGGCCGGGGTGCCGGGGCGGCCTTGACCATGGCGCTGGTGAAGCGCGTCGGCTCCGGCGTGCGCGGCATCTCGTCGTAGTTCTGGCGCCGGTTGCGGGTGGTGTAGGTCTCGGCGAGGACTCCGCGGTTAGCCACCGAACACCGCCTTCATGTCCTCAGGGTCGTAGCCGGGGGCGAAGGTCCGCTGGACGCGGGGCCGGTTGTAGTGGGCCTGGAGGGCGTCGAAGAGGTCCTCGACGCGCTCGTTCAGGTAGATGCCGGTGGTGGCCAAGTCGGAGTGCCGCAGGATCGCGCGGACCTGGGCGAGAGTGAGGCTGGGGTCGTTGGCCATGCGCTTGGCGGCGGTGTGCCGCAGGTCATGCAAGGTCCAGTTCGTGCCGAGCTTCTCGTTGGCGCGCTGGATCACCCGGCGCATCGCCCAGTAGGTCAGCGGCCGGTCCGGGCCCCGGCGGGTGCGCAGGACCGGCTCGGTGGCCGGCGGCAGGCCGATCGTGTCGAGGTAGGCGGCCAGGATGATGAGGGCCTGGGGGCTGGCCGGGACCTGTTCGCGGTCGTCGGTGCCCTTGGTGACGACCCAGAACAGCTGCTTGGCCCAGTCGATGTCGCAGGGCCGGACGCCGAGCAGTTCGCTGGCGCGGGCGCCGCTGGAGACGTAGAGCAGGACGGCGGCGCGGTCCCGGTCGCAGGTCATCGCCCCGAAGAACTCGTCCCAGAGCGAGTCGGGGATCGAGCGCGGAGCGGTCTTGGGGACCTTCTGGCGAAGGCGTGAGCGGCGGAACGGCGTGCGCGGGCTGTCCGGGCTCTTGCTGGGCGCGGTCCGGCGCACCGGCGCCGACTCCGGGACCGGGTTGACCAGCGGGCCTCGGTTGTAGTGCCGGTGGTAGGCGTAGAAGCTGCTGACGACGGTCAGGCAGTGGTTGATGGTGGTGGGCGCGTAGCCGGCCTTGAGGTAGGGCTTGCCGGTGCGCGGGTTCACCGACCCGGGCGGCGGGGAGTCGGGGTTGCTGCGGCGGCGCTGCGGGTTCGGGGCGACGCGCAGCCAGCCGACCATCGCGGTGGTTTCGGCCTCGGTCGCGCGGTCCCAGTCGACATCGAGGTGCCAGAGCACCCGGAACCATCTCAGCAGGTCATAGGCGTAGCTCTTGGCGGTCAGCGGCCGGTTGTCGTCTAGGACCAGGCCGAGCAGGTATGGGGCGACCGGGGCGACGACGTTGCCGTCAGCGTCCAGGACGGCGTACCCGGGTATGGACTCGATCTTGGTGACGGACCCGATCCGGGGCACATTGGCCCGCCCCTCGATCAGCTGGCGGTGGAGGTCTTGCTGCACAACGTTCCTTGCAGGTGGAGAGCGTGTCGCTCCATGATCGGAAGCGGTTAGTGCAGTTAACACACCACAGCCTGCGCGCGGCGTCGGGCCACATTCCACGGGCCTCGACCATGCCGAGGAACCCGCCCGCGGCCGCGACGACCACGAACCGCAGCCCGTACCGCTCGGCCTGGCGCTGGGCGAGCTCGCGCACCCCCGGCCACTCGGTGCCGGGTCCGAGGTCGGCGTGCACGACGACGACCTTGTCCAGGCAGCCGGCCGCCTTGGCCGCCATGACGGTCCGGTGCAGGGCCACGACCGAATCCTTCCCGGCCGAGGTGTGCACCAGCACGGCGTCGGCGCGGCGGATCAGCGCCTGCGGGTCCGCGCCGAGGCGGGCGAGGAACGTGGTGGAGGCAGTGGCTGCCGGGCCGTGGAAGCGGGTGCCGTGGAGTGCCTGCCAGGCCCTGCGCCAGGCCTCGTCGTCGTGGCGGACCCTGCGGCCGGCCGCCCGGAGCCGGCGGTGAGCGGCCCTCTGCTTGGGGCCGGGCGGCTCCCGGCGGGCGGCCCGGCGCGCGGTCCGCACAGCCCGCCCGCTCTGGATGCCCAGGCGCAGACAGTCCAGCAGAACGGTGTCGGACACGGGAGCGGCGCTGCTCCGCACCGGGCCGGGCCCGTTCGGCTCCCGGGTTACCACCGGCGCTCGAATGCCGCGAGCTGCGCGAGAACCGCGGTGCCGAGGTGCTTGCGTCCCTCGGTGGCCAGCCACATCTCGACGGTGAGCCCAGCCGGGGCCGCGCCGAGGATCTCCCGCACCTCCCGTACCGGGATGAGGAGTTCGCCGGCTTCGTTGCAGGCCCCCTCGTGAGTTCCGGTCCCGGGAACGTGACCGACGTAGTGCCCGTCGGCAGTAGGCGGGTACGGGTCCTGCCAGAGCTCGAAGACGGCGCTGGGCGCGGAGCGCTGCAGTTCGGCGGCGAGAGCGTCCGAGCTGCCGAGCAGCGCTTCGAGGTGCATGTAGCGGATGCCGAGCGCGAGGCTGCCCGCGGCCTGGGCCGGGGCGTCGGTGTTGAGTTTGTGGTCGGCCAGGATCTCCAGGATGGCGGGGTGGTCGGCCGGTTCGGCCTGGTGCACCCAGCACTGGAGCGGCGAGCGGTCGCCCATGGGTTGCTCCTTGCGAGAGGGTAGGCGCCGGCTGTGGTGCGGGCCGGCCGGGGTAGGGGTGTGCGCGGGTTCGGTGAGGTGGTGGCGCCCGGGGCTAGACCTGCTGGCCGTTGACGTGGACGGTGACGACGATCCCGCTGATGCCGGTCCGTGAGGTGCCGGCCAGGGCGAGGGCGCGGGCCAGCGCGTCGGGCTGCTGCTCGGTGGGGCGGAACTCGTCCGTCCAACGGGCGTCGCCGGAGGGGTAGCCCAGGTCCCGGTCGTCGTTGGTCGAGGTGTGCATCCGTACGTAGCCGGCGTCACCCGTGATCGTGACGTTCATCCAGGCGTTGCTCATGAAAGCCCTTTCGAGCGGGAGTTGATCGGGTTGGTAGAGCGCAGACGGGGGCGACCCACAGAAGCCGCCGGCGGGCGGCGCGGCTACCGCCCCCTGCGGCGACGGCGCGGGAGCTGCTCGTCCCGCCTGCCTTCGTTGCTGAGGAGGCCCATGTACCGGAGCCGGTTCTTCTCGTCCCACCACTGGAGGTCCGCACGGGCCTTGGCGGCTGCTTCACGGGCCCGGCGGGCCCTCGCCCGCCGGTGCGCGCGGACCAGGCTGATGGTGAGGAGGACCGCTTGCGCGGTCACCGTGCTCCAGATCGGAATGCTGCGCATGAAGTCGCTGATCGTGTCGGCGGTGGACATCTGGTGTTCCTCGGGGTCGGCGGGGGTGGCCCGCCCCGTGTCGGGGCGGGCCTGCGGCGCGTGTGTGTCAGGGGGCGATGACCTTGAGCGCGTCGCGGTCGGGCTCGGTGCGGATGCCGTCGGCGAGCAGCAGAGCGGCGACCTGGTCGCGCAGACCGTTGGCCCACGGCTGGCCCGGAGCGCGGTCCGCGAGCTGTTCCTCCCAGGTGGCCGACCACCAGAACACGCTGACTGTGCCACCGCCCACGTGGACGTCGACGCCCGAGGCGACCGGGGACCGGCGCGACGCGACGGCAACGGCGGGGTCTGCCTGCCGGAGAACGACGCGTACCCGCTCGCCGAGGGCGGCAACCTCTTCCATCCGCCGCCGGTTGCCGTCCATGAACTGCTCCAGCTCGGCGACGGTCACCGGGTGGTAGGTGCTGGTGCCGCCGCCCCGGTAGCGCAGCGTCAGCGCACCGTCCGGGCGGAGTTCGACGTGGTCACGGCCGAGTGCGAACACACGGCGGCGCAGATCGACCCGGTCGAGGGCGATCCGGTTGCCTTCGGTGCCCGGCGTGGTGCTTGGGGCGCTGATGTAGTGGTCGTGGCCGACGGCCTCGGCCGCGAGGCGGGCGTCCGCCATGCGTGCGGACAGCCGCTCTTCGGAGGGGGACTCGCCGTGGGCGGCGAGCTCTTCGAGGGCGGCCAGGACGGCAGCCGGGCCCCCCGGCCCAGTTGTCTTCCGAATCTCCCAGTAGCGACTGTCCAGGGACTCCGGTATCGACGAGTCACTGTCGAGGAGGCTCAGAACCAGGGTGTCCGACGGGGTGGAGGAGGGCGTCGTCATAGGTGTGCTCCGTGTCAGAGGCGGACCTTTCAAGTAATAAGTTACAGCATCTATAGGTGTTGTGCAATCTATGAATGGGTGCGGGGGCAGGCCCCGCGGTCTGCGGGCGCGCCCGTGCCGAAGAGGTCGGCGAGCGCGGCCAGGAGCGCGACGGCGTCCGGGGGCAGGGCGGCGTTGCGTACCCGGACGGCGCGCAACGGCTTCACGCCCTCCAAGCTCAGTCCGACGGATCCGTTGTCGCCGTGGTGCACGCGGTACTGGTCCGCCGGCACGTACCAGGCGTCCCAGGTCTCGTGGGCGTGCCCGGCCCGGTCGGGGTCGGCGGCCGGCTGCTTCCAGGTACCGCCGGTGGTGTCGTCCTGGACGGTCCGCAGGTTGAGGGAGGTGCGGCGGTAGTGGTCGGAGCCGCCGTTGAGGGTGGGGCAGGCGCGGCGGCTGTAGGCGTAGCAGCCAAGATGCAGAGCGGGTTCGACGGTGTGGCCGTTGGCGATGTCGGCGGACCGCAGCAGGTAGACGCTGAGGTGCTCCAGTGCCTGGCCGCAGACCTGGCAGAGCCGGCCGGTCACCGCGGCGGCCTGGCGGGCGCTGTCGAGTGCGCCGAAGGCGGCGGTCACGCCGTGCTCGGTGCCGGGCAGGCCGAGGAACAGCCGGGGCGAGGTCTGGACGGTGGTCCAGGGGATCACGCGCCCGCCTGCACGGGGCTGGCGGACGCAACGCATGGGTACGGGGATGCTCATCGTGTTTCCTTCGGGTGGGCTGGGGTTCGTGGGCGCGGGGCGGCTGGGGCTCAGCCGTCGGGCTCGACGATCTGGCCGTCCGCGTGTCGGTCGTGAGTGAGTGATCCGCCCTGGCATCCGGCGGGGACCGGGCGGATGAAGGCGCACGGAGCCAGGTGCGATCCGCCGGGGCGAGCAAGGAGAGCAACTCGCCGGTGTTCTGTGGACGGCGGGGCGGATGGTGACGGCCCGGGCGGCGGGCGGCGCTCAGGGGGTGGGCAGGGCTGCCACGGTGTCGCCGAGGCTGGTGCGGCGGGCGAGGAGGCGCTCGCCAGTGGGGTTGCTGGTCTCGACGAGCCCGAGCGCGGCGAGGCTGTGGATGGTCTGCCAGTGGGTCCTGCCGTTGAGCGTGCCGTCGTCGCTGACGCCCACGGTGAGGGCGGTGAGCTGCGGCGGCGTGAGGGCGGCCCGGCGGCCTTCCGGTGTGATGGTCAGCAGGCCGCCGAACAGTGCGCGGGGGTCGCTGGGTTCGAGGCGGTATCCGTCGCCGTCCTCTGCGTAGGCGAGACCGGCCTCCAGCAGCACGCCGCGGCCGTGGCGGCGGATGCCGGCCGGGAGCCGTCCCTGCGGGTCGGTGCTGGCGCGGCGGAGGTGGGCGAGCAGGGCGGACGGGAGCTCGGTGGGCATGTGGTTCCTCGGATGCTCGGGAGCGGAGGTTGCTTCGGGTGGGGGCACCGGCGGCATGGACCGCCGGTGCCCCGGCTGTGGTCAGGCGGTGGAGTTGATCTCATGGAAGGGGAAGGCGAGCGGCATGACCGTGGCGGCGGGGTCGATTCCGGCGCGCTCGGCCCCAAAGTGCCGACGTGCGGCCGCGTACGCCTCGGCGGCGCTGTCGGCGGTGAGGGTGTAGGAGCTGATCGCCTCGGTGTACTGCGCGGTGTAGAAGTCGGCGAAGAGGTCGTCGTCCCAGTCGTGCACGATCTCGGGCAGGACGCCCAGCAGGACCATGCGCCAGCCGTAGTCGGCGAAGGTGACGCACCAGCGCTCCGGCCCGGTGACGGGGTAGGCGGTGCGGCGCATCTGGCGCAGCTGCTCGGCCGTCTGCGACGAGTTCCTGTCGTCGAGCTCGCTCCACACCCAGGAGTTGCTGCCGATGTGGAACAGGCCGTCGCTGTCGGCCTCCAGTACCTTGGCGACCGTCGAGGCGCTGGCAGGGGTCTGTGCGGCCGAGCGGATCTCGACGCGGTCCCCCACGACGTGCACGCTCTGCCACGAGCTGGGGTCGTCCAACTGGGAGGCTGCGCGCTGGGTGTCGGCGGCGATGGCGCGGGCCGTCTCCAGGGTGAAGCGCGGACAGGCGAAGCCCTTCCAGGTCAGTTCGCTGGTCTGGGCGGGGTAGGGGCCGAGATCGTCGAGGTGGACGAGGTTGGGCAGCCAGGTCAGGCGGGTGTCGGTCAGAGTGGGCTCCTCGCTCGGGCGGACCGGCGTTCGGTCCTCGGGCCCGGGGCCGCTCTCAGCGGAGGGCGGTCCCCGGGCCTTGGCGCCCGGCGAGGCTGCGGAAGGAGGGGAGCGACTGCATGACATATAAGTTACAGCAGCTGTGGATGTTGTGCAACCTGGATGGCTGGCCTGACGCTCCTCCCCCTCCTGCACCCGGTGAACCCGCACTGCCTCCGCCGGCCGGAAGCGCGGCCCGGAGACTCGGAGGCTCACCCGCGGGCCACTGCGGTGGGCCCGCGGCGGCTCTCGGCCCGCAGCGCCTCGGCCAGCTGCGCCGCCTCGCCAGCGTCACGGTGGCGGGCCACGGGGTGGGGCCCGCCGGAGGCTGCGATGTCGACCGAGGCCAGCCCCCACCGCCGCTGCCAGGGGCCCTGCTCCACCGCGACCTGCTGGACCTTGGCTGTCGGCCATACGTGCACCACGCTGCGCAGGAACAACCCCCGGCGGACGGCGGCGTATCCGGGGAGTACGACGGCTGACAGCACGCGGCTGCGCGCCGTCACCCACCGCGCCCGCTGCGGGGCGGGGGCCCGGGTCCGGACGGCCTCCACCGCCGTCGCGCCCCACAGGCGCTCCACGAGGTCCTCGGCCTGGTGGCGGGTGGCCACCGGGGCGAGCGTGGTCAGTCCGGCCTGGCCGGGGAGCGCCACCGAGACGGTGACCCAGTCACGCCGACGCCAGAGCACGGGCTGGGTGATGAGCACCGCCTGGATCCGCTCGTGCCGCAGCGTGGTGTGCTGGCGCTCCAACATCCCGTGGTCGATCCGGTAGCCGCCCTGCAGTGCCGTCACGGTCCAGCCGTACAAGGCCGGCCAGCGTCCGGCCGTCATCCGCCAGACCCAGCCGAGCGAGCCGGCGAGCGACAGCAGCGCGAGAGGCTCCCCGAGGAGGAGGTAGGGGACGAAGCCCAGGGCCACGGCCTTCAGCACGCGGGTCATGGTGCGGGCGTCCAGGAGGATCGCCTGGGCGAGCATGCGGCCGGGCACCGACAGGAGCTCTCCCGTAAACGCCGGCCGCGAGACCTGCTGGCCGGCGGGCGCCGCCATGTGGCGCCGGATCTCCGCCCGCAGCAGCTGGGCCTGCTCGGCGCCGAGGTAGGCGAGGCGGGCGCTGGATCCGGCGACGGACACCCGCAGAGTACAGACGCCGATGAGCCGCCCGATCAGGGGCCAGTGGATGTCCACCTCCTGGATGTGGCCGAGCTCGAACCGCCGGCGGCTGCGGAACAGGATGCCGGCGTGGACGTCGAGTGCACGGGCGGTCAGACGCCACGTGGCGCGGCACCAGGAGGGAAGCCGTAGCCGGCCGCGAGCAGGGTGATGACGGCGGCGGCCAGGGCCAGGCTCCAGGCGGGGAGCTTGACGACCTCGTCGATCCAGGTGCTGGAGTCGCGGAAGAGGAAGGTGACCGCCCCGGTTGCCGCCGCCCAGGTGCGGCGCCACGGGGTGAAGGGGTGCAGCCGGCCCTGCAGCAGGACGGTTTCCTCGCTCACAGCGGCACCTGCCCCGCCCGGGATGCCTCGGCGAGCTGCGCCCTGATCGCCTCGGCCTGTTCGGCTCCGACGTGCTCGACCACCAGCGCTTAGTAGGAGCCGGTGGCCACGGTTACGGTGGCCAGCCCGAAGCGGCGCTGCAACGGGCCGGCGGAGACGGTGATGGTCTGGATCCGGCCGTACGCCAGGCTCTCGAGGTGGCGGCTCCACAGCCCTGTGCGGACCCACAGATCGGTGCCGGTGAGGCTGAACCCGGACCACCGCCATGCCACCTTCAGCCGGGCCCAGCGGATGGCGGCCCAGACGGCCACCGCCGCCCCGAGCGACCACCAGGGCCACCAGGGCACGGTCGGCGCGAGATGGGCCGTCAGCGTTCCGGCGATGCCGATCAGCAGACCGAGGCCGGCGGCCTGGAGAGCGGTCGAGGTGCGCTCCAGCCGGAGAGCAGCGCGCGGCCGGAGCGCAAAGCCCACGGTGGCCGGGGCGAAGAGAGCACCGGTGTCCATCAGGAGCGCCCCGGGTCGGCGGGGACGGGGACAGGAGCGGTCCCTGCGGCGAACACCCGGGCGCTGGCCTGGAGGGCGTCCACGGCGGCCCGCAGCCCAATGCCGTGGAGACGAAGGTCGGCGGTGCCGTCCGGGCGGACCCGGACGGTGTCCTCCCGGTCGTCGTAGGGGCTGGGCTCGCCGTACTCGTCCGGGTCCGCGTCGGCGAGCTGCTCGGTGTACTCGCCGCCGGTGGTGACGAGGCAGCTGAACCAGCCGGGCCGGCCGCCGTGGTCCACGAGCGCCTGGACGGCGGCGACGGGCATGCGCTCGGCGGTGAGAGTGGCCGCGATACCCCGCTCCAGCTGGATGGTGATCCGGCCACCGCCGGGGGCCGGGGCCAGGAGCGTAGCGGGTGCGGTGCCCGGAGCGGCGCCGGGCATGGCCGTGGCGAGCACGGCCAGGCCGGCCCGGTCCGTCTCCTCACGGCAGGCTTCCCAGGCTGCGATCAGGCCGGTCAGGGCCGGGTGGGCGGGGCAGGTGGTCATGTGCTGATCCTTCTGTGATTGGTGGTCTGCCGCCGTCCAACCCGCTGGCGCTGCGCCCCGGAGGTCGGCGGCGCCGCCGTTGAACGGGCGGGAGGGGCGGTACGAGGACGGGGCTGGGGGTTGTGGCCGCTCGTGGTGGCCTGCTCGGCGCCGGGAACTACACGGTCGGGGGCGTGAAGTCCTTGACCTGGCGGCTGGTGCCCTCGGAGCCCCAGAGCTCGACGTCGGCGGCGACCCGGCGGGTGGCCACGAACCATGAATCGGAGGGGATTTCGGGGTACGCGCGCTTTGCGGCCTCGATGACCAGCCGGGGGAGTCTGGACGGCTTCGCGGTGCAGATCTCGAAGGCCGGCCCCGCGATCTCCCGCTCCAGGGTGCGGTTCGGACGACGGATCTGGTAGCGCAGATTGACACGGTAGACCCGGACCGGGCGCGTGAACTCCGCTGCGTCGACGGGCGTGAACTGGATTTCCGCGCGCAGGACTTCGGTGCCGGGGTTCGAGGCGAGAAACGTGGTCAGCGCGCCCCGGTTCACGAAGGTCTTCAACCCCCACCGGGTGCGGATGGCGAAGATTTCGGTCGGAAGGGCGGCCGGAGAGTGGCTCATCGGAGTACGTCCCTGGGGAGCGGTGTGCGGAGGGAGGTGGGAGTCGGGCGCCGCCCGCTTCATCAAATAAGTTACAGCATCCATGGCGAGGGGGCAACTCCACGGATGTCGCGAACATGCGCCGGTGGCCGACCTGCTGCCCGCCGGCTGGCTACCAGGTGGTGGGCGTGTGTCCCCAGACGTCGTCGACGAGTTCGGCGTCCTCGCCGCGGATGAACTGCTCGTACGCGAGCTGGACGGCTTCCGTGTGCCTGTTGGCGGGGAACGTGCAGACCCAGTCGGCGCCGTCGTAGTCGGCGGCCCGCTCGACCAGGAAATCGAGCGCTGCCTGGTCTTCCTCGTCGAGCTGCTCCGACCCGGTGATGGTGAGCGTGCCGTCGGTGTCCCAGCGGCCGATGAGCGCTGTCAGCAAGGTTTGGTTCCTTGGGAGGCGCGGCCGGGGCGGTGTGCTCGCCCCGGCCGGGGGCGGGAGGTGGGTTCAGGGGTGGATGCGCTCGCCCTGATTGTCGATCTCGACGAGCAGGACGCGGGGGCGCGCGCGGTGCTCGACGTGGACGTAGGGCACGGGCTGGCCGTTGGGGTCCGTGCGCAGCCGCACGAGGACGCTCACGCCGTGAACCTGCATCTCGTAGACGTCGCCGGGGGTGCCGTCGCCGGGGTCGGCGTCGACCACGGTGATGCGGGCCGCGCGAATCTTGCGCTCGGTCGCCCGGGTGGCCCGGCGGGGCGTGGCGGGCATGGTGGAGGTGAAGACCATGAAGGCGGCGATGGCGAGGGTGGCGACGAGCGCACCCTGGCCCGGGGAGCCGGTGTCGGCCAGCCAGGCAAGTGCCAGTGCGGTTGCGGCGGCGGGGGCGCCGTAGCGCGCTGCCCAGCGGTGCCAGGGGTTGGGCTGCTGCGGGCGCCTGGCGGGAATCTGGCGGACGGGGCGGTTCATGAGATTCTCCGGGGCGAGGTTGGTGGCAGGTGTCGGCTGTGGGCGAAGGGTCAGGCGACGGGTGTCTCGGTGTCCTCCGTGAGGTCGACCTCGACGCGAGTGCCGTCCGGTGCCTCGACGGTGAAGACGCTGGCCGTGGTCCCCTGCCGCCTCTGGGCCGCCCATGCCTTTTCGGCGGCTTCCCGGTAGCTGTGGGCCTCGACGTCCATGAACCAGCTGACGGTGTAGGAGCGTGTGGGCTGGCTCGGGACCTTGATCAGCGTGATGATGAACTCCTGGAGCCCGATGTCCCGGTTGGTGTCGGCGAGTTCGATCAGCTCGTCGGCGATGGCGGAGCCGAAGTTGATCTCCACGGAACTGCCATCGAGCAGCGTCGCGGTCAGGGTGTCCTCGTAGGCGGGCCCCTCGGGGTAGCTGTGGTCGAGGGCGACGGCGAGGGTGGCGACCGGGGACGGGAGGGCGCGCTCCGCAAGGTCGGCGCGGACTGCGTTGATCAGGTCGACCATCTCGGGTATCACGGATTCTCCCTCGGCTCGTGTACTGGGTGGTGCCGGGGATCCCCATCGGCACATCTAATAAGTTACAGCATTCCTTTCGATTTGGCAATCACTACGCCCCTCTCGGGGCGGGGTCGAACGCCGGTGGCACCAGGGGACTCCTGGGGCATGGTGATAGACGCTGAGGGTCGGCTCGGCCCTGCGTATCCGCCGGCCCGCCCGGCGTGCGCTCACCAGCCGATCTCGGCGTCGGCGCGGCCGAGTTCGGTCAGGCACCAGCGGACGGTCCTCTCGTTCTGCTGGTGCCACACCTCCGCTTCCACGAGCGTCGCGGCGAAGGTGTCTGTGGTGATCGCCCCTCGCTCGTAGGAGTTCTCCGCGTACGTGGCGAGGGCATCGGCGGCCGCGCGGGAGAGTTTGAGCGCGCGCAGCGCCCATGCCTCGGTGGCCGCGCCGTGGTCGTCGGCGGCGGGAGGGGCGCTGATGTGGCACTTGAAGGCGGCGTCCGCCGCGTCGAGTTCTGTCCGCAGGGGGGCGGACTGCGCGGTGGTCACCAGGTGCCTCCGTCCTGCGGCGTGGCGTCGCCGGCCTCGAGTGCCGTCATCCGCTTCGCGTGGTCGTCGGAGGTGATGAGTCCGGCCTCGAGCTGCGCGTCGATCAGGTCGCGGATGGGCGGCAGGGCGTCGGCCCGGGCGGCGACGATGCGTTCCTCGTCGCCGCTGCGGCAGGCGAGCTGCCACATGGCTCGGCGGGCGACGGCCAGGCCGGCCAGGTCATGCAGCCGCAGTGCCGCCTGCGGGTCGGGGGCAGGGGTGGTCACGGGGGGTTCCGTTCTGGGGTGGGGTGGGGCGTGTCGGGGCTGGTGGATCGGGGGTGCCTTGCCTCGCGTTGTCCGCGGGTTCGATCGCCAGTGGCGGGCGGAATGCTGTCCCCGACGACTGAAGGTCCAGGTCGGGCCTGTCGGTGTTACCGGCAGGCCCGACCTGCCCGTCAGCGTCCGGTGACCATGGCGAGGGCGTCGAGCGCACGCAGGAGGAGGGCGGCCTGCCCCCGGTCGATGTTCTCCTCGTCGAACGGCACCGTCGTGGCGGTCCTCATCTCGGCTGACGCGCCGTCGAGGGAGGCGGTCAGTGCGCTGCGCACCTGGGCCGCGCTCTCGTTCCCCAGGGCGGAGATGACGACCTGGATCACGCCCTCCAGCGAGACCTCGTACTGGAGATCGTGGGTCGGCGAGGCGTCGATCGTCGCCCCCTCCCCGAGTGCGGCCGCCAGTTCCTCGGTCGTCATCTCGATGAACTCCAGCCCCTCGGCCGGGCTGCTGTACCCGAGGTCAAGTCCTTCAGTGCTCATCAGGATCCCCTTCGCGGGCTGGATGGATGTCCGTGGAGTGCGACCGGGGCGGCGGGCCGGGTGGGCGGCGCCGCATCCGCAATTAGCTATAAGTTACAGCGTCTATGGCTTTGGGGCAATGTCATCGTGGCTCTGCGGCTGGCATTCGCACGGACAGATCCACGAGCAGGCGCGCTGGCTGCCGGTCGTGACGACGAAGGCGAGGACGTGGCCTCTGCCGTCGGTCAGGGCGCCTGGGCCGGTGATTGGGCCGCTGCGGGTGGCGCAGGTGGAGTGCCGGCCGCTGGCGCAGTTCGAGCAGACGCCGCGCTCGCACTCGCACCAGCGGTAGTAGCCGTGGGGATAGGAGTCGTCGATGCGCCGCAGGTGCCGCGTCCAGGCATGGGCCCGCACCCAGGCGCCCTCCACGGCGCTCATGGGCGAGGGTGTGGCGGAGGGGATGGGCTCGCGGATGGCCAGGAACGCGGCGCCGACCATGCGCAGCAGGGGGACCGGCCGGCCGCTGCCGAGGGGCAGGTGCGGGCCTCGGCGGCGGGGTGTCAGGGCCTTGGTGTTCACCGCGGCCCGCCTTCCGTGCCGAGGCCCGGGATGTCGGAGCTCGTGGGCCCGGACCGTGCCGGGACGGCAAGGTACGCCTCGTCCGCTGCCCACCCGTCGGCCGGGACCAGGTCGGTGATCCGGTAGCCGCTGTGGGCGTCGAGCAGGAGAGGGGTGCGCAGAAGGCTGTCGAGTACGGCCCGGGCCTCCTTGTCGCCGGCGGCCCGCAGGTGGAGCACCGCGGTGGCCACCACCTTGAACGCGAACTCGCTGGTGGCCGGCTCGGCCGTCGTGTCGGCGGCCGGGCCGTGCCGCCTCACCAGGCGGTTGGTCTCACGGTCCAGGACCAGGTCGTGGAAGGCGTCACCGGCCAGGCGGTCGTACCTGCGCTGGTCGAAGGTCTTGAAATCGAGGTCATACCCCCGCTCGCGGACCAGCCGAGCGAAGCGTTCGTCGGTGCTCTCGGGGTACAGCAGCTTTCCGGGGGTGAGGTCTGCGGTGGCCAGGACGGTCCCGGCCCGGTGGTCGACCAACGTGCCGCCCCCGTTGAGGGTGAAGGTGAGGACGTTCAGCCAGCCGTCCTCGAGGTAGAGGTGCCAGGCGAAGCGCGAGGGTGTCTGGCCGACGGCGAGGGTGCGGTCGGGACCGGCGATCTCGGCGGCGCTGACGGTCGCCCGCCCCT
Source organism: Kitasatospora sp. MBT66 (assembly GCF_000710405.2). Lineage (NCBI taxonomy): Bacteria > Bacillati > Actinomycetota > Actinomycetes > Kitasatosporales > Streptomycetaceae > Kitasatospora > Kitasatospora sp. MBT66. Next base: position 69,863 of record NZ_JAIY01000001.1, on the reverse strand, counting down.
GCGGCCTGGCCCGCAGAGCGGCGAGCTGTTCCTTGTTCATCGTTCGGGTGCTCCTGTTCGTGGGATCGGTCTTGGCCGGCCGTCTCCCGCCTCGGCGGCCTCGGCGGGAGACGACTCTGAGGTGGATCAGGTGCTGAGGTCGACGGCGACCAGCGCGCAGTGGGGGTCGAGGGCCGCGATGTACTCGTTCGTCCGGCGGTGGAACAGGTCGGAGGCGGCCGCCTCGGCCGTGGAGGGGATGTTGGCCGGGTCGGTACTCCAGCGCCCGTCGAGGTCGAGGAACGCCGACAGGCCGAAGCCGGTGACCGCCCGTGCCGCCGCGCGGGTGACCGCCTGCTGCTCGTCCGCGAGGGCGGTGACCGGGTCGGTGTAGGGGCGGAGCAGGCCCTCGGCCTGGGCGGCCGCGAGCTGGGGCTGGGCGGCGTGGGCCGCGCGCGCCAGATGGAGCGGGCATCCGGCGGGGTCGGCGCGGTGCATGGCCTCGAAGTGGGACAGCGGGAGAGCGCCGGGTGCGGCGGCGTCGATCTCGCGCCAGCGGGCGTGGGCGGCCAGGGCGCGGTCGACAGCCGCCCTGCGCATCGCTGCCAGGTCCAGGTCCTCGATCGCGCCGCCGGTCGCACGGTCCGAGCGCGGGTCCGGGCCGTGCAGGACACTGCGGGGCGAGGTACCGGGTGCCACCGCGAAGTGGTCCTGGAACCGGCCGCCGGTGCGCCAGGCCGACCAGCGGCCGGTCTCGTCCGCGTCCGCCATCGTGTCCATGGCCGTGTCAGCGGCGCCGTCGAGGTCGGCGGTCGCGGTGGGCGGCAGCGCCACGATGACGAGGATGTGGCCCATCGGTTGCTCCTTTGCTCAGTGGCCGGCTGGCGGCCTGGAAGGGAGCCGGTGCCCGAGGTACGGGCACCGGCGGGCATCTACAGCTGTGCTGCGGCGGTGCTCTCCGACGGCGGCGTGAGAGTGAAGACCGAGGGGACGCGCAGAGGCAGGTGCTTGGGGCCACGGATCGAGCCCGCGACGATCTGCTCGGCATGCCTGCAGCGCCGGGTCTCGGGGTCGGAGCCGTGGATGGCGGTGTTCCAGCACGCGTTGGGGCGCCGGTAGGGCGGCACGGGGTAGCGGTGGGTGTAGCGGGTGGGATTCTCGGCGTCGGCCTCGGCACGGTCGCGGGCGGCAGCCTCGGGAGAGGGGCGACGGTTGGGCCGAAGGCGGATCAGGCGCACCTTGTCGTGCTGCGGTGCGCGGCGCTTGCCACTGGGGCGCTTCAGGGGCACCGAGACGGTCTCGGTCTCGGTCCACCCATTGCGGCCCTCCTGCTGGACGAGCTGCCAGGCCGTGTACACCGCCTGGGTCCAGAGGTAGGGCGAGTCGGACGGGGCCTCGGGGAACGGCTCATCGAAGGGGAGGTAGACGGTGTCGATCCGGTTGAGCGGCGCGTGCTTCTTGGACAGCCGGACCTGCTCGCCAGCGGTGGTGACCTGGCCGGTATGGATCTCCGTGCCCAGCCGGGTGTCAGGCGCGAGGTACTCGAAGCCGAGACTCCGTGTGCTGTAGAAGGTGAGCCAGATGCCGAGCTTCTCGGGGAGGTTCTCGTACCGCTCCCGGCCCGACCGGTACACCCAGTTGACGATGGGATCGCTGTCCCGGTTGGTGGGCGACCAGATGCTCCAGGAGACCGCGACGGTCGGGACGTGGAGCACAGGCGACTCACCCGGCAGCGGGACGACGCCCTGCATCCCCTCGACCGTGACCCGGTGTGTGCCGAGCGGCGTGGCGAAGACCATGAAGCCCGCGGGCGAGGGCAGCCGGTCGACGCTGACGAACTCCTGGGGCCGCTTGGCTCCGACCGCCGCAGCCAGGACGGTCATGTCCTCGTCGGCGAAGTACAGGCGCGCGTCGTCGAGGCGCTGAGACTCCTCCTCGCAGAGAAGACGGGCGGCGGTCAGCGCACCCAAGCGCCCCGGAACGTAGGGGAGGTGACGCTCGGTCTCGCCCGCGGCCTTGTAAGAGATGTGACCGTGGACCTGCTTCTGGAGGAAGTAGCTCCGCAGCTGCGCGCGCCACATGGGGAGCCGGAGCGGATCCGGCGACCAGCGGGAGCCGACGGAGGGCATGGCGGGGTTGTCGATCGGGGGCATGCGTCCTCGCATGGAGTGAAGTGCTGGGAGTGCGGTGAGGCAGCGCCTCGAACCTTCACTTAATAAGTTACAGCATTGAATGTCGTTCAGCAATCCATATGGTGATGGGTGGGCTCCCACGGCGGTTCGGCCGGGCGGGCCGGCTGGGTCGTCCGCCTTCCTGCGGGGTCCGCCTGCGGTTCGGCAGCCGCGCGCCCCCGGGGCCGCCGGGCTCACGCGGACGTGGCGCCCTTGCTGCTGACGGTGGTGATGCGAACGGCGCGGCGCTCGTCGAGCGCCCGGCCCCGGGGGCCGTTGACGTGCTCCTTCACCAGTGCCCTGACCTTGGGGCACGTTCCACCGGCTTCGATGATGGCCCGGTGGTCGCGGGGGTTCGGGCAACGCCAGCTCCACCGTTCCTCGACCGGCCACCGCAAGGTCGCTTCCCCCCAGTGGTGACCGTCGCCGGTGGGGACGGGCATGCCGGTGCGGCGGGTCGCCGCCTCGCGGATCACGCGGACGGCCCGGAACTTGACCCGGCGCTTGCGGCCCTGCCCCGTCCGCTGGGCCACCGTCCGCTCGTCGTGCTCGAACACGGCCCGCAGATCCCAGAAGGCGAGGAGGAGGCCGACGATCACCGATGTGGGCGCAGCGCCCCAGCTCGGATGGTGCCCGAAGCTCTGGATCTTCGTACTGACCTGCGGTACGGCGATGACCATCGCGTTCGGGACGTACGGGGACTTGGGCTGGTGGTTCGGGCGCAGGAGCGGTGGCAGGGCAGCGGCCAGGCCCGCGGTGTCGGTCAGGGCCGTGATGGACAGCTGGAGTTCCTCGCCGGTGCCGGCCAGGTCCCAGGCGATGCCGTGGATGGGCAGATCGGAAAGGCCGGTGATAGGAACGGGGAGGTGGAGCAGGCCCACTGGCGCCGGGGCCTCGCTGGCTCCCTCCAGGAGGTAGCCGTCGGAGCTGGTGACCAGGTCGTGCTCCGCCATCGCGTCGGTGAGGGCTGGGGAGGCCACCCACACCTGCGCCCCGTCGAGGTTCCTGGACATCATGCTGGCCCAGCTCAAGTGGGCCTGCACGGCGTCCCGGTTGTCGCTGATGTCGTGGCCGGTGCGGCCGAACTGCATCGCCTGGACGTAGTCCATGGAGATCGGCAGGCCGCTGACCGGCTTGCCGAAGAAGTCGGCGAGGTGGGAGCGCATCTGCTCGGCGCCCGCCGCGCTGTCCTGAAGGTTCATTCGCTCTCCTGCGTAGTCTCGCCGGGACGGTGGGCGGGCTCGTCGATGACCAGCCGTCCGACGCGCACGGGGTTGAGGCCGTGGGTCTCGAACAGCTGCCTGAACAAGGCCGTGAGCATGTCGGCGTCGGTCTGTGTGGCCAAGGGCAGCGGGTGGCCGCAGTCGGCGCAGTTCAGCGAGACCTCGTCGGTCTGGATGTCATGGAGCTCCATGTGTCCCGGGTTCGGCGGCTCGGCGCCGAAGATGTCGATCCACGTCGTCGTGGCGAGCGATGCGGTGGTACTGCCGCAGCCGGGGCAGGGGTGGAGCATGAATGACCCTTCCAGGGGCATGGGAGTTTTCGGAGTGTGCGCGCCAGGGTGCTGCCGACGGCGCTGGAGTCCGGATGGAGTGGCGCGTGCGTACGGCGCTCGGGGTGGCGGCGACACTCACCATCAACAAATAAGTTACAGCATTGAATGCCTTTTGGGAACCCCATTTGATGGGTGGCCCTCAGTCAGGTGCGGGGCACTCGCGGCACCATGACGGCGAGAAAGTGCTCCCCGCCCGAGCGCTGGTAGAGCTGGGCGTCCCAACCGGCCGCGACGAGGACCGTCCGGCACTCCTCCAACCGAGCCGCCGCCTCGCACCTCGCCTCGAAGGCATCCGGGCCGCGCCAGCCGACCCTGACCTCGGCGGACTCCTGGCCGGCGGACACGCAGTAGCCCGACCACACCCGCCTGCGGCCATCGAAGCCCGAGGCGGGTATGCCCGCAGCTTCGAGAGCGAGCGCGACCGCCCGCTCCGGGCGCGCCAGCTCCCAGGGTGCGGGGGTACCGCCCTCCCCGTTCAAGCGCCGGACCTCCAACAGCCCGGCCCACGCCTGCACCACCTCGCGCCGGCGCTCCCCGGGCTCGGTCGGAAGTCCGGCCTGACCGTCGCCGGACGCCGGCCGGAACGCCCCGGGCTCCGTCGAGCCGTCCGCGCGGGCCGCATGGGTAGCCGCTGCGGCGAGGTCCGCTCGCACCGCACGACCTGCCGGTGTCAGGTAGACCGCGCCACGACGGCCGTGAGCGACCGCTAGGCAGGAGCCGATCAGCGCATCCAGCACTGAACGCGATCCCTTCACCTCACCGCTCCCGTCATCGGCCGCCAGCAGCGCCCGGCGCTGCGCCGCGTTGAGTGAGGGACGGTCCTGTGCGGTCATGTCGTCACGATAGAAGGGAACGAGGACCAGGCGCCCCGCCCGCAGCCGGTCTGTGCCCCCGACGCGGGCGCTGGCGGCGCGTCGTGGGTCGGGCGCCCGGGGACGCCGGCGAGGCGTAGGGGGGCCTCGTCATGCCGCGGCCGTCAGGTCGATGGAGGGGAGGTACTCGTACCGGTCGTCGACGTCGAGGTCGCGGGCCGCCTCGGGCAGCGAGCCGAAGGTGACTCCCGCGGCCTGGAGATCGCCCACGATGTGATCGAGGTTCAGCGGGTGGCACGGGTGCTTGCCCCAGGCGCGGGCCAGGTCCTCGGGCAGTGCGGGGAGCCGGTCGTCGAACTCGTGGACGGTCGTCCCGTCGGCGGTGACCGCCCGGTCCAACATGACGGTGTCGTTGCCGCGGACCTGCAGCACCACGTACCCGGCCTGAGGGAACAGGATGTGCAGGAGCGCAGTGAACTCCTTGGCGGCGGTTTCGGCCTCGCGGAGCAGCAGCTTCTGGAGGGCGAGCATCCGGGTGTAGCCGGCGGCCGGTGACCTCTCGTCGGCCTCGGTGGTCCTGATCTGGTCGACGGCGGGCACCGCACTGGGGTGGGCTGCGGGCGTGGGCTGCTGGGTCATGTTCGGTTCTCCAGGCGGGTTGCGGGGTGTTCTGGCAGGTGGGGAATGCCGGGTGGCCCTAGGAGGCGGTTCGGGGCCGGACTATGTCTGGGCCTGGTCCGGCCCCGCGGGTCAGAGCACGATGGCGATGAGGTCGTCTATCTGGAAGGACCAGCGGTCGGCCCGGTCGCCCGTGCCGAAGGCAGGCCAGACCCCGTCATTGGTCTCGTCGAGCCGCCTGGCGGCCACGCTGACCTCCTCGTTCGCTTCGCCGGTCAGCTCCACCTCGCGGCCGTCGCTGCTGTGGGCCGACCAGAAGGACAAGCCGTCCTCCTCGGCGTTCCACAGGACGACGCTGGACACGGTGGGATGAGAGGCCTGGATCACCTCTCCGATCAGCCGCAATGAGACGAGGGCGATCCGGTTGTTGAGCTCGTTCTTCTGATCGGCGAGCTCGTCGAGAAGCGCGCTGATCTGGTGGCTGGTCATCGCGGTCATGGCAGGGGCTGTCTTTCCAGTGGCGAGGGGGAGCTCGGCCCGCTCACGCGGCGGCCGGGTCGACGGCGGTTGCCGGGTCGGATGGGCGAGGCATGAGCAGGACCACCACCTGAGGCGCAGGGGAGTGCTGAAGTGGCGCGGCGGCGGCGTGATCGGTGAACAGGTCCCGTGCCGCTTCTTCGCTGGGTCTCCAGGCGATGGCCCGGCTGCGCCCCGGCTCGCTCAGCTCGAATCCGCCGTTGCACTTGCAGACGGTGCGGAACTGTCCCGCCCTGCCACCTGCGATGGCCTCGATGACCCGGCCGCGGTGCCCGTACGCCTCGACGTCCACGCGGACCAGGGCATCCATCTGTGCACGGGTGACCAGCCTCAGCCGGTTGCAGTGCTCGGTGAGGACGTGCCCGTCGTTCTCGCTCACCACCTCGGCGAACCAGCCGCCCCGCTTGAAGACCTTTGTCACCCGACCGGAGTCCGTCTGCTCGAAGAAGTCCTGGACCGCGAGGTGTCCTACCCGCACCGTGCGGCCGGTGGCGTCCACCGGGAGCTTCCAGGGCTCGGCGCCGGACTGGAGCAGCGACTGGGCCTCGTCCGTGTCGGGAGTGACCGGCTCGAACGCGGTGCACGCGGGAAACAACGGCTGGAGGTTGGGGCCCTTAGTACCTGTGTCTGAACCCCCCTTTTGGGTAGCCTGGAGCCCTAACCTGGGCTGGTGTCCGAGGGCAGCGGGCCGGTTGGCGAGCGGAAGTGCGAGGGCTGCGGCGTACGGCTGAGGCCGGGGTCGCGGCCCAGCGCGGTGTACTGCTCGACCACGTGTCGTGCCAGGCAGTGGCGGGTGGACCAGCGACTGCGGAAGCGGGTGGCGGCCGAGATCAGCGGCGCCGGCCGGGTGAACTGCCCGGAGTGCGACACCTGGTGGGTGGCCGGGGTGGATCGGCGTTCGAACGCCGTCTACTGCTCGCGGCGGTGCGTGATGAGGGCCTGGCGGGCCCGACACGAACCGTTCGGCGAACGGTCACAGTGACCGTTGAACGAACGGCATAAGTGTTACTAAACGGTCAATTCCGTTCATCCGCAGGTTTTTGTTGTGATCATCACATCTCGGGCCGGACTCTGCTGCACGGAAGCGGGCCGGTCCCGTCGCGGCCAACGGCCGCGTCCGGTCTGCGAGTTGGTGGTGTGATCCACATGGCTCAGGAGATCGCGGAGAAGGTCGGCTGCGTCAGCGCCAGCCGATACGAGGAGATCGTCGCCGAGCTGCGAAAGCTGGTCGAGACGACCACCCGCGCGCAGTTCACGATCGGCGACTACGCGCTGGAGATCGAGCCGATGCGCCAGCCGGGCGGCTCGGCGCCGGCGGACGAGCTGTTCTCCGTCGAGAAGTCGCTGGTCAGGGTGGCCGACGACATCGGCCTGTCCTACTCGCAGGTCAAGCGCGCGAGGTGGACCGCGTCCAGGTGGCCCCAGGAGCGCCGGCAGCGCGGCGTCTCACACACGGTCCACGAGATCCTGGCCGGGATCGCGGACGAGCAGGAGCGGTTCGAGACGATCCTCAACCCGCCGCAGCCGCGGGGGAAGTGGACGCCGGACGAGGCCAAGCGCCGGGTCGGCCGGCAGGTCGAGCGCCCGGTCACGCCGGAGGAGAAGGTCCGCGCGATCCACACCCTGGCCGCGTCGGAGGAGGTCGCGGCGAAGGTGACCGGCGACCTGCTGCGGCGGCCCGAGGTGATGGCCCAGGTCGAGCCGAAGGACAAGGTGCGGGCGGTCGAGGAGCTGACCCGCGACGACCAGGTCGCCGCCGCGGTTGCGCCGTCGTTCCTGCGGCGGCCGGAGGTGGTCGCCCGGGTCGCCCCGGCCGAGAAGGTGAAGGTGGTCGAGGAGCTGACCCGCGACGACCACGTGGCGGCGGAGGTGACCACCGGGCTGCTGCGGCGACCGGACGTCGCGGCCCGCGCGATGGCCGACGACACCGCCCGCCACCAGGTCAACCATGCGCAGGTCGAGCGCGGCCGCCAGGCCCGCGAGCACTTCGAGCAGACCAACCCCGTCGCGCCGGCGATCCGCCAGATCGATCGGACGGTGGAGTTCCTCGACCTGGTCACCGCCTGCCACGCCTTCGTCGCCGCGGCCGGCCGGGTCGTCCCCGGCCTGCGCGACCGGCAGCTCAGCGACGACGAGAAGGCCGTGATCAGGGAGAACTGCGCGCGGGTGAAGGCCACGCTCGACTGGGTCGAGACCGCGGTCGACACCGGCAAGGTCGACATGGACGGCGAGCTCGCCCGCCTCCTCCAGGGTGAGTAGGCGATGCCACGCGCTTCCAAGCGCAGGTCGCCCTCTGCCGAACGGCACGCCGACACCGTCCGCAAGGTGCTGTTCGAGGCCCGGCCGGCCGGGCTGGCCTTCGACCAGCTGAGCCGGGCCTCGTCGCTGAGCCCGAGCCAGGTTCGGGCGGGGCTGGCCTGCCTGCGCGACATCATCGCCGAGCGGGGCTGGCCGCCGCTGATCTGGAGCCGGGCGGACGGCTACAAGTTCTGCTCGGACCCGACCGAGCTGCAGGCTTACGAGGTCGCGGTGATCCGCGAGAAGCTCACCGAGTTCCGCCGGTTCATCACCGGAGTTGTCGCCCCGCATGCCGTTCTGCAACCGAAGGGGCGGTGGGTCAAGCACCTGGTCACCCAGCTCAACTCGGTGGAATCCACGCTCGAAATGATCGCGGACTACAGCGACGTCTGACCGTCACCGATCCTCCGGGCCCGGCCGCCTTCGGCGGCCGGGCCCGCCAACTGCCTGTCTCTGAAGGGGAGTCCGTGCGCCGCCGCTGCTATCCGTCGGACACCTTCGACGACGAGTGGGCCCTGATCGAACCGCTGCTGCCCACCCCGGCCTGCGAGACGAAGGCCGGCGGGCGCCCGGAGAAGCACCCGCGGCGCGAGATCGTGGACGCGATCCGCTACGTCGTCGACGCCGGCTGCAAGTGGCGCGCGCTCCCGAAGGACTTCCCGCCCTGGCGGACCTGCTACGGGTTCATGGCCCGCTGGGCCGCGGCCGGCGTGATCGGGCGGATCCGCGACCAGCTGCGCGAGCGGGTCCGCCGCGACATGGGCCGGGCCCCCGGAGCGGTCGCCACCATCATCGACTCGCAGTCGGTGAAGGCCGCCGAGACCGTCGGCCGCGACTCGCGCGGCTACGACGCGGCCAAGAAAATCAACGGCAGGAAGCGGCACCTGGTCGTGGACACCAAGGGCCTGCCGCTGTTCGTCATGGTCACCCCGGCCGACATCACCGACCGCGACGCCGCGAAGGAAGTGCTGTTCCGGCTGCGGCTGATGCACCCCGAGATCACCATCGTCTGGGCCGACTCCGCCTATGCCGGACAGCTCGTGACCTGGGCGAAGAAGTACCTGAACCTCACGATCAAGACGGTCAGCCGGCCCAAGGACGCCAAGGGGTTCGTCGTCCTGCCCCGGCGCTGGGTGGTCGAGAGGTCCCACGCCTGGATCATGCACGCCCGCCGACACGCCCGCGACTACGAACGTCTCGTCCAGCACTCCGAATCGCTGATCACCTGGGCCGCGATCACCATCATGACCAGGCGCATCACCCAGCGGCAGTCCCGGCGCAAGGGCCAGCCGGAGCCCCGCGAAGCCCAGCGGGACTGATCGTTCTCGGAGTCGGTCCGCCGACCGACCCCCTGACCACCCGAAGAACCGGCCAGACCCACTCTCCCACGGCCCCCGATGGCCCGTCAGCGGATTCGCCAGCGCCACGGCCGGCACCTGGCTGATGATGTGATCCATCCGGCGCCGAGGGTGAACCGGCCGGCCGGGGGAAGGGACCGCGCATGGAGATGATCAGCGGCACCGGCCTGGGCGGCCATCCCTGGCCCGAGCTGATGCCCGACCGCCGCCCGGTCCTGGTCGTCCCCGCCGCACCCGGCCGCCTCCTGGTCCTCGAAGACGGCTGGGCCGACCGCGACACCGCCACCCCGGAGCTGACCGCCGGCCCCGACCCGGCCTGGTCCGCCGTCCTGGACGACCACCGGCTGACGATCCACCGTCCCGGCGGCCTGACCTGGTTCGACGGCGACATCGCCGCCACCCGCGAGTGGCGCCGCCAGGTCCGCGAGCACCGCACCCTGCTGCTGATCACCGGACCGTTCACCAGCGTCTTCGACTTCCGGACCACCGCCGCGGCCGGCCAGCTCTTCCTCCTCACGACGCCGATCCGGCTCGCCAGCGGTATCTGATCCGAGGGTCCTGTTCGATTCCTGGCCCGGCAGAACGCTTCGCACACCCTCGGAAACAGGTACTTACGGGTCTTGGACCTCTTGCGCTCGCACTTGAGGTTGTCGCCGTGTGCGGATGGCCGAACGTAGAGGTAGGCGCAGCCACCGCACGTGGCGGGCACGGTCGTGAGGAGCGGGAGCCCGGTGGCGGGGTGGACGTCGCGGTCGAAGTCCATCCGCGCGCTGCCGCGGCCCAGTGTCCGTGGCGGGCGGTCGAGGTGCATGTCGTCTCTCCGATTCGGTTCAGGGATGTGGGCCCGCTGCGGGCCAGAGGGCCGCGCAGGCCAAGCGAGTGCAGCGGGCGGGGGCGGCCACCGTCGCGGCGCGGACCAGGGAGGAGTCCTCAGCCAGCGGACGGCCGCCGTCGCAGGCCGCCATGACGGCGCCGTGGGCCAGGCCGTAGCCAGTGACCGCCATGTGCCGTACAGGGGCCCGGGCGTCGGACTGCGGCACGGCCGCGATCGGTCCGGCCAGCGGATCCCCACCGCGGGTGAGCAGGCGCCTGGCGCGCTCTCTGGCCCGGTAGGGCGGCGTGGGCTCGGCACGGTACATGCCGAGCTCGACCGTCGCGGGGCTTCTCACTGCTGCGGGCTGGTGCGGCGAGGGGAAGGAGCCTTGAGGCAGCCGGACCCGATGTTGACGAACTGGCGGCTCCAGGGCCGTCCGAGTGCGAGGTGGAGCCGGAGGGCGGCGTCGGGGCGGTGTGCGTCGCGGGCGAGGATGGCGAGTACCTGGGAGGCGGAGAACAGCGGTGACACCGGGTGGTCCTCGGACGGCACGGCGGTGCGAAAGTCGCCGAGGCGGGGGTGGTTCATCCGCAGCACGCCGGGGCCGCTCTCGCTCGCGCCGCCGATGACCGCGAAGCTGGCCTGCGGCGCGGCGCGGCGCAGCGTCTCGTAGAGGTCGTGGATCTCCCCGGGGTCCAGCTCGGCGTCGGTGCCGTCGCTGCCGAGCGGCAGGCACCGCACTGCGGGGGAGCGGAAGTGCTCGGAGCAGGGGAGGCTGTACTCCTGGTCGTCGAGGGCGGCCAGAAGCGGCTCGACCTGGGCAGGCGGGCAGGAGGCGAAGACGAAGCTCAGGGGCATGTCGCCGGACATGGGTCTCCGATCTCGGTGAGGTCAGCGTCCGGACTTGCCCATGGGCTTGGGCTTCGTCAGGCCGTTGGCGGGGCCGGGCGCCGCCGGGGGCTTGCCGGCCGGGATCGTCGAGGAGGTGGGCGGTGTGGCCTTGGATGTGGCGTTGGCCGTACCGGATGGGGTGGCCGCCGCGCGCACCAGGCACGGACGGGGGGCGTAGTCGGGGACCATGACACCGCCGGGCATCGAGACGGTGGGGCACGTCGGAGGGCCGGAGGGCTGCGTGGAGCAGCTGGTCAGGGCTATCGCCCCGGCGACCACGGCGACGGTCAGGAATGCGGGCGACTGGCGCATGACGAGTCCGATCTGCAAGCGAAGGAGAGGTGAGGAGGACGCCTCCTCATGACTAATAAGTTACAGCACTATGCGTTGTTGGGCAAGCTTTGCCGTGCCGGTCGGGCGGCTCGCAACTGGTGCAGCAGAGCATCGCGCCGACCGGTGGCGTCGCTGTGTTCGGCGGCGGCGCGCTCCAGGCCGCTGTCGGGCGTGGCGAGTGCGTCGGCTGCGGCGATCAGAACGTCGCTGCCCAACCTCCAGATGACGCTGTTGGCCGCGAGGACCGCAGCTGCGAGCGGATCCAGTTCCACGCCGACCCAGGACTTGCCGGCTGGGTCCTGGCCTTCGGAGAGCATGTGACGGGCGGCGGCCCGCCACATGGCACCGCTCCCTGCGGCCGGCTCCCCGATCACCTGGTCTGCGGGGGCGCCGCCGACGTCCAGGATCTCGGCCATGAGCGTGGTGACGGCTGCGGGCGTGTGGAACTCCCCGCGGCTCTGCTTGTCGGTGTGACCGCGCAGTTGCTGGAGCAGGCGTCCGAGGATGTCGCCGCTCAGTGCCCGCTCGTGGTCGCCGGCGAGCTCCAGGAGGCCGGTCCGGATGCAGGTCTGGACGACTACCAGGGCGCCGTGCTGCTGCCACGGCTGGGGGGCGTCGATCCAGGCCCGCAGGGGTCGGGCCCGCTCGACGATCGCCGGCCGCGTCCACCACAGCTGCTGCCAGGCGCGGTCGAGCAGTTCGGTCATGGCCGCCGGGGACAGGGCGGCGACCTGTCCCGCGAGGGCTCCGGCGGTGGCGTCGAGGACGGGCAGGACCGCGGTGATTGCCACTGCTCCGATGGCCACCTCGATTCCGGCGCCGCCGGTCGTGGCCAGCCAGGCGTCGCGGACGCTGTCGGCGATCTTCCGTGCGTGTTCCGCGCCGTCCTCGGGGATGAGCAGGCGCCGGGCCTGGGCGGACTGGAATAGAGGGAGGCGGGCGACCTCCGCGGCGGACAGGGCGAGGTCAGGCATGAGGACTCCGTTCGAGGTCTGTCGGCCGGTGCCCGGCGGCCGGAGCCGGATCGCCCGTGTTCTGAGCCGGGCCGGCTCCGATCGCGGCTCGTTCCGCGCTGCGCGGGAGCGTGGTCCGGTGGGCGGGCGCTGGCTGCAGGGTGTCGACGTGGCGGGCACGCTCCAGCCAGTCGCTGCGGATGGCTGCGGCGGCTGTGCTCGGGCCTTCCAGCCAGCGCGGGCCCAGCTCGGCCAGAGCGGTGGCGGCGGCGGTCTCGGCCTGGCCGTGGAGGAAGGTGCCGGGGTGGACGAGTTCCACCGGCACGGCGCGCCGGCCGGTGGCTCCGGCCAGGGCCTGGCTGAACTCCCTGCGCCAGCGCTGGACCGCCCCAGGCTGCTCCTGGGGGGTCATCAGGTACTCGGCCTGGTCGAGGGTCTTGAGCTGGCGGCGGTAGAGGGCTCCACCTGCGGCGGAGAGGCGGTCGAGAGCGGCCAGCGCGTCGGGGAGGACCTCGGCGAACGCGGCAAGCGCCTCGGCTTCTCCCTCCAGCTCAAGGTCGGTGCGACCGCGGCCCGCCCTCATCTCGATCCGCTCCCGGGTGCGGCTGGTGGCCCGGAGTGCCCCGTTGACCACCTCATGGCCGGTGTCCTCGGTCCAGGTCTTCGAGACTGGGTGGCGGACCGGTGTCAGCTTGAAGTAGTGCGCGAGGCTGATGGCCAGCTCGCGCCTGTCGGGGCCGCGCTTGGAGGTGTCGGAGAACTCGAAGCGGGCGAAGCTGCCCGCCGCGTTACTCCGGATGAGGCCGATCTGGCGGACCTGTGGTGGTCTCTGCCGGGTCGCCGGAGCGCGCGCGACAGCGAGCTGTGTTCCGGGCTCGTCGCTGACGAGTTCGCCTTCGAGGATCTCGGTGTCGGGGTTGTCCTCGTACTGGTCGGGTGGGGGCATGTCTGCTCCAGGGGTCTGGCCGGCCGACACTGGCGTTCGGGTGCGGCGGAGCGCCTGCCTGCGGCCTGGCGATTAGTCGGCTGCGGCGCGGCGAGTGCTCGGTGGCCATCGGTGCGGCCGGAGGTAGGCGTGCGCGCTGGTGGAGCGCGTGGAGGAAGGGCCCGTGCCGGGGCGGAGCCAGGATGGGCGCTGACGGTGCCGCCGCCTCTGGCCTGTTGGGCGGCGGCACCGTGGGCTGTACTGCGAGCCGTGGGTCAGCCGGCCATCGCAGCGTCGAGGGTCCGGACGGCCGCGACGGCGGATGCGTGGCCGAGGAGCTGGTCGCGGTGGGCGATCAGTTCCGCCTTCTCCCGGGCGGCCTGTTCGGGGCCGTCGCCCTCCATCAGGGTGTCACCGGCCCAGACGAGGGTGTTGGGGCCGAGGTCCCAGAGAATCGCGTTGGCGGCGGCGACAGCGGCCGCGAGCGGGTCGAGTTCGTTCAGCACCCAGTGGTGGTCGGCGGGGGAGCGACCGTGCTCGCGCAGCCGCTGGGCCATGAGACGCACCATCGCGCCGGTCCCGCTGGTCGGCTCCAGGAAGGACTGCCCCGGGACGACAGCGTCCATGTCGACGGTGATCAGGCGGGCCATGAGGGCGGCCATGTCCGGCGGGGTGGGGAACTCGGCGAGCGCGCGCTGCTCACCCCTGGAGCGCATCAGGGCGACGACCCAGCCGAGGAGGTCGGTGTCGCTGCGGAAGTAGGGGTCGTCGTCGCCCACGAGGTCGAGCACTCCGGCCTTGAGGACGGCGTGGGTGACTGCCCTGACAGCGTCCACGTACCGGGCGGCCTCGTCGTCGTCCTGCAGCCAGTCGTGGAGGGGACGGGCGCGGGTGGCGAGGTCGGGGCGCAGGACCCACCACCGGGTCCAGGTCTTGCGGTAGACCTCGGCGAGGGTCTCGGCGTCCAGGCCCATGACCCAGTCCGCGTAGCGCGGGGCCTGCTCGCCCTTGAACGGGAGGACAGCCAGGCTGGCGACCACACCGATGGGGATCTCGATGCGGTTGCCGCCGCGCTCGCTGTGCCACGCGGAAACAGCGGCCTGCGCGATGGCGTAGGCGGCTTCGTCGCGGCTGCCGACGGCGCGGTAGTGATGTCCCCCGATGACCGGCTTGGGGAGGGAGTTGTACATGGGGTGACCCTTCGTCGAGCGGTGGCTGGTGGGTGTGGGCGCTGGTGGGTCAGCGCACGGTCGGGACCCGGCAGTGGACCTGCTTGCCGGTTGCGGTGTAGTGGGTGCGGCGGTGGGTACCGAGCGTGTCGATGAGGAACAGGCCGCGTCCGTGCTCCGCGTCGAGGTCGGCCGGGCCGGGCCGGTGGAGCCGCGGTGCCGGCGGACCGGCGGTGGGATCGGGGTCCGCGACGACCAGGCGGACCCCGTCCTTGTCGCGGATGACGGAGACCGATGCCGGTGCGTGCGGGCCGAGCGCGTTGTGCACGTTCGTCAGGAGCTCTGTGAGGATCAGTTCGACGCTCTCGACCGCGTCGGTGGGGACGTGGCCGCTGAGATGCGTGCGGGTGGTGGCGCGGACCCGGGCCAGGACGGGGGCGGTCACCTCAAGGTGGAGGCGGAAGCCGGCCGGCTCGGGCAGGAGGAACCAGCCGGGCTCGGGGCGGGCGGTGATCGGGGTGCGTGGTGCGGGCATGGCGTACCCCCAGGAATTGGATCTTGCGGGTGTGGTCCACCCGGGCGCAGTGCGACCCGGGAAGCAGTGCCAGCGGCCATCTGCATCTAATAAGTTACAGCATCAATCTTGAATGGGCAATGTAAATCCAGGATTCCGAGGCCGGGGTCTGCGCGATGATTCCCGGCAGCGTGGGCCGTCGGCTGTCCGGCGGCCCACGACGTCGGGTCTACCGCTGCTCCGACTCCGGAGGAAGGCGTCGGTGTTGCGGCCGCGGCCCGGCTGGATCGGACATCAGCTCCGACAGCCGGCGCGCAGCACCGCCGCGCACCACCTCGGCACCGCGCGCCGGATGGCAGGCCTCGTCCAGGGTGAGCAGCTCGGGCAGAGCGGGCCGGAGGTCGACGCCCTCGGAACCGAGGACGTCGGGGCTCAGCCCGCCGCTGGGTTCGGCACGCCCCCAGAAGGCCGCCTGAGGCTGGTGGTCCAGGTCGATGAGAGCGACCCGCTGGCCGTACTGGTTCAAGGTCGCCGCCAGAGCGCTGGTGGTGCGGGTCTTGTCGCGCCCGCCCGGCCGGATCCGAGGGAACAGGTCCGGCAGAGCAGTCCGCCGCGGCCCGCCGATCGCCAGCCAGGTGAGCTCGCCGCTCAGTCCGGTGGCTGCCCGCAGCCGGTTCAGGACCGGTTCGTCGAGACCCCGGGCGAGCTCGTAGAGCCTCGCGGACGCCGAGTTGCCCGGCTCAAGGCCCAGGAGCTCCATGGCCCGGTGCACACCGCAGCCGAGGTGGCCGGCGACGCGCCGCACGTATACAGCGATCGGCTCGGCAGGGGCCGGGCGGGGGCAGTCGACAATCAGTGCAGGGAGATCAGCTTGCGGGCCCGAGCGAGTGGCGATCGCGGCGCGCGCCTCGGACAGGCTGACTCCAGGGTTCTCGCGCTGGTAGCGCCGGACAGCGCGCTGATGCTGACGGTCTTTGGGATCGGTCACTGGTCGTTTCCTTGTCCGGCCGCTGCCCACACTCTTGCGGCCGAGGAGAAGGCCATCAGTCGATCCGGATTTCTGCGCGTGCGAGTCTGCGACGTCTTCGTGGCCCCCGGCGGTGTGGGCGCTGGGGGCACGGGCGTGGCACGGTTGCCCAGACCAAGTTACCGCCTGGCGCAACCGTGCCACCACAAGCCCGTCAGTGAGCGGCGGCTGCCTCCCGCGCCGCCGTGCGGACCGCTACGCCGCCGCGGCGGCCGAGGCCGTGGAAAAGACGCAGCACGTCGGGCAGGTCGATCTGGCCGTTGGCCCGGCGATACATCGCACCCGCGGCCACCAGTTCGTCGAGCAGGGCGTCTCCGCCGGCGTTGCGCGGGCCGACCGGTGCACCGGGTGCCGACGGCCTCCCGAGAAGCGTGGTCTGGCGCCACCGATCGAACACCGCGTCAGGGACGAGGGGGACCTGCAGGCCTTCCAGCGGGGCAAGGGCGTCGTGGATCCAGGGAGCGGTGCGGGCCAGTTCGCCGGCCCGCACACGGGCTCCGGCGATCACAGCGGCCCGGCCGGCGGTGTGATGGATGGCGCGCTCGTGGCCGGGCAGCGTGTTGGCGGTCTGCTCGGCCGCCGCGGTGAGAGCGGCGAGGAAGGAGCGCGGTGAGACACGGCCGACGGCGTCCTGGAGGTGGCCGGGGAGCCAGTCGTAGAGGTTCCCGCGGCGGGGGCTTCCGTCGACGTGAGGGTCGGCGAGCTGGTCGAACAGGGTGCGCTGCGCTCCCGGATCGGAGCGCAGGGCGGAGGGGGCGGTGAACTTGCCGTCCTGGTCGAGCTCCCATCCCGGGTGCAGCGCGCGGAAGGCGGAGCCGGCCGGGCCGGGGTGGTTGCCGAGGAGTTCGAAGGCCAGGCCGTACAGGGCGACCCAGCGGTCGGGTGCGTAGCGGTCACGGCCCCACGACAGCTCGGCGGTGCGGGGCGCACGCCGGCCGGGCGCCCTGCTGGCTCCCAGGCCGGCGAGCACGTCCGGCCGCACGAACACCTTGAGGCGCACCCTGCTGAAGTGCTGCCGGCCGACCGGCGCGTCGGCGAGAGCCCCGTCGAGTTCGAGGAGCGCCCGGAGGTGTTCCTCGACCGCGGCGCGGTCGGTGTGCAGCATCTCCAGGCCGTCGAAGAGCACCAGGACGTCGCCCTGGTCCTGCTCGGCGCAGCTGGTCGCGAAGCGCTGGAGGGCGCCGGGGTCGGCGGCGACCCAGTTGCAGCGCTCTGCCCACGTCGGGTAGTCGGCGGCCTCGGGGGCTCCGACGGCCGTCAGCAGGACGGCGGTCCACAGGTGGAGCGGGCGTACACCCGCGCTGATGAGGCCGGCCACGGTGGCCGGCTGGATCCCGGAGCGCTCGGCCCCTGCGGTGTGGCCGGCGACCACGCGGGTGCTGGTCAGGCGCGGAAGCCGGTAGGAGCGGGCGATGAGGTGCCGCGAGGCGGTGTCGGCAAGCGCGGTGCTCCAGAACGTCTTGCCCGCCCCCACGGCACCGGTGACCACGGAGGTCTCGGCGACGAGGGCCGCCCTGAAGCCGGCCGCGGTGTACAGGTGAGCCTGCTGGGAGTCCGCAGTGCCGGTCAGTGCCTCGCTCATCAAGGCCCGAGCCTGCCGTGCGGGGAGCTCGATCACGGTTGTCCCTTCGTGTCGGTGTGCGTGCGGGGTTCGGGCCGGCGCGGCATCGGGA
Organism: Kitasatospora sp. MBT66; assembly: GCF_000710405.2. Lineage (NCBI taxonomy): Bacteria > Bacillati > Actinomycetota > Actinomycetes > Kitasatosporales > Streptomycetaceae > Kitasatospora > Kitasatospora sp. MBT66. Next base: position 52,236 of record NZ_JAIY01000001.1, on the reverse strand, counting down.
GGGCGGCGCCGCGGCGCCCTGCGGTCAGCCGGCGGAATTGCGGCGCTCGCGCTCCTGGTCGGTGACGATCTCCACCGCCGTCACGGTCCTGCCCGGGTGGCCGGCCCGCGCCAGGAGCTCGGTGCCGAGCGCGACGGCGCGGGACGTCGCCTCGACGATGCCGACGGCGTCCACGCTGAGCACGAGGGCCAGGTGGCCGGTGTCGGTGGTGGTCGGTGTGCCGTGGTGGGCCTGCACCAGCGTGAACAGGGTGTCGTGGAGCTCGTCGTCGGGGTCGGTGACGTCGAACTCGATGAAGGCGCTCCAGCCGGTGCCGGCCTGCTGCGCGTTCGTGGTCATGGTGGTTACCTCCTGGGCGGACGGGTGATGGTGCAGGGGGTGGGGCCCGCCGGTTTCCCGGCGGGCTGTCCCGGAGTGCTAGCGCTTCCAGACGAACCCGGCGCGCCTCAGAGGTGCGATGGCGTTCTTCAGGGCACGCGAGTCGGACGGTGTCCCGGCAATTGTGGCAAGCCGCAGTCCGGCCTTTCGCACTATCAGGTGGCCCTTGCTGGACCGCTCGACAGTGAAGCCCTGCTTCGTCAGAGCCCGCTCAAGATCGCGTACTTCCTTGTTCACCGATGCCCTCCCTGGCGGCGGGGCACCTCGCCCCTTCATGTAATAAGTTACAGCATATGGAGTCGCTGGGCAAGAGTTGAAGGAGCGTGGCCGCACCAGCGGTCACATGCGCGGGGGAGATTCGGCGTCAGCTGGGCGCCCCGGGTGCCGTCCTGATGATCTGCAGCCACGCGTCGTGGGCGGCGGCCGGAAGGATGATCGGGGGAACCTTCGCGCTCCGGCCGAAGCACACGGGACAGGTGGTTGTACGCCCGTCCCGCACCGCAGTCAGATCGACGGCGCGCTCCAAGGTGGCTTCACACAGCGAGACCACCCCTCCGCCGCTGGTCCAGGAGGCGTCGAACGCCAGGTGGACCCGATCGTCCGCCGCGGCCCGGCCCGCGCCTACTCCACCGGCGGGGCCCGAACCTGCCACAGCTGCCAGCACGGGCGGCGGTGAGCCGGCCCGCGACGGCGCCACCTGCGGGTCACCGTGCTCGGGAGTCGCCGGGCTGGCCGCCGTCACTGGCCGGCGGCGGGGTCCACCACCCAGCAGTCCAGCTGCCCGCCGAGCCTCCAGCCAGTCCGCCGCCAGAATCGGTTCGGGGTCCTCGGGGATCGCGATGTAGTAGTCGAGAACCCCGCCGAGCAGCCGCGCCAGAGGGTCACCGAGCTCGAACGCGTGATGCTGGGGCTGGCCCGCCTCGTTGAGCGAGTGCGCCCGACGCTCGTACGCCGCGTAGTAGGTGAACGAGGTAACGGCCAGGCGGTCGATGACGGAGCTCAGGACCGGGCAGGCGAACAGGGCGAAGGCGGCGCAGGGCGGGTGCATGGCCGGCTCAACGAACACGGGCGACCCGACGCCCGCAACGAAGACCGGCGGTTCCCCGCCCAGGGCCAGGTCGCGGCCGCACGCGCTGCACAGCCGCTCCTGGATCTGGCGCCGCTGCGCCACCGGGCACTGGTCGCCGAACGACGGCACTCCCTCCCCCTGCACGCAGTCGCAGGTGAGGTGCGGACCGAGCTCGTCCGTGAACCGGAGCTGCATCGGCACGTCCGCCCCGGGAGCCCTCCAGGGCGTGTTGGCGGGAATAGGGGCGCCGGCGCGGGTGCGGGGCCTGGCGGCGAGCAGGTCCGGGATCGGGATGGAGTGCCACTGGTTGGACAAGGCTCTGATCTCCTCTGGCTGGGGATGGGCGAGGTGCGGCGGGGGTCAGTACCCGGACGTGCTCTGGCGGGCGGCGCGGGAGGCCTCACGCGCGGCCCGGAGGCGGTTGACCATCACGGGGTGATGGGCGAGGGCCCGCTCGGTGTCGAGCAAGCCGTTGAGCAGCTGGTAGTAGCGACTCGGCGAGATGCCGAGTTCCTGGCGGATCGCGCTTTCCTTCTGGCCGGCCGTGATCGGAGGATCGGCGGACCAGTGGCGGGACTCGAAGTCCAGAACCGCACGCTCCCGGCCGGAAAGCGCGATGGGCCCGGTGCGCTCACTGGAGAGCTGCTTGGAATCGGTCACGTGGTTCTCCAGTCGTTGGCGGTCCCGCCGGGGCGCGGGTGCTGCGAGAGAGGGGAGGGTGTTCCGGATGGCGGATGACCACATCCGAAGACTCAAATAAGTTACAGCACAAACTTCAATAAGGCAACTTGTATTCGTCTCGTTGACGATAAGTGGTCGAGTGTGCCAGCATGATGCCCAGCGAGCCCCCGGGGTGAGCGGAAGCGCCGCAGAGCGCCCCGCCCCGACGCTCCGCTCCCCTCAACACCATCCGCCCGCTTCGGCGCGGCAACCACCGACCCGGAGGCACCATGTCCCACCCCACCCGTGCCCAGGCCCGCCGCCCCGCCGTCTCCCTCGGCGAGGTGGCCACCGCCCGCGCCGCCGGCGTCCTGATCGGCGCCGCCGTCGGCGACGCCCTGGGCGTGCCGTACGAGTTCGGCAGCGCCCCGCTGCGCCTCGACCAGCGGCCGGCGATGATCGGCGGTGGCCTCGGCCCGTACGCTCCCGGCGAGTACTCGGACGACACCCAGATGCACGTCTGCATCGCCAAGGTCGCCGCCACCGGCGTGGATCTCCGGGAGCCCGAGGCCCTGGACGCCATCGCGGGCAACTTCCTCCACTGGATCCGCAACGGCGCGAGCGACCGGGGCGCGCAGACCAGCTCCGTCCTCTCCGCGACCGCCCGTGCCGCCGGGACCCCGGGCACCGCGATGCGCGACGCCGCCGCCGCCTACGCCCGCCGCAACCGCCGCTCGGCGGGCAACGGGAGCCTGATGCGCACCGGCATCGTCGCCCTCGCCTACCTCGGCGACGTCGAGGCCATGGCCGAAGCCGCCCGTACCGTCAGCTCCCTCACCCACGCCGACCCCCTGGCGGGCGACGCGTGCGTCCTGTGGTGCTCCGGCATCCGTACCGCCGTCCTCGACGGCAGCTTCGACGGTGTCCGGGCAGGTCTGGCGCTGCTGCCCGCCGATCGCCGCGAGCAGTGGGCGGCGTGGCTGGACGAGGCCGAGAACAACCCGCCCCGGCGGTTCAACCCGAACGGGTTCGTCGTGTCGGCTCTCCAGGCCGCCTGGTCCGCCATCACCCGCACCCCCGTCCCCGACCACCGCCCCGAGCACGGCTCCTTCCGCAGCCAGCACTTCACCTACGCCCTGGAAGCCGCCGTCCACGCGGGCAACGACACCGACACCGTCGCCGCCATCGCGGGCATGCTCCTCGGCGCGCGCTGGGGGATCGGCGCGATCCCGCTGCCCTGGCAGCAGGCCGTTCACGGCTGGCCGGGCCTCACGGGCCCCGACCTGATGCGCCTGGCGGTGCTCACGGCCCGGCAGGGCCGTGACGAGTACAACGGCTGGCCGTCGGTCGCCCGCATCCCCGCCACCTACAAGTCCGGCCCGGCCTTCCGCGTGGTGCACCCGGACGACGACGGGGTGCTGCTGGGCAACCTCCCCCTCACCCAGACCCCGCAGGGCGTACCGGTGGACGCCGTGGTGTCCCTCTGCCGGGTGGGCACCGACCCGATCCTGGCCGACCGCCCCGTCGAGCACGTCCAGGTGTGGCTCGTGGACCTCCCGGATGCGAACGCCGACATCGACTACGTCCTCGACCAGGCGGCCCGCGAGGTAGCGCGCCTTCGCGCCGAGGGCAAGCGGGTGCTGGTCCACTGCGTCGCCGGACGCAGTCGCACCGCCGCCGTCGCCGCCCGCTACAGCACGCTGCGCAGCGGCAGGCGGCCCATGCGGGCGCTGGAGGCCGTCCACCGTGCCCTTGGACGCACCTGGCGGCTGCCGCACAACCCCGACCTCTACCAGGCGGTCTTCCGCCTCGCCGGGTACCAGCCGCAGCCGTGGCCGGGCCACCGGCCGATGGTGAGGCGGGACTGGAAGTCCCCTACCAACTGGTAGCGAGCAGCCGGAACGCCAGAGGTGGCGGTGGCCACCCCCGATTCGGGGGTGGCCACCGCCACCTCTGGCGTTCCGCCCTCTACCCTCGGGCGATCTTGCGCTGGGCCTCGGCCAACGCGTTGACGGTGCTGCGCAGGTAGAGGGGCTCTTTCACATCCGGGTGCCGGCCGTCGCCCGGCGTGCGGTCGGGCGTGATCCGACCGTTGGTCTTCAGGTTGTTCATGGTGTTGCGGGGATACGGCTTGCCGCGGGCGAAGTTGCCGACGATGACGCCGGCCTCCGTGAGGGTCAGGTAGTCGTCGGGGTTGCCCTCCGGCAGGACACCGATCAGCGCCGGGTTGCCGGGCTCGCTCTCGGTGCGCTTCCGGCCTTGGCCGCGCATGCCGCGGCCGGGCCGGTTGAGCAGGAACGTGTTGATGGTGCGGCGGAACCAGTGCGGCTCGTAGACCTGCGGCTCCTGGCCGTCGTCGGGTTGACGGTCCGGCTCCGGGACTTGGCCGCGGGTGACGTAGCTGCGCATCGTGCTGTCGCCGAGCGGCTTCCCGCGCGTGAAGTTGCCGAAGACCGCGCCGAACTCCTTGCGGTTCAGCAGGTCGGTCGGGTTGCCGCGGGGCAGCTTCGCCAGGAGCTCCTGCTCAACGGCGTCGGTGCCGTGGTGGGCCTGGAGCCACTGCAGACGGTCGTGGGCCTCGACGTAGGCGTCGACCGCGGCCGCGTCGTAGAGGAGTTGGGCGGCGCCCCTGGACTGCTCGGGGGCACGCTCGGAGCCGACTGCGTCCGGGAAGTCGGGGTCGGCGATCCATTGCTGCAGCAGGCCGGGCTGGATCTCGTAGGTCTCCTGGATGCCGGCGCGGGTGGTGGTCCCGGCTTGGATGCTCATTCGGACTCCGCGTCAGGGGTGGAAGTAGGGGTGTCGGGGTGTCCCGCAGGGCTTGCGGGTCGGCTGCCGGCGGGCAGCTTGTGGGGCTCGAGGATGTACGCGTAGACCGTCCGTCGGTACCAGCGGGGTCCCCGTACAGTCGGGGCCTTGCCGTCGTCGGGGCGGCGGTCGGCTCGGGGGACCTTGCCGCGCGCCTCGTAGCTGCGGATGGTGATCTGGGGGATCGGACGCCCGCGGGTGAACTCCAGGAGGCTTCCGAACTCCTGGGCGGTGAGCAGGTCCTCGTCGTCGCCCTCGGGCAGGCCCAACGGGTTGGGGTCGGTCTTGGTGGCGGCCCAGACCGCCGGGTGGTGCGCGCGGACCCAGGCATCGACCAACTCGGGCCTGTACCGCCGGGTGCCGGGCTCAGGAGCGGGGAAGGTCGGGTCCGTGGTCCACCGGCGGGTCACGTTGGCCGTGACCTTGTACTTGCGGCTGATGGCCGGCCGAGGCATCGGTTGGGGGCCGGCGCCTGCAGGGATCACGGGAGTTCTCCAACGGGCTCAAGAGCCCTGGAAGGGCCTTCTGGGGACTCGGGCCCGAGTGGACCGGAGGGTTGTGCCGGCTACCCCGGCACAGGAAATAGAATACAGCGCAGTATGACGAGGTGCATCGTTCTGGTCCAAGTTCGGCCAGAAGGTCGTCAGTGGCGCAAACGCCGAAACGCCCGCTCCTGGGGAGCGGGCGTTCCTGGCTCGTGGTGGTCGCGGTGGGTGGCGGCGCGGCGGGCCGCCACCCACCGCTTGGTCACTCGCTGTCGGTGCCGGTCTCGTCCTGGTGGACGAGGTCGAGGAAGGCGATCTTGCTCTCGTAGTCGGACGCGGTCAGCTCCAGCCCGGTGATGTTGGCGCGGAGGGTGGCGAGCTTGGCGTGCAGTGCGGCCTTCACCTCCGGGGCGCGGAACTTGCTGTACGCCGTGGTCAGCGCCGTGTGCTCGGGCCGGGCGAGCCAGTGCTTGACCAGCGCGCCGACGATGTCCCCGGCCCGCTCGCCCGTCTCCTCACCGGCCGAGTGGGAGTGCGAGTGCGTGGGGTGGCTGGCGACCCGCGAACGGAACCACCGCCCGTCCTCGTCCGTGATCTTGTTCGGGTTCAGGATCGCGCCGCCGACCAGGTACGGCCCGTCGCCCCCGATGGTGGGCACGTTGGTCCGGGCGTGGCGGTCGTTCAGGTCCCCCTCGCCGAACTGCACGTAGACGCGACCCGGCTTCGGGTCCGTGCGGTGGTCCGGGTGGATCACGACCGAGCCCATCGGCAGGACCTCGCCGGTGCGCTTGACGAGGCTGGTGGCGTAGGTGGAGCGGCCGAACTGGTCGTCGGTGATCTCGACCTTGAGCACGCGGCCGGTGGGGGTCTCGATCGTGGCGGTGGTGGCAGACATGACGGTCCCTTCGTGGGTTTGCTGGGGTTCTGTGAGGGGCTGTCGCCCCGGGCTCACATCTAATAAGTTACAGCACTTTGAGTCGCTGTGCAACTCGGATTGGGATGGGTCAGGAGGTGAGGCCGAGGTTGGCCCGCTTGGCGGCCCGTACGAGGCTCTTCTCGGCGTCTATCGCGCGCTGGATCTCACCGAAGGTGCGGTCGCCCTGCAGCTTCTGGAGGTGCTTGATGTTGTTGGCCGGCATGCCGACCTCGATCGCCTCGCCCGCGGCCACGAGGTCGGACGGGGTGTTCGAGACGTAGCCGGCCGCGGCCACGGCGTCCTCGGTGGGGAAGACCTCCGCGTGCGGGTCGAGGGCCAGGTCCAGGAGCCGGTCGTGCTTCCCGCCGAGGCTGTAGCGCCAGCGGAAATTGGCCGGCGCCTTTCCCTCGACGTGCCTGCGGAACATGACCACCTCCTTCGTGTAGGTGTAGAAAAGGACGTCCGGGGCGGTCTCCATGATCCGAAGCCAGCGCTTCAAGTAGTCCGCCGAATAAAAGTCTCCACTATCGTGCAAGCGGACGCTCTTGCGGAAATAGCGCTTGTGGGTGAGTTCCTCGATCATCGCCGCCTCCCATTCGTCGGGGTGGTCCATGACGAATGCCAGCGTACGCGTGTGGGCTGCCAGAACATTGGAGAAGCGGTATGCGCCCGCCCTTGCGTAGCAAAGCGAAATGCAAGCGGAAGCGCTGGGGCAGACGTTGACTTCCCTTCCGTCGGGAAGCAAGACCTTCTCGGCGGGAAGCGTGAAGTTGTAGACCCCGATCCTCCGGAGCTGGGAATTCTGCGTCAGCATGAACTTACGGGCGGCCATCATTCCCCTTGTATTCGTGTGTATCCGGCGTCGGCTGATTGCCGGGGCAGTATTCGTGAGCGCTGGTGCAGGCGTGCACGCCGAATGCGGTGATGCCGCCCGGCTGGCGCGCGAGAAGAGCGAATGCCTTGGCGAGGGCGGTCCGCGAGGCGGCGCGGTGGTTTCCCCCGAACTGGAGCTCGTCGCCGTAGCTGGTGATGAGCTCGACGCACCGGTCCCGCCCCGCCTCCAACTGCTCCGGGGTCGCCCCCTGCTGCTCGGCGATCATCAGCGGGACCAGGCCGAGAAGGAAAGTGCGGAGAAGCTCGGGGTCGATGGGGCTGTTGCGGAGGGTCGAGGGGACGATTTCCGCGGTCACGACCCGCCCGAACGGGCCGTGGGGCCGAGCGGCGTGCACCTCGGTGCGGTTCGGGGTGCCGCTCGCCTCGCGGGTCGCGGGCTCGGGGATTCGCCGGCTGTCGGCAGTCGTCGGGCCTCGCGCGCCGGATCTCCGGCTGTTCGAGGTGGGCTTCGTCGCCATGGCGCGGCGGCCTTTCGCTGGATCGGTTCGGCGGGGCACGGCGGCGCTGGAGCGGCGCCCGGCTGGGCCTGGGCGGCTCGGGGGGCTCCCCTCCCCGGCGGCGGGGGCTCCGGTGGGGCCGGTCGCCCTCACATCAAATAAGTTACAGCATTCATCGGCGTTGAGCAACTCACGGTGCTGTTGGTGGGTCAGGCCGCGCTGAGGCTGCCTACGGTGTCCAGCACGTGCTGCGCACGATCGAAAGCGATCGCCTTGTGCCCGTAGGAGGGCCAGCCGATGTGCATGACCTCGTGGGCGAGGGCCTGGTCGGCAGCCCGCCGAGTGCCGAGCGCCGACAGGTTCAGGTAGACCAGAGGAACCGGGAGCCGGGCGCCGCCCGGGCCGAAGTAGGCACGTCCGATGTCCCCGGCGCTGAGCTGCTCTCCGGTCATCCGGGTGTACAGACCGGCCTGGGTGATCAGGTGGAACCTGACGCTCGCGGCCGTGCTGAACAGTCGCGCCCGGTCGCGGAGCCAGCTGGCGGTCGGGGCCTGGACCGCCTCGTCGGCGGCAAGGGGGCTAACGAGGGCCTCAGTCCGGGCTGTGGTCAGCGGATGACCGCGGTGGCTTCCCATAACTCCTCCTTGCTGCTGTCGAACGGATGTGGTGGCCGGCGGTTCGCCGGCCACCACATCATCCCAGGGTCCCGTTGAAAGAGGTGATCCTCAGGAGTAGGCGGTGCCAGTCCAGGAGTCCGCCGCCAGCCGGTCCAGTTCGGCCTCGTCGTCGGCGCTGAGCCGACTGACGAAGTCGTCCCAGCGGCTGAGCGTCTCGAGCTCCTCGCCGTCGGCCGCTTCCACCCGTGCGCCCTGCCCCTGCTCCTCGTCGCCGAGGGGTGCCAGTTGGAAGGACACGGCGCCGTCGGCTCCGACCTCCACCCGGTCCCAGACCAGCGCCCTGCGGCGTGCCACGTTCAGGTTGTAGTCGTACAGCGTGGGCACGTCCGGGTTCGGGCTGCCGCCCACTATGGGCCGCAGCCACAGGAGGTTCGGCTGGTCGGGGTCGATGCGGTGGTGTCGAGCGAGTGGAGCCCGGAACACCTCGGTGCCGTCCGGATCGGTCACGACGAGTTGGGCGCCGGCGTCGTCGTGGTCACCGCTGGCGCTGTGCCGGCCGGCCACGAGGTCCTCAAGGGCGTTCTGCCAGCTGTCGGGGGTGGTGGTGGAGGTCATGGATCTGCCTTTCTGTGCAGGGGTCACTTGCCGTTGTAGATGACGACGTCCTCGACGGGCTTGCCGTTGAGGTGGGTGATGCCGCGGGAGGCGAACAGGGCCAGGACGGCGTTGCGCTCCGCGGCGCTGCTCGCGATCGCCCGAGTGGGCGCCTGCTCGGAGTAGAGGTCGGCCCCGTTGCGGAGCATCACCTCGTTGCTGCCCGAGGTGAAGTTGGCGATCTTGTAGGGATCGCGGGTCTGTCCGTGGGTGCTGTGGCCGCCGTGCGGGTTCAGGGCACCGAAGTGGTCTCCGTCGTAGGCGTAGTAGTCCGCGCGCTGTATCAGGGTGCGGGGGTTGTCCCAGATGAGGCGGCCGCCGGCCTTGCCTGCCGAGCTGGTGTTCGCGACGCGAACGAAGGCGTAGTTGGCGCCGCCGGTCTTCTTGTCCGCGCCCTCGCTCATGCCGAGCCCGCCGCCGATGCCCATCACCGCACGACGCTCGGTGGACGCGAGAACCCCGGTGGCGAACACGTCGACGAGGCTGCCCTTGCCGATGTTGTGGATGAGGCTCTTGCCCTTCCACGCCGCGTCGAACTGCTCGGGGGCGCCGGTCACGTCGAACCGGTTCCACGACGACCACCCTGCGGAACGCGACGGGGTGGGGTCGTACCCGGAGCTGGCGGCGAGGGCGGCACCGTCGGCGAAGCCCGTCGCCTTGGCGACGGCATCGCGTAGCACGGTGACCTTCTTCGGAAGGACCTTGTGCGCGGCCTCCATCTGGAGCCGCTTCGCGAAGGCGCCCAGCTCGGTGGCGTCCAGCCCGATCGCCTCGTGTGCCCGTTCGTGGAAGAGCTCCTGTACCTGCAGGTCCTCCAGCGCGTGCGCGGTCTCGAGGGCCTGCTGCACTCCGCTGTTCTTCGCCAGGCCCTGCGCGGTGATGTTGGCGTGCAGGTACGTCAGCTCGCCCTCGGGCGCCTTCATGGCCCGGTTGTTCAGGTGCAGCTGCTCCAGCCGGCCTACAAGGTCCTGGCCGTGGCCGGCCCCCGCCGGGGCGTGGATCTCCAGCTGACCGCGCATGGAGTACTCCGTGGTCGCCGGGTCGTTGCCGGCGTACGGCCGGTACACCGCGCTGTAGCCGTCACCGAGGTCGATCGCGTACTCGATGCCGTTGGCCTTCGACCGGGTCTCGCCGTCCCACGAGGTCGTACCCGTGCTCTTGTCGATCGTTGCCTTGATCCGGCTCGCACTCCGCTTGGTGGCCTTCAGGAGGCCGTCGTCCTCCCCCTCCTCGGGCGGCGCCGGCACGTACTCGGTGACGGTGGCCATGCCGGTGTGCAGGTACGGCGTCACCATCGGGATCTTGCCGCCCTCCAGGTACGGCAGGGCCTTCGGGTTCTCCATCCGCTCGCCGATCGTCGCGAGGTGGCCGGCGTAGTACTGCGCCATGGTCTTCTCGTCGTCGGTCAGAGCAGGGTTGTCCAGCACCGCGCCGACAGCCTTCTGGGCAGCCTGGTACTGGGAGAGCGTCTTCGTGGTCATCTCCTCTCCGTGCTTCAGCTTCCCGTTGACGCCCTTGGCGGCAAGGCCCACGAGCTCGGCGAGCTTGTGCTGCTCATCCATACCCAGGCGGCCTGTCACCTCCTTCTCCACCTGGATCGGCACCAGCTTCGGCTCCCCGGCGTCGAGCGCGTCCAGAAGCTTGCCCTCCGCGTCCTCGCTCAGGTGCGCGAGCAGCACTTCGCGTGGCTCGTCGGAGCCCGTGTTGTACGAGATGAGGGTCGCGGTCGAATCCACCAGGTCAGAGCCGCTGATGAGCGCGGGCACCCCGGCGGCAACTCCCACCGGCGGGGTCGTCGGCACGGTCCACAGCGGCGCCTCCTCCGGCTCGTCCTCCTCCTCTGCGTCAGCCTCGGCGCTGTCCAGTTCGAGCGCGAGCTCGGCCTCCGGTATGGCCGCACCCTCGGACTGCGGCTCGACGTGCTGCTCCGCGGCTGGGGCGTCCTCCTCCGGCTCGTCCTCCTCCTCTTCATCGACAGCGCCGGCCGCGCCGCCGCCCAGTTCACCGCCCGCCGCCTCGCCCTTCGCCGGGGCCGGACCGATCTCGGCAGGCGGCGCGGCCTGTTCCAGCACCGAGGTGAGCTTCTCCTGGACCAGATGCTGCAGGTCGGGAGGCAGCACGGGGCCACCCAGGGCGCTCATGTCGAGCAACTCCGCCGTCGCACCGGTCGGTGGCGGGCCGCTGGCAGCGCCGGCCGGGGCGGGCAGCTCCGCCACCTCGGTGGCGGTCGGCGCCACGGCGTATGGCTGGTGGCTCGTCTTCGAGTTCGTTCCCATGCGTCCTCTCAGCTCCCATACTTCAGAGCGGCCCCGGAGGGCAGCTTCATCTGCTCGGTGTAGAAGTCCGCGAAGGCGGTGCGGAGCCCGTTCTTGCGCTCGCACGAGTAGTCGAGGAACGCCTCCGCCACCTGAGCGGTCGTCACCTCGGCAGGCTTGACTCCCAGCGCCTTGGCAGCACGCTTGCGCATGTGGGGCTCCCAACGGACCTTGGCCGCTGCGCCCTCATGCGCTGTGGTGTGGAGCACCGCTCGCCACTGTGCGTCCGGGATCGACTCGATCTGCTTGATCACCGGGTGGGCGACCGCCGGGTCGATCTTCACTCCCGGAGCAAGGCCGCCGCTCTGCGACGCCAGGTACGCCTTCTGGTGCACCGGCATGTACTGGCTGCCGGCGGGGAGGCCATCCGGGGTCCACCCGACCTTGAGCTCGTCCGTTCCGAAGTACTTGAACGCCTGGCCGCGGTCGATGGGCGACATCCCCCCGGACGCGGTGCGCAGCATGTTCGCGGCGTGCCCGTCATGATCGCCGACCGCCCACGCGACGACGTGGTTTCGGACCACGCTGTCGACCTCGGCCTGGCTCCACGACTTCGGGCTCGCGCTGAGCTGGCTTGCGCCGCTGACCATCGGCTGGATGCAGCCCTTCTTGCCGCCGATCTCCTTCTCGTAGACCGGCACCGTGGCCACGCCGCCCAAGTGGGAGATGTGGGACGCCGCAGCCTCGGCGCTGGCGCGGGCAGCCGACGCGGACGTGTAGTGCTTGAACATCCACTGGCTGCCGTCGGGCGCGGTGTGCAGGGTCTTCGGGTGCGTCCCGCCGATGTGCGCGGTCTTGCCGGGGCCGAAGTCCGTGGCCTGGATCTGCGCCGCATCGACCCGCGCGGGCACGTCGGACTTCGTGGCCTGGGCCTGCTGCAGCGCGGCCACCAGAGCCTGGTGCTTGGCCGCGAACGAGCCCGCCGGATGCTGCGCCTTGGGCGCCTTCGGCGTCGCCGGCACTGCGGCGGGTGCCGCAGGGGCTGCGCCCGGTGCCGGTTCACCAGCAGCGGCGGGCTTCGGCTGCGGGCCGGCGACCGCCGGTGCCGGCGGGGGCGGAGGCGTCGGGGGAGTGGCCGGGCTCGCCAGGACCGAGGCGAGCTTGGCCTCCTTCTTCGCCTGGTGCGCCGCCTGGGCCGTCTCCAGCACCGCAGCCTTGTCGAGCGAGGGGTCCACGTGGGCCGCCAGGTACGCCTGCACTGAGGCCCGGGATGCCATGAGCGATGCGGGCATGCCGAGCTTGTCCGCGACCTGGCGCAGCGGCCCGAGCGGCTGCTGCTTGGCCCAGGCGGAGAGCTCCTTCTTCAGCTCCTTCGGATCCACCTGGTGGGAGGCCAGCAGACCGGGATTGGTCATGCTCAAGTCGTTTGGGTGAGGGATGACCTCATGGATCCAGCCCTGCGCCGACTGCTGGAGGCCGTGGAGCGCGCCGGCGTTCGCCACCCAGCCGGCGACCTTGTCCGGAGCGGCCAGCCCGTCGTGAGCCAGCGCGGGCAGGGCCAGGTGGGAGGACTGGTCCGGCTTGGCCCAGGTGTGACCGTCGAGCGCCTGGCCGAGGGCCTCCAGCTGGCCCTTTCGCTCCTGGGCGCGCTCGCTCAGCAGCGCCCGCTCAGCCTCCGGGGTGCTCGACCGCACCAGGGCCAAGAGCTCGGCGGCCTTGAGGTGGTTGGCCTCGTCCTTGGTCAACTGCCCGGACTCAACGGCCGCCTTGACCGCCGGCGCGACCATGTACGTGTCGAGACCGCCGCCGGACAGCGCCTGGTCGGTCGTCAACTTTGCCGTCGCCTGCAGCTGTGCCAGAGCCGCGCCCATCTCGGGTGACTCGGCTGTGGCGACCTTGTTCTCCGCCGCAACGAGCTCGGCCAGGGCTTGCGCCTGCCCGGGGCCGCCCTTGGCCGCTGCGTACGCCTTGGCCGCGGCCGACCAAGAACTGACAGCGGCGTTCACCTCGGCCGGCGACGCTGTCCACGGACCGGGCGGACCGGGCGCCGCCGGCGCCGGAGTGCCTTCCAGCGCATGCAGGTCGGCGAGCGTCAGCCCACCGACCTTCTCGCCGGCGACCAGCTGGGCGTACCGCTTCGTCGCGGCCGCCTGGATCTTCGCCTTGGAGATGATGTCCTGGTCGTAGGCCGGGTCCAGCCAGTGCACGAGCGGGTGCTGGCCCTTGCCGGACATGCCGACCAAGGCCGGATGCTCGAAGCCCTGAGCAGCGGCGATCGCCTGCAGCTCCTCGGGGGTGAGCTTGGACAGGTACTCGAGCGACTGTGCCTTGATCGCCTTGAGGGTCTCGTCGAGGACCTCTTGCGGTGCTCCGGCCTCCTTCATCAACGCCAGCGCTTCACGCTGCGCCTTGATCTGCTCGGCGAACTGCTCGAACTGCTCCACCGGGTCGTCAGGCACGTCGATGAGCGGCACGCCGTCGTCACCGTTCTCGTCGAAGCCGCCGCCGTTGCCGATCAGCTGCGCCAGCTCGGCAGCTGCGGCGTAGACCTGCTGGGCTGCCTGAAGCTCGGGAGTCTCGGACTGCTGCGCGCCGGTGGGCTCCTCTGGGACTTCGCCCGGCTCGGCGGGGGCGACGGTGTACGCCTGGTGGCTGGTCTTGGAGTTCGTGCCCATCAGCGCCGGCTCGCTGCAGTGAGGGCAGGGATCGACTCGCCGAGGAGGACGTCGAGGACGATCTCGGCGGCGTGGGGCAGGTCGAGCGCCTCGCCGGGGACGTCGGCCGCGACGGCGGCGCAGGTGCCGTCCTCGCGGGACCAGCGCTCGACCTGCTCCGGCGTTATGGGGCCGTCCAGTCGCTCCCGCCACGGTGTGGCGGCGTCGTAGGTGAGAGGCACCCAGGCGATGCAGGACGGCGTCGGCGCGTCCGGCGCCCGGTCGAGCGCAAGGACGGCCACCGGGTCGACGGGGGCGCCGAGCGGGCCGTGCCACACGAGGAGGACCCACAGCTCCCAGCTGTGGGTCCCTTCGGTTGCTGCGGTGGATTCGTTGTTCGCCGGCATCGAGACTCCTTCCAGGTTCTGCACCTAGAAGCCGCGCGGGCGGGCTCGGTGTGACACAGGCCAGGAAGAAGTTCGGGCCGCCGGGCGCCGGTCTGCACCGGCTCAGCGAGATGGGAGCAACGAGGCCATGTACCGGACGGTGGCGGCGAAGGCGTCTGCGGGACGGGCCTTGATGTCCTCGCGCCCGTCGGAGGTCATGATCGCCCCGTGCAGTGCGTACTGGTGGGGATTTTGGCTGACCAAGGTCAGGCGCGTGCCGAACAGACTGACGACCTGGGCGATCCGGTCGGCCCTGGAAAGGCCCGTGAGGATGACGGGCATGTCCTCGGGGAGGTTCTCCGCCAGCCAGAACAGGCCCGGCAGGGCCCAGCTGTCCCAGTTGACGTTCTCGCGGACGGTCTGGAGGTTGACCGCCACCGCGGGCGGAGGTGCGTCGGCGATCCAGGCGGTGTAGCGCTGGAGGTCTTCGAGCCGGTACCAGTACAAGTTCGGGACGGCGACGACCCCGGCCTCCGCGAACTCGGCGGCCAGGAGCAGGGCACGCCGCATGTTCAGCATGTGCTCGACTCGCGGCCAGTTCCCGTAGATGGAGTAGTTGCAGGCCAGCACGACGTCCCAGCCCTGCGAGGCGATCTCCTCGACCAGGCGGTCGCGCTGGCGCAGGGTCCAGAACTTCTCAACCAAGGGATCCTCCCCGTAGCCGACGAGCACCGCCTTCTGCTCCTCGCGCAGCCTGAGGACCTCGCGCGCGCTCTTGCCGGCGAACCTCGGGTACACCGTGTGGGTGTCGGGGCTGAAGATGCGGCGCAGGCCGACGCCGTACGCGGGCCAGCGGAGGCTGGCGTCCAGGGTGGTGACGGCGCTGCCGTCGGTCATGGGGATGAAGGACGGCAGGGCCGGAAGCGTGCCGTCGATCTCGACGTCGTCGAAGGTGAGAGTACCGCCGACGTCCCGCATCCAGGCGCTGATGTCGGTGCGGGAACCACAGCGGATAGGGCAGCTGCTGCACGCGTTGGTGGGAGACCCGGCCTCCGAGGCGGCGCACCCGCAGTAGGAGCAGTCGGAGTTGGAACCGCTGCACAGCGGCTCCACGGTGGCCGGTCCGCCGCTGCGGCCGTCGGGGCCGGCCCAGAAAGCGCAGGTGCGGCAGTCGCAGCCGCGGCCGGGCAGTGGAACGCCGACCTTCGGGGTGGGGAGGGAGATGCGGGTCATGCGGCTTTCTCGCCTTCGAAGATGGTGGCAGAAGATGTGAGGAAGGGCTGGATCTCGCGGATCGCCAGGCGTAGGGAGCCTTCGTCGTAGCGGCCGAGGGCGCTGCCGGTACGCAGCTCGGCCAAGAGCTCCCGCAGGCCGTCGAGGGCCCGACGGACGGTGGGAGCGGCCACCTGCCGGGGATCGCCCGTAGCGCTGTCCGGCGTTCCTGCCTCCGGCGAACTGTCGGCCGGCTCGTCGAGGGCGTCGTCAGGCGCATCCTGCCGTGGGTCGTGACCCGCCGACCCAGTGGAGGAGACGACAGATGCGGACGTCTCGGGAACATCGGCGCCGGACGGATCGCCCGCTGGCAGGTCGGGGACCCGGGACAGCTTGGTCCGGCGGGAGGCGTTGGCGGCGTCTTGGCGCTCCTGGGCGACCTCGAGGATCTCCTCGGTGTCCAGTTGCCGGGCCTCAAGACCGACCTTGATCGCGGTCGGCAGCAGGTCGAGCCGCTTGGTGCCCTTGAGGGCGGCCCAGATGCCGGCGGCGGCGTCCTCGCGTCCGCGGAGCAGCTCCGCGAAGCGGATCCGGGTGTGGAGGCGGACGGCCTGCTCGTCCATCTCGAGCGTGAGCTCCCGAGGGAGCTCACGGAATGCTCTGACCAACTCGGTGGCCTTACGTTCGCTCAGCTGCAGGCCGAGGCGGGTCAGGACGTCAGGCCACGGCGCCGCGCACGACGGGTCGTTGCCGCGGATCCTCTCCAGGGCGTTGAACCGGTCGACGCTGTCGGTGATGCCGTACACCTCGGCCGGGACCGGCTTGCCGGCGCGCAGCAGCCGGCCCACCAGGACCGCGCACCGGTGGTACATCAGCGCAGCTGCCTGCTCGCCCGGCTTCAGGTTCTCCCGGGCGAAGTTCTCTGTGAAGCGCCACATGTGCCGTTCTTCCTCGCTCAGCGGCCCGGGGCAGATGATCGCCGCCAGCGAGGCGAAGTGTGGGTTGTCGGGGCGGTTGACGGCGCCCCAGCGCATCGCCCGGTAGCGGCGCTCACCGGTGACGAGGCGGATGCTGGGCGCTCCGCCCGGGGTGGTGATCTCCTCTGCCATCACTGGTCCGAGCTGACCCATGACCGAGATCGTGGAGATCAGGTCAGCCAGCTCTGCCGGGGGCGTGGCCTCGCCCGGTGCCCGGCCCTGAGGCTCGGTGAACGCTGCGCCGGGGCCGCGCAGGGGCAGAAGTTCGAACCGGCGCTGGCGGAGCTTGGGGTGGTGCTGGAGGATCTCCGCGAGGTGGATCATGCTGTCGGCGCTCGGCGCGGTCGGCGGTGTGCTCATTCGTCGACTCCGTG
Source organism: Kitasatospora sp. MBT66 (assembly GCF_000710405.2). Lineage (NCBI taxonomy): Bacteria > Bacillati > Actinomycetota > Actinomycetes > Kitasatosporales > Streptomycetaceae > Kitasatospora > Kitasatospora sp. MBT66. Next base: position 35,460 of record NZ_JAIY01000001.1, on the reverse strand, counting down.
GTCGTCCTCGTCGGCCGGGGGCCGCAGGTACAGGTCGGTCGGGCCGAAGTCACGCAGCAGTGGGGTGAAGATCGGCTCGAGCGGTCCGCGCTTCTGGAGATGGGCCAGGGTGGTCACGCCGATGGCGAGGGTCTCGCGGTGACGCATCAGACGCGGGTTGGAGCCGGCGAGAAGGGCCAGGTCCCTGGCCCGGCCGGCGAGCGCCCGGGGGCTGGCGCCGGTGAGCACGACCAGAATCTGAGGGAAGGTCGGGTACTGGTAGCGCCAGGCCGGCCGTGCGCCGGGCTGCGCCCGGGGACGGTCGGGCTCCTGCGGAATGTAGTCGTACATCCGCCCGTAGGCGGCGAGCTTGGCGGCGAGCCGGGTCACGGTCATCGTCGCGCGGTCGAGCTCGATGAACGCCTGCAGGGGCGTGCGGCGGCCGTTCGGATGGATGTGGACGTAGTTCACCACCGCGTCGGAGATGACGTGGTCGTCCTCGAAGCGGCGCTGGCCGTCCCGGATCCTGCCGGCTACCTCCGGGGTCCAGTCGAGGGGCCCGCACTCGTGAGCGAGCCGGCGGGCATGCTCGACGAAGGCCAGGCCGACGTCGTTGACCGCCAGGGTGTGGGCCTGGCGGGTACCCATCGCGCCGCCTTCGGTCACCCGGTAGGGGCGGTGCATCAGCTCGTGGTCGAGCTCCACCTGGTCAGCCCCGACGTCCGTAAGGAACCACAGGTAGGGCATGCGGGTCAGTTCGGGCCCCTGGACGCGGACCCGGTCGGCCACGCCGAGCTCCCGCAGCCGGTTCAGCTGCTTCAGCAGGTAGACCGGGCGGGCTGTGTTGGGGGTGAGCAGCCGGTGCAGCTGGGGGGTCGACATCATGCGGTGCTGGTAGAGCACCCGCATGGCGTCCTGGGCGACGGCGGGCAGACTCATCGGAGGGGCCGCCTGCAGTTCGGTGGTGATCGTCACGGGGCCTCATCCCTCACATCCATGCCCTCCCACAGATCGAACTTCTCCGGGGCCGGCTGCCCGACGGCGGTACCGGCGCCCCCGTGGACGCGCGGCTTCTCCGCGTGGGTGGCCTCCGGGGCAGCCGGGGCTTCGGGATCGGTCTTCGGCTTCGCCTTCCGGGCCTTGTTCTCCGGTGTGGAGAGCAGGAGCTCCTTGAGCTTGCCGTTGAGCTGCTCAAGGTCCGAGAGGATCTCGTGGACCGGCCGGCGGCGGAGGTTGTCGTTGACGGCCTCGTCGAGGGCGGGCAGGCCTGCGGGGTTGCAGTAGTCCTTGTAGAGCTCCTCGACATTGGCTCCGCGGACATGGAAGGGGGCGGTGGCCTGCCCGTCCAGGGCGACCGACATGTAGTACTGGTAGCGGGGCAGCCGCAGAATGGCGTCCGCAGTCAGCGCGCTACCCCACTGCCGGACGGTCATCGCCGCCTCGTCGATCCCCGAGGCTGCGGTGGAGAGGATCGAGAGGTTCTGCAGCAGTCCCTGGCGGGTCGTCGTGGTCAACCGCTGTGCCATCTGGGTCATCGCGAGCATCTTCACGCGGTACTTCCGGAGTTGCTCGGTGATCGCAGCCAGGGTGCCCTTGGAGGCCCCGTCGACAGCGGTGAGCTCGTCGATGAAGGCGAAGAAGTCCAGGCGCTCGTTCGCCGGGATCGCCTTGCGGGACAGGCCGGCGCGGAAGAGGTCGAACAGCAGCAGGCAGCTGATGATCTTGTCGGTGTCGCCGGTGCCGCTGGGGCAGACGAAGACCACCTTGCCGTTGTCCATGGCGTGGCGGATGTCGTAGGTGCTGCGGCTCGAACCGAGGAACGCCTTGACTGCGGTGGAGGAGTCGAGCCGCTCGATGATGTTCGTGACGACCGGCATCGCGTCCGGCGGGTACTTCGGAAAGACCTTGAGCCAGAACTCCTGCACGGTGGTCGGAAGGTGCGGGAGGGCCGCGTCGCGGAAGTCCTCGTCGGTCAAGATGGTGCGGATCTGGAAAAGTGTCGGAGCCAACTCGGGGTGCTTGAGCTCGTGGGTGACGTAGTAGGAGATGTGCGCGAGCGACTCGACCGCCCGGGTCAAGATGGTCTTGGCCCGGCTGGCAGTGTCGCCCCAGCTCAGTGCGGAGCCGATGCCGGTGACGATCGCGCCGACGATGTCGGAGATCTCGTCGCGGCTGCGGCGCTCCATCGACAGCGGGTTCCAGGAGCCGACCATCGAGGACAGGCTCGGTGAGGTCAGGTCGATCTCCCACAGTCGGTCCGCGATCGAAGCGTGCGCGAGGTAGGGCCGGGCCCGCTGCCAGCCATCCCCATGCGGATCCAAGAACAAGATCCCATGGCCTTGGTGGGCCAGGCTGATCGCCTGCACCAGGGCCATCTCGGTCTTGCCGTAACCGCTCTTGCCGAGGAACAGGCCGAAGAGGAGGAACTCGAGCGGCAGGCCGACCAGGCGCCAGCCACCGCCCGGCTTGGCGACGTAGCCGAGCGGGAAGACGCCGTCCTGGCCGGTGAAGTCGGGCAGCTCGGGGGGTGCGGGCGGTGCCGCGCCGCCGGCGCGGGCGATGTTCGGAGCGCTGTTGTGCCGCGTCGGGGGCTTGACCAGGCCCGCGATCTCGGTGCTCGTGACGAGGTTGTACCGCCCCCGCGGCTCGAACAGGCCGGTCCCGAAGCGTCGGTCGAAGGAGGCCCGGTACAGCAGGCCGTCGGCGGACAGCCTTGTGATTCCGAGATTGGCACCGACGGGCCGAAAGTGGTTGTGACCGGCCCAGATCTCCAGGGCGGCACGGATCTGCTCCAGCATCAGCCGCGGCCGGGTGGCGTCGGCGGACTGGGCGCGTATCAGCAGCTGCAGGGCGAAGACCACGTCGGGGTTGGCAGGCGCGAACTTGCCCATGGAGGTCTTCTGGTCGCCGGCTTGAGCTGCGGTTCGGAAGCGGGGTGCCGACGGGCCGCGCCCGCCCGCGGCCTGGCCCCGCATCTCGGCCGCTGCCTCGGCGAAGACCGTAGACAGGTCGAGCCCCAGCCCTGCGGCGCCCTGCTCGTGGGGCATGCCGGCCACCATGGGGCCCGCGCCGAGCGGGCGGCGGTGGGCGGTCTTGAGGAGACGCTGGCGCTTGCGGTTGACGGAGCGGGGCGACAGCGGGACTAGGTCGAGGCTGACTTCTGCCTGCTCACCCAGGTCCGGCCGGATCCCGCCGAAGGCACCAGCGAGCGCGGTCAGAGGGTCCGGCTGCAAGGGGACATCGCGCAGCGCCAGGTAGTCCGGGAGGGCGAGGGTGAGCTCTTCGCGGGCGATGTACAGCTGGGGCTCCGCAGCGGGCTCGTGGTCCTCCGCGGCAGCGTGCTGCGAGTCGTCGTCGGACGGCGTCTTCGACAACGAGGTCGGGGCCTGGGTCGGCGAGGTCATCTCGGACTCCGTGTCAGTTGGACGGCGCGAGCGGCGTCTTGGGGAAGCGGATCTGGGCAGGAGCGTCGGGGGCTGAGTCCCCTGGGGCAGAGCGTTCGACGGATCGGACCTCGCAGCCCGCGTAGACCTGGTGCCGCAGCACAGCGGCGGAGGTCGCCGGTCCCTCGATGCGCATGGTCAGTCCGCCCTCCGAGGTGAGCAGCACGCGCATGGCCAAGCCCCGGCGCGGCGTCAGCCGCCACCGGCTGGCTGCGCGCTGGGCATGCGACAGGTGCTGCGCGAAGCGCAGGATCTCTTCCGGCTTGGGGTCGAAGGACGTCGTCGGCAACAGGTCGTAGCTCACGCGAGAGCGCAGGGCCCGGCGGACCAGAAGGGCCCGGACGCCGGTCAGGGCCCCGCCACCGATCACCACTGCCGGCAGCCACAGCCAGATGGTTGCCAGGAGGTAGGCCGGGGTCTGCGCGATCAGGTCGGGCAGGGCGCCGACGAGGTCGATCGCCGAGTCGATGATCGTAGAGGTACTCATGGACGCTCCTTCGTGTGCGGGGTCGGCGGGGAAGCAAGGGACCTGTTCCAGGTCGCATGCATAGAGGCCGGATTCGGGCGCCGCGTGTGACATCAGCGGCCGAGAGGTTTCTCGGCCAGCCGAATGGATGACGTCTTTGCAGGTCAGGCGATATGCCGCATGGCCAGGACCTCATCGCGCCAGTCGTCGAGGGTGCGGATCCGCACGTTCAGGCCCGTCCTCGGCGCCTCGATCACCTGGCCCTCCCCGATGTACATGCCGACGTGCTCGGGGCGCGTGGCGGTGCCGCGGGAGAACAGCAGGTCTCCGGGGCGCAGGTCGGCGATCGAGAGGACCGCCGTGCCGGAGTTGATCTGGTCGTACGTGGTCCGGGGGAGGTTCACCCCGGCCGATCCCCAGGCCATTTTCACCAAGCTCGAGCAGTCGCAGCCGTTCTGGCCCGCGTACGGGGAGACGCAGTCTCCGCCCCACACGTACGGCGTGTCGAGGGCGGTGCGCGCGGCGGCGATGGCACGGCCGGCGCCCTCGGAGCCCTGCGGAAGCGGGATCGCCCCATCGCCGCTGGCCGCCCACTGCGCCGCACGCTCGCGGATCAGCCGCACGTAGTCCCGGGTCTCCTGGTACGGCGGGATCCCGTTGTACTTCTTCACCGCTCCGGGGCCGGCGTTGTAGCCGGCCAGCATGTTCTCGGTGCTGTCGCCGGCGACGCCCTTGAGCTCCTCCGCCAGCGCGCAGTCGTAGGCGGCGGCCGCCGGCACGGCGTCCGCCGGATCGAACGGATCCTTGCGGCCGTCACCGTTGCCGTCGACGCCGTAACTGCTCCAGGTCCCGTCCATGAACTGGGCGATGCCGCGGGCATGCGCCGGCGATTCGGCCTTCGGATCGAAACCCGACTCCTGGAAGAGCTGCGCGGCCAGCAGCGAGGGCGTTAGCTGGGGGCACTTGCCGACGAGCGCGGTGGCGATGAGGGAGCGCAGCCACTCCGGCACGGGGGCGGTGGTCGTGATGCCTCCTCCGGGGCCGGTCTCGCGCCCGGGCTGGGCCGAGGCCTTGCCGATGGTGCCCGCCACGGCCAGCATCAGCGCGACGAGGAAGACGCCGCCGGTGAAGAGCGCCGTGCCGGCCGTCTTCAGGAACTTGTTCATCTCGGGCTCTCAGGCGTTCGGCAGCGCCGTGACGCGCCAGGTGTCGTCGGTTCCGGCGCGGACCTCGAGCGCCGCTTGCTCGAGGGCCACGGTTGTAGGGGTGCCTGGCGTGGTGACGGTCACCCGGTAGGTGACTCGCACGACCGCGACCGCGTCGGTGGGCTCGGGAGCCCCGTCGGGGAGCGCGACCTCGATGACCTCGGCGACGACCTGGGCCTGCTGGCTTCTCAGCTCCTCCCATCGGCGGGCTGCTGCGGGCCGGGGGGAGGAGAGGTCGGCCCCGAGGTCCGGGGAGGCGACGGCGGAGGCGCGGCGACCGGCGTCCTCGAAGGAGGTGTCATGGCCGGGCCGGGCGTCGTGGGAAGCCCAGGCCGTCACGAACCGGCGGGCGACCTGCTCGACGGCGGCGGGTATGACGACGTGCTGCCCCGGCTCACCCGTCGCACCGCTGGAGGCGGCGGTACCCGGGAGGGGAAGTCCGGAAGAGGTGTGCACCGCCGACGGCTGGGGACTGGCCGCTTCAGTTCCCGTCGCGGCGGCCGGCTGCTGGGGGGCACGGTCGTGCGACGGCACTACCGCGAGCAGCAGCACACCGGTGACGGCGAGCACGACGGCGGTGGCGAACAGGGCGGCGGTGGCCATCTTCTGGGAACGGGGCGACATGCGGGACTCCCTGGCGGGGTGGGTTTGTGTTCGGGTGGGACCGTGACGGCGGCCGGGTGGTGAGGGCGCCCTGGCGCCCTCACCACCCGGTCAGCTCTCGTCGCCGGACCGGGTGGCGGGACCGGCCGGCCTGGTGGCCCGGCGCAGTCGCCTGGCGGGCGCGCTCGGCGGGGCGGTGCTGGCCTCAGGTGCGACGGACGGCTCGGCTGGATCCGGACCGGCTGCAGCCGGCTGAGCGTCACCCGCCGGCTCCACCTGCGGCGCCTCGGCGTCGGTCTCCTGCTCGGGTGCTGGCGGTTGCTCTGGGTCCTGAGGTTCTGCCTTGGGAGAGGGGGCGACGGGGCCAGCCGTCGAGGTCGAGGTTGGCGCAGGCCGCAGGCCGCTGCCCGGACGGGGAGCGGGCCCGGGCACCCGAGGCGCGGTGGCCACCGACTTGGCCCGCGGCGCCCCGGTGGCCGTCTGCTGGGGGGCGAGCGGCTGGGCGAGGCCGAGCTGCACATAGGCGCCCTGGCGACCGACGAACCGGGCCGCGGTACCGACGTTGTCGCGGTACTCCTGCATGAACGCGGACGCCTCGTCCACCTTCTTGCCGACCTTGGCGCTGGCACGATCCTTCGCTGCCAGCAGGTCGCTGCGCACCTGGGCGGCGCGGACTCCGGCTGCCTGGGCCCCGCGCTTGGTGGCCTTCACGCCTCGCGGGACGCTCACCGGTGCGCCCGCCGTGGCGTACACCGCGAACTTGCCGGCCTTGGCTCCGTAGCGGGCGGCCATCGCCGCTGCCTTGCCGGTGGCCATGGTGGCGCGCCCGCCTCGCGTCTGGGCGAGCTTGTTGGCCGCCGCGGTGGCGATCCGCTTGCGCAGGTGCTGTTTGGCCGCGTTCTGGGCGGCCATCTTGGCCGCCGTCGCGGTGCCGCCGGTGCCGGCCGCGACCGCGACGTTCGTGGCGAGGCGGGCGGCGGCCCGCAGCTTCCCGCCCTTGGCGCGGCCCTGTTGCGGTCCGACCCACAGATCGCGGGCCCGGCGTCCGGCCTTGCCGATGGGCTGGGTGACCTTCCGAGCCTCGGCCTTGCTGTCCCCCCAGATCTGCTTGAGGCCCGGCGCCGTCTCCGCGTACCGGCCGGGCGAGGAGAACACCGAGTTCCGTGAGCCGCCCACCCTGGCGTTGGCCAGGCGGCGGTTCAAGTTCACGGCGATCTGGCGAGAGGTCTCCTTGATCTTCTTTTGGCCTGCCAGCGCGGCGATCGCGGTCAGGTCGATCGCGACGAATTTCGTCGCGAGGACCTTTCCGGTGTCCGCGTCGATCAGCGCGAGGATCATCAGGATGAAGATCGCCAGGAAGAGGATGGCCAGGACGACACTCAGGACCGACTTGATGACCGCCGAGACCCACCGCCACAACGTGGCGCGGCCGCCGCCGGGCAGGATGCCGGCTGCCAAGGCCCAGTGGCCCTGGATCGCCTGGAACGCCAGCCACCCCTGGGCGACCAGGAAGCCGCCGGTGATGAGGACCAGGAGCACGACGACGATCACGGCGGCGATCGCCACGAACAGGGCGCTGAACGCCATGTCCGCCGAGGCCTTCTTCGCTTCCGGCTCGACTCCGCTCTGCTCACAGGTCTTGAGGAAGTTGGCGCCGGCGTCCTGGAGCTGCTGCAGGTACGTCGGTCCGCCTGCGGGGTTGGCCCGGTTGCCTTCCCAGGCGTTTAGGCCCATCTGGCCCCAGTTGTACTCGACGACTTTGTACTTGCCGTACGCCTTGGCGCATGCACCGTCGAAGGTGCGGCCGTACTGCATCAGCTGCGTCGGCTTGACGATGAGCGCATCGACGAGGGCGTCCTTGATCGGCTTGCTGACCTGCTCGGGGTTCGCGTCGACCTTGCTCGGGTCCTTACTGAGCACCAGGGAGGAGACCTGGAGGCTGAAGTTCTTTGTTGTGCCAAGGAGGCCGTCCTCGGACAGCAGCATGGTGGAGCCCGCCGGGGTGGCCAGGTTCTTGTCCGTGCCCAGCAGCACCTGGGCCGGCGAGACGAGCACGGTGGTGGCCACCGCGGCGATGACGAGGGACAGGCCCGCCTCGGCGAAGCCGCGGCTGCGGTTGCGGAACATGATCTGCCAGCCCGCGAAGACGGCCGCGATCATCAGGAAGAGCGACGGCAGCCCGAGGCGGTTGATGACCTGGTCGCGGATCGTGGTGGCGATGCCGTCGACCGGCTTGACGAGGATGCCGGCGAGGCCGAATCCCAGGGCCCACTGGAGGAGCCAGCAGGCGAAGCCGACGGCCCAGCGCGCGACCGAGAAGAAGAGGACGGCCAGCACGTTCCAGATCTTGAGGTCGAAGTCGTCCCACTCTCCGGTGTCGCTGCTGACGGAGTACGCGGAGATCGGCACACCCTCGCGGTCGGTCACGTTGAACGGCTGAAGCAGCCCGTCGCCGGCGTCGGTCGGCGGGATGCTCAAGTCCTTGACGGGCTTGCCCTGCGGGTCCGGGGGCGCCGGCGACGGGCCCGGCTTGGGGGTCCAGGACGGTCCGGTGGCCGGCGTCGTCGGCGTCGGACTCGGTGCCGGCGGATTCGGCCCGGGCTGCGGGGTGGCGCTGGAGCCCGGCGGCTTCGGCGCGGGGCCCGGAGACGGGGTCGGGACCTGCGGGTCGGCCCAGGCCATCGCGGCCACGAAGGCGAGGAAGATCGCGATCGGCACCGCGACCAGCCACAGCCGGCGCCGGCTCGGCCACCGCAGCCGGCCCCCGCCGGTGGCGCTGGTCTGCCGGCTCACGAGGTCACCTCCGCGAGGAGTTCGGACAGGCTCGGCTCGTCCTGGCCCGGCGTGGTGTGGATCGCCTCGGCAGCGGCCTCGTCCGCCGGCGCCAACACCTTCATGGCGCCGACGCGCTTGCGCAGGTCGCGGTACAGGCACTCGCCGGCGCGCACGATCCGCTCCTCGTCGGAGAGGTTGAGCGGCGACAGGCCCTCGGTGATGAGCTTGACCATCTCCAGGTCGTCCGGGTCCAGGTCGAGGAACTCCAGGCAGCGCCGCGCGAGGCTCTTGGCGCGGTGGCGGAAGACGAAGATGTGGCTCAGCAGAGCGCGGATCTTGTCCCCGATCTCGTTCTTCGGCCCGATGTCGTAGGGATCGTGACTGCCCACGAAGGCGCCCGCATTGTGCTTGCGGCCGTCGGCGATGATCTCCAGCAGCAGACCGGTGCCCTCGGCCGACGCGGTCAGCCACCAGACCTCGTCCAGCATCACCGCGGTGAACTCGGCGGGGTTGGAGAACGCCACCTCCCGGCACAGCGCGGTGATGAGGTACATCAGCCGCCACCCGAAGCGCTTCTCCACCTCCAGCGACCTCAGCCGGTGCTCGGCCAGGTCCTCTCGGCTGGGCAGGCCGAGGCGGTCCACCGAGAAGACGATCGAGTCGGCGTCGCTGATCCGCACGATCGGCAGCGTCGGGTCGAACACGACCCGCCCCAGGTCCTTCTTGCTCAGGGCACGGAGCTTGCGCACCAGCTCGGACGCCGCGGCCCGGATGACGTCGTCGTTCGGCTCGTCGGCGTCCGCAGTGCGGGCCCGCACCGCGAGCGTGTCGATGAGCGCGCTCATGCTCGGCTCGGGCCCGGTGCGCGTCGCCTCGATCGCGTCGGCGAGGGTGATGCCCTCCACCGACATGCTCGCGATGTCGAGCAGCGGCGTCAGGAAGGACTCGGTGTAGCGGGCGGCCCGGGGGCCGCGGAAGATCCGCAGGGGGTCCAGGGACAGGCCGGCGTTCTCGTCGACCGTGACGATCTGCGTGGTCCCGGGGCAGGCCAGCGCGAATCTGGCCCATTCCTGCTGCGGCGTGCGGTCGATCACCAGGACACGGCCGCGGCTGCTCTTGCTACCGACCCGCCGACCCGTCGTCAGGACCGAGTGCATCGCGCACTTCATCGCGAAGGACTTGCCGCTGCCGAGCTCGCCGACGAACGCGGCGGACGCCGAGGCGTTCACCCGCGGGCCGTGCGAGAAGTCGGTCAGCACCGGGCGCACACCGCCTCCGGAGAGCTGGAGGGCGAACAGGCTGCCGGTGTCGTCGCCCAGGCCCTGGCCGCAGAACGGCATGGCCATCGCGAAGTCCCTGGCCAGCAAGTACTGGGTGTAGTCGAGCAGGGGGCGGGGCGTCTTGGTGCCGGGCAGCATCGCGTGGAAGAGCGCGACCTGGTCGCCGACAGGCCGGACGAGGGTGTACTCGTTGCCTCCGAAGTGGTGCTGCAGCAGCGTGATCCGCTCGTCCGCCTCCGCGGGGCTCTGGCCCCACACGCAGAGCGCGACCGAGGCCCGGATCTCCACCTCGGTGGAGGACGAGGTCAGCCGGTCCCGGTACTCGTCCAGCGACGCGGACGCCTTGTCGAGGCTGGCCGGCACGCCGGCGGTCTCGCCGTCGTACTCACCCCGCTGGTTGGCCAGCTCGCGAGCCTGGCGCCGTGACCGGGGCTCCGCCTTCGAGCCCGCTTCGACGTTCATCCTCACCGCCCAGTCGACGGGGAAGCTGAAGTCGTCCAGCGCAGCGAGGTACTCCGAGCCGGGGAAGATGAAGGACTCTGGCATCTCGGAGAGCACCGCGAAGGCTTGGTAACTGGCACCGTGCTCGGTGGTGGCCTTGACGTACCGGCGGCGGAACGGGTTGCTCACCGCTCCGCCCCGGTCGCTGCGCCCGCCCTCGTCGAGCACGACCTGGGTGTGGGCGGCGAGGGTGCGGCCGCGGCCGCGGACCCCGCGGCGGCTGCCTTCCTCCGGAAGGAACGGCTCGTCGATTCCGCGCCGGGCGCTGTGGCCGTAGATCCACAGGATCTCGGCCTCGGTGGCGGGACGGAGCTTGATGCCTGCGGGCCAGGACGCGGCGAGCCGACGGGCCTGCTCGAAGCGGCTCTTCTCCTCCTTGAGCGCCACCGGCGCCACCGGCAGGCCCAGGGAGGCCATCACCTCGACCTGGACGGAGGACAGGACCGCCCGGGTGGTCTGCTTCAGGTCCAGGTGCGGCAGCGGTATCGCGAGGAAGTCGGCCCGGCCGCTCAGCTCGAGGTCCTCCAGGTCCTGGAGGACGCGCAGGCTGATGTCGACGTACTCGGGCGAGTGATCGAGATCGACGCCGGCGGTCATCCGACGCACCACGGAGGCCGCGTCGACGGACGGGCACAAGGAGAGCAGGAGCGCCTCCCCGCGAAACGCTTTGAACAGGGACTCCAGCGCGTCGAGCCGGGCTCGCTTGGTCGCACGGCTGGCGTGCGTGTAGTTCTCCTCCGCGACCCGCCACACGGCCCACACGGTCGCGTTCGTGGTCCACAGGAGATTGCCGCTGAGGTGACGGACGGGCAGGCGCATGGCGGGTCCTAACAGGAAGAGGGGAGGGGCGGGCCTGGGGCGGCCCGCCCCGGGCGGCTCATGCCTCGTCGAGCGAGGCGAGCAGGTTCTGCAGGGTGCTGCGGCTTCCGGGGCTTCGGCGGCCGGCGCCTGCCGGCGGCCGCGGGTTCTCCGGGACCGCTGTGGGACGGGCCTTCGGGACGACCTGCCGCGGCCGGTTCGGAGCCGGCACTGCCGCGGGCCGGACGTGCTGCGCCGTTGGTGCGCTCCGAGTACTGGCCGGTGCCGTGGAGGCCGTGCCGTGCTGGTCGCTCGCGGGCCCGGGGGCGTCGCGCTCTCGGACGGTGCACCGGCCGGTGGCTGCCTGGATGCGTCCTCGGCGCTGGGGCCGCCCGGCGAGGCGGCCGGACCCGGGTGCGGAGAGGTAGATGAAGAGGCTGCGAATCGCCCGGGCCGGATCCCGTCCGTCGACGCGCGCGTACCGCATCACCCAGGCCAGGCCCCACGGCAGCACGATCATGATCACGATGTCGAAGAGTCCGAAGTGGGCCCAGAGCGCGCGGGTCATGATCAGGACCACGAAGCCGATGACCATCGTCACGAGCTGCGTGATGGTGTACGGGCCTCCCGGGATCCGGCCGGCTCCGGGCAATTTGCCGACCACCAGCGGGTGGCGGCGGGCGCGGGTGTAGGAGCGGCCGATCAGGATCTCTTCGTCGCGGGTGAGCGGCGCACCCGGGGCGAGAGCGTGAGCGGCGCTCACAGCCGGCCGATCTCACGAGCGCCCGGGCCCGGAAGCGCCTGGACGACCCGGACATGGGGAGCGCTCGCGGCGGGCTTCTCGTCGATCTCCGAGCCGACCTTGCCCTTGAGCGAGTCCATGTTGTTGATGCCCCAGAGGACCAGGGCGCCGAGCACGAAGGCGACGAGCGTGGCGACCCAGGACTTCGTCCGCCAGTAGGCGCTGATGACCGCGGCGATCACCAGGACGACGGCGACCGCGAGTATCAGCGTCTTGACCTGGGTGGTCTTGGTGGTTGCCCAGGTGAGGACGTCACCGGCAAGCATCACGTTTTCGGGCTTCATAGTGGGGTTCCTCTTTCTCGGAGTGGGTTAGCGGGCCGGCGCCGACGGCGCGGTGGCGCGCGTGCCGGTGCCGGGGTCGGTGGGCCGGGGAGCGGCGCTCGGGGCCGATCCGCTCTTGAGCGCGGGCGCCTCGGTGAGCGCCCACACCTCCCAGCGGCCGCCGCGTGAGCGCAGGTCGAGGGCGTAGGTGAGCGGGTACGTCTGGCCGGCGGTGTTGGTGGCGGCGATGTTGACCAGGAGCCGCCGCGCGGTGCCGTCGCTCGGCACGGACTGGATGCCGCCGTTGGCCGAGTTGTCGTAGGAGTCCGTGACCTTGACCGCGGTGTACGGCGCGGGGCTGACCGGGCGCAGGCGGGTGCCGGGAGAGCTGTAGCGGTCGAGGTCGCCGGTCCCGGTGAGGTAGGCGGTGAGGAACGAGCTGGCGGTGTCGACGACGGGGTCGGTGAGAGCGTTTCCGCGGGTCGTGCCGTACGCCAGGTCGCCGGCCGACAGGGTGTCGGGGGCTGCGACCTGCGCCGGGAGCGACGTGGCGGCGTAGCCGACGGTGCTGTCGGGCTTGGCCGCAGCGCCGCCGGCCCAGTACGGGCCGACAGCCTGGACGCCGACCCGGAAGTACTGGACCGCGGTGGTGTCCGGCCGTCCGGCCTGGTGGCTGACGACCTGGGCGGCGACGGTCACCGCCCAGTAGCCGGAGGACACCTCGTTGGTGGCCACCGCGACCGTGCGGTTCGCGCTGCGGGCCCCGGGGGTGTTGGTCAGGGACACGGGGGTGGGGTAGTAGGGGGCGAGGGTGGACTCGGTGCCTTGGCCGGCCTCCAGGTAGGCGGCCACGTAGAGCTCGGCGAAGCCGGCCGGCGCGACACCGGAAGCGGCCTTGACCACCGCGGGTGCCTTGCGGCTATCGGCCGGTTCCGCTGCCGTGGAGGCCATGGCCAGCAGCCCGAGGAGGGGGCCGGAGGCGACGAGCAGCCAGGCACCGGCGCGGGCCAGGCGCGTAAGCCCCGAGAGGCCGGCGGTGCTGGCCTTCCACCCGGTGACCTCGTGTTCGACGCCGTCGTGCTCCTCGGGCGGCGTGGCCGGAGCCGTGACCGGCTTCTTGCTGCGTCGTTCGCGCTTCACGCGCCACCTCGCAGGGTGCTGTCGAGGAGGGTGATCGCCGCCCGGACCTGGTCGCGCAGCTCCGGCGCCGGCCGGCGCCGGAGAGCGTCCATCGCCGCACGCGCCTCGCCCGCCTCGGTGTCGAGCCAGGCCCGCAACCATGCGTGCAACTCGGGGTCGAGGGGGTTGTCGATCAGCTGGTGCGCGAGCTGGATGACGTGCCGCCGAGCCTGGGCGACGCGTCGCTCATCCGAGTCCCGGCCGGGGTCGTGCGCGGTCGGTGCTGCTGTCATCGTGAGCGCTCCTGAAGGTGCGGGTCGGGTGCGGGTGATCGGTGAGGTGGCCAAGGTCAGGCCGCGACGTCGAAGTAGGAGTTCAGGTCCGCCCCGCGCAGGGAGCGCACGGCGCGGGAGGCGCCCTGGCGGATCCGGGCACCCTCGCTGCCCATGGCGCGGGTGGTCATCGCCGCCCGGTCGGCGGTGGTGCGGTAGTAGCCGGCGATCCGGCGGGCCTCGATCGTGGTGATCGCGTCCGCTTCGACCGCCCAGACCAGGAGGTCGATCAGTTCGGTGCGGGGGTCCGGGCCGGCGTCGGCGAGGTTCTCGTCCTCGGCCAGGAGCTGCAGGTGCGTGGCGCGGGCCAGGAGGTCGGCCAGCAGGGCGACCTGCTCGGGCTGGTCGGCCTCGGGGTCCACCGGGCGGAGGCTGAGGGCCTCGGCCATGCACTCCCGCTCGCGCTCCTCGCTCGAACTGACGCCGATGAGGCGCTCGGCGAGCTTGCGGGTGTCCAGCGCGAGGTTGATGAAGACCCTGGCCGGCCGGTCCTCCAAGGGGTAGGTCCGCACGTTCTCGAACAGAGCGCTCAGGACGAGGGAGGCGGTGTCCTCCCAGTCGAAGCCCACCCGCACCAGCCCGGCGGTGATCAGGACGGCCTTCGGCAGCATGATCCGCACTCCGACGCACCAGGCCAGCTGGCCCTCGGCGCCGCCGAGGCGGGTGCGCTCGAGCAGCACGCGGAAGAGCGCGTCGTAGGCCGGCCAGTCATTGGACCGCCGCAGGTTGTCGAGGCGGTCGACGACCTCCTGCGGTGAGCGCAGGCCCGCCAGCTCCGAGAACCGCTCGGCCCACTCGGCGATCTGCCGGCGTGCCTGGGAGTCGTCGTTCAGCACGGCCCAGTCCCGGTTGAACCGGGCGAAGGAGCCAAGGTCGGGGTCGCAGTCGCGGGTACCGGCATGGGAGAAGTCGATGGAGGTGGCCACGTCCGTGCCCGTCCCTTCGCGTCGTCGGCTGGTGATGACGCTGAGACTGGCTGGACCCCCCTTGTCCGCAGTCTTGACCTGCGAAAGCGCGCTCCGGGGACAAGGGGCCACCGCCTGGTGGGCGGCGAGCACTCGCGCTGCCGCGCAGGTGGGACAACCTCGGGGCAACCTCCGTGATCGCTCCCCGGTGGTGGGGGGTGATCGCTCATGAGCGATCACCCCCCACCACCGGGGGGTGAAAT
>NZ_JAIY01000001.1:13071-20690 GCF_000710405.2 Kitasatospora sp. MBT66 | reverse complement strand
ATCTCTGGGGTGAGCGTCGGGCGGGTGCGCTCACCGGTCGGAGTGGCGGGAGCGGGGCGCTCAGGGCGGCTCGGATGGCGCCGAGGCAGAGGGGCGCTCATGGTCGTGTTGCCGAGTCCGGGGCGGGCGCAGGTGCCCGCAGCTGGTGAGTGCGATCGCTCCTGGGACGACCGCCGAGTGCGGGCCAGGCACGACGAAGGCGCCCACGCTCCGCTGCAGGAAAGTGGCCGGCCACCCTGGCCGCGGATGCCCGAGACATCGCGGGCATCCGTGCGAGCGCCAGCCGCACCCCGGGGACAACCCCAGGTCAGCACCCTCGGTCAGCGGGACAACCGATGGCGGACTCCGGGACAACACGGCCGAGCCGCCCGCTTGTCCCGGGACAACATGGCGACGGTTCGGTACCCGTTCCCGCGGCCGTTCCCCCTGGGGCGGCTCGGCCGGGGACAACATGCGCGCGGCTCTGGGTTGTCCCGCTCACGGTGGCGACTCGTTATCCGGCAGCTGCGGAGAGCGGGAGCGCCGGCCGGAGGAGCGGAGCACCCCGGCCCGCTCGATGGGACGCGACCGCTCGCACCCGCGCGCTGGATGCGCTCACGATCAACGAGCAACGCGGAGCGCTCCGGCGCCCCCGCTCACGAGCGGGGGCCAAGCGCTCATGAACGCGTGACGGGCATGTGCGCCGAGGTTCGGCTGGAAGCCGAAGCAACCATCCGAGACCGGGGCGCGGGTAGGCCGGGAAGCCCATGGGTGTCCGCCGCGAGCCGGGCGGCGAGGCGGGCGAACGCGGGATGTGCACCTGCCGCCGTGGCGGCCTCGGCCGCGGCAGCCGCAGCCCGCCGCACCGAAGCTCCACTCTCGGCTGCGTCCCGAGCAGTCGCACCGGAGCGCAGGGCCCGCTGGACGGCCAGCTCGGCGGCGGCCGTGACGGCGGACTCGTGCTCACACCCCGCACAGTCGCCGCCGGCGAACAGCTCGCCCCGCCGACCGCAGCCCGGGCAGATGCCGTGGACGGCACCGGCCGCGGGTCCGCCTGCGCACTGGTCACAGGTCCCGAAGTGGCTCGGTGAGCCGTGGAACGTCCGCCCGCAGCTCCCGCAGGCGGTGACCTGGGGAAGCTGCGACAGAAGCCAGGCCAGGGGGGACCTGATGACCCCCCGGTCGTCCCGGGGCCCCTCGAAGCTCATCGGAGCAAGCCGGCCGACCAGGTGCCGGCCCAGGTCGGCGGCAGTGCGAACGCGCAGCACACGAGCGATCGCCTGAGCGGCGACCCGGTGCTCCCGGGAGTCGAGCCGGTCCACGAGCGGTGCGATCTCGGCCATCACGGACAGCACTGGGGCACTGGTCAGCTCCACCGTCCGGCCGTGCCCGCGCCTGGTCTCGGCGGAAGACGATGAGCGACTGGGCTGGCAGTTCTCCGCGCGCAGCGCGTCCAAGGGCTCGCCCGTTGAGTGCTCATCACCGGCGCTCACCCGCGGAGCCGGGACCCTCGCGTGCGCACGCGCGCCACCGGCGACGGCGGGTACCCCGATCTCGGCTTCGCCGGAGTTACCCCCAGAGACCTCAGCAGAATCAGGGACAACAGCTGACGCAGCGTGAGGAGCGTGAAGGTCCACAGCAGCAGGCTGGTGTGCGATCAGGGGCCCGACAGCCTTTCGGGCCCGCCTGGCCTGGGACTTTTCCGCCTGCCGAGCAGGGATCTCCCTGTCTGCACTACCAGGGCGTTCGGTGGGGGCCGGTTCGTGGGGCGCGACGACGCTCAGGGGAGACGCGCCGACGACCGCGGGGACGAGGATCCGGCCGCGTCCGAGCAGCCCCGAGCGCGTGCTTCTCCTGACGAGCTCGATCGCCCCGTGCTGCTGGAGCCGACCCAGCACCTTGGCCGCGCCGTCGGGAGTGCACCCCAGCAGGCGGGCCAGCGTCGCAGCCGAGCGCCCGCGGCGCTCGTCGATCCGCCCCCCGCACATCCTCACCGATCCGTCCGAGCGCGCCTCCAGCGCGAGCAGGAGCAAGGCGAGTCGGTCGGTGGCCGCGCCCCGGCCCTTGCGCTCGGCGAGTACACCCCCAGGAGTGTCGGCCCGGTCGGCGTGGCGCCACCCCGGGGCGAACAAGACCTCGAGCAGGCGCAGGAGGACAGCCAGCTCACGCCGCTGCAGCGCCAGCGGATGCCGAAGATCGCCGGAGCGCTTGGCACCGATCATCGCGGGCACGCCGACGTCGAGACCGATCACCCCCGCTACGCCGCGGCGCTGTCGGCTCACCAGCGTGCCCGCCTTCCGCTGCCGGGCGAGCGTCTGGTCGATGGACGAGGCACCGACGCCCGCCCACCGACCGAGTTCGGCCGCAGTCGAGGACGCCGCACACATTCGCTGGCTGTTGGCCTTGGCCACCACGATGATCCGCAGCAGCCGGTCGAGGTCGCCGGCCCCCTGCATCTCGGGCTCGGCGAGCAGATAGTGGACAGCCGTCCGCAGTCGCCGGCGCATCCCGGAGCCGAGCCGCAGTGTGGAGGGCGTACCGGAGCCGGCCACCGCCTCCAGCCGACCGGCAGGAGCGACCGGCAGCGGTCCTTCCGCAGAGGCCGCGGCGACGCTCATCGGCCTCCGCCCGTCTGCAGTTGCGCACCCCGGCAGGCCCGGACCGACGAGCGGGGCCCGGCACCCCCGGAGACTCGGGGGCCTGGAGTGTGGACGGCGTAGGCGCGCATGGATCTCCCGGCGTCTGCCCGTCGGACACCCAGGCAGCATGGTTCGGCCGGCGCCGAAGGCCGGCGCCGGATGGTCACGGTCATGGCCGGTCGCCACCCATGGGTGCTCCAGCCAGAGCTAGAGGCCGCCGAGGGGGCCGTCGTGTGACACGGAACGGGAAGAACACTTCGGCCGGGGACAACCTCGCGCCGCAGAGCGCGGTGCTGCGCCGCAGCGCGGACAAGTCGGATCGGCCCGAGTGGTGTCCAAGGCCGCTGCCTGCACTGATGTGAGGGTTCACCGTCAACCAGCAGGTTGTCCCGGCCTCCCTGGTTGGTGTTTCCCCAGGTGAGCGCTACCGGCGGACGCGTCGGGCAGGAGCCGCCAGGAGCGTGCCCGATGGCTGGGAAGAGCGGTTGCGCAGGAGGGTCAAGCTGACAAACGGCATGGCGGTGCTGCAAGATGTACTCCGTTCTCCCGAGGTTGCCTCGGGACAACACGAAGGCCCCTTCGGGGGTCGACTGCTGGAGGGCAGTTACTGCCGGGCCTTCGGGCCCGGTCTTCGCGAAGGGGAGCGGGAACTCCACTGCGCGGTGACGGCTGGTTGAGCGGAGAGGGATACTTCGCTTCCAGCGAGGAAGGGCGGACCGCCTCGGGATAGAGGTATGGCCGCCCAGTTCTCTCTTATGACACGCGAGCCCCCTTCAAGGGAGCGCTGAATCCGATCGCGCTGATGGCCGCGGACAGCACAAAGCCCCGCCGGAGCTGCGGTTGGACACGCGCTCGTGCGGCGGGTGCCGGGTCAACCCGCGTGAGGATGCGGGTAGCCTCGGTCATAGCGAGACACCGTCCGATCGGTTCTCGGCTCATTCCCCCGCGGCTTGCCTAAGGCCGCGGGGTTTTGCCTTTTCGGGTTTGCGTTCGGTTACTGGGTTGTCACCCTATCCCGACACCGTGGCTGGGTGTCCACCCTGGTTTTCCGGGTGTTCTCCGCCCTGAAGCCTTAGGTGGAGGGCCCGTTGGTGTACGTGGCGGAGGGGTGCAGCGCCCGGACTCGATCCCCCCGCAGCGAGGCGATCTGACACCACCACGGCTCACCGTCGCGGAGCGCGACCCGGGTCCAGGACAACACCGTGCCGTCGCTGGCGAGAAGACGAGCCGTCTCGGGTGCCGCCTCCTGGGCCGTCATCCAGGCCCGGTGGTGGACGTGCGTGCTGAGCTCCTCGAGTTCGTCGGTTCCCGAGCTGTCCGGACGGCGCAGGGCAGGGTGGAGATCGGCAAGGGCCGGCGGTAGGTAGGTCTCGACGACCGCCCAGGGTGCGCCGTCGACGAAGTGGGTGCTTCGGCGTAGCAGTACCTGCTCGCCGGCCGGTACCTGGAGCACCGGGACTACCGCTGGGGGTGCGGGGCAGACCTCGACGGTGGTGGCCTCTGCCAGCCCGGTCGTCGGCGAGACCACGACCAGCCTGCCCTGCTCGGTCGCCACGACGTCGACGGGCTGGTATCCGGCCAGCACCACGCTGCCGACCTGCGGAATGGTCTGGAGCAGGCCCTGGCTGGTCAGTATCGCGAGCGCCTCGCGCATCGTGTTGTAGGCGACGGCGTGGGTCTCGCTGAGCTTGCGCAGACCGGGCAGCTTCTTGCCCACCGGGTACAGGCCGGCCTGGATGGCCGCTCGGACGGCATCGGCCGCGCGCTGCTTCTGGGTGGTGGATGCCGCCATGGGCTCATCTTGCCGTACCTCGGCACCTGGCAGTTCCATCGGGCTCCATTCGCGCTTGACGTTCGCGGATCTTCAGGGCAGCATGCTGAATCAACTGAAGCAAGTCAAATGATTCAGAGCTGGATGTGCGAGACCACGCACACCTGAACCCGCCCGAGGAGGCCCTCCGTGCCCACCACCAACCAGCCCGCCGCCACCGGACGCCACACCCGGCACCAGCACAGCTCCCCCGCCAGCCACCACTCCCCGACCGCCGAAACCATGCGCCGTCCACAGCTCCAGGCCGCGCTCGCCAACGGCCACTGCTCGCTGCTCAGCCTCCCCGCCGAGGACCCCTTCGAGCGCGAGAAGAGCGAGACCACCGAGAGCTGGCACACCCGCCGGCAGCTCACCATCCAGAACATTTGTGGGGGCTGCCCCGCAGCCGCAGCCTGCGAGGAACTCGCGCTGCGCGACCGGGCCTACACCGGCGTCCGCGGAGGCCTGACCGAGGAGGAGCTGCGCCAGCGCGCCCGCAAGCAGGCCACGCGGCTCGCCGCCGCCCGCAAGGCCGATAACCACCTCCACGACCAGGACACGCAGATCCGCCAGGCGTACCGCCAGCTCAACCGTGCCTGCGCCGTCAACTCCGACCGCTACAAGGCCAGCGCCCCGCAGCGGCACGCCGCGGTCACCACCGCACGCTCGAAGCTGGCGCACCTCCAGGCTGCCCGCCGGACCGAGAACGGTTGGGGAGCTCAGCGGTGAACAGCAGCCCGTCGCCGGCCGGCTCCGCGGACCCACCCGAGATACCCGGCCAGCAGCCCACAGCCGCCGACCTCCACGCACACATTGCCCACCTCGAAGGCCTGCTGCGCACCTTGCGTGCCGAGAACACCGCCTTACGCGCCTGGGTCGGCGGGGACCCCGTCGCACTCGCGTTCCTCCAACTGCACCGCGCCCCGACGACCACCTGCGGGAGTACAGAGTGACCGCGTTCGAGGTCCCGGCCTCACGGTCCTTCTCCTGTCCCGACAGTCCGTCGCTGGCGCGCTTGTCCTGACGGGCGGGCCGCTCCTGCTCGCCCGCCGCTGGCGCTCAAGCCACCCGTCCCGTGGTGCGAAGGCCGCCGACAACCCCGAGCACCCGACGGCGGTCACTGAACGGTGACAACCTCGGCAAGGCCATCATCGGCATCTTCGTCGCCATCGCGTTGCTGCGCCTCGTCTGCCCTGTTTTGGTGGAGACGATCACGTGCCTCGTGGTGCTCTGGGTTGCATCAGCCTGGGCGCTTGCGCCACCACCTGCTTCCGATACCTCACGGGCCGGACCGGCCGCCGCGGGGCGTCCTCGTCTCGCCCGAAGGGGAGGGGTGATTTCTCTCCCCGACCAAGCAGAGCCGTGGTGACGGAGAAATCACCCTGGCTGGCGGGAGTAGAGGGGGAGATTTCTCTCTGGTCTCCAGGGGAGAAATCTCCCCTCCGTAGCCACCGCGACGCCGGCGGCCGCCCGCAGCGCCTGGCTCGACGCGCCCCCACGCAAGCCGAGCACTCCTCGATCCACCGCAGATCGCCGAGTTGATCAAGGTTGCGTCGGAGGTTGCTTCGGAGGTTGCCTGTCGAGTTGCTCTGCGAGTTGCTCACCGAGTTGCTTCGGAGGTTGCTTCGGGATAGCCCCTCGAAATCACTTAAACCGCAGGTCAGAGCCTACGGACAAGGGTCTTCAGAAACGCCGACTACTTCTCTGTGCGGTAGCTGGCGAAGTCAAAGGGGGCTGCAGTTTGGAGGGTGAGAGTGGGTGGCTGGGATCGGTAGTGCAAGGGAGTGGGCGGAAAGGTGTGGTGCTCGGTGGGGTGTTGGTGGGTGGGCTGGGGAGATGGGCTGTCAGGTGTTGATGGGTGGATGGGGTGAAGGGGCGTGGGGGGAGGTGGTGCTGGTCGAAGGGTGGGTGCGGGCGTGGGGTGCGGGTGAGGGTGTATGGGGTGTGGGGCGAAGGGGAGCTGGCAGACGTGGGTTGGATTGGTGGGGGCTGGAGGTGGGGCGGAGCGAAGAGAGGGGGGGAAGCAGGTCGGGACGGGCAGGTGTTGGGGATGGGGAGGGCGGGGTGCGGGTGCGGGTGTGGGGTAGGGCGGGACGGGTCAGGTGTTGGGGCGCTGGCGTGGACGGTTTTTTGGGGGTTGGGGGGTGATGCCGCCGGCGCGCCGGGCGGGGGCTGGGGCTGCGCAAGCAAGCGATGTAACTTATTTCATAAAGGCTCGGGTCGGCTGTTGGTGGCCGCCGCCCTGCCGTCGCCGGGGGCTGGTCGCTCCGGGGGCGGCCCCCTGGCCGTGGTCCGCTGTTCTCCGTGTGTCGCTGCTGTCCGCACTGGCTCGCCGCCTCCTGGCCGCCCGTCCTGCCCTTCTCGATGGCTACTGTCGCCGCTGCTGTCCGGCCGGCGGGGGCGAGCTGGGGCCTTCGGTCGTCGGCGGGTGGGGCGACCGAGTGACCACTCATGAGAGTTGCAATAGAACAGCGAATGCTGTAACTTATTTCTAGTCCTGCTCGTGCCTCCGCGCTTCGCGGGGTCGGCCAGCCAGCCCAGTACTTGATCTACCCTCTTGGAGAATTCATGCGCCCGGTTCCGCTCAACCTCGGTGTTCTGAACACCGCGACCAAGTACCCGTCGATCCCGACGTACCACCAGCTCGATCCTCGCAACGGTGGCCTGCTCGAAACCCCGACGCCGTTCACTGGCGAGGTGGTGCTCACCGAGAAGGTGGACGGCACGAACGGGAGGATCATCCTGCTCGAAGACGGTGACTTCTTCATCGGCTCCCGCGAAGAGCTGCTGTATGCCAAGGGCGATCGGATTGCCAACCCGGCGCAGGGCATCGTCAACGCTCTCAAGCCTCTCGCCGAGCGGCTCAGCACGGGGGTCCGGTTTACCGGCGCGGGCATCACCGTCCTGTACCTGGAGGTGTACGGAGACAAGATCGGCAGCGCGGCTAAGCAGTACCAGGGCAGCGGACTCATCGGGTGCCGCCTTTTCGACGTGGCGAACGTGCCGATCTCCGTGCTCGACCGGACCGTGGCCCAGGTGTCCACCTGGCGGGAGAACGGAGGCCAGCAGTGGTGCGAGGAGCCGGATCTGCTGGACTTCGCTGCTGCCGAGGGCCTCTCGCTCACCCCGCGTCTCGGCGCCGTGCCTGCCTCGTCGCTGCCTTCGAGCATCGAGGACGCGCACCGGTGGTT
>NZ_JAIY01000001.1:0-10161 GCF_000710405.2 Kitasatospora sp. MBT66 | reverse complement strand
GCTCGCCGTCCCTGGCCCCCGCGGCCGTTGTCCCGTCGCCGCCGCGACCGTCTCGGCCCGGGGGCCGCCTGCTGCTCCTGGCCACCCGGGCCCGGCCCGTCGGCCGTCCCGGCCGCCGGGCTGCTGTGCCACTGACGCTCGCCCTGGTGCTCGCCTGCTCGTCCGCCGCCGTCGGGCCGGCTGCTGCTGGCCACCTCCTCCTGGACGTCCGGGCCGTCCTGGTGCTCGCTGTCCGTCGGCCGGCCGCGCTGCTCGCCGGTCCGAGCCGGGGCTGTCGCGGGGAAGCCGGCCGCCCCGCCGCGGCCTCCGCGGCGCCCGGCCCGCCCACCCCGCCGTGCTGCTCCTGGCCGCCGCTGTGTCCGCCGCGCTCGCCCGCCCTGCCGCCGAGGCTGGTCGCTCCCGGCCTGGCCGCCCTGGCCGGGGGCCCGGTTGCCGGTGCTGGGGGAGGGCGCTCTGGTGGCCGCCGTCCGCCGCGGCCGCCTGCCCGGCCGTACGCGCTGCTCGCCGCCCTGCGGCCGCCGCTCCGCTCGCTGTCCCGCTGCTCCTCGCCCGGTCCGGCCCCTGGCCGCCCGGGGGCCGGGCCGCCGGTGTTGGGGGAGGACGCTCTGGTGGCCGGTCGTCCTGGTGGTCTGGTGTTGTCCCCGGGCCCCCGCACCGCCGCTTTCCGGGTTGTCCCGCCCCGCCGCCACCGCGCCACCAGCACATCCATGGTTGTCCCCGTCCAGCCACCCGCCCGCAGCTCCGGGGAAGGGCCCGCCGCCGGGCTGCTGCGCCGCTGGTGCTCGCCCTGGTGCTCGCTGTCCGCCCCGCCGCCCCGCCGGCCCGCTGCTCCTGGCCGCCCCGGCCGGCCATCCCGCCAGCTGCTGCTCCTGGCCGCCGCCCGGCCAGCCCGGTCCGGCTGCGCGGCCGCCGTGCCGCTGCTCCTGGTCGTCCTCGCTCGCCGTTCGCCGTCCGGCTGCGCGGCCGCCGGGCTGCTGCTCCTGGCCGCCGGGGCCGCCCCGCCGCCGGGCTGCTGCGCCGCTGGCGCTCACCCGGCTGCTCCCGCCCCAGCCGCGGTTCGGCTGTCCCCGGAGCTGCCGCTCTCGGTGACACCTTGGTGGCCACAGACCGCCGCCGCGACCGTCCCGGTCCCGGGGGCCAGCTGCTGCTCCTGGCCGCCCCGCCCGCTGCCGCCCCGGCTCCTGGCCGCCCGGGGGGCGGGCTGCCGGTGCTGGGGAAGGTGGTCTGGTGGCCGGCCCGGCCGCGCGGCCGCCGCCCGGCCTCCCCGCTGGGCGTCACCGCGGCCCGCCGTCCCGCCCGCCTGCCCGGTCCGCCGGGGCTGGCTGTTGCCCGTCGCCGCCGGTGGCCGTTGTCCTGGCCGGGCCCGAAGCCGGGGCCGGGCGACGCGAGACCCTGGACTTGTGGCACGTGCCCGGTACTGCGCAAGCTGCGGCGGCCGGCTCCCCAGGGGAGCGTCCTCCCGGCGCCGGTACTGCAACGACGCCTGCCGGGCCCAGGCATACCGCGACCGCAAGACGGAACAGCGCCGCCTGGACTTCCTGGCCCTGCTCGGACAGGCCCACTACGCCGGTCACCGACGGCTGATCCGGGTACTGTCCTGCCCGGTCTGCGGGCGCGCGACCATGGCCAGGGCGGGCCGACGGCGCGATGCCGTCTACTGCTCCGGTCGGTGCCGGTCCCGCGCCTGGCGACGCCGGGCTGCCCGCCGGGCCCGGTCGGCAGCGTGACGTCGAGCCGTCACCCATCAGCCCCGAACCCGCCGGTACGACGCCTCCACGTCACGCTACGCAGCCTTTTCGGTCGAAAAGGCTGCCGCCGCCAGTGCACTGCCTCATGTACCTCGATGGCGATCGTGGGGCTGATCTGCAGGATCACCACCCCAACCCCAGACAGTGGTGGCCCCCACCGCCAGGGTCCGACCGCCGCCCCCGCCCGCTGCGCGCCGCTCCGGGGCCGCCCGCGGTGCCCGCGGTGCCCGCCGTGCCGCCGCGCGCTGTACCGCGCGGCTCTGGCCGCCGCTGCGCCCGGCCCGCCGCCGTCCGGCCACCGGCCCGGGGCTGTCGGCCGCTGGCTGGCCGGCGCCGGGCCGGTGGTCGCTGTGGCCAGGCCGCTGCCGCCCGGCCACCGGGCCGGGCCCCGGGCCGGTGGCCGGGGGTGATCTGTGGGCGTTGGCGGGCCGGTGGCCGGGCTCCTGACCGGCTGGTGGCCGCTGCCGGGGGGCGGATGGTTGGCCGCCGGCCGCTCGTGGTGGACCCCCGCCGATTCTGTACCGCGGCTGCCCCGCAGCCCTTCCACAGCTGTACCGGGTCGCTCGTGCCCTGGAAGTGCAGCTGCCCGCCCGGCGCCGGCTCGGCGCTCCGCCGGACGGCCGCCGTCCGGCCGGGCCCCGCTGCTACGCCCCCGCCCCCGTGCCTGCCGGGTCGCTCCCGGTCCTGCCCCGGACCCCCGCCGCTGCTCCACCTCCTCCCCGGCCCGGTGGCCGCAGCCCGGCCGCCGCTGATGAGAATCCGCGAAAACGGCCATGCCCGCTCTCCGTTCCCCAGTTGGTAGGACCGTTCAACGGTCTGGGGAGGGTGGGGAGCGGGGAGAGTGCGGCGGGCCTCGGGGGCGGCCTGCCTGCTCGCGGGTGTCTCAGTACTGCTCGGTTACTTGCTCGGCGATCGAGAAGTCGGCGCCGCACTCGCCGCACGTTCCCTCGCCGAACAGGTAGGTGAGAGCGACCGCGACGGTGTCGATCCCGGCCTCGCCGGCCGCGTCAAAGAGCATGCGCGCAGGCCCCGACAGGTCGGCCGGCGCGGCAGCGCGAAGCGGGGAGCCCTCCGGATCGCCGGGCTCCCAGTCGCCGACGGCGGAGAAGTAGCCGGCCTCGCCGATGGAGACGAACACCCCCATCTCGCATTCGGGGCAGAACACCTCGACACTCCCGTCGGCCAAGCCCTCCAGGGCCGAGGACCAGACAGGGACGCCGTCCAGCGCCATGGCAGTCTGCAGCAGAGAGACGTAGAAGGCGGGCTCCGCGGGCCGTCGGATCCGAGCGTGCGCCAGGGTCCGCAGTCGCTCGATCGGGGCGCCGTGCTGGTCGCGGGCGTCGTCATCGGCGGCCTCGGCGATCGCCCCGGCCAGGACCAGGGCGTTGTCGCCGTCCTTGCCCGCTTCGCTTCCCAGATCGGCCAGCAGCGCGAGGGCAGCGAAGCTCGCCGAGTAGACACTGCCCTGATGGCACAACCGCGACCACAGGTCGCTCCAAGCCTCGTCGTTCGGCTCGGCGCCAAGCCGTTCAAACAGGGCCGGGATGTCCTCGGCGGTGCCGTACGCGTGCTTCAACTGCGACCAATCCGTCATGCGGACATCCAAGCAAGCCGTCGCTCGCCGGCTCGCAGCAGGGCGGGATACCGCTGCTGGCGTCGACGTGGGGAACTCGGGCGAGCAGGTCTGGGGCAACACCGGAGCAGGGGGTGGGGAAAATCAAGGAGTCCCATCACCGTCCCCGGGCGGCCGGGTCCCGGCCTGAACGGGTGCCCTCGCCGCCCGCCGCCGGACCGACCGGGGCCCTGCCGCTGCTCCCGGCCGCCGTCCCCGGCTGCCCCGAGGACGGCAACCGTTGCCCCGGCCTGGGGGGCCGTGCTGCCCCTCGGCCGCCGTGCCGGTGCTGTCCCGGCCCCGTCCGGCCGCACCCTCTCAGCACCCACGCCCGGCCGGCTCCGACGGCCCACCCGGCCCCGCCTCCCGGCGCTGCTGGGGCCCGGTCCCTGCCCGGGGCAGTGCTGCTTCACCGCCTTCCCGCTCCAGGAGGTCCGCCGTCTGAGCTGTCCGGCCACTGCGGTGCTGGCCGCCGCTCTGGTCCACCGGGGCCGAGAACGCTGTCCGGTGCCGCCGCTCGGCCGCCGCCGTGGCGTGCCAGGCGCCGGACCTGGCTGCCCCGGCCCGGGGCACTGGTTGTCCCGTGCCCGCCGCCGACTGTCCGGCGCGGTGGCGGCCGCTTCGCAGTCCAGTCGCAGTCCAGCGGTGCCGCCCTCAGCGCCGGCCCGGAGGTGGTCCGGCTCACCGGCCGCCTGCCGGCCGGTGATGCTTCTCGGCGACGCCCGCCCGGTCCCGGACGCAACCCCTGTGGCCGGACCGCCGCCGTGGTGAGCCCGCCCGACACCAGGGAGTGCTGCCCCCGCCCACCGCTCCGGGGAGCCGGCCGGGTGCCGCCCTGCAGAACCGCGGCCGGGGCAGGGGGCCGACAACTGCCCGCCGACCGCGTACCGGTGTCCTGGAGTTCGCGCCGGCCGGCCCCCGGGGCTCCTCTCCACAGCCGCAGCCACACTGCGACGGCCGAACACGGGCCGCCGCCCCTCGGCCGCCCCGGCCGGCCGACCAAGACACGAAGCCCCGCCCCACCCCAGCCGAAGTCGCCTCACCAGAACGAAAGTTGTACCGCTCCACCACCGCAACCCGCCCGCCCGCACGCCGCTCCGACAACCACCCGGCCGAGCGCGAGAGGGCACCGACGACCCCCACCACGCACCAGCTCCGCCCGCCCGCGCGCCGCTGCGCCCCTGGTGGGCTCCACCACCGCGCTGGAGCCCACCAGGCCGTCCCGCTGCAGCCCAGGCCGGACGGTGCCGCGCCAGGCCGCTGCGGGGTGCTCCGGTCGGAGGCCGGACAGCGCCCCGAAGGCCGGCCACCGGCCGGCGCCGCTGGTCCACTACGCGGTTGGCCGCCCACCACCCGGCCCCCATGGAACTGCTGGACCGCCCACGGGCAGCTGCCGGTGCCCGCCACCCTGGTGCCGCTACCGCCCTCCCGCTGTGTGCCCGACCCCGCCCAGGTCCGACCCGCCAGCCGACGGCCGTGCCGGGCCGGTCGCCGCTCTGCCGCCGCGGGGCGGCCGGCCCCGGACCGGGGACGCACCAGGGGCTGCCTGCCACCGTGCCCCTGGCCGGACCCGGGTCCGGCCCGCAGGCCCAGGGCGGGCCGGACCGCCGTGCTGCCCTGCCCGACTGCGGCGAGAGTGTGGAGCCCCCGCCAACCGACCGCCGCCGACCCGCCGGTCCTGCCCACGCCCGGCCGCCGCTCCGCCCGGCCGCCGTACCGACGACCGCTGGCCCTGACCGGGGCCCGGAGGGCCTGAGCACGCCACCAGGCCGCCGTGCAGCGCTCGCCCTCCCCCTCGGGCCAACCACCGCTCGTGGAGCCGCCGACGCCCGGCCTGTTGCCCGACGCTGAAAATGCCGACGAACGGGGCGTTCACGATGCCGACGTCGTGAAGTGACGACACCCCGCCGGGCGGGGTTCCGGCGGGGTGTTCGTCGCGAAGTGTCGTCGTTCGTCGGCAAGGTGCCGGTCGGTTCAGTCGATGATCTCGCTGACCGCCGAGCGGGTCGCGGCCTCGTCGACGAGGTTCTTGCCGGCGGCGAACGCGGCGACGAGCGACTGCAGCGACAGGTTGTTGACCGCCCGTGGGAAGCCGCGCGAGGTGGTGTGGATCAAGGAAATGGCGTCCTCGGTGAACAGCTGGTCCGGGCGCCCGACGAGCTTCAGGTGGTGGCCGATGTAGCTGGCTGTCTCCGTGGAGGTCATCCCCGGCATCGTGTAACGGAGGGCAGTGCGTTGTTCGAGAGCGGCCAAGACCGCCAGTTTCATGGTCCGCCGCAGGGTCGGCTGGCCCACCAGCAGGCAGGACAGGGGCGATTCCTGGTCCATGCCGTGGTTGGTGAGCATCCGGACGGCTTCCAGGGCCTCGTAGTTGAGCAGGTGGGCCTCGTCCAGGACCACGACCGGGGTGCGTCCGCGCTCCTCGCGCTCGGCCATGAGGACCTTGCTGGTCTGGGTCATCAGGCGCGAGCCGAGGTGGGAGGGGGTCTGGCCGAAGGCGTTGACGATCTCCTCGTGGATGCCGCGGACCCCGATCATCGGGTTCGGCAGGTAGATCACCGTGAACTTCGAGGGGTCCAGGCCGGCCAGCGCGGTGCGGACGGAGACGGTTTTGCCGGCGCCGACCTCGCCGGTCACGACGCCGATCGACCGCTCGGTGACGCACCAGGTGATGCGGGCGACGGCCTCGTTGTGGGACGCGTGCCGGTGGAGCATGCCGGGCGCCAGGTCCCGGCCGAACGGCATCTTGCTGAAGCCGTAGTGGGCCTGCAGTTTCTCGATCACGCTGATCCTCAGGAAGGGAGTTGGCTGGTCAGGGGGCTATTCGGCGGCGAGGTCGACTGCCGGCGGGGCGGTGGCCCAGCCGAGCGCGGAGTAGTTGACCTTGTCGGCGAGTTCGGTCGAGTGCTGGGTGTCGATCAGGCCGAGGTAGTCGATGCCGGTGGTCGGCTTCGGAGTCTCGGCCGGGACCTCGGGGCGGGCCTTGGGGTGGCTGTGGCGGCTGATCTGGAAGGGCAGCGCGGTGCCCGCGTCGTGGCCCTCGGAGCGGACCCGCAGGAAGGTCAGGTCGAACGGGTCGAAGACCAGCTCGACCCGTCGGCCGACCAGCACCGGGTCGACCTGGTATCGGTTTCCGTGCAGCGAGACCAGGCCGGTCTTGGCGACGGTGCGGTGCTCGGACCAGCGGAAAGCCTCCGCGAGGTCGGCCGGGGCCGGGACCGGGAAGGGGTGGCCGGCCATCCAGCGCGCGAGCGGCGCCATGCCGGTCTCGGAGTGCGTGCGGCGGTGGTAGACGTTCTCGACCCAGGCCGTGAACAGGCGGTTCATCTCCGCCAGCGAGGTGATCTGCCGTCCCGGCTCGCCGTCGCCGGAGGCGATCTCGACGGTGAACTCGCCGTTCACCGTCCGGAAAAAGCGTTCGATCTTGCCCCGGCCCTGCGGCCGGCCGGGCGCGGAGTGGACGAGCTTGATCCCGAGCTTCGCGCAGGCCCTCAGCAGCCACGAGTCCACGAAGGCCGACCCGTTGTCGACATAGACGTACTCGGGGACGCCGCGCGCGGCCAGGGCCGGCCGCAGGGCCGCCGCCAGGCGGACGGTGTCCTCCGCGAAGCCCCAGCGGTGCCCGACGACGGCCCGCGAGTGGTCGTCCACGAAGGCGAACAGGTAGGTCTTGCGGCCCTCGATCCTGGGCCCGTGCAGGGCGTCGCCGGTCCAGATCTCGTTCGGGCGGTCGGCCTCGAACCGGCCGAACACCGCCGGCTCCTTCGGTGCCTTCAGCGAGTTCAGGCCGTCGCGGACGAACATCCGCTGGATGGTGCGCTCGTCCGGTGCCCAGCCGTGCTGGGCGGACAGGATGCGGCGGATCTGCGCGGCCGACCGCGACGGGTTCTCCTTCTTCAGGGCCGCGGCCAGCTCGAACACCTCGGGCGGGGTGCGGGGCTGGGACTGGCGGGTGCTGGGGACCAGGGCGTCGAAGCCGCCCCGGCGCCACTCCGCTATCCACCGGTCGATGGTCCAGCGGGTGATCCAGATCGTCCGGCCGTCCGGATCGACGTGCGGGGCCCCGGCGAGCTGGCGGACCAGCCTGCCGCGCTGGCGGCCGGTGAGCGTGGGGTCAGCTGCCTCCCTGATCAACATGTAGCGGAACAGGCCGATCTGCATGGCCCGTTCGTTGCGAGTTGCCTGGTCAGTGTCGTTCTTCGTCAACGGGAGCTTCCTGATGGGTCATCACATGGCAGGACCCGCGAAGGCTCGCAGAGCCGCCCGCTCGAACATCAGGGGCGGCTCGTGTTGATCGTTGATCAAGGACGGGACGGTGCCAGCAGCCTCCCGCCGGTCGCCGCGCAGGCCAGCCACCAGGGCGACACCTCACCGACGCCCGGCCAGCGCGAGGCGACCGCCGAACGCGCCCCGAACACCGCCGCGACCGCGTCCGCGAACGGCGTCGCCGCCACTGCCGGCGGCACCGGATCGAGCCCGGTGTCGACCAGCAGCACCGTGAACTGGACCCGGACCTCCTCGGCCCGGCCGGCGAACCGCCGCAGCCAGCCGCGGACCGTCTCCACCGGCCGCCCGATCCCGGCCGCGATCACGCGGGCGCCG
Organism: Kitasatospora sp. MBT66; assembly: GCF_000710405.2. NCBI lineage: Bacteria > Bacillati > Actinomycetota > Actinomycetes > Kitasatosporales > Streptomycetaceae > Kitasatospora > Kitasatospora sp. MBT66. The sequence continues at coordinate 2,199 of NZ_JAIY01000001.1, read as the reverse complement.
GTCCCGGCCGCCTTCGCAGCCAGCGCGGCCCCGATCACCTCCGCCAGATCCGCCCGCCTGACCAGCGCGAACACCGGAAGAAGGACATGCGAGAGCCCGCAGCCCACGCACCGAGACCGCCGAGGGCGCACCGACACCTGCCCCGACCTGGTCCGCAGGACCCGACTCCGGGCCCACCCCCAAGGCGCCAACAAATCCCCGCAATCCGGGCATGCCAACTCCGAGTTGGCAAGTCGCCCCTCGACCTCAACCGCGTTCGCCCCTACCGTGAGCACAGCGCCTCCGCGCGCTACACGGCCCTCCCGGGCGACTCGGCCAAGAGATACCGGGAGGGCCTTCGCATGCCCTTCGTCGGCAAGGTGCCGCCCCAAACGAACGAGGGGCCCTCCGGGACATGCTCCGAATTTGATCGGCGCACATCATGCCCCTAACTCGCCGCCCTCGTAGGCATCTTGAGAGTCGTCCAACACCCGGCCGAGCCCCCGGGCGCCGACGTGCTACCCGAACCCTGCCGCCGGGACCGGCCCGGGCCCGCTGCTCCCACCCCGGCCGGCTCGCCCGCCGCCGCGCCGCGCCGGATCCACCACCGCGCCGTGGCCGGCCTACCCGCTGTCCGCCCGGCCGACAGCGGCTCACCGCCCCACCGCACCCGGGCCACCCCTGGTGTGCCCGCCCGACTCCCAAGGCTTCAACGAACCCCGCCCCCGCCGCTGCGCCGCTCCACCAAGGCCTCCGGCCCTGGCCGCCGAGCCGGGGGCCAGCAGCAAGCCAGCAAGAGCCCTTCCACCCAGAGAGAAGGGTCCGCGGAGCCGCCCGCCCGACCAGCCCAGCAGCCACCCCCTGACCACACCAGAACGACGACCCATCCGATCCAACACGTCACCCCAGCAAGCAAGTTGGATGAACCACGTGAACAACTAGAGCTCACAGAACAGAAGTTGAATCACAGCGACTACAAAAGACCACAGATAAAACCAACTTGACCCCGCATGATGCGAGTGGAATCACTCCGAAATGCCAACCGGAAAGGCAAATGAATATCGAAGCTGAGGGAATTCACCAACGAAATCAATAAACAATCAAGAAACACACCCCAACGGCCACCAATAGATCAAATCCTCAACAGAACCCCACCGACACCACCAGAAACCCACCACAACAACCCCATCAAACCCCGAACACGAAAAGGGAAGCGCAGCAATAGAACCAAAAACGAAGCCACCGCGAACACCTCAAGAAAACCCGGAAGAGCAACGCAGGGAAAGCACCACCAACAAACCCACAAACTCCCCCAACATCAGCACCACCAATAACCGGAACCAAAAACCACCAAACCAATCAACTGACCCACCACCACCCAACCCACCCACCACCACGCTGCGCCCCCTCAGAGGTCGTCGACCGAGTCCTACAGCGCGACTAGGCTCGTATCATGGGGAGAGCGAGGCAGATGGCGGGCTGCCGCCCTACGGGCCCGCGACGGCACCGCGCAGAGCTCGTGAAGTCAGAGAGTTCGGCGGCCGGCTACGGATCGAAGCCCTCGGAATGGGGACAGAACATCCGGGGGGAACTCCCAACACTGGTATTCTGATACAGAGCCGGCGGGCAGTCGCGACAGGCAAACTGCCGAAGCCACGATCTGATTCGGGAGCCAAGCCCCTTGCAAATCGATCGGACTTGGTACAGAATTGACCTCATCGCCCCTGGCACATACTCCAGGAGCTTCTAATTCCAAATTGGAGCCCGTAGACTGGCTAGGTGGTCCAGACCATAAGTTGCCCAGAAGATATGACAGAAAGTCACAGAACGATGGTTGTACCGCCGGTACATCCATGCCATACTGATGGTACAGAAAGCGGCAGGCCGAGGATGACCCGCCGAACCCGCACTGCTCAAGGCCGGAGCCACCTCCTGGCCCGGCGATCCGGATGGTCTCTCGAAGGAGCACAGAGTTCGCATGAAATGGCAGCTCATAGGGCCCATGACGTGCCCTCAGCTCCCTTTGGTGGGTGAGGGAGGGCAGGCCGGCGGAGCAAGGAGAGGCACCGGCAACCCCTCCGTCTGCACCACTTCCACCGGTACAGAAAGGGGCGGCAAGGTGTACCACCCCGTCCGTCAGTTGGCTGGAGCCACGGAGTGGCGATACAACATTCCGTCACGTAGTGACGGCGCGTCATGTCTCCGGTGGAGACGGCGCGC